>NZ_CP101652.1:0-33509 GCF_024442335.1 Streptomyces sp. CRCS-T-1 | reverse complement strand
TTCGGAGGTGCAGGGGGCGGTGCTCTGCCGCCCCCTGCACTGCGTACTGCAGGGCTACTTACGCTTTCCTCGCTTGAGATCCCGCTGGGCCTTCACGCGGCGCTCGTAGGCGGCCCTGAGGGCGGCTGCGCGGCGCGTGGCGGCCGGGCACGGCTCCAGAATGCTGCGAGCGTAGACGGCGGCGGACAGCATCGCTTTGCCGTCCAAGGCGGTCTGAATGGCTGCGAGGGTGTCCAGGCAGTCGTCTACGTCCATGGGGTGCTTGGTGTGGCAGGGGCAGGTGTAGGTGCGCTCGGCAGCGAGGGTGACGAGGGCTGAGACGTGCTCGGAGACGGGCTTACAGTCGGGATGCCGGGTGATCGGGCGGGGGATGCCGTCGCCGTTGCGGCCGCGCAGGTGGCTCCAGAACCGGCGCCCCTTCCAGCCGCACAGGCAGCACTCCATCAGCCAGGGCTGGTCTGCGCCGGGGTAGCCCTCCAGCGGCCTCCAGCCAAGCTGCGCGAGCCGGGCCATGGCCTCCGCTGCCCGCACCAGGTTTGCCAGGCTGAGGCGTAGCCGGGGCATGAGGTGGGCGTAGGAGCGGGTGGCCCGCAAGCCCGTGGCCTGGATCAGGCTGGCGGGAGTGCGGGGTGCCTGTGCGGGGGTGGTGGGGCGGTTGCCCTGGTCGATGAGGGCGGCCAGGTGGGCGGCGGCCTGGTGCCGGTCGGCGGCGCGCTGGACGGGGTGGCCGGGCATGGTCGCGTACCAGCTGCCGTGACGGCGGTGGACGGTTCCGGCCGGGGTCTGGTCGACGGTGACGGGGTAGAAACCCTCTTCGTCGCGCTTGCCGAGAACGTAGCGCTGCTGCGTTTCCATTCTTGTTCCTTTTCGGTTTTCGGGACTTTGGTTTGCCGGTTGGGTGCCACTCCCTCCCGACAAGGAAAAGACTATCCAATTCGCCGACTTGGATCAATTCAATGAGGCCGAAGAATAAGCCATTTCTTGTCTTCCTTTCGCGCATGAATAAGCTTCCTCGATTCCCTTTTCCGGGGTAGGCGGGCCGGAGCGCGGCACCGGTTGCCGCTTCCGATGGCGCGCAGCGCTGTCGGTGCCCGGTCGCCGCGCAGCGGTGTCCGGCAAGGGCATGGAGCGTCAGCGGAACGCCCGCAGCACGCGCAGGCGCGCAGCGCCGCAGGGGCCGCGCAGCGAGGGCGGGAGCGCAGCGGATGCCCGGTGCCCCTGCCGCGTGGCAGGCGGCGACCGGTGCCGCGCTCCGGCCCACCCACCCCGGAAAAGGGGCTGTGCTGCGCCCTGACGCCGTGCTGCGCCCCGGGTGGGAGCAGTTGCCCGCCTGCTGCGCCGTCGGGCCTGTGGCGGGCGTCCAGGCGTTCAAGCGGGTTGAGTTCCGCGGGGAGGCCTGCGGGGGCTATGGGCCCGATATGCTGGCGGTGGAGTTCCTCTTCGTGAGGGTCTTTGGTTGGCCGGTGCCCTTGCCACCCGCTTCGGCGGATTGGGCGCCGGCCGCTTCCATCGGGGCCTGTCCCCTCGCCGAGCGACGAACGCCGCGTCGATGTGCGCGGGAGGCGCCCCGAGGGCAGCAAAGTCGATGTTCACGAGTTTGGGAGGCACCCGCCGCTGAGCCGATGGGTACATGTACCGGTGTGCCCAGACTCCAGTGGCCGAGCATCGTGGAACGCGCTGCCGACATCGTCACCAGCTACGACCAGGTGGGCGGCTGCACCCTCCGGCAGGCGTACTACCGGCTCGTCTCGGAGGGGCTGATCCCGCACACCGCACCGACGTACCGGCGCCTGTCCGCCCGACTCGCCCAGGCCCGCCGTGAAGAGCGGTTCCCCGACCTCCTCGACCCACTGCGCGAGGTCCACGTCTCTCCGGCCTGGCCGGACGCTGGCGCCTTCCTGCGGGCCGCACCGGACTGGTTCGCCCTGGACCGGACAGCCGGCCAGACGTCAGCGCTGTACGTAGCCTGCGAGAAGGACACCCTGCGGGCCCAGCTGACCGGCTGGCTGGAGGATACGGGCGTTCCCGTGCTCGTTGTCCGGGGCTTCGGCAGCCAGAGCTACGTGCAGGTCGTACGCGAGCGGACGGCCCACGACCCGCGCCCGGCCATGCTGCTCTACGTCGGCGACTTCGACGCCTCAGGTGCCGACATCGAACGGGACTGGGTGGCCCGCACGGACTGCTGGACCCACGTGGAACGCATCCTGCTCACCCACGAACAGGTCCGGGACTACGAACTGCCCGCGGCTGCGGGGAAGGCGGGCGACCCTCGTTGGCCGGGGTTCGCCCGCCGATACGGGCTCGACGCCAGTCGGCCGGTGCAGTGGGAGGTTGAGGCGCTCGACCCGACAGAGCTTCAGCGCCTGGTCCTCGCCGCTGTCGCGCCGTACATCGACCGTCCCGTCCTAGCTGCCCGGATCGCGGAAGAAGAACGGCAGCGTCGACAACTCAGGGCCTTCGCCGAGGGATGGCCGTCAAGGAGCAGGCCCACACGCTGACTCCCGAAGCCGTCGACGAACGACTCCTGCTCTCGTGCACTAAGCCAACGCCTAGCCCACGATGCCCAATGCCGTGTCCGGCCTGCACTTCGAGCAGGCCGGCACCTGATGGCGCAGCGCGTCGATGGCCTGCTCCCTGGTCGCAGGTCTCACCCGCTTGCCCGGGTCCCAGCACTCGCCGGTGTGTACGGCGACGATGTTGGTGCGGTCCAGGCCGCGCTCGATCAGCCACTCAGGGGCCGGTGGGCGCCGGGCTTCGCCGACCTGTCGTTCGGCCTCGCGGCGTTCCTCGTCGGCGATCCACCTGCGGGTGCGGGACAGGTCGCGCTCCTGCACGCGCTCCAGGAAGCGGAGCAGCGCGAGGCGCGACCCCCCGGAATCGTTCATAAGTTCTATTCTATGATCGGGACGCCACACAGCCCACCCCCACCCCTCAGGAGCAGGAATGACCGGCGAGGAGGCCGCCCGCAAGCTGGGCGTCGACCCGGCTGCCCTCTCCCCTGCTCCGCCCGCGCCCCGCTTCTCCGAGACCTGGGCGCGGATGCAGAAGGAGCCGCCCTGCTCCGCCTGCGGCCGGCCGTCCCGCACCAGCGGCGTGATCCACGACGAGGCTCACGGGTCCCGGTGGTTCGACCGATGCCGGGAGTGCTTCCTCGCGACGCCGCCGACGCTGCGCGTGCCGCTGGCGCAGTTCCTTGAGGAGCTGGGCGAGGTCGCGGCCGACGCACGGCTGCCGCTGCGGACCTACACCGACGAGCGCGGGTGGGACGGTGGGTGATGTGGACGACGAGCGCTTCCATCTCACTCTGAGTTCGGGCGGTCAGCCGGTGATGCATGGCTGGTGGTGCAAGCAGTCCACGGCCGAGCACCAGTACCTGTCCTGGATCGGCTCATGGGGCAGTATCGATCGCGCTGAGATCGTCCTGACCGAGCGCGCAGAGGACGGCGAGCACGTGATCGCCAGCTGGTCGCCGGACCTGTAGGCCAGCCACGAGCTCAAGCGGTCCATGGTCGGGCTGAGACCACCTGCGCGCCAGCTCCACCGGGTGGTTCTTCGCGGTTCCGCAGCCAGCATCGCCAGCCGGGCAGTACGGTCCGCGCATGGGTCGAGACAAGATGCACAAGCCGCGCAAGCAGGGCAAGCCGAAGCCGCGGATCGTCGACATGCCGAACGTCCCTGTGGAGACGAAGAAAAACGTGGTCCTCAGCCACATCATGTCGACCGGAGACCCGATGGGCCGAGCGGTCCGAGAACTCGTGGAGCGCAGGTACGGGGAGTTCACCGTTGAGGAGCGTGACGTGCTCGACCTCCCTGAGGAAGCGCGAAAAGCGGCCCTGAACGATTTGGCGTTCTATGCGTCTGCCCAGCTGCCTGCAGATGCCGCTATGGGTGCTCAGGAGGTAGCGGTGCGGACGGCGGCGAACTGCCAGCAGGCCCTTGCTCGTCTCAGCCCACTCATCCAGGCGAACGGATAGAGCGGGAACGCCGCTGACGTCTCGCCAACGCGGGAAGGTGTTCAACGGTCCGTGCCGAACACAGTCGGCACGGACCGTCCTCTAAGGCGGCCGGCACTCGGGAGGAGGGCGATTGGTTCGCGACTCCTGCGCGGCCAGCATCGCCAGGCGGTACTCAGTCTCAGCCTCCGGTCCAGCGCCTCACCCACGGCCGGGTGATCTTCCCCCATCAGCCGTGACGACCAGCCGCATTCCCAGCGTTCCATGACCATGAAACAGGCACTCACCCTCCTTGCCGCCATGGCCGTTCTCACCGGGGCCGCAGCCGCGCCACAAGCTTCTGCCGCGCCCCTTCACCACAAGCCAGCACTCCTGGCCGTCAAGCCGTGCACCACCACGTGGGAGGTGACAGGGCGGAAGGTGGCCGTGAGAAGGCCAGCGTGGAACGACAGCCCGGTCGCGAAGAGCAACAGCCCGATCCACCACTACCTGCACCGGGGAGACCGGGTCACCTCGTGCACGGTCGCCGTCGCCCGAACCGAGAGCGGTCCGGCCTACCGCAAGTGCGGCAGGGCGGGGAGCCTGTGGCGCGTCGTGCCGGGTGGCCAGGTGCCCCAGACCTGCCTGAAGCGCGTCAGGTAGATCGGATCCGCAGTCGGCACTGAAGGCTGCCGGGTGACCGTGACTGTCCCTGCCGGTCCGACAGTGCGCAGTGTGGAAGGCATCCGGCATGACGTGGTCCTTGCCCGAGCCGATGCTCGCCGTAGCTGTCGACAGCCCTGCCCTGCCTGCCGGGTACGCGGCGGAGCCGAAGTGGGACGGCTACCGCGCGCAGCTCGCCGTGCATGACGGCGGGCGAGTGCTGCTGCGCTCCCGCCAGGGCACGGACATGACCGGCTCGTTCCCCGAGATCCGGGCCGCCGCCCTCGCGCAGCTGCCCGGAGACACCGGCCTCGATGGCGAGCTGGTGGTGTGGGAGGCGGAGCGGCTCGCGTTCGAGCGGCTGCAGCAGCGCCTGGCCCGCCGCGGCAAGGGGGCGCGCGAGGCCGCGGGCCGATGGCCGGCCCACTACGTCGCCTTCGACCTGGTCCACGTCGGCAGCACCGACCTGACCGGATGGGCCTACCAGCGGCGGCGCGCAGCGCTTGAAGCGCTGTTCGCCGAGCGCGGCCTGGCTGCGCCGCTGACGCTGTGCCCGTCGACCACCGATCCGGCCGTCGCGGCGCAGTGGCTGACGTGGACGGCGGCAGGGTTGGAGGGGCTGTGCTTCAAGCGGCTCGATGAGCCGTACCTGCCGGTGCGCTCGTGGCGGAAGTACAAAGTACGGGTCACCACCGAGGCGATCGTGGGCGCGGTCACCGGCTCACTGGCCGCTCCGCGCACCGTCCTGCTGGGCCGCTACGACGATGCCGGGCGCCTGCGGTACACCGGCCGCAGCGCCACCCTCTCCCAGGCCGCCGGCCGCGACCTCGCCGAGCTGCTCACCCCGCCCCCGGCCGCGCACCCCTGGCAGGGATGGACCTTCAGCGCCGGATGGGGCACGCAGCGCGCCCTGGACGTGCACCTGGTGCAGCCCGACGTCGTCATGGAGGTCGCCGCCGACGTCGCCCGGGATGCGGCCGGGCGGTGGCGACACCCGGCTCGGGTACACCGCATCCGCACCGACATCGAGGTAGCCCAGGTGCCGCTCTTCGGCGAGTGACCAGACCTGCCGGGCGCAATGGCCGATCGGCCGGTGGAGCATGGCAGTTGGCACCTCACGAGGACCGGGAAGCGTCGTTCGCTTCGGCCCTCTGGCGGTTCTCGCGTCGGTCGCCCCTGGCCGCCTGGCCGCTTGTCGATACTCTTCCCTCCGTGACTTGGGCAGCGTACGGACTGAGGGTGCTGACATGAGCAGAGTGCTGGCGGTGTACAGCGAGAAGGGCGGCGTGGGCAAGAGCGCCCTCTCTGCGGGGCTTGTCGCAGCCGCACGGAAACGGAAGCGCGCTGTCATCGCCGGGGATCTCGACCCGCGGGGGACCTTCACGGCGGAGCTGGGCCTTTCCGACGACGAGGCGCCGGCGTTCTCCATGAACGACTTGCTGGCGCTCGATCCGCAGGGAGAGACCGGCCTTGCTGCGGATGCCTTCGCTGAGGCGGGCAAGGCTTGGTCCGGTGTGCAGGTCATCGCCGCGGAGCGGGCTCTTGCCAACCGGGAGACCGACAACGTGGCTGTCGGGCTGGAGTTCCGCCTCCGGCTGGGCCTCAAGGGGGTAGTCGGCCCTGACATGGTCGGCATCCTGGACCTTCCGCCCCGGGCCGGCGGGAAGCTGGTCACGTCCGCTCTCGTGGCGGCCACCGACGTTCTCATCCCCGCGACGCTCGATGAGGACGGCCGGATCGGCACAAAGGAGGCACTCAGCACGATCAAGCTCGTCAAGGACCTGGGCATGAACCCTGGCCTGAGGGTGGTCGGGATCATCCCGTCGATAGTGCCGGGCGGTCGCAGCACCTTGAAGGAGACCATAGGGGAGTACCTCGCGGACACCTACGGCTCGCTCTACCGAAAAGACCTGGCGATCCCTCGCCACTCGGTACGTCAGCAGACGCGCTTCGCCTGTGTGCCGATCACCGACGCGCCGGGCCGTGAGGCACAGGCGCTCACCGACGTGTACGACCGGATTCTCACGGCAGCGGGAGTGGAAGAGTAATGGCCAACAAGCTGATCGCGGCGGGCACCAATCGACTGCGAAAGGCTGAGGACTCGGCGGTCGACCCTGCGGTCCCGGCTGACCTGCAGAAGGGCACGACCGAGCCCGACTCGAAGCCAGAACCGGATGCCTCAGGGCCCAGCGTGTTCGCTCGCGGACGGGTACTGAGTGCCGACGACATCAAGGGCACTCCTGAAGAGCAGCTGGCCTTCGTCATCGAGCGGCTGCACGAAATCGACCTCGCCGGCAAGCGCGCCGAGGACTTCACCCTTCTGAACAAGGCGGTACTGCTGGAGGTGGCACAGCAGCGGGAGCTCCATCTCGTGGCCGGCCACACCAACTTCTCCGTCTGGGCTGCGGGTGTGCTCGACATCGAACCGAAGTACGTGTTCGAGCTGTTGCAGGACGCGGATCGTATCCGGGCGATTGGCGAGCTGGGGCCCGACCTTGCGCAGCATCTGACCCGGGCGTCGGCCCGCAAAGTGATGGCTGACGTGATCGCTGGCCAGGGGCTGGAGGCCGCCCAAGTCGTGATGACCGAAGGCCTTGCCCAGGCCGAACAGCAGGGCAAGAAGCGGCCCACGGCCTCACTCCTCGCGTCGATCGCGAGGGAACTGACTGCGCCGTCCATCCCTGCGCAGGAGAAGAGGTCAGAAATTTCTGACCCGCCTATCGAACCGCGCGAGCCTGCCACGCCTCCCGCCGTAGCGGCCTTGGAACGGGCGGTCTCTTCACTCAAGGAACGGGTCTACTCGCCGCTGGCGCCCGGGTCGGTGCAGGACGCGCTCGCCGCTGACCCCGTCACCACTCGGACGCACTTGGAGCGGCTGGAGCAAGATGTGCAGCGCGTGGTAAGGCGACTGACCGCAGCGACACGAGCGGCTGCCGCAGCTGGCGAGCACCCTGAGGCCCCCACCAGCTGAGGCACGTGAGGTCAGAAATTTCTGACCTCCGATACCCAGAAACGACAAAAGGCCCGTACGCCCCGCACTTGGCGGAGCGTACGGGCCTCCAGGTTCCTGGCCGTCGAGTTAGTCGACCAGCTCGATGCCAATGGCCAGGCACCCCAGCCGTTCCTTGTCCGGCGGGTAGATGCGCCGGATGTTGGCCAGTTGCTCTTCACGGGTCGCTTCGGGGTTCACCTGGGAGGGCCCTTCGGCGTCCAGGAGTTCCTCGAACGAGGCGTACTCGGCAACGCGAGTCACCCGCGTCATGCATGACCGGTCGGTGCCCTTCACCGCGAACCGGATCAGGTCACCGACCGCCAGGCCGTCGAACTTCGGGTACTTCACCCGGACCTCCCGGGACTTGCGGCCGGCGGCCACGAGATCGAAGTACTGGGGGTACAGGTTCAGCTCGATGACGCGGGCTGAGGTGGTGCTCATGTAGCCGGGCTCCCTGCGGGTAAGGACATCAGCCGCGACAGTTCCGCAGCCGAGTACGAGCGGAAGAAGTGCCGGGGGTGGGACAGCAGCAGGCCCGCCAGGTTCAGCAGGCGGTCCGCGAACTCCCCCACGGTGCCGGGCCACTTCCGGGTATCGAGCATCCACGGTTCGGCGCCCGCGGGCAACGCCGCCTCCCCGGAGCGGATGAGGCTCTTGGAGAGCTTCGCGCCCGTCTCGGCGACGATCATCGGGCAGAACAGCCGAGCGGGCAGCTGGCCCCGGGTCAGGCCCACGGCCTGGAGCGCGCCGTCGACCAGGAGGCTCCCGGGCATCCAGTCGGTGCCCTTGACCATCACCTGAAGAACGCCGGTCTCCGCGAGCGCGGCGAGTTCCTTGACCATGTTGCGGTAGAGCGTGGCGAGGTCGAGGTAGCCGCCGCCGGTGGGCGTGATGGTGGCCGTGTAGGGGCCGTGGTGCAGGCAGACCGCCGATACGCGGGCGAGGCCGCGGCCGGCGAGTTCCACACGGGTGCGCTGTGCGTACTTCTCCGCCCACCCGCAGGAGTGCGGGCAAGGCACCCGCAGGTGCGGCACTCCCGTGGAGGGAGCCAGCCAGAGGCTTGCGGCGTCCAGGCGCGGCAGCACCCTCAGCCACGTCTCCCGGAACAGGCCGGTCGCCTGCTGCTGCGAGTAGGTCTCCACGCCGTACGGTACGGCCAGCCGCTCCGACAGGGCGTCGAACAAGGGCTGGTAGAGGGTGCCGACCAGGCGGGCGATGCCGTCCGTACCGACGGCCTGGGCGTATGACCGCTGGTAGCGGTTCCCCGAGCTTGGGTCGGTGACCAGCTCGTGCGGCGCGTTGTCCAGTGCCGAGAACCGGACCTCCACGGGCAGGCCGTGGCGGTCGCGGAGCCGGGCGGCCGTGGCGAACGCCATCGACTGCACCAGCGCGGTGCCGGCGTGCGGTGCGCCATTGATCTGGGTTCCTACCACCAGGGCAATCCGCTGTGTCCTGCTGGCGCGGATGCGCGGGGCGAGGATGTCCTCCACGTTCGCCAGGGCGTTCGCGAGGACGGTGTTCGGGCTGATGAGCGACGTCATGCTGGTGCCTCATCTCATGTCGGTGAGCTGCTGTGACTGCGTGGACCGGTCCGGGGGACAACCGGGCCGGAGGCGTGGGGTCACAGGAGGCGGACCCCGGCTTTGGGCGGCCGGAGACCTCGGCGGGTCAGCGGGCGAGCCCGGCGGCGAGCAGGGCGCCCGGCGTCGGGGGAGCGCCTCTTACCGTGTGGTCACCTGGCGCGGTGATCGCTGGGGCAGGCGGGCATGCTGGAGGTGCTGGGCGTCTCGTGACGGGGCCGTCCAGTGCCTGGGGCGGTCGTCCTGCGCCTAGCCGATGCTGCGGCCGTCCCGGGGCCCTGGCGCCTACAGCAGGGCGCCGAGCGCGGCCAGGGCGAGGAGGGCGAGCGCGGTCAGGATGCAGTCGACGGCGCGGCGCAGCGTGCGGTACTTGCGCAGGGCGATACGCGACAGGACGTGGATCCGGGCGGGCCGGGTGTCACCGGTCATGCAGGCGCTGATGGCGGCTTCGTCCAGGTGTGCCCAGTAGGGGAAGCTGGCGCGGTCGTGGCCGCCGAGCCGGGGCCGGACGACCAGGAGCAGCAGCACCGCAGCCGCGCCTAAGGCGGTGACGGCGAGGGCGCCGGCCGCGCGGGTGAGCGCGGGTAGGTCGTGGTCGGCGAGTGTGGCCAGGCCCGCGAGGACGGCGCCGGTGAAGGCCAGCAGCAGCGAGGCCTTGCCGTCTGTGCGGCCGACCTCCGCCGCGAGCGTGGTGCAGGCGGCGTCCAGGTTCTGGTCCACGGTCGGGGTGCTCGGGCCGGTGGCGGGCGAGGGGGTCGGTGTCGGCATGGGCCGGTCCTCTGGTGGGTCAGGCGGCCAGGCTGTGGCCGGGCGGGGTGATGTAGGTGGTGGGGTCGGCCGGGGTGCCGTCGTGGCACTCCAGGCAGGAGCCGAGGGTGCGCAAGGGCAGGACGTGGTGATAGCGGCGCCGGCACCTCGGACACGTGCTCCGCGCGGCCATGGCCTTGTCGAGCGCGGCTTCTTTGGCCAGCGTCATCGGGCGCACCAGCAGAGCGAGGTCGAGGCGGTACAGGTAGGCGGGCCGGGTGCACATGCGCTGCGGCCGGGTCGCGCACGCCTTGCAGCGCAGCACCGCGGCTGGCTCCTGCCCACCGGGGCGCAGGCCCGCGGCGCGCAGCTGGCGGCGCGTGGCCAGCCCTTCCGGTGCGGTGCGCCAGTCGTACTCGGGTAAGCCGTCCACGGCCCGCGGCCGCGCATCGCGTGCGCGCGTCCGGGTACGGGCGCTCACCTCGCCTCCCATCCGGCAGGGAGGCGGCCCGGGCGGTGGGGGTAGCGAGGGCCGGGGCGGCGCGGGCGCGGTCGGCCGATGCGGCGGCGCGGGCGTGGGCTGAGCATCGTCGGTACCTCCGGAAGTCTGGGCGCAGCAGTACGCCCCGTCGGCCAGGCCGACGGGGCGGTGCGGTGCTGCCGGGAGATGGGGTGTGCTCGTCAGGACCGGGCGGCCTGCACCGTCCTCTCACCCTGCGGCGCGGCACGGCGTGAGAGGACGACACGGAGCGTCCGGAACAACGCCGAAGTCCGGCGCGGAGATTGATCGTCCGTCAGAGGTGCGAGTAGTACTGCTTGAGCGACTTGCCGGTTTCCGCGTCGATGGCGGTCCGATCGGGACGGAACTCGATGGTCCGTCCCGGGGCTCGGGTGCTCTTCTTCCAGTCCTTCCCACCCACAGCGACAGTCATCTGGACGGCCTGGTAGCGGTCCTGAACCGGCACCTTGATCTCAAGACGGGTCGGCATGGCGAACTGACCCTCCTCAAGAGGCGCCAACTCTTCCTGCGCTTTTCGCTCGCCAGAATCGACCCGGACGAACTTGGGCTCTTCATCCGGGTCGACCACGACTGACAGGACGACGGAAGTACCGTCCTTGTTCCACTTGGCCGCAGCTTCGGTCTCAACTCCGTCGATGTCGACATGTACCGCTGAGACGCCCTTGTAGGCGGCTGCCTTTCTGGCGCTCTCAAGCTGCTCTTCGTCATCCGCTGCGTTCTGCAGCACAATCCCCACAGCGAGGGCCAGGGTGGCGATGGTGGCGACGTAGGGCCACGTGCGCCGCTGCTTCTTCACCGGCTCGATGTAGCCAGCGGGCGCCTCAGGGAGGGCTGGCTCGGGTCCGCTGTGCCACTGAGGCTCCGTCCGTGCGCCCTCGGGCTGCTCGAACCATTCGACTTTCCCCATGCGGGCGACGGTAGCGCGCAACTGCGTGGCCTGGCCGAGGTTGCCGCACACTTCCGCCACCTTGGCGCGGGTGACGAGCCAGGAAACGGCCTGATCGGAGTTGATGCCGTGAGCGGCGATGTCCTGCCGCTCCCCGAGGGCGGCCAGGTCGGCGGCCTCGCCACAGCGTCCCTCCCGCGCGGCCTGCAGGGCGTCCTGGTGCCGGGAGTCAATGACGTTGGGAGGCATCTCCCAATCCCAGTCCCCCGCCTCAACGCCTGTCCCCTCGGGCAGGACCGGCGCCAGCACTTCGGGCAGGTACTGCGTGTGCGGGCCGTCGTGCTCGGCGTCGTCCTGGTCCTGCTCCTGCGGTGCCGGCTCGTCAATGGTGTCGAGGTCGGCGGCCAGGGCCTGCTGCGCCTTTCGGCGCCGCGTGGACGTGTCGGTGAGCCGGGCCTCCTCTTCTGTCAGGACGGTCTGCACGATGTCGACGTAGTCAGGGCCGACCTTCCACACCGCTTGCCCCGGGCCGAGGCTGGGGATGCGCTCGACCGCCCACGCGGGCAGACCGAGCAGCGCGCCGACCGTGGCGGCCTCCTCCGGGCCGAGACGGCCGACGTGGGCGATCTCGCACAGCCTGGCCAGGTCCTGGGCCTTGCCCTCGCCGAGGTCGGACAGCGTGTGCATCACTACGTCCAGCGACAGCGACGCCTTCCGGGAGTTCTTCAGCAGCCGCTGGATCAGCTCCGCCGTCGCGGGGGACAGCAGAATCTGCCAGGCCTCCTCGAGGACCAGATGCCGGTGCACCGCCGTGGACTGAGGCAGCCACACCTGCTCCGCCCAACACGACACCGCAGCCATCAGCGACGGAATCGCCGGGCTGTTCCGGTCAAGCCGGGAGAAGTCGAAGGAGAGGATGGGCAGGTCGGTCTCGGGGAGGCTGGCGTCCTGGCCGTCGAACAGGCCGCTCAGCGAGCCTTCGGTGTAGCGGGACAGGGCGATGGCCACGCCCTCGCCCCACTCGGTCAGCTTCGCGGCCGGCCACCGGCCGTCCTCCGGCTGTACCAGCGCGTCCATCACCCCACTCAGTGATGTCGCCTTGGGGTGGGTGAGCGCGTGTTGCAGGGCGTGGGTGGACTGCGGGGTGAGTGCGGCGGGCTCCACTGCGGCAATAAGGGAGCGCACCAGCTGCTCGCGGACCTCGCGCGGGAACAGCGAGGAACAGGGGTTGAGCGTGAAGGCTCCGGCCTCGATGACGCGGCCTCCCAGGGAGCGGGTCAGGGCCGACCACTCGCCGGACTGGTCTTCGCCGAAGCTGTCGATGACCACGGCCTGGTGGCCGTGCTCGATGATCTCGCGGCGGATCCGTGTCTTCGCCGTCGTGCTCTTGCCCGAGCCGAGCCCGCCCAGCGCGATGCTGTTGGTCGACGGCAGCAGGCGGTGGTCGGTCTGGACGGGGGAGAGGTGGAAGAGCCGGCCGTCGAGCAAGGACCGGCCGATCGGGATGCCGGGGAAGCGGACGCTGGAGGCGACGAGCGGCGCGGTGATCGCGGCGTGAGTGGAGGGCAGGCGGATCACAGGATCGCCCCTTTCTGCGTGGCTGCCCCGTGCGGGGTGGTCATGACGTGGGCGCGGTGCTGCTGGCCGGGCAGCCAGTCCAGCCGGATCCGGTGGCGGTCACCGGCCAGGACGGCCTGCCAACGGGCATCGGTAACGGCCTGCGGGCTATCGCCCCACACCGTCAGGTAGGCGTCCAGGTCGACGAGCGTGGCGCCCTGGACCAGGGCGCCGTGCGCGGTGCCGCTGGCCAGGCTCTGCGCCTCCGCCTTGATCTTGTCGGTCGTGAAGGCCTCCGACGCGGCGGACTGCCACTTGGCCGACCGGCGCGACTGCCCCGCCGGCAGCGGCCGGTACAGCACCGCAAGCGACCGGCCCGTGCCCTGCCCGAGCAGCAGCCGCGGCATCAGGTCACCGTCGGTCTCGTCCGGCCAGGCCGTGATCCGGGCCGTCGATGCGTAGCGCCCATCGTCCAGGGCCACCCAACCCGGGCCGCGCTCGGTCACGTTGGGAAGGGGGTCCGGGTCGAGCGGGGTGAGGGCTCCGAGCCGGGCGAACTCGCCCGCCAGGGAGTCGAGCAGGCGGGCGGGCTGGCCCGTCAGCCCCTTGGGGACGTGTACCGAGATGCTCTGGGTGTGGGTGGTGTAGTCGTCGACGGTGGCGTGGTGGGTGACGTGCACCTGCACCCCAGCGTTCCGGGCCTGGCCACCCGCGAAGGTCAGCGCCCGGGAGAAGGCGGCGTGCCAGGCCTCGCGCTGTGCCGCGTCCTGCATCACGCCATGTCCCGGGTACAGGGCCCACGTGGCGGTCGCTCCCGGCCGGGCGAACGTCCCGGGCGGCGCGGTGCGTTCGCGCAGGTGCCGGTAGCCGACTGCCGCCCAGCGAGCGATCGAGCGCGGTCCGGGCGCGACGTTCAGCAATGCAGCGGCGGCGCCGACTGCGCCGAACGTCCACACGGGCGGCGGGGTGATCATTGCCGACATCAGGACGGCGCTCCCGAGCCCGGCGTTGGCCTTCGTGAGCATCGTTTCGGCGGGGCTGAGTCCGCGCTGCAGGGCGGGAATCCGGTAGCCGGGCGTCAGGGAGTACACGATCGGACCTCCTTAGGTTCATGGCCAGGCCGGGGTACCGGCCGGGGACGTGGTGAGACCGCCTGGCCCCGGCGCACCGGCGCCCGCATGAGAGCGGAGGGGGTGTGCCGGGGCCAGGCGGTCGGGCTTCTACGGGTTGTTCGGCCGGGTCGGTCCCGGCGGCCTGGGGGCCGGTGTTGGCCGGGGTGCCGGGGCAGTGCCCGGCGGTGCCGGCTGCGGAGCCGGGCCGTTGGGCGCCGGGGCCGGGGCCGGTCCCCCGGCGGCCCGCGGGTTCGACACCTGCGGGGATGCGGCTGCCCATGCCTCACGGCGGGCCTGAGCGGCCTGCGCCCTGCGCGGCGCCTCGTTGTGGGCCTTGGCGACCACCGACGCGGCGGTCAGGGTCCCCGGCCGCTGGTGCTGCTTCAGCCCGTATGCGGCGAGGAGCACCCCGCCGTCCTGCCAGGCTGCCCGGCCCGGTGTGTCCACCGTGCGCGGACCGCGCGGGATGTTCTCCTGCTCGTAGACGGTCGGTGCCCCGGCCCGCACGACCGCCCGCGCCAGCGGGTGATCGGTACGGCTTTCCACCAGGGCCCGCGCTGCACCGGCCACCCTCGGGCCGATGTAGGGCACGCCGTGGAAGATCATGCGGAGCATGAGGGCATCCGCCGCTACCAGGAGCACCGCGTCGACCACCAGCGAGCCCTGAGCGAACTTCACGAACGGAGTGACCAGCAGCAGTGCGAAGGGGGCGAACATCAGCCCCAGCAGCCGCCCCGCCCACGCCCGCACAGCAGACGTATCGCCGCTGCGTGCCAGGGATGCCAGCACCAGCGGCGCCATGCAGACGAACACCAGGATCCCAAGCTGACGCGTCATGAACACCAGCGCCGAGAAGGCGAGGGCGACCACCAGCGCAGCAATGATGATCAAAACTCCGAGCGGATTGTTCGCGTCCGCGCCGTGCTCCATGTCATCGGAGATGGTCTTGAACAGGGTGGATTCGTCGCTGCTGAAGGCCGCCATGAACGCACCGCTGAGGGCTTTGTTCAGCAGCATCACGGCCCCGGGGATCGAGGCCATACCGGCTACGGCCACGAGGGCCCACCCTGTCGAGGTGCCCATCTGCCGTAGGCGTGGTGCGCCCTGCCATGCGGTCAGGGCGCATACGACGACGACGCAGATGAAGATGGCGACCGCCAGGTGCTGGCCGAGCCACAGAAACGGCTCGTACAGCCCGTTGTCGGCCTTCTCGGGCGCCCATGTCTTGCTGGGCGCCAGCTGCTGCGTGATGTGCTTGATCAGGCTATCGGCGAGTTCCTTGACGCTGACGATGGCACTGTCAGTGACGCCGCCGTCGCCGCCGCCGTCGCTGCCGCCTGATCCGCCGGTGTCTCCTTCGCAGTAGGACCGTGCTGGTTCATCCAGCTGGCTGCAGTTGTCCGGGTCCTTGTCTGGCATGCTCAGCCCTTGGCTTCGGTGACGGTGGAGAAGAGGGTGTCGCCGTACAGGGCCAGGACCACGGCGACGAACAGCGTGCCGATGGCCATGCCGCCCTTGCGCAGGGCGCCCTTGGGGTCGCTGGACAGCTGCAGCAGCATCCGCACGGCGATGACGGCGATGACGGCGGCGATGCCCTTGGTGACCAGGCCGCCGCCGGTCAGGCCGATGGTGTCGAAGAAGTCCTTGAAGCCGGTGGACATGTCGACGGGCTGGGCGAGGTTGAAGCTGCGCATTTCAGATCTCCTTCTGGTTGGACGAAACAGGGCGAGCGAATCCGAACAGGTCGCTCATGGAATCGAGCGGCGAGAAGCGGACCTTGGTTCCGGGCCTGGGGGCGTCGATCATGTAGCCACCACCCACGTAGATCCCGACGTGGTGTATGCCGGAGGCGCTGGAGCCGTAGAAGACGAGATCTCCGGGCTTTGCCTGGTCTCGCTTCACCGGCTTTGACGCGGCGTATTGCTGAGCCGCGGTACGGGGCAGACTGATACCGGCTTTCGCATAGGCGTAAAGCGTGAGGCCGGAGCAGTCGAATCCGGTAATGCTCTTACCGGAACGCCCCTTGGGGGAGCAGCAGGTGCCCGTGCTGGGGCCGTCTGCGTTCCCGCCGCCCCACGAGTACGGCTTGCCCAGCATTCCCTGCGCCGCATTCACGGCAGTGACTGCCTGGCTCGCCGATGCCGTTCCGCCGCCGCCCGTGCTCTTGCGGGAAAGGGCGGTGATCGAGCGGACGTAGTTCTGGGTTTCCTTGTACGGCGGGACTCCCCCGTATTTGCGGACAGCGCCGCTGCCTGCGTTGTACGCGGCCAGCATGTTGTTCTGCTTGTTCCCGGGGACGTCTTTCACATCTTCGGCGATGGTGCACAGGTACTTGGCCGATGACGGGATCGCGTCTTCGGGGTCGAACACGTCCCGCTTTCCGTCGCCGTTGCCGTCGATTCCGTGGTTTTCCCAGGTGGACGGCATGAACTGCGCGATTCCCTGCGCGCCGACCGGTGACCGGGCTTTCGGGTTGAATCCCGATTCCTGCGTCAGCAGGGCGGCGAGCAGATTCGGGCTGACCTCGGGGCAGGTGTTTCCCGCTTCCTCGATCAGGTCCTGGTACTCGGCCGGCACGGCCAGGCTGAGCGCGGCCCCGACGGGGTTGTCGCCGGCGCCCTGCACGAGTGCGGCCACGATCACGGCCGCAGTGGCTCCTACGCCCACGACGGCTGCTGTGGAGGCTTTCAAGAGCGTTTCCCTCCCTTCTGGGCCTTCTTGGTGTTCTTGCTGGTCAGGACCGCCACCCGGGACCGCCAGGTGACCGCCAGAGCACCGCCACCCGAGCAGTTGCGACCGCCACCCGCGACAGCGGGTGGCGGTGGTCTGGCGGTGGTCTGGCAGTGCAGCGTGGCGGTCATGAATCGGACATAGCAGCGGCGGTGAGGTCGGCCAGCTTGTAGCCTCGAATGCCCCTGCTCCCCCTACCTGCTGCGACTTCCAGGAGTTGCGCGAGCTTCTTGCCGCGCTCCACCGGATCGTTTTCCGTGATCCCAAGGGCGGGGGCCAGTTCAGCGGTAGGCATGAACTCGACGCCCTTTTCCTGCATCAGGTCGATGGCCTGTTTCACCGGGGTCTGTGGCGCCGCTTCCAGCACCTTGTGCTGGCGTGCGGACATTTCGTCGACCACTTCCCACATGAACTCATCAGCGAAGTTGAATCCACGAATGAGCGTGGAAGTGCCGCCCGCGAACAGAACACCCTGCCCCTTGAGATCAGGGTTCAATTGCGTCGGATTGATCGGGGCGACTGTCTCGAAGTACGAGTCACCCAGAGCGACCTTGGCGCTGCCGATGGAATCCACATACAGGCAGAGCCTGTACACGAATTGACTTCGCACCTTCACCGGAATGGCATCCTTATCGGGACGCTGCGTCATGAAGATCGTAGAGATTCCCGATTCGAGCGCCATAGCGACGAGCTTGCGGGCCTTTTCTTCGATCCTCTGCGCCTTCTCCTTACCCTTGGGCGTTCCGTCGTCGGCGAAGAAGTTGGCTACTTCGTCCACGATGAAGAAGACCGGCTTGAATTTCGGGTCAGGATTCCTGTTGCGTTTCGCTTCTTGCTTCTGCTGGTAGCGGCCTTTGCCTCGGGCCGCCAGTTCGTCCACCATGTTCTCGAATACGGTCGGGTCATCGGTGGCTTCGTAGCGGACACAGTTTTTTTCGAATGCGATCAGCCCGCAGATTTTCCCGTCGAGCAGATACATTTCGAATTCGCCGTAGGCGAGGAGCAGGCAGGTGATCAGTCCGTTGATGAGCGTGGTCTTGCCCATCTGGGACATGCCCGCGATGAGCATGGACGCCTTGTCGAACGTCGGAACACCGGCCAGCTCGCCGGTGACGTCGTGTCCGAGCGGGACCCCGGCGAAGGTCTCGATCTCCCTGCGGGTCGGGGCCGGGAACGGGGTCGTGAACGGCGGTGCGTCCAGCTTGAGCAGCTTGACCCGGCGTTCGTTGTCGCGGCTGCGCTCCAGCGCCAGCTGCAGGCGGCTGACTCCGAAGTAGGCGGCTACGTTGTCCAGCCGCTTCTGCATGTCCTGGACGGTGCGGGTCTTGGGCAGCAGGAAGTCATACCGCTGGCCGGTGAGCACCGGAGCGATGGTGAATTCGTCGGCCCGGATCACTTCGGCCTTGTCGATGACGCCCGCCGTGCGCAGCGCGTCGGTCATCTCCGGGTGGACCGGAACTTCCGGAACGGCCTCCAGTAGCCCCTCTGCGCTCGCGGCAGGAGCATCCTGCTTGACCGCGGTGGCAGGCTGTGTGACGCCTCCTCGCAGCCGCTGCAGGGCTGTTCGGGCTTTCCAGGCCCCGTAGCCGAGTGCGACGAGTGCTCCGGTGGTGAGCGCGAGGGTGGCTGGCCAGGACAGGCCGAGCTTGTCCTTGATGGCTGCCAGGACGCCGGCTGCGATGGCGAGCATGCCAATCGCCCCGGCTGCTTGCCCGTACAGCTCGTCTTCCTGCTGCTTCTTCTGTTTGGCCACCCCTTCTCCTTCGGGTGTCTTGATCACGAGCGCGGACCGTAGACCGCACACCTTTTCGATTTCACGGGGTTTTCCTGACGTTGCGTGTCGGGTCTGCTCCCTCGGGTCTGCGAACTGCGTGTTCGCTCGCCGGGTCACTCGCCGAACAGGCCTTTTTCGACTGCGTGTTGAGCTTCCGGCAGTCGCAGCAAGGGCCAGCCCGCGCTTGCGGGCTGGCCCTCACTGGTGGTGCCGGAAAACGGGGCGGTCGCCCTCTGTCAGGCGTCCGCTTCCTCGTCCTCGTCGTCCTTCTCGCTCTCCTCCGTCGCGCCCTCGTTGGTCATGAGCGCGGACCAGGCGTGGCGTACGCGCTTCTCGCTGCCGACGAACTCGGCGCGGCGGAAGGCGGCGACGGCCTGGCGGTAGGACATGGGCGGGTCGTCGCGGTAGCGCAGGTGCCGCAGGACGACGTCGAGCTGGTCGTCGGTGAGCGGCTCGCCCGGCTCGGGCGTGGGCACGCCCGTCACGGTGGCGAGGTCGGCGAGTGCGGCGGCGTCACGCTCGGCGTCACGCCCACTGTGACGGCTGCCGTGACGGCCGGTCGGGTCAGCGTCCTGACCTGCGTGACTGCCCGTGACGCCCGGTTCCAGGGCGGCACGGGTCGTGGGCAGGGCGGGCGCGGTGGGCGTCCAGGTGTCCAGGTCCGGCAGGGCGATGGCCGCCACGGAGGCCGGCAGGACCTTCTCCGTCACCGCCTTCTGCGTCGCCTCAGCCTGCTCGTGCAGGTCCTTGGTCATCGACTCCTGCGCGGCCAGCACCGACAGGCGGTACGTGGTCTCGGCCTTGGCCACGCGCTGCTCCAGCGCGGTGGCCATCTCCAGCAGCTCGATGCGGTGGGCGGCGTCGGCCTCCATCGTCTCCAGCCTGTCGGCGACCTCCTGGCGCCGCTCGGCGATGGCGTGTTGGGTCTGCTGGGAGACCTTCCGGCCGAGCGCGGGCAGGGTGAGCCACCATGCGCCCTTCGTGGCCACGATCGCGACCGGGGTCAGGACCATGGCCAGGTCGAAGGTGTCCGGCCTGGACACGATCAGATCAGCGGTCGGGATGGCCGCGTTGATGAGCGTGAGGGCGAGCCCCGCGGCCATCACGCGCTGGGCGCGCAGCCGGTTGTTGCGGGCCAGGATCTCCGTGGCCTGGAAGACGACCCACAGCGCGTCCAGCGCGGCGACGGTCGGCACCGCCCAGGCCCCGAAGCGCGGTTCGAGGATGTGGTAGCTGACGCCGACCGACAGCACGGCCACGCCCAGGGTGATGACGCCCAGGACGGTCAGCACCATCCCGCGCGCGGAGGCCTTCGCCCCCAAGGTCTTGATGCTCTGCACGGTGATGTCCCTTCTTCTGTGATGCCGGTGGTGGCGTCGGCTCAGTCGCCCATGCCGGACAGGCGGGCGACCTTGGCGACGTGGGCTTCCTGCTCGTCGACGAGTCGACGCACCTTCGAGTGCAGGGCGTCGCTGAAGTAGCCGTCGAAGGCGTTGCCGACATGCCACTGCGCGCCCCCGGGGTAGCCCGCGGCCGCCAGGGCCTGAGCGGGGATCAGGTCGGCGTAGAGGTGCTTGCTGTGCACGTGCGCGATATCTACCGCCCGCTCGTCGAAGGCGTCGGCGGCGGCCAGGGCGCGCTCCTGGGCGTCGACCAGGCGGGAGATGGCGGCCGGCCATTCGGTAGCAGCCTGCGGCGTGCGCAGGTGGGCGTAGGCCGACTCCAGCGCCTTGGCTTCCCGCTCGTAGGTCTTCCACCGGTCCGGGGCGTCCCTGACGATCTCGCGCAGGTCGGCGACGTAGGCGGCGTCCTTCCACTCCCGGTACGCCTGGTCGTACAGCTCGCCCAGGATGTGGTCGGCCGCTTCCCGCAGCCGGTGCTCAACCCGGTTCTCCGACTCCGGGACGTACTTCAGCCGCGGGTCGTCGTACCGGGAGGGGGGCACCGTCGGCGCCTTCTCCCGGCCGGTGAACGCCGCGAACGTGAAGCGCAGGCCCCAGCCGGACGGGTTCGGCTCGACCTTGCGGAGGTACGGCGGCAGATGCGGCGCCAGTCGCTCGAAGATCTGCCGATGTTCGTCGGCCGTGACGATGATGGTGTCCAGGGGCATGCCGACTCCTTGGTCAGGGGTGGAGGTTCCGGTGCGGCGGCCGACATCGGCCGTGCCGCCGGACGTCGCCGCAGTGGTCGGCGCCGGGTGCGGCAGCTCGGAATCGTCCAGGGGCGTGCGTAACGGAATGGTGCTGGCCATGGGCTGTCTCTCCTGTCGGGCGGGACTGGTGGCCGCTGTCCGGCTCCCCTGGACCGCGCCCGGCCCCGGCCGCGTGGTGCTGGTGCGGCGGGGCCGGGCGGGTCAGGCAACCGTCAGTCGGCGGAGGTGAGCTGGTGGTCGGAGGGGTAGCCGCGAGCGACCAGGGCGGCGGCCAAGTAGTCGGCGGCCTCCTCCTCGTTGATGCGCAGCTGGTGGCGCGCGAAGGCCAGACAGGCGACCTGCGCGGGGGTGATCCGCTCCCACGCGGCCGGGTCCGAGGACAGCACCGCCTCTTCTCGGACCAGGTGCACAGCAACCCGCATCAGTCGGGAGTGCCGCTGCCGTGCTCGTAGCGTCTTGAGCATCTGGGTTCTCCTTTTTGCCGGGCTGTCCGGCTCCCCTGGACCGCGCCCGGACCCGTGCTGGCGTGAGGGGCACGCGAGCAGAGGGCCGGGCGGGTCAGGCAGCCGCCAGAGGTGGCGATGACGGCTGAGCGGGATGGCTCAGCGGGGGCGCTTGCGCTGGAGGTAGGCGTCCTGCAGCCGTGTGAACGACTCCCACAGCCGCGCGCCTTGGCTACAGCGGGCTTGGTCGGTGCACGAGGTGCAGACCTTGGCGTGCGTTTGGTGGGCGCCGTGTGCTGCCTGGTAGCGCTGGTACAAGTTGTCAGGCACGTGGGGGTCTTTCGTGGTGCTGGCTGGACGGATGGAGATCGGTGACGCGGTGACCCGCCTCCCACGCGGCTGCGGCGGCCATCGCGGCGGCCGCGAGCAGCACGCGGGCGAGAGGGTGGTGGGAGCCGACCGCGAGGGCGGCCCGGGCAGCGTGCTGCTGCGCTGCCCGGGCCGCCTGTATGAGGTGCGGCATCAACGCCCGAGGGCCTGGCACGCGTCGCACGTCCAGGCGGTGGCCGGGACGGGCACCGCGGCGATGACGCCGAACCAACCGCCGCAGGAGGAGCACTGGTTGCCGCTGCCCGTCGCGGCCGGCGCGGGCGCGGCCGAGGCGGGCGGGCAGTTGCTCGGGTCGCAGGACCAGCGCCCGCACAGCGGGCACGCGTCGCCCGCCATCACCGGCCGGAACAGCGTCAGCACCGGCTGACGCTCGTAGCCGGGCACCATCTCCTGCACCGTGCGCCGCGCCCGCCGGCCGGGCTCGACCCGGGCGTCGGCCGCGCGCACCATGCTCGTCAGCAGCTCCCCGAGCTGGCGGTGCGCATCGGTCGCGTCGAGGGCTTCTAAGCCGGAACGGGGACGTGTCATGATCGTCGTGGTCATCGGGACCTCCGTTGTCCTTTGACCAGACAGCCCCGGAGCTCTGACCTTCCGGGGCTGTCACCGTGTGGCTGGCCGGACGGCCAGCCACGGCCCGCCTCCCACCCCCGACGCTCTGGTGGGGTGGGAGAGGGACCGTGGCGGATCGTCAGGCAGCAGGCGCGAATGCAGCCGACGGCGCGGCTTCCTTGGCGGGGCGGACAAGGTAGTCCGAGGTCGTCCACACCGAACCGACCGCGAAGGGCTGGCCGTCGGGACGCAGGGTGTCGCGAACGATGACCGCCCACCGCGCACTGCCCCGGCGCAGCAGCTGCGCGGCCTCGCTCGGGTTGGTGATGAGCGCCAGGACCTCGAACCGGCCGTTGACGTTCTGGTAGATGGCGCCGGGGCCGCGGGGTCCGACTTCGTCCTGGGTGCGGGGCAGGCTGATGACGGTGGGGATCACGCTGCGGCTCCGATCCGGTCGGGCGAGGGCGAGCTTGTCGTGCTGCGCGGTGCGCTGCGGGTGGGGACGGGCCGGGGTGGGCCGGTCGGGAGTCCGCTCGTGCGGGACCGGTGTCATGCTGGGCAAGTTGGGTCGTCCTCTCACGAAGGGTGACCTGCGAAAGAGCCCCCAGGAACGCACTCCTGGGGGCTCGTCGCGCGAGTGCGTCCTGCGCACTCCACCGGCCACCGGCCCCGGTTATGGGCACGGTCGGCGATGGGCAGCGCAGGCTGCGGGGAGGCCCGGCAGAGGTGGCGGTGCCGGGGCGAGAGCAGTCACAGCCGCTCGCGCATATGGTGGGTGGATCAGCGCGCTGGGTGCTTGGGCCGGATGGTGTCCAGCGGGACCGGCGGGCTGTCCAGCGGGGCGTCGCCTGCGGGCAACATCATGCGCCGCTCGTCGGCCCGGTTCACCTGGGAGGCCACCCGGCGCCACTGCTGTGTGCGCGGGATGGTCGGCGTGGCGGCGGCCCGCAGCGCGCTCTCGTGCTGTTCGTGTGCCAGCCGCACTGCGGCGTCGGTGTGGCCCATGCGGATCTCCAGCTCACGGCCGATGGAGCAGCGAGCCCGCCCGGTCCGGCACATCCCGCACTCGCTGCGGTGCTCGTTGACGGCGTCCCGGGCCCGCGTCTGCGCGGCCAGCAGTCGTACGCTCGGGCCAGGCACGGAGGCCACACGGTGCAGCGGCGTCGGGACAGCTGCTCGGGGCTTGCGGTTCACCCTGCCGCTGCGACGTCCCACCGCAGTGGCATCAGCCTCAGCGACCTTGTGGCCCCATTCGGTGACGTCCACGTCGATGGTGACCCGGCGGTTGCTGCCCGCCGTGCAGCGGCGCGGCTCAGCGGTCTCGGCCCGGCCGGTGTGATGGGGCACCAATTTCGGCGTGCCCAACATGCCGGTGATCGGGACCCAGGTGGAGCAGTCGGGGCAGACCAGGTGCTCCTTGCCGGGGGTCAGGTCGAGCTCGGTGGCCTTGAGGTCGGAGGCGACGATCGGCGCGCGGTGGCTGACCGTCTTGGTGCGGGTCTTGCGGCGGCGCTTGCTGGCCTTCGGCATCACGGGCGTTGTGTGCATGGGGGACTCCTCGTGACTGGAGAGACGGGGCGCGTCGCGGTGCCCTCTCCGCCCGCCAGGCCGCTCGGATCGATCCCGGCGTCCTGATGGACGGACAGCGCATCTGCGCTGCGACGTGCAACTCGGGAGCCACACCAGCCAAGAGACTGGCCCGGGGGATTTGGTGTTCGTATCAACCCCGGCCCTCCCCGTAAGGGGAAGGGGCTTCCTCGTGTCTTGCGGCCGATGAGCGACTCCGAAGCGAGCCAACACACCATCGGCTACGCCCTGCATCCGGCTACTCACCGCCTGCGGGGCATCTCGATTAGAACCCCGGTATCCCCCTCAGGTCAACCTGTCTAGCTAACTTCTTCTCAACACCCCCTCTGAACTGCGAGTTTCTGGTACTCATTAAGCGACAACGAGTCCCGGCTTTCGGGAAACAACTAGACATGCCATGCTGTGCGCATCAGGTAGCGAGATCCGCTGCCCGCACGATGCGCACGGAAGGGGGAGCGGTGGCCGCCAAGCAGAGAGAGCCGGGAAAGGTTGAACGGATCGCAGCCGAGATCCGAGACAAGATCGCGCGGGGCGTACTTGCGCCCGGGTCACGCCTGCCTGGCGTGCCTCAACTCCAGAAGGAGCACGGCATCGCCTACCAGACGGCCCGTGACATCTACGGCCTACTGGAGAGCGAAGGGCTCCTGGTCTCTCGGCGCGGTAAGGGCACATATGTCTCGCTGGTGCTCGGCAAGATCGTGAGTGAGCGAAACCGGCGGTACCTGCCGTCGCTGCGCGAGGCCGGCGGAGCCGTGGGTGCATTCGAAGCGGAAATGCGCGCCATGGGGTTCGAACCGCGGCCGGTGATCCTCACCATCGCAAGGGACGTGCCTCCCAAGAAGGTTGCCGAAGCCTTCGAGATGCATCACCGTGCCAAGACCCTCAAGCGCGAGCGGATCATGCCCGTTGGGATCCCTGGCAACTCCGAGGCCGAAGAGGTCGTCCAGGTTGCTACGTCATGGTTCCCCCAGGACGTAGCGGACGCCTGTCCCGTGCTTGCGGAGAGTAATACGGGTACTGGGGGCAGCAAGTCCCGCATGGCCGAGGCCGGGTTCAAGCAGGTACGCCTGCGAGAGGAGATCGAGGTCCGCTCTCCGACTGAGGCGGAAGCCAAAGCTCTAGGCGTCCCGGCCGAACAAGCCGTCATGGAGATCACCCATAAAGGACTGACCGCAGCCGGCCGAGTGGTCGAGATCGGCCTCCACGTCCTGCCGCGGTCGAAATGGCGCCTGGCCTATGAGTGGGTGATCGACACGCCCGACGCCTGACAACTGCACGCGCATTCAGTAAGCAATCCCAAGAAGGAGCACGCACTACATGCCCAGCAACAGCATCGACAGCAGCGGCACGATCCTGCGCGACGCGCGCACTCGCTACACCACGAGCCAGCGCGAGGAGGACGGTGCGCACGGCGCCTTCGACGCTGAACTCCGCCGCACCGGCCGCACCCCGCGCACCGAGGTTTCCGTGAGCCGCGCGGCCGCGCCCGCCGACGTCGCCGAGCTTCTGGGGTCGACTGACGCAGTCGTGGTCCGCAGCCGGGAGATGTTCGACGGCGACCGCCTGGTCCAGCTGGCCAGCACCTACATTCCGGTCGACGTGGCCGAGGCTGCGGGTATCGAGCAGGTGGACACGGGCGTCGGCGGCATCATCAGCCGGATGAAGGAGGCCGGGTACGACCAGGGCGACACGGCTGTGGAAGATGTGGAGCTTCGACCTGCCACCACGGAAGAGGCTTCCCGCCTCGGACTGAGCGAGGGCGAGCCGGTCATGACCGTCACTCACATCGGCCGCACGCAGGAGGGCCGCGTGGTCGAGGTCACTCAGCATGTGCTGAGCAAGGGCTGGAAGCTGCGCTTCGCGGTGCCGCTGGCCTGAAGTTCAGGCTCCCCGGCAGGAGCTGGGGAGCCTGTTCCCACCCGTTCCGTCATTGAGGCACCAGGAGCCGACGCCCATGAACGCCGACAGGCGCATGACCAGCGAGGAGCTGCTACAGGAGCTGCGCGCCGCGCTGGATGCTGATACCGGGTGGGTGCCCGCTCTTTGTGCGCCCAGTGGCCCGGCCGGCCTTCCTGCCGACGCAGGACTCAGCATGGTCGTGGGGCGGCTCCTGGAGTTCGCCTCCGCTCCAGGAGTTCCTGCCCCCGTGGCGCTGACGCTCCAGCGCTCTGCGGAGGCCGCAGACATGGCTCTCGTGACCGAAGGCGCCGCCCAGTACGGCCACTTGGGCGCGGCTTACGCCTACCTGACACAAGCGCGAGGGCTCGTCGACCGCGACGACCGGTAAGGCCAGCGACGCGCCGTCAAATGCCATGGATCGAGTGCCGATTTATGTATAGTTCCGGATCATGTACGGGAGGGGGAGTACGCAGTGCCTGACCTGACCGAAGCGGTGGATGCCCTGCTCTCGCGGCCAGACCTCATGCCGCCCCCGGAGATCCGCGCGCGTCTCCGGAAAGCCGACGGCCTCACCCAAGCCGAGGTGGCAGCAGTGTTCGGCGTCACCCGAGCCGCGTTCAACCGGTGGGAAGTCGGCGCAGCACGGCCGCGTCGACGTCATCTGGACGCGTACGTTCGGTTGCTGAACGGCTGGGCTCAGAAGCACCCACAAGCCGCACAGGCGTTCTTTCCGGCCGCCTCGGGCGAGGGGTGAGAGCCCTGATGCGAATCCGAGCCCCGTAATGCAGAGAGGCCCCTGTCGCCACAACAGGAGCCTCTCTCAAGTCCGACTCATCCGAGCTAGCCACTCTGAGTCGTGATCCGGTGAGGTGACCTCGCCGGGGTGATGCCCGTGGGCCCTTGAGCCCGCGCAGTCACCTATACCCAGAGTATGCGCATCAGATTGCGCAACGCCACTACTCCGGGATTCTGCTAGGTCACATCAGCTGGTCGCGGCTCCCCGACCTGGGGAGATGTACCACCGTTGCGTTACCAGCAAGAGACTCCGCGTCCGGAGAAGGATGCGGCGACGGACCTTGAGGTCCGTGCGACTTACGCCAAGAAGTCGGAGTTCGCTCCGCACGTCACGATCGCCGAAGAGACGTTCTTCGGGCACGGCTGGCAGCCGCTCACGATCGCCTTCGCCCAGGCGCTGTGGTTCCTGCCGTCCAACCAGACCTTCGATGTCCCGTTCCTGGTGTCATGGCTGGAGCAGCTCGGCTGGAAGGGCGCCAACGGCAAGCCGATCGGTGCGAACGTCGTGCGCCGGGAGCTGGGCCTGCTGCGCGAGGCTGGCTACGTCCAGACCCACCGGCTCCGGGGGGAGGGTGGCAAGGCCGTTGGCATCCAGTACGCCGTCTCGCAGCGCCGGACCGACCAGCCCGAGACCGGATCCTGGATTCCCGCTCCTGACGATTACCGCAGCTCAGACCACGTGCCACCAATGACCACATGTGGTCAGTCACCACATGTGGTCGATGGTGAAAAGCCCAGCTCAGACCACGTGCCACCAATGACCACATGTGGTCAGTCACCACATGTGGTCGATGCTGCAAAACCGCAGGTCAAACCACGTGGTACCAATGGAGTTCACCCCCCACACCCCCCGGAGGAGGAGGATTCCTCCTCCCCTACCCCTCCATCGCGTCCCACGGGTTCGCTTCCGTCACAGAGGGAGGAGGGGCCGGAGTTCTCTCCGGAGGAGATCACTGCGGCTGTGGACTTCCTGCAGCAGATGCAGCGGTGGCAGGCGGGTGCGGCCACCGCCCGTAGCTGCGCGCCCAAGCTGCTGCGCACGATGCGCGAGCAGGGCTGGCCGTCCCTGGCGGGTGCCGATGCCGAGTACCGCGCCTTGCTCGAAGCCGAGGTGCTGAAGAACACCGGTGGCGCTGCCTCCTGGACCAAGTGCCTGCCCGGGTGGGTGCGGGACCTGCGCCGCTACGCGCTGGTGCACCCGCAGGCCACTCCCGCGCAGGGCAGCAGCGCGCGGCCGGCGGCTACGCGAAGCGTCATCGAGGCCTGCCCGGAGTGCGATGAGTACGGCTGGCTCCTGGACGACGACGACAACGGCCCGCAGCGCCGCTGCACGCACCCCGGTGTCACCCGCAGCGAAGTGGAGGCGGCCAAGTGACCACGCAGACCCTGGACAACGAGCAGGCCGTTTCCGTGGACGCGGAGCGCCGCGCGCTGGGCGCCTGCCTGATGGCCACCCCGGCCTACGACCCGGTGGCCGACGTGGCGAATGCCGTGCGCGAGGGCGACTGGTACGAGCCCGCGCACGAGCTGGTGTGGTCGGCGGTGCAGCGGCTGCACGGCGCCAGCCGCCCGACCGGACTGCCCGCGGTGGAGGCGCAGCTGCGCAGCACCGGCGACCTCGAGCGCGTCGGTGGCGTGGTGGGCCTGTCCCAGATCGCCAGCGATGCCTGCTCCTCGGCCGAGGCCGGCCACTACGCCGACCTCGTGCACGGCTACGCCCAGGTGCGCCGTTACCAGGCGGCGCTCGTGCGCGGGATGCAGGGCGCTCGCCTCGCGGACCCGTTGTCGGTGCCGGAGACGATCGCCGTTCACCAGGCGGAGCTGGAGTCTCTCGCGGCCGACAGCCAGGACGACGACGACACCTTCGGCCGGTTCGGCGACCACCTGGACGCGCACCTGGACAGCCTGGCCGTCTCCGTCCCGGCAGCGGCCGTCACCGGGTTCACCGACCTGGACGACCTGATGAAGCTGATGCCCGGCCAGATGATCCTGGTGGCCGCCCGCCCGGCCATGGGCAAGAGCGCGTTCGCGCTCGGCGTCGCCACCGCCAACGCCCGCAAGGGCGGCCCCACGCTGGTGCACAGCCTGGAGATGGGCCGCGCGGAGGTCAGCAACCGCATCCTCTCGGCCCGGGCGCGGGTCGCGTTCCACCACATCCGCGACGGCGTCGACAGCCTGACCCAAGACGACTGGGACCGGCTCGACCGCTACACCCCGGAGCTCCGGGGGTTGCCGCTGTGGATGGACTACAGCGCCCGCGTCAGCCCCGCCAGGATCCGCTCCCGCATCAAGACCGTCATCCGCGAGACCGGCCGCGCACCGCTGGTGGTCGTGGACTACCTCCAGCTGATGCAGACCGACCAGCGCAACGCCCGGCAGTCGACCTACGACCGCGTCACCGAGATCAGCCGCGAACTCAAGATCCTTGCCTCCGACACCGGCGCCGTGATCATTGCCCTGGCCCAGCTCAACCGCGGGCCCGAGCAGCGGCAGGACAAGCGGCCGGCGGTGAGCGACCTGCGCGACTCCGGCGCCCTGGAGCAGGACGCCGACGCGATCATCCTGCTGCACCGCGAGGACTACTACGAGCCCGAGTCCGGGCGCGCCGGGGAGACCGATCTCATCGTGGCCAAGCACCGCAACGGGCCCACGGCGAACGTGACCGTGGCCCACCAGTTCCACTACAGCCGACTGCGCGACATGTCCGGCGCGGAAGAACCGGCCCTCTAACCGCCCTGGACGCCGCTGTACGGCGCGATCATGGCCCGGCCGGGCACTTCCCCCGGCCCGGCCATGATCGCCCCACAGCGGCCCACACAGCCGATCTTGAACGGAGGCACCGATGGGCATCATCGGAGACGGCCTTGAACGCGCGGACCGGGAGGCGTTCACCCGCCCCATCCCCAAGAGCGCCGGGGCGCAGATGCGTTACCTGGTCAAGCAGCTCAAAGGCACCCGCGCCGCAGCCGAGTTGCTCGGCGTTTCGCAGCGCACCGTGGAGCGCTACGTCAAAGACCAGATCCGCCGGCCGCGGGCCGACCTGGCCCAGCGCATGGCCGACGCGGTGCGCGAGCGCTGGCAGCCGCAGGTGCGCAAGCGCCGTCAGCGGCAGGCCGCCACCACGGGCGGGATCACGGTGGAGACCCGGGCCCGGTTCGGGTACACCGCGCCCGTCGGCACGACCGACGACGGACGCTTCCGGCGCCTCACTGTGCACCTCCCCCCGGCCTACGCACAGCGCCTGTTCGACGCCCGCGACACCGGAGCCAGCGACCAGCAGATGCGCGGAATCATCGCCGACGGCTTCAAAGAGATCTATTTCCAGGATGGCGGTGCACGCGCAATGGGCCTGTCAGATGTGGCTATCACCGACATCGATTACCTGGATCTCGACTATTGATTTCCGCTGCTCAGTGGAAAAGGAACTACTTTTGAATTCCGGTGGTTCGCCGGATTGGGAGGACCGAATGATCCGCGCCGGACGCCGGCACCTGGTGCGCACCCTCGCCGACATCGCCGCGCAGCAGGGCATCGCCGTGCAGACCCTGATCAACTCAGGACGTCTCAAGGCCGAGGCCTTCCCCGCGCCGCTGAGCGCGGGCCGCACCCGGCTCTACGACGGCGAGCAGGTCGACGCCTACCTCGCCGGGCGCCCTGTCCCGGCGTTGCCGACCGCGGACGATGACGAGGACCTGCTCGACCGCCAGGAGGCCGCTGCGCTGCGCGGGATGGACCCGGCCGCCTGGGACCGTCGGAAGAAGGACCCGGCCGTGCATGAGCACCTGGTGCTCGTGGGCGGAGTCGAGCACTGGCCCCGCCACGTCGTACGCGACCACACCCCCACGCCCCGCCGCCCCAGCAGCGGCGGCGGGGGCCGTCCCGCGGGCGTCGGCGACCAGGTTCCCCGCGATCTGCTCCCGGCGCGTGTCGCGCAGCTCCTGGACGACGATCCCGCCCTCACCGCGGCCGGGGTCACCGAGCAGCTCGGCGTACACCGCAACACCGCGCAGGCCGCGCTGACGGCCCTGCGCGCGGAGCGGATGGCCGACGTGATGGAGCAGCGCGGCATCACGGCCGCGCAGGCCGCTGCCGCGCTCGGCTACCCCGCCGGCCTGACCCGCCGCGCGAGCATCCGCTCGGAGGCCATCGTGCGCGGCCGCCAGGCACGCCCCTACCTCGCCGACGTCGCCCGCGCCCTGCACGCCCGCGGCTGGACCAGCACCGACACTCCACCGGCCGTCCAACACCCCGAGGGGGAAGAGTGCTTCGCCGCGCTCGTGCTGGACAGCCCCGAAGCGCCGGCCGCGGCTCTCGTGTGGTCCGAACGGCACGGCTGGCGCACTTCGACCTCCCGCCGCCACCCGCTCGGCCGGGGCGCAGCCTGGCCCCCGCCCGGCCCCAATGTGCGCCACCTCGCCACCGGCACCACCCCCGACCCCGCCGACCTCGTGCACGCCCTCGCAGCACCAGCTGACTAGGAGACGCTCTGTGAAAACCCAGCTTCCCGACTGCGGCTTCGCCCCCGACGGTCCGCTCGACGTCTACGCCTCCTCGATCACCGCCGCCGACGTCGCAGCGATAGAGACCTTCCTGGCGGCCCGGATCGACGAACTGGCCACCCGCTACCGGCCGACCGCTCCAGAGACCCGCATCGCCCAAAGCCTCTACGAGACCGCCGGATACCAGCTCGATCTGCTGAAGGACACCCTCGCCGCCTCCACGCGCGAAGCCCTCAAGGAACGGCTGGACCTCTGGAACGGCCTCGTGCACACCCTGGAGCCGTGGCGAGGCACGCCCGGCCACGACGGCGAACGCTGGCGCCTGATCACCTGGACCGACGAAACAGCTCCCGTCCGTGCCCGGCGTCGAGCCGCCCAGCGCCAGAACGGGCGGTAAGAACCGCTGTCACAGCTCTGACGGGCCCCCAGGACGTCCCTGGGGGCCCTCGCCATCTCCGCTGCGAGGCAGTGACACCACAGGCGCAGCAGGGGCGCAGCAAGGGGCAGAGCCCGCCGCGCCGAAGTCCCCTTTCCCAGCTGGAGTAGCGGGCCGGGGCCCGGCCGCCGCGCCGCCGGGGCGTGTCTGGGGTGCTGGCGCACCCCAGACCGCGCGCTGCGCGCGCTCACGCCCGGGTGCTGGCAGGCCGTCGGTCCGCTGCGCTCCCCGACCGCGCGCTGGCGCGCTCGCCCTGCCACCACCCTCGCCGGGACCGCTGCGCGGCCTACCGGCGGCCTGCCCGGTACCGGGGCAGACGCTGCGCGCTGCCCCGCCGTCTGCGACGGCCGGACAGGCAGATCCGTACCGCTGCGCGGTGCGGATGGGCGGTGCGGCGGCCGGGCCCCTGCCCGCTACTCCAGCGCGTTGACCTGCGGAAACGCTTGGATCGGTGCCTAAATTGCGATACACTTTTCTTGTTGGTCGGCGGTGGCAGTCGCCCAACACCAAAGACCCTTACGCACTGAAAGGGGACACCCATGTCCGCAGCACGCTTCGCGCTCGTTCTCCGCCCCGACGCTTCGTTCAGCGTCATCGAATGGCCCCACTCCACCGACAACCTCAACACCCTTTACTGCGAAATCGGCTGCACCAGCATTGCCGCTGTCGACCTTTCACCCAAGGTCTGCATGTGGCTGGATGACGAAGGACTGCTCAAGAACTCCCCCATCAACCACTTGGCCATGCTGCTCTATTCGATCTCCGCGCCCATTCACCAGGCCTACCACGGCACCGCCGTATTCACCGGAGGCCCCGACGCCCGGGGCAACACCAAAGGCCTGACCCTCGACCGCTGCAACGCCCTTCTGGAGCTGGCAGGGATCGACGCGCCGACGGTTCCCAACGCGCGTACCAGCTGATGCACAAACGGCGGTGGGAGGCCCGCACAAGCCTCCCACCGCCACCCCCTCTCACTTCCTTTCGCGCGCCGCCGGCCTGAGTTGAGCGCCCATCGAGGCCGCTCCTCACCGCCCCCTCTCGCGCGCCCACCCCACCAAAAGGAACCATGATCCCGGTCAAGTGCACCGAGCAGCAGCGCGCCGCCTACACACAAGCCATCATCGACCAGTGGCACGCAGCCACAGCCGACCAAAAGCGACGCGGAAACCAGTGGTACGCCATGGCTCACCAATTCGCCGCAGAGATCGCAGCAGGCGACACCCACAAAGGCGCGGGCGTCCTCGCCGCACTCTCCGCCAACAAGAGCTGGTCCGAGAATTGCCGGTTGGCCCGGAAGGCATTCACTGAAGGAAGCGCGAGCGGACACGTCCGCGACGCAATCACCAAAGCAAACCGAATTATGGCGGGCACCCACCCGAGCGAAGTCCTGCCCATGCACATCAAAACCGGATTCTTCTACCTGTGCATTGCCAACCCAGAGAACCCCGACGCTGTGGTAATTGACCGTCACGCGCACGACATCGCCGTATGCGAAATCTATGGACAGCGGGACCGAGGATTGGGAGCGGTGGGCCGCTACAACCTCCTGGCTGACTGCTACCGGGCTGCTGCGGGGCAAGTTGGTGAAGTCCCTAGCAGGGTCCAGGCGGTTACGTGGGTGGCCCACATCGAGCGCCAGCGATGACCAGAGAGGGGGTCCCGTTCAGTTCCCCGGGTGGTGCTGTGGGATCCCAGTCTCTACACAGCTCATCACGTGATGCACAGCAGCTTGGGGTGTGGGCTGGATTCGCCAAAGGTACATGCTGCATCATTTGATGCAGGGGGCCGGGAGGTTGGTTCCAGAGTTGGTCTGGCCCTCGTTTTGAAGTTTCTTGATGGGGCATCAGTTCGGGGAGGGTGTGGGCCCGTTCTGCGGATTGGTCCGAAGTTTTCGGTGAGGGAAGCACCGGGCACGGCCAGGCGGTGGGGGTGGTGGGCCTGGATCCCAGTTGCTACACAGGTTGAGGCGTGATGCACCCTCACCTAGGTGCCCGGCGGAGCCGGTTGGGCGGGAGCGCAGCGGACGCCCTCCCGGGGAGCGCAGCGGACCGGGCCCAGGATTGGAGCGCAGCGGAAATCCGGATTCCCGCGCAGCGGGAATTGCTAAACTCGCGGAGCGGGTTTAGCGGAAGGCGCGCAGCGCCTTTCTTGAATTCGCGAAGCGAATTCCGCTTTCCAACGCGCCAGCGCTGGAATACCACTCCGCGCAGAGAATTGCTGCGGAGGTTCTGGGTAGTGCGGTGCCAACGCCCATGTACGTAACTAG
>NZ_CP101651.1:6697500-8577985 GCF_024442335.1 Streptomyces sp. CRCS-T-1 | reverse complement strand
GTGTCCCATCGCTGCGCGATGTGCAAGCGAACACCCGTGCTGCGCACGGGTGTTGCGCACGGGTGTTGCGCTCACGCTCCGCGTGAGCGCTGGCGGGTGGCTGCGCCACCCGCACACCCTGCTTGCTGCGCAAGCAGGGTGACGGTCCGTCCGCTGCGCTCCCGGACCGGCGGGACTCTGTCCCGCTACCAGGCTTCCGCTTCGCTCCAGCCTGATCGGCGAGTCCGCTGCGCTCCCCCGCCTGACGGTCCTTTCGGCTGCGCCTCCAGTCCCTTTGGGGCCCGCTGGCGCGGGCGGGGCTGGCTATAAGGGGCGGGGGTCGCTCGTTCGTGTGGGTTCTAGTGTAGCGGCTGCATCAGGTTGATGCAGCATGTACCGTTGGCGGAAACACGGGACTCCCACCAACCACTTGGGGCGAGTCTTGAAGGAGGGTACGAATTTGCTGAGCGTCGAAATGCGCCTCAAGGTGCGGGAGGAAATCCAGCGTGAGGTTACTGGATTTACGGCGGAACAGATCCGCGAACGGTTGGTGGCTGCGGGTGGTTTGGAAAGCCGCGAGGGTCACCCGAGGCCACTCAGTACGGAGGAGCTGCGGGTGGTTTGGAAAGCCGCGAGGGTCACCCGAGGCCACTCAGTACGGAGGAGCTGCTGGCGGCGGTTCGGCGGAACGAGTTGCGGCGCATCTGGACCTTGATGGGTGGCACGGCGTGGGACGACTACTCTCCCGAGAGGGATGCGCAGGCGGACCGCTGGCACCAGGCGCTGCGGGACCGTCAGGAAGGTGCGAGCGGTGGGGCAGTGGAGTCTGACTCCGGGCTGATCCGCTATCGGATCGTGGCGCAGCGGACTGACCCGGCGCATCCCGGGGCCTCGGTGGTGACGAACTACACCTATGCGCGGTCCGTTGAGGAGGCCGTGGCGAAGGTGCGCCGGGCGAAGGAGAAGCCGGGTGGCTTGTACGGGGATCAGGGCCTGTACCGCGTGGTGGAGGCCGTCGAGGAGAGCCCGCAGAGCGAGGCGCGTCAACTGCAGGGCGCTCGCGGGCTGTTCCTCACTGCGGTCATGGACGCCGCTGTTGCCGCCCTGGACGATCAGCCAGCATCTGCCCGCCCGGAGTTGATCGAGGTCCTGTCCGAGTTCTTCTTCGACACCGTCCTCACTCGCGCGATCGTCTCCCCCGACAGCGGAGAGGACAACGCTCAGCTGCACGCCCGGGACGGGGAGGTCCTGTCTCGCTTGCTCCTGGCTCACCTCGCCGACCACGGCCTGGACCTGGTGGAGGCGAGCGCCGGCACCGGCGAACTGCACGCCCTGCCCGATCGGCACACGGGTGTTGGTCGGCCTTCCCTTCGTGACGAGGAGAGCGACGCGCCGGCGGAGCTCATCGAGCGCGTCCTCGCCGTGTGCGAGCAGCACTATGCCGCCGTGACCGGCACCACCTCCGAGCAGTGGGACCAGAAGTCGTCCCAGGAGCTCGTGGACATCGCCCTGCGAACCGTGCACCTGGCGGAGCCGGAAACCTACCCGCAGACGCTGGACGCATACCTGCACGAGCACCGGGCGCGGCTGGAGCGGCTGTGGCGCCGCTACGGGCCGGGCGGCATGTTCGCGGGCGAGCTCGTGCTGATCGACCTGCCCGGGTCCTTCGTGCTGTGCGAGAGGATCGAGACGACCCCGCTCTGGCTCGAAGGGATCTGGACGAAGCGCGGCCAGGAGGAAACCGCACTGGAAAGGCTTCACGGCAGCTGGCTGTACGACACGGGAGAGGGGGAAGGGCGATGAGCAGGATTCCACTCAAGAAACACCAGATCGACCAGAAGTCGCGTTTCCGTAAGTGGGTCGGATTCCCTGCAAGATCATCTGTGCCCCCACAGGGTGCCCGTGGCACGATCGTGTCAGCGACCGGCTCCGGAAAACGATCATGGCCGCCGCGAGTGCACTGGAGTGCTTCCCCGAAGGCCGGATCCTCGTGACCGTGCCGACCCTGGACCTGCTCGTGCAGACCGCCCAGGCGTGGCGGGCCGTGGGGCACCGCTCCCCCATGGTCGCGGTGTGCTCGCTGGAAAACGACCCGGTCCTGAACGAGCTGGGCGTGCGCACCACCACCAACCCCATCCAGCTCGCCCTGTGGGCCGGGCACGGACCGGTCATCGTGTTCGCCACGTACGCCTCTCTCGTGGACCGCGAGGACTTCGACGACCCGACGGGCCAGGGACGCACTCGCGGGCCGCTGGAGGCAGCCCTGACGGGCGGGGAGCGGCTGTACGGCCAGCGCATGGACGGTTTTTCGCTCGCCATCATCGACGAAGCCCACTCAACCGCAGGCGATCTTGGCAGGCCATGGGCGGCGATCCACGACAACGCCCGTATCCCCGCCGACTTCCGGCTGTACCTGACCGCGACCCCGCGCATCCTCGCCGCGCCCCGGCCGCAGAAGGGCACGGACGGTCAGGAGGTGGAGATCGCGACCATGGGCCAGGACTCGGAAACCTACGGCCCGTGGCTGGCTGAGCTCGGGCTGAGCGAGGCGATCGAACGAGCGATCCTCGCCGGGTTCGAGATCGACGTGCTGGAGATCCGCGACCCCTCCCCGGTCCTCGGGGAATCGGAGGAAGCACAGCGGGGCCGACGCCTGGCGCTTCTGCAGACCGCGATCCTGGAGCACGCCGCCGCGCACAACCTCCGTACAGTCATGACTTTCCATCAGAAGGTGGAGGAGGCGGCGGCTTTCGCGGAGAAGATGCCGGAGACGGCCGCGGAGCTGTACGTCAACGACGCCTCCGACGGCGACTTGGCCGCCGCGGGCCGACTCCCCGCATCGTCGATCGACGCGGAGTTCTACGAGCTGGAGGCCGGTCGCCATGTCCCGCCGGACCGCGTGTGGTCGGCATGGCTGTGCGGCGACCACCTGGTGGCCGAACGGCGCGAGGTGCTGCGGCAGTTCGCCAACGGCATCGACGCAGCTGGCCGCCGGGTCCACCGCGCGTTCCTCGCAAGCTGTCGCGTGCTCGGAGAAGGCGTCGACATCACTGGCGAGCGGGGCGTGGAAGCCCTCTGCTTCGCCGACACCCGCGGTTCGCAGGTGGAGATCGTGCAGAACATCGGCCGAGCGCTCAGGCTCAACCGCGACGGCAGCACGAAGATCGCCCGCATCATCGTGCCGGTGTTCCTGGAGTCCGGCGAGGACCCCACTGACATGGTCGCCTCCGCCAGTTTTCGCCCCCTTGTAGCCGTTTTGCAAGGCCTCCGCAGTCATGATGAACGACTTGTCGAGCAGCTCGCCTCCCGGGCCCTGAGTAGCGGGAAGCGCAAGGTGCACGTCCGGCGCGATGAGGACGGCCAGATCATCGGGGCCGGCGGCGCGGGCGATGGCCAGGACGAGGAACAGGACGACACCGACGCCGTTGCAGAGTCGGCCCTGCTCCACTTCTCCAGCCCGCGCGACGCGGCGACCATCGCGGCCTTCCTGCGCACCCGGGTCTACCGGCCGGAGTCCCTGGTGTGGCTGGAGGGCTACCAAGCCCTCATCCACTGGCGGAAGAAGCACCACATCCCCGGCCTCTACGCCGTCCCCTACGACACCGAGGTCGAGGTCGGCGTGACAAAGGCTTTCCCGCTGGGGAGGTGGGTGCACCAGCAGCGAAAGGCACTGCGGGCCGGGGAACTGGAGCCGCGGCGCAAGGAGCTCTTGGACGCTCCCGAGGCCGGGATGATCTGGGAGCCGGGCGAAGAGGCGTGGGAGAACAAACTCGCCGCACTCCGCTCCTACCGGCAGGCCACAGGCCACCTCGCACCCCGCCAGGACCAGGTGTGGGGCGAGAGCGAGGCCGGGGGGCTGGTACCCGTTGGGCAGCACATGGCCAACCTGCGCCGCAAGGGCGGCCTCGGAAAGGACCCCGAGCGGGCGGCGGAGCGCGCGGAGCAGCTGGCGGCGATCGACTCGGACTGGAACTGCCCCTGGCCACTGGCCTGGCAACGCCACTACCGCGTCCTCGCCGACCTCGTCGACGCCGACGGCGCTCTGCCCGACATCGCTCCGGGCGTCCTCTTCGACGGCGACGATATCGGGCGCTGGCTCCAGCGGCAGTCCCAGCCGGCTACTTGGGCGCAGCTGTCGACCGAGCAGCAGGAGCGGCTGTCCAAGCTGGGCATCAAGCCCGCCCAGGCGACGTCTCCGGCCCCTGCGGCTACGCGTGCGACGAAGGGCCCGAGCAAGGCGCAGCAGGCGTTCCAGCGCGGCCTGACGGCTCTCGCGCAGTGGGTGGAACGGGAAGGTGCTCACCGGCCTGTACCCCGCGGCCACAGCGAAGAGATCGCGGTCGACAGCGAGACGGAGCCGGTGGCCGTGAAATTGGGTGTGTGGGTCTCCAACACCAAATCTAGGCGGGACAAGCTCGCCCAGGACCAGCTCGACGCACTGCGGGAGCTGGGCATCGAGTGGGCGTGACGCTCCCATCGGCAAGGTCCGTCCCGTTTGGCAATGATCCGAGGCTGGGTCAGAAGCGCGGGGGCGGGGTGGTGAGGTAGGGAACGAGTTGGGCTTCAAGGTCGGCGATGCGTTTGTCCATGAAGCGGTTGTTCTGGCGGGCGCTGGTCAGGCGTTCTTGGATCTGCTGGTTGTCCTGGGTGAGTTGTCGTACGTGCTGCTTCAGCGTGGTGTTCTCGGTGACGATGCGCTGAAGTGAGCCTTCGGGGAGATCGTGTTCGAGGTCGCGGATCTTGCCGAGGAGTTCTGCGATGCGGGTGCGCTGGGTGCGGATTTCGCGCTGGGCTTGGGTGAGTGCGTCTGCGGCGTTGAGTGCACGTTCCTTCCAGGCGGGCTGTGCGCGGCTGGCGCTGCTGGAGACTCCGGGATGGGGTCTGGTTGTGCGGGTGGCCTGTTCGATCACGGCTCTGGCCTGCTGGTTTTGATAGAGGAAGGTACGTGAGACGCGGGCAGTACGGGCGAGGGCTGCGACGGTGACAGGCGTGTGGTCGCGTGCTGCGGCCGTCAGGGCGGTCTGGAGGCGTTCGAGCATCTCCTGGGTGGCTTGGCGGCGGGCTTGGACGGCCGCGTCGGTGCGGGGGCTCATGGCTGTCCTGTGGTGTCGTCGGGGGCCTGAAGTGCTGCGAGGTCTCGGGCGCGGAAGGCGGTGCTCCGGTGCGGTGGAAGTAGTCCTGGGGGCGCCGCAGGTCGAGGGTGAGGGCTTCGTCGAGGATGCCGAGGGCGGCCAGGGCCTGTTCGAGTCCTTTGATGGCTTTGGCGGTGGGTTCGAAGACGGTGTGGAGGTAGTCGGCGGTGGCGTCGTCGGGGGCGTTCTCGGCTATGGAGCGCCACTGTTCGGCTTTGCGGCGCCAGTAGAGGAGGTCTGCGCCGGAGAGGACGAAGTTGTCGCAGTTCTCGCAGTCGAGTTTCCAGGGGCAGGCTCCGCCGTCGACGACGGGTTGGTAGGTGCAGAATCCGCCGTCGGTGGGGGTGCTGCGGCGGGAGCGGTCCAGGGCCAGGGCGAGGGCTGTCTCGCGGTCGATGGGGGTGGTGTCGCCGGAGAGGAGTTTGCCTGGGTGGGGTGCGCCGGGCCCGGCTACCCAGATGGTGTTCAGGACGTCTTCGAGGTCGCTGTTGGTGATCTTCACGTAGTGCTCGGCCATACGTTCGGAGAGCTGGCCGAGGTAGCGGCGGATGTGGGTGAGCGTGGCGCCGGCGCGCAGCAGGTTGGTGGCCAGGGTGTGGCGGGCCTGGTGGGCGACGTAGGCGCCGCCGAGGTCGAGGTCGGCGATCCAGGTCTTGAAGCGCTGGTTGAAGTGTCCGTAGGAGATCGGCTGCCGGCCATTGGGGTTGCGGATGCGGGAGGGGAACAGGGCCAGGCCGGGGCGTTCAGCGGCTGTTGGGGTGCGGCCGTAGCGCTTTTCGAAGCGGTGGAGTGTCTTGGTTCGGCGGGCATCGAGGCACTGGTAGACGGGCTCGGGGATGCGGATGCCCTCGTTGTAGTTGCCGACCTTGGTCTGGTCGTGCCACAGCATGGCCAGGCCGCGGTAGCGGCCGATGCAGTCCAGGCGTAGTCCGACGACCTCGCTGCAGCGGCGCCCGGTGGCGACGATGGTCTCCCAGATGTCCCGCAGGCCCCGGTCGTTGAGGTCGAGTTCCTACCTCAGCCACTTAAGGTACCGAAGGGCGGCCATGCTCATCCCGGCCGCAGGACCGCCGGGTTCCTCCAGGTCGGCTACCTGCCGCCGCAGGGCCGGTGTGTCCGCCCCAGGGCGGAACCGGTCTCGGATGGTCTCGTCGGCGCTTTCGCTGGAGGGCTTGCTGATCAGATGCCGAAGAGCGGCATGGGGTCGCCTGCCCTGAACGCGGCACAGCGGGTGCAGGTGCGGCTTTCGGCAGGTGGCTTCCTTCACGTTGCGCCGGCACTCGGCGCAGTGCGGCGCCCGCCACGGGTACGGCACCGCGTCCACGGCCGCCTGGGCCGCCGCCCGGGCCTCAGCGAGCGCGTGTGGGTCGTCCTGGTCATCCAGGAGGCGCAGCGCACGGTGCAGAGCCTCGCGGGCCTTCATGGGGTCGGGTGCGCGGCGGGCCACTGGGGGCACGTGAACTCCAGGGGCGCGGCGGGGAGTCGAGCCGATGACGCCCAGGTGACCCACGTGGCGGTTTCGGCGTCTCCCAGCAGCACCTGGGCCTGCTCGGTCGGTGTCTCCCCGCACGCCGTGGACGGCAGCCGTGGGTGGCCTTGGGCGCGGGAACGCAAGGGCGTTAGGGGCCCTATGAGGTGATGGCGCAGGGCTGGGGTGGCCCACCTGTTCGTAGCACGCAGTCTCCTCGTCGTGCTGCTCCAGGGCGGTGGTCCGGCCACGCTGTGGCCAGGCTGATCACGAAGGTGATCAGCCGGAGGTACGGACGTGTGCCATGGCGGACTCCCCGAGTGTCTCGCCGGTGCCGTCGTTCGGCGCCTTGTATCCAGCGTCACGGCCCGCCCAGGATGCTGAACGGATCTCGCCGTACAAATTCATCAGCTTCCATCACCATCCACTTACGTCTTCTGCGCGATGCCGGTGACCTGCACTTCCTGGCACTCTCTGACACCCGGCCGTCCGGCCGGACCAACGGGTGGCGGCCGAGACGAGGGGGCGGACATGGACAGTGCGCGGGAGGAACTGACCCAGGCACTGCAGGACTTGCACACCAAGGCCGGCAGGCCCAGCTTGCGGACCGTCTCCGAAGCCGCGGCAGCACGAAACGAGGAGTTCCCCGAGACGGTCAGCCACGACACAGTCGGCCAGATGCTGCGCGGCACCGGCGCTGTGCCGCGCTGGAAGGAGCTGGAGCACGTGGTCGTCGTCCTGTCCGACATGGCCTCGGCCGTGCCCGGTTCCCACACCAGCGCGGACTGCGGCACCGTCGTCAGCAGGTTCCTCTTCCTGTGGGAGGCCGCCGACGACAGCTGCTTTCAGAAGAACGCGGACACCGGCGCTCCGGCCGTCATCCCGGAGATGGCCCTGTACGTCGTGCAATCCATCGAGAACCTCTCCGGCGACCAGGACGAGCACGTCCGCGCCATGCGCTATCTCGCCGATATAGGCAATACCCACCACCTCGAAGGCAGGGGCAGGCCCCGACTGTGGGTGGACTGGCTCGCCGCCTTACGCGCCGCCGGCCGCCACGGCACCGCAGACCGCCTGCGCGACACCGCGCTCATGCAACAGGAATTCCGCCTTGTGCACGAACAGCCCCTGGAAGAAGCCGGGCTCACCGAGGACGCCGAACGCGCAGCCGTCTTCTGCACCCTGGACTCCATGTCCACCAATGTGCTGCCGCTCGCCCGGATGGCAGCTCCGGAAGCCATCGCCGTCTGGGGTCTGCAGCGCAGGGGCAACGGCACGCTCTACCCCTGGTCTGACCAGACCTGGGAACGCGGAGGCCCTCGGGACGAACTCCTGACGCAATTCGTCCGCCAGCGTCCCCTGGAAGACGTCACCGACCTCGCATGCGCCATGGATCTGCACGGCATCGAGGTCCACTTCCTCTTGGAGAAGGTGCCCCTGTGGGACCTCGCGACACTCGCCATCGACGCCACACTCCGCGGCGCCACCACCGTGTGCGAGCCCGTACAGCGTCGCCTGTCCGACCTGCTCCGGCGACACTGATCCTGCCTGCCGGGTGGTGGGACGAGGTCCCGCCCAGCCGCAGGTGAGACCAGAACCCGAGCACTCCGCGACCAGATGGCTGTTACTCACTTTCGGGTGACGGCCCGATCCCTTGCGGGGTGGCGCAGCGTGGCAGAGAGATGCCTGACCCCAACGCCCGCACGGCCTGCCCCTCTGTCAGTGCGTCAACATTGCGCAAGGATGATTTAGATGGATGTCGCATCCGAGAGTTACGGAAAATCTGACGACTGGTAACAGGGTCATGTTTTTCCCTCGTCTTCTCCATGGCGTTGACAGGGTGTGCGGGCGGCCAGTCGGCCGTCACCGACACACGGCATCCGACTGCCCGGGCAGCCCGCATGGGGCTCCTCGGGGATGGTGTCCGGACCATAAGGGGAGCTCTTGTCCGCTTCCGGTTTCAGTCACCGCTCGTCGTCTCGCCGCCGTCACCCTCACCGCCGGCGCTCTGGCCTCGGTGGTCACGCTGCCGGCATCCGCCGCCGACCACGCCCGCCCCGAGCGGTCAAAGGCGGAGATCTCCGACATCCAGTACGACTCGCCCGGCCGGGATGCCCGTTCCATCCGCTGTCCGAACCGCGAGTGGGTGGCACGAACACCGGCCGCCGCACCGCCAGCCTCGAGGGCCGGCCCCTGAAAGGGACGAGGACGGCCGCGGCTACACCTTCGACCGCTACCGCCTCGGGCCGTGCCACGGTCCGCATCCACACCGGCCACGGCCGCGACACCGGCAGTGACCTGTACCAGGACCGATGCAACTAAGTCTGGGACAACAGGTCCCGACACCGCCACCCTCCGCAACGACCGCGGACGCCCCATCGACGAGGAATCCTGGGGCAACCACCGTTGCGGCGGCCGCCACCGCCACTGACCCACCACCGCGGGCGTGAACTGAACCGCCCCAGCCACACCCCGACAGGACACACGCACCCGGCCAAGGGGCAATCGAAGGGACAAACGGCTCCATGGGAAAGAAAAAGGCCCGTCCGCACGGCAACGGCCACACGGCGACGCCAGGCCGGAGAGGGTCCAGCCGGTCCAAGCGCGCGTCCGGCAAGCTCGTGCGCATGTACCGCCGCTACCACGCGTGGCGCGCCCCGTTCCCGCTGTGGGCGAGGAGCGTGTGCGACATCCTGTTCTGGGCCGTCATCGCCGCCGCGGCGTACGTGGCAATCGGCAGCCTGTGCGGAGCAATCCTCATCGCGGCTCCCCTTCTCGGGCTCCTCGGACTCGCCTCGAGCAAGGAACACGACGACGGCATCGACTGGAACGACCACCGAATGGGAGGCCAGCCCAAAGACCCCGGACCCAAGATCTGAACCGTGGCTGACCGCGCGGAGCGGCGGTTCCCAACCCCCGCAACCGCCACCCGTACCCGCCATATGACCTTTCGACCGTGACGGGAAGGACTGACATCATGCCGCGAAGCCAGAAGCGCAACATGAAAAACAGAGCCGACGGCGAGAAAGACGAAGGGTGCTGCGCGGGGACGCTCGACACGCTGGCCCACCCGTGCTGCTGCGGCGGCTTGTCGCAGGCGGCCATGCTGCTCGCCGTTCTCCGCCCTTCGCTCACGGCCGCCGGCCACGGCGCTGACCCCGCCGCGCCCCTCCGGGCGGGCGGCTGTCCGGTGCGATGTACCGGGCCGTACGCCACTACCGCCTCACGGTCAGCCCGACCCGGCCGGCCTGCTGCCCCTACACCCCGACCTGCTCCACTTACGCGGTACGGGCACTCCACCGCTACGGCGCGCTGCGCGGCGGCCGGCTGATCCTGGCGCGTCTGCTGCGCTGCCGGCCCGGTGCCGCCCGCCGCCGGGGCTTTCGCGACCCGGTGCCGCCGGGGCCGCAGCGGACTGCGCGCAGCCGCCCCGGAATCTGAGGCCCGAGAGCGCAGACGTCCCCGGTGGGCGCGGAACGGCTCGGGGGCCGGCGACGTCGCGGTGGTCGGGCCGCGGCCGCGCACAACGGGGCGCCCCCCGGTCCTGCTTGGATGAACGCGTGATCGACTCTGAAGACCGTGAGCAGCAGGCGGCGGTCAGCCGCCTGCTGCTGTACTACCTCAACGGCCCCCTGGCCGAGGGCTGCCGGCTTCGCGGGGTTCTGCCCGCGCCCGGCGCCGTCCGGATTGCCGTCCATGCCGGGGACGACGAGGACGGCGTCACCCTCCTGTACGAGATCCCCCACGACACCGTTGCCCCGTACTACATCCCGGGCATCCTGCGCACGGTGCTGGCGGGCACTCAGATCTACGGGACGAGCGACATCAGCGAAGCCATGGGGATGACCGTCATCCGCCTCCACCCCGAGGAGATCACCCCCGATCCGGAAAGCGAGTACGGCCAGACCCTCACCGTCGTACGCGCCCTGTCCGGCCCCGGCGACGAGGAGAACCCCTTCCTCATTGGATTCCTGATGCGGGGCCACCACCTGCTGCGCCTGTACGTGCAGCGTCCCGGCCGCCCAGGAGTCATCGGCGTCGACGTTCGCCTCACCGACATGACCACCGCCCTGATCGCTTCCCTTCCGAGCCTCATCGAAGAAACGCAGCACCAGAAGCCCTCTCCGGACGACCCACTCTGCGACCTCCTCGTGGACCTGACCAACTGGTAGAACACCTGCCTCCCAACCCGGTCGGCGAGGCGGGCGCGGAAAGACGGCGTCCCGCCGAGGAAGAACCCCGGCGGGACGCATCAGCCACCGGCTCGTGCCAGCTGCCGCCTGCGGTGGCCGACTTCAACACAGCGCACTCGGAATCCCACCACGGAATATCCTTGCGGATTTCTGTCAGCCGGCGGCCCGAACACACCTGAGGGGCGTCGGGCTCGCCGGCCTGGACTCGGACTCGGCTGGGCAACGTGACGTCGCTGTGCGATCACTCCCCCGCTGGCGGCGCCGTGGAAGGGGCCAGGTCGCGGTGCCAGGTCGTGCGTCGGCGTGAGTGGTGCTGGTTCTATCGGCGGCAGAATGATCGGATGCAGCAGCGCGCCGGCCTCACAGTGCGGCAACCACGTGAGCGACGAGGAGGATGCCCATCACCGCCACGAACGCCGGGATCGCCAGTAGGAAGACCATGATGAGCGTGTTCAGGAGGCTGACGCCCGCCCTTGCGTCCCCGGGCCGCGCAGGGTCGTAGGTGACCTCGATCGGGTCCGTGCCACTGCCGGCTGTCTGATACGTGTGGCTCTGGCCGGTGGCTGTCGCGTACGTGTACACCCGCCGCTTGTTGGTGTAGTGCGAGAACTGGGCCACTACCGTGATGCCACGCCGTTTCAGTCGCCAGTCGTCCACGTTCGCCCGGGCCCCGGCATAGACCATGAAACACCCGGCGTACAGCGCGACCGAACCGCCGAGCAGTGCGGCCACCTGTCCCCCGCCCCCGAAGACGCCCACGGCCGCCACCAGCCCGGCATAGAACAGGGCAGCCACCGCGGTGAGTGTTCTGCGCCCCGAGGCATGCCACCCCCTGTTCCGGCCGGGCAGCAAACGCACGTCCACCAGTGACGGACCGTCCACGGGTTCGGCGTCACCGTCAGGCTCCGGCAGCAGCCGGGCGACCGTCTGCCCGAACGCGGCAGCGCCAGCCTCGGAGACCCCCTCCAGACGGTAGACCACCGGCTCGGCACCGCCCAGCAGTTCGATCTCGACAGCGCGTCCCTCCGCCCGTACCGCCGCCATCGCTTCCACCGGTATACGCAGCTCTTCGGTGGGCCTCCGCAGCACCACGACCCGGCCCTCCAGGCGGAGCGCCGTACGACGCCTTCCCCGCAGAACCAGCGCGGCAGCCGTCGTCGCCATCCCCGTAACTCCCCACCCTCGACCGGCCAGTCCCGAAGCGCGGCACATCCTAGTCGGGCTGACCGGCCGTCGACCGGAAGGCGCATGGACGCGGCCGCGGGGGCGTTCGCCATCGCTGACCCAGCGCTGCGGGTGTGAGAGGGACGCCCCACCCACGCCCCGGCAGGACATTGACCAACCTGTCGGAGGGGCCAGGCGGGTCTCGTCTGCTCGGAGCACTCTGGCCGGACGGACTGCGGGATCGGGTCTGCGGCCCGTCTCCTGCAGCAGGCTTCTCTCACTTTCGCGTGGTGGCGCAGGAACCGGTCGTGGGGTACGGCGGGAGGCGGTGGCCGGGCCGGGGGTGTCTGGTCCGTGCTTGTCAGGGACAGGGCGGTGGCGGCTTGCGCCCTCAGCCGGGCGGCGTCCACCCGCTGGTGGGGCACGGGGGGCGAGTGGTCGTTGTCGGCGGGGGGCGGCTCGGCCATATCGTGGGGCCGGGTGTTGGGGTGGTTGGGGCCATGGACGCATGTCTGATCGGCCGGTACCTCCTGGAGCGCCACTGCTGCCCCAGAGCCAGATCACTCGCCTCCCCCACCAGTGCGCGAGGTCGGCGCGTGCGCTGAGAGCGCTGGGGTGGGTTGGGCTGAGATGGCTGCTTGGGGCCTCCGGCACGGCTCCCTGCTCGTCCGTACGACGCCCCCATCCACGAAGCGGGCCAGCGAGTCTGACTTCCCGGTTCAGGAACTGCTCGCTGTCCGGTGCGTGATCGGTGACGGGCGGACCGCTGCGCTGCTTTCTGGAGCTGCGCCGACCCCCGGCGCGTAGACCGAGGCCCGCCGCTGCTCGCCGCTCCGTGCCGTCCTGCCGTCGCGCTCAGGCATGCAGGGTGGGTCGGTAGGTGAGCTCTTGGATGTGGCCGTCGAGGGTGCGGCTCTCGATCAGTTCGAGGTCGAAGTCGGCGGCTTCCCGGAAGATCGGGTCCAGCCCAGTGCGGCCGGTGATCACGGGGAAGAGCGTCACCTGGAGGCGGTCGACCAGGCCGGCGGCCATCAGGGCCCGGTTCATCGACAGGCTGCCGTGGGAGCGCAACGGCAGGTCGGACTCCTTCTTGAGGCGGGCGACGATGTCGACGGCGTCGCCGCTCATGACGTTCGCGTTCGGCCAGTCGAGGGGGGCTTTCAGCGTCGTCGACACCACCGTTGTCGGCAGGTTCCGCATACGGGTGACCCATGGGTCACGCACGTCGGAATCCTCGGTGCTCTCGGCCAGCATGCGCGCGAACGCCCGGTACGTGTGGGCTCCGAAGACCATTCGCTGTTCCTCGTCGTACAGGGCGAGGCGGCGGTCGAGGAGTTCGGGGCCCTGCTTGCCCCAGTACCCCGTCCAGTCGCCGCCGGCGGCGCCGAAGCCGTCGAGGCTGGAGAAGACGTCGAACGTGTAGGCGGCGGTCATGATTCTCTCCTCGGGTGCGGTTTGAACGCGTGGTGGAGATATAGACCTGCGACCGCGCCGAGAATCATCGCCCCCGGGCGCTTGGAGTCAGGCGGTCCGGCAGAGCGCCTCCTGGTCGGCGGGTGCTGTGGGGCGGGCCACGGTGGCGTGCACGGGGCGGGCCGCTGCCGCGAGTTGCGGGGCGGGGCGGGCGAAGACAAGGAGGCGGAGCACCGCGAAACGCGCGACACCGGCGAGGGCGCAGGCGGAGAGGTAGACGAGCTGTTCGAGTACCGCGCCGGGGGTTGCCATCCAGTGGTGCAGGACGAGCATCGCCATGCAGGTCACCGCGTATGCGGCCGCCGCTGAGCCGGCCGACTGCGCGTGTTCGTGCCATGTCGTGCGACGGCCGATGCCGAAGGTGAAGCGGGCGTGCAGTTCGGTTGCGATGAGCGTGGAGATCGCGGTGATCAGGGCGTTGGCCAGAAGCCACGGAATGAGGGAGGCGAGCGCTGCCACGGCGAAGCTGGAGGCCAGCCCTACTCCGCCGCCGCAGAGTACGAAACGGGCGAAGGCGGTTAAGACGCCGGGGGCCGATTGTGGCCGGTTCTTCCCTGCCGTCCGACCCCCTTGATCGCATGCCCCTCGACCTTCGGATCTCTCTACCCGTGCAGCCTTCCACCCATGGTTTCTCATGCATGAAACGCTACGTTGCGTTTATATTTTAGGCAACGTCTCACCTGTGCACAGCTTTCATTTATGCAGGCTAGAGCCTCAATATTGTTGCAATGACTTGATTTTAATGCAACGACGCATATGTCATTCGTTGCAATGGGATGAATGTGAACGCTCCGGTAGCACGCCAACCTCGCCGAGGCGGCCGAGGTGGCCCACAGTTGCCGCAGGGCTCGTACGGATTCGGAGTGGTTCAGGTCTTGGGAGCGGGTGTGCCGGTGTCGGTCACGCGCATGGCGACGCCTGCTCCCAGGTACAGCAGGGCTACTACCAGCAGCAGGGTCTGATAGCCCGTCATCAGGGCCAGGTATTCGAGGGCGCCTCCGGTCAGGGCGCCCAGGAGGTTGGCGCCGAAGGCGGAGGTCGGGTCCGGGGCGAGTGCTAGGCGGTCCGAGAAGATGAGGTTGGCGCAGAAGATGGGGGCGAAGGCGAGGGCGATGGCGGAGGCGAGGCGGGCGGGGAACGGCAGGGCGAGGACGGCTTGGGCCGGGACCAGCCAGGCTGCCGCGAGGGAGCCGAAGAGGAGGAGCTGCAGCAGGATCTGGTTGACGTGGCGTAGTTTGCGGCGGACTTCGACAGCCGCCAGGACCGCCAGGAGTACGCCGATGAAGACGAGGGCGTTGACCAGCCAGGTGGTGCCGAAGTAGAGCGCGAATCCGATGACGTTCTTGGTTTCGAGGAGGAGGAAGGCCGCGCCCAGGAGGAACATGTCGGTGTAGCGGATCGTCTTTTTGATGCGTACGCCGGCCAGGCGGACCGACAGGAGTGTCACCAGCAGCATGGTGCCGAGCGCGCCCAGGTAGAGGGTGGGGATGCCGCGGTGGAGGAGGTAGGGGAAGGGGTGGTCGTCGGTCGCGGCCGCCGGGACCTTGCCGCTGGGGCGCCAGGTCTGGGCGCAGGACTGGTCTGCGGGGGTCATTCCGGTCACCAGTACGGCCGCGTTGCGTTTGAACGTCGTCAGGCAGGGGGCGTGGCCGTAGACGTCGTCGAGGGTGCCGGCGAAGCGGTCGACCAGCCAGCTTTTCCGGTAGTAGTTGTACATGGCGAAGGCGCCGTCGGGGGTGAGATGGTCGCGCGCGGCCTCGAATGCCTCCCGGGTGAACAGGTAGCTCTCCAGGCGCAGATTGCTCGCGCCGGCCACCAGGGTCAGGGAGTCCGGCAGGGCCAGGACGATGAGGTCGTATTTGGTGTCCGTCCGCTCCAGGAAGGCGCGGCCGTCGTCGATGTGGACGTGCACCCTGGGGTCGTCGTAGGGCTTCGCGGGGTGCAGTTGGGCGCCGATCTGCTGCAGTCGGGGGTCGATCTCGACCGCGTCCACGTGCTCCGCTCCGTATGCCAGTGCGACCGCGACGTCGTTGCCGTTGCCGGCCCCGATGACCAGCACGCGTTTGTGGGGGTTGTGGGGCGTCTGTTCGTAGGCCTCCCGGTAGGGGGAGTTCTCGCGCATCAGCACCGGGAGGGGTGCGGTGCTCTGGTGCGGGACGCCGTTGGCGGAGATGTAGTAGGTCCGGGTCGTGGTCGGTGAGCGTTCGAGCTGGATCTTGTAGTAGGGCGACCAGGTGATGCCGGTGGTCGTCGACTCCAGGAACAGCACGGCGACCATCGCCGTCAGGGGGATGCCGTACACCAGGGTGTTGCGGCGGCCGCCGAGGATCAGCAGGGCCACGGCGGCGAGGACGCCCCAGACGACCGAGGGGGCGCGCAGCCAGGACAGTACGGCGAAGGAGATCGAGCCGGTGAGGCTGCCGAGCAGGTCGTAGCGGTAGGCGTTGAGCGAGGGGAGCTGACGGAAGAGGTCGGCGGTGATCTTGCCGATGCCGGCCATGATCGCCGCGGTCAGCAAGAAGATGACGGGCAGCGTCACCCACTCAGGCAGGCCGGTGGTCTTCACGGCCGTGAAGTAGATGACCTGGCCGCTGCTCTGACGCACCTGCACCGGAAACTCGCGGACCAGGACGACGAGGAGCACCAGCGGGACCGGTGTCCAGCGTTTGAGCCATTGTCCGCGCTCGGCCGCGATCAGGAACCCGATGCCGATACCGAGGAACGATCCCAGCAGGATGAAGTTCGAGAAGTAGCTGAGGTGGACGACGTTGGCGCCCGCCCATCTGATCAGTGCCAGCTCGACGAAGAGCATGGTGCTGCTGGCCAGCATGAGCCTCAAGCGCACCGAGCTGCCCTTTTGCCCGGTTTCGTCCAGCTTCATGCGTATGCACAGTGCCAGCTTCGGAGCGGCGAGTCGAGGTGCCTTGCCGGTGAGTGCTAGGCCGCGTCGCGAGGCGGTGTCATGGCCCAGCGGATGCCCGCGGTCACGGCCGTGCCGAGCGGGCGGATGCAGGGGCCTTCGGCGGCGGGGAGGCGGGGCAGCCGTAGTTCGTGCGAGGCCCAGAGGGGCAGGAGGGAGACGGCGTTGGCGGCGATGACGCCGTACGGGAGGCGGGCGAGGAACGGGACGGGCGGGTTCAGCAGCAGGAAGCGGGCCGAGTCGCGTGCCTCGTCGGTGGCGCGCAGCTCGGCGCGGTAGGCGGCCAGGCGCGCGGCGAGTTCGGCGGCGTTCACCGGCGGGTCCGGGACGCCGAGCGCCCTGGCGATGCGGGCCATGTCGGCGACGTAGGCGTCTCGTCCCTCGTCGTCGAGCGGGTGCGCCCCGTAGCGCTGGTGGGCGCGCAGGAAGCTGTCGACCTCGGCGATGTGCACCCAGCACAGCAGGTGCGGGTCGGCGGCGGAGTAGGGCCGGCCGTCGGTGGTCGTGCCGCGCACCGTGTCGTGGACGGCTCGTACGCGGTCGCAGGCTTCCTGGGCGCTGCGGGCGGTTCCGTAGGTGGTGACGGCCAGAAAGGTGCTGGTCCGCTGCAGCCGTCCCCAGGGGTCCCCGCGGAAGCCCGAGTGCCCGGCCACGGCGGCCATGGCCAGGGGATGGAGCGACTGGAGCAGCAGGGCCGACAGACCGCCGATGAACATCGAGGCGTCCCCGTGCACCCTCCTGACGGGGCGCTCGGGGCCGAACCAGCGGGGGCCGGGTGTGCCGTGGATGCGGGCGCGGTTGTCCGGGCCCTCGGGGCCCGCCACGCGGGAGAAGATCTCCCTGCCGAGCCGGTCACGCAGCGAGAGCCCGCCTTCCGGGAGGAGTCTCCTGGGCATCGCGTCCTCCTGACCAGGGCGACGGACGGATCGGTTCCCCTATGACTTCTTCTGCCCCGGTTCCCCTTTCGGAGGCCTCTCGCGGGCGCGGCAGCCGGGTGCGGTGGGTGACCGGCTCTACTAGCCTGGACACTGCTCGACGAACGTTCTGCACGGAACCTGTGCGTCCACCGCCGGCGGTCGGACGACCTAGGTGGGCGGATCATGAGGACACGGCCCGGGGGCGGGAGCGGACGACTGGGGCTGACGAGCACCTCGGTCCTGGCGAGCGGCTTCCTGGCGGTGCTGATCGGTGTCGCGTTCGCCGTCCTGCTGCAGGTCATCGGTGACGCTCGCGGTTTCACGGCCGACGCGCGGGCCTCTCGCGAGGCCATCACCGACGCCAGCGTCCTGGAACAGCATCTGATCGACCTGGAGACCGGGCAGCGAGGCTTCGTCATCACCCGGGACGAGGCCTTCCTTCAACCCTGGCAAGCGGCGCGGGAGTCCTATCCGGCCGAGGCCAGGCGGTTCCTCGCGTCGGCGACCTCGCCGGAGCAGCGCCGTCTCGCGGGACAGATCAACAGGGACATCGGCTCCTTCATCACGGACTACTCGGTGCCGCTGGTCGAGGCGGTCCGGCGGGACGACCCCTCGGCCTCGAGTCCGGCGGAGACGGCTGAGGGAAAGCGGCGGGTGGACGCGCTGCGGGCCTCGTTCACCACGTACATCACCGATGAGCGGGCCAAGCTCCAGGATCGTCAGGACGCCACGGACTCCAGCGCCCAGCGTGCGGTGGTCGTGGCGTGCGCCGGGCTCGCCGGACTGACCGGGCTGATCGTCACGCTCACCGTGTTCCAGCACCGGGCCATCGTGCGTCCGCTGCGGCGCGCGGCAGCGGCGGCCGGGCGGCTGGCGAAGGGCGACCTGGAGGTACGGGTGCCCTCCAGCAGGGTGGAGGAGGTCGCGGCGCTGGCGGCGTCCTTCAACACCATGGCGGAATCGTTGCAGGACAGCCGTGCGCGAACCGAGGAAGCGCGTGAGCGTCTGGAGTTCCTCTACAAGCGGCTGGAGCTGCTGTACGGGGCGAGTGTGTCGGTGGGCACCGGGCTGGATGTGGAGCAGACGGCGCGCGAGCTGGCTCGGGTGGCGGTTCCCGGGTTCGCCGACTTCACCACCGTCGACCTGCTGGAACCGGTCCTGCGCGGCGACGAGCCGGCCGCCGGAGCCGGCGCGCGGCTGCGCCGGGTGGCCGCGGACGGCATCCGTGACGATGCGCCCTTGGCGGGTCCGGCCGACCTGCCCGACCTGTCCTCGCCCCCGCCCGCGGCGCGGGCGCCGCTCTCCGGGCAGGCCCGGCTCGACGCGGACCTGCGGCACAGCACCGAGTGGGCGGCGGAGCAGCCGGAGGCGGCGGCGCGTGTCCTCGCGTACGGCATCCACTCCAGGATCAGGACACCGTTGCAGGCCAGAGGGGTGACTCTGGGCACGGTGGACTTCTGGCGCCAACGGCCCGATCCGTTCGGGCCGGACGATGTCGCCTTCGCCGAGGAGCTGGCCGCCAAGGCGGCGGTCGCCGTCGACAACGCGCGCCGCTTCACCCGGGAGCGGTCCACCGCGCTGGCCCTGCAGCGTCACCTGCTGCCGCAGCGGCTGCCCTACCAGACGGCCGTGGAGGTGGCCTCCCGCTATCTGCCCGCCTGGACGCGGACCGGGGTCGGCGGTGACTGGTACGACGTGATCCCGCTGTCGGGCAGCCGGGTCGCCCTGGTCGTCGGGGACGTCGTCGGACACGGCCTGCAGGCCTCCGCGGCGATGGGCCGTCTGCGCACCGCCGTGCGCACGCTGGCCGATGTCGACCTGCCGCCGGATGAGCTGCTCACCCACCTCGACGACCTCATCCTGCACCTCTGCGAAGGCGAGCCCGTGTCCGGCGGCCCCGGAGACGACGAGGGGGCGGACGGCTGGTTCTCCTCGGCGGACCTCGGCGCCACCTGCCTGTACGCGGTGTACGACCCGGTCTCGCGCCGGTGCACGCTGGCCACGGCCGGGCACCCGATGCCCGCCGTCCTGGGTCCGGACGGCACGGCGCACATCGTCTCCGGCCATGTCGGACCCCCGCTGGGGGTCGGTGGTCTCCCCTTCGAGGCCACGGATCTGGACCTGGACGCCGGGAGTGTGCTCGCGCTGTACACCGACGGCCTCGTGGAGGCGCGTCACCGGGACATCGACGTCGGGCTGGCCGAGCTGTGCCTGGCCCTGGCGCGGCCCGCGGACTCGCTCGAAGAGGCCTGTGACACCGTGATCGGCTCCCTGCTCACCGACCGTGCGGCCGACGACGTGGCCCTGCTGCTGGCCCGTACCCGCGCGCTGCCGGCCGGCCATGTCGCGACGTGGCAGATCCCGGCGGAAACGGTCCAGGTGGAGCGTGCTCGCAAGCTGGTCGTCGAGCAGCTCGACGCGTGGGGGCTGACGGAGGCGACGTTCGTCATCGAGCTGGTGGTGAGCGAGCTGGTCACCAACGCCATCCGGTACGGGCAACCGCCGATCCAGCTGCGGCTCATCCGCGATCACACGCTGATCTGCGAGGTGTCCGACACCAGCAGCACCGCGCCGCACCTCAGGCGTGCCCGGGCCTTCGACGAGGGCGGGCGCGGGCTGCTCCTCGTCGCCCAGCTCACCCAGGGCTGGGGCACCCGGCAGACGACCACGGGCAAGACCATCTGGTGCGAGCAGGCGCTGCCCGCGTCGTGACGGCCCCTTGGGCCGGCGGTCCGGGCGAGGGGGGCCGGTCGGGGCGCCCAACTGGTGCGTTACATTTTGCTGTTCCTTGACCGCGATCATTCACGATCTCTCACGCTACGGAGCCGCCCACCCATGAGCGACATCGTCAACGGACTTGGCAGGGCCACCGCTTACGGCGGACTGGGACTGGTTCTGCTGGTCCTCGGCATCGTCCTGGTCGACGTGCTCACGCCCGGCAAGCTCGGCCGGCAGATCTGGGAGCAGCGCAACCGCAACGCCGCGATGGTGCTCAGCTCCGCGCTGCTCGGTATCGGCGGCATCGTGTTCACGTCCATCTGGACGACCTACGAGGACTTCGGCAAGGGCCTGGTCTCGACCGCCGCGTTCGGCCTGCTGGGTCTGGTGATGATGGCCGTGGCGTTCCTGGTGGTGGACCTGATCACGCCGGGGCGCCTGGGCGCGGCGCTGGTCGAGCCGGAGCCGCACCCCGCGGTCTGGGTGACGGCGTCCTGCAACCTCGCCGTGTCGGCCATCCTGTCGGCGTCCATAGCCTGACCCGGATTTCCTGACGAGTGGTTCTGTCGGCCCCCTGCCGGACGTCGAGCGTCCGGCAGGGGGCCGACCGCTATCCGGTCGGACGGCCGGATCCGGGCCGCTCCCCCGCCGGACGCGCCAGTGTGCCGACGGCGGCCGAGAACAGCCACGGCAGGCGCTGGGCGAGGGGTACCAGCGCCGCGCGGGCCGGGGGCGGTCGCGTAGCGCCGAGGAGCGCGTGCGTCAGCCACCGGTAGCGCCGGGTGAGCCGGCGCCACTCCCGCTCGTAGGCCGTCAGGTCGCCGTCGGTGACGGCCCGGACGGCGGCGGACGCCTGCGCGAGCGCCAGGGCGATGCCCTCGCCGGTCAGCGCGTCGACGTAGCCGGAGGCGTCGCCGACGAGCAGCACTCGGCCGGCGATGCGCGTGCTCGCGGTCTGGCGGAAGGGGCCCGCGCCCCGTACCGGTCCGGCGGGGCCGGCCCCGGCCAGCCGTTCCCGCAGCTCGGGGAAGGCGGCGAGGTGGTCGTCGTAGGGGCGGCGGGTGGTGGTGAGGATCGCGACGCCCACGAGGTCGTCGGCCACCGGGGTCACGTAGGCCTCGGCTTCGCGGGACCAGTGCACCTCGACGTGGTCGCTCCAGGGGGCGAGTGTGTAGTGGCGCCGCAGCCCGTGCCGGGGACGGGTCCGGTGCGGCCGGTTGAGCCCGAGGGCGCGGCGGATCGGTGAGTGCAGGCCGTCGGCCGCCACGAGGTGGTGGGCGCGGGTGCCGTCGACCAGCACCCCGTCCCGGTCCTGCTCGACGTGGCGGGCGGTGCGCTGCTCCACGCGTACGCCCGCCGCCAGCACGGCCTCGCGCAGCAGCGCGTGCAGCGTCGTACGGCGTACTCCGCGCCCGGGGGCGGAGGTGAAGTCGGCGTCGATGCGGCGGGGGCCCGCGACGTAGCGGATTCCGCGCAGGTCGCGCCCGGGCGGGTGTACGCCCAGTGCCGCCAGGGCGGCGACGGCGCCCGGCATCAAGCCCTCGCCGCACGCCTTGTCGACGATGCCGGCGCGCTGCTCCCAGACGCGGACGTCGAGCCCCGCCCGGGCCGCGTGCAGGGCCGTGGCGAGGCCCGCGGGTCCGCCGCCGACGACGAGCAGATCCATGGGTGCCTCCTCAGGCCAGCCGTGCCAGGGCGGCGTCCTCGGCGCGGATGCGGGTGGCGAGCAGGGTGGCGTTCAGCGCGGTGAAGACGATCGCCGTGGCCCAGGCCGCGTGGACGAGGGGCAGCGCGAGCCCTTCGAGGACGACGGCGACGTAGTTCGGGTGCGGGATCCAGCGGTAGGGTCCGCCGGTCACGCGCGCGGCGCCCGGTACGACGATCACCCGGGTGTTCCACTGCCGGCCGAGGGTGGCGACGCACCACCAGCGCAGCCCCTGCGAGACCGTGACGAGGGCGAGCATGGCCCACGTCAGGACGGGGACGACGTCCGGGCGGCGGATCCACACCTCCGCGAGCGCGCCGATGAGCAGGCCCGTGTGCAGCACCACCATGAACGGGTAGTGCCCCCGGCCGGACTCCACGCCGCCGCGCGCGAGGCTCCAGGCGGCGTTGCGGCGGGAGACGGCCAGTTCGGCCACCCGCTCCAGGCCTACGGCCAGCACCAGGATCGTGAACAGGATCTCGCCGGTCACCGCCCACCGCCCGGGGCGCGCAGGAGCACGAGTTCGGAGCAGAAGCCCGGGCCCATGGCGAGCATGAGTCCGTAGGAGCCGGGCGGGGGCGGCCGGTTCGCGAGTGTGTCCGCCATGACGTGCAGCACCGAGGAGGAGGACAGATTGCCGATCCGGCGCAGCGAGTCCCAGGTCACGCTCAACGCCTCGCGCTCGACGCCGAGGGCGTCCTGCAAAGCTTCGAGGACTTTGGGGCCGCCGGGGTGCGCGACGTACCAGTCGATGTCGCCGCGGGTCAGGCCGTGATCGGCGAGGAAGCCGCGGACGTCGTCGCCGACGTACCGGCGCACCAGGTCGGGGACCGCGGAGTCGAGCACGACTCTGAAGCCGCCGGAGCCGATCTCCCAGCCCATCATGTGTTCCGAGTCGGGGTAGAGGCGGCTGCGTGAGGCGAGTACTTCGGGGGCGGCCGGGTCGTCGGACTGAGCGAGGGGGTGCTCGTGCCCGACGGCGACGACGGCAGCGGCGCCGTCCCCGAACAGGCCGCTGGCCACGAAGTTGGCGACCGAGGTGTCGTCGCGCTGCAGCGTGAGGGAGCACAGCTCGACCGACATCAGGACCGCCACCGCGTCCGGGCGGCCGCGCAGCAGGTCGTGCAGTCGGGCGATGCCGGCCGCGCCGGCGACGCAGCCGAGGCCGACGAGGGGCAGGCGCACCACGTCGGGGCGCAGGCCGATCTCCGCCGCGACGCGGGCCTCCAGGGAGGGCACGGCCAGGCCGGTCACCGTGCAGGAGACGATGAAGTCGACGTCGGCGGGTGTGAGGTCGACGCTCTTGAGCGCGTCGACGACCGCGCGGCCGCCGAGTTCGACGCCGGCCCGGATGAAGACGTCGTTCGACTGGCCGAAGTCCTCGATCCGGCCGTACTCCTCCAGCGGGAGCACGGTGTGCCGGGTCTCTACGCCCACGTTGCGGTGGAACCGTTCGACGACGCGGCGATCGACGGTGTCCCCGACCAGGGTGGTGGTGACGGACTCGGTGATCTCCTCCTGGCGGTGGCAGTGCTCGGGCAGGGCGCCGCGGACGCTGAGGACGCGCATGGTCATGCTGGCTCCAGGGATCGGGCGGTGAGGGGCGACGGGCACCCGGCTGACGCGGTCGAGCGGGGCGGCCGGGGCGCTCGCGCTGTCTGCCACGACGTCTGGCGTGCCATCAGCCGGCCGTCAGCAGCGCGACGTCGAGCAGGGCGATGGTCACCGCGGCGCGGAAGGGAGCGCGTCCGCGGGCGCACAGCGTGAGCACCGCGAGTACGGCCACCAGGGCCAGGGCCATCCAGGTCCACGCGGGAGGGGATCCCGCGGGACCGGCCACGGCGAGCACCGAGGCGGCGGTGAGCAGCACGGCGGCCAGGACGCGTGAGCGGTGTTCGCCGATCCGGTGCGGCAGGCCGCGGACACCGGTGCGTTCGTCGTCGGCGAGGTCGGGCAGCACGTTGAGCAGATGCGCTCCGACGCCGAGCGCGGCGCCGGCACCGGTCATCCACCACGGTGCCCAGCCCGGGGCCGGGCCGGCGAGGGTGACGACCGAGGGCAGCGTCCCGAAGCCGCACGCGTACGGCGCCCAGGACCACCGGGTCGCCTTGAGCCCGTGGTTGTAGGCGTGGCCCGCGCCGGTGGCGAGGACGATGTTGACCAGCGCGCTGCGCCAGCCGACGAGCGCGGACAGTACGAAGCAGGAGACCGCCGCCACGGCCAGGGCGCGTGCCACCCATCCGGCCGGGAGGGAGCCGACGGCCAGCGGCTTGTCGGCTCGGCCCACGGCGCGGTCGCGCGCGAGGTCGAGCAGGTCGTTGCCCCAGCCGATCGTGAGCTGGCCGGTGAACACCGCCGCCGTGACGGCGATGGCATGGAACGGCTGCAGGCCGCCGCGGAGCGCCAGCAGGGCCGTGATGACGGTGACCGCCAGGGCGGGCCCGCCGTGGGCGGCAGTGAGCAGCGCGAGCGTCCGGGGCGGTCTGCGGCCCGCCGGGGTCGGATCGGCCGTGTCGGTGGCGTCGGCGGTCACCGGAATCGCCGTGCCGCTTCAGGTACCTGAGGCGTCTGGCAGGTCGCCGCGTCGAATGCGTCGGGCAGCCGCCGCGCCCCCGCGCCGAGGGTGTGTGTGCCCTCGGCGCGGGGGCGGTGTCCGGCGGAGTCGGCGTGTCCGGTCGGCCCGGTGAGCACGATGCGCATGGAGCATCGGTCCCACATTGCCCGTCCGCTCACACGAAGCGGTCCGGCATCCGGTGGAATCGGCGTGCCCGGGCGCTAGGCGGCATCGTGGATGACGAGCTTGAACTCGGCGAGGGTCAGGAGGCGGGAGGCGGCGTCGTTGTGCGTGACGCGGAGCGCGACCGGGGTGCCCGGGGCGACGAAGATGCCGTGGCTCTTGACGTAGTACTGGCCTCCGGGTGTCGGGGTGCGGTGCTCGGTCGCCGTGGTGTCGTTGGGGTTGGGCGTCAGGCCCAGCGGGTCACGGACGTACTGGTCGCGCAGTTCGGTGTAGCCGCCCGAGCCACTGGCGGCTTCCCACTGGATCATCGCGTACAGATGGCCCCAGCCGGCTTTGGACGGCCAGATCAGACCGCTGCGGTCGTCCGTCGCCCAGTTGCTCACCACGTAGCCGTCCGGCTGGGTGGCCTGGTGCATCTGGAATGTGTCCGTCGGCTCCGCCGCGCCGAAGGGGAACCGCACTATCTTGTACGTGGTTCCCGGCGCGATGAGCTGAGGGGTGTCGACCTTGAGTGAGCAGACGTGAACTCCGGGCACAACGCCACCTTTCCTAGATCTGGTTGAGCACTGCCCGCCGTCGGCGGACAGCATGCCCGCGCGTGCGGCCCGCCCGGGGCCGCACGCTCTTCCTGTTGGGTCACTCCTCGTCGCGCAGTCGGGCCGCCAGCGACGCCAGCGACTCGGCCTCCTCGGTGTGGCCCAGGGCGGTCAGGCGGGAGACCGCCGCGTCGAGGCGGGTGAGGGCGGGAGCGGGGCGTTCCAGGTAGAGGCCTTCCACGGCACCCGCGAGGCGGACGCACTCGGCCCATTCCCCGGCGCGGTCGTCCTCCGGCCCCGGCTCGCCGAGCAGGGCGAGCGCCTTGTCCAGGGCGGCCAGTGCGTCCTCGTACTCGCCGGCGTAGGCGTTGACCCGTCCGTATTCGTAGGCCAGGGCGGTGTCCAGGGAGCGGCCGCCCGACTCGTACCCGGCGGTGCGGGCCTCCTCGGCGATCCGGCCCGCGTCGGTGAGCAGGGCGAGGGCGTCGGCGAGGCCGTCGGGGCCCTGCTGCTGGGCCTGGAGGCGGGCGAGTTCGCGCAGGCAGTTGCTGAGCTGCTCGTAGCGCGGGGCCCGGGCATGGGCGGCGCGTGCCTGGTCGGCGGCTTCGCGGGCCCGGCCGAACTCGCCGGACTCGCCGAGGAGTACGGCGGTCTCGGCGGCGATCATGGCGTGGCTGCCGGGGTCGTCGTCCCAGCCCGCCGACTCGGCCGCGAGGGCGACGAACTCCGCCGTGGCGGCCTTGAGGTCCTCCCCCGCGTGCAGTGCGCGGGCGCGGGTCAGGCGGAGCTGGGCGAGGAGGCGGTCGTCCAGCTCTCCGGCGGCGGACTCCGGGTCGGCGAGCAGGGAGTCGAGGAGGGCGATGCAGTCCTCGACGCGGCCCAGGTCGAGGCTGAGCTGGGCCGCGTTGCCGTAGGCGCAGAAGGCGTCCGTGCGGTTGCCGCGGCGGAGCTCCAGTTCCGCGGAGCGCGTCAGGTGCCGCAGTGCCTCCTCGGGGCGGCCCAGGTGCATGCACACCTCGGCCAGATCGCCGTGGAGGCGGGTGGTGTCGACCGTGTCGGCCGGCCAGTCGGCGGCCCGTCGCAGGCCCTCGGTCAGGTCCGCGTGCGCGGCCTGGGTGTCCTGGAGGCCGAGTTGGAGCCGGCCGCGCAGTCCGAGGGTGCGGGGCAGGTGCCAGGCGGGGCCCTGCGCCTTCAGCCGGTCGAGGAGCGCGTCGATCTCGGTGACCGCGGTGGGCAGGTCGCCGGAGATGGCGTGTGCGCTGACCCGCAGCAGCAGGGCGCCGGAGATCTGCCCGGCGAGGTCGTGCCGGGTGGCGAACGCGTGCAGCAGCTCCACCTCGGCGAAGACCGGTGCGATGTGCTCGTCGCTTCTCGAGGTCTGCAGCCGCAGGGCGAGGGCGGTGGCCCGCAGTCGCAGCAGGCGGGCCTCCAGGTACGGGGTGAGGCCGGGGGTCTCCTCGTGCAGGCGGACCATGGAGGTGTGGGCGGCGGTGAGCGCGGCGGCCTTCGCCGCCGCTCCGTCGGCGTCTTCCGCGTCCTCGGTGTTTTCCGCGGGGAGTTCGGCCGTGGCGAGCAGGGCACAGGCGCGGGCGAGCGCCGCGTGGTCCGGCGCTCCGGCGTCGTCGTACAGGGCCGCGGCCTCCTCGTGGAGGGCGGCGGCGTCGGCGAACTCGTCCTTCTCGCCCGCCAGGTTGGCCTCTTCGGCGAGCAGGTCCGCGCGCAGCCGTACGAGCGGGCCCACGGCCGGGTCTTCGGGGTGGGTGTAGTCGCGGGCAGCGACGAGCGTACGCAGTCGCGCCCAGCAGGCGTGGGCGTCCGGGTGCCCCTGCTCGTCCAACGTCCGTGCCCGGAGGATGAGTTCGGGCAGCGAGTCGGGGACGGCGGCGGCCGTGCGGGCGGTGGGCTCGGTCGCCGGGGCGGCCGGGGCGACGTCGTCGAGGCTGCGGGGGCGCAGGGTCAGTTCCAGCGACTCCAGCAGCGGGGCACGGTCGAGGCGGGCCCGGCGGCGGTCGGTGTGGGCCGTGGTTCCGTTGCGGGTGTCGAAGCGGGCGGCGAGGTCATCGGCGCGGCTCCGCACCTCGGCGCGCAGGCCGGTCACCGTCCAGGTGCGGCCCGCGTAGCCGGGGGCGGGCAGTTCGCCGTGGCCGATGAGTTCGACCCGCTGGAGGAGGACCTCCACGCCGGTGAGGAAGCCGAGCAGGTCCAGCGGCGAGTCCACCTCGTCGAACAGGCCCCGGTTCTCGGCGAGCAGTTCCAGGCCGCGTGCCTCGTTGCCGGTCAGGGCGCAGAACTCCAGGTGTCTGCCGACCTCCTGGGCCATCGAGGGGTTGCGGCGGCAGCCGCGGTAGCCCGCGAGGTGCAGTTCGCGGGCCCGGTCGGTGCGGCCGGTGCGCAGCAGGGGCAGCAGGGCGTAGGAGACGGAGCGGGCCGGTTCCTCCTGGCAGGACTCCTTCCCGGCGAGGACGGGTTCCCAGGCGCGCAGCGCCCGCTCGTCGTCGCCGGCCGTGAGGTGGTACAGGGCGCGCTCGCAGGTTTCGCAGGCCTCGCAGTCGCTGAGCGGGGTGCGGGTGCGGCTCGCCCACAGCTCGTGGGCGAGGGCGGTGTCCTCACCGACGTGGACCGCGAGCTGGTAGGCCTGTCCGTAGTAGGGCTGCAGGCCGAGCCCGGCCTTCTCGTACCGGTCGCGCATCTCCTGCTGCCACTGGCGCAGGCTGGCCAGGGGAATCTCGGGCAGTGCGCGCAGGGCGTTGGCGACCCACTTGAACCGCCAGAACAGCATGTGGCGCAGGCGTTCGTCGAAGACGTCGGGCTGCTCGTCGAACAGGGTGAGCAGCCGGGCGAAGACGACGGGGGACTTCCGGGGTTCGGAGCCGTAGGTGTACGCCTCCTGCAGTTCGAGGAGCGCGTGGACGAGGGGGACGGGCTCGGCGAACTGCTCGGCGGCGTCGACGAGTTCCTCGGCGGTGACGGTGCGGGTGCGGCCGTAGGGGCGCCGGTCGTTCTCCTGGAGCGCCTGGTAGAGCTCGTCCGTGTTCTGGGGGTGGGGTGCGGTCGGCATCGTCAGCTGTCCTTGCGGAGGGCGTGGGCGAGGAGGTCGAGGAAGGAGCGGTTGATGAGGCTCGACTCGGCGGGCCTGAGCGGGCGCCGGGACAGCATCGCGGCCTGCCCGTAGAGGGCTTCGGCGCTGGTGCGGGCCAGTTCGGGCTCGTCGATGGTGACGGCGGTGCGCACCAGCGGGTTGAGCTGGTTGAGGATCAGCTGGGCTCGCGGGGCCTCCTGGCGCAGGGCGCCGAGGATGTCGCCCCACACTCCGCCTTCCTGCTCGCGGGCGAGCTGGGAGCGGGTGCGTTCGTGCCGGGCCTCGCGGCTGTCGACGAGGAGGGCGGGGGCGGAGGCGGGCTGGAAGGTGCGCAGCGCGACATCGCAGTCGAAGACGGCGAGGGCGTCACGGGCCCGGGCGAGGTAGGCCGCGGCGGCCAGTTCCGTCTCCCGGTCTACAGGGTCGAGGTGGGCGGTGAGGGTCGCCGGGTCGAGGTCGGCTACGGCGGCCTCGGGCCTGATCTCGGGCAGTCGGTGGACCAGCTCGCGGTCGTAGGTGTAGCCGCCGTTGACGACGCCGAGCCCGGCGGCCGAGGCGATCGCGGCGACCTGACGGAACTCCTCCACGCTCGAGGTCACGAGCACCGTGCGGTGGGTGCGGGCGAACTCGTCGAGGGTGGTGTGACCGTCGGTGGTCTCGAACGGCAGCCAGGGCAGCAGCATCCGAAGGATCTCGTCGTCGTGCACGGCGAGGGACTTCACGGCCAGGTGGTGGGCCTGGAGGAAGCGGCCGAGCAGGTCCGGGTCGCTGGCGGCGGCCCGGGCGATCCAGGCGCGCAGCCGCTCGGCGAGGGCGTCGCGGACGGCGGCGAGGGTGTCGTCCTCGTACAGGGATTCGCGGGACGCGGTCGGGCGCAGGCTCTCGGCGTCGACGACGCAGCGGACGAAGAACGCCCACTCGGGCAGGATCTCCTCGGCCTGCTCGGACAGCAGCATGCCCTTGACGTGCACGCGGTGGCCGTGGCGGCGTCCGGCCGGGACCGTCTCGGGCAGCACGCAGGCGATGCCCTTCAGGCCCACGGCCGGCAGGTCGAGTTCGATGGTGTCCAGCGGGGTGAATCCGAAGACCTCTTCGCCGTACGCGGCGAGCGCGCGGGAGCGGGCTCCCGGGGTGGGGTACGTCCGCGACCAGGGCGCGGGCTCGGGGTTGACCGGCGCGCCCGGGCCGCCGGTGCCGTCGTCGAAGGTCACGGGATGGCGCAGCAGGGAGCCGAAGTGCCGGGCCAGGGAGTGCACCTGTGCCGGGCGGGTCCACTCGCCGGCGTCGGCGCGCGGTGTCAGGGTGACGGTGGTGCCGGGGCGGGAGCGGGCGGAGGCGGGCAGGGTGCGGACGGTGTAGCTGCCGTCGCCGCGGCCGCGCCATTCCACGGCGGGGGCGTCGGGGGTGCGTGCGGAGCGGCTGAGGACGTGGATCTCGTCCGCGACGAGGAAGCAGGAGAGCAGGCCGATGCCGAACTGGCCGATGAAGTCGGCGCGTTGTTCGGCGACCTGCTCGGCGCGCTTGCTGCTGCGGCCGATGGTGGCGAGGAAGGTGTGCACATCGGCCTCGGTGAGACCGACGCCGTCGTCCTCGACGCGGACGATCGAGCCGTCGGCGTACAGGCGGATGCCGAAGGCGCCGTGAGGCTCGACGGCGTGCCGTGCGGTGAGGGCGTCGACCGCGTTCTGCATGAGTTCGCGCAGGTAGACGCGGGGGCTGGAGTAGAGGTGGTGGGAGAGGAGGTCCACCAGGCCGCGGAGGTCGACCTGGAAGGTGCGGTCGGCGGCGGCGTGGTCGGCGGTGTTGTCGCGCAGGGGCATGGGTCAGTCCGGGGTGAAGAGAACGGCAGGAGTGGGCGGTGGTCCGCGGGACCGGCCGAAGACGGGTGGGACGGTGCGGCCGGTGGCTCAGAAGGCCTTACGGAAGCGCGCGTACGCTTTGTCCGGGTCCGCCATGAAGGTCCACGGCCACTCGGTGATCACACCGTCCAGCTCGCGGAAGACGTTGGAAGCCGTGCTGCTGCCCGCCAGCGAGAGGGCCATGGCGAACATGTTGTAGTCGCCCTGCCAGCCCAGACGGCGCTCGTAGGCGTGGTGCAGGATGCTGCGCTCCGCGGCCTCTCTCAACTCGGCGCGGATCTGCGGCTGCTGGAGGCAGTCGCGCTCGTCGGACTCCACCCAGTCCTCGATGTGCGCCATGGCGACGACACAGCCGAGCGGGTGTCCGTCGGGTGCGGCGGCGAAGGCCTTCCGGGCGAACTCCAGGGCCTGGCCCCGCTCTCCGCCCCAGCGCGGCTGGAGGTGGGACACCCACTCCAGATGGATGTCCGGGTTCAGCGGATCACGGCGCAGACCCGCCGCGAGCCGGGCGTCCTGGACGCTGTCGTCGACGGACATGCCGCGTCCCGAGGTGAGCAGATGACGCCAGGGCGTGACCCAGTCGGGCCGCAGCTCTGCGGCCTCGAGCAGGTGCTCCTCGGCGATGCGCAGCCGCTCGTAGAAGGTCTGCCACTGGTCCCGGCTGACGTCCACGGCACGGGCGGAGGTGCGCGCCTCCCAGCCCCAGGAGACATGGCGCGCACCCGATATCAGCAGTGCGGTCGCCCGGAGTTCCTTGTCGTCCTTGTCCTCCTCGGCGGCCCGGACGGCCCACTCCTCCACGCCGTCCACATCGGTGAGCTGCCCCAGGATCGCCTGCTCCCGGCCGAGGTCGAAGGGGGCCAGCGCCGCCTTGACGGCCCCCCAGTCCCCCGCGTCGGCCGCCTCCATCAGAGCGAGCACACGCGCGTCCCCGAGCGCGCGCAGCCTGTACGTGCCGTTCTTCTGTCTGCGCGGGACGGGAAGGGCGTGCGGATCCGCCCCCGGTCTCTCCGCACCCCTCCCGAACAGCTTGCCGAACATGCCGCGCCCTCCCCTGGTCCCGCGTGATCGTCCGGAGCAGCATAGACCGCACCACTGACACCGCTTCCACAGGGTTTTCACCGGTACTTCACGAGGCCGGTGCACCGCACGGAGGGCGATCGCGTCATGGACCCGCGAGCGACGCCGGCACACTCATGACCTGGTGAAGACCTTGTCCTCGGTATCGCCGGTGGAGCACAGTTTCTTCTCGTCGGTCGTCATCTTGCGGGACTTGACCACGACCGCGCTGTGTTTGCCGTCCGTGCCGTTCGGGGCGGGGCCGGTGACCACGTCGGGGACGAACCAGTAGTAGTGGTCCCACTTGGGGTCGTCGTAATGGGTCTGCCAGGTGCCGGATATGCGCTGCATCACCTGGGCGCGGGAGATCCAGCCGACTTCTCCCGGCTTCACGTTCACGGTGAAGGAACTCGTCTCCGTGTGGGAGCTCTGCCAGGTGTAGTTGTACGTCGCGGTGACGCTTGCCGTGATGATGCCCTCGATTCCGCCGCCCACGGTGACCGAGCCTCCCACCGAGTGGGAGGAACCGACGGTGTCGGCCCAGGACATCGACTGGGAGGCGGGCGAGTCGGTGCAGTTGAAGAGCAGTTCGGACACCTGGCGCGGCTCACCCAGGTAGGCCTTGCCGAGTTCCGGGGAGTTGAAGGAGCACTTGCCCTCTCCGGAAGCGCAGTCGGCCATGATCTGTTCCGCGGTGGGCTGTTCCTCGGCCGCGGCGGGCACGGCCGCCGTCGCGATCACCCCGAGGGCCGTCGCGGTCAAGGCCATGGTGCGGCCGCTGTACCGCAGGGTGCGATTCATCGTCATTTCGTTGGTGCCTCTCACCATCGCATGGGGGACAGTGACCAGACCCCTCCTGTGACGGGAGGGGCCTGCAGTCACCGCGTGGTGTCAATGAGGCTCACGTAAACCGCAGTTCATCTACACCAAGGAACAGTAAAGTTGTATTTGATTTTCAGAATTGCTGAACCGTCAACTTCGCTGTCAGTTGAACGGGTCGAGGGTGAGATAGGCCTGGCGCGGATTGCCGTCGTGGACGAGTGACTCGTGGTGGCCCACGTCGTCGAAGGCGAACGCGTAGGCCTTGCCGTCGACCGTCTGCGCGTGGATCTTGCGGGCGTAGTGGTTGGTGACGCCGTCCTTGTAGAAGGCGTCGGCGCCGGAGTCCGGCTGGTTGGGGTTGACCAGCAGCGTGGAGCGGTTGAAGCCGGCGCACAGGGTGCGTGAGATCGGACCGCGGACCAGGTCGTTCGGCGCGTCCAGTTTCCGGTGGCAGCCGAAGACCGAGGAGGCGTCCGGCTTCTCGAAGCGGGTGACGGTGGCACCGGCGCTGTTGGTGAAGTTCATGACGCCGCCGGAGACCCGGCCGTAGTATTTGGTGCCGGGCTGGTCGGCGAACGGCGTGACCGTCAGGGTCGAGGTGGAGTACTTCTGCCAGACGCGGTTGATGTAGTCGTCCATGACGCCGGCCGGCAGCGCGCCGGTCTCCAGTCCGTACAGCGGCGACAGGGCGCGCAGGACGGTGCCGTCGGAGCGGGTCTGGATCAGGTTGGCCCAGCCTCCGGGCTGTCCCCTGAGGGCGCTGAAGAAGCCGTTGTATCCGCCGGGCTTGAGCCGGCCGGTGCTCGCGGTGCTGCCGTCGGCTCGCTGCACTCCCACCGCGTAGGGCGCGGAGAACATGTCGACCTGTGTGCTGTTGATCCACAGGCCCGAGTCGTTGAGGGTGTACTCCGACCAGTTGAAGAGGATGTTGCGGTTGGGGTCGGTCGGGTTCTGCACGGCGGGCTGGACCAGGCCGCCGGTGGTCAGCTTGAACACCAACTTCTGGCCGTAGGAGAAGTACACGCGGCCGGAGAACTTCGGCATCCGGACCGTCGTCGACTGCCCCGCGGCCGGGCCCGGGATCGACGCGTCGGGGGCGGGGGTCGGCGGGTTGCCGCCGGCCGGCCAGGGGTGGAAGGTGCCGTTCGCGTCGGCCCAGCCCTGCCGTCCGGTCGACAGCTCCGTGCCGAGGTTGTAGATGTACACCTGCTCGCCACGGGCCGAGTTGTTGGTGATCTTCAGGGGGATCGTCGCCGGGACTGCGGCCTGGGCCGGAGCGGCGGCCCCGGTGGCGAGCAGTGAGCCGCCGAGGAGCGCCGCGAGGGACAGTCCGACGGCCGTGGCCCGGCGTCTGAGGGTCCGTAACATGCTCATTCTCCGTTCGGGCAGGGGACCGATGCGGGAAGCTTTGAGAGCGCTCTCAGAGCGTGGCGTGTTGGTACGGACCTGTCAATGAGTCGGGACGCACGGGTCTGGCGCGCGTGGTCGACGGGGTGGTCCGTGCCGCCGCCCCGAGGGGCGGCGGCACGGACCGGGGTCAGTCCCCGAGCGCGCTGCCGGTCTCGTCGCGCAGGAGGGCGACGTAGTCCCGGGTCCAGCCCTCGATCGTGGTGCGGTCCCAGAGGTCGGCCGAGTACTCGACGAAGCCCTGGAGCCGGTCCCCGGCCGGGACGAGGCCGAAGGTGAGTTCCGTGCGGGACGCGGCGGGAGCGAGATCCTCGATGGCCGTGGTCAGGCCGGGCAGTTCGATCTCGGCGTCCAGGGAGCTCTGGTAGGCGAAGCCGACGTCCAGCCGGTCCGGCACGGCCACGCCCGTGTGTTCCTGCAGCGCGGGGGCGATCAGACGTACCGGCATGGCCCGGTCCATGCACTCCACCGCCGTGCGGGCGATACGGTCCGTCAGGCCGGTGAAGGAACCCGCCGCTCCGTCGTGCACGGGCAGCGCGAAGCCGGTGATCGTGCAGGCCAGCAGGGATTCGAACGCGCGGCGTTCACGGTTGGCGTAGGAGATGTTGAACACGACGTCGCTCTGCCCGGACGTGCGCGCGAGCAGCCGGCCCAGGGCCGCCGCCGTGACCACGAAGGGCGTGGTGCCCCGCTGTCGCGCCAGACGTTCGACGGCGTTCCGCACCTCGGCCGGCACGGTGAACATCACGGCACCGCCCCGGCCGCTCGGCTTCTCGGGCCGGGGCCGGTCCAGGGGCAGGTCGACGCTGAACGGCACTCCGTCGAGTTCGCGCAGCCAGAACCGCAGGTTGCGTTCATCGGCGGCCTTGTCCGCCTGACCCTGCTGCCAGTGGGCGTACTCCGCCGGCTGGCACTCCACGGGAGGCAGGGCGTGGGGTTCGCCCCGTACGGCGGCGCCGTAGAGCGCGGCCAGTTCCTTCAGCAGCAGGCTGACGGACCAGCCGTCGCAGGCGGAGTGGTGCAGGACGAGGAGCAGGACCCAGGTGCTCTCCCCGGTGCGCAGGAGACGTACGGCCATCGGCGCGTCGTGGGCGGGGTCGATCGGTGTCTCGGTGGCCTCCGTGCTCGCCCGGTCCAGGGCCGGCTGCCGCTCCCCTGCGGGGCGGGCGGTGAGGTCCTCGACCGGCAGCTCCACCGCGCCGGGCCGGAGCACGTGCTGCTCCCAGCCGTCGCCGCTCGGGACCAGACGGGTCCGCAGTCCCTCGTGCCGCTCGACGAGACCGGTCAGCGCTGTGCGCAGGGCAGCCGCGTCCAGGTCTCCGGAGAGGGTGATGCGCAGGGCGACGTTGAAGACCTGGGGCAGGAGGTGTTCGGCGTGCACCTTGGCGAAACGGGACTGCTGGGCGGAGGCGGGTGCGCGGCGTACCACCGGGCCGGGGCCTGCGTCGGACGAGCCGGGCCCTTCGTCGGACGAGCCGGTTCTTTCGTCGGACCCGGATCCCGAGGCTGACGGCATCTCGCCGATGTCCAGGGTCAGTTGGGCCGTCATGGCCCGCAGGGTCGGCTCCTGGTAGAAGTTCAGCATCGGGTAGTCGGTGCCGAACTCCTCCCGGACCTGGTTGACCAGCCGCATCGCGGTGATGGAGTGGCCGCCCAGGTCGAAGAACGAGGCGTCGGCCGCGATGCCGTCCGCGTCGATGCCGAACTCGTCCGCCCACAGCTGCCGTACGCGCCGTTCGACGTCCGTGCGGTGACCGGCCTCCGGGGTATCGCCGAGGGTGGTGACCGGCCTGGAGGCCGGGGCCGTGGTGACGAGGTCGGGCGCCAGCAGCGCGGAACGGTCCAGCTTGCCGTTGCCCGTCAGGGGAAGGTCCGGCAGGACCCGCCAGGCACGCGGTACCAGGTACTCCGGCAGCCGGTCCGCCAGTTCCTCTGCCACGAGGTCGGCGAACGCCTGCCGGTCGTCGGCTTCCGTGCCGATCGGGTCGGCGGGGACGGCGTAGGCCGCGAGGTAGGCATCGCCGCGGTCGTTGCGTCGGGCCAGCACGGCCGCCTCGCGCACTCCGTCCAGGGCGTTGAGCACGCGGGAGACCTCCTCCGGCTCGACCCGGAAGCCCCGGATCTTCACCTGGTCGTCGGCCCGGCCGCAGAACTCCAGCGTCCCGTCAGCCCTGAAGCGGACCACGTCGCCGGTGCGGTAGCGGCGGGCGTCGGGGCCGCCGAGCGGGTCCGGCAGGAAGCGCTCCTCGGTGAGTTCGGCGCGGTGCAGATAGCCGAGGGCCACGCCGGGGCCGCCGACGTACAACTCCCCCGCCGTGCCGACGGGCACCGGGGTGCCGGACGCGTCGAGGACGCTCAGCGTCACGTTGTCGACCGGGCGCCCGAGCGCGATCGCGGCGGTGGGGTCCTCGTCCTGTGCGGGCACGGTGTGCGTGGTGCACAGCACGGTGACCTCGGTGGGCCCGTACACGTTCACCGTCTCGTACGGCGCCTCCGGGCGCGGCCGGGTGCGCAGCACATCGCCGCCGAGCAGCAGGTGCCGCAGGGGCGGCTGGTCGGCCGGGGGCAGGCGGAGCACTTGCTCGCCGAGGGCGGTGGGCAGGATGGAGAAGGTGATGCCCTGCTCGGCGTACCAACGGGCCAGGGACCGCGGGTCCCTGCGCAGTTCCTCGTCGGCGATGACGACCGACGCTCCCGCGGTCAGCGCCGGCCAGATCTCCAGGAGCGAGGCGTCGAAGCTCTGGCTGCACACGACGGCACTGCGATCGGCCGGGGTGAAGGCGAAGCGGCGGTGCTGCCACGCGCAGAGGTCGACGACGCCGCGGTGGGCCACCACGACGCCCTTGGGGGTGCCGGTGCTGCCCGAGGTGTAGAGGACGCAGCACGGGGACCGGTCGTCGGGGGCGGACGGAGCTATGCCTTGGCCGCGTTGTGCGGTCGCGTCCGGCGGCACGACGGTCACGTGCCCGGGGAGCTTCAGGGCCGACGCTTCCTCGCGCGTCGACACCAGCGTCCGGGCCCCACACTCGGCGATGATCTGCTCGGCGCGTGCCCGGCCGAGGGAGGGGTCGAGCGGGACGTAGGCGCGGCCCGTCTTCAGGACGGCGAGCATGGCGACGACGAGGTCGACGGAGCGCGGCAGCCAGAGGGCCACCGTCCCCGCCTCGTCGGCGCCCGTCGAGTGCCGCGCCTGCAGGGCGGAGGCCAACTGCTGGGCGCGGTCGTCCAGTTCACGGTAGGTGAGCCGGGAGTCGCCGCTGATCACCGCCGTGCTGTTCGGCTGCGCGGCTGCCTGCCGGGCGAAGAGGGCGTGGACGGTGGTGTCCGCGGGCGGGCGGGAGGGGCCGTGCTGCCAGGACCGCGGTACGGGGTCGCCCTCGGCCGCTGTGGCGACGGCGGTGACGGCGAGCCGTGACAGCGGTGCCCCGGGGGTGTCGACCGCGGCCGTGAGCAGGTCCTGGAAGGTGGCGAAGAACCGGTCGACGGTGTGCTGGTCGAACAGGTCGGTGTTGTACTCCAGATGGCAGCGGATGCCGTGCGGCTGGTCGGTGAAGTAGACGGTGAGGTCGGTGAGGGACTTGTCGGGGCCGGCGTCCAGCGGGGTCGCCTCGACGCCGGGCAGGTCGAAGCGGAACGGTTCGGCGCGCTGGAACTCGGCGAAGGCCTGGAACACCGGCGTCCGGTCGACCGCCCTGGTCGGGGCGAGTTCGCGCACCACCGTCTCGAAGGGCACCCGCGCGTGGTCGTACGCGTCCAGGGCGACCGTGCGCACGCGCTCCAGCAGTGTGGAGAACGCGGGGTCTCCGGAGAGGTCGAGGCGCAGCGCGAGGGTGTTCACGAAGAAGCCGAGCAGGTGCTCGGCCCGCTCGGGGCGGTCCGAGATCGGGGTGCCGACGACGAGGTCCGTCTGGCCGGTGATCCGGTGCAGCATCGTCGCGTATCCGGCGAGCAGGGTCATGAACAGGGTGCTGCGGCTCGTGCGGCTCAACTCGCGCAGGTGGCCGGAGAGTTCCGGGTCGAGGGTGCGGAAGACGGCCCGGCCGTTGGAGGTCATCGTCGCGGGGCGCGGCCGGTCGGTGGGCAGGGCGAGGACGGGCAGCTCGCCGCCGAGGGTGCGGCGCCAGTAGGCCAGGTCCTCCTCGGCCTCGGGGCTGTTCGCGGACGCCGCCAGTTCCCGGGCGTGGTCGGCGTAGCTCCAGGTCAGGGCCGGGAGGTCAGGGGTGGTGGACTCGCGTGCGGCCCGGTAGAGGGCGGACAGGTCGCGGGCGAGAACGGTGGCGGAGGCCGCGTCGACCACGATGTGGTGCAGGGACAGCACGAGGACGTGCTCCGCCTCGGCGAGCCTGACCAGGCGGGTGACGAACAGCGGGCCGTCCGCCAGGTCGAAGCGGCGTGCGCTCTCGGCCGACAGGATCTGCCGCAGGGTGCTCTGAGGACTGCCGGTGGCGTCCACGAGCTCGAAGTCGGGCTCGGCGGAGGCCCGTACCATCTGCCGGGGCTCGCCGCCGCTCTCCCGGAAGACCGTGCGCAGGCCCTCGTGGCGGGCGACGAGACCGCGCAGCGCCGTACGCAGGGCGGGGACGTCGAGGCGGCCGTCGAGGCGGATCGCCTTGATCTCGTTGTACGCGGTGCGGCCCGGGAGCAGGCGCTCCAGGAACCAGATGCGTTCCTGGCCGGGCGACAAGGGTGCGTCGGCGAGGGTGGGTTCGGTGGCTGAAGAGGGGGCCGGGGTGTCCGGCGCCGGGTCGGGTGCGGCGGTCGACCGACCGTACGCGCGGCGCAGGGCGTCCAGGCGCGGCAGACCCCCGCGCAGCGCGTCCTCCGTGACGCCGAAGTCGACGAGGGCGACGATCTCGTCGGCGCCGGACTCGGTCACCGCGTCCACCACCGGCCGTACGGTGTCCGCCGTGCCGATCAGGGCGCGCTGGTCGCAGTAGCGGCCGTAGGCGCGGCGGAACACGGCGTCCAGGTCGTCCTCGCTGAGTTCGGCCAGGTCGATGCTGTGCCCGAGGCTGTTGGTGACGCCGCTGAACACGGACAGGGACGCGCGCATATAGCGGGACAGCGGTTCGTACGCCTCGGTCCGCGCGGTGTCGTGATCGTCCGCGAGGTAGGTGTGCAGCAGGACGGCCACTCGCCCGGCGTCGGGGTCCAGGCCGTGTGCGGCCCGGGTGCGGCGGTAGAGGGCGATGTTGTCCCGGAGCTGTTCGACGGTCTGGGTCATCAGGTTGGTGACGATGCCCAGGTCGTGGCGGGCGGCGAGTTCGTACGAGGCGGGGTTGCCGACCACCGCGGTGTACAGGGGCGGGGCGTCCTGTACCGGCCGGGGGAAGAGCCGTACCTCGGCCTCGCCGTCCCCGCTGGTCCGGCGCAGGGCATCCCCGCGCCAGAACTTCCGTACCTCTTCGAGCTGTTCGTACATCAGCTCTCTGTGCCGGCCGAAGCGGTCGGGGAAGAAGACGAAGTCGTTGGCGCTCCAGCCGCTGGCGACACCGATGCCGACGCGGCCGCCGGAGAGGTTGTCGACCATCGACCACTCCTCGGCGACCCGGATGGGGTCGTGGAGGGGCAGGACGACGGAGCCCGCGTTGAGCCGGATGCGTTCGGTCTCGCGGGACAGCGCGGCGGCGAGCACCGCCGGGTTGGGGAAGAGGCCGCCGAAGGAGTGGAAGTGCCGCTCGGGCATCCACAGCGAGTGGAAGCCGTGCCGGTCGGCGAACCGGGCGACGTCCATGAGGAGTTCGTACTGACCCTGGCGGGGTGCGGAGATGTCCTGCGGGTAGTCGCCGAAGAAGTAGACGCTGAAGTCGGGCGTGCGTGGGGCTACTTCTTTCGCGGGTGCCGTGCGAGGTGCGGTGACCGCGGCGGTGTTCCAGGCCATGGAGGCGACGGGGGCGGGAGCGGGTGCGGGAGTGGCCGGTGCCGGTTTCGGGGGTTCCGTCTTCGGCGGTGTCGTCCTCGGCGCCGTGGGCCGGGTTCCCGGGAAGAAGCCCGCCGACCGCAGTTCGCGCAGCGAATCCCGTACGGCGTCGGCGATGAACTCGATGTCGCCGTCCGAGTGGGCGGTGGACAGGAAGAAGTTGCGCCACTCCCAGACGTGCACACCGCGCAGCATCAGGTGGTGGTAGAGCAGCTCCATGTCGGCGCGGTGTTCGAAGCGGAACTGGGAGCCGAAGTGGCTCATCCGCAGCGGGTACTCCTCGGCCTCGAAGAAGCCGTTCAGTGTCGCGGCCAGTTCGGCGGTACGCGCGTTGAGCCGCTCCTGGAGGTGCGGGCTGTTCTCCTTGAGGTGGGTCAGGACGGCGCGGGCGGCGACCATCGACACCGGGTGCTGGATGTACGTACCGCCGAAGAAGGTGGTGTCGGCGGGCGGGTAGCTGTCGTCGCCGTAGGACCAGTGGCCGCCGTCGACGCCGTCCATGATGTCGGCGCGGCCCGCGATGGCGCCGATGGGGAAGCCGCCGCCGAGGAGCTTGCCGTAGGTGGCGAGGTCCGGGGTCACGCCGTACAGCTCCTGCGCGCCGCGCGGGGCGGGGCGGAAGCCGGTGAGCATCTCGTCGAAGAGCAGCACGATGCCGTGGCGGCGGGTCAGCTCCCTGAGGCGGCGCACGAACTCGACGGGCTGGAGCTCGGGGTGCCGGCTCTGCACCGGCTCCACGACGACCGCGGCGATGTCGCCGGCGTTCCGGGCGATCGCCTCCAGGGCGGCCTCGCTGCCGTAGTCGAGGACCATCAGGTCGGAGACGGCGGCCTGCGGGATGCCCCGGGAGACGGGCACGGTGATCTGGCCGGTGGCGCTGTGCGAGGACCGGCCGAGGACGTTGTCGGCGTGGCCGTGGTAGGCGCCCAGGAACGAGACGATCTTGTCGCGGCCGGTGGCGGCGCGGGCGAGGCGGATGGCCGCCGAGTTCGCCTCCGTGCCGGAGTTGGCGAAGGCCACCCGCTCCAGTCCGGTGAGACCGGCGAGGAGTTCCGCCGCCTCGCCGGTCTCGATGGTGCGGGGGCCGAGCTGGATACCACGGGACAGGTGCTCGCGCACGGCCTCGGAGACGAAGTCGGGCTCGTGGCCGAAGAGCAGGACGCCGAAGCCCATCGTGATGTCGACGTACTCGTTGCCGTCGACGTCCTCGAGCCGTGCCCCGCTCGCCCGGCGGCCGGCGATGGGGTACAGCATCTCCTTCGTGGCGCTGCGGAAGCCGACGACGGCGCGGCTGTCGGCCAGGACACGGCGGTAGCGCTGGGCGATCCGCTTGGACGTCGGCGTCTTGGCGGTGTAGCGGCGAACCAGGTCGGTCAGGTGCTCCTGCTGGGTGTGCGGCGAGACGTCCTGGACCATGCCGGAGGATTTCGCGACCGTCACGCGGGGTCCGTGGACCCGAGGCGACTGTTGCGGGGCTTCCGGAGTGGGGGCTTCGCCCATCTGCTCGGCGATGCGCCGCGACAGTTCGGTCATCGCCGCCAGGTCCTGGTCCAGCGCCGCGGAGATGCCGTTCAGCCCGGTCACTTGGCCACCTTGCCGTTGAGCCGGTCCGGCACCGAGGCGGTCTGGAGGGCGAGGAGCTGGGAGAGCTGGGACATCATCTGCAGCTGTATCTGGGACATCTGCTGGATCTTGTGGGCGAGGTCCTCCAGTTCCTCGCGGGTCGCGTACTCGGGTGCGGAGGGAGCGGGGGGCGTGGGGGCGGGAGGCGTGGGAGCGGGAGCGGGCTCCGGAGTCGGTGCCGGTGCTACGGGAGTGGGTGCCGGTGCCGGTGCCACAGGCTGCGTCGGTTCGGCCCTCTGGACCGGGGACTCGGTCGGTGATGTCCCGGTCGCGTCTTCCGGCATGCGGGCGACGATGAACTCCGCCAGCCGGCGCGGCGTGCCCGTCTCCTCGAGCAGCTGTCTCATCGTCACCTTGACGTGATGGGCCTGCTCCAGCTCCCGCAGCACGCTGATCATCTGCAGCGAGTCGGCGCCGAGGTCGAAGAAGTTCGCGTCGCCGACGATCGCCGACGGTTCCGCTCCGAGGTGCCGGGCGGTGGCCTCGACGATGCTCTGGAGTACCCGTGCGACCGCTGCTTCTTGCTGCACCACTTCGGTTCCCTTTCTCGCTGCTGTTCTCGTACTCAGGGGCGTCGAGCGTTGCCCCGTCCAGTGGTCCTTGTGCTGGAATCGGTATCCGGGAAGCGGGACGCGTCGGCCGCCGCTGCCCGCCAGGAGGGCGTCCCAGCCGACGTCCGCTCCGGCGCAGTGCAGTCCCGCCGCCGCACCCCACAGGGCGCCGAGTCCGGTGCCGCGCCGCAGGGACGGCAGCGCCGGTACGTCGGGCAGGGCCCGGCGGGCCAGACCGCTGAGGGTGGTGTGCGGCCCGATCTCGAGCAGGACACCGGGCGACTCGGTGCCGATGCCGCGCAACGCCTCGTCGTAGCGGACGGGTTCGCGGGTATGGCGGAGGAAGTAGTCCGTATCGGGCGTCCAGCCGGGCGGGCGGGTCGCGCCGTCCAGGGCGCTGACGAAGGGGACGCGCACCGGCCGGAGGTCCACGTCGTCGAGGACCTTCTCGAACTCGGCCAGCATCGGTTCCATCAAGGCGGTGTGGAAGGCGCGGTTCACCGGCAGCCGCTGCCCCGGTGTGCCGCGTTCGTCCAGCAGCGCGTACGCCCGCTCGACGGCGGCGACGGGTCCGGCGAGCACCTGGGTCCGTTCGCCGTTGGTCACGGCCGGCTCCAGTCCGGGGATCTCGGCGGCCAGGGCGAGGGCGGCGGCCCGGTCGATGGGCGCCGCGACCATCGCGCCGGGTGTGCAGCGCTGCTGCATCAGCCGGCCTCGTTCGGTGGTGAGGCGCAGCCCGTCCTCCAGGGACAGGGCTCCGGCCGCGTACAGCGCGGCGTACTCCCCGACGCTGTGGCCGGTCACGGCGTACGGTTCGACGCCCGCGTCGCGCCACAGCCGGACGAGGGCGCACTGCAGGGCGAACAGCGCGGGCTGCGCGGTGTCCGTGTCCCCGAGCGGCCCCTCCCCCGGTGCGTCCGCCGGGTCCGGCGTGCGCAGTGCGTGGAGCAGGGAGTCGCCGGTGAGGTCGCGGTAGTGCCGCTCGCAGGTGTCGAGCACGTCGCGTACCGCCGGGTAACGCGCGTAGAGGGCGTCGGCCATTCCGGGGTATTGGCTGCCCTGACCGGTGAACTGGAACGCCACGCGCGGGGTGCCCTGCCCGGATGCCGTCCCCGTGGTGACCGCCGCCGGGGCGGTGCCGGCGAGCCAGGTGTCGAGGGCGTCGGCCAGGGCTGTCGGGGTGGTGCCTCGGACCGCGAGGCGGTGACGGCCGTGGGCGCGGCCGAGGGCGGCGGTGGTGACGAGGTCCGCGAGGTGCGGTGCGGGCGGCTGGCGTAACCGGTCGCGGAAGGCGCGGGCGTTGTCCGCGAGGGCCTCCCGGCTGCTCCCCGAGACCAGCAGCACGTCCGGGGGCGTGGCGTCGCCGGTCCTGGGCGCCGGGTCGGGGGCCTGTTCCAGGATCAGATGGACGTTGGTGCCGCCCACGCCGAGTGAGGTGAGGCCCGCGCGCCGGGGTACGTCGCTCTCCGGCCAGGGCCGGGCGGCCCGGGGAACGTAGAAGGGGCTGTGGTCGAAGTCGATGAGGGGGTTGGGTTCGCTGAAGTTCGCCATCGGCGGGATGACGCCGTGGCGCAGGACCAGCAGGGCCTTGACGAGGCCGGCCAGTCCGGAGGCGGCGTCGAGGTGGCCGATGTTGGCCTTGGTCGAGCCGAGGGCGCAGTAGCCTTCGCGGTCGGTGTCCTCGCGGTAGGCGCTGGTCGCGCCGTCGAACTCGATCGGGTCGCCCTTGAGTGTGCCGGTGCCGTGGGTCTCCAGGTAGCCGATGGTGTCGGCGCCGACCCCGGCGCGTCGCAGGGCCTGACGGACGGCCGCGCGCTGGCCCCGGGCACTCGGGGCGGTGAACGCCTTCTTGTCGGCACCGTCGTTGCTGATGCCCCAGCCTCGGACGACGCCGTGAATGGTGTCGCCGTCGGCTTCCGCACGCGCCAGCCGCTTCAGGACCACGGCCAGGACGCCCGTGCCTCCCACGGTGCCGTCGGCGCCGGCGTCGAAGGCCCGCAGGCGGCCGGTACGGGACAGGATCGAGCCCTTGACGTAGCGGTAGCCCAGGACCTGCGGTACGTGGACGGCGGTGGCGCCGACGAGGGCGATGTCGCAGTCCCCCATGATCAGTGACTGCGCGGCCGACTGCACGCCGACCAGGGAACTGGAGCAGCCCGTCTGGACGTTGACGGCGGGGCCGGTCAGGCCCAGCCGGTAGGCGACCCGGGTGGCGGTGAAGTCGGCGTAGTTGCCGACGGTGACCTGCATGCCCGAGGTCCAGTCGGGCACCGGCCCGCTGGGCAGGACGTTGTTGAGCAGGTAGTTCTGCATCGTGTAGAGGTGGTAACCGGTGCTGGCCCAGACGCCGACGCGGGTGCCGTCCCGTTCGCCCGGGTAGCCGGCGTTCTCCAGGGCGTGCTGGGCGCATTCGAGGAACATGCGGTGCTGCGGGTCGGTGAGCTGGGCCTCGCGGGGGCTCATCGCGAAGTGCTGGGCGTCGAAGCCGGCGATGTCGTCGAGGAGCCCGGAGGCGCCGACGAAGTCCTCCGCCTCGTACTCCTCGGCGGGCACACCGGCGGCGGCGAGTTCCTCGTCGGTGAAGCGGGTGATGCGGTCGGTGCCGTCGTGGATGATCCGCCAGAAGTCCTCGGGCGTGTCGGCGCCGGGCAGCCGGAAGGCCATGCCGATGACGGCCATTCGCGGGTCGGGCTCGCTGGTGCTCATCAGCCGCGTCCCTCCGTCACCGTCGGCTGGTCACGGCCGGCCGGTTCCTCCGCGGGCGGGTCGGGTTCCATTCTGCCCCGGCGCAGCAGCCAGCCGAGCAGGATCAGGCACAGGACGATCGCGAGGCCGTGGAAGGCGCCCACCACCTGCAGTGGCGAGAAGGCCTCCAGGAGCGCGCCGCTGACGAGCATGCCGAGCCCGAACCCGAAGTTCTCCACCGAGGCGGTGAGCCCGAAGAGGCGGCCGCGCTGCTCGTCGGGGGCGGTCTGCAGCCTCGACACGTAGACGATCTCGGTGAATCCGTCGGCGGCTCCGGCGACGAGCGCGGCGATGACGGCGGGCACGGTCGGCAGTCCGCTGAAGACCACGATGAAGCCTGCCGACATCACTACGGCGCCGAGCGCGAAGGCCCGCTCCCCCGGTGTCCGTCCGGACTTCTTGGTGACCCGGCCGATGACCTGTTGGGCGACGATGTTGCCGATGGCCCAGGTGGCCCAGAACTGGCTGATGAACGTGGCCGGATGGTCGGGGTCCAGGCCGCTGGAGTAGATGGGCAGGGCGACGTTGTGGGAAGAGGAGCCCAGCCCGTCGACGGCCCGGATGGCGACCATCGCCATGAGGACCGGTGCGGTGCCCAGCAGCATCCGGGCCGTCCAGCGCGCGGCACCGGAGTCCTTCGCCGAGCCGGGGCCCGTGGCGGCCGGGGCCGACCGGGTGCGGACGGGCAGCAGGAAGAGCATGGTCGCGGAGACCAGGAAGGTCGCGGCGTCCAGCGCGAACGCCGCGGAGTAGCCGAATTTCGCCACGATCACGCCCGATGAGGCGAAGCCGGCGATCATGGCGAGCGAACGCCCCGTCACGAGCAGCCCGTTGGCCCGGACGCGGTGCTCAGCGCCGACGATCTCGGGGATGCTGCTGCGCAGGGCCACCTGGGAGAGCGTCGAGCAGCCGCCCGTGACCACGGCCAGGACGTACAGGAGCCCGGGGCGTATCCCGTCGGGGGCGAGCAGCAGCGACAGCAGGGCCACGGCCTGGCACAGGTCGGCGCCGACCATCAGGCGCTTGCGGTCGTAGGCCGAGACGAGCCGGCCGCTGACCCAGCCCGACACGACACTGGTCGCCAGGCGTACGGCCATGAAGAGGCCGGCGGCCAGCGCGCTGCCGGTGGCGTCGTAGACGAAGACGTTCAGCGCCACCATGTTCAGGTAACTGCCGTACGCCGAGATGCCGTTGCCCAGAACGAGCAGACGGAAGTACCTCATGCACCTTCCTCAGGTCTGCATCAAGGGGTGTGAAGGGTGTGAGACCGGGAGCGCCTGGCCCGCCCGCTCAGCGGCGGTGCGGGATCCAGGCGGACGGAAGGGGCCGGTGAGGTCGCCCGTCGTACGGCGTTGTCATGCCCCGCTGCCGGCCCAGCACAGAACCATTCCCCCCAATAGGCCACCGGATGGCGGCCATTGAGTCGTCACCCAAGCAGATCCGGACAGGCGTGTTCAAGACTCGGAAGTGGTCCAGACGACTTCCGGTCCGACTTTGGCGATTTCGGAGCGTTCTGGAGCGGAGCGGCTATTCCGGTCGTCCGCTCCGCGTGAGGTGCCGTTCAGCGTCTCAGGTCCGCGTTGTTCGCTGCCGTGATGACGCGGTCGCGTTCGGCGCGGGTGAGCAGGTTTTCGGACAGCCAGCGGTCCGCGAGGGTGCGTACGGCGCGTACGAACTGGGCGGAGGCCGGGAAGGGGGCCTGTTGCCACAGGACGTCGAGGAAGGTCTGGCCGTCGGGGCGGGCGCGGTTGGGGACGCCCGAGTCGGCCGCGCCGAACACGATGACGGGTTCGGCGCGCTTGAAGTAGGCGTGGTAGGGGGCGTCGTTGCCCAGGTGGAAGGGGGCGAGGGTGAGGTTGTGGGTGGTGAAGTGCAGGGGGCGGGAGGCGGGTTTGATCGCGTCGACCAGGTCGCCGCGGAGCGTGAAGTCCTTGTAGAAGGAGAAGGCGCGGAACTGCTGCTCCGGGCTCTGGGCCGTCAGGAGGAGCGGGCCGTGGAAGAGTGCTTGGACGGTCCGGTCGTCCAGGGCTCGTTCGATGTGCAGCCGGTAGGGCGTCGAGACGCGGATGCGGTCGCCTCGGCTCCAGTCCCTGTCCAGGGTGAGGTAGGTGCCGGGCGCGGCCTTCGCCCGGTGCGGGGTTCCGTTGACCGTGACCGTGACGCCTGTCGTGGCCCAGGACGGGATGCGCAGTTTGACGGCGAGTCGGCCACCGCCCTCGCGGAAGGTCAGGGTGCGGACGCCCTCGGCCGGGTAGTCGCTCGTCTGCTCGATGACGAGGCCGCGCTCCGGCCAGCGCAGGGTGGAGGCCAGGTACAGGTTGACGTACAGGGTGTCGCCGTCGGCGGAGCGGAAGTAGACCGAGTCCTGGTATTTGGTGTGGTTCTCCATGCCGGTGCCGCCGCAGCAGGTGCCGGTGTTGCCGAATCCGCGTCGTACGCCCGGGCCCATGCCCACGAAGTAGGTGACCTCGGGGCTGTCGGTGCTGGGGGTGTCCCGGCGGGAGGCGAGGATGTGGTTGGTCAGGCCCCGCTCGTAGTAGTCCATGTAGGCGGGGTCCGGCTCGTGGAAGTAGAGCTGCCGGCTCAGTTTGAGCATGTTGTACGTGGCGCAGGTCTCGGCGTTCTTGTCGTCGAGGGTCGCCGCGATGGCGCCGCGGGCGCGGAACATCTCGCCCTGGCCGGTGCCGCCCAGGGCGTAGGTGCGGGAGCTCTGGACCATGCCCCAGAAGTTGCGGGCCGCGGCGGCGTAGGTCTCCTCGCCGGTGTGGTCGAACAGGCGGAGGTAGCCGGTGAACTGCGGGATGTGCTGGTTGGCGTGCTTGCCTTCCAGGACGTCCCGGTTCTCCGCGCAGGCGTTGAGCAGTGTGGTGTTGTCGAAGCAGCGGGCGGCGGCGAGGTGTTCCGGCCGTCCGGTGAGGGCGTACAGGTCCGTCATGACCTCGTTCATGCCGCCGTACTCACCGGCGATGTAGATCGACCACATGCGCTCCAGCTGCGCCTTCGGCAGCCGGCCCAGACGGCTGTGCACCCAGTCGCCCATCTTCGCGGCGATGGTCAGCGCCTGCTGGTGGCCGGCCAGGGTGTGCGCGTCCAGGAGCCCGCGCATGATCTTGTGGCAGGTGTAGTACGGCGCCCAGATGGTGGGGTAGGTCGTGTAGCTCTCCAGGAGGATGAACTGCGTCTCCGGGTAGGCGGCCAGGTAGCCGGGGTGGCTCGGTTTCGGGTCGCCGCGTTCGGCGAGGGCCTGCTGGCACTCGCCGAGGGCCGTGACCAGGTAGTCGAGCTTGGACTTGAGAGCGGCCTCGCGGGTGTCGGCGTACGCCTGCGCGATGAGGGTGAGGAAGTGGCCGCCGTAGTGGCCGCGCAGGTTTCCGTCGGCGGTCTCCCAGCCGCCCGGGGGCCGTGCGCCGAGCGTGTCCAGTCCGGCGTTGGCGCGGAAGACGGCCAGGATGCGGTCGGCCGGGTAGGCGCGGGCGTAGTCGAGCATCAGGTCGCGCTTGGCCTTGAAGACGCCCCCGCCGAGGGTGACCTGGTCCAGGCCGAAGGGCCGAACCGCCCAGGTCGGCTGGGCGGGCAGCGCTCTCCCCGCGACGACAGCTGCCTCGGCTGCCTCGGTTGTGGGCCCGGCGGGTGCGGCTTGGGCCGGTGGGCCGGAGGCGATGAGCGGGGTCGCTGTGGCCGCGGCGCCGGCGGTCAGGCTCAGCACGCGGCGGCGGGTGGGTGGCTGGGACATGGCGCACTCCGATCGTCGTCGATCGTCGGTCGTCGGCTGGGTCATCGGCGGGCGGGAGACGTCCCACCCGGGTCGCGCGGGGGTGTCACGGTGATCGTGGCCGTGGCGCGGTGCGAGGTGTCCGGCACGGTTCCCCTGACCTCGAAGGTTCCGGGCCCGGCGTACTGGTCCGGATCGACCGGGTCCCAGGTCACTCGTGTCCGGCTGTCCCTGGAGCCGTCGTTGTAGGTGGCGACCACCGTGGCGGGGAGCGTCGGGGCCCTGCCGGGACGGGTGGTGAGGCGCTCCTCGGCGACGCTGGTGATCTCGACCGCGTCGGTGTGCCGTACCCACACGGTGGCGGTGACCGGCTGGGCGGTGCGGTCGGCGAGGCCGGTGACCGTGACGCTGGTGCCGCCCTCGGCGACCTGGTCCTCGGTCAGGGCGGGCCAGGCCACGGGTGAGCGGGCCGTGGAGCCGTCGGCGTATACGAGCGTGACCTGATCGGGCAGCTCGGGGACGGTGCCACGGAGGGTGGGGATGTGGGTCTCGCGCACCGACTCCGGTGCCTCGGCGTAGACCTTCCACTCCTGGACGCCGAGGGCGAGATTCGGGTGGCCGGTGAGCTTAGCCCGCAGTGCGGTGGTGGTGACCGGGGTGAACGTGGTCCGGTTGTAGCGGTTCTCTGCGGTGCCGTAGCCGCTGGGGGCGGGGACCTCGCGCCAGGTGTCGCCGTCGCGGTACTCGATGACCCAGGAGGCCGGCACGCCCACCCCGTCGGCCGCGCCCGGCTGCGCGTCGCGGAAGAAGTACAGGTCCGAGCCGTCCACGCGGACCGGGTCCTCCCAGGTGTACTGGATCCACTGGGTGTCCTTCTGGGGCCAGCTACCCCAGCGCGGGGCGTCGGACGACGAGGCCGGTTCGCGGCCGTCGTTGATCGCGGCCACCGACTCCCAGCCGGAGGTGTAGGACGCGGTGGGGGTCGCGGACGGTGCCAGGTTCACCCGGCCGTCACCGAGCTCCTCGACCTTCACCACGACCCGTTTCGACGACGTCAACGCCCCGTCGGTGGCGGTCAGTTCGAGGGTGTAGGTGCCTGCCTTGGTGAACCGGGCGACAGTGGTGGGGGTTCGGGGGTCGTCGAAGATGACGGTGCCGCCGTCGGGGGCTTCGGCCGTCTTCCAGGAGGCGGAGAGTTCCCTCTTCGGCAGTCCGTCGTCCTCGGTGATGCCCGTGAGCCTGACCTGGCCCGGCCGGGTGTACGTCGGGTCCCGCCAGGCCTCGACGTAGGGAGGCCGGTTGCGGGCCGTCGGCGGTCGCCCGCCGGTGTCGTAGGCCTGGATCTCCTTCAGGCCGCTGGTGTGGCCGTCGCGGTGGCGCATGAGGACGCGCAGCTTGGCCGTGGTCACCTCCTGGAAGCGCACCCGGTTGAGGTTGGCGCGCGGGTAGGCCGGGGACTTGGCGGGCCGGGCCACGTCCTTCCACTGGCCCGACCGGTCCTGGTGCTGCACGGTGTAGAGGGCCGGTTCGGCGTATCCGCCGGGCTTCTTGTCGCTGGAGAAGTGCAGCCGGACGTCGTCGACCGTGCGGGTGCGGCCGAAGTCGATCTCGTACCAGTCCTCGGCGTTGCCGGAGCCGCGGGCGCCCCAGGAGGGCTCGTTGACGGTGAAGCCGTCGACGGCGCCGGCGATGCCCCGGCCCTCGGCCTCGTGGGAGGCGCGGGCGGTGGCCCCGGCAGCGAGGTTGTTCCCGGCTTTGCCCGTGAGGTCCCGGCCTGCCTTGGCGAACAGGTCGGTGACGCGCTCCTTCGGGCCGTAGGTCACGTCCTGCGGCTCGGCGACATGCGTGCGCAGGCCGGTGGTCCTCACCTTGGCTCCGCCACCGTCGGGGAAGGTGACCTTGCGGGTCGTGGGGTCGTAGACGAGGTGGGTGAGGCGGTCGGCAGTGAAGGCGAGCTTCCCGTCGAGGTAGAGGGAGTACCCCTCGGGGACCCGCTTGCCGTACGGGCGTTTCCCGTCGCCGGGTTCGTCCCACAGGACGGCCGCGTCCGTGCCCCGGTAGTTGATGTCGGTGACCGCGAAGTGCGGCCAGTCGACGTCGATCGGCCACAGCTCGATCTTCCGGTCGGCGCGCGGCCTGAACCCCATCGCGTCCTCGATGACGGTCCAGTTGGTGGTGCCGAGGACGGTGTGGTGGATCCAGGAGCGGTAGCCGATCTTCTGCGGGTCGGCACGGCCGTCGGACCAGAACTCGTTCTGGTCGGGATACCGGTTGTCGCCGTCGATGTAGTGGGCCCAGGCGTTCCAGGACAGCAGCTTCTTGTACCAGGTGCGGTCGATGTACTTGCTGGGGTACTTCCGCAGCACCGAGGAGAGGAAGCGGAAGGTGACCGTGGAGTTGATGACGGAGAAGTTGTTGCTCCCGGGGTGGCCCTGCTCCGCCGCCTCCGCCTTGTCGGCCTGGTTGGCCGTGAAGAAAGGGAAGACGGGGTACTGCTTCGCGTCCGCCCACAGCCGCAGCGCCTCCAGGTACTGCGGGTCCTCTTGCGGCGTGGGCATCAGGCCCACGCTGTACGGGTAGTAGTTGTTGATCTCCTTCCAGGGCACGAGGGTGTCGCTGGCGACGTGCCGGTGCTTGAGCAGTTTGTCCTTCGGGTCCCAGAGGTGGTCAAGGACCGCCTTCTTCACCCGGTTCGCCGTCCCGCGCATCTCCTCGGCCTTCGCCTTCTCGCCGAGCAGGTCGTAGGCGCGGGCGGCCGCCGTCGCGTTGCTGTAGACGTAGGCGGATTCGGCGCGGTCCAGGTTGCCGGGCTTCCAGTCGAAGGAGACCGCGTCGGCGTCGTTGCCGGTCATCGCGCCCCAGTCGTACTCGATCAGCCCGTTGCCGTCCTCGTCGTAGTTCTCGAGCTGGCCCCGGACGTCCTTCTCCGCGTACCGGGCGAGGTTGCGCACGATGCCGTCGGGGCCGCCGTGCACCTGGTAGGAGCGCCAGGCCGCCTCGGAGATGTACTGGGTGTAGCTGTTGGACCAGTTCTCCGGGTCGCCCGGGTTGTCGGTGTACTTGCCGTTCTTCGAGACCTCACCGGCCGACACCCACGGGCCGTACGAGTAGCTCGGGTCGCGCAGGTACTTGAGGTCGTCGACGAACATGCCGACCGTGAGGGCGATGGCGTTGTTGTAGCCGAGGACGCCCTCCATGGAGGTGGGGAACTGGTAGTCGCTGCCCGGGATGTCGGCGTCGAGGTAGTTGTAGCGCAGCAGCCACCAGCGGTAGTACAGCGTCTTCTCGATGTTGTCGTCGGGGACGTCGAGGTAGGGCAGGTTCTCGGCCCACCAACGGTTGTACCTCTGGACGTGCCGACGGAAGGCGGTGGCCGGGGACGCGGTGCGCAGGGAGTCGTACTCCGGGCGGGAGTCGGTGATCTCCTCGGTGACGAAGCCGAGTTGGACCTTGGTGGTGAGGGTGCGTCCGGCCGGCAGGGTCAGCGTGCGGGTCAGCGACTCGCCCTCGGCGGTGAAGCCATCGCCGCTGAGGCGGGGGAAGACGGTCGTGAGGTTGTTCTTCGCGGGCACCGCTCCGGTGAGCTCACGGCCCTCGATGGTCGTGGTGTACGGGGAGGTGGCGCGCAGCCGGACCTCACGACGCTCGGCGCCGGTGTTGGTGAGGGCCAGGTTCGTGACGGCGGTGTTCGCTTCGGTGATGAACTTGGTCTGTGTCACCTTCAGGCCGGTGGCCTCGTGGGTGAACTCGCTGCGCCAGTAGCTGGGGGTCTGGGTGCGGGCGCCGGTGTTCTCCCGGAGGGTGAGGTTCTCGCCGTCGACGTTCAGGGTGATGGTGTACGCGGACCGGTTGTCGATGCTCTCCCAATAGGCGACCTTGCCGGCGAAGCCCAGCTGGGACGGTGTGTGTTCCTTCATGAACAGGGCGCGTCCCCGGGTGAACAGCCAGTCCCCCGCCGGGTCCTCGCCCTTGCGGGCCAGCATGCGGTCCATCCAGAAGTCGGTGCCGTCCCCGGCCTCGCGGTCGGCCTCGTACTGGGCGCGCAGAGTGCGGTGGACGGTGAAGCCGGCCGGGAGCGTGGGAACGGGGCGGTCGGATCCGGAGTAGACCGGGTAGCCGATCGCCGCGTTGTCCGCCGCTGCCGGGGCGGTGGCGGCGAGCGGGGCCAGCAGTCCCAGGGTCAGCGCCCCGGCCAGGATGCCGCGGCGGTGTCGTCTTCGCTGTGCGGGCACGGCTACCTCTCGGTGGGCGTTGTCGGGGGCGGGGTCGTCGGCAGCCAGACGCGCATGGTCGAGGGGCCGCGGTTCGCCCAGGAGTGGTAGGGGACGAGGCTGATCGCCTCGGGGTCGGCCGTGGGTGCGGTGGCTTCGTCCACCGGCCGGTACGGCCAGGCGGTGTCATGTGGTTCGGCGAGTTCACCGGGCGCGAGGACCGTGCCGTCCGGCCCGTCCTCCGGTGCGGCGGACGGGTCCACGCGGAGCGCGTCGACGTCGTGTCCGTCCGGTAGGTCGGTGGATTCGGCGCAGTAGACGAGGGGGCCGCGTTGGACGGCCACCGTGCCGCGTGTCGCGTCGATGCGGGAGTCGGAACGGATCCAGCGCGGGGTGACGGGCAGTTCGAGGCGTATCTCGTCGCCGGGGCGGAAGACGCGGGTGAGCTGCACCGTGCCCGTTGCGACCGTACGGCGATTGCCGTCCGGGTCGACCAGCGAGGCCGTCTCCCCGGCCGTCCACGCGGGGACGCGCAGGGACAGGGTCCAGGGGCGGGCCGGGGAGCGGCTGATCCGCACGGCCACGGTCCCGTCGGACGGGTAGTCGGTACGGACCCGCAGCGCCACGCCCTGGCCGTCGCCCAGGGAGGTGGCGAGTTCCGCGTCGGCGTACTGGTGCAGTTGCAGGCCGTCGTCGTCCGCCGTCGCCAGGTACGCCGGGAGCTGGGCGAGGGTGCGCGCCACGTTGGTCGGGCAGCACGACACCGCGAACCAGGGGGCGCGCAGGCCCGAGTCGGCGCGCGGGCTGACGCGGTCCGCCGGGGGCACGGTGCCCCGGTGACGGCGGTGCAGGGTGTTGGCGTAGAAGAAAGACCGGCCGTCCTCGGACGGGGAGGCGGCGATCACGTTGAACAGGGTCCGTTCGGCCAGGTCGGCGAAGCGCGGCTCGCCGGTGGCCAGCAGCAGCCGCCAGGCGAGCATCACGGAGGCGACACCGGCGCAGGTCTCCGAGTAGGCGCGGTCCGGTGGCAGCACGAAGTCGTCGCCGAAGGCCTCGTCACGGTGGTGCGAGCCCATCCCGCCGGTCAGATAGGTCCGCCGGGCGACCGTCGCCTCCCACTGCCGTACGACGGCGGCGAGCAGCTCGTCGTCCCCGGTCTCCACGGCCACGTCGACCGCCCCGGCCGCGAGGTAGAGGGCGCGCACGGCGTGGCCGCGCAGGGCGGTGGCCCGGCGTACGGGCAGGTCGTCCTGGAAGTAGGCGCGGCCGAACTCGATGTCGGCCAGACGGCCGTGGCCGCGCCGGTCGAGGAACAGGGCGGCCTGGTCGAGGTAGCGCTGCTCCCCTGTGAGCCTGGCGAGTTCCACCAGGGCCGTCTCGATCTCCGGGTGCCCGCAGACGCCCTGGTTGCCGCCCGGTCCGAAGGCTGTGCAGAGGTGATCGGCGGCCCGCCGGGCGATCTTCGTCAGCTCGCCCTCGCCCCGGGCGCGGGCCTGGGCCACACCCGCCTGGATGAGGTGCCCATGGCAGTAGAGTTCGTGGCCCCATTCGAGGTCGCTGTAGCGGGGCTGCTGGCCAGGGTGGCCGAAGGCGGTGTTCAGATAGCCGTCCGGGTGCTGGGCGGGGGCGATGACATCGGTGAGCGCGGCGACGTCCCCGTCGTACGAAGGACCCGCCCAGGCCATGGCCTCCAGGAGCTTGTAGATCTCGGAGTCGGCGAACTCCCGGCCGCGCCGGTCGGTGTGGATCCGGCCCTCGGCGGCGGCCCGGAAGTTGCCGGTCCAGCCCTCGCGTTCCATCCAGTCGCGGCAGTGGCCGAGCGTCGCGGTCGCGTTGATGTGGCGGCGCCGGGCCCAGAAGCCGCCGGTGATCCGGACCTCGTCCAGGCCGAGCGGGCGCAGCCGGCCCCGGGTCGGCGCCACCGGCAGCACGAGCGGGCGTGCCGTGTTCTCCGTCACCAGTCCATGCCTTCGTCCACGTCCTTCCGGTGGTCCGTCTGGTCCGTCTGGTCTGTCGAAAGGGCTCTGCGGTGGCTCAGCCCTTGAGGGCGCCGGACATGAAGCCCCTGATGTAGTGCCGTTGCAGCAGCAGGAAGAGCAGCAGACAGGGCACGGCCAGGACCACCACGCCCGCCTCGGTGGCGCCGTAGTCGACGGCGCCCATGCTCTGCTGGCGCAGGTTCGCGACGGCCAGGGGCAGCGGTGCCTTCTCGCTGTCGGAGATGAGGATCAGGGGTGCGATGAAGTCGTTCCAGGCGGCGAGGAACGCGAACAGTCCCACGGTGATCAGCCCCGGCCGCACCGCGGGCAGAAGCACCCGGCGCAGGGCGCCCGCGGTGCCGCAGCCGTCGACGAGGGCCGACTCCTCCAGTTCGCGGGGCACCGCCTCGAAGGAGATCCGCATCATGAAGGTGGCGAACGGCAGTTGGAACATCGCCAGGACGAGGCTCAGCCCGATCAGCGAGTTCTGCAGATGGAGCCGGCCCAGCAGGACGTAGAGCGGGATGAGGAGGGTGGCGTAGGGGACCATGAGGATGGCCAGGGTCAGCAGGAACAGCAGGTTCTTGCCGGGGAAGTCGAAGCGGGCGAAGGCATAGCCGCCCAGCAGGGACACCCCGAGGGTCAGGGCGACGGTCAGTGCCGAGACGACCGTGCTGTTGAGCAGGTATCGCCACAGGCCGGCGTCGTACTCCAGCAGTGTCCGGTAGTTGCCGAGGCCGTAGCCGGACTGCTGGGCGGTGCCGGGCTGGCCGCTCACCGACGCCCAGGCGTTCCACAGCAGAGGAAAGAGGAAGATGACGGCCAGGGAGCCGGCGACGACGTAGTGGGGCGTCCGGCCCAGGGCGCGGGTGAGCACCGGGGTGTCCCTTCTCATGAGGCGGCGGGTGTCATGACTCGTCGGCGCGGCGCAGGCCCCGGAACTGCAGGGCGTTCAGCAGGAGCAGCGCGGCCAGCACGAGGTTCGAAAGGGCCGCCGCGGTACCGAGGTTCAGCCGCTGGAACGCCTCCCGGTAGATCAGCTGGACGACGGTGACCGTGCTGTTGTCCGGGCCGCCCTTGGTGAGGATGAAGAACTGGTCGAAGGCGAGCAGGGAGCCGGTCACGCACAGCAGCAGGCACAGCGCGAGGGAGGGCCGCAGCAGCGGCAGGGTGATGGAGCGGAAGATCTGGGCGCGGCTCGCGCCGTCCATCCGTGCCGCCTCGTACACCTCGTGCGGGATGCGCTGCAGGCCCACGAGCAGGATCAGCATGTAGAAGCCGGCGAACTTCCAGACGATCAGGAACACCGTCGACCACAGGGCCGACGTCGGTGAGCCGAGGAAGGACACCGGGTCGTCGACGAGGCCGAGGCCTTCGAGGATGCGGCTGAGCGGGCCGGTGGTCGGGCTGTACAGGCCCCAGAACAGCAGGGACGCGGAGGCCAGTCCGAGGGCGCCGGGCAGGAAGTAGACCGTGCGGAAGAAGCCCGCGCCCGGGCGGGACTCCTGCACCAGCAGGGCCAGGAGCAGCGCCAGGGCGAGCAGGACGACCGTGACGATCACGGTGTAGAGGAGGGTGAAGCGGATCGCCGGCCAGAACAGGGTGCTGTCGGTGATGTCGGAGTAGTTCTCGGGCGCGTTGACTCCCCGGTCTCCCCCGAGCAGCGGCCAGTCGCTGAGCGACATCTGACCGACCAGCAGCAGGGGCAGCAGGAAGAAGACCGTGACGAACACCGCCGTGGGGGCCGCGTAGGCCAGGCCTTTGGCCTTGCGGGAGCGCCAGCGGGGCGGGGGTGTGCCGCCCCGCGGCTGCGGCGAGGTCACGTGCGCGGCCGTCGCCCGGACTGCCACTTTCACCGGCATGGCTCTCCTTGGCCGTAGGACGTCATGGCCTTAGGTCGTCGGGAGGGTCGGTTCAGTCGGCCAGTGAGGCGGTGACGGCGTCGTTGTCCTTCTCGACCGACTTGCCGTCGCCGAAGACGGCGTGGCGCATCAGCTCCAGCCAGGGCCCGTTGGGGTCGTTGAAGGTCTGGCCGAACTTCATCGCGTACGGGGTGCGGCCCTCGGCGACAAGTTCGTTGATGGTGACCAGGCGTGGGTCGGCCTCGGAGTGCTTGTTGGACGCGAGGTCGGTGCGGGCCACCACGTCCTTGTGCGCGGCGACCACGTCGACCTGTGCCTTGTCTCCGAGGGACCAGGCGAGGAAGTTCCAGGCCTGGTCGGCGGACTCGCTGGTGGCGGAGATGCCGATGGCGTCGCCGCCGACGAAGGTGGACTTGCCGCCGTCGGGACCGGGGATGGGCGCCACGCCGAGGTCGAGGTCCTTGGGCATCAGCCCGAGCGTGGTCGACGGCATGGGCATCACGCCGACCTTGCCCTTGGGGAAGATGCCGGTCCAGGTCGTGCCCGTCTCCTCGCGGGCGCCGGGCGCCACGATGTCGTCCCGCACCCAGCCTCGGTAGGTGTCGTAGACCTTCTTCGAGGCGGTGGAGGCGAGATTCGCCTCGGTGCCCTCCTCGTTGAGGACGTCCTCCCCCGCCGCCCAGACGGACGGCCACCAGGTGAAGACGCCGCAGCCGCCGCAGTTGCCGCCGAAGAAGGTGCCGTCGACACCGCCGCCGAGCGCGTCCACGGCCCGGGCCTGCCGGTCCCACTCGCGCAGAGTGGTGGGCGGCTTCTCGGGGTCGAGCTTCGCCTTGCGGTAGAGCTCCTTGTTGTAGAAGAGCACCGACAGGTCGAGGGTGTGCGGGACGACGTACTTCTTGTCCTCGTACGTGCCGGCCTTGATGTGGGACTGGGCCAGGTGCTCGGCGAAGGGCAGGGCGTCGACGCGTTCGGTGAGGTCGGCGAAGAGGCCGCTGGAGGTGTAGTTGGGCACGAACACGACGTCGGAGGCGAACAGGTCGGGCAGGTCGCGGGAGCCGGCCGCCGCGCCGACCTTGGCCTGGTAGTCGTCGGTGGGGACGACGGTCAGCTCGATCTTGTTCTTGTGGCTCGCGTTGTAGGCCTTGACCAGGGCCTCGCTCTGCGGCCGGGTCGCCGCCCGCGTCCACATCGTCAGTTCGGTGCCGTCGTCGACGCCGCCGGCGCTCGCCGCCCTGTCCCCTCCCCCGCCGGAGCCGTCGTTGTCCGAGCCGCATGCGGTGACCAGGCTCGCGGTGGCGAGCAGGGCGATGGCACCTGTGACGAGGCGGCGTCTGTGTCCACGCGGTCCGGCCGTGCTCCCCGTGCTCCCCATGGTCGATTCCCCTTGTGTCGCGGCGGGCCGTGCGCGGGCCTGCCGGTCGGGACAATGATGTGGTGGCACTGAACTGAGTGGCGGAAACGGGCCGAAAAGGCTTTCTGAGACGCTAAGGACGCATCCCACTACCCGTCAATCCCCTTGCGTGAAGCGGTTTCTGAGTTGAACTCGAAAACGCGGACCAGCACAGGACCGAAAATTTCCGCGTACTGTTCGGGGTGCCCTCGACGGCGTCGGCAGACGACGCGAGACAGGAGAAGACCCATGGCACAGGCCACCGGCCCCTCGCGTTCGCAGCCCGCCACCCTCAGCGATGTCGCCCGGCTGGCGGGCGTGTCGATCGCCACGGCGTCCAAGGCCCTCAACGGCCGCAGCCAGGTGCGGGCGGAGACCAGGACACGCGTGATCGAGGCGGCCGAGCGCCTCGCGTTCCGTCCCAATCAGGTGGCCCGGGGGCTGCTGGCCGGCCGGACGGGCACCGTGGGTCTGCTGACCAGCGACCTGGAGGGCCGGTTCAGCATCCCGATACTGATGGGCGCCGAGGACGCGTTCGGAGCGGGCGAGGTCGCGGTGTTCCTGTGCGATGCCCGCGGGGACGCGATCCGCGAGCAGCACCATGTCCGCGCGCTGCTGGGCCGCCGGGTCGACGGTCTCATCGTGGTCGGCAGCCGGACCGACCCGCGTCCGTCCCTGGGACGGGAGTTGCCGGTCCCCGTGGTATACGCGTACGCGCCGTCGGAGAATCCGGAGGATCTGTCCATCGTCCCGGACAGCGTCGGCGCGGGCCGGATCGCCGTGGAGCACCTGCTGGCCTGCGGCCGCACCCGGATCGCGCACATCACCGGCGACCCCGGGTACGCCGCGGCGCAGGAGCGTGCCGAGGGTGCCCGGGCCGCGCTAGGCGGCGCGGGGCTGACCCTGGTGGGCGAGCCGCGGTTCGGGGCTTGGTCGGAGGGCTGGGGGCGGGCTGCCACAGCGATGCTGCTGGACCAGCACCCGGAGGTGGACGCGGTGCTGTGCGGCAGCGACCAGATCGCCCGGGGCGTCATCGACGTGCTGCGCGAGCGCGGGCGGCGGGTGCCGGAGGATGTGGCGGTCATGGGCTTCGACAACTGGCGGGTCCTGACGTCCGCGTCCCGCCCACCGCTGACCAGTGTCGACATGAACCTCGAACAGGTCGGACGGGCCGCCGCGCACGCCCTGTTCACGGCGATCTCCGGCGGTACGCGTCGCTCCGGGATCGAGACCCTGCCCTGCCGGGTGGTGATCAGGGGGTCGACAGTGCCGCTGTCATGAGTCGCGGCGCCCGGTCGCGGCTCACTTCGCGAGTCGGTCGAGTGCCGCCAGGACGGGTGCCACACCGTCCTCCTCGGCCAGGCGGCGCGCCACGTCCTGGGCACGGTCGCGGTGCGCCGGGTCGCCCACGGCCCGGCGCAGGGCGGGGGCGAGCGCGCCGGCGGTGAGGCGGCGCAGCGGGACGGCGCAGGGGGCGGTGCCCAGCGCGACGAGACGGGCCGCCCAGAAACCGGCGTCGAACTGCACCGGCACCGGCACGGCCGGGACACCCGCGCGCAGGACGGCGGCGGTGGTCCCGGCTCCGGCATGGTGGACGACGGCGGCCGTCCGGGGAAAGAGCGACGCGTGCGGCACATCGCCGACGGTGATCATGTCGTCGGTGCGGGCGGCCAGGCCCGCCCAGCCCTGCTGGATGATGCCGCGCAGTCCGGCCGCGCGCAGGGCGCGCACGATCTCGCCGCTCAGGCGCTCCGGGTCCGGCACGGTGGCGCTGCCCAGACCGACGAAGACGGGGGCGGGCCCGGCGGCGAGGAACTCCTCCACCTCCGGGGGCAGGGTCCGGGTGTCGTACGGCCACCAGTACCCGGCGATCTCCAGCCCGGGCCGCCAGTCCCGTGGCCGGGGCACGACCGCCTCGCTGAAGCCGTGCAGCACCGGCCAGCGCGCCCGCTCATGGGCCCGGCGGATCGCGGTGAGGCCGGGGAGGGTCATGCCGTGCCGGGTGTGCAGTCGGCGCAGGGCCCGGGTGAAGACCTGGTCGACGGCGGTGGTGACGGCCAGTCCGCCCAGGTGGTTGCCCACGGTGCCGAGGGAGCGTCCGCCGAGCATGGGTGCCCCGAACTCCCTTGTCGGGTGCTGGGGTTGGAGGAACAGTCCGAGGCTGGGCAGGGTCAGGCCCTCGGCGATGGCGCGGCCCAGGGGGGCCACGGCTCCGGCGGCCAGCACGGCGTCGGCGCCTCGTGCCGCCCGGACGAGGTCGTCGGTCATCTCCTCGGCCGCCGACCGGGCCATCGAGACGACGCGCAGCAGTTTGCCGAGCCCCGTGGTGCTGGTGTGCAGGCCGCGGCCGCGCTCGGAGTGCAACTCGGCGTGCGGGTCGACCGGGGTCGGGTGGAAGCGCACCCCGGAGCCGGCGGTCAGCGGCTCGAACAGGGCGTGGGTGACGAGCGTGACCTCGTGCCCGCCGCGCGCCAGCGCCGCGCCCAACCCGGTGTACGGCGCTACGTCGCCGCGCGATCCCGCCGTCATGATCACCAGCCGCACGGGATCCAGTGTGGCCCGGCGGGGCGGATGGCACACTGCGTACGGCGGCAGGGGTCCGAGAATCGCCGGTGCGAGGGATGCGCGGAGTGACGGGGTGCTGGTTCAGGGCTGTGGGCCGGAGCCCAGCGTCTCGACGAGTCTGGTGGCGGCCTGGCGCAGCCGTGGGGACGCGTCCGCGGTGAGGGCGGTGAGCCGGGTGTGCGCCTCCTCGCTTCCGGGTGGCAGCGCCCCGGTCGCCGTCACCCGGCGTTCGAGACCGAGGACGGCCTCGTAGCGGACCGCTTCGTGCGGGTCGTCCAGGCCGCGCAGGAAGCGTCGGACGTCGTGGCGGGTGTGCTCGTCGGTCCCGTCGGTGTCGTCGTCCGTGGCGAGGAGCGAGAGGGCCGCGGCCCGGACCTCGGCGGACGGGGCTTCGTCCGCGAGGCGCCGTACGGCGGGCAGGGCCTGGGTGAGGCCGTCGAGGGCGTTGCGGGTGCGCCAGGTGTGCTTCCCGCCGGCCTCCAGTCGCTCGACCAGGGCCCAGGCCACGGGGTGGCGCTCCCAGAGGCGGAGCCCGTTGTCGACGAGTGCGTCCAGTCCGTCGATCACGCCCGCGCGTATGTCGTCGTCGGGATCGTCCAGGAGCGACAGCAGGAGCCACACGGCGTCCCATCGGGCCCCGGCTCCTACGGCTGTGGCCGCCGCGGCCCGAGTGCGGGCGGGGTACGTCTCGTCGGTCAGGGCCGTGCGCAGGTGCGCGGCGGCCGTTCCCGTGTCCACAGCGCCCAGGGCATGCGCGGCGGACGCTCCGGCCTGGGGATCGCGCAGCCACCGCACCGCCGGTCCGATCACCCGCTCGTCGCCGAGCCGTCCGAGGCCGCACAGCAGCCGTGCGGCGGCCTCGGGATCCCGCTCGGTCCGTAGTGCCACGGCCAGTGCGTCCTGTGTCCACGGCGCTGGCATGTCGAACAGCCGCCGGGCCACGGCGATGCGCACCTCGGGGGACGGGTCGCCGAGGCCCGTGAGCAAGGAGTCCAGGAGCTGCTCGGAGCAGCCCTTCGGCAGCGCGTCCAGGGCCCCCGCGCGGGCGGCGCCCGCGCCCTGCCGGGCGGTGCGGATCACTGCCGCCCGCACCGCCGCGTCGTCCTTCCACCGGTACACCAGGGTCCGGGCCCGTCCCCACACGGCGGGGTCCGGGTCGCCGAGCAGCCCGACCAGGGCCGTGGCATCCCCAGGTGCGCCCAGTGCGGCCAGCCCTTCCAGGGCGTTGATCCGCACGTGGTGTTCCGGGTCGGACAGCCTCCGTGCGAAGGCCTCCGTGACCACAGGTCCCCGGAGTCCCAGCCGGGTGGCGGCGACCGACGCCCTGCGCCGTACGCCCGGGTTCTCGTCGTCCATGAGCAGGGGCAGCACCTCACCGCCCGCCCCGGGGACACCGAGTCGGCCCAGGGCCAGGGCGGCGGCCGCGCGCACCGAGGGGGCGGGGTCGTCGGCCGCGGCGACGAGGACGCGAACGTATGCGGCCCCGCCCGTCCTCCCCAGCCCTTTCACCGCCGCCGTGCGCCGCTCCGGGTCCGCCGCCGCCGTCTCACGCAGGAAGAACGCGATCTGCTGGTCCGCCCCCATGGACACCTCCGAGGAGGAAGACCTGCGAGCGGGACAATGGTTGTGGTGCCGGTCGCGGGGCAACCCGGTCACCCCGCGAGGCGTCCTCCCCGGTGAGCGGGATTGGATTCGCCGGCCTGCCCGACTTGTGGATGGGGACAAGGATGAGTGACAAGGCCCGCAGACTGTTCGAGGCCCTAGACCTCGACCATGACGGGGTTCTCACCCGGGTGGAGGTCATCGTCGCTCTGCGGACGAACGGACCGTCTCTGGCGGCCTCCGGCGTCCTGCCGTTCTGGGGAGTGCAGGACGTCGACGCGTCCTCCGCGCTGTTCGACACCGCCGACCAGAACGGGGACGCGGTGCTGACCCTGGACGAGTTCACCGCGGTGGTGGACCGTCGGTTCGGCTGGAGCTGACAAGCACACTCGCCGAAGCGGTGCGGGAGTTCGACGACGTCGGGGGAACGCTCATGGCCGGTTTCGCTCGGGCGGGCTCCTGATACCGACGCCGGGAGCCGGGGCCTCCTCCCGCGGTTCGGCGGTGGAGGGCCCGGCTCCCGGCTGGTGCGGTGGTTCAGGACGACTGGGCGCTCTGGTACAGGTTCTGCGCGTCCGCGCCGAAGTACGGGCCGTACATGGCGTTCGGCAGGAAGTTGTACTTGAAGCTGTTCACCGAGGACTGCAGGCCGGTGCCGGAGGCCTCGTCGAACTGGGTGAACCACGGGCCTCCGCTGGAGCCTCCGGTCATGTTGCAGGTCAGACCGTGGTCGCTGGAGAACAGGAAGTCGCGGAAGGTGGTTCCGCTGCAGTAGATGAACTTCTCGCCGTCGTAGGGGGCGGCGGCCGGGAATCCGAAGGAGTACATGGGCTTGTTGTAGCCCGTGTTGAAGGCCAGCCCCTGGCCGCCGACGACATCGGTCAGGTTCTTTCCGTCCAGCGGGGCGACGACGGCCGCGCCGATGTCGTGGTTGATGTCCTCACTGGCCGTCCACTGCGGCGTGGACAGGGTCTTCGACGCGGCCCAGGTGCCGTACGGGCGCTGGCCGTCGTGATAGCCGGGCACGAACACCCAGTTGGTGTGCCAGGCCCCCTGCATCTTCACGCAGTGCCCGGCGGTGAGGACGGTGCTCTTGTTGGCGCTGGTGACGGCGTTGCCGGAGCAGGAGGCGGTGCGCCCCTGGTAGGTGAAGAACACCCGCCCCGCGGTCTTGACCACCGCTCCCCCGCCGGACCAGGGGCCGCCGCCGTGCGGGATGGCCAGGGGTCCGACGTCGGAGGCGGGTGCGCTGGGTGCCACGACGGTCGCCTTGCCCTTGCGCGGCGCGGGGGCCCGTACGTCGGAGGGGTCCACGGACAGGGTGTCGAGCGGGGTGGCCGCGCGCATCCGCTGCGGGGTCCAGAAGTCGAGGGCCCGTTCCTGCGCCGAGGGTGCCACGGCTCCGGGTTCGGGCGCGGCGCTCGCGGGTGCGGTGGTGACACCGGTCGCCAGGAGTGCGGCGATGCCGGCGAGTGTGCCGAGGACGGTGTGGCGAGCGCGGGTGGTGCCGCCGGACGGGCGAAGGCTGCGGGGTCTGCCTATCACGCGGTCTCCTTCTGCTGCGGGGGCCGGGCGGCGGGGAACCGTCCGCCCGGTCAGGCAGGGGTGTCACTGCGGACAGTCAGAGGGCAGCGTGCCACCAGGAGACCCAGATGGACAGGTGCATGTCATAACGATGGCCGAATCATCACCTTCTCTCCGCGTGCGCGGACACGGAAGGACCCGGCCTGCGCTGTGGAGGCCGGGTCCTTCGTGGCGGAGCGGGAAGGTCAGAGGGCGGGGCCGGCGCCGCCGGGCTGGATGCGGCCGCGCCAGGCGCCGGACTCGGTTCCGCGCTCCTCGATGAACTGCTTGAAGCGCTTCATGTCGCCCTTGACCCGGCGGTCGATCGTGCCCGTCATGTCCGCCGCCTTCTCCGCGGCTCCGCTGGGCTGGATGTCCATCACCAGCTCGACCCTGGTGTGGGTGTCGTCGACGCGCTCGAAGCGGACAGAGCCCCTCTGATCGACGTCACCGCTGGTCGTGCGCCAGGTGACGCGCTCGTCGGCCAGCTGGTCGACGATCTCGGTATCGAACTCGCGCCGCACCCCGCTGATCTTGGTTGTCCAGTGGTTGTGGCGGTCGTCCAGTTGCCTGACCTCCTCGACGCCCTCCATGAAGTTCGGGAACTCCTCGAACTGCGTCCACTGGTTGTAGGCGGTGTGGACGGGAACGTCGACTTCCACGGTTTCCTTGATGGTGCTCATCTCGGTATGCCTCCGTTCTCACTGGTCGACTGCAGGAGGCCCGTCGACCCGCTTCACCGGTCCGGGCCCGTGGCGGGGCGGGTACCCGAGATCTTGGGATTACCACACGGATCTGTGCCGTCGGTGCCTAGAACCGGTGTTGCTGCTGCTCCTGGTTCCCGTACGCCTGGCCGCCCTGGCCGCCCGCGCTCTGCGTCTGCAGTTGGTCCGCCTGCTCCTTGGTCACCTTCTGTTCCGCGCCGCAGAAGGTGCACTGCGTCAGGTACTTCGTCGAGATCGGGAACAGCGGCACGAAGAACAGCGTGAACTTCGTGACGCGCTTCCTGAGCGTGTGCGCGGCAGGGTTGCCGCACTGGGCGCACACCAGCGTCAGTATCGCGAGCTGGTAGAGGTACCCCTTGGTGCCGAAGATGATCACGTGTCGGTCCTTCCCGGATCGGAACTGCTCCCAGTGTCCTGTATCGCGGCCCACCAGGACGAACCGGTGGCCCACGCGGCCCGGGCCAGGTCGTCGTGGCCCGGGCCGTGTGGCGGGGGTGCTCAGCCCGACAGCGCCGTGAGCACCACGCTCTTGGCCTCCTCCTGGACCCGGCCGAGATGGTCGGGGCCGAGGAAGGACTCGGCGTAGATCTTGTAGACGTCCTCGGTGCCCGAGGGGCGGGCCGCGAACCAGGCGTTGTCCGTGGTCACCTTGATGCCGCCGATGGGGGCGCCGTTGCCCGGGGCCTCGGTGAGGACGGCGGTGACCGCGTCGCCGGCCAGGGTGTCCGCGCTGACCTGGGCCGGGGAGAGTTTCGCGAGCAGTGCCTTCTCCTCGCGGGTCGCCGGGGCGTCGATCCGGGCGTAGGCGGGCTCGCCGAAGCGGGCGGCCAGCGTGGCGTAGTGCTCCGACGGGGTCCTGCCGGTGACGGCCGTGATCTCGGAGGCGAGCAGCGCCAGGATGATGCCGTCCTTGTCGGTGGTCCACACGGAGCCGTCCCGGCGCAGGAAGGAGGCCCCGGCCGACTCCTCCCCGCCGAAGCCGATGGTGCCGCCGGCCAGCCCGTCCACGAACCACTTGAACCCGACGGGCACCTCGACCAGTTCGCGGCCGAGGTCGGCGGCGACGCGGTCGATCATGGCGGAGGAAACCAGGGTCTTGCCGATGCCGGTGGTGGCCGGCCAGCGGTCGCGGTGGGCGTACAGGTAGGAGATGGCGACGGCCAGGTAGTGGTTGGGGTTCATCAGGCCCGCGTCCGGGGTGACGATGCCGTGCCGGTCGGCGTCGGCGTCGTTGCCGGTGGAGATCTGGAAGCGGTCGCGCTGCTCGATGAGCGAGGCCATCGCGTACGGCGACGAGCAGTCCATGCGGATCTTGCCGTCCCAGTCCAGCGTCATGAACCGCCAGGTGGGGTCGGTGTGCGGGTTGACCACGGTGAGGTCGATGCCGTGCTGTTCGGCGATGCGGCCCCAGTAGGCGACGGACGCCCCGCCCAACGGGTCCGCCCCGATCCGCACCCCGGCCGCCCGGATCGCGTCCAGGTCGAGCACGCCGGGCAGGTCGGCGACGTAGGTGCCGAGGAAGTCGTAGCGGCCGGTGGTGGGGGCGGCGAGGGCCCGGGCGTACGGGATGCGCCGTACGTCCTTCAGGCCGCCCCGGATGATGTCGTTGGCCCGGTCCTGGATCCAGGAGGTGGCGTCGGAGGCGGCGGGGCCGCCGCTGGGCGGGTTGTACTTGAACCCTCCGTCGGCGGGCGGGTTGTGGGAGGGCGTGACCACGACGCCGTCCGCGAGACCCGTGGTGCGGCCGCGGTTGTGCGCGAGGATGGCGTGCGAGACGGCCGGGGTCGGTGTGTAGCCGTCCGCGTCGTCGATCAGCACCGTCACGTCGTTGGCGGCGAACACCTCCAGGGCGGTGACGCGCGCGGGTTCCGACAGGGCGTGGGTGTCGGCGCCCAGGAAGAGCGGCCCGTCGATGCCCTGCCCGGCGCGGTACTCGCAGATGGCCTGGCTGGTCGCGGCGATGTGGTCGTCGTTGAACGCGCTCGCCAGGGACGATCCGCGGTGTCCCGAGGTGCCGAACGTGACACGCTGCCCCGGGTCGTCCAGGTCGGGGCGGAGCGCGTAGTACGCGGTCACCAGCCGGGCCACATCGACGAGATCCTCGAAACCGGCCGGATCGCCCGCTCGCTCGTGCTGCATGGGCCCGCTCCTCCGCATGGGTTGATCCTTCGCTTGCGGTCTCATCCTTCCTCGTCAGGGCGGTGCCGCGCGAGGGGGACACCACATCGAGGGCCGGATGTGGGCCAAGCCACGAGAAGAGGACACCGCGGAGTTCGTGAGCTGCTACGGACCACAAGGAGGCGGCGCTGCGGACCACCGGGAAGTCCGGTGATGCGCGGCGCCGCCTGTCCTCCTCGTGGCCGTCCCGTCGAACGCCCTCGCCGTGGTCAGATCCGTCCGCCGGTGAACCGGGTGACGGGGCCGTGGCCGCCGCGTTCCGCGCGGCGTCCCACCGCGTACGACGCGGCGCTCAGGGCGGTCAGACCGGCTCCGACGCCCGCGGCGACGAGCTTGCGGTGGGCGATGACCGTCCAGGCCGTCTTGGCCGTGGCCGCGACGTGGCCGGAGGCCGTGACGACCGCCTGGCGGCCGACCTCGACGCCCTTGGCGGCGGTCTGCATGGCCGCCGTCGTCGCCTCGGCGGAGCGCTCGGCGCCGGCCTTGAGGGCGGACCCCGCCTCATCGGCCTTGGCCGCCGTACGCTTGGCCGCCTGGGACGCCGGCGCGGTCGCCTTGTCCGCCGCGCCCCGCGCCTTGGACTCCGTGGCCCGGATGGTGGTCGGCTTCTGATTCGTGCGCTTGTTCTGTTCAGTCATGGACACCGACTTGCCTCTTGCTCCGTCGGCAAACACGTTCGGTCGCGCACCGTCTGGGCCGGCGAGGGCTGAGCACCACGTCACGGGGGTAGGCGGGCTACAGACAACAAGCACGTCAGAACACGAGTGGAAGGTGCCTCATGGCCAACATCCTGGATCGCATCAAGCAGTTCGCCCGGAGTCCGCAGGGGCGGCGGGCCGTCGAGCAGGCACGGCGGGCCGCGGCCGACCCCCGCAAGCGGGCGCAGGCCCAGCGCCTGCTGGGTAAGCTCCGCGGCCGCCGCTGACCGGCCCCGGCGCCCGGACGGGCCGCGTCACGGAACCTCCCGATGACCAACTGCTCGTACCGGCAAGTGTGTTCATATCCGATTCGGGCACTTGGGTCGCACCACACCTGAGACATGACAGGCAAGGCCCTGGGGCAGGGCGAGGGGCCGAGCTGACACCAGCTCAGCTCAGGTCGCGGCCGCGGACCCGGCGTACGAGGTCGTCCGCGGCCTCCGGCCAGCCGGGGCGCTCGAAGGTGAAGCCCGCTTCGAGCAGGCGGCCGGGGACGACACGGCGGCTCTTCAGCAGCAGTTCGGTGTCCGAGCGCAGCCCGAACGCGCCGAGCTCGGCCATCCAGCGGGTCGCGGGCAGGCCCACCGGCATGCCCCAGGCGCCGCGCAGGGCGCGCATGAAGGCGCGCTGCGGCAGGGGCGTGGGAGCGGCGAGATTGACCGGGCCCGTGATGTCGTCGCGGGCGACGAGGAACTCCACCGCCCGGACGAAGTCCTGGTCGTGGATCCAGGACACGTACTGCGCGCCGCCGGCGACCGGGCCGCCGAGGCCGAGCCGGGCCAGCCGCAGCAGGACGTCGAAGACACCGCCCCGGTCCGGGCTCATCACCATGGCGGCGCGCATGGCCACCTTCCGGGTGTCCGGCGTGTCGGCCCTCTCCTGCTCCCGCTCCCAGGCCTTGGCGATGTCGACGCTGTAGGCCCAGTAGCCGGGGATGCCGGGTTCGGCTCCGCCGATGACGCCGGTCGCCTCGTCGTTGGGCGCGTCGAAGCGGTGGGCGTAGATCGTCGCGGTGCTCATCTGGAGCCAGACCCGGGGCGGCCGGGCGGCCTTGGCGATGGCCTCACCCACGACCCGGGCGGAGTCGACCCGCGAGTCCATCATCTCGCGGAGGTTGGCCGGGGTGTAGCGGCAGCTCACGCTCCGGCCGGCCAGGTTGACGACGACGTCGCTGCCGTCGATCTCCTCGCACCAGGGCCCCAGGGTCGCACCGTCCCAGTGCACTTCGCCCGGTGCGGGGTGCCTGCTCAACACCACGACGTCATGTCCGGCGGCGCCCAGCGCGCGCTTCAGGACCGTGCCGACCTGTCCGGTCCCGCCGGGTATCACGATCTTCATGAAGGCCTCCCCCTCGACGTGTGGGATCGACCCTAGCCCATATTTGAACGCGTTCAAAACCTCCCGGAGGTGCAGGTCCCGGTCGGCTCGGAGGTGCCATCGGGCAAGATGGGGCCATGAGCGTAGTCAAGATCAATGTGCTGACCGTGCCCGCCGAGCAGCGGGAGACGCTGGAGAAGCGGTTCGCCTCCCGCGCGCACACCGTGGAGAGCTCCGACGGGTTCGAGTGGTTCGAGCTCCTCCGCCCGGTGGAGGGCACCGACACCTACCTCGTCTACACGCGGTGGCGTGACGAGGCGTCGTTCCAGGCCTGGATGGAGGGGCCGATGAAGGCCGCGCACCAGGGCGGCGGCGAGGGCGGCGAGCGGCCCAAGCCGGCCGCGAGCGACTCGAACCTGTGGTCCTTCGAGGTCGTGCAGCAGGCGGGCCCGAAGGGCGCGTAGCCCGCTGGAGCGCGTACGCGAGGTCCCCCATGCCGGAAGCGGCATGGGGGACCTCGCGCCTATCGGGCTCAGGACCGCCGGGAACGCGTGGGCGCGGCCGTACGGCCGACCGCGGCCGCCAGCTTGCGGAGCCGGCGCCAGTCCAGGCGCGGGGGCGCCTCGGGGACCCCGGGGCGGTTGCGGGGCACCCGGACGCGCAGGGCCCGGCGTGCGATGCGGCAGTGGACGGGGGCCGGAAGGGTGAGCGCCTCGCCGTCGAGGCCGACTTCGAGATGCGGTTCGTCGGAGTGGACGACGACGTGCTGGGCGGTGAGCACGGTGAGGCCTTCCGGCCGCGGGGACAGCAGGAGCTCGGCCGCTTCCACGGCGCTGTCCACGCGGACGGCGAGCACGCCCAGCTTCCCGGAGTTGAGCCGCTCGCGCCGGCCGAAGCCGAACGGGTCGTCCATCCGGTAGGCGTTGTTGCTCACCAGGACGGCCTGCGGGTCGGCGATGGTGGTGCCGTCGGCGGTCGCCGTCAGCCGCGGGCCGCTCTGCCGCGTGAGCAGCTCGGGCAGCCGCTCCAGCGCGGCGCCCACCTTGTCGTCGCGGTAGCCGGGGCTCTGGACGACGGCCCCGTAGACGCCGAACGAGGCGTTGTTGACGAAGGGGCGGTCGTCGGCGAAGCCGAGGTCGACGCGGAGTTCGACCCCGTCCGTGAGGGCGTCGAGGCAGGTGGACGGGTCGTCCCGGTCCAGGCCCAGGTCCATGGCGAAGTGGTTGCGGGTGCCGGCCGAGATGACGAGGAACGGCAGGCCGTGTTCCGCCGCGACGGCGGCGACCATCGCCTGTGTGCCGTCGCCGCCCGCGACGCCCAGGAGGTCGGCCCCGTCGGCCACGGCGGCCTTGGCCAGTTCGGTGACGTCCTGGTGGTGCTCCGGGTCGAGCAGGACGACCCGGGCGCCCAGCTCCTCGGCCTTCTCCTTGAGGGAGAACTTCTCGACCTTGCCGCCGCCGGAGCGCGGGTTGAGCAGGAGGAAGGGGCGTCGCGGCGGCGGTGTGCGGTACTCCTTGGCCCGTACCGGCCGCAGCCCCGTGCTGCGCAGGGCGTAGCGGCCGCTCCAGACCGCGACACACCACAGCAGCAGCGAGGCGAAGACCACCCAGATCAGATTGGCGGCCGCGAAGAGGACGATGACGCCGACGGGGGCGACGAGGGCCAGGACGGCCGCCGCCATGCGTGCCGGTCCGCGGCGGGACAGGACCCACCAGAGCGCCGCCGCGGTCAGGGCGAGTCCCGCGATACCGGCCAGAAGCAGCAGCAGTCCCTTCAGACCGCCGGAGACGAGGGGCAGCAGCGCCGCCAGCGCGACCGCGGCCAGGGCTCCCCTGGCCGCCCATCTCTGCCGGCGGTGATCCCGCTCGCCCATCGCCGATCCCATCTCGTTCCTCCGCTCGAAGGCACGGCCCGGGCGCACCCTCGCGACCGCGCCCGGCCGTGCATCTCGGTGCCCGCCGACGGATCGGCTCGGCCACTGCCGTCCCCTGATGACTCCCCACCGGCGGGCACGTCAGACGTGAAGATCCCCGGGGCGGAGCCATCGGTAGCGTACGCGGCCCGGCGCGCATGCTTCCGCGCACCGGGGCACGTCGGCACCGACCTTCACCGCCCGTTGGGGAGACGGACACCCGCGCCCTCTTGACCTAGTGAGTCTTATTACGCAACTCTGCTGCCCACAACCCCTGTCGACGAGGAGGCCGGCACGCGATGGAGTGGACGGGCGCGCGGTACGCGGACCAACCGACGGTCGAGGTGACGACCTGGATCGCGGCGCCGCCGGGGAGAGTGTGGGCGCTGGTGTCGGATGTGACGCGGATGCCGGACCTGAGTGAGGAGTTGCAGTGGGCGGGGTGGGCCGACGGAGCCGCCGGTCCGGCCGTCGGGGCGCGGTTCACCGGCCGGAGCAGGCACGAGTCGTTCGGTGAGTGGGAGACGACCTCCACGGTTGTCGCCTGCGACCCGGAGCGGGTGTTCGCCTGGGCGGTCGGGGATCCGGCCGAGCCCAGCGCCGTCTGGCGGTTCGGGCTCGAGCCCCGGGACGGCGGCACCGAACTGTCGCAGTGGATGCGGATGGGGCCGGGGCGCTCCGGCCTCTCCGTCGCGATCGACGCCATGCCGGAGAAGGAGCAGAAGATCGTGTTCGTGAGACTGCGGGAGTTCGAGCGGGGCATGACCGCCACGCTGGAGCACATCAGGCAGCGGGCGGAGGCGTGATGCGCACGGCGACGACCGTCGAGGCGGCGGCTCTCGGCTCCTGGTCCCGGCAGGCCGACTTCGTCGTCGAGGCGGAGAAACTGGGGCTCGACGTCTGCTGGGTGGCCGAGGCGTGGGGATCGGACGCCCCGTCCGCCCTGGGCTTCTACGCGGCCCGTACGGAGCGGATGCTGCTGGGCTCCGCGGTCATGCAGGTCGGCACGCGCACACCGGTGGCCCTCGCCCAGGCGGCGATCACCCTGTCCAATCTCTCCGGCGGGCGTTTCCTGCTGGGTCTGGGTCCGTCCGGACCGCAGGTGATGGAGGGCCTGCACGGGGTGCCGTTCGCCCGTCCGCTGGCCCGGACGCGCGAGACGGTGGAGATCGTGCGGCAGGTGGTCGCGGGCGGCAAGATCTCCCATTCGGGCTCGGAGTTCAGGATTCCGCTGCCGGGCGGGGAGGCGGTGCCGATGCGTCTGTCGATGCGGGCCGAGCACCCCGTGCCCGTCTACCTGGCCGCGCTGTCGCCCGCGATGCTGCGGCTGACCGGCCAGGTCGCGGACGGCTGGCTCGGCACCAGCTTCGTACCGGAGGGCGCGGCGGAGGCCTACTTCGCTCCGCTGGACGAGGGGCTGGCCGCCGCCGGCCGTGCACGTGCCGGGTTCGACGTCTGCCAGGGCGCCGAGGTCGCGTTCGCGCGGGACGAGGAGGAACTCGGCCCCATGATCGCGGACCGGAGGAAGGAACTCGCCTTCAGCCTGGGCGGCATGGGTTCCGCCTCGACCAACTTCTACAACCGGGCCTACGGCCGTCAGGGCTGGGCCGAGGTCGCGGCCGAGGTACGGGAGCGCTGGCAGGCGGGCGACCGGGACGGCGCGGCCGGTCTCGTCACCGACGAGATGGTGCTGGCCACCACGCTCATCGGCACCGAGGAGATGGTGCGACGGCGGCTGCGGGTCTGGCGGGACGCCGGGGTGGACACGGTCCGTCTCTACCCGGCCGGGGAGACCCTGGACGACCGGCTCGACACCCTGGGCCGAGCGATCGAGTTGGTCCGGGAGACCGGTTCCGGAGCGTGAATCCGGCCTGTCCGCCGGGCGCACCGGCGGACGGGTAGGCTCCCGTGCTGATCATCGGCCGACACGAACATCTGGGGGGCTCCGTGCGGGCCATGGCTACCGTGACGACGACCGCGCTCGCGTGCCTGCTGGCGGGCGCCGCCCTCGCCGGGTGCGGATCCGGCGGCTCCGGCGAGGACAGGTCCGCGGGCGACCTCCTCGACGAGGCCAACGCGACGATGCGGAAGCTGGACTCCGTCACCGTCGACATCACCAACCGCACGACGAGCGGCGCCACCGTCACCAGCCGTCTCGTGACCGACCTGGTCAGCCGGTGCAGGTCGAAGACCGAGATGAGCGGAGGCGCCGCCCTGGAACAGATCCGGCTGGGCGAGACCGACTACGTCCGGCCGAACCGGGCCTACCTGCAGGAGTGGAAGAAGATCCCGGGTGCCACGGGCGAGCAGAAGCTCTGGGTGAAGACGCCGGTGGACCCGGCCGGTTCGGGTGACGGTCTCACCTCGTGCGAACGGCCCTTCGAGTCGTTCGGCACGGCGAAGAAGGGCGGATCCACCCGGGTCGGGGGCACGAAGGCCGTCGAGCTGATCGTGACCGACAAGGCGGACAAGAAGGGGACGTACACCTTCTACGTGGCCGAGGAAGGCGAGCCCTACCTCCTCAAGACCGTCTACAAGAACGGTGCGCAGCACACCACCACCTCGTTCAGCGCCTTCGACGAGCCCCTCGGTATCCGGGCGCCAAAGGCGGGCGAGGTGCTGAGCCTGCCCGGCGGCAGCGGCTGACCCGATCCCGCGAAGGGTGCGGCAGCGCTTTCCGTTGGATTTCGGCAGCAACTGGCCGAGCGGGGCGAATCGGCCCACAAGGGCTTGACGCGGGCGAGATGCGCTCGGCCTACTGGTAGGCGCAGCGGCCGTGTCGGGGGGTCTGATGGTGCGGCGACGATGGGCGGCGGTGGTGGGCCTGGTGGCCTGCCTGCTGGTGCTGCAGCTCGCCGCCCCGGGGCCCGCGCAGGGCGAGCGCACGGCGGGGGCCGCGGTCACGGCAGCCGTGGAGACACGGGCGACCGGTGCGGCTTCGACGCCCGAGGCCGAAGGAGCCGGAGATCCCTGTCCGTGCGAGGCGGAGCCGTCGCTGAGGCACCTGGCTGCACGGACACCGAGGGCCGCCGGCCCGGCCGGGGCGAGCGCGGCGGTGACCGGGACGCCCGTGGTGGACCGGGGCGGTACGGACCTCCGGGCGGCGGGGACGAGCCGGTGTACGGGGACGGTCGTGTCCGCCCCGGACACGGTGGAGCTGCAGACGTTCCGCTGCTGAGCGACGGCAGTACCGACAAAGGGCCTGCGCCGTGCGGCCTGCGTACTGCCTGGTGCCGATTCGCGGCGATGTACAGGCCTTCGTGTGTCCCCATGCCGATGACACAGGAGGCGGAGTTGCCTGGAAAGCGTGTTCTCGTTCTGCGGCCGGACGAACTGGGCCCGAACGACCAGAAGATGTGGCGGGAGATACGGACGGAGTCCGCGGCCCCCGCGAATCCCTTTCTCGACCCGGCGTTCACCATCCTGGTGGGGCGGGTCAGGCCGGGAGCGAGAGTGGCGGTGCTGCTCGACGACGACTCCCCGGTCGGGTTCTTCCCCTACGAGAGGGGACCCTTGGGGCAGGGCCGGGCCATCGGGCTCGGGGTGTCCGACAGTCAGGGGGCCGTACTGCGGCCCGGGATCCGGCTCGACGCCCGCGGGCTGCTGCGGTCCTGCGCGCTGTCGTCCTGGGAGTTCGACAACCTCGAAGCCGGCCAGGGGCTGTTCGTGCCGCACGCGGCGGAGGAACTCGCCTCCCCGGTCGTCGACATCGACGAGGGTTTCGAGCGGTACCGGGAGCGGCTGCGGGCGAAGTCGCCGAGCTTCCTCAGACAGACCCTGGCCAAGGAGCGCAAGCTGGCCCGGCAGGTCGGCGAGGTGCGGTTCGCCTACGACGCCCAGGACCCGGACGCTCTGCGGGCGCTGATGGACTGGAAGTCGGCGCAGTACCGGCGGACCGGCCGGCGCGACCGGTTCGCGCAAGAGTGGATCACCCGGCTGGTGACGCTGCTCGGGGAGAGCGAGGAACCGGAGTGCCGTGGGGTGCTGTCCGTGCTCTACGCCGCGGACCGGCCCGTGGCCGCGCACTTCGGTCTGCGCTCGCGCACGGTGCTGTCCTGGTGGTTCCCGGCGTACGACCGCGCCTACGCCAAGTACTCCCCCGGTCTGGTGCTGCAGCTCAGGATGCTGGAGGCCGCGGCGGCCGACGGTGTCGGGACGGTGGACCTGGGCAGCGGCCCCGCCCGCTACAAGGAGTCGCTCAAGACCCGTGACCTGCGGGTGTACGAGGGGGCGGTGGTACGGCCCGTGCCGGGCGGTGCCGTCCACTGGCTGGGCCGGGAGCCCGCCCGGGCCGCCCGCCGCTTCGTACGCAACCGGCCCCGGCTGGCCGGTGCCGCGGCACGGACCCTGGCGGAGCTGGGGCGTGTGCGGGGACGGTGAGAGACGTCCGCGCCCGGCTCAGGAGAACCGGGCGCGTGGTGCCGTCACCGCGTGGCGGTCCAGCTGTGGGCCACGTCCACGATGAGACGGTCGTCCAGCTGCAGGACCCGGAAGGGCAGCCGGGCGCGCAGACCGAGTCCGACCTGGGTCTCCCCTTCGAAGCTGCCGGCGAAGCGGGTGTCCCGGAAGGTGCTGTAGCCGGTGAGGTCCACGCCCGGCAGCGGGCGCGCCACCCGGCCGGGATACGTGGCGGCGCCGGTCTCCGGGTCGTAGGCGGGCGCGAAGACCCGCACCTCGAGGACGGCTGCGCCGGTCACGGGAATGTGGCGGCCCGATCCGTCCTGGTGGAGCCGGTCGACATAGCGCACGGAGTAGCCGACGTCGCCGCCCGCGCCGGGCAGGTCGACGACCATCCGGTCGAAGCAGGCGTGACGGCCGGTCCTGATGTCCTTGACCGGCGCGAGTGTGGCGCTGGTGTCGGTCTTGGCGAGGCTTCCCCAGCCGGTCGGGCAGGCCGCGGCCCGGGCCGCCTGCGGGGTGGCGGCCGGAGCCGCGCCGGCCGGGACCGCCGCGACGCCCACCGTGGCGCCGACGAGCGCGAGAGTCGCGCATGCTGTTCTGATTCGTACCATTTTCCGCCCCCGAGGCTCGTGTGCTGGTGATATCGGGTGAGACGACCGTGACGACCGAAAGGTTGCGCTTGCCGCGCCGGAGTGCCGACCATGGCACATCCTGAGGGGGAGCGATTGGTGTCCGGTGCGTCCGTACCGGGAGGACGCGAGATGGATGAGGCAGCCGCCGTACCGGACGGGCCCCGGTCACCCGGCGGACCGGGCCGGGACGGGGGCGACGGCCGGATCGAGGACGCCCTCACCGCTCCGCTGACCGCGGCCGTGCGGGACCTCGGCGGGTACGGCGGCCTGGTCTATCTGCGCTCACGCGACCGGCGCTCGCTGGTGCTGGCCCTGGTCACCGGGGTGCCCCGGTCGCTGCTCAGGGCGTGGTGGCGGGTGCCCATGGGCGGGGCGCTGCCCATGGCCGAGGCCTACCGGAGCGACGAGCCGCTGTGGCTGCCGGACGAGCGCGTCACCATGGTGCGCTTCCCGCACTTCACCGCCGGGCTGCCGTACTCCTTCGGCTCCGCCTACCAGCCCGTCCGGGCCGGCGGGGAAGCGGTGGGCGTGCTGGTCGTGCTGCGCTCGGCGGCCCGGTCGCCGATCGACGCGGAGGCGGTGGATCGCGCGCTGCGTCCCGCCGGTCGGGACATGGAGGAGCGCCTCGCCCGCCTCGCCGCCCGCCGGTCGGGACCGGGCTCCGGCGCGTACCGGGTGGAGTACGACGACGAACCCGTCAGCGTGCGGCTGCCCACGGTCGCCGCGCACCCCGTGCGGGTCGGGCTGCTCGACTGGGACCTGGACAGCGGCCGGTGCGCGCCGGACGACGAGGCCCTCGCGCTCCTCGGCATCGCCCGGGCGGACTTCGACGGCACCATCGCGGCCGTCGAGGCCCGGGTCAGCCCGGACGATCTGCACGAACTGCGGGCGAGCCGGCAGGACGCGCTGACGCACGGCCGGATCAGGTCCCGTCACCTGCGGGTCCGGGACGAATCCGTCGGCGGCGAGGAGATCAGCTACCGGCCCGTCGAGCTGTGGGGCCATCTCGTGGGCGGCGGCACCGGCTCCGACCGGATCCTGGTGGGCGCCCTCGTCGACGCGGCCGGCCGGCTCACCGCCGCCGAGGCCGCGGAGCGGCTGCCCGACGGGCTGTTCTCCCTGGACCAGGACGGCCGTCTGACCTATGCCAACCGCCGCTGCGAGGAGTTGCTCGGCGCCGGCCGGGAAGAGCTCCTCGGCCGCTATCCGTGGGAGGTGATCACCTGGCTCCGGGATCCCGCGTACGAGGACCGCTACCGGGCGGCGATGCTGTCGCAGGAGCAGGTGTCCTTCCTCGTGCGGCATCCGGCGGGGAACTGGCTGAGCTTCGTGCTGTACCCGGATGTGCACGGGCTGACCGGCCGGGTCCATCGGACCGGCCCGCCCACCGGAGGCGAGGCGGCGCGCGAGGCCGGGACCTCCGCCGGTCCCGTGCCGGGCACCGGGGCCGTGGCGCCGCCGCCCGGGCCGGTCGCGGCGGCGCGGGCCGGGGCGCTGTACCACGTGGTGCAGATGGCGAGCGTGCTCACCGAGGCGGTCACCGTGCAGGACGTGTGCCGGGCCGTGTCCGAGCAGTTGCTGCCCGCGTTCGGCGCGCGGGAACTCGCCCTGTACACCGTCCGCGAGGGCCGGATGTATCTGCAGTGGGAGTCGGGCTATCCGGAGGGCTTCCTCACCCAGTTCGAGGGGGTCGCCCTCGACAGGCAATTGCCCGGCGTGCACGCGCTGACCACGCGGCTGCCGCTCTTCTTCGAGTCGCCCGAGGACCTCTCGATCGCCTATCCGGGCATCGCCCTGGACCGGATGCACTCCTGGTCGTTCCTGCCGCTGATCGCCTCCGGTCATTCCGTCGGCTCCTGCATCCTCGGCTGGGACGCCCCGCACCGGTTCACCGCCGACGAGCGCTCCGCCCTCACCGCGCTGAGCGGGCTGGCCGCCCAGGCGATGGAGCGGGCGCGGCTCTACGACTCCGAGTCCGCCGTCGCCCGCGGCCTGCAGGAGGGGCTGCTGCCGCACCGGCTGCCGGCCGTCGAGGGGCTGCGCACCACCGGCCGCTATCTGCCCGGCACCCAGGGCATGGCCATCGGCGGCGACTGGTACGACGTGATCACGACGGGGCGTGGCGTGGCCCTGGTGATCGGGGACGTGGAGGGCCACAGTGTCGGCGCGGCCGCGGTGATGGGCCAGTTGCGCAGTGCCGTGCACGCCTTCGCCGCGAGCGAGCGGCCGCCGCAGGAGGTCATCACCCACACCAACCGGCTGCTGGCCGAGCTGGAGTCGGACGCCTTCGCCACCTGCTGCTACATCGAACTCGACCCGCGCACCGGGCGCGCGCTCGCCGTGCGGGCCGGCCATCCCCCGCCGCTGCTGCGCCACCCCGACGGGCACGCCGAGACGCTGGACCTGGTGGGCGGGGTCATGCTGGGGGTGCAGCCCGACTCGGTCTATCCCGTCACCGCGCTCACGCTCGCCCCCGGCAGCGTCCTCGCCCTGTACACCGACGGGCTCGTGGAGCAGCCCGGCAGCGACATCGAGACGGGGATCGAGGAGGTCCGCCGCGCCCTGGCCGGCCCCCCGGCGGACTCGGTGGAGCATCTCGCCGACCGCCTGGTGAGAACGGCCCGCCGCGCGCCCGAACGACCGGACGACGTGGCCCTCCTGCTGACGGCGTATCGCTGACGGGCCGGGCTGCTGGGCGAGGCCGTCAGGGCGGTGAGTCATGGGGCTGAGTCCTCAGCCTCTTCAGGCCGGGTCTCCGGAGCCGTCGCCCGCGACCCCGACATCGCGACGCCCGCCCCGGGCGCCGGGGGGACGGTCTCTCGCGGTGTCACCCGTGGGCCCGCCGGTGCGCGGCCGGGCGGTCGGGCCCGGAGTACGGTGGGCGGGACCGGGGAGTGAGGCGGTGGTGGCCGTGGAGTGGCAGCGGTATGCCGAGCAGATGGCGCAGCTCGCCCGGGATCTGGTGGCCCAGGACTCTGTGCGGGCGACGCTGGACGAGATCGCCGCTTCGGCGGTGAAGCTCGTCGAGGGCTGTGACGCGGCGGGGATCCTGACGGTGTCCAAGGGCCGGGCCGTGACGCTGGCCGTGTGCGGCGACATGGTCGAGGAGTCCGACCGGCTGCAGGGCGAGCTGGGCGAGGGGCCGTGCTTCGACGCCGCCCGCCGGGTGGACGGCGAGCGGCTGTTCCGTATCGCCGACATGACCACGCCGCAGCCGTCCTGGCCGCGGTTCTCCCGGGCGGCCCGCGAGCTGGGGATCGGCAGCATGACCGGTGTGCTGCTCTACACCGAGCAGGAGGACTTCGGCGCGCTGAACCTCTACTCGCGCCGCCCGGGGGCCTTCGGCAAGGACATCGAGGCCGCGGGCTGGCTGCTCGCCTCCCATGCCGCCGTGGCACTGGACTCCGCCCGTACCGTCGACCAGCTCGAGCACGCCCTGGAGACCCGGCACGCCGTCGGAGAGGCCATGGGGATCCTCATGGAACGCCACCGGCTGAGCGAGGACGAGGCCTTCGGCGTACTGCGGCGGATCTCGCAGAACCACAACATCAAGCTGCGCGATGTCGCCCGGCGCGTCCGCGTGGATCCGCCGCAGGGCTGACCGGAGCACTGCGGGCGGTGTCCTCAGGCCCGGTGGCCGTCGGGGCCGTACGCGCGCAGCAGGAGCACCGCGATGTCGTCGGTGTGCTGTCCGGTGGGCGTCGTGTGCTGGACGAGCCGGTCGATGAGCCGTTCCAGGTCGCGGCCGTCGCCGGTGTCCAGCTGCCCGGCGAGGTCGGACGTGGTCCGGGTGGCGTCGGTGCCGGGGAGCTCGACCAGGCCGTCGGTGTACAGGGCGAGGGTGGTGCCGGGGAGCAGGGGCGCGGTGGTGACCGGGTAGTGGCCGCCGGTGTCGATGCCCAGCAGCGGTCCGGGCTCGACGTCGAGGACCGACGCGGGGCGGCTGAGGTGACGCAGCAGCGGCGGCACGTGTCCCGCGCTGGCGAAGGCCACCCGGTGGCGGGCCAGGTCGAGATGGGCGTAGAGGCAGGAGACGAGCAGTTCGGAATCGAGGTCGGCCAGGAGCCGGTTGGTGCGCACGAGGACCTCGTCGGGTGCGGCGCCCGCGGTGGCGTGCGCGTGGATGGCGGTGCGCACCTGGCCCATGAGAGCGGCGGCGGCGATGCTGTGGCCCTCCACGTCGCCGATGACGGCGGCCGCGGTCGTCCCGTCCAGGCGCAGAAGGTCGAAGAAGTCGCCGCCGACCTCGATGCCGTGGCCCGCGGGCAGATAGCGGGCGGCGACGTCGAGGCCGGACAGGTTCGGCAGGGCCCGGGGCAGCAGGGCGCGCTGCAGTTCGTGGACGAGACGGTGTTTGGTGTCGTAGAGCCGGGCGCGGTCGAGGGCCTGGGCGATGAGGCCGGACAGGGAGGTCAGGACGGCGCGTTCGTCGGCGGTGAAGGTGTGCGGTTGGTCGTAGGACAGGATGCAGCAGCCCACCGGGCGGCCGGAGATGATCAGCGGCAGGAAGGCCCAGGCCTGTTTGCCGCTGATCTGGGGGGCGCCTGGGTAGTTGGCGGCCAGCTCGGCCGGGCCGGCGAAGAAGGCGGGGGTGCCGCTGGCGAGGACCTGGCCGGCCGGGGTGAGGTCGGTGTCCAGCGACAGGGCGTCGAGGCGTTCCATGACGTCGGCCGCGTAGCCGTGGTAGCCGGTGATCTTCAGACGTCCGGCCTCGGCGACGGAGAGCACGAGGCCCTGGGCGCCGAAGGCGGGCAGGATCTGGTGGGCGCTCAGCGAGACGAGGTCGCGCACGGTGACCGCCTCGGTGAGCGCGGCGGCCAGGTGCACCAGTTGGTAGAGGCGTCCCGTCGGTGCCGCGGCGGGGCTGCGGGCGGCCGCGGGGGGCGGCCGGGTCTCGGCGTCCTCTTCGCTCGGGACGACGCGGACGCTGATGCCGCTGGTGTCCGGGTAGAGCTGGAAGGTGAGCCACTGGCCGGGCGGGCGGAGCGCGGTGAACGTCACGGGAGTGCGGCCGACGACCGCCGTGCGGTAGTGGTCCTCGTAGACGGGGTCGTCCAGCCAGGACAGGGACTGCCAGGGCCGGGTGCCGAGCAGCCGGTCGGCGGGGCGGCCGAGCAGGTGGGCCGCGGTGGCGGTGGCGAAGGTGACGCGGCCCTCCAGGTCGAGGGCCAGGGCGCCTTCGGGGAGGCGTTCGAGGTAGTCGGCGGCGGCCAGGCCGGTCTGCACGGGGTGGTGTGCGGCGTCGACGGGGACGACGCGCGGCTGGTCGGGCAGTTCGGGCGGCCCGGCGGCGTCGTCCAGCAGGCGGGCCATGCGGCGGGCGCTGGAGGTGATGTGACCGCGTACGCGGGGCGTGATGCCACGCGGCCGCGCCGCGGGCCACATCAGCACGATGCCGCCCCAGCGGCGCCGTACACCGGTCAGCGGGACGGCGGCCAGGGCGAACGGGTAGGGCAGGACCGCGGCGGCGCGGGGGTAGCGGCGGGCCATCTCCTCCTGGCTCGCGATGGTGACCAGGGTGTCGTCGTGGATCGCGTCGGCGACCGGGACGGGTGCGGTCAGGGGCAGTCGCTGCCAGGGGGCGCTGAACGCGATCGGCAGTCCGCACAGCGCGACCAGGCGCAGCACGGGCTCGGCCTCCTCGATGAGGTACAGGCCGCCGATCGAGGCTCCGGTTCCGCGCACGGTGTCGGCCAGGGCCGTCCCCAGGGCGTCCAGCGTCCCGGCGCCCCCGGGCGGCTCGTTGCTCGCGGACATGCTGTCCTCCCGCTCTTACCCGGACGCTACGCCTCGCGGGGCCTGCGGGCATGTCGTCGGCATGACGTCGCGGGTGGGTGCTACGGGCACGGAGCGTGGTGCGCGGGGGCGTCGTCGTACAGAATCGAGGGGCCCTGTACGGCGATCGGGAGGCCGGTTTGCAGACGTTGACTTCACAGGATCCGCTGGCCGTCGCGGTCACCGCGGCGATCCGGGACGGGGATCTGCCGGGGCTCGGGCGGTTGCTCGCGGACCATCCCGGTCTGGCCGCGGCGCGTGTCACCGAGCACGGCGAGGACGGCAAGGGCACCCGCAGTCTGCTGCACATCGCGACTGACTGGCCCGGCCATTTCCCCCGCGGTCCCGAGGTCGTCGCCGCCCTGGTCGCGGCCGGGGCCGATCCCGACGCGCGCTTCGGCGGCGCGCACGCGGAGACTCCGCTGCACTGGGCCGCCAGCAGCAACGACGTGGCCGTCCTGGACGCGCTCATCGCCGCCGGTGCCGACATCGAGGCCCCCGGGGCGGTGATCGCCGGGGGCACGCCGCTCGCCGACGCCCGCGCGTTCGGCCAGTGGCGCGCCGCTCACCGGCTGATCGAGCACGGCGCCCGCACCACCCTCCAGGACGCCGCCACGCTCGGTCTGCTCGACCGGGTCAGGGGGTACGTCGAGGCCGGGGATCCCCCGTCGCCCGAGGAGATCACCAGCGCCTTCTGGGGAGCCTGCCACGGCGGGCATCTGCCCACCGCGCGGTATCTCCACGAGCACGGCGCCGACCAGGACTGGTGCGGCTACGACGACATGACACCGCTCGACATCGCCCGCGCCCACGACGCCGACGACGTCGTGCGGTGGCTGCGCGATCTGGGCGCCAAAAGCCGCTCGTAGGGTCGGGTCACAGGCAGTAGCGCACCATCCACTCGTCCTGGTTGTAGGCGGTGCGCGCGGGGTCGGGGACGCCCACGGCTCGTTCCTCGACCATGTCTTCCACGCGCACCGGCTCCGGCAGTGCGCCGAAGCGGGCCCGGCGTGCCGCTGCCTCCGTCTCGCTCCCCTGCTGCGACGTCGCGTCGTCCACCGCGATTCCCCTCTCTCGCCGCCTTCCGAGGCCGATCCGGCCTCCCTGGACAATGAGTTGACGTGCGGGACGCGCTGTTGGTTCCCGGTTGGTTTCCGTGACGGGCCAGCCAACTTGTTCGACCCTACGAACTTCACCTCTTGCGGTTCCCGGCATCCGCGGAAAGTGATAGGAAACCTTCCTGTCAGTTCTGCACGGCCAGCTCTCCCACCCCCCACTCCGCCTGGAGGCCCCGTGAGACACCCGACCCCGCGCCGCACCGCCCTGGCGTTGTTCGGCGCCGCCCTCGCCGCCGCCCCGTTCCTGAAGCCGCCGCACGCCATGGCTTCCGCCCGGGCGATCGGGCTCGACGACCCGGCGAAGAAGGAGATCGCCATGCAGCTCGTGTCGAGTGCGGAGAACTCCTCGCTCGACTGGAAGGCGCAGTACCAGTACATCGAGGACATCCGCGACGGGCGTGGCTACACCGCCGGCATCATCGGGTTCTGCTCCGGCACCGGCGACATGCTCGACCTCGTCGAGCTCTATACCGACCGCGAGCCCGGCAACGTCCTCGCGAAGTATCTGCCGGCGCTGCGTCGGGTCGACGGTTGCGACTCGCACGACGGGCTCGACCCGGGTTTCCCCGGCGACTGGCGCCGGGCGGCCCGTGACGCCGCGTTCCGGAGGGCGCAGGACGACGAGCGCGACCGGGTGTACTTCGGCCCGGCGGTCCGGCAGGGCAAGGCGGACGGGCTGCGGGTGCTGGGCCAGTTCGCGTACTACGACGCCATCGTCATGCACGGCGACGGCGACGACCCGCTGAGCTTCCGCAACATCCGCAGGCGTGCGCTGCGCACGGCTGAGCCTCCGGCGTCGGGCGGTGACGAGGTGACATATCTCGACGCCTTCCTGGACGCGCGGGTGTGGGCGATGAAGCAGGAGGAGGCGCACAGCGACACGAGCCGGGTCGACACCGCGCAGCGGGTCTTCCTGCGCAAACGGAACCTCGACCTCGACCCGCCGCTGGACTGGAAGGTCTACGGCGACAGCTACCACATCGGCTGACCGACGGGCGGCGGCCCGGGGCGGATTGGTCCATGATTCCGGCACGGGAGTGGACCTCGAGCCGGGCCGCCGCGCTGCCTAGCGTCGCCGGTATGAACGTCACCACCACGCGGGGAGCCCTGCTCGCCGCGTTCGCCTGTGTCCTCGTCGGGGCGTCCTTCACGGCCAACAGCGTGCTGGGCGCGTACCCGTACGCGGGCGGCCAGTTCCTGCGCTACGGGCTGGCCTTTCTGCTGCTCCTGCCTCTGGCCGGGAAGGGCTCGACGGCCCGTCTGAGAGCGCTGACGGCACGTCAGTGGCTGCGTCTCGTCCTGCTCGCCGCCATCGGCATGGTCGGCTTCAACCTGGCCGTCCTCGCCGCGGAGCGCACGGCGGAACCCGCGGTGCCCGGTGTGTTCGTGGGCTGCGCGCCGGTGGTCGTCGCCGTGCTGGTGCCGCTCCTGGACGGGCGCCGGCCCAGCCGGGCGGTCCTGTGCGGGGCGTTGCTGGTGGCGGCCGGCGCCTGCGCGGTCCAGGGCTGGGGGCGCACCGACGGCGCGGGCCTCGCCTTCTCCGCGTGTGCCCTGGCGGGAGAGGTGGGTTTCGCCGTGCTCGCCGTACCCGTGCTGCGGCCGCTCGGGCCCCGGCTGCTGTCGGCCACGGTGTGCGCGGTCGCCGCGCTGGAGTCGGCGGCGGTCGGGGTGCCGGCCGACGGGGCCGGGTGGCTGCGGCGTCCGGACGGCGCCGAGGCCGCCGCGCTGCTGTGGCAGGCGGTGGTGGTCACCGTGGTCGGGTTCGTGTGCTGGTACATGGGCATGCGGCGGATCGGCGCGGAACGCGCCACCCTGTTCTCCGGCCTCATCCCGGTCGCCGCGGCCGCGACCGCACCGCTGGTCGGCACGGGCTCCTACGGCCCGGCGCAGGCGGCGGGCAGCGCGCTGGTCGGCCTCGGTGTCGCCCTGGGGTCCGGGGCGCTGGATCCGGCAGCGGCGCGCCGGTACCTCGGCGGGCGGGCCCGGCGCGCCGACCCGGCGACGACCTTTCGGGGGAACGCCCGCCCGGAGTGGCAGGGTGCCCGCGCGCCGGAAATGCCGGAGTGATCCCCCGCGCATCTAATGGACGGCACCCAATGTCTCAGCCGACACAGGAGCCACATAGATGCCGCACTCCCGCACCGGTGAAGGGGACGAGAAAGCCGCGCGGGCCGGTCGGCTGCGGCGGCTGGGCGAGTGGTGCGCACGCCACTTCGGGATCGTCATCGGCGCCTGGCTCGTGGCGCTGGTGGCGCTCCAGGTCGTCAACCATGTGGCCGGGGGTGAGTACTCCGACAACTTCTCCCTGCCCCAGGCCCAGGCGCAGAAGGGCCTGGACGTGCTGAAGGAGCACGATCCGCAGGCCGGCGGCTACAGCAGCCAGATCGTGCTGCACGACGACAGCCAGGACCTGACCGCGCTGAGCTCGCAGATGTCCACCACGGTCGCCGACCTGGAGAAGCTCCCGCATGTCCTGTCGGCCCAGAACCCGCTGTCGGCCCCGGCCACGCCCTCGGGGCAGCCGAATGTCGGGCCGCTCTCGGACGACAAGAAGTCGGCGTACATCACGGTCCGTTTCAATGTGCAGCCCTCGACCCTCGGCGCCGGGTATCTGAACGGTGTCGACACCGCCGTACAGCCGCTGCGTTCGGCGGGGGCGGAGGTCGAGTACGGCGGGCCGCTCGGCGAACTCGCGAGGCCTCCCGCCGACGACCGGGTGAGCGAGCTGATCGGGTTCGGTGTCGCCATCGTCGTGCTGCTGGTCGGCTTCGGCAGTGTGATCGCCGCCGGTATTCCGCTGCTCACCGCGCTGATCAGCGTCGTCGGAGGCCTCGCCATCCTCGGGCTGCTGGCCGCCGCGTTCACCTTCGCGACCGTGTCACCGACCCTCGCCACCATGATCGGCCTCGGTGTCGGTATCGACTACGCGCTGTTCATGATCACCCGGCACCGGCAGAACCTCATCGACGGCATGGACCCGGTGCGGGCCGCCGGGCAGGCCGCGAGCACCAGCGGCCACGCCGTCCTCGTCTCCGGCTGCACGGTGATCATCGCGCTGGCCGGCCTGTCCGCGTCCGGGGTCTCCTTCATCTCCCTGCTCGGTCTCGCCGCCGCCGTCACCGTCGTCTCGGCCGTCGTCGGCGCGCTCACGCTGGTCCCCGCCCTGCTCGGGCTCATCGGCCGGCACATCGACCGCTACCACGTGCGCCGCCCCGTCGCCGAGACCGACGCCGAGGCCGGTGAGACGCCGCAGGGCACCTGGCACCGGTACGCGCAGCGGGTGGAGCGCAGGCCGCTGTCGTTCCTGTCGGGGGGCGTCGCCGTGATCGCGGTGCTCGCGATCCCGTTGTTCTCCATCCAGCTCGGTCACATCGGCGACGGCGCCGACCCGACCTCCTTCACCGACCGGCGGGCGTTCGACCTGATGACCGACGCGTTCGGGGCCGGGTCCAACGGTCCGCTCACCGTCGTCATCGACCAGAGCGACGTACCGGACTCACAGCGCGACGATCTGGCCTCGCGGGCCCGAACGACGCTCGACTCGGTCGAAGGGGCCGCCGCCGTCACCCCCCTGACGCCCACCCAGGACGGAGACGTCCTGGTCGGCACCGTCTACTCGACCGTGTCCCCGCAGAACGCCGCGACCACGGACCTGACCAACCGTCTCGTCGACGACACGCTGCCGGATGTCGTCCAGGGGACGGACGCCAAGGGGTACGTCACCGGCACGACGGCGACCCAGGTCGACTTCCGTGACATCGTCGCCTCCCAGCTGCCCGTGATCATCGCGGTCGTGGTGGGCCTGGCGTTCCTGATCATCCTGGCGGTGTTCCGGGGGCTGCTCGTCGCCGTCAAGGCGGCCGTCCTGAACGTGCTGTCGATCGCCGCGTCCTACGGCGTGGTCGTCGCGGTGTTCCAGTGGGGCTGGGGCGGGCCCGCGCTCGGCGTGCACGGCAAGGTGCCCATCGAGAGCTATGTGCCGATGATGATGTTCGCCATCATCTTCGGACTGAGCATGGACTACGAGATCTTCCTGCTGTCCCGCGTCCACGAGGCATGGCTGCGCACCGGGGACGCCAGGGCGTCGGTGGCGCACGCCCTGGAGATCACGGCCCGGGTCATCACGAGTGCCGCGCTGATCATGGTGAGTGTGTTCGCGGCGTTCATCATCAGCGACAACATCGTGGTCAAGATGCTCGGCCTGGGGCTGGCCGTCAGTGTGCTCATCGACGCCTCCGTGGTACGGCTGCTGATGGTGCCTGCCGTGATGACGCTGCTCGGGCGGCATGCCTGGTGGACGCCGCGCTGGCTGGACCGGGTGATGCCGCACATCGACGCCGAGGGGGAATCGGCCGGGGCGGGGGCGGGCGGCCGTCCGGCGAAGTAGCCCGCCGGGCTCAGTGCAGCACCAGGTGGACGAGGGCGACGGTGCCGACCGACACGATCAGGGTCCGCAGGACGGCGGGGCTGAAGCGGCGGCCCGTCCTGGCTCCGATCAGGCCGCCCAGCGCGGATCCGGCGGCGATGAGGACGACGGCCGTCCAGTCGAACTCCGCGAAGAAGAGGAAGAGCAGGGCGGCGACGGTGCTGACGACGGCCGCGAGCACGTTCTTCACGGCGTTGAGCCGCTGGAGCGTCTCGTCGAGCAGCATGCCCATCAGGGAGACGTAGATGATGCCCTGCGCTGCCGAGAAGTAGCCGCCGTAGACGCTGGCGAGCGTCAGCCCCGTGAACAGCAGCGGACCGCCGTCGGGACGGGTACGGGCGCCGGTACGGCGACGGCGGCGGCGCACGCGCCGGGCGATGAGGGGCTGGCAGGCGACCAGGACGAGGGCGAGGCCCACCAGGACCGGCACGATCCGCTCGAAGGCCGCGGCGGGCAGCGTCAGCAGCAGCACCGCGCCCGCGAGGCCGCCCAGCACGGCACCGATGCCGAGCAGAAGGACGCGCCGACGCTGACCGCGGAGTTCCTCGCGGTAGCCGATGACCGCGCTGATCGAGCCGGGCACCAGCCCGAGGCCGTTGGAGACGGTCGCCGTGACCGGAGGCAGTCCGGTGGCGAGCAGCACAGGGAAGGTGATCAGCGTTCCCGAGCCGACGACGGCGTTGACGGCACCGGCGCCCGTACCGGCCGCGAACACGGCCGCCATCTCCCAGGGCGTCACGCCCTGACTCCGCCGCCGACGCCGCGTCCGGCGTTCCAGGTGCTGTTCATGGGGTCACGGTAGAGGGTGAGCACTTCGGGGCGCGCCGAAGGGTGCCGGGCCCCGGAAGCGGAACGGCGGCGGGATCCGAGGAGGGATCCCACCGCCGTTCACCGGGGCACGTCAGGGCGTCGTCGTATCAGGTGCGCCTGGCGCGGCGGAGGACCACGAAGCCCGTGATGAGGAGTACGGCGCCCGCCGCGGCCGGCCACATTTGGGCGCCGGTCTCGGCCAGGCTGCCGCTGCCGACCGCCTGGGGTTCGGTCTGGGGCGGGGCCGCCGGGGTCACGGCGGCGCTGGTCGCCTCGCCGACGGCCTGGGACTGGCCGAGGCCGTCCGAGTCCTCGCCGGTGTCGTCCTTCGAACCGTCCTGCTCACCGGACTTCGCCGAAGGCGTCGCGTACACCTCGGCCTCGTCGGCGGGCGGGTCGCTCGGCTCCGGCTCGGGAGCGGGCTTGTTCGTCGCCGGTGGCTCGGAAGCCTCGCCCTCCCCGTCCTTGCCGCCCTTTCCGTCGTTGCCCGTGTCGCCGGGCTTGCCACCGGCGTTGCCGTCCTTCGGGGCGTCCGGGGTGCGGGTGGGCTGCTCCTGCGGGGCCTCGGGGGTCTTCGTCGGCTCCTCGGTCGGCTCCTCCCCCGCCCCGGGGGCCTCGCTCGGCTTCTCGGTCGGCTTCTCGGTGGGCTTCTCGGTCGGCTTGTCGCCGGGCTCGGCTCCCGCCCCGGCTCCGCACTTCCGGCCGTCGTTGATGCAGTCGACCATCTCCCCCATCAGGTCCTCGTCGAAGACGTTGATGAAGTCGCCGTGGTCGGTGACCGGCTTGTGCAGCTGCTCGGGGAAGGAGTCCACCGCGAACAGCGGTGTCGTACGGCCGCCGTCCTTCAGGCTCGGCGCGTCGACGTCGTAGACGATGCGCTGGACCAGCTGCGGAATCGCCCGGAAACCGGACGGGCACGCGCCGGAGGCGTCGGCGAACGCCACGTGGGTGCGGTGGTTGGCGCTGTCGATGTTGCGGCCGTCCCAGCAGCTCTGGAACTTGAAGGAGCGCACCACGTCGCTGCCCTTCGGGCACAGCGGGTACTTGTCCTTGAGCTGCCGGTCCTCGAAGCCGGTGCAGCTCCAGGAGGCGTTGGCGTTGGCCGGGCCGTTGACGAACGACTTGGCGTCGCCGGTGATGATGCGCAGCAGCCGCGGCATGGCCGTGACCTTGTCGCGCGGGTTGCCCACGAAGTCGAGGGTGACCTGCTTGGGCGTGACGATCGCGCCGGCGTTGCCCTCGATGCCGCCGCCGGGCGAGCCCGCGTCCTGCTCCTGGGTGCCGTTCTGCACGCGCAGGACGGGCCAGTAGTAGGAGGACTTGTCGCCCTGGTCGTCGCAGCTGGTCTCGGCGTCCGCGAGGTCCTGGTCGCTGGCGAAGGCGTTGTTGGCCTGGTTGCCGACGTAGTCGTGGAAGTGGTGGGCGCCGTTGGTGACACCCGGGGCGGCGATGATGTTGTCGGAGTTGAACAGGCCGTTCTCGTTCACACCGCAACTGGTGGCGAAGGTGCCTCGGGAGGCGTTGCCCTTCTGGCGGGGGCTGTTCACATTGGGCTGGACGCCGGTGATGTCCGCGAAGTCGGCGGCGACCGGGCCGTTGCCCGCCTGCCCGCCGTTGTTGCCCTGACCCTGGCCCTGGCCGTTCCCCTGCTCCTGGCCGGGCTGCTCCTCGCCGCCGCCGTCGCCGGCGTCCTGGCCCTCGCCCTGCTCGGGAGCCTGGTTGCCGGAGTCCCGGACGGTGCAGGCCGCGAGGGCGTCGAGTCCCTCGGGGCGGTCTCCCACCCGGTCGATGGCGATGGCGATGCGCTCGAGGGTCGCGCCGCGCTTCTCCTTCAGCGGGTTCATGATCGCGTTGTCGGCGAAGCCGGAATCCTGCTGGATCTGCTGGGCCGACTCGCTCAGCCGCTGGTAGGCCTTGGCGATCTGCTCGTCCAGGAGGGCGAGTTCCTTGTCGACCTCCGCCCTCGCCTGCTCGGGGACCGAGGTCAGCTTGCTGCCGACGTCAGGGCAGTCGATCGTGGTGCCGGCGGTCCGCACCCCCGTACCGGACCGCGTCTGGGCGGACTCACCGCCTGAACCGCCGTCCGTGGCCGAGGCGTAGACGTTGGCCGCCATCAGGCCGCCTCCGCCCAGCATCAGCGCGACTGCGGCGAAGGTCGCGCGCCGTGGGCCTGTAGGGCGTCTTCGCGTATTGCGTGCCAAGGGTGCTCTCCTGCGCTTGAGGCGTTCCGGGCATGAAAATCCCCTCGTCCCATACGTGCGCCGGCGCCGGAGCGTTCAGCCGACCCGAGAATTCTTCGAGAACTCTCAGAAAGCCCTCACAGCCGTGCCCCGCCGGACTCGTCCCGTCCGGCGGGGCACTGCACACGAAGCGGCAGGTCAGCGGAAGTTCACATCACTGCACAGGAAGTAGGTCTGGTCCATGTGCGACGCCTGCCAGATCGTGTAGACGACGTGTCGGCCGCTCAGTCCCGAAGTGCTCACGGGGATCTCGTAGTTCTGGCTGGGCCCGTACCTGCCGGTGCGGGTGACGAGCCGGAGGTCGTTCCAGGTCAGCGGCTGGGTGGCGGGGTTGAAGCCCTGCCGTGTGACGTACACCAGGAAGTAGTCGGCGCCGTGGCTGGCCTGGTCGTAGAGCTTCACGGTGAAATTCGCGCCGATGTCCGTCGTCTTCCAGGCGCCGACCGTGTCGAGGGAGTTGTACCGGCCGCCCTCGGTACGGCCGCCGCTGCAGAGCTGGCCGTTGGGGATCACGGCCTGGAAGTTGCCGCCCGAGCCGTTGCGGTACAGGCCGTTCCAGTTCCACATGGCGTTCGCGTCGCTCCGCCACGCCTGCCAGCACATGGGGTCCTGCTGGGCCATGGCGGGATTGAGATGGTCGTTGCCCCAGCGCAGCCAGCAGCCGTAGTTGCGGGATGCCGGGTCGACGACCGAGCCGTGGGCGACGGCCGTGCCGCTCCAGGGGATCAGGCTGAGCAGCGCGGCGACCAGCACGCTCAGGGCGAGCGTCAGACGGGACCGGAGCGTACGGGACCTGACCGGATGGGGCTCATTACAAGCATGACCATGACCATTCATGATCTCCTCTTTCGGATGTGGGGGTCGCGGTGCTTGCGGTGTGCCGTGCGTGGGGAGGACGGGACGGCGTGGGAGCGCTCCCGCACTTCCACGCTGCGCCCTGCGGCACGGGTCGGCAACGCACGATTGCGCCACTTCCGTCGTTCCGGCACGGCCGGCCGAGTTCCGCTTAAGGGCCCGGGCCGGGGTTACCCGGCTCTCATGGTGAAGCTGCACATTCCTGGACGAAAAGAACACGACGCGACGGAGACCCCGTCTGCGGAGCCGTCGGAGAGCACTCGGCCGGCGTCCGGGACGGCCGGTCCGGGGCCCGAAGTGGAGCGTGCGGCGCCCGACACGCCGAGTGAGCTGCCCCGGACGTCGTGGGGTGCGGTGCTGAAGGGGAGCGTGCGGGAGTTCAAGAAGGACGAGCTGACGGACCGGGCGGCGGCGCTGACGTACTACGCGGTGCTGGCGCTGTTCCCGGCGCTGCTGGTCCTGGTGTCGCTGCTGGGCATCACCGGGAAGTCGACCACGGACAAGGTGCTCGAGAACATCCAGCAGCTCGCGCCCGGCTCGGTGCGGGACATCCTCACCCAGGCCGTCGAGCAGTTGCAGGGCAACGCCGGCATCGGCTCGGTGGTGGCGATCGTCGGTCTCGTCCTGGCGGTGTGGTCGGCCTCCGGGTATGTGGGGGCGTTCATCCGCGCCGCCAACGCCGTCTACGACATGCCCGAGGGGCGGCCGGTGTGGAAGCTGCTGCCGGTGCGGGTGGGTGTCACGGTCGTGCTGATGGTGCTGGCCACGTTCAGCGCGCTGATCGTGGTGTTCACCGGCGGGTTCGCCCGTGAGGCCGGAGCGACGCTCGGGATCGGCGACACCGCGCTGACGGTCTGGTCGATCGCGAAGTGGCCCGTGCTCGTCGTCCTGGTCACGATCATGATCGCGATCCTCTACTGGGCGACCCCGAACGCCAAGGTGAAGGGGTTCCGCTGGATCACTCCGGGCAGTGTGCTGGCCCTGCTGATCTGGCTGGCCGCGTCGGCGGGCTTCGCCGTGTACGTGGCCAACTTCGCCTCGTACAACAAGACCTACGGCACGATGGCCGGTGTCATCGTCTTCCTGGTGTGGCTGTGGATCACGAACCTGGCGATCCTGCTGGGCCTGGAGTTCGACGCGGAGACGGTACGGCAGCGGGCCGTCGCCGGTGGGCATCCGCCCGAGGACGAGCCGTACACCCAGCCGCGCGACACCCGGGCCTGGGACGAGGAGGACCGGCGCCGCGTCGAAGACGGCTAGGGCCGGTCAGCCCATGAGTCCGGCGGCGACCGTGGCGCCCAGTTCCCAGCACCTCTCGATGTCGCCCTTGTCGGGCTCGCCGGTCACGGTGACGGCCTCGGCGGTGCGACGCCAGCCGAGGCCCGTCGTGATGGACTCGATGCCGCGCACCGCTCCGGTCACGTCGTTCCCGCCGTGCACGTAGAAGCCGAAGGGGCGGCCGCGCGTCGCGTCCAGGCACGGGTAATAGACCTGGTCGAAGAAGTGCTTGAGGGCGCCCGACATGTAGCCGAGGTTGGCGGGGGTGCCGAGGAGGTAGCCGTCGGCGGCGAGGACGTCGGAGGCGGTGGCGGACAGCGCCGGCAGGCGTTCGACCCGGACGTCCTCGATCTCGGGGTCGCTCGCCCCGGAGACGACGGCTTCGAACATCGCCTGGCAGTTGGGCGAGGGCGTGTGATGGACGATCAGCAAGGTGGCCACGGCATCCGACCTTACAAGTCGTGAAGAGCAGGAGTGGCCGGCGCGAGATCCGGTACCCGTCCCCCGCTCTCCGTAAGAGAAAGGGAGGTACCGCCTTGTCACAGGTAGAGGAATCCATCGAGGTCCACGTCCCGGTGCACACGGCCTACAACCAGTGGACCCAGTTCGAGGACTTTCCGCAGTTCATGGAAGGCGTGGAGCGCATCGAGCAGCGCACCGACACGCTGACGCACTGGGTGACGAAGGTCGGCGGCCAGGAGCGGGAGTTCGACGCGGAGATCACCGAGCAGGTTCCCGACGAGCGCGTCGCCTGGACGACGGTGGGCGGAGAGGCCCGGCAGGCCGGGGTGGTGACGTTCCACCGCATCCAGGACGACACGACCAAGGTCATGCTGCAGTTGGAGTTCGACCCCGTGGGGCTGACCGAGACCGTGGGCGACAAGCTCGGGTTCGTCAAGCGGCAGGTCTCGGGCGACCTGCGGCGGTTCAAGCAGTTCATGGAGGCCCGCGGTTCGGAGACGGGCGCCTGGCGCGGCGCGGTCTGAGCCTGCGACAGAGGGCGGCCGTCACCACGTTCCAGGGTGGCGGCCGCTCTCAGCCGTGCGTGCTCGCCCGCTACGCCACCACAGGCCGGGCGATCCCGCTCTGCAGCAGTTCGCGGGCCTGCTGGGTCAGATCGCCCAGGCGCAGGGCGAGGCGGGTCACGGCCTCGTAGAGCAGGTGGACGGCCCGGAGGTGTTCCAGGCGCGGGGCCAGGGCCGAGAGGGCGATGGCCAGGGCCACGCCCGCCCAGGCCACGGGGCCGAGCGGGGTGCAGCCGAAGAAGTGGCTGACGCCGGGGGTCTGGACGAGGGCGGCGAGGACGGCGGCCGAGCCGAGGGCCGTCACCCACACCAGCGGGCTGCGGCGGCGGCCGGAGAGGGTCTGCACGAGCTGGGCGCCGACCACGCCGCACAGGGCCATGGTGGTGGACCGGCGTTCGGTGCCCGGGGTGAGGCGGCCGATGAGGTAGGCCGTGACCGCACCGAGGCAGGTGGTGATGCCCCGGCGCCGGATGGAGCGCAGCAGCGGGGCGCCGAGGACGTTGAGGCCCATCGGGCCGGTCGCGGCGTGCTCCGCCGTCGAGGGGTCGTCGCTCGGCGTGACCGCCACCGCCATGGCCGGGAACATGTCGGTGAGCAGGTTGACCAGCAGGAGCTGACGTGTCGACAGGGGGGAGGCGCCCGCGAGCAGGGTGCCGAGGACGCTGAAGCCGACCTCGCCGGCGTTGCCGCCGATGAGGATGCTCACCGCGTCGGCGACGCTGCGCCACAGGGCACGGCCCTCGGCGACCGCGTCGACGAGGACGGACAGGTCGCCGGTGGTGAGCACGAGGTCGGCGGCGTTGCGGGCGGCCGCGGAGCCGCGGGACTCGACACCGACCCCGACATCGGCGGCGCGGATCGCGGCGGCGTCGTTGGCGCCGTCGCCGGCCATCGCCACGACCCGTCCGGCCTGTTGCAGGGCCTCGACGACGTGCAGCTTCTGCTCGGGTGCGACCCGGGCGATGACGCCCGCGCCGCGCAGGACCCGGACGCGTTCGCGGCGTCCCATGGCGACGAGTTCGTCTCCGGTCACCGCCTCGGTCTCCTCCGGCCAGCCCAGTTGCAGGGCGATGGCGCGGGCGGTCTCGGGGTGGTCGCCGGTGAGCATGACGGGCAGGATGCCGGAGCGGCGGAGTTCCGCGAGCAGGGCGTGCGAGGTGTCGCGCGGGACGTCGGCGAGGGCGACGAAGCCGCTGAACTCCAGGTCCGCGAGCGGCGCGTCGAGTTCGGCGTCGTCGGCCCGGCAGGGGCGCCGGGCCACGGCCAGGACGCGCAGTCCCTGGCCCGCCAGTTCGTGGGCGGTGTCGCTCGCGTGGCCGGGCAGGTTCCGGCAGGCGGGCAGGATCGTCTCCGGGGCGCCCTTGACGACGAGGAGTTCACCGAAGTCCGGGTCGCCGTCGCGGCCGATCGCCGCGGCGTAGCCCCGCCGTGTCTCGAAGGGCAGCTCGCCGGTCGGGGTCCAGCCCTCGTCGGGCGGGGCGACGTCGAGGACGGCCTCGTCGGTGGCGTGCGCGACCCGGCGGCCCTGTCCCGTCTCCTCCTGCGGGCAGGCGCGCGCGGCCAGGCGCAGGACCGGCAGGGCCTGTTCGGTGCCGGTCTCCAGGACGGTGCCGTCGGCGGTGGCGACGCGGACCAGGCGCAGTCTGTTCTCGGTGAGGGTGCCGGTCTTGTCGAAGCAGACGGTGTCGACGCGCCCGAGCGCCTCCAGGGTGCGCGGGGTGCGGACCAGGACGCCTCGCCGGGACAGCCGCCGGGCGGCCGCCATCTGCGCGACCGTGGCGACGAGCGGGAGTCCTTCCGGTACGGCGGCGACAGCGACGGCGACACCGCCGCTGACGGCGCGTCGGACGGGGCTGCCGCGCAGCAGGGACAGTCCGGTCACGGCGGCGCCGCCCGTGAAGGTCACCGGCAGTGCCTTGCGGGTCAGCTCCTGCAGCCGGGCCTGGACGCCGGCGGGCGGCGGGGTGCGGGCGGCGAGGGAGACGGCGCGGCCCGCCTCGGTCTGCTCGCCGGTGTCGACGACGAGCGCGAGGGCGCGTCCGGCCACGACGGTCGTGCCCTCGAACACCATGCAGGCGCGCTGGGCCACCGGCAGTCCGGGGGTGGCGTCGACGGCCTTGGACACGGGCAGGGACTCGCCGGTGAGCGCCGACTCGTCGACCTCGAGACCGTCGACCTCCAGCAGCCGGGCGTCGGCGGGTACGACGTCGCCGGCGCCGAGGCTGATCTCGTCGCCGGGGCGCAGCCGGGCGGCGTCGACGGTGACGGTGCGCCGGTGGCCGTCCTGTCTGCGGGCCTTGGGCTGCTGCCTGGCGGCGAGCCGGGCCAGTGCCTGTTCGGCGCGCATCCGCTGGAGTCCGCCCGTCACGGCGTTGAGGTCCATGGCGCCCACGACGAGCATGGCGTCGACGAGGGAGCCGAGCAGCGCGGAGGCGACGGCGCCCGTGGCCAGGACGGGGGTGAGCGGATCGTCGAGTTCGCGGCGTACGGCGCCGGCCGCCTGCCAGGTCCAGCGGGCGGGCGTCACGGCCGGGTGGCGGACCAGGCGGCCGGCCTGCTGCCGGGAGCGGTCGGCGAGCAGGGCGAGTCCGCGGGGCTCGCCGTCGCGCCCGGCGCGTCCCAGCCGGTCGCGGGCCTCGTGGGGTTCCAGGGCGTGCCAGGGGATGTGCAGTCGTGGCGGGGGCGGGGTGGCCCGGGCCACTTGGATGCCCGCGAGCCAGCCGGTGAGCAGGGCGTTGGCGGCGGCGATGTTGACGGGGGCGTGGCGGGTCAGGGGCCACATGCCGAGCCGGCCCAGGCGCTGTCCGCCGCGGGCGACCAGGAGCCCCGACAGGGCGGCGCCCGCGCGGGCCAGTGTCTGGGACCGGCGTCCGACGCGCCGAGCCGCGGGGATCGCCGTGAGCAGCCGCCAGACGTCGGCGAGGCCTCCCGGGGCAAGCGCGTCGACGCCCCAGGAGACGGCGGCCCGTCCGTCGGTGAGGGCGATGGCCACGTCGCCGGCGGGCAGTCCGGCCGCCACGTGTCCGTCGCCGGACTCCGTGAGGCGGGCGACGGTCACCACCACGTGGCCGTCCTTCTGCAGGGCCCGGACGACGTCTCCGAACGGTTTCGCGCCCGGGGCGACCTCGTCGGCGAGCCGGGTGATGTCCTTGAGGTCGGAGCCGCCGGCGATCACGACGTGCAGTCCCGCCCTGCGAGCGGCGTCCAGGACGGCCTCGGCGAAGGGGTGGACCGGGTCGTCGGGCAGCCCGTCGGGGCCGTCCTCGGTGTCCTCCCGCCGGCTGCGCAGGGCGTCGGCGTGCAGGACCAGGGCGTCGGCGATCTCCAGTTGGCGCAGGCGCTCGCCGTTGCGCAGGAGGATGCCGGCGTGGGCGAGGAAGGTGCCGAGGGTCGCGCCGAAGGCGGCCGGTCCGTAGCGGGCCGCTTTCGGTGATCCGGCGAGGACCGCTTCGGCCGCGTCGCTCGCCCGGTGTGTGACGAGGAGGGTGGCGGCGGCACCGGCGACGCTGCCGGTGCTGGCGTGGGAGGCGTACTCCGCGGCGGGCGTCACCTTGAGCGGCGGCCGCGTGTCCGGCGGGCAGGGCAGGCTGGTGCGCCGTTCGTGGACGATGTCGTCGTGCAGTGCCTCGAAGGCCGCTGCCCGGGCCACGGCCTCCGTCAGCTGGGTACCGCGCAGGGCGCCGTCGAGCACGAGCGCCAGCGGGGTCTGGCCGGCGCTGTGTGCGGCGGCGTTGGCGGCGGCCAGGACGAGTTCCATGCCGGAGGTGCCGAACCGCTCCCGGAGCAGGGCCCTGAAACGGGGGTTCTCGCGCAGCAGGGTGACGGCCGCGGTGATGATGCGGGAGGTGGGCGGCAGGCGCAAGGACCGGCCCGCGAAGGCGCCTGCCGCGCCGGCGGCGTCCAGCAGGATCGCCGCCGCGCTGACGCGTACCTCGGTGGGGTCGCCGGGGTGGCTGGTGTCCCGCGTGTTCGGGTCGACGCCCTCGTCCAGGCCGAAGCGGGTGGCGAGTGCGGTGGCCCGCTCGGTGACCCGGTCGGTGGCGGCCTCCTCGGCCACGGTGATCACCATGCGGGACAGTCCCTCGTCCCAGTACGCCGTGAGGACGTCCGGGTGGTCGAGGAGTTCCCCGGCCAACTCGCGGGCGAGCGTGCCGGCCTCGCCGTCGGAGCGCCGCAGGGCGAGGTGGACGCGCTGTCCGGCCTTCCAGTGCTGTCCACCGGTCAGGGCGTTGCGCGCGACGTTGCGCACGCGCCGCGTGGTGTCGTAGACGGACGTCACGCCCTGGGCGGTGCCGCGGACGGCCCCTGCGGCCGCCCCGGCCACGGCCCCGACGAGCGGGGCGACGTCGAAGCGTGTGAGCATCTGCCGCCGTCCCGGCTCAGCCGGCTGAGCGGCTGTCGTGTCCGCGCGGGTGGGCGGGTCCCCGGTCCGGCTCCTCGCCGTGCGCGTCGTGGTGCGCGGTGGCCTCGGCGACCTGCTTCAGCGCGGAGGCGGTGGCGGTGTCGCCCACCTTGGCGGGCTGTTCGTGGACGTGCTGTTCGGTCCGGTCGTGCCGGTAGTGGGAGGCGGCGAGTCTGCCGCCGGGCCCGTACGCGGAGGTGTCCTGGTCGTCCGGCCCGTCCTGGGCGCCGGCGCCCTTGCGGCGTTCACCGGTCCGGGTGGTCCGCGTGCCGCCGTTCGGTGACGCGCCGTCCTGTTTCCCTGCGGGCCTGGGCCGGGTCAGCCAGGCGACGGCGGCGCCGGTCAACGCGACCGGCCACTCCACCACTCCGGCCACACCGAGCACACCGGCACCGGCGTAGACGGCCATCCGGCGCCCGCGCGGCGACACCGCGCCGACCTTGTCCAGGGCTCCTCCGGCCACCTTGCCCACCTGTTCCGCGCCCGGCAGATGCCTGAGTCCCGAGGCGACGGCCCGCAACGGCTGCGGAAGATCAGACGAACGTGATGTCTCCTGAGTCATGTCGACCTCCACAGGCGCGGGTTTTATCCGGCTTCAACCGGTTTTCCAGGTTCTCGCCCCATATTCCGTCGTCGGCGGTGTGAGCGCTTGTCTTGTTCGGCCGGAGCAGGGAGTCGCAGCCTTCCGTGTCGGCACGGGCGCGCTGGGTACTCAGAGCGGGCACGCGGGCCCTCGGGGCCAGGTGCGGCAGAGCGGAGTGTCCGGTTCGGCGAATGGAGTGGTCATGGCGGAGAACGGTGATGACGCGACGCTCGTCCGGCGGCCGGGGATCCCCGATCTCCGACTGGCGCCGGACCGGACCGAGCCCGCGCCGCCCCAGGATCCGCAGGCCGCTGAGCCGCCGCACGAACTGCCCCTGGACCGCAATCAGGCGATTCTGGAGGCGGCCAAGCAGGTCGGTTCCCTGCTGAAGCGGAAGGGGCATCTGTTCGCGCTGGCCGGGAGCGTGGCCGCGTACGCGCACGGAGGCGAGAAGAACCTCCAGCACGACGTCGACTTCGCCATCCGCCCCGAGGACGCCGAGGCGGTGGCGGTCACGCTCCGGGACGCGGGGCTGGTCGTCTACACGCCGCCGGAGGACTGGCTGATCAAGGCCACCTGTTTCGGCCAGCCGGTGGACATCATCTTCGAGCTGGCGGACCGGCCGGTCGGGGCGGAGATGCTGGAGCGCGCGGAGGAGATCTCGGTCGACTCGGTGCGCATGCCCGTGCTGGCCCCCACCGACCTGCTGTGGAGCCTGGCCGCCGCCTTCTCCGAGCACCACTGCGACTTCGGCGCCGCCCTGCCCATCGCGCGCGCTCTGCGGGAGAAGGTCGACTGGGAGCGGGTGCGGCGCGAGTGCGGGGACGCGCCCATGCCCGCCGCCTTCTTCTTCCTGCTGGAGCGCCTGAACGTCATCTGAAGGAGCACCCATGAGCACCCACGGTTCCCAGGACTCGGGCGGCGCGCCGCCGGCGCAGAACCTGGACTACCGCATCGCCCACCTCCAGGACCGCCTCGCCTCCGGCGAACTCGGTGAACTGGGCGTACGGGTCGAGGCCCGCGGCCGGACGGTGCTGCTCACCGGCACCGTGCCCTCGGCGCCCTGCCGCGAGGAGATCGTGCGCACCGCCCGCGAGGAACTCGCCGGGATCCCCGTGCACAGCGACCTCGTGGTCACCGAGGCGTCCTCCCCCGACCGTGCGGAGGAACTCTCATGATCCGCGTCGCAGCCGTCGGAGACATCCATATGGGGCCCGACAGCCAGGGTGTGCTCCGCCCCGCCTTCGAGACCCTGCCCGAGTGCGCCGACCTCCTGCTGCTGGCCGGGGACCTCACCCGGCACGGCACTCTTGAGGAAGCCCGGGTGGTGGCCCGCGAGATCCAGGGCCTCGGGGTCCCGGTGGTCGCCGTCCTCGGCAACCACGACCATCACGACGACAGGCCCGAGGAGGTCACGGCGGTACTCAGGGACGCCGGCGCCCATGTCCTCGAGGGCCGGGGGACGGTCCTGTCGTGCGGCGGAGCGCGTATCGGCGTGGCCGGGACCAAGGGGTTCGGCGGCGGGTTCGTCGGCCGCTGCGCCGGGGAGTTCGGCGAGCCGGTCATGAAGGAGTTCGTCAGGCACTCGCGGCGCTGTGCCGACGGTCTGCGGGCGTCCCTGGAGCGGCTCGGCGAGGAGGGCTGTGACGCGCGGATCGCCCTCACCCACTACTCCCCCGTCGCCGACACACTGGCCGGCGAGCCGCTGGAGATCCATCCGTTCCTGGGCAGCTATCTGCTGGCCGAGGCGATCGACACGGCCGGTGCCGATCTCGCGGTGCACGGGCACGCGCACGCCGGCACGGAACACGGCATGACGAGCGGCGGCGTACGGGTGCGCAATGTCGCCCAGCCGGTCATCGGGCGGGCGTTCCACGTGTACCACCTGCCGGTGCGTGACCACGCGGCCTCCGGGGCCGCCGCGCAAGCCGCCCATTAGCACTCCCCGCCCCTCACCCCTGATGCGCCGTCGGCTCACGCCGGCGGCGCTTTCCGTGTTCCGGGTTCCGTCGCAGGTGGCGTGAGGCGCCGTCCCCGTACCGCCTCTGGTGTGAACGCCCCGCAGGTCGCAACCGTTTTAGGCATTTTGTCTGCTTAGCATGCATGCTCCGCGCTCCCCACGTCGGCGATGCCCCACGCGTCCGTCCGGGGCGCCCTGCCCCGTACGAGAGGACATCAGATGGCGCTGACGGGCCGTCGGAATGCACCGTCCGAGCATGCCTTCTCCCCGCACGACGCCGTACTGCGCACCGCGGCGCCGCACGTCGCCCGCCGCCGCTTCCTGACCGTCACCGCGGCGGCGGCGATGCTCGCCTTCAGCACCAACCGGCCGGCCCGCGGCGCCACCGCCGCTCCGGAACTCGACGCCGCCCGGGTCTCCGACGACCCCTTCACCCTCGGCGTGGCCTCCGGCGATCCGCTGCCCGACTCGGTGCTGCTCTGGACCCGGCTGGCCCCCCAGCCGTTCACCGCGGACGGCGGCCTGGGCCAGGAACGGGTCGCCGTCTCCTGGGAAGTGGCCCTGGACGAGTGGTTCGCGCTCGTCGAGCAGCGGGGGGTCGCCACGGCCCATCCCGAGTACGCCCACAGCGTGCACGTCGACATCAAAGGCCTGAGGCCGGACCGCCACTACTACTACCGGTTCCGGGTGGGCGACTGGATCAGCCCCACGGGCCGGACCCGTACGGCACCGGCCGCGGGCAGCGCCACCGCCGGCATGCGGCTGGCCGCCGTGGCCTGCCAGGCCTACCAGGACGGCTACTACACCGCCCACCGGCATCTGGCCGAGGAGGACGTCGACGCGGTGTTCCACCTCGGCGACTACCTGTACGAGTACCCGGTGGACTCCGCCGGCGGGGCCCGCCGCTACAGCGACCGCAAGCTGCCCGACGTGTTCAACCGCGAGACGGTCACCCTCGCCGACTACCGGCTGCGCTACGCGCTCTACAAGAACGACCCGGACCTGCGCGCCGCGCACGCCCGCCACCCGTTCCTCGTCACCTGGGACGACCACGAGACGGAGAACAACTACGCGGGCGCCTTCGACGAGAACGGCACCTCCCCGGAGCAGTTCCTGGCACGACGCGCCGCCGCCTACCGGGCCTACTGGGAGAACCAGCCGCTGCGCGCCGAGCAATTGCCGCAGGGCCCCGACGCCCGGCTGTACCGCCGGCTGAACTGGGGGTCGCTCGTCCAGTTCGACCTTCTCGACACCCGCCAGTACCGCTCCGACCAGGCCTACGACGACCGGCCGCACGCGCCGGGCACCGAGTCGGACGACCCGGCCCGCACCCTGACCGGAGCCACGCAGGAACGCTGGCTGCTGGACGGCTGGCGGGACTCCTCCGCGCTGTGGCACGTGCTGCCCCAGCAGGTGTGCTTCTCACAGCGCAAGTTCGACGTGAGCGGGCCGGCCCGGGTCTCCATGGACGCCTGGGACGGCTACCGCGGCTCCCGCGACCGGGTCACGGCGGGCGCGAAGGCCGCCGGCATCGACAACTGGATGGTCCTCACCGGCGACGTCCACGTCGGGTACGCCTTCGACATCAAGGACGACTTCGACGACCCGAAGTCCAGGACGCTGGGCACGGAGTTCACCTGCACCTCCGTCTCCAGCGGCGGCAACGGGACCGAGAAGCCCGACAACTGGGACACCTACCTGCGGGCCAACCCCCACATGAAGTACTACGACGGCCGGCGCGGCTATGTCCGCGTCGAGCTGGACCGTGCGAAGGCCCAGGTCGACTTCCGGACCGTCCCGTCCATCACCCAGCCCGGGGGCACCGTCTCGACGACCGCGTCCTTCGTCACGGAGGTGGGTTCGCCCGGCCTGAAGACCGCGTGAGACGCCCGGTTCCCGCAGTACCGCACTTCCACCGCGATCGAAGGAGACACATCGCATGGTCCACAGACACGCCGTGACCGGCCGCCGGGCGGCCCTGGCCGCACTCGGCGCACTCGTCGCCACCGGGCTCCCCTCCGCCGTGGCGGCCGAACCCGCGCCCCCCGCGGGCCCGCTGCCCTCGGCCGCCCAGACCCTGGGCGCCGACCGGCCGTCGGCCCCGATGCTGCGCGCCCTGGAGCGCGACCTCGGGCTGACACCGGCCCAGGCGTCCCGGCGGCTGGTCAACGAGGCGGAGGCGGGCACCCGTGCGGGGCGGCTGCGCAACGCCCTGGGCACCCGCTTCGCGGGGGCCTGGCTGCGCGGCACGACGGCGCAGGAGCTGGTGGTGGCGACGACGAACACCGCGGACGTGCCCGCCATCAAGGCCCAGGGCGCCAAGGCCGCCGTCGTGAAGAAGACGCTCCGGGACCTCCAGGCGGCGAAGAAGAAGCTGGACGGGGCGGCGGCCCGTGCCAACACCGGCGACACGCCCCTGTGGTACGTCGACATCCCGGCGAACCGGGTCGCGGTGCAGGCCCGGAGCAAGGCCGCGGCCGCCGCGTTCGTCAAGGCCGCGGGCCTCGACGCCAAGAGCGTGGGCGTCACGGTGACGGCGGAGCGCCCGCGTCTGCTGGCGGACCTCACCGGCGGCGACCCCTACTACATCAACGGCAGCGCCCGCTGCTCCATCGGGTTCTCCGTCACCAAGGGCCAGCAGCAGGGCTTCGCCTCGGTGGGCCACTGCGGCAAGAAGGGCGATACGACGACCGGGTTCGACCAGGCGCAGCAGGGCACGTTCCAGGCCTCCACGTTCCCCGGCAAGGACATGTCGTGGGTGGCCGTCAACGACCAGTGGACGGCGACGGCGAACGTGAAGGCCGAGGGCGAGCAGAAGGTGCAGGTCACCGGCTCGGTGCAGGCGCTCGTCGGGGCCGCCGTCTGCCGCTCCGGCTCCACCAGCGGGTGGCACTGCGGCAAGGTCGAGCAGCACGACGCCAGTGTCAGCTACGCCGAGGGCAGGGTGGACGGGCTGACCCGGACGACGGTGTGCGCCGAGCCGGGCGACTCCGGCGGGCCCTACGTCGCGGGCGTCCAGGCGCAGGGCGTGACCTCGGGTGGTACGGGCGACTGCAAGAGCGGGGGCACGACGTTCTTCCAGCCGATCAATCCGCTGCTCAGCGCCTTCGGCCTCACCCTGAAGACCGCCCCCGCCGCGGCGGCGGCACCGCAGGCCAACGTGGTGCAGACCTGGGCCGCCGGCCGTGTCTACGAGGCCGGGGCCACGGTGACCCACGGCGGGGTGCGCTACCGGTGCCTGCAGACCCACCAGGCGCAGGGCGTGTGGGTGCCCACCCGCACCCCGGCCCTGTGGCAGCGGGTGTGACGAGGAGTCAGTGCGGTCCGGCGCCGGCGCGGCACACGCCGTCGGTGCCGGGCCGGGCCCGCTGATCCTCCGTCAGCAGCCCGTACGCGGTGGCCAGGAACGGGTCGTGGCCCCGGAAGCGACGGGTGCACACCGCGGCCAGGGCCGTGCCGGTGTCGGGCCGGAAGCCCAGGAACGCCTGCTGGCCGAGGGTCGCGCCGCTGTGGAAGTACAGCGGTCCGCCGTCGGCCGGGTGACTGAACCAGGCGGTGGTGTGGACGTGCCGGTGCCCGATGCCCCGGCGGAGCACGGGCCGGCGCACCTCGTGCAGGGGCGCGGCCAGTCGGGGTGGTGCCCCGGCGGGGTCCAGATGGGCTTCGAGGAAGGTGAGCAGGTCGTGCGGGGTGGCCCGGACGGCACCCGCGGCCTGGAAGCCTCCGGCGTCGAAGGCGGGCACGGGTGACCGGCCGTCCGTGCCGTGTCCGAGTGCGTCGAGTCCGGAGCCGTCCGCGCGCAGGGTCGTGCCGTCCAGGCCGAGCGGGTGCAGGACCTGGCCGGTGAGCAGGTCCTCCCACGGTGTGCCGGTCGCGGCGGCGAGTGCGTGTCCGAGGACGGCGACGCCGTAGTTGGAGTAGCGCCATCGGGTGCCGGGGCGGTGGCGCGGCCGGTGACGCAGGAAGGCGTCGACGACCCGGTCGGCCGGGAAACGGCCGTAGGGGTTGGTGTGCCAGGCGGGCAGGGCCCGCCGGAGGAAGCCGGGCGGCAGGGCGGGCAGTCCGGAGGTGTGGGTGATCAGATGGGCGAGCGTCACCGGGTGGGGACCGGTGGGCCGCCCCCCGTCCAGGAGGGCGACGGCCGGTTCACCGCCGGACAGCGGCCCGGTGTGGATCAGCCGGGCCAGCAGCAGTCCGGTGAACGTCTTGGCGGCCGAGCCGATCTCGTACCGCAGGTCCTCTCGGGGAATCGGCGGAGGCGGGGCGGTACCGCCGCTCAGGACGGTGCGGCGGCCGTGCCGCGAGAGGGCGAAGACGACGTCCGGGGCGTCGGCCGCGGCGACGGCGTCCGCGAGCCGCGCGCCGAGTGGCCCGTCCTCCTGGGGAGGATCCGCCGACCGGGCGCGCGAGGCGGGCCGGCCGGTCGTCATGAGGCGTGTGCCAGGCGGGACAGGGAGCGGGAGGTGGCCAGTACGGAGGCGTAGGCGGCGACCAGGGTCGGGTGGTAGACGATGTCGAACACCTCGTCGGGGGCGCCCTCGGGCATCGTCCGCAGGGCCGGCATGGCACCGTCGGGCTGCTGTGCGGCGGCGAAGCCCTCCCAGGCCCTCTCGTCCAGGGTGGGGCGGGGCAGGCAGGCGTCGACCACCAGCAGTTCGCCGAGCAGGTCCCAGCGCTCCAGGTCCAGCCAGTCGTCGATCCAGACGGGCAGCCAGGTCGCGAGGTAGTCGGCGGTGGCGGGCGGCAGGCCGTCCGGGTTCTCTCCCCAGTCGGTCAGATGGAAGACGTTGTGCGTGACGTCGTAGGCGATGTGCCCTTCCACCGTCCAGGGTTCGGGGGTGCGGGCCAGCCAGGTGGTGTCGCGCAGTTCGGCCTCCGCAGGGCGGGGCGGGAGGCCGAAGCGGCGCTGGAACGCGGAGAGTCCGAGCCGCCGGGTGGGGGTCGCCTCGAAGGACACCCAGCTCTCCAGCCGGTGGTTCAGGGCGGCGGCCCGCTCCACCTCCGGCTGGCTGTAGCCGAGTTCCTTGAAGGGCAGGTACACCTCGAACGGGATGGGGGAGATCGGCTCCGTGAGCTGCCCGCGCACCAGCATGCGACCGCCGTCCAGCGTCTCGCGCCAGGCGTGGTCGAGGAGTTGCCGGGCGAGCTGCGCCTGGCGCGATCCCGCGACGCCCTCTCGGAACAGCACCTTGCAGATCATGGCGAGTTCGCCGATGGGTTTGAAGCGCTCCAGGAAGCCGACCTCCGGGTCGACGTCGGGTTCCAGCTCGAATCCGTCGCGGTGGGCCCACAGCCATTCCAGGGCGCCTGCTCCGACGTTGTGGATCAGGCGGGTGTCGGTCATCCCAGCACTCCTTGTCCGCCGGGCGGGTGGTGCGCACCCGCCCGTGCTCCGTCCTCGAGGCGCCCTGTGGTCAGGGTTGCCGCGAAGGCGGCCATGAGGGTGGGGTGGTAGTGGGTGAGGAAGTCCGGGCCGCCGTCGTGGTCCGTTCCGCCTCCTTGCTCCGGGATCGCGCCGGAGGGGTGCTGAACCGCCGCGACCCGGGCCCAGGCGTCCTCGAGGACGGCGGGTTCGGGCAGCAGGGGCAGGCTCGCCGCCACGGCCAGCAGTTCGCAGCCGAGGTCCCACATCCCGGCGTCCAGACAGGTGTCGAGCCAGGGCGGCAGCCAGTCGGCCAGGTAGCCGGCGACGTCCGGTGGTACGCCCCCGGGCCCGGCGCGTCCCCAGTCGGTGAGGTGGAAGACCACGTGGGTGAGGGAGTAGCCGGAGGACTGTTCGAAGGTCCAGGGCTCGGGCAGACCGGCCAGCCAGGTGTGCCGCAGCGCCTGCGGCATTCCGTCGGAGGGCCGGATGCCGCTGCGGGTCTCGGCGTTCAGGACGCCGAGCCGCCGGGTGGGCTCCTGCTCGGTGAGCCGCCAGCCGCGGGTGCGGGCCACCGTGGCGGTGGCCGCCTCGTAGCCGGGGTGCCTGAGGCCCGCCGCGGCCATGGCGGCGTACACCTCCAACGGGTAGGTGGCGAAGGGCTCCAGCCGTTGCAGGCGCACGAACAGCTCGCCCCGGCCGGTCTGCTGCCAGGCGAAGGTCATGAGGTCGGCCGCGCACGCGTGGAGTGGATCGGGGGGCGCGGTGTGCCGGGACACGGTCGCGCACACCTGGGCCAGTTCGCCGAGCGGTTTCCAGCTGCGGTTCACCTGTCCGTCGGCGGCCAGCGCGTCCTCGCCCAGCGCGAACTCCTCGCGATGGGCGGACACCCACGCCAGCGCGTCCTCGGCCACCTGCCGCGGCCCCCGTACCTCCCTCACACGAACGCTCCCGTCCGGGTCAGCCGCGCGGCCCTCAACTGCAGTGCCACGAGCGGGTCCTGGCCGCCCATCAGCTCCACGAAGTCCAGGCCGTTGTCGAGCCCCAGCGTCTTCGGTACGCCGTCCAGGAGCGTCAGCCAGCGTCCGGCACCGGCCGCCTGCCGCCAGTCGCGGCGGCGTACGGCGCGCACGAAGCCGCGGGCGACGTCGACCGGCCGGTGCACGGCGGCGCGGGCGACCGCGCTGTCCTCGCCGGGCAGGGCGAGGGCGGCCAGCACCGCGAGCTGGTGGGTCAGGAGCTGCCAGCTCGCGCCCTCCAGCCAGGCGGCGTCGGGTTCTTCGCCGGGACCGCCTGCGTGGCCCGGGTCGAGCCGCAGCAGGGTGCGTCGCATGGCCCAGTGGCTCCACGCGACGGTGGGGGCGGCCTGGGCGCCGGGCGGGTAGGTCTCCACGGCCTTGTGAAATACGGCGAGTTCGTCGGGCGGGGGCGGGGTGTGCAGAAGGGTGCTCGGCAGCAACGCGTCTGCTCCCAGCACCCGTACGGCGGCGAGGGCGAGTCCCTCCGCTTCCGGGTCGACCGCCACGGGGGCGGCCGCACGCGCGTGGTCTCCGCTCCGAAGAGCGGAGACCACGCCGGAAGCGAGGTCCTGCACCGCGTCCTGCAAGAGAGACGAAGTGCCTGACTGCTTCATGGTTGCTCCTGTCGGTCCACTCAACCCTTCTTGGGGCGCGGGGTGGGCGGCGACAGGAGGAGACCGAATCCGCCCTTGAACAGCGCGAGCGCGGCGCACTCACGGCTGTCGCGGTAGATCCCGTCGGTTTCCGCCGGGTCGAGTGCCGCCTCGATGTCGGCACTGCGGATGCCCGTCAGTTCCTTGGTGACCTTCTCGGTGGAAGTCATTGCACCATCTCCTTGGGGAAGCGGATGCTTCTCCTCTAGTGCACCTGATGCGGACAAATCATGCCAACTTACCCATGAGTTTATTTCGATCACATATTCAACATCCGGCGCACACGTATCAGCCCTGCGGGGCGAACCGGGTGCGTGCCTTCGCCCCTGGCGGGGAACCCGGCGAGCGGCGTACCCCACCGACACCTGGAGAGGGCCATGAGTCTGTTGCGTGTGCTCGGCCGCCCCATGCTGGCCTCGATGTTCCTGACGGGAGGCCTGAGTTCCGTCCGTGCCCCGGAGGACGTCGCCCCGGTCGCCGAGCCTGTCGTACAACCGGTCACCGAACGCGTCTCGGCGTTGCCCGACCGCACCGAGCAGGTCGTGCGGCTGAGCGGCGCCGTGCAGGTCGTGGCGGGCCTGATGCTGGCCACAGGACGCATGCCGCGTCCGGCCGCGCTGGCCATCGCGGCCACCCTGGTACCCACGACGCTTGCGGCGCACCGCTTCTGGGAGGCGGAGGACCCCTCGGAACGGGCCGAGCAGCGCATCCACTTCTTCAAGAACATGTCCATGCTCGGCGGGCTGCTGATCGCCGCCGACGACACCGGTGCCCGCCCCTCGCTGCTGTGGCGTGGCACCCATGCCGCGCGGGGACTGCGGCACGACGCGGGGCTGGTGCGCCGTTCCGTCCGCGCCACCGCCCGCCCGGCGGCCGCGGCCGGGTGGGTCCGGGCCAAGCTCCCCGTCTGAGCCGTCGGCGGTGCCGGTCCGGGGCCGCGCGTTAGCCCGTCCGTGGCCGGGGGGACCCGGGGGCTGGAGGTGACGGAGATGGGACACGGAGGAAACATCATCGACGAGCTGGTGACCGATCACCGCGAAGTCGAGGAGATGTTCGGCAGGATCGAGGCGCTGCCGTCCGGTCACCAGGACCGCAAGGTGTACGCGGACCAGGTCACGATCGAGCTGGTGCGGCACTCGGTGGCCGAGGAGGCCTATCTGTATCCGGCCGTACGCGAGCACGTGGCGGGCGGGGACGCCCTCGCCGACCGGGAACTCGCCGACCACGCGACCGCCGAGCGCATCATGAAGGTCCTGGAGGGCTGCGACCCGGGCGACGCCGACTTCGACCGGCTGATGGGCATGCTGATGAGCGAGATCCGCGCCCACCTCGCGGACGAGGAGCGGGCCCTCTTCCCCGCACTGCGACAGGCCTGTCCGATGGACACGCTCAACGAACTGGGCGACAAGGTCCGCAAGGCGAAGAAGACCGCCCCGACCCGGCCCCACCCGGCTGCCCCCGACAAACCCCCGGCGAACAAACTCCTGGCTCCGGGCACGGGCATGGTCGACCGACTGCGCGACGCGCTGACCGGACGCGGCAAGTTCGACTAGGGCAGCGGCCCGCGCGCCGGGATACGCCGGGCGCGGCGAGCCCGGGTGGGTCAGTCGGCCATCGCCGCCATCGCGTCCTCGCGGAACCAGGCGATCGCCCGCCGTAGCCCTTCCTCGGCGCGTACCTGGGGTTCCCAGCCGAGCTTGTCGCGGGCCAGTGTGATGTCCGGGCAACGTACGGCCGGGTCGTCCACGGGGCGGGCGACGGGGCGGATCTCGGAGGAGGACCCGGTGAGTTCGACGATCAGGCGCGCCAGGTCGAGCATGCTGATCTCGGTCGGGCTGCCGATGTTGACGGGGCCGCGCATGTCGTGGGCGGCCGCCGCCAGGACGCCGCGCACGGTGTCGTCGACGTAGCACAGCGAGCGGGTCTGCCGGCCGTCGCCGGTCACGGTGAGGGGCTCGCCCGCCAGGGCCTGCCGTACGAAGGCCGGCACCACGCGTCCGTCCTCGCCGCGCATCCCGGGGCCGTAGGTGTTGAACAGCCGCACGACGCAGGTGTCGGTGCCGTGGGTCTCGGCGTAGGCGGTGGTCAGCGCCTCGCCGAAGCGTTTGGCCTCGCTGTAGACGCTGCGCGGGCCGACGGGGTTGACGTTGCCCCAGTAGCGCTCGTCCTGGGGGTGCTGAAGGGGGTCGCCGTAGACCTCGGAGGTCGAGGCCAGGACGAAACGGGCGTCGGCGGAGTGGGCGAGGTCCAGGGCGTTGCGGGTGCCGAGGCTGCCCGTCTCCAGGGTGTGCAGGGGCAGCCGCAGGTAGTCCGCCGGGGACGCCGGGGAGGCGAAGTGCAGGACGAGGTCGGGCCGCTGCTTGACCGGCAGTTCCTCCGTGACGTCGGCCTGCACCAGCGTGAAGCCGGGCCGTTCGAGCAGCGGGGAGATGTTCTCCGGCCTGCCGGTGCTGAAGTCGTCCACACAGGTGACGGCGGCACCCGCGTCCAGCAGGGCCGCGCACAGATGGGATCCGACGAACCCGGCACCGCCCGTGACGACGGCGTGTTCCCAGCTTGGTGAGAGGGCGGTGGTCATGTCGGTCTCTCCTCCGTCGGCGGCGTGGCCACGCTCAGCGTCCGCCGCCCGTGCGGGCGGGGCACGGCCGTGTACGGCAAAGAGGTGAGTGACGGAGGGTGAGGGCCGGGCCCGTCCGGGGCGCCGGGTCAGGCGATGGGTGTGCGGCCCGGAGGGAGGCGGTCCAGGAGTTGTGAGTGGTGCAGACCGGCCACCGGGGCGAGCAGATCGGGGTGGCGCAGCAGGGCGGCGGCGCTGCGGTCGCCGTCGTCGGGGGTGAGGAGGCGGCGGAACTCGGCCGGTGTGCCGGTGCTGTGGCTGCCCTCGGCGAGCGCGGCCACGGCCCGCCCGGCCAGCTCCGGGTCGGTGAGGAGGCAGGCCGCCCAGCTCGCGACGACCTCGTCCACCCAGGTGCGCCAGGCGTGCGCGTCGTCCTCGTCGTCGTGTGCGGCCGCGTCGGCGCCGGTGACCCAGTCGAGCCGCGCGGAGCCGCCGGGGCCCGCCAGGCCGAGCAGGGCGGCGTCCGTCCGCGTCGGGTACCTGAGCCACGCCGCGACCGTCACGGCCTGCCGGGCCTGCACCTCGCACAGGGCGGAGGCCAGCGCACCGCCGGAGGCGGGGTAGGCGCGGGTCAGCCACTGGGCGGTCGCCGCGATGACAGGAGAGAGATCTGCTTGCACTGCCGGGCCGTTTCGCAGGGGTGGGGGAAGTGAGGGATCCGCTCGAGAGACCGTAGCCGCCGCCGTGCGCGCCCGGGCGTGACAAGGACCTCGTCCGTGACGTGGCCTCGGCCACATCGCCGGGGCCCGGACGGGAGAGGCCCTGTGCCGTTTCACCAGGAAGGGGCCGGGCACCCGGCCCGCGTGCTCTTCCACGGTCCCGGTGAGTCCGGCGAACCCAGTGGTCCGGCCGCCCGGCGTACCCGATCCCGGTCGCCGCTGCGCACCCTGCGCTTCGACGGCTGGATCGCGGGGGTCGGAACGGCGTCCGGCGCCCGTGTGGTGCTCGGGCACTGGGCCGAATCGCCGTTCGGGCCGTTCAGCGATGTGATGGTCGAGGAGCCCGGCGGGCAGCGGCTGCTGCTGGCGCCCTCACGGGAGACGGCGGACTTCGTGGCCGGCACCTATGTCTTCGACGAGGTACGGGTCGTACCCGTCGGGGTGCGGGTCACCGACCGGCGGCACTGGGCCGTCTCGGCGCCGCCGCTCGACCTGCGCTTCAGCACCGGCCGCAGAGGCCTTCAGGGCGTCGCGCTGCGGGCGGTGCCGGGCCCGATCGCCACGAGTCCCGCGTGGATCACGCTGTGGGACCGGCCCGCCCGGCTGCTGCTGGGCGCGCGCACCCACGGCAGCGCCCGGACCGGCCGGCACCAGTGGTACGGCGCCCGGGACCTGCACCCCGTCACCTCGGCCACCGTCACCTACGAGGGCGAGAGCCTCGGCGCCCTCGCCCCGGTCGAGCCGCCCGTGCGGTTCGGGCCCGGCTCGACGCCCCGAAGACCCTGCCTCGTACGCGTCACCACGCGGGTGGCCGTGGCACAGGGCCGGAGCAGAACAGGAGCAGTGCCATGACGGAACAGCGAGCGGACCCGCCGGGCGCACCGGGTGCTCCGGCCACGGACATGTCCCTGCTGGGCATCTACCTCAACGACCATCTCGCCGGTGCCACCGCCGGGACCGCCCGAGTCCGCTATCTGCTGCGCTCGTGCGGTGATCCGGCGCTCGCCGACGCCCTGGCCCCGATCGCCGACGAGATCGCCGAGGACCGGGCGAGCCTGCTGCACATCATGCGGCGGCTGGATGTCCCGGTACGGCGCTACAAGGTCTACGCGGGCCGGGCGGCCGAGCAGATGGGGCGTCTGAAGAGCAACGGCAGCCTGGTACGGCGGTCCCCGCTGAGCACGCTGTGGGAGCTGGAGGCGCTGCGCCTCGGCGTGGACGGCAAGACCGCGGTCTGGCAGGCACTGCGCGCCCTGGCCGGCACGGACCGGCGCCTCGACGCACGGCACCTCGACGACCTCGTCGAACGGGCCCGTCGGCAGCACACCTCACTGGAGGAACTGCGCCGCAGACAGGTCGACGTCGCCTTCCGCGAGACCACCTGACGCGCGGGCCCCGGAAGTGCGGGCCGGCTTCACCAGAACCGGCTGCTGAGGGCGGGCTGATGCGTCAGATCCACGGCGTCGCGCAGCCGCAGGGCGACGCTGATGGTGGCGCGCAGCGCCGAGGGACGTACGGTCTGGGCCGTCTCGGTGGCCAGGACCAGCAGACAGGCCGCCGCCTGCTCGACGACCGACACGGGGAGGGTGAAGTCGCTGTCGGCCGCCCCGCGGAAGGCCTTCAGGGGGATCGCGGCTCCGTCGATGGCCCGTTGCGCGGCCTGCTCCAGGTGCTGGGCGGTCTGTTCGCACACGGGGGCGGGCAGGGCGATGGTGCGCTGGAACGGTGAAGTCGTCATGACCCGACTGCTCCCCCGGCCGCGGCCTGTTCTGTCGGTGGGCGACGGGATTTCACCGTCCCGCGTGACCGGTGCCTGGCGGATGTCCCGGACTCGGGACGCTGAGGGACTCCGCCGCGACCGTACGCTGGCCGGAGACCGACCGCGGATTCGAGGAGGACCACCCATGACCGCCCGTACGGACGCCGCCGCCCGGCTCACCGGACAGGTGGTCAGCGGCGAACGGCCCCTGTCCGGGGGCCTCGCGGAGGTCACCCTCGACGACGGGCGGGTGGTGGTCGTCAAGCGTGCCGACGATCCGGGGGCGACGCGGGCCGAGGCGGCCGGGCTGCGCTGGCTGGCCGGTGCCGGGACGGTGCGGGTACCGGGCGTGCACGGTCACGACGGGAGCTGGCTGGTCATCGACCGGGTTCCGCAGGGACGGGCGAGCCGGGAGGCGGCGGACCGGTTCGGTCGTGACCTGGCCGCTCTGCACGCCGCCGGGGCGCCCGCGTTCGGCGCGCCGCCGCCGGACGGGCCCGCCGACGCGTACATCGGCCTCGCCCCGATGCGCAACGAGCCGGACACCGACTGGCCGCGCTGGTACGCCGCGCACCGTGTCCTGCCGTATCTGCGGCGGGCCGTCGACCAGGGCACCGTGCGCCCCGGTGAGGCGGCCGTCGTGGAGCGGCTGTGCGAGCGCCTGCCCGGGCTGGCGGGGCCGGCCGAGCCGCCTGCCCGGCTGCACGGCGATCTGTGGAACGGCAACGTGCTGTGGGGGTCCGACGGGCAGGTGTGGCTGATCGACCCGGCAGCGCACGGCGGGCACCGCGAGACCGACCTGGCGATGCTGCGTCTCTTCGGCTGCCCCCACCTGGATGTCGTGCTGGAGGGCTACCGGGACGAGGCGCCGCTCGCCGACGGCTGGGCGGACCGGGTCGGCGTGCACCAGCTCTTCCCGCTGCTGGTGCACGCCGTGCTGTTCGGCCGGGGGTACGCGGAACAGGCCCTCGGGGTGGCCCGTAGCGCCCTGGCGGAGTGACCGGCCGGGGGTCACCACGTGCCGTGGGGCGGGCCGGGTGTCACACGTGCGGGCGGCGGCCCCTCTCCCGGCCAAGGCGCGGGGTGCGGTTGGCCAAGACCTGACCGGCCATGTCCGCGCATGCCCAGCGCGTTGCCCGGGCTTGGGAGAGGGATGGTCGGTGCGTGGGAAACGCGGAAGGGGCAGGGATGGGGACGGACCGGCACGACGAGAGGGCCACCGGCGTGGTGCCTGCCGCGCGGTTGCGGCACGTCCACTGGTTGGGAGGCGGCAGCGGTGCGGGCAAGTCGACGATCGCCCGTCGGCTCGCGGAGCGGCACGGCTGGCGTCTCTACCCGACGGACGATGTGATGCCGGAGCACGCGCGACGGACCACCGCCGGGGAAGCGCCGCTCCTGCACGCGTTCATGGCGATGGACATGGACGAGCGGTGGGTGAACCGGTCTCCCGAGACCATGCTCGAGACGTTCCACTGGTTCCGCGGGGAGGCCTTCGGGCTGATCGTCGAGGACCTGCTGCACATGCCGCGTGAGGTGCCTGTCCTGGTCGAGGGGTTCCGCCTGCTGCCGCACCTCGTACGGCCCCTGCTCACCGTGCCCGGGCAGGCCGTATGGCTCCTGCCCACACCGGAGTTCCGCCGGGCGGCGTTCCGCAACCGGGCCGCTCCGGGGGAAGGCTTCACGGCGAGGACGAGCGATCCGGAGCGGGCGAACCGCAATCTCGCCGCCCGGGACGACCTGTTCACGGAGCGCCTCCACGAGGAGACCGCGCGCCTCGGGCTGCCCGCCGTCACCGTCGGCCTCATGATGTCGGAAGACGACCTGGTCGAGCGGGTGAGCGGAGTACTCGGCCTCTGAGTTCCCTGAGCTCCCCGCGCGGCAATCCCGACAGTTGACCCCAGATACGAACAGAGAGCGATTACTTTCGGAACGAAGTGGCGCTCCACCGTGCGAGATCGGTCGATGACGGTGTGTACTGTGCTGCGGGTAGCTCGCCAGAGCGCCTCGGACTCCCCTGCCCGCCTCCCCCCTGCCCGCCTCTCCCTGGAATCTCTTCGATGATCGAACTACCGGACCTGGCCGTCGGTGGTCTCGCCCTCGGCACACTGTCCGCGTTCGCCCTCGGCGGCGGGCTGCTGCGCTCCCGGCGGCAACTGACCGCCCAGCGCGCGAAGACGGCCGCGCTGCGGGCGCAACTCGACGGCACCTCACGGGCGTTCACGGCCGAGGTCGAGCATCTGGCGGCGCGGCGCCTGCCCTCCGCCGCCCGGCAGGTCGCGCATCCCCACATCGCCGTGCCCGGCCCGCTGAGCCCGCAGCTCGCCGGTTCGCCCCTGGGATTCGCGCTGGAGCAGGTGCTGAAGGGGCTGCACGCCGAACTCGCCGCGCAGCGCACCCGGATCGACGCCGCCGCGCAGGCCGGGATGCGCGGGGCGACCCGGGAGATCCAGGCGGCGCTGTACCGGCTGCAGGACGCCCTGCGCGGTCTGCAGCAGCGCTACGACGACCCCGAGCTGGCGCAGACCCTGTTCGAGCTGGACCACGAGAACGAGCAGTCGCTGCGCCGCGCGCAGATCGCCGCGGTGGTGTGCGGGGCCTGGGTGGGGCTCGCCCGGGAGGAGTCGCACCTCGTGGACGCGGTGACGGGTGGTCAGGCCCGGCTCGCGGGCTACCAGCGCGTCCGGATCCACAACCACCTGGAGGCCGGCACCGCCCTGGTGTCCCACGCCGTCGAGCCGGTCGCCATCATCGTCGCCGAGCTGCTCGACAACGCGCTGCGGCACTCCGCGCCCGACACCGGCATCGTGGTCAATCTGGAGGCCGTCCACCACGGTGTCTGCGTCACCGTGGACGACGCCGGGCTGGGCATGACGCAGGACGAACGGGCCCGGGCCCAGCGGATGGTGGGCGGTCGTGAACCGATCCTGCTCACCGAGCTCGGCGACCCGCCGCGCATGGGACTCGCCGCGATCGGCCAGCTGACCCGGCAGTTCGATCTGAGCGTGGACCTGTCGTCCCCGTCGCCGTACGGCGGTGTGCGGGCGGTGCTGCGGGTGGACCGTCATCTGCTGACGCGGATCGACCCCGAGGAACTGCCCCCGGCGGCGAGCGCCCCGCGCTCCACCCGCAAGGAGGCCGTGCGGGACACGGCGGGCGGCTCCGCCTCGCCCCGCGGCGCGAAGCCGGGCGCGCCCGCGCCCGCCAGGTCCCGCGGAACCGAGTCCGCTCCGGCCTACGCATCCGAGGGGCCTGACCCGTCCGCTGGGTCCCGTGGGGCCGAACCCGCCCCGGCCTCCGCACCCGACCGGCCCCACGCGTCCGCCGGGCCTCACCAGGCAGACGTGCCCTCCGGGTCCGACGAGTCCGAGCCGGCCACCGGGCCCCGGACCCCCGACCCGAACGCCGGGTCCCGGACGCCCGAGCCGGCCACCGAACCCGAGAGGCCCGCGCAGGCCCCCACCGCCTCGGACCACGAGCACGGCTACGGCACGGACCAGGACGACCGAGCCGCCTCCCCCGCCCCGGGCCACCACACGCCCGGTGACAGCGGCGGCCTCCCGCAGCGCCGGCGCCGCCGGGCCACACCCGCGTCGGAGACCCAGGTCCCCTCCCCCGCTCCCGCGCCCCGGCGTCGGCCCCGGCGCCCCGAGGAGTCCGCCGCCGCCCTCGGCGCGCTCCAGTCCGGCACGGCGGCCGGACGTTCCGCCGCCGCCCGGCCGAACACCGGGGCCTTCCCAGCCGTACCTGAGGGTGCCCCGGCCGTGACCACGGCCGAGACGGCATCCGACGACACCGACCACGACCGGAACGACGACGAAGGGGGAACGGCTCGATGACCAGCCGCGCAGCGGGGGACACGGCATGGGTGCTCGAACCGGTCCTGGAGGTGCCGCACGTCGTGGCCGCCGTCCTGCTCACCAAGGACGGACTCGTGACGGGCTACACCGACGCGCTGTCGCAGCCGTCCGCCGAGCGGGTCGCCGCCATCACCAGCACCGTGCAGGGCGCCTGCCGTACCGCGGCGGCGGCGTTCGCCGACACCGACCGGGCCGAGATCCGGCAGGTCGTCATCGAGTCGGACCACGGCTATGTGCTCATCGTGCCGACCGACCACGGCACCTGCGTGGCGGCGTACGGCGATCCCGAGGTGCGTCTCGATCTGCTCGCGCACCGGGTCCACTCGCAGGTCGCCCGGCTGGGTGAGAAGGCGATGGCCGCCGGGCCCCGAGGCGGCGACGGCGGCACGTCGGCATGACCGGCCGCAGAGGCGGCCGTCCCCTGGTTCCCGCGTACCTGTCGACCGGCGGGGTGGCGCGGCCCAGCCGTGCCCATCTGGAGCGGCTGTCCGTGCTCACGCGCAGCGGTGAGCCGGCTCCCCCCGATCTGCCCGCCGCCCAGGCGGCCCTGCTGGAAGAGCTGGAGTACGGGTCGCTGACGGTCGTGGAGGCCGCCGCCCTGCTGCGGCTGCCGGTCTCCGCCGTGCTGGTGCTGGCCGCCGGACTCGTCGACCGCGACCTGGCCCTGGCCCGCGCGCCCATCCCGCCCGCCCGACGCTTCGACCCCGACCTGCTGAAGAGAGTGGCCGATGGCCTCCGCGACCTCAAGCACCGTTGACGCCCAGCCCGGCGACACGGACATCCACCTTCCCGACACCGCGCGCGACCTGGTGAAGATCCTGGTCACCGGGCCCTTCGGGGTAGGCAAGACCACCCTGATCGGCTCCGTCTCCGAGATCCGCCCGCTGCACACGGAGGAGCGGCTCACCGAGGCGTCCGCGCCGGTGGACGATCTCGCCGGAGTGCGGGACAAGTCGACCACCACGGTCGCCATCGACTTCGGCCGGATCAGCCTGCCGGGCGGGATCGTGCTGTACCTGTTCGGCACACCCGGCCAGGAGCGGTTCCGGCCGCTGTGGGACGACATCGCCTACGGGGCGCTCGGCGCGCTCGTCCTGGTCGACGCCCGCCGGATCGACGCCTCGTTCGACGTGCTGGGGCTGGTGGAGGAGACCGGGCTGCCGTACGCGGTCGCCTTCAACACCTTCCCGGACGCGCCCCGCCACCACACGGCCGAGCAGTTGCGCGCCGCCCTGGACCTGGAGCCGACGACCCCGATGGTGACCTGCGACGCGCGGGAGGCGGACTCCTCCATCGACTCCCTGCTCGCCCTGGTCCAGCACCTGATCGACCACCGACCCGCGGAGCACCGGTGACACATCCGTCCCCCGCCGAGCAGGCCTTCTCCCTCGCGTCGCCCGTACGCCTGTGGGAGGACGGCTTCGCCCGCGACCCCGCCCCCTACTACGCGGCACTGCGCGCCCACGGCCCGGTCGGCTGGGCGGAACTCGCGCCCGGTGTGGCGGCGTACGTCGTCACGGACCGGCGGGCGGCGCTGGATCTGCTGCACGACACGGAGACGTTCTCCCACGACCCCCGGCCGTGGGAGGCGACCGTCCCCGACGACTCGCCGGTGCTCGGGATGATGCGGTGGCGGCCCAACACCCTGTTCGCCGACGGCGCCGCCCACCTCCGCTATCGCACCGCGCTGATCGACGCCTTCGACCTGGTGGAGCCGCACGATCTGCGGGCCCGGATCCACCGGGCGGTGCATCTGCTGGTGAGCCGGTTCGGGCCGCGGGGCGAGGCCGACCTGGTCGGCGAGTTCACCAGGCCGCTGATGGCGCTGGTGTTCAACAGCCTGTTCGGGCTGCCGGACAGCGCGAGCGACCGGCTCGACTCCGCGCTCGGCAAGCTGATCGAGGGCGGCGCGCAGGCGGCCGAGGGCGAGGCCGAGTTCGGCGGGTACGTGCTGGAGCTGATCGCCGCCAAGACCGAGCGGCGCGGCGACGACCTGCCGAGCTGGCTGCTGGACCATCCGGCGGGGCTGACGCCCGAGGAGGTCACCTGGCAGGTGTTCCTCACGCTCGGCGCGGGGCACGAGCCGACGGCCAACCTGGTGTCCAACGCGCTGTCCAGGATCCTCGGCAACCCGGCCTACTACTCGACGCTCACCAGCGGCGCCCGTCCCGTGACGGACGCGGTGCTGGAGGTGCTGCACCACGAGACGCCGCTCGCCAACTACGGCATCCACTACGCCCGTACGCCGGTCACCTTCCACGGCGTGTGGATCAGGGCGGCGGTGCCGGTGGTGATCTCGTACGGGGCGCTGGCCCAGGCCGCCGAGCAGGAGCGCGGCGCTGACCGTCACCCGGGGGACGCCTCCCATCTGTCCTGGTCGGCGGGCCCGCACGCCTGCCCCGTGAAGCAGCACACCCTGCTCATCGCCACCGAGGCGATCGAACGGCTCACCCAGTGGCTGCCCGACCTCGAACCCGTGCTGCCCCGTGAACGCCTCACCTGGCGTCCCGGTCCCTTCCACCGCTCGCTCACGGAACTGCCCGTCCGTTTCAGCCCCCGCTCCCCCGACCGTCCAGGAGGACGACCGTGACCGTGACCGACCGCATCGCCCTCGACCCGTTCGGCGCCGACATAGCGGGCGAGAGCGCCCGGCTGCGCTCCCTCGGCCCGATCGTGCCCGTGGAGCTGCCCGGCGGTATCCCCGCCTGGGCTCCCACGCGCTACGACACGCTGAAGGAGCTCATCCTCGATCCGCGGGTGAGCAGGGACCCGCGGCTGCACTGGCGGCTGTGGCCCGAGGTCGGCGAGCACCCGTCCTGGGGCTGGATCCTGGGCTGGGTGGGCGTGGTCAACATGCTCTCCACGTACGGCACGGACCACACGCGGCTGCGCAAACTGGTGGCGCCCAGCTTCACGCACCGGCGCACCGAGGCGATGCGGCCCCGGGTGGAGGCGATCACGGCGGAGCTGCTGGACACGCTCGACGCCCACGGCGACGAGGTCGTGGACCTCCGGGAGGGGTTCGCCCATCCGCTGCCGATGCGGCTGATCTGCGAACTGTTCGGTGTGCCGGACGAGTTGTGGGAGGACACCGCCCGGTTGATCGCGGCCATCATGGACACCTCCGACCCGAGCCCGGAGCACGCGGCGTCCGTCCAGCGGCAGATCGGTACGGTGCTGCCCGCGCTGATCGCGCACAAGGCGGCGCACCCCGGCGACGACATGACCACGGAGCTGATCCGGGTCCGGGACGAGGACGGCGACCGGCTGAGCGACGAGGAGCTGCTGTACACGCTGCTGCTGGTCATCGGGGCCGGCTTCGAGACCACCGTCAATCTGATCGGCAACGCGGTCGTGGCCCTGCTCCGGCGACCCGAGCAGCTGGCCGCGGTGCGGTCCGGGGAGATCGGCTGGGACGCCGTCGTCGACGAGACGCTGCGCGCCCATCCGTCGATCGCCTCGCTGCCGCTCCGGTTCGCCGTCAGCGACCTCACCGTCGGCGACGTCACCGTCCCGGCCGGCGACGCCATCATCACGACGTACGCCGCCGCGGGACTCGACCCCGAGCACTACGGCGCGGACGCGGACCTCTTCGACGCCACACGCGCCGCCGACGACCATCTGGCGTTCGGGATCGGGGTCCACCGGTGCATCGGCGCACCCCTGGCCCGTCTGGAGGCGCTCACCGCGCTGCCCGCCCTGTTCGACCGCTTCCCCGACCTGAGCCTGGCCACCGGTGACGAGGGCCTGCGGCAGGTGCCGTCCTTCATCGCCTTCGGCTGGCAGGAGATCCCGGTGCGGCTGCGGGGCTGAGGCGGCCGACGGACAGCTCGCGGGAGCGCGACCGGTCCCCCGTTCCGGTCGTGCCCCCGCGGTGCGTTGAACTTACGTCCATGGCGGAGGCCTTGTGAACCGCGTCGATGCCCGTTGCGCGCTCAACAAGGCTCACCCGTGCACAGCTGAGTCCGGTTGACCCGGTTTCGTCCCGCCCGCATCCGGCCAACCGGTTGCCCCTGAGGCAAAGAGGTCAGTCGCGGCGGTGGAAAACCGGCAGGTCGAGGTCGCCTACGGCCAGGTGCGCGAGCACCACCTCGTACAGGTCGGTGCCTGCGGCCAGCAGCTGGCGTTCCAGGACGGGTTCGGCGCTGCGGACGTGCTCGCGCACGGTCTGCGCGTGCACGCCCAGGGTCTGCGCGGCCCGTTCGGCGTTGCCGCCGGCGGCGATCCAGGTGCGCAGGGTCCGGCGGGGGTTCCTGGCGTCCGCGTCCAGCCGGCCCAGCAGGTCCTGCGCCCAGGAGCGCACGGCGGGCCCGGACAGCAGGTCGCAGAAGCGGAGTCCGGGGTTGCCGGTGTCGCTCGCCAGCTGCGCGTCGGGCAGCCCGATCTGGGTGTTGAGCGCCAGGTGGACGACGGCCCGGACGGTGAGGTCGGCGAAGTCCGTGCCGAGCAGGCCTTCGACGCGTTCCATGCGGGCGCGCACGGTGTTGCGGCTGACGCCGAGGACCTTGGCGGCGTTGACGGCGGTGAACTCCAGGCCGAGCCGGCTGGTGGCGAGCAGTTCGGCGCGGGTGTGGTGCGGCAGCGTGTCGAGCGGGCGCAGCACGCGGGACGTCCAGTCGCGCAGCGCCACCGGGTCCATCAACCGTTCCGGGTGGGTGCGCTCGGCGTACACGGCCGTCTTGTCGGGCCGGAAGTGGGCGACGGCGAGGGCGCTGACGGCCTGTCCGTAGGCGGTGGCGGTCCGGGCCAGGCTCTGCCGGACGCTGCCTCCGAGGAAGAGGTCCGGGTGGCGTCCCACCAGTGACCGCAGCGCCTCGCGCGTGGCGTCCCGGGGGCTGACGACGATCACGTGCCCGTCCATGGCCGGGCAGCGCACGACCAGGGCCTCCTCCCCGGTGCTGTCCAGGCACTCCTCGGCGACGCGGTCGCGTACGGCGGGGCCGGACTCGACCACGTACACGCAGGCCGTTTCGGCGTCGAGCAGTCCGGGCCAGAGCCCGGCGGCGACGCGGCGGGCGGCGACGGTGTCCTCGACCATGAGCAGTTGCAGGATGGCCAGGCGCAGGTCGGAGGTGGCCCGCCGGAGCCGGTGCCCCGCCGCGGTCGATTCGCGCGCCGTCAGCAGGAGCTCGATCACCTGGGCGGTGTGGGTGACCACGTCGGAGGCCCGCCGGTCGAAGGGGGTCACCCGGGAGACGGCCAGGACGCACGCGTGGGAGGGGTGTTCCACCCGGACCAGGCGCAGGTAGCGCTCCCGGCTCTCCCAGGCGGCCGAGGCGATCCGGCCCGCGGTGATGTCCGTGACGAGGTCCTCGTCCAGCGGCAGCCGGTTCCCGGCGATGAGATTGCCGGCGGCGTCCTGCAGGGCCACCGATCCGCGCACGGCGCCGGAGAGCCAGGCGACGACTCTGCGGACGTCGCGTCCCGCCGGGCGCAGATGCTCGAGCAGTTCCTCCGCCCACGCCGGACCCGCGCCGGCCGGCGTCTCCTGCTGCCGGTTCCCGTCCTCTCGGCCAGCCACCTGGGCCTTCCCCTCGCTCCTCGCACCGCCTCCGGCGCACCGGTCGGGGACGTTACCTCAGGCGGTGTCACCCACTCATCCCGGGCCGAATCCCCACCCCGCGCCACCTGCCCGCGCGGGGGCATAAGCTCGGCAGATGGCGAAGTACTACGACGTGCACCCCGACAACCCCCAGCCGCGCACCATCGGCCAGATCGCCGACAGCATCCGCGCGGACGCTCTTGTCGCCTACCCCACGGACTCCTGTTACGCACTGGGCTGCCGCCTGGGCAGCCGTGACGGCATCGACCGGATCCGATCGATCCGCAAGCTGGACGACCGGCACCACTTCACCCTCGTGTGCCAGGACTTCGCGCAGCTCGGCCAGTTCGTACGGGTCGACAAGGACGTGTTCCGCGCGATCAAGGCGTCGACGCCCGGCAGTTACACGTTCATCCTGCCGGCGACGAAGGAGGTGCCGCGCATGCTGCAGCACCCCAAGAAGAAGACGGTCGGCGTCCGGATCCCGGACCATGTCGTCACCCAGGCCCTGCTCGCCGAGCTCGGTGAGCCGCTGCTGTCCAGCACGCTGCTGCTGCCCGGCGAGGAGGAGCCGATGACGCAGGGCTGGGAGATCAAGGACGAGCTCGACCACGTCCTGGACGGGGTGGTGGACTCCGGCGACTGCGGCACCGAGCCGACGACGGTCATCGACTTCTCCGGCGGGGAGGCGGAGATCGTACGGCACGGCGCGGGCGACACCTCGCGGTTCGAGTAAACGGCACACCAAGGGCCGTTCACGGTTCAACCGTGTGCGGGGGGTGGGCGAAATGCCCCGGGAAAGCGCGTGTCACGATGCCCGTGATCCGCCCGGTCACACGGACGGGTCCCGGGCCGGGATCCCGCGGGTCCGACACCTCGCGGGTCCGCGGCCCCGCAGCTCCGACACCCCCGCAGAGAGGCAGCCCAGCCATGACCGCCGTACAGGGAACCGCTGTCGACATCCCCACCGGGGACGGCACCGCGGACGCGTATCTGGCCCGTCCCGACGACGGGGCCGCCCATCCGGCGGTCCTGCTCTACATGGACGCCTTCGGCCTGCGTCCGCGGCTGCGGTCCATGGCCGACCGGCTGGCCGGTGAGGGCTACACGGTGCTGGTGCCGAACGTGTTCCACCGGCACGGCCGCGCTCCGCTGTTCGATCTTCCCGAGTTCATCGACCCGGGGGCGCGTCCGGAGATATTCGAGCGCATCATGCCGGTCATGCGGACCCTGACGCCGGACGTCGCGATGCGGGACGCCGCCGCCTATCTGGGCTGGCTGGCCGAGTCTCCCGCGGTGGCCGACGGCCCGGTCGCGCTGACCGGCTACTGCATGGGCGCCCGGCTCTCGCTGCTCACCGCCGGCACCTACCCGGAGCGGGTCGCGGCCGCGGCCGGCTTCCACGGCGGTCGGCTGGCGACGGACACGCCGGACAGCCCGCACCTGGTGGCGGGCGCGATCACCGCCGAGCTGTACTTCGGCCACGCCGACGAGGACCCCTCGCTGCCGCCGGAGCAGATCGATCGCCTGGAGGAGGCCCTGACGGCCGCGGGCGTGCGCCACCGCTGCGAGGTGTACGCGGGCGCGCCCCACGGTTTCACGCAGTCCGACACGGCGTCATACCACCAGGAGGGCGACGAGCGGCATTGGGCGGCACTGCTCGACCTCCTGAAGCGCACATTCTGACCGAAGTCGACTGCCGATGAACGGAAGTTGTTGATCTACCGACGGTAAGGGCTTGCTTTCACGTGTCCACTGCACGTAGACCTTGCCTCCACACCAGCCAAGACTCTGGGGGGAGTTGGCTCATGGACGGCACGGTCGACGGGTTCCGCTACGGTGCGGTGACCCCGGTTGCGGCCTATCTGATGGCTTGTCTGGGAGGGGCACTTGGGCTGCGGTGCATCGTGCGCTCGCTGCTCGACACGCGATCCTGGAAGCCCGGCTGGCTGGCGTTAGGCGCCGCCTCCATCGGGTGCGGCATCTGGACGATGCACTTCATCGCCATGATCGGCTTCCACGTGAAGGAGACCCGGATCCGCTACGACGCGGCCACGACGGTGCTCAGTCTCGTCGTGGCCGTCGTCGTGGTCGGCATCGGCGTGTTCATCGTCGGCTACCGCGGCACGGGCCGCACGGTCCTGGCGGTCGCGGGGACCGTCACGGGCCTGGGCGTCGCGACGATGCACTACCTGGGCATGGCGGCGATGCGGCTGAACGGCGACGTCGGTTACGACCCGCTCGGTGTCGCGCTGTCCGTGCTGATCGCCATCGCGGCCGCGACCGCCGCGCTGTGGTCGGCCGTCACGATCCGCAGCCTGCTGATGAGTCTCGGGGCGAGCCTGGTGATGGGGGTGGCGGTGTCCGGGATGCACTACACGGGCATGGCCGCCGTCAGCGTCCATGTGCACGACACGCCAGGCGGGACGTGGGCCGGTGACTCGCCCATGTCGTTGCTGCTGCCGATGCTGCTGGGGCCGGTCGTCTTCCTGCTGCTGGCCGGGGTGGTGGTGATGTTCGATCCGATGCTGGTGCAGGGCGAACGGCCTCCCGTAGCGCACCAGGACGCGTCCGCGAAGGGCTCGGCCGCCAACTCCGACGCGTCGCACCGCGGTTCGCGGCGCGGACCGGCGTGGCCCACCCGAAAGCGCTGACGAACCCGCCTCGGACGGCTTCTGGATCGATTGTTACGGTGCATCGGTGTCTGACTCCTCACGCGATACCGCCGAAGGCGCAGGCTGGAACAGCACCGAACGCGGCGCGTACCAGCAGTTGATGCCGCAGCGGGTCGAGAAGATCTCCTGGCTGAACCCGAAGACGCTGTGGGCCGCCCGCAACGGCGTGCTGGCCTCCTGGTTCGGCGACCCCACCGGGCGAATACGCGGCCGGTGGGTGGCGCAGCGCGAGGCCGGCGGCGCACCGGCCGACAAGGTGATCCGGCGTGAGGAGCCGGACCGTTTCTCCTTCCTGGTCATCGGCGACACCGGCGAGGGCGACGACCCCCAGTACGCCGTCGTGCCGGGCTTTCTGAAGACCGGTCAGGACACCAGCTTCGCGGTACTGGCCAGCGACGTGATCTACCCGGTGGGCAGCGCGGACGACTACGACACCAAGTTCTTCCGCCCGTACCAGGACTACCAGGCGCCGATCTACGCGATACCCGGCAACCACGACTGGTACGAGGACCTCGGCGGCTTCATGCGCGTCTTCTGCGACGACGCCCCGCCGCTGCCGCCCGAGCCCCGGCCGCGTCCCCTCAGCCGGGCCTGGCTGCGGTCCCTGCTGTGGCACAAGGCGCGTCCGGACGACGGGCAACACCTGGCCGAGGCCCGCAAGTTGCGCTCCTCCCCCGCCCAGCACGCCGTCCAGCCGGGCCCGTACTGGGCGATCGACGCCGGTCCGGTGCGGATCATCGGCATCGACACGGGTCTGCTGGGCACCCTCGACGCCGAGCAGGGCGCCTGGCTGCGCGAGGTCTCCCAGGGGCCACGCCCGAAGATCCTGGTCACCGGCTCGCCCCTGTACGTGGACGGCAGGCACGAGCCGTGCGCCATCGAAGGGGGCGGCACGGTCGACGACATCGTCCGCGACCCCGCGCACCACTATGTGGCGGCGATCGGCGGCGACATCCACAACTACCAGCGCTATCCCGTCCGGCTGGACGACGGACGCACCCTGCAGTACGTGGTCGCGGGCGGCGGCGGGGCGTTCATGCACGCCACCCACACCATCCCGCGCGTCTCCGTCGCGGACGTCACCGAGCAGGACTTCCGCTGCTATCCGCTGCGCGGCGACTCCCTCGCCTTCTACAGCCGGCTCTACGGCCACCGGCTGCGCATGCGCCGCTTCTTCACCCTCACCGAGGCCGAGGCGACGGCCGTGATCGCCGAGCGCCTCGGTATCCAGCCCGCCCGCTCGCCGGCCGCTTCGACCCGTGTCACCCGGCGCGTCCGTCTGGTCGCCGGGCTGCTCGGCACCGGGCGCCGGCCCGACAAGGCCAAGCGGTTCCGGCTGCCCGTGCGGAAGATCTACACGTCGCTGTTCTCGCCGAGTTCGGCGACCTACAGCCCGCCGTTCTTCAAGTGCTTCCTGCGTCTGGACGTCTCCCCGGACTCGGTCCGCCTGCGCTGCTACGCCGCCACCGGTGACCGCGCCCAGGAGATCTCCCCGCCGGTCGAGGACGAGGTGACGATCCCGCTGAGCTGACCCGGGGCGGCGGGAACAGGGCGGGCCATCGCGGGGTTGACACAGCCATACCCCTTGAACATTCAATGACGGAGGGTCCGTGCCACCGACCTCACGACCGCTGCGCAAGCTGGGTTTCCTGACCATCGGACTGTTCGACGAGGCGGATCCACGCCGTGGCCACGAGTCCACGCTGGAGATCATCGAGCTGGGCGAGCGGCTCGGCTTCGACAGTGCGTGGGTACGCCACCGCCACCTCCAGTACGGCATCTCCTCGCCCGTAGCGGTCCTGGCCGCGGCCTCGCAGCGGACCCGCCGCATCGAACTCGGCACGGCGGTCACCCCGCTGGGCTGGGAGAACCCGCTGCGGCTGGCCGAGGATCTGGCCACCGTCGACCTGCTGTCCGGCGGCCGGCTCAACCCGGGCGTCAGTGTGGGCCCGCCGATGCACTTCGACCAGGTCAAGGGCGCGCTCTACCCGGACACGGCCGAAGCGGAGGACTTTGGACACGGGCGGGTGGAGCGGCTGCTGGACTTCGTGCGGGGCAAGCCGGCGACGGACTTCGGCGGGCGGGAAGGCTTCGAGGTCTTCTCGCAGCAGGTGCAGCCGCACTCCCCCGGCCTGGGCCACCGCCTGTGGTACGGCGCCGGCAGCCTGCACTCGGCCCGCTGGGCGGGCGAGCACGGCATGAACCTCCTCACCAGCAGCGTCGTCAAGGCCGAAGCCCCCGAAGGGCCCCACGACTTCGCCCAGATCCAGCTCTCCCACATCCACGCCTTCCGCGCCGCCCACCCCGACGGCGACGCCGCCCGGGTCTCGCAGGGCCTGGTCGTCATCCCGACGGACTCCGCCTCCCCCGACCAGCGCGCCCGCTACGAGAAGTACGCCGCCGAGCGCACCCCTCGCACGACCGAACCCCAGGGCCCGGCCCGACTCCTGTTCGCACCGGACCTGGTGGGCACCTCGACCGAGATCGCCGAGCGACTCCACGCCCACGCCGCGTTCCGAGAGGTCGACGAGGTCGCGTTCGCCCTGCCGTTCACGTTCGAGCACGAGGACTATCTCCAGATCCTCACGGACATGGCGACGAGGCTCGGACCGGCGCTGGGATGGCGACCGGCCGCTTGACCACTCCGGCGGCGGCCGGGTCGACGTCGGGTCAGCCCGTGCGCAGGCGTGCCGTCTGTTCCGCTCCCACGTCAGTGGTGCGGCGCAAGTACCGCTCGATCACGATGAGTTCGTCGTCAGTGAAGTAGTCCAATGCCTCGTCGAAGGCTTCCCCGGGGGTGCTCCAGGCGGCTTCGATCTCGGGGGTGCGGCCGCTGGTGAGGGAGACCAGCATCTTGCGCCGGTCGTGGGGGTCGGCATGGCGTTCGGCGAGGCCGGCCTTCTGGAGGCGGTCGACGAGGCGGGTGGCCGATCCGGAGGTCAGCCCGGTCAGCTCCGCGATCTCCCCCGTAGTGCGAGGGCCGGGTTCCAGGGCGAGCAGGCTCACGCACTGCAGGTCGGTGGGGTGGAGGCCGAGGTGTTCGGCCATGGCCTGGTTGAACAGCGTGTAGGCGGCGTGGTGACGCCGCGCCGTCGCGGTGACCGCCGCGACCAGCTCCCCGCGGGTTCGGTTTGACACGAATCGTCCTCACGTCTACTTATATCTGCGTCACGCAGATAATGTGTGACGCAGACCCTTTGTAGCACGCCCCGCCCGACTCCGGGAGAACCCATGACCAGCCACACCCCCGCGCAACTGCGCGCCCTCTACGCTCGCTGGAGCGAGCTGTGGCGCGGCGACTTCAGCCACGCCGAGGAGATCCTCGACCCCGGGTTGGTCGTCCACCAGGCCCGCCCCGACGGCAGCGACTCCGAAGCCGTCACCGGCCCCGGGCGCCTGCTGCCCGAGATCGAGCAGACCATGGCCGCCTTCGACGACATCACCATCACCGTCGACATCGGCCCGATCGTCGACGGCGACCTGATCTCCGCCCGCTGGACCCTGCGCGCCACCTACGCCGGCGGCATCCCCCAGGCCACCGCCCCGACCGGCACGAGGATCTCCTTCAGCGGCAACGACATCCTGCGCGTCCGGAACGGCCGGTTCGTCGAGTACTGGACCTGCACCGACATCCTCGACGGTCTGTCCCAACTCGGCGCGATCTCCGGCCCCAACGGCCCCGCCCGGCACTGAACCGCCGCCCGCCCGCGACAGCTCACCGATCACCGGGTCACCACCGCCCGGGCGCCGTCCCGGTGATCGGCTCCGACAGCTTCCCGTCCACCCCGACGGGCACGTCGCCCGCGAGCATCACCCGGTGCATGATCCGCGGGTGGTCGAGGTGGGTGGTGTCGCCGGGGGCGAGATGCATCGTGGCGCGGTTGTCCCAGAACGCCACGCTGCCCGGCTCCCAGCGGAAGCGGACCGTGTACTCGGGCCGGACCGCCTGCTCCAGCAGCAGGTCCAGGATCGCGCTGCTCTCGGGGCGGGAGAGGCCGGCGATCTGCTCGATGTAGTAGCCGTTGACGTAGAGGATCCGCTCCCCCGTCTCCGGGTGGACGCGCACCAGGGGGTGCAGTGAGGCGACCTGACGGTCCAGCAGGTGGCGGACGTAGGCGTCGTCGCCGGGCCGGGGCTGGTAGCCGACGCCGAGGCGGTGCTCGGCCCGCAGCGTGTCGGCGAACTCCCGCAGCGGCGCGGAGAGTCCGGCGTACGCCGCCGCCAGGTTCGACCAGGTGGTGTCGCCGCCGTAGGGCGGTACGGTCTCCGCGCGCAGGATCGTCGCGGCCGGCGGGTCGATACGGGCGCCGTGGTCGCAGTGCCAGCCGCGCAGCAGGGTGTGGCGGCGGCGCCGCAGCCACTCGTCGTGCTCCATGCCGAACCTCCCGCCCAGTTCGAGCCGGTCGGCGGTCGTCTCGATCTCGGGGAAGTCCGGCGGCGAGGCCTTGCCGCGCCGGGGCAGCACCACGGTCTCGCCGAACCGGCGCGCGAAGGCCACATGCCCGGTGTGGTCCAGCTTCTGTCCCCGGAAGAACACCACCTTCCAGCGCAGCACCGCCGCCCTGATCGCGGCGATCACGGCGTCGTCGAGGTCCGCCGCCAGGTCGACCCCACCGATCTCGGCGCCGATGTGCCCGGCGACCGGCCTCACCTCCACCCCGGCCTCCCGCGCCGCCTCGTCCGTGATCGGGCTGTCCGTCGTCATGAGTGCTCCGCTGGTCGTGGGCGTGTGTCTGCCGTCCCGAAGATCGTGACAGTGATCTCCGTCCCGGGCGACACCGCACCGCACCGCTCACACCTCGAACTCCCGGATCGTGGTGTTCCGGAACACCGCCCTGCCGTCGATGGTGAACAGCGCGAGCCCGTTGTCGACCAGGTAGGGGAACGCCGCCGTCGAGTGCACGTACCGGCCGTCGTCCAGGAACAGTTCCACCGAGGTGCGGTCGACCAGGGCGCGGAGTGTCACCGTGCGCCGGGCCGGGTCGAAGGGGCTGTGGCTCTCCTGCCATCGGCCCGACATGTCCGGGGACACGGTGGGGCGGCGGTTGAGGTAGGCGTAGTCGCGGTGGACTCCGGCGTCGATGTGCCGGGCGCCGTCCGGGGAGCGCCGCAGTTGCATTCCCGCGCCCGTGACCTGGTCCCAGGTGATCTCGCAGGTCAGTTCGTAGGCGGTGCCCCGGTAGTCGAGGACTCGGGTGCCCTCGACCGCCAGGTCGCCGAGCCGTACCGTGCGCGAGACGTACCGGTCGAGCGCGGCGACCGGCCGGGACACCAGGTGGTAGGTGCCGTCGGCCGCGCGTTTCAGCGTGATCTCGCGGACGATCGAGTCGGTGCCGTTGAAGCCGTCGCTGTCGATGGTGGGCGTGATCTGGGCGTAGTCCCAGTTGTTCAGCCAGCCGATGGCGTAGCGGGTCTCCTCGTCGAGCGTGCCGTCGGTGCCGCGTTTGTCGAAGGTGACGGCCCCGTACCAGTCCCAGCCCCGGTCGAGCCACTGCGGTTCGGTGGCGTCGGCGGTGAAGGCGCTCCCGTCGAAGGAGCCCGTCCAGTACGCGTACGTGTTCGGCAGCCCGGCGGCCTTGCCGTTGGCGCTCACGCCGAGCACCCATTTCGCCGTGCCGTCCCCGGCGCGGATCCGGAACAGGTCCGGGCACTCCAGCACGCCGATGCCGCCTTTGACGAAACCGCTGACGTACGTCCAGGACTTGAGGTCGGCGGAGTGGTAGAAGCCCACCTTGTCGTTCTCGGCGAGGGTCATCACCCAGCGGTCCCGCTCCTCGTCGCGGATCACCTTGGGGTCGCGGAAGTCGCGCACTCCGGGGTTGGGCAGCACCGGGTCGGTGCCGTGGGGGGTGAAGGAGCGGCCGCCGTCAGTGGAGTAGTACAGGTACTGCGCCTGGTCGTTCGGGCCGTCGTGCGGCGACATCGTGGCCAGGACGACGACCGCGCCCGCCCCGAAGCCCGCCGTGTCGTCCGTGTCGATCACCGCCGAGCCCGACCAGACGTCGCCGCCCGGGGTGGTGTCCTTGGGTACGGCGATCCCCCGGTCCGTGAAGGAGACCAGGTCGGTGCTGGTGGCCAGGCGCCAGGCGGTGCCGACCTCGCCGGAGAGGTAGTCGGCGTTGTGGAGGTAGTAGTAGTGGTACGCGCCGTCGATCCAGATCGGGCGCTGCGGGTCGTTCTTCCACTGTTCGGGGACGGTGAAGTGGTAGGCGGCGCGGTAGCTCGCGGCTGCCCTCCCGGGTCCGGCCGCAGCCGGGCCCGCCGCTGCGGGCAGTAACGCGCCGGCCGTGCCCACGGCCGTACCGGCGAACAGCGCTCTCCTGCTGATCCCGCTCATGACACTCGTTCCTCTCGTCGGAAACGGCGGCTCATGGGACCAGGACTCTCGGACCTAACTCGTTAAAGGTCAAGCGGTCGCACGCCTTGACAGGTCCCTGCGGCACTCACATCATCTGGGCATCACTCCTCGTCTAACACGAGTTAGGCCCAACGATGACCGACTCACACCTCACCCGCCGCGCCCTCATGCGGTACGGCGCCTACGGCGCGGGGGCCGCCGCCCTGGCCGGCACCGCAGCGAGCTGGGACCGGCTCACCGGAGCCGACATCCCCGGCCGGGACGACGGCTCCCTGGTCGTCGCCACGCTGGGCCCCGCCTACGGGCCCGAGGCCATCCGCACGCTCCAGGACGGCTTCCGCGAGCTGCACCCCGACATCAAGCTCCGCGTCAACGCGGTGCAGGCCGTCGACTGGTCGGACTTCTTCGCGAAGATCCTCACCCAGGTCGCGGCGGGCACCGCCCCCGACCTCGTCTACGTCGCCACCGAGGGCGTGCAGCTCTTCGCACAGCGGCTCGGCGTGGCCCTGGACAAGTGGGTGCGGCGGGACGCGGCCGAGCTGAAGGAGTACTTCGCCGACGTCCACCCCTCGCTGGTGGAGTCGATGATGTACGAGGGCAGCCTCTACCAGCTCCCGGTGGAGTTCAACGCCGCCGACATGTACTTCAACCGGCAGGTGCTGCGCCGGGCGGGCGCGGACTTCCCGCCGGCCGACTGGACGCGCGACGACTTCACCACGCTGCTGCGGGACATGAAGAAGTCCAGCGGCTCCCGCTTCACGCCGTACTTCTGGACCAACCGGCTCTGGGGCGGCGTGGTGCCCTGGCTGTTCGCGAACGACACCAATCTGCTCGCCGAGTCCAAGGCGCCCGGCGGGCGGTGGCTGTGGGACGGCTTCTATCCGGCGGCTCAGCGCAAAGGGCGTGGGGGCGGCTTCCGATGGACCACGCCGCAGGCCACCCACGACCGGGTGGAGGAGGTCTACGACTATCTCGCCTCCCTCATCCAGGACGGCCTGTGCACCCGCCCCGAGGGCGGCAACGGCCAGAACCTCATCGGCGTGTTCTCCACCGGCCGGGTCGGTGTCACCCCGGCGGGCGGCTTCTGGGCGGGCGGGCTGTCCCTGGCCGGTATGGAGCCGGACGGCTTCGACGTGCAGTACTTCCCGCGCTGGCGCACCCAGCGCATGCAGTACGGCGCGGCGGGCTACGCGCTGCTGCGCACCTCGAAGATGCAGGACGAGGCATGGGAGTTCATCAAGTACGCGGCCCGCAAGGACACCCTGGAGCGGCTGTTCACGACGAACCAGACGACCCCGGCCCGCCGCTCCCTGCTGACCGCCGACCGCTACGAGAAGACGGGTCCGGCGCACTGGCCGGTCTTCTACGACACCCTCGACCGATTCCCCGACACCGGGCCCATTCCGGCGCCGCCGCAGGTCGCGGAGGTCGAGCAGGTGCTGCTGAAGCACACCGGTACGGCCCTGGCCTCCCCGCGCTCGGTGCGTCCCGCGCTGCGCCGGATGCAGGGCGATCTGGAGAAGGCCATGGAGCGTGACGCATGACGAACACCCAGACACCACCCGCCCGGGCCGCCCGCCCCGAGGCCGCGCCGGCCCCGACGCGCAAGCGTCCCCCGGCCCGCGACCGGGGCAGCCGGCTGCTGGCGACCCTGTTCCTGGCCCCGACGATCGTCGGCATCGTCGTGTTCACGGTCGTCCCCATCGTCGGCTCGGTGGTGCTGAGCCTCTTCCACTGGAACGTGATCGACTCGCCGGGTTACGCCGGACTCTCCAACTACGGGGAGGTGTTCGGCGACTCGACCGTCCTGGTGTCCTTCCGCAACACGCTGGTGTTCATGGTGTTCGCGGTGGCGCTGCAACTGCTGATCGCGCTGGCGCTGGCCCTGACCATCAACGGCCGGATGCCGGTGTGGCTGCGGTCGGTGTTCCGCTCGGCGTTCTTCTTCCCGCTCGTGCTGTCCGCCGCGTCGATCTCGGTGGTGATGAAGTACCTGTTCAACCAGGACTTCGGGGTGGTCAACTGGCTGCTCGGCTTCGTCGGGATCGCGCCGGTGCCGTGGCTGACGTCGGAGAACGCGGCGATGGCGACCGTGGTCCTGGTCTATGTCTGGCAGCAGTTCGGCTTCTCGTTCCTGCTGTTCATCGGCGGCCTGAACAACATCCCGAAGGAGATCCACGAGGCCGCCGCCCTGGACGGCGCGACCGGCCTGCGCAAGCACCTCACCGTCACCCTGCCGCTGCTGTCACCGACGCTGCTGGTCGCCTCGGTCGTCGGCATCATCAACGCGCTGCAGGTCTTCGAGCAGCCGTACGTCCTCACCAACGGCGGTCCCGGCGACTCCACCCGCACGGTCGTGATGGTGATCTACGAGACGGCGTTCGAGCAGTTGCGCTTCGGTGAGGCGTCCGCGGTGGGTGTGCTGCTGTTCGCGCTGATCATGGCCGTCACGGCACTCCAGTTCCGGCTCAGCCGGCGTTTCGTCCACTACCAGTGAGCCGGGTGAGTCCCATGAGTCAAGCAACCCTGTCCTCCGGTCGTGTGCGGTACCGGCTCGCGCCCTGGGCGCGGATCGCCGGGCTGGCCGTATGCGCCCTGCTCACCCTCGGCCCGGTGGTGTGGACGGTCTCCACCTCGCTGCGGACGCCCGCCGAGGCGTTCGATCTGCCGCCGCAGCTCGTCCCGTCGAACCCGTCCACCGAGGCGTATCGCGGGGTGTTCGACCAGATCGACGTCTGGCTGCTGGCGCTGAACTCCACGCTGGTCACCGGGCTGATCGCGGTCGGCCAGATGATCACGGCGGGCCTCGCCGGATACGCCTTCGCACGGCTGGAGTTCCGCTTCAAGAAGCCGCTGTTCGGCCTGGTCCTGGCGACGATGATGGTGCCGCTGCAGGTCACCATCGTGCCGGTGTTCCTGGTGCTGAAGTCGATGAGCCTGACCGACACCCTGCTGGGACTGATCATCCCGGCGTTTCCGACCGCGTTCGGCACGTTCCTGATGCGCCAGTACTTCCTGGGCATGCCCAAGGACCTGGGCGAGGCGGCGATGCTGGACGGCGCCGGGCCCTGGCGGACCTTCCGCTCCGTGTACGCCCCGCTGGCGGCGCCCGGCCTCGCGATCGTCGGCGTACTGGCCTTCAACTACCACTGGAACGAGTTCTTCCGGCCGCTGATCCTCGAGACGTCGGGCCAGAACTACACGCTGCCGCTGGGTCTGGTCTCCCTCCAGGGCAACCTCGGCACCGGCTCGATCTCCGTCGTGCTCGCCGGTGTCGTGCTCTCCATGCTTCCCGCCGTCGCCGTGTTCGTCGTCGGCCAGCGCCCTCTGCGCGAGGGCATCACGTCCGCAGGAGTCAACCGTTGAGCCTCACCGCTCCCCCGCAGGACCCGCACGCCCCGCGCTACCGGGTCCGCCCGCCCGCCAACTGGATGAACGACCCGAACGGGCCCTTCCGCTGGCGTGGCCGCCACCACCTCTTCTACCAGCACAACCCGGACGCCCCGGTGCACGCGAACGTCCACTGGGGGCACGCCTCCAGCCCTGATCTCGTCCGCTGGGAGCATCACCCGGTCGCGCTCGCCCCGACGCCGGGCGGGCCGGACGAGGCGGGCTGCTGGTCGGGGTGCCTGGTCGATGACGACGGTGTGCCGACTGCCGTCTACACCGGGGTCGACCGGGACCACACCGGCCTCGGCACGATCTGCCTGGCCCGGGCGGCGGACCCGGACGACGAGACGCTGGCCGAGTGGGTTCCCCTGCCCACGCCGGTGGTGAAGGGCCCGCCCTCGGGGCTGGACGTGGCGATGTTCCGCGACCCGTTCGTCTTCCGGCACGACGGGCGGCGTCTGGCGCTGGTCGGTGCGGGGCACGCCGACGGTACGCCGTCGGTCCTGCTGTACGACTGCGACGACCTGACCGACTGGCGGTTCGCCGGTGTGCTCCTCGACGGCCGGGACCCGGTCGCCCGGGCGGCGTTCGGCGACCGGGCGACCGGCTGGGAGTGCCCGCAGCTCTACGCGACGCGGAGCGGCGAGTGGGTACTGGTCGTGTCGCTGTGGGACGGCCACCCCTGGACCACCGGCTACCTGACGGGCCGTCTGGACGGGGACCTGCGCTTCACCGCGCGGACGGGCGGCCGGCTCGACCACGGCCGTGACTTCTACGCGCCCGCCGTGCTCCAGGAGCCGGACCGGGCCCTGATGTGGGGCTGGTCGTGGGAGGCCCGCGAGCAGGGCGAGCACGACTGGGCGGGAGTCCTGACCGCTCCCCGTGTCGTCGACGTCCACCCGGACGGGGCGCTGCGGGTGGCCCCGGCCCCGGAGCTGCACCGGCTGCACGCCGAGGAACCGTTCGTCACCACCCCGGGCCGGACCGCGCTGCCGGCGGCCTACGACCTGACCGTCAGCGCCCGCGACCGCACCACGGTGGGTCTGCTGAGGTCGGCCTCGGGCGCCGAGCTGACGGTCCGTCTGGACCCGGCCGAGGGCACGGTCACGCTCGACCGGAGCGACTGGCCCCGCAAGGAAACGGCGGAACCGGTCGTCGTCCGTGTACCGCCGACCGAGGAGCTCACGGTGCGCGTCCTCGTCGACGGCTCGCTGTACGAACTGTTCGTCGGCGACCGGGCCACGGTCACCGAGCGTGTCTACCAACGCCCCGGCGACACACGGGAGTTGAGTGTGACACCCGGCGCGGCCGTCACCGGATGGGCGCTGGTCCCACCGACGCGCGGCTGATCACCGGGCAGGCCAGGCGCCGCACGGTGGCGGGCGGTGTCCGTCCGGTGCCGATGGCCTCGAGGAGGAGGCCCGCCGCGGCCTCCCCCATCGCCCGGTGGGGCAGCGCGACGGTGGTGAGGGGCGGTGCGAGGTGGGCGGCCATGTGCTCCTGGTCGTCGTAGCCCACCACCGAAAGCTCGCCGGGTACGGAGAGCCCGAGCCGGGTCGCGGCGTGCAGGACGCCCGCCGCGACCCGGTCGTTGTAGCTGAAGACGCCGGTGGGCCGCTGGTCGGCCGGGGCACCGTCGAGGAGGCGGACGGTGCCCTCGTACCCGCTGGAGATCTCCCCTCCGGTCCGTACGACCCAGTCCTTGGGCACGGTGACGCCCTCGGCGCGCAGCGCGTCGCGGAAGCCGCGCAGCCGTTCCACCGAGGCAATGTCGTTCTGCCCGCCGACGAGCGCGACCCGCCGGTGTCCCTGTTCCAGCAGCAGCCGGGCCGCCGTCCGGCCTCCCGCACGCTCGGCGGGGATCACGGCGGGCAGCGAGCCGTCCTCGGGCAGGCAGTTGGCCAGCACGGAGTGGGTGCGGTGCAGTCCCTCGGGCACACGGACGCGGCGCAGGGACATCGCCGCGTAGATGATGCCGTCGACGCGCCGGTCGAGGAGTTCGGCGACCGCCGCGTCCTCCTTGGCCGGATCGCCGCCGGAGTCGACGGTGAGGACCAGGTGCTCCCCGGCCCAGGCGGTGTCCATGGCGCCGCGCAGCAGCCGCCCGGCGAACGGCGAGGAGGCGATCTCGTCGGTGACGAGGCCGATCACGGCCGTACGGCTGCGGCGCAGGCCGCGGGCGACGGGGTCGGGCCGGTAGCCGAGCCGGGTCGCGGCCTGCCGAATGCGTTCCTGGGTGGCGGGCGAGAGGTTGCCGTCGGCCCGGCCGTTGAACACGAAGGACACCGCGGTGTGCGACACACCGGCGAGCCGGGCCACGTCCCGCGAGGTGGGACGCCCCGATCCCGTCCCCGGCTTCTTCTCGGCGCTGCCCATGCCGTCCGCCGTCCTCATCCGCCGCCCGTCCGGTTGATCATCGCCCACCCTATCCGTGACGCTGGAAGGACGACACGGTCAACAGTCAACGGGAAGGTCCCACGGTGATCAGCATCCCGACGCACACACTCAACGACGGTACGGCGCTCCCCGCCCTGGGCCTCGGCACCTGGCCGCTGGGCGACGACGAGGCGCAGCAGGCGGTGCTCTCGGCCCTGGAGGCGGGCTACCGCCTGATCGACACGGCGACGAACTACCGCAACGAGACGGGGGTGGGCCGTGGTGTGGCCTCCGGCGTGGTGCCGCGCGAGGAGATCGTCGTGACGACGAAGCTCCCCGGACGGCACCACGGCTACGAGGAGACCCTCGCCTCGTTCGAGGAGTCCCGGGCCCGCCTGGGCCTGGAGTATGTCGACCTGTACCTGATCCACTGGCCGCTGCCGCGCGTGGACCGGTACGTCGACTCCTGGAAGGCCATGATCAAGCTGCGCGAGGAGGGGCTCGTCCGCTCGATCGGGGTCTCCAACTTCACGGCCGGGCACATCGAGCGGCTGGAGAAGGAGACCGGTGTCCTGCCCTCGGTGAACCAGATCGAGCTGCACCCCTTCCTGCCGCAGGAAGAGCTGCGCGCCTTCCACGCGGGCAAGAACATCGTCACCGAGAGCTGGAGTCCGCTGGGCCGGGGCACGCCCCTGCTGGACGACCCGGCCGTGGCACGGATCGCCGAGGCGCACGGGGTGTCGGCCGGGCAGGTGGTCCTGCGCTGGCACACGCAGCTGGGCGCAGTGCCGATCCCGAAGTCGGCGAACCCTGAGCGGCAGCGCGCGAACCTCGACGTCTTCGGCTTCGAGCTGAGCGAGGACGAGCTGGCTGCCGTCGCCGACCGGGCGCACCGGCGGGTGGGCGGGGACCCCGAGGTGCACGAGGAGTTCTGACGGGCACGCGGGCCGGACGGGCCGACGGCCGTGGTCAGAACAGTGGTGTGAGTGACTGCTCGCACCAGATGGTCTTGCCCCTGGTGGTCTGCCGGCTGCCCCAGCGCTGGGTGAGCTGGGCGACCAGCAGCAGTCCGCGCCCGCCCTCGTCGTCCTGGTGGGCGCGCCGCAGGTGCGGGGAGGTCGAACTGCCGTCGGACACCTCGCAGATGAGGGTCTGGTCGCGGATCAGTCGGAGCTGGATGGGCGGAGCGCCGTACCGGATGGCGTTGGTGACCAGTTCGCTGACGACCAGTTCGGTGACGAAGGCCGTCTCGTCCAGCCCCCACGCGGTGAGCTGGTCGGTGGCGGCCTGCCGGGTGATCGCCACCTGCGCGGGGTCCGGTGTGACGTCCCAGGTGGCGACCTGGTCCGCGCCCAGCGCCCGGGTGCGGGCCAGCAGCAGCGCCACGTCGTCGCTGGGCTCCTCGGGCAGTACGGCCTTCAGCACGGTGTCGCAGAGGGCGTCGAGCGAGTCGGCGGGCACGGTCAGGGCGCGGCACAGCTCGTCGGTGGCGTGGTCGACGTCGCGGTCGCGGTCCTCGATGAGTCCGTCGGTGTAGAGGGCGACGACGGATCCCTCGGGCAGTTGGAGCTCCGTCGCCTCGAACGGCAGCCCTCCGACGCCCAGCGGGGGCCCCGCGCTCATGGGGATCAGCCGGGCGGATCCGTCGGGCAGCACCAGGGCGGGGGCGGGGTGCCCGGCGGCGGCCAGGTTCAGCCGGCGTGTGACGGGGTCGTAGACGGCGTAGAGGCAGGTCGCGCCGAGTTCCGCGACCTCGTCGCCCTCGTCGTCCGAGGCGAGATGGGTGACGAGGTCGTCCAGGTGGGTGAGGAGTTCGTCGGGCGGCAGGTCGACGTCGGCGAGGGTGCGTACGGCCGTGACCAGCCGGCCCATGGTCGCCGAGGAGGGGATGCCGTGGCCCACGACGTCCCCGACGACCAGCGCGACCCGGCTGCCGGAGAGCGGGATGACGTCGAACCAGTCGCCGCCGATGCCGGCCGCGGAGCCGGAGGGCAGATAGCGGTGGGCGACCTGGACGGCGGCCTGGCCGGGCAGCCCTCTCGGCAGCAGGCTGTGCTGGAGGGCCAGCGCGGTGGTGCGTTCCCGGGCGAAGCGCCGGGCGTTGTCGACGCAGACCGCGGCCCGGCTGGCGAGTTCCTCGGCGAAGACGGCGTCGTCGGCGGCGTAGTCGTCGGGCTGCGTGATGCGCACGGCCACGGCGACGCCGAGGGTGGTGCCGCGGGCCCGCAGCGGCACGGCCATCATCGAATGGACGCCCTTGCGGTAGGGGCGTCCTTGCGGGGCGCGCGTGTTGCGCTCGGCGACCCACCGCATGAACGACGGCTCCCCCGCCTGGCTGAGGATGGCGCGGCCCTCCCGCATCGCGCGGGCGATGGGCGAGAAGCCGGGGTAGACGTCCACCTCGCCGAGGCGGACGGCGGCCTCCGGGGTGCCTTCGGTGTGGGAGCCGTGGGCGACGCGGCGCAGCACGATCTCCTCGGTGGGCACGGTCGGCGACTCCTCCGCGCCGAGGACCCAGTCGAACAGGTCCACGCTGGCGAAGTCGGCGAACCGGGGCACCACGACCTCGATCAGTTCCTCGGCGGTGCGCACCACGTCCAGGGTGGTGCCGATGGTGGCCGCGGCCTCGTTCAGCAGGGCCAGTCGCTGCCGTGCCCAGTACTGCTCGGTGCTGTCGAAGGCGGCGAGGGCGGTGCCCATGACCTCGCCGGAGTCGTCCCGGACGGGCCACATCTCGATGCTCCAGGCGTGCTCCCGGTTCAGGGACGGCGCGCCTGTGAAGCTCTCGTAGCGCACCGGCCTGCCCGTGTCGGAGACATGCCGCAGATGCCAGTTGAAGCCCTTGCTGTGCTCGGCCTCCTCGACGGTCTCCGGGAAGGGCCGGCCGAGCAGGGTCTCCTCGGGCACGCCCATCACATGGCAGGCCGCTTCGTTGAGCCGCAGATAGCGCTGGCTGGTGTCGAAGACGGACATCGACATGGAGGCCTGCTGGAAGGCCTGCCCGGCCAGGGACGTCTCGGCGCTGCCGGGGGGCTCGGCGGTGACGACGAATCCGCCCGCCTCGCCGTCCGGGCCCGTCACGGCGCATCCCCGGACGCGGAGCCCGACCAGATAGCCCTCGCGGTGGCGCACCATGACGGTGCCGGACAGTGCCGACACCGCCTCGGGCGGCACGTCCTCGGCGAGCAGCTCCCGTACGGCCCGGCCCACGGTCTCCTCGGCGGGATGGCCGGTCAGCCTCCGGGCACCCTCGCTCCACCCCGTCACAATGCCGCGGGCGTCGATGATCGCAGCAGCGGAGGCGTCCTCCATTCGTCCAGGATCATCCCTTTACCGCCCGCTATCAACCGCGGCGCATCATTCGTGACGGTGTCAGCTCCGGTGAGCGCGCAGGGCGGCGAGCGCCCGGTCGGCATGGGCGTTCATGCGCAGCTCGCTGCGGACGACGTCGAGGACGGTCTGGTCCTGTGCGATGACGAACGTGGTCCGCTTGGTGGGGGCCAGGGAGAAGCCGCGCTTCACGCCGAACCGCTCGCGGACCGTGCCGTCGGCGTCGGACAGCAGGGGCATGCCGAGGGAGTGCGCTCCGGCGAACTCCTGCTGCCGCTCGACGGTGTCCCCACTGATGCCGACGGGGCGTGCGCCGGCGGCGGCGAACTCGGCGGTGAGGTCGCGGAAGTGGCAGGCCTGGGCGGTGCAGCCGGGGGTCAGGGCGGCCGGGTAGAAGAAGAGCACGACCGGGCCCTCGGCGAGCAGCCCGGACAGGCTGCGGAGGGTTCCGGTCTCGTCGGGCAGCTCGAAGTCCTCGACCTTGTCCCCGGTCTCGACGCGCGCGCTCACGACCGGCCCTCCGCGTTCCGTGCGACGCCGCGGGCCCAGAGCACGAGCGGCACCTGCAGGGGCAGGCGTCCGAAGGCGGCGGCCTTCTGCGGCGTGGGGCGGTGGCGCCAGTCGGCGGCCATCTTCACATTGGCGGGGAACACCCCGACGAAGAAGGCCGTCGTGGCCAGCGCGGCCGCCTTGCGGGTACGGGGCGCGGCCAGGCCCGCGGCCAGCGCCAGCTCGGCGACGCCGCTGGCGTAGGTCCAGGTCCGGGGCGTGCCCGGCAGAGCGCGCGGAATGGTCGCGTCGAACGAGCGTGGGGCGGCGAAGTGGGCTACCCCCGCGGCGGCCAGCAGGCCGGCGAGCAGTAGGGGCGAGCGTTCGGACCGGGACACGGTTCCTCCTCTGATGGCCTGCCGCGCGATATTACCGGGCGGTAAAGGGGTGGCCGGACCGGGGTTCGCCAGGTCAGCCGCGGCGGTTGTGGGCGCCCGGGGTGTAGCCGAACGAGCGGCGGAAGACGTCGATGAACGCGCTGGCGGAGGACCAGCCGCAGCGGTGGGCGACGGTCGTGACGGGCAGGCCGTCGGCCAGCATCCGCAGGGCGTGGTAGAGCCGCGACTGCGTGCGCCACTGCGGGAAGGTCATGCCGAACTCGGCGCGGAAGAGCCGGCTCAGGGTGCGCTCCCCCACCCCGGTGGCGGCGCCGAGCGCGGCGAGGGTACGGGCGTCGGCGGGGTCGGCGTGCACGAGCGCGCAGACGGCGGCCAGCCGGGGATCGGCGGGCGTGGGCAGGCGCAGGGGCTGCTGCGGCGAGTGGCGTAGCTGATCGCGCAGGACGGCGCGCAGCCGGCGACGCTCGGGGCTGTCGTCGCCGGGGTCGCGGGTGTAGGCGAGGATCAGCTCGCGCAGCAGCGGGCTGACGGCGAGGACGGCGGGGTGGTCCAGGCCGAGGGGGTTGTCGTCGGCGGGCAGGCCGACCAGGTGCAGGTCGAGGCGGCCGTGGGCGCGGTGGGCGTGCACGGTGCCGGCGGGAACCCAGATGGCGCGGGTGCCGGGCGCGAACCAGGTGCCAGAGTCGGTGGTGACGGCGACGACGCCTGCGCCCGCGTAGACGATCTGGTGGTCGTCGTGCCGGTGCGCGTCGATACGGTCTCCGGCGGTCAGCCGCTGGGCGCGGGTCGGCGCCTCGGGGGTGTGGCGGATGTTCGGCACAGTCGGGCAGATTATCGGAAGCGGGCCATGCGTGCCGCCGAGGACGATCGCCGGATGACCGCTTCGAGACGCGACCGACCCGTCCTGTTGATGTCCCTGGGGCACGCCTGCGTGGACGTGTACCAGGGAGCCGTGGCCGCTCTGGTGCCGTACTTCGTCGCCGAGCGCGCCTACTCCTATGCCGCCGCTTCGGGTGTCGTCCTGGCGGCCTCGCTGCTGTCGTCGCTGGTGCAGCCGCTGTTCGGGGTGCTCACCGACCGGCGGGCGATGCCGTGGCTGCTGCCGCTCAGCGCGCTGACGGCCGGGGCCGGCGTGGCGCTGAGCGGCGTGACCGGCTCCTACGCGCTGACCCTGGCGGCGGTCGCCGTGTCGGGGGTCGGTGTGGCCGCCTACCATCCGGAGGCCGCCCGGGTGGCGCGGGCCGTCGCGCGCGGTCGGCACACGGGGATGAGCTGGTTCTCCTTCGGCGGCAACGCCGGTTTCGCCCTGGCACCCCTGCTGGTCTTCGCCGTGGTGGCCACGGGCGGGCTGGACGCCTCACCTCTCCTGGTCGTCCCCGCCCTGGCGGGCGCGGCCCTGTGCGCGGCGGCGGTGCGCTCGGCCGGGTCCTGGGGCGAGGGCGGCGGCGCGTCCGTCGCCGAGGGCCGGGACGACTGGGCGTCGTTCCTGCGGATGTCCGGGGCTGTGGTGTGCCGCTCGGTCGTGTTCGTCGGCCTGAGCGCGTTCGTCTCCCTGTATGTGCGGGAGCGCACCGGGGGTGGGGAGGCGGCCGGTACGGCGGCGCTGTTCGTGCTCTACGCCGGTGGCGCGGTGGGCACGCTGGCCGGGGGCAGGCTGGCCGAGCGGTACGGGCGGATGGCGGTGGTGCGCCGGTCGTACGCCCTGACCGTCCTGGCCGTGGCCGGTCTGGTCCTGGTTCCCGGGCCCGCGGTGTATCCGTTCGTCGCGCTGACGTCGGCGGGCCTGTACGTGCCGTTCTCGCTGCACATCACTCTGGGCCAGGACTTTCTGCCCCGGCGCGTGGGCACCGCGAGCGGTGTCACGCTGGGCCTGACCGTGAGCGTCGGCGGCCTCGCCGCCCCCGCGATCGGAGCCCTGGCCGACGCGACGTCCCTTCGGACGGCGCTACTCCCACTGATCGCGCTGCCCGCACTGGGCCGCCTCCTGCTGTGCCGACTGCGCGAGCCCTCGCCGCCGGGCCCCTCGGTCGCCGAGCGGTCGGATCCGCGGGACCCGGCCGCACGGTGACCTGTCATCAGACGCGACCCACGGCAGCCTGGATCAAGGGCCGCCCACCGGCGCGGTCTGCGGCTCGGGCTCCTCCTCGACGGCGTGGGCGAGGAAGTCGTCGACCATGCGGTGGAAGAGGCCGGCGAGCTGCCGCAGCTCCTCGGGCGACCAGTCGGACAGGGCCATCTGCATGCCGCGGACGCCGGCCTCGCGGACCTTGGCGATGGCCTGCCGGCCGGCGTCGGTGAGCTCGATGCGCTGGGCGCGCCGGTCGTCGGGGTCGGGGACGCGGGTGACGTAGCCGGACTTCTGCAACTGCTGCACCGTGCGCGTGACGTGCGAGGCTTCCACACCCAGCCGCGCGGCGAGTTCCCCCGGCCGCAGCGGCTCGGAGTCGGCGACCTGCCGCAGCAGCGCGACGGCGGCCCGGTCGAGCGGCACGCCCGCCAGGGCCATCAGCCGCTCGTGCTGGCGGGCGCGCGTGCTCAGGTACGTGATACGGGTGAGCGCACGCTCGATCTCGATCACTTCCGGGGAGGGGACGTCGGGGAGCGGTGGTGTGGACATGGGAGCCACTTTACCATCTCGTTGCGTAACTCAAGTAAATCACTCCAGGAGCCGGATCGCGGCGGCCGGGCAGACCACACCGCCGGACATCGACGCCGTTCAGGCGAAAGACGCGGAGAACGCGCGTGACCGCGCCCCGGTGCGTCCACACCTCACCCCGTGGACCTGCCGCTGATCCCGCCCATGCTCGCCACGCCCGGCACCCTGCCGCCCGCCGCTCAGGACGCGCGCTGGGCGTACGAGACCAAGCAGGACGGCCAGCGTGTGGTGGTCTATCTCCCCGGGGACGGCAGCGTGCTGCTGCGGGCCCGCTCCGGGGAGGACATCACGGCCGCGTATCCCGAACTGGGGCCGCTGGGCACCGCGCTCGGGCCCATGCCCGCCGTGCTGGACGGGGAGATCCTGGCCCTGGACGAACAGGGCCGCGCGAACTTCCAGTTGCTCCAGTCCCGGATGGGCCTGGCCCACGCACCCGCCAGGGCGGCGCGGCGAGCCGCGGAGGTCCCGGTCCACCTCGTGCTCTTCGACCTGATGCACCTGAAGGACCAGGCGCTGATCCGGCTCCCCTACGCGCGACGCCGCTCGGCGCTGGAGGACCTCGCGCTCACCGGACCCGCCTGGTCGACCCCGGCCGCACTGGTCGGCCACGGCGCCGAGGCCCTGGCCGCCACCCGCGCGCACGGCCTGGAGGGCCTGGTCTGCAAACGGCTGGACTCGGTGTACGAACCGGGGACGCGCTCCCGGGCCTGGATCAAGATCCGCAACATGCGCACCGAGGACGTCCTGGTCGGCGGCTGGCAGCCCGGCAAGGGACGGCTCACCGGGCTGCCGGGCGCGGTGCTGGTCGGGCAGCGTGTCGCGGGGCGGCTGCGGTACGTCGGGAACGTGGGCACCGGCTGGAGCGAGGCCGAACGGACCGAACTCGCCGGGCTGCTGCGGGCCGCCGCGACCGACATCTGCCCCTTCGACCCGGCCCCGCGCGCTCCGGGCGCGCACTGGGTCGTCCCCCGCTTGGTCGGCGAGGTCCGCTACAGCGCCCGCACCCGGGAGGGCCTGTTGCGGCAGCCGTCCTGGCTGCGGCTGCGGCCGGATCTCGCGCCCGGGGAGGCGGCGGCGGACATCCCGGACGACTTGGTCTGAAGCGGCGCCCGGGCGCCGGTTGTTGGGCAGTGATTCACTTCTGAGATCCTTCCCTCCTCTTGGCATGGACGCGTTCAGCCTGGAAGCTGAACCTCCCTTTCCCCCACAGCCGTTGGGCTGCGCCCGGAACATGAGGAGGACGCAGTGTCGTCACGCCCGTTCGCACACCGCAGGAGATGGGTCACCGGTCTGGCCGGTGCGGCCGCCCTCGTCCTCGCCTTCCCCGCCACGGCCTTCGCCGCGCCGCCGAGGGCGCTGCCCGCGAACGCGGAGTCGCTGGAGCAGACGTACCAGCCCGCCTACGACTACGACACCGACGGCTGCTACTCCACGCCCGCGATCGGCCCGGACGGCACGGTCAACGGCGGGCTCAACCCGACCGGCGCCCTCAACGGCGACTGCCGCGACGCCTCGGACCTGGACAACACCAACGGCTACGCGCGCTCCAAGTGCAACAACGGCTGGTGCGCGATCCTGTACGCGCTCTACTTCGAGAAGGACCAGGCCGTCGCCGGGAGCAGCATCGGCGGCCACCGGCACGACTTCGAGCACGTCGCGGTGTTCGTGCAGGACAACCAGGTCAAGTACGTGTCGACGTCCGCCCACGGCTCGTTCGACGTGCACGCGGCGTCCGCGGTCCGCTTCGACGGCACGCACGCGAAGATCGTCTACCACAAGGACGGCGTCAGCACGCACTGCTTCCGCCTGGCGAACTCGGGCGACGAGCCGCCGGAGAACCACAAGGGCACCTGGCAGTACCCGGCGCTGGTCGGCTGGAACGGCTACCCGGCCGGGGTGCGCGACAAGCTCACGTCCTACAACTTCGGCAGCGCCAACTTCGGCCTGAAGGACGCCAACTTCGCCAACCACCTCGCCTCGGCCAAGCCGTCCGGCATCGCGTTCGACCCGTACGCCTGATCCCGGCGCCTCATCCCGGCGCCTGATCCCGCTCGCTCCGCCCGGGGATCTAGGTCCCCGGGCGGGTCCGGCTTCCGCCCCGCGTCCGATCCGTCGGCGCGGGGCGTCCGCATAGCGTCGCGTCATGGACACCCACGACACGACCGGGACCCTCGAGGAAGCTCTCGAACGGCTCCACGCCTCGGGCCCGGAGCGGCTCGGCCGGCTCACCAACCACGCCCCCATGGTCGTCGAGGCGCTCACCGCGCGCGGCCGGGCCGATGCCGTGCACCGCTGGCTGGATCTGTACCGGAACAAGCTGGAGGACTTCCCCGCTCCCCTCGCGCCCGTGACCGACGCCGACTGGCGGGAGGCCCTGGGGGATCCGCGCCGGGCCGCCGACTGGATCACCCACTTCACCCGGGCGCTCACCGAGCGGCCGTGGCGGGAGGTCCTCGCCGTGTGGTGGCCCCGGCTGCTGCCCGGGATGTACGGCGGCTCCACTCACCCCGTGATCCGCGTCGGGCATGCCGTACGCGCACTGGAGGCCGGGGAGAACGCGCCGCGGTTCGCCGAACTCGCGCACGGACTGGGCTACTGGGCGGCCCGGCACCGCCCCGTCTCCGGCGTCGAACCGCTGCCCGCCGCACCGGACGCCGCGCGCTCCCTGGACGCCGTGCCGCCGATCGACGACCCCCGGGGCGGATTCCCCGACCGGCTGACGGCCGTACGGCGACTGCCGCTGTGGGCCGGCGACGTGAGCGACCCGGACACGGCCCGGGCCCGCCTCACCGAGCTGGTCCGGGCCGCGACGCACCGGTACGCCACGCACGGGCACGGCCAGGAGATCATGCTGGTGCACGCGGCGACGGCACCCAACGCCGTACTGCGCACCCTCGCCTCCCTGCCGCGTGAGCTGTGGGCGCCGAGCCTGCACGCGGCCTGGACGGCGTCGGCGGCGGTCACCGCCATGTACGCCACCGCCGAACCCGTCGCCGCCGTCCCCGCACCGGACCGCACGCCCGAGGAAGTGCTGGAAGCGGCCCTCGCCCATGGCGACGAACACGTCATCAAGCTCACCGACACCGCCCTCGACGTCGGCGACGGGCGGGCCCTCGCCGCGGCGCTGCGCGCGGTCGAGCTGAGCGAGCCGCTCGTCCCGAACTGACGCGCGACGCCGGGCGGTCGGAGGGAGGTACGGCACGAACGCGTCCGCGAGAGGGTCTATCGTGTCCGCATGTCCGTCCCCGAACTGATCCGTATCGTCTCCCGCGACTCGCCCATGGCGCTCGCCCAAGTGGAGCGTGTCCGGGCCGAGTTGGCCGCCGCCCATCCCGGAGTGCGCACCGAGGTCGTGCCGGTGAAGACCACCGGCGACAAGTGGATGGGCGATCTGTCCCAGGTCGAGGGCAAGGGCGCGTTCACCAAGGAGGTCGACGCGGCGCTGCTGGCCGGGGAGGCCGATCTCGCCGTGCACTGCATGAAGGACGTGCCCGCCGACCGGCCGCTCCCCGCGGGCACCGTGTTCGCCGCGTTCCTCAAGCGGGACGACATCCGGGACGCCCTGATCCATCCCGGCGGGCTCACCCTGGACGAACTGCCGGCCGGCACCCGGATCGGCACCTCCTCGGTGCGCCGGGTCGCCCAACTGGCCGCCACGCATCCGCACCTGGAGTGTGTGCCGTTCCGCGGCAACGCCAACCGCCGCCTGGCGAAGCTCGCCGCCGGAGAGGCCGACGCGCTGCTGCTCGCGGTGTCCGGCCTGGAGCGCATCGGCCGGGAGGACGTGATCAGCGAGATCCTGTCCACGGAGGCGATGATGCCGCCCATCGGCGCGGGCGTGCTGGCGCTCCAGTGCCGCGAGGGCGACGCGGACCTCATCGACGCGGTGAGCGGACTCGGCGACCCGGACACCTACCGGGAGACGACGGCCGAGCGCATGTTCCTGCATGTGCTGCAGGGGCACTGCAACAGCCCCATCGCCGGGTTCGCGCGGGTGGACCGCAGTGGCGAACTGTCCCTGCGGGCCTGTGTGTTCACCCCGGACGGCAAGACGCGGCTGAACGCCCACGAGTGGGCGGGCCGGCTCGACCCGGCCACGCTCGGCACCTCGGTCGCCGTGGCCCTGCTGCGTCAGGGCGCCCGCGAGATCATCGACGGCATCCCGCACTGAGCGGTCGGCGGGATGCCCTGACGCCGGATCAGGCGGTGCCTTCCTCCGCCTGATCCCGCAGGAAGACGCTCACCTGGTGCGCCAGGCTGTCCCGCACCGCGCCCTGCTGGGTCCCGGCGGGCCCCTCGTGGACACCGATGCCGCCCGACCACAGCCGGCGCTCGGTCCACTCCTCTTCGACGCGCAGCTGGACCTGGACGTCCACGAGGCTCAGGGACGCCTCGGTGCCGGCCGCGTACAGCACGGCGGTGGCCCGGCGCAGCGGATAGACGTCGAAGCCCTCGATGAACTGCGAGTTGCGCCAGTCGAGGAAGGCGCTCTCGCCGTCCGGGCCGATCCGTACGTCGATCTGACCGTCCTCGAGATGGACGCCGAGGTGCCGGCGGCCGCGGTTCTCGACGGTCACGCGGAGGCAGAAGTACGTCAGCCCGTCGGCGGCGTCGTCACGGCCGCGGGGTGGCTCGGCCGGCTCCAGACGGTGGACGCGGACCCGCAGACCGGCATGCTCGTCGTACTCCTGCCAGTCCCCGACCACGTTCGGCTCGTACACGGTGCCCCTCTCGACCTCTGGAAGCTGCTTCCTATCTGTGGTCTCAGCGCACTGTCAAATGAGCGGAATGCGCTGTGGCCAGGCAGTTCATCCCATTTGATCGGCGATCAAGCCGTGCCCAGCGGTTATCCGGAAACAGTCGGAGAAAGCGGTTGCCGAGGCGTGCCGCACATCACTTTCCCGAGTGAAGATCAACGGGCCAGCCGGCCCAGCAGGGCCGAGGCCGCGGTGACGCCGAGCGCGGCGGCGACGAGCAGCACCGCGAAATCGGCCGCCAGATGGTGGGGCGTGCCGAGGAGGAGTCCGCGCAGGGCGTCCACCTCGTAGCTGAGAGGGTTGGCCTTGCTGACGGCCTGGAGCCAGCCCGGCATCACGGACACCGGGTAGAGGGCGTTGGAGCCGAAGAAGAGCGGCATGGTGATCGCCTGTCCGAAGCCCATGAGGCGGTCGCGGCTCAGGACGATGCCGGCGATGGTCATCGACAGGCAGGAGAAGAAGGCCGAGCCGAGGACGACGATCGCGGCGACGGCGAGCAGTTTCAGCGGGTTCCAGGTCAGCGCCACGCCGAGCAGGGCCGCGATGAGGAGCACGACGACCGCCTGGACCAGCGACTTCACACCCGCGGCGAAGGCCTTGCCGGTGATCAGAGCCGATCGCGGAGTGGGCGTGACGAGCAGCTTGTTGAGGATTCCGGCGTCGCGCTCCCAGATGATCTGGATGCCGTAGAAGATGGCGATGAACATCGCGGACTGGGCGATGATGCCGGGCGCCAGGTAGTCGACGTAGGGGATGCCGCCGGTGGGGATCGCCCTGATGCGGGTGAAGGTCTGACCGAAGATCAGCAGCCAGAGGGCGGGCTGCACCGCCCGGGTGTACAACTCGGTGCGGTCGTGGCGCAGTTTCTGCAGTTCGACCGCGCACATCGCGCCGACGCGGGCGGGCAGCAGCCGCCATCCGGCGCGGGGCCGCGGGGGCTTCAGCAGCAGGGCGACGGTGTCGTCGCGGACGGGGTCAGCCGACACGGCGTGCCGTGCGGCGGGTGCTTCGGACATCGCGGAAATCTCCTGCCTCGTCGTCGAGACCGCTGCCTGCCACGTCACGGAAGACGTCCTCGAGCGTGGGCAGCGTGTCCGTGGCCGTGCCCGCGGCGCGGCGGCGTGCGCCGAGCCCTTCCCTGAGCTCGTCCGGGGTGCCGAGGGCGCGGATCCGGCCGCGGTGCATGAGGGCGACCCGGTCGCAGTACTGGTCGGCCTCGTCCATGTAGTGGGTGGTCACGAGCACGGTCATGCCGGTGGCCGCGCGGACGGCGCCGATGTGCTCCCACACGCCGGTGCGGGCGATCGGGTCGAGGCCGATGGTGGGCTCGTCGAGGATCAGCAGGCGCGGCGCGCTGACCAGGGCCTGAGCGAGTTCGAGCCGGCGGACCATGCCGCCGGAGTACGTGGCGGCCAGCCGGTCGGCGGCGTCGGCGAGACCGACCGCCCTCAGGGCCTGGGCCACGCGTTCGGCGCGTTCCCGGCGCGGCACGTCGAAGACGCGGGCGAACAGAGCGACGTTCTCCCGGCCGGTGAGACCGGCGTCCGCGGACAGTTGCTGCGGTACGTAGCCGAGCAGGCGGCGTACGGCCATGCGGTCGCCGGCGGTGTCGTGGCCGAAGACGCGGACCATGCCGGCGGGCACCGGCAGCAGGGTGGTGACGCAGCGGATGGCCGTGGTCTTGCCGGCGCCGTTGGGGCCGAGCAGCCCGAAGACCTCGCCCTGCCGGACCGTGAGGTCGAGCCCGTCCACGGCGTTGGCGGCGCCGAAGGCGTAGGCGAGTCCGGTGCAGGCGACGGCATCGGCCTGGGGTGGGTCGGTGTCCCGGGTCATGACTCCTCGGCCTCCTCGTGCAGGGTGTCGGCCAGCTTGCGCAGGGCCGGGATCGCCGCCAGCAGCGCCTGGCGGTCCGTGTCGTCCAGGCGGGACACATGGCGTCGTACGAGGGCGGCGCGCCGCCGGCGCCATGCGTCGAGCCGTGTCCGTGCGGCGGGTGTGGGCAGCAGCCGGGCGGCCCGCCGGTCGGCCGGGTCCCGCTCGCGGACCAGATAGCCCGCCCCCGCCAGTTGATTGACCAGGGTCGACACGGAGTTGGCCGCCAGCCCGAGGTCCTTGGCGGCGTCCGAGATGCCGATCCCGGGGCGGGTCACGACCAGCCGTAGCAGCTCCGCCTCCGCGCCGCGCAGCCGCGGGTCGGGCATCTCGCGCCGCAGGCGCCGCCTGATCAGCCGCTGGACCCCGACGAGCGCGTCGGCCAGCTCTTCGGGGAAGGTCTCCGGCTCCATGCGGCCGAGATTAGTTCTGTAGCAGAGCTAATCGACCCAAGGAGAGGTCAAGGGAGGCCAAGAGAAGTCAAGAAAGGCCAAGTGGGCGTATTGTCTGAATTGTTTCGTAATCTTCCCGCCCGGGAATGGGCTGTGAAGTGCTTCGGACAGGAGGCACGTCCGTGGGAGCCGCCCGGGCCCCCGGTGCCCGCCGTGAGGTCCGAGTCCGCGCCTTCCCACGGTGTCTGTCCATTCGGCACCTGCTCAGGGAGGTGCGCATCATGCGTATCGCCGGCAGCACCAGAACGCACCCCCACGACGACGCCCCCGACACCGCCGCGGCGTTCGAACGTCTCGCGAAGCTGCCCGAGGGGCCCGAGCGCAAGGCCCTGCGCGACGAGCTGGTCGAGGCCTGGCTGCCCATGGCCGAGCGGATCGCCGTCCGTTTCCGCGGCCGGGGCGAGGCCCTGGAGGACCTGTACCAGGTGGCCGCCCTCGGCCTCGTCAAGGCCGTCGACCACTACGACCCGGCGCGCGGCAACGCCTTCGAGGCCTACGCCGTCCCCACGGTCACCGGCGAGATCAAGCGCCACTTCCGTGACCACATGTGGACGCTGCACGTGCCCCGCCGGGTCCAGGACCTGCGCAACCGGGTGCGGCACGCCGCCAAGGAGCTGTCCCAGACCACCCCCGGCCGCTCCCCCACGGTCGCCGAGATCGCCGAGTACGCCCACCTCACCGAGGGCGAGGTGCGCACCGGCATGGAGGCCCTGGAGTGCTTCTCCGCGCTGTCGCTGGAGGCTGAGATGCCGGGGACGGACGGCTACGCCCTCGGGGACGCGATCGGCGGTCCTGACCCGGCCTTCGACACCGTGGTCAACCGGGTGGCCGTCAGGCCCTGTCTGGAAGCGCTGCCGGAGCGCGAGCGGATCATCCTCTATCTGCGGTTCTTCAAGGGCATGACGCAGAGCCGCATCGCCGAGCAGCTCGGCATCTCGCAGATGCACGTCTCCCGGCTGCTCAGCAGTTGCTTCGCCCATCTGCGTGAGGAGCTGCTGGCCGAGACCGGATGAGCCGCTCGGGACCGCCGGGGGATCAGGCCTCCGGCGGTGTTCCCGGGATCTGCGTCGGTCCGGCGCGGTCGAGGGCGTCCTCCAGCGCGGCCCGTATCCCCTGGGGCATCATGCCGGTGCGCCCCCAGACGAGGATCAGTTCCGCGACGTTGCGCAGCTTGATGTTGGTGTGCTGGGAGACGTCCTTCAGCACGGCCCACCCCTGGTCGGGCGAGACCCGGCCGAGCGCCACGACCATCCCGATCGCCTGGTCCACGACGGCGTGGGAGACGACCGCCTCCTTGAGCTGCTGGATCTCCTCCTGCAGCTCGAAGATCCGCTCCGAGCCCCCGTCCGTGGGCATGGTCACCTCCGGGTCCGGTGCGCCGCTGTCCGTGTGGCCTCGCAGGGTGCTTGAGTGCCTTGACGCAGTGTCCGACCCATCCATCGTCGTCACTCGGCCCGCCCGGTGCCACCGGGGCGGACCAGGCCGGTTCACGACACCGTTTGTGCGTCGCCGCCGGGGTACTCGGCAGGCGCCCACAGCGGTTCCGGTTGGACACTGGGTGCAATCCTCCGGTGGCTGCCAGGCCGACGAGATCAGGACGCGACACCATGAACCACGACATGCCCGCCCCGTCCGGCACGAAGGACGTCGTCTCATCACACTCCGTGGTCGGCGCGCCCTGTTGGGTGAGCCTGACCAGCCGGGACGTCAAGGCGACGGAGGAGTTCTACAGTGCCGTGCTGGGCTGGCAGTGGCGGCCGGCCAAGCTGGGCGACCGGCACCGGATCGCGCTGGCGGACGGCTCGCCGGTGGCCGGGATCGCGGGCGTGGCGACCATGTGGCAGATGGCGGTGGCGTGGACGCCGTACTTCGCCGTGCGCAGCGCGGACGAGGCGGTGGCGCGCGTCCAGGAACGCATGGGCACCACCGCCGTCGGGCCGATCTCCCTGCCGCCCGGGCGGGCGGCGCTGCTCGCGGACCGGGACGGGGCGACCTTCGGGATCTGGGAGGGCGACCTGTTCACCGACTGGGAGACCTGGCGCAACGCGCAGCCGGTCTTCATCACGCTGCACACGCGTGACGCCTTCGACGCGGCCATCTTCTACGGCGAGGTCCTCGACTGGGCGACACAGCGCACCGGCGGCTGCGAGGTCCACTACGAGGGCGGGGAGGTCGTGCTGCGCAGCGGCGGTGACGTGGTGGCACGGATCGAGTCGGGGGCGCTGGAGTCGGCCCCCGACCCGACGATCCGGCCGCACTGGCAGGTCCACTTCACCGTCGACGACGTGGAGGCCTGTGCCCGCACGGCGGAGCTGCACGGCGGCAGTGTGCTGTCCAAGGGCGGGGACGAGGCCGTGCTGCGCGACCACGACGGCGCCCAGTTCACGGTGACCTCGCGCCGGGGCCGCTGATCCGGCTCAGCCGGTCTTCCGGGACGGCCGGGACAGCAGGACCAGGCTGCGCGCACCGACGGTGAGGCCCGTGCTCGCCTTGTGCTCCGTCTCGTCGGGGGTGCCCTCCGGGTCGGCGGTGTCGATCAGCGCCGTCCAGCGCTCGCCGTAGGCGGCGTCCGGCAGGCGGAAGTCCACCGGCTCCCAGTGGCTGTTGGTCAGCAGCAGGAAGGAGTCGTCGACGACGGGCCGGCCGCGGGGATCGGGTTCGGCGATGGCGTCGCCGTTGAGGAAGACGCCGACCGAGTGCGCGTCGCCGCGCTGCCAGTCGTCGTCGGTCATCTCCTGGGCGTCGGGCGCCAGCCACACCAGGTCGGGCAGCGGCTGGTCCGCGCGGGTGAGGGTCTCGCCCAGGAAGAAGCGGCGCCGGCGCAGCACGGGGTGCGCGGTGCGCAGCCGGATGACGTACCGGGTGAACGCCAGCAGGTCGCGCTGTTCGTCGGTGAGCCGCCAGTCGATCCAGGAGATCTCGTTGTCCTGGCAGTAGGCGTTGTTGTTGCCGCGCTGGGTGCGTCCGAGTTCGTCGCCGTGGGAGAGCATCGGGATGCCCTGGGAGAGCAGCAGGGTGGCGAGGAGGTTGCGCTGCATGCGGGTGCGCAGTTCCCGTACGGCCGGGTCGCGGGTGGGGCCCTCGGCGCCGCAGTTCCAGGAGCGGTTGGTGTTCTCGCCGTCCTGGTTGTCCTCGCCGTTGGCCTCGTTGTGCTTGTCGTTGTAGGAGACGAGGTCGCGCAGGGTGAAACCGTCGTGCGCGGTGACGAAGTTGACGCTGGCGCGGGGCCGGCGCCTGCTGTGGGCGTAGAGGTCGGAGGAGCCGGTGAGCCGTGAGGCGTACTCTCCGAGCGTGTGATCCTCGCCCCGCCAGAAGTCGCGGACGGCGTCGCGGTACATGCCGTTCCACTCCGACCACAGCGGCGGGAAGTTGCCCACCTGGTAGCCGCCCTCGCCGACGTCCCACGGCTCGGCGATCAGCTTGACGCGGCTGATCACCGGGTCCTGCTGGATGAGGTCGAAGAACGCCGACAGCCGGTCCACCTCGTGGAACTGCCGGGCCAGCGTGGCCGCGAGGTCGAAGCGGAAGCCGTCGACATGCATCTCGGTGACCCAGTACCGCAGCGAGTCCATGATCAGCTGGAGTACGTAGGGGTGGCGCATCAGCAGGCTGTTGCCGGTGCCGGTGGTGTCGTAGTAGTGCTCCCAGTCGCCGTCGACCAGACGGTAGTACGAGCAGTTGTCGATGCCCCGGAAGGACAGGGTGGGGCCCTTCTCGTTGCCCTCGGCGGTGTGGTTGTAGACGACGTCGAGGATCACTTCGAGCCCGGCCGCGTGCAGGGTCTTCACCATCGACTTGAACTCGGCGACCTGCTGGCCTCGGGTGCCGTGCGCGGCGTAGGCGTTGTGCGGGGCGAAGAAGCCGATGGTGTTGTAGCCCCAGTAGTTGGCGAGGTCGCGGCCCTGGAGCACGCCGTCCTGGACGAACTGGTGGACCGGCATCAGCTCGACGGCCGTGACGCCGAGCGAGGTGAGGTGCTCGACGGCCGCGGGGTGGGCCAGTCCGGCGTAGGTGCCGCGGAGCTCGGCGGGCACCCCGGGGTGGGTGCGTGTGAAGCCCTTGACGTGGGTCTCGTAGATCACCGTGTCGGCGTAGGCACGGCTGGGCGGGCGGTCGTCGCCCCAGTCGAAGGCCGGGTCGGTCACCACGCCGAGCATGGTGTGCCCGGCGCTGTCGGCCGGGTCGGGGCCGTCCGGGTTCCGCTCGTGGAGCGAGGGGTGGTTGTCGATCTGACCGTCCACGGCGCGGGCGTACGGGTCTAGCAGAAGCTTCGCCGGGTTGCAGCGGTGGCCGGCGGCCGGGGCCCACGGGCCGTGCACGCGGTAGCCGTACCGGGTGCCGGGGCCGACGCCGGGGAGGTAGCCGTGCCATACGAAGCCGTCGACCTCGGCCAGCGGCACCTGGGTGTGGGTGCCGTCGTCGTCGACGAGGACCAGCTCGACCCGCTCGGCGACCTCGCTGAAGAGGGCGAAGTTGGTGCCCTCCCCGTCGTAGGACGCGCCCAGCGGATAGGGGCGCCCGCTCCAGGCGGACGCCCCTGTCCTGTTCCGCCGACGGGTCACCGGGCTTCCTCCAGGACCTCGTCCGGGGCACCGGCGGGGCCGGCCAGTTGTGCGACGCGCACCTCGCGGGGCACGTCGAGGCCCTCGCTGACGCGGGGGGCCGGCGCGGTCGGCACCAGCGGGACGCGTTCGCCGGCGCGGGCGCGCTGCGAGAACCAGATGACCTTGCTGCCGGTCTCGGTGGCGCAGCAGCCCCAGCCGTCGCTCATCGCCGCGAGGTGCTCCAGGCAGCCTCGCAGTTCCTGGTCGGGGCGCAGGGCGCGGTCGTTGTCCCCGATGGCGGTGATCAGGTGCTGCCCGTTCCACCACATCTCGATCGAGGTGTTCTTGTCCGTGGCGTGTTCGTCGATGGCCTCGAGCAGCATCTCGGCACCGCCGCAGACGGGCTGGATCAGGTTGTCCAGATCCCAGAACTTCAGGTGAGCGGCCAGAATGCGGCTGACCTGTCCCACCCGTTCCGGGCTGACTTCCACGTCGAGGTGGTAGTAGCAGGGCACTGCGGTCTTCATCGGTCGGCTCCTCACCGCGAGGCTCAGCTCCTCCTCGCTCCCGCAGTCCTGCGGTACGAGCCCCGAGCACGGAACGTGAGCGTCTATCGCTTCTGAGTCACCCTCAGAGTGAGGCCGCTAGCCCGTTCGTGCAACACGAGCACACGGCCGAGGCGGTCGGGCCATGACCGAGCGTGCCTCCGTGGCCTGAACCTCTCACCCGGACGCGCCACTGGTTGAAGCTCCAACAGGACGTTGCGTGGTCATACATGCACCATGTGTGACAGAACTCGATCGTCGGGACGGTTCCGTGGCGCTGTGCGCGCGGCCGCCGTCCGGCCGTCGGGAGACCGTGCCCCTCGAGCCCGAAAGGTGATCGGCGCCATGCTGCTACCCGCCAAAGCCGAAGTCGCCCGGCAGTTGCGGCGTTACCGGGCCTGGGAACGCGTGATGCTCGCGGCACCCAACGATCGCACGGTGCGGACCACGTTCGAGGACTCCGGCTACACGCTCTGCGTGCTGATGGGCAAGCGCTGCGCGCGGGAGGCGGCGGACGCGGCCGAGCGGTATCTGCGGACCAACCAGCTCACCTATCTGCAGGAGCAGCAGGTCACCTGTCTGCAGGAACAGAACGAACGCCCCCGTCCGGCGACCGCGGTACGACGAAGACCAGCGGCGGCGGAGCGGCGGTACCCGGCGGGAAGGTGAGGACCTTCCCGCACATCTTGTCCCCATGAACCGGGCCCTGGGGGCCCGGTTCCGAGCACGGTGGAGGTGAGGACCATGAGTAGGACCCGGGCCATCGGCCGTATCCCGGTACGGGATGTCCGACCGGCCGTGGAGAGCGGCAACAGGCCGGCGAAGGCGGTCGTGGGAGAGACGTTCGAGGTCACCGCCACCGTGTTCCGGGAGGGGCACGACGCGGTGGCCGCCAATGTGGTGCTCAAGGACCCCGAGGGCCGCCCCGGACCGTGGACGCCGATGCGGGAGCTGGCCCCGGGCAGCGACCGCTGGGGCGCCGAGGTCACCGCCGACGCGGTCGGCCGCTGGTCGTACCGGGTGCAGGCCTGGAGCGATCCGGTGGCCACCTGGCGCCGGGCGGCGGACATCAAGGTGCCGGCGGGCATCGACCCGGGCCTGGTCCTGGAGGAGGGCGCCGACCTCTACGAGCGGGCGGCGGCGGGCGTGCCGAAGAACGACGGCCGCGGTGTGCTGCTGGGCGCGGCGCGGACCCTGCGCGACGACTCACTGCCCCCTCCGGCACGGCTTGCCGCTGCGTTGACGCCAGAGGTGGACGAGGTACTGGCCCGCCATCCCCTCCGGGACCTGGTCACCACCTCCGAGCCCCTGCCCCTGCTCGTGGAGCGCGAGCGGGCCCTGTACGGCTCCTGGTACGAGTTCTTCCCCCGCTCCGAAGGCACCCGCGAGCAGCCGCACGGCACGTTCCGCACCGCGGCCCGGCGCCTCCCGGCGATCGCCGCGATGGGCTTCGACGTCGTCTACCTGCCCCCGATCCACCCGATCGGCACGACCTTCCGCAAGGGCAAGAACAACACCCTCTCCCCCGGCCCCGACGACGTCGGCGTGCCCTGGGCGATCGGCTCCCCCGAGGGCGGCCACGACGCCGTCCACCCCGCCCTGGGCACCCTGGAGGACTTCACCTGGTTCGTCGACCAGGCCCGGGACCTGGGCATGGAGGTGGCCCTCGACTTCGCGTTGCAGTGCTCGCCGGACCACCCCTGGGTGCAGAAGCACCCTGAGTGGTTCCACCACCGCCCCGACGGCACCATCGCCTACGCCGAGAACCCGCCGAAGAAGTACCAGGACATCTACCCCATCGCCTTCGACGCCGACATGGACGGCCTCATCGCCGAGACCGTGCGCATCCTGCGGCACTGGATGGACACCGGCGTGCGGATCTTCCGCGTGGACAACCCGCACACCAAGCCGGTCGTCTTCTGGGAGCGGGTCATCGCGGACATCAACCGCACCGACCCGGACGTGATCTTCCTGGCCGAGGCCTTCACCCGCCCGGCGATGATGGCCACCCTGGCCCAGATCGGCTTCCAGCAGTCCTACACCTACTTCACCTGGCGCAACACCAAGCAGGAACTGACCGACTACCTCACCGAACTCTCCGGCGAAGCCGCCTCCTACATGCGGCCGAACTTCTTCGCCAACACCCCCGACATCCTGCACGCCTACCTCCAGAACGGCGGACGCCCCGCCTTCGAGGTCCGGGCCGTCCTCGCCGCGACCCTCTCCCCGACCTGGGGCATCTACTCCGGCTACGAACTCTGCGAGAACACCCCGCTCAAGGAAGGCAGCGAGGAGTACCTCCACTCGGAGAAGTACCAGCTCACCCGCCGCGACTGGGAAGCGGCCGAGCGCGAGGGACGCAGCATCACCCGGCTGCTGACCAGGCTCAACACCATCCGGCGGGAACACCCGGCGCTGTGCCGGCTCAGGAATCTCCGCTTCCACCACACCGACAACGACTCCCTCATCGCGTACAGCAAGCGCACGGGGAACGACGTCGTCCTGGTGGTCGCCAACCTCGACCCCCACCACGCCCAGGAGGCGACGGTCTCGCTGGACATGCCGCGACTCGGCCTGGACTGGCACGAGTCGGTGCCGGTGCGCGACGAGCTCACCGGCGAGACCTACCTCTGGAGCAGGAACAACTACGTGCGTCTCGAGCCGGGGCGGGCTCCCGCGCACGTCTTCCACGTCCTGTCACCGCCCGCCGCGCAAGCGATCGGAGGGACAGGAACGTCATGACCGTGAACGAGCCCGTGCTGGACACCTTCGAGGACACCCCCGTCAGGGACCGGGACCCGGAGTGGTTCAAGCGCGCCGTCTTCTACGAGGTGCTCGTCCGCTCGTTCCAGGACAGCAACGGCGACGGTGTCGGAGACCTGAAAGGCCTGACCGCCAAGCTGGACTACCTCCAGTGGCTCGGCGTCGACTGCCTGTGGCTGCCGCCGTTCTTCAAGTCCCCGCTCCGCGACGGCGGCTACGACGTCTCCGACTACACGGCCGTCCTCCCCGAGTTCGGCGACCTCGCCGACTTCGTGGAGTTCGTGGACGCCGCCCACCAGCGCGGCATGCGCGTGATCATCGACTTCGTCATGAACCACACCAGTGACGAGCACGCGTGGTTCCAGGAGTCGAGGAAGGACCCGGACGGGCCCTACGGCGACTACTACATGTGGGCCGACGACGACAAGGGTTATCCGGACGCCCGGATCATCTTCGTCGACACGGAGACGTCGAACTGGACGTACGACCCGGTGCGCGGCCAGTACTTCTTCCACCGCTTCTTCTCGCACCAGCCCGACCTCAACTACGAGAACCCGCGCGTCCAGGAGGAGATCCTGGCCGCGCTGAAGTTCTGGCTGGACCTGGGCATCGACGGCTTCCGGCTGGACGCGGTGCCGTATCTGTACGCGGCGGAGGGCACCAACTGCGAGAACCTGCCCGCCTCCCACACGTTCCTCAAGCGGGTGCGCAAGGAGATCGACGCGCAGTACCCGGACACGGTGCTGCTCGCCGAGGCCAACCAGTGGCCCGAGGACGTCGTCGACTATTTCGGCGACTTCGCCAAGGGCGGCGACGAGTGCCACATGGCCTTCCACTTCCCGGTCATGCCGCGCATCTTCATGGCCGTGCGCCGTGAGTCGCGCTACCCGGTGTCGGAAATCCTGGCGAAGACCCCGGCCATCCCCGCGAACTGCCAGTGGGGCATCTTCCTGCGCAACCACGACGAGCTGACGCTGGAGATGGTCACCGACGAAGAGCGCGACTACATGTGGGCCGAGTACGCCAAGGACCCCCGCATGCGCGCCAACATCGGCATCCGCAGGCGCCTCGCCCCCCTGCTCGACAACGACCGGCACTCGATCGAGCTGTTCACCGCGCTGCTGCTGGCCCTGCCCGGCTCGCCGATCCTCTACTACGGCGACGAGATCGGCATGGGCGACAACATCTGGCTCGGCGACCGGGACGCCGTCCGGACCCCCATGCAGTGGACCCCGGACCGCAACGCCGGGTTCTCCACCTGCGACCCGGGCCGCCTCTTCCTCCCGGCGATCATGGACCCGGTCTACGGCCACCAGGTGACCAATGTCGAGGCGTCGATGTCCTCGCCGTCCTCGCTGCTGCACTGGACCCACCGCATGATCGAGATCCGCAAGCAGAACCCCGCCTTCGGACTCGGCACCTACACCGAACTGCCCTCCTCCAACCCGGCGGTGCTGGCGTTCCTGCGCGAGTACGAGGACGACCTGGTGCTGTGCGTGAACAACTTCGCGCGGTTCGCGCAGCCCACCGAACTCGATCTGCGCGAGTTCGCCGGGCGGCATCCGGTGGAGCTGTTCGGCGGGGTGCGCTTCCCGGCCATCGGCGAGCTGCCGTATCTGCTGACCCTCGGGGGTCACGGCTTCTACTGGTTCCGGCTCACCCGAGTCGCATCCCGCATCGGACGGCGACTGTGAGCACGCGCCGGGACGAGGAGGCGTGACCATGCCGAAGACCGCATCCCTGCGCCCGGGCCTCACCCGCATGTCCGAGCCCATGGAGTCGCTCGGCGCCCTGCTGCGCGACTGGCTGCCCCGCCAGCGCTGGTTCGCGGGCAAGGACCGGCCCGTCACGGAGCTCGGCCTGCTGTCGATGACCGAGCTGTTCCCGGGCTGTCTGCACCTGCTGGTCCACGCCACGCACGCCGGGCACACGGGAGTGCCCTCGCCGGGCGGCGCTCCCCCGGCCGGCGACTGCTACCAGCTCCTGCTCGGCGTACGGGAACACCCGGCACCGCGCCTCGGCCGGGCGCTCATCGGGCAGGTGCAGGACGGGCCGCTGGCCGGTCTGACGGTCTACGACGCGCTGCACGATCCCCGTTCGGCCCAGCTGCTCCTGGACCGGCTGCGGCAGCCCGGCACCGCCGGACCGCTGCGCTTCGACTGCGACCCGGACCAGCGGGTGCCCGCCGGACTGGTGCCGCGGCTGCTCGACGCGGAGCAGTCCAACTCCTCGCTGGTGTACGGCGACGAGTACATCCTGAAGATCTTCCGGCGCATCCAGCCGGGCGTGAACCCGGACCTGGAGGTGCCCGGGGCGCTGGCCCGCCAGGGCTGCCACCGGGTCCCCGCGCCCGTGGCCTGGTTCCAGATGAACCATCCCTTCAAGGCCACGCTCGGTGTGCTCCAGCCGTATCTGCGGGACGCCTCCGACGGCTGGACACTGGCGCTGCACGCCCTGGCCGCCGGGGACGACTTCACCCTCCAGGCCCGGGCGCTCGGCGCGGCCACGGCGGATGTGCACCTCGCGCTGGCGTCGGCCTTCCCGGTCGGCGCGCCCGGGGAGAACGGGCTTACGGCGTCGGCGATGACCGAGCGGCTGGACGCCGCCGCCCACTGCGTGCCCGCGCTCCAGCCGTTCGTGCCGGGCCTGCGGACCGCTTTCGCCGCCCTCACCACCTGCGACCCCGGGCCGCCCGCGCAGCGCATCCACGGCGATCTGCACCTCGGCCAGGTGCTGCGGGCCGGGCGCGAGTGGTTCGTCATCGACTTCGAGGGCGAGCCGTCCCGGCCGCTCTCCGAACGGCGCAGCGCCCACTCCCCCGTGCGGGACATCGCCGGGATGCTGCGCTCCTTCGACTACGCCGCCCGGCAGCGCCGCCCCTGGCGCCCGGAGTGGGCGCGGCGCTGCCGCGAGGCCTACTGCGCGGGCTATGCCGCCCGCGCCGGCTGGGATCCGCGCAAGAAACACGGACTGCTCCGCGCCTATGAGACGGACCGGGCCGTGTACGAGGTGCTGTACGAGGCACGGCACCGCCCCGACTGGCTGCCTGTACCGATGGCGGCGATCGAGCGCCTCGCTGTGAGAGGAGACTGAGCCGTGGCCCTGCGAGACACCTCAATCCCGGAGCCGTCAGGCCCGGTCCCGAGCGCGACCGCGCCCGCCCTGAGCCCGGAGGACCGCGGGCGCCTGCTGGCGGGCGCCCACCACGATCCGCACGCGCTGCTCGGCGCCCACCCGGCCCCCGGCGGGATCGTGTTCCGGGCGCTGCGCCCCTTCGCCCGCTCCGTGAGCGTCGTGACCGGCGGCAAGCGCACGGCCCTCGTCTCGGAGGGCGACGGCCTCTTCTCGGGCGTGCTGCCGCTGGAGGAGATCCCCGAGTACACGCTGCACGTGGCGTACGAGGGCGGTGAGCAGGAGACGCACGACCCGTACCGCTTCCTGCCCGCGCTCGGCGAACTCGACCTGCACCTGATCCGCGAGGGCCGGCACGAGCAGCTGTGGCAGGCGCTCGGCGCCGAGCCCATGACCCACGAGGGCGTGACCGGCACCCGGTTCACGGTGTGGGCGCCGAACGCGCAGGGCGTACGGGTCGCCGCCGACTTCACCCACTGGGACGGGACGCAGTTCCCGATGCGGTCGCTCGGCGCGTCCGGGGTGTGGGAGCTGTTCCTGCCGGGCGTCGGCGAGGGCACGGCGTACAAGTTCGAGATCCACTCCCGGTACGGGCAGCGCTTCCTCAAGGCGGACCCGATGGCCCGCCGCACCGAGGAACCACCCAACACGGCCTCGATCGTGACGGCCTCGCACTACGAGTGGGCCGACGCCGAGTGGATGACGCACCGCGCCGACACACCGGTGCACGAGGCGCCCATGTCGGTGTACGAGGTGCATCTGGCCTCCTGGCGCCCGGGGCTGACCTACCGGCAGCTCGCCGAGGAACTCCCGGCGTACGTCAAGGACCTCGGCTTCACGCACGTGGAGCTGATGCCGGTCGCCGAGCACCCCTTCCACGGCTCCTGGGGCTACCAGGTCACCGGCTTCTACGCGCCGACCGCGCGGCTGGGTTCCCCGGACGACTTCCGGTTCTTCGTCGACGCCTGCCACCGGGCCGGCATCGGCGTGATCATGGACTGGGTGCCGGCGCACTTCCCGAAGGACGACTGGGCGCTGGCCCGCTTCGACGGGGACCCGCTGTACGAGCCCGGGGACGGGCGGCGTGCCGAGCACCCGGACTGGGGCACCTACGAGTTCGACTTCGGCCGCACCGAGGTGCGCAACTTCCTCGTGGCGAACGCGGTGTACTGGTGCGAGGAGTTCCACATCGACGGGCTGCGGGTGGACGCGGTCGCCTCGATGCTGTACCTCGACTACTCGCGCGAGGACGGCCAGTGGGAGCCCAACGCCTACGGCGGCCGCGAGGACCTGGCGGCCATGGCGTTCCTGCAGGAGATGAACGCGACCGTGTACCGGCGCGCTCCCGGCGTGGTCACCATCGCGGAGGAGTCCACCGCCTGGGGCGGCGTGACCCGGCCCACCGACACCGGCGGGCTCGGTTTCGGGCTGAAGTGGAACATGGGCTGGATGCACGACTCGCTGGAGTACCTGAGCCACGAGCCGGTGCACCGCAAGTACCACCACCACGAGATGACCTTCTCGATGGTGTACGCGTACAGCGAGAACTACGTCCTGCCCATCTCCCACGACGAGGTCGTGCACGGCAAGCAGGCACTGGTGTCGAAGGCACCGGGCGACTGGTGGCAGCGGCGCGCCAGCACCCGGGCCTACCTCGGCTTCATGTGGGGCCACCCCGGCAAGCAGCTGCTGTTCATGGGGCAGGAGTTCGCGCAGGGGGCCGAGTGGTCGGTGGAGCACGGGCCGGAGTGGTGGCTGCTCGACGAGGGCTACCATTCGGCGGGCGACCACCGGGGCGTGCGCGATCTGGTCCGCGACCTGAACACGGCCTACCGGGCGACACCGGCGCTGTGGCAGTGCGACACCCGGCCGGAGGGCTTCCGGTGGGTGGCGGTGGACTCGGCCGACGACAACGTCTTCGCGTTCCTGCGGTACGACGCCGAGGGCAGCCCGCTGCTGGCGGTGTCGAACTTCTCCCCCGTCGTCCGGCACGACTACGGCCTCTGGGTCCCAGGCGATGTCGTCGCCTGGCAGGAGACCCTCAACACCGACGACACGCGCTACGGCGGCAGCGGCGTCACCAACCCGGATCCGGCCAAACCGGAGAACGGGCTGGTCCGGATCACGCTGCCGCCGCTGGCCACCGTGTGGCTGAGGCCGTTCGCTCCGTGACGCCGCGCGGGCGCAGCAGGTGTCCGACCCGCCCGTGAGGGGCACTGGGGGTCGTACCACCGGGGGACTCCGGTGGTACGACGCGGCAGGGTCGCAGAAGGGCGGGCATCAGGTGCGCACCGTCGGAGTGGAGGAGGAACTCCTCCTGGTCGATCCGGAGACCGGCGAGCCGCGGGCACTGTCCGCGGCGGTGCTGGCCCACGCGGAGCGGGACGACGCGGATCAGGACGTTTTCGAGAAGGAACTCCACGAGCAGATGCTGGAGTTCGCCACCCATCCGCAGTCGTCCATGGAGAGCCTGCGCGCGGAGATCGCCCGCTGCCGCAAGGAGGCCGCCCGGCATGCCGGGGAGATCGGCTGCACCGTCGCGGCGCTCGCCACCTCCCCGCTGCCCGTGAGCCCCGCCATAAGCGTCAACCAGCGCTACCAGTGGATGGCGGAGCGGTACGGCATCGCCACCCGGGAGCAGCTCGTCATGGGCTGCCATGTGCATGTGTCGGTCGAGTCCGACGAGGAGGGCGTGGCGGTCATCGACCGGGTGCGGCCGTGGCTGCAGGTGCTGCTGGCGCTCAGCGCGAACTCGCCGTTCTGGCAGGGCCACGACTCGGGGTACAGCAGCTATCGCAGCCGGGTGTGGCAGCGCTGGCCGTCGGCGGGTCAGACCGGGATCTTCGGCTCGGCCGAGCGGTACCACCGGCTGGTCTCGGAGATGGTGGCCACCGGCGTCATCCTCGACGACGGGATGATCTACTTCGACGCCCGGTTGTCCCGGCAGTATCCAACGGTGGAGGTCCGGGTCTCGGACGTCTGTCTGCGCTCCGGCACGGCCGCGCTGGTCGCCACCCTGGTCCGGGGGCTCGTCGAGACCGCGGCACGCGAGTGGCGGGCGGGCCGGGAGCCCCTCGACCACAGCGTCAGCCTGCTGCGGCTGGCCTACTGGCAGGCCGCCCGGTCCGGTCTGACGGGCGAGCTGCTGCACCCCGCGACCATGCGGCGCATGCCCGCCGAGGCAGTCGTGCGTGCCCTGCTGGACCATGTCGGCCCGGCCCTCGAGGACACCGGTGACTTCGACCGTGCCCGGTCCGCCTGTGAGGAACTGCTGCGGGAGGGCAACGGAGCGACGGTGCAGCGCGAGCTGATGGAGCGCACGGGCAGCCTGCGGGACGTCGTCACCGCGTGCGTGCGCCACACCCAGGGCTGAGCCGCCCCGCCCCTTCGTCCTGCCCCTCCCTCGATCACGCCGAGATCATCAGCGGTGTCACTTCCGTATTTCCCGACCCCGAAGGGTCCCGACTCGACTACATTCGAGCACCGCCGATGACAGTACCCGTCGGCAATGTCACACCCCGTACACGTCAGGAGCAGTGCATGCGCGACACGGCCCTCGCTCCACCGGCCTTCTCGCCCCTGACCGGCGGGCTCGCCGACAGCGTCTTCGAGACGGCGGACCGCGAACCCACCCGGCCGATGCTCGCCCGCCGCACCGACCCCGCCTCCGCCGTCTGGGAGGAGGTGACGGCGATCGAGCTGCGCGACGAAGTCGTGGACGTGGCCAAGGGGTTGATCGCGTCCGGGATCGCGCCGGGCCATCGCGTGGCGATCATGGCGCGCACCCGGTACGAGTGGACGGTCCTGTGCTACGCGCTCTGGGCCGTGGGCGCCGAGGTCGTCCCGGTCTATCCGTCGTCGTCGCGCGACCAGGTGGAGTGGATCCTGCGGGACTCCGGCTGTGTGGCCGTGGTGGTGGAGGACGAGCAGGGCGTGATGACCGTCGGCTCGGTGTGCGCGGCGCTGCCGCTGCTGGGCCACGTCTGGCAGCTGGACGCGGGGGCGCTGGAGGATCTGGCGGTGCGCGGGGAGTCCGTGCCGATCGCCACGGTCGACTCGATGCGCCGCATCGTGCTGCCGGACTCCACGGCCGTCATCGCCTACACCTCCGGCACGACCGGCCATGCCCTCGGCTGCGCCCTGAGCCATCGCAATCTGGCCGGGCCCTGCGACACGCTGCTGGCCGGCTGGGGGCAGACTGCGGCAGCGCGTGGGGAGCAGGGCTCCGTGCTGGCGTTCCTGCCCTTCTCCCATGTGTACGGGCTCATGATCCAGGGCCTGTGCGTGCGCGGCGGGCTGCTGATGGGGCACCAGGCCGATCTCGGCGGGGAGGCGCTGTTCTCGGCGCTGCGCTCCTTCCGTCCCACGTACTTCTACGCGGTCCCCTCGGTCTTCGAGAAGATCTACAAGAACTTCCTGCGCACGGCGCAGCAGGAGGGGCACGGCGGGCTGTTCGAGCGGGCCGCCGAGACGGCGCGGGACTTCGCCGCGGCCCTGGAACGCCAGCGGCTGGGCCGGGGCCGCGGACCCGGTTTCGATCTGCGGCTGCAGCACGCCCTCTACGACCGCACGGTGTACCGCAGGCTGCGGGCCGCGCTGGGCGGCCGGGTGCGGCGGGCGACCTCCGGCGGTTCTCCCCTCAGCCGCGACCTGTCCCTCTTCTACGAGGGCATCGGCATCTATGTGAACGACGGCTACGGCCTGACGGAGACCAGCGGCGGGGTGACGATGCAGCCGCTGGGGCGGGAGAAGTCCGGGACCGTGGGGCAGGCCCTGCCCGGCACGGAGATCCAGGTCGCCGACGACGGGGAGATCCTGGTGCGGGGCCCGTCGGTGTTCCAGGGATACGTGGGCGACGACGCCGGCACCCGGGCCGCGCTGCGCGGCGGCTGGCTGGCCACCGGTGACCTCGGGCGGCTGGACTCGGAGGGCTATCTGACGATCACCGGCCGCAAGAAGGACATCATCATCACGAGCAGCGGCAAGAGCGTCGCCCCGACCTCGCTGGAGCAGCGGCTGCGGATGCATCCGCTCATCCATCAGGCGGTGGTGGTGGGCGACAACCGGCCCTGTGTCGGCGCCCTGATCACGCTGGATCCGGATTTCCTGGCGCACTGGCGGGCGGCGCTGGCGCTGCAGGGCGAGATGCGGGAGGCGCGGGAGGAGAACGCGCTGCGGGAGGAGGTGGCGCGGGCCGTGGCCGCGGCCAACAGCGCCGTGTCGCGGTCGGAGTCGATCCGGGTGTTCCGGGTCCTGCCGGAGCCGTTCGACGTGACCAACGGGCTGCTGACGCCGTCGATGAAGCTGCGCAGGGACGAGATCGTGCGGCACTGCGCGGCCGAGATCGACGCGATGTACGAGTCGCGCCGCAGGCCCGGGCGGACGGGCGCCCCGGAGGATCCTGCGCACTGGGACGACTCGGACAACGTGTTCCGTTGAACGCGGACCGGACGCGTAGTCCGCGCTCGCACGGGAACACGACAGTGGCGACGCAAGAGAAAGGACGACAGCCCTGACGACAGCCCTTGCTGACGACCGGGCCGGAAAGGCGATATGTCAACCGAGCCGCGTGGGGACGACGCACTGACCTCCGAGGACATCCCGAGCCGCACGAACAGCTTCGTGGGCGAGCCGCACGACGTGACCGGTGCGCGGCTGGCCGCGGAGGGGTTCTTGCGTGACCTGGCACGATCCTCCCCGCCCTCTGCCCCCGAGTACTGGGACGACATCCTGCTGGTGGTGACGGAACTGGCCGCCAACGCGGTGCAGTACGCCCCTGGTCCGTTCGCGCTGCGGATGCGCCGGACCTTCGACGGGGTGCACGTGATGATGCACGACACCAGCAGCACGGAACCCGCCCCGCGGCCCTTCGATCCGCGCAGCGGTGGCGGCGGCATCGGCTGGCACCTGATCCACACCCTGTGCGACCAGGTCAGCGTGGTGGCCGACGAGCGCGGCAAGGACGTGCACGTGTTCCTGCCCTGGTGAGCCGGGAGCGTCACGGGCGCGGCGCGCCCGTGACCGGCTCATGATCGCTCAGACCGGGGTCGCCTCACGGGGCGGCAGCCGGTCGTAGTAGTCGCCCACGGCCGTCAGATACTCCCGGTCCCTGGTCTCGCTGTCCGTCTGGAAGCGCGGGGCCTCCTTCGCGTCTCCCCTGGTGCAGGCCAGTGTGATCTTCCGGGCCTGTGTGTCGATGCCGTTGACGACTCCGGCCGGCACCAGCACGCTGCGGCCGAACACCCAGACTCCGGTGTCGACGACCAGGTGCCGCATGCCGTGCGGGGCGGCCTCGCGGTCCAGGTGCCCGATCGTGCCGTCGGTCGCGGCGACGGTGAACCCGGTCAGGTCCTGCCCCTCGACGTGCCCGCTGTCCGGCGCGTACGACCAGATTCTGTCGATGGCCACGCTGTTCCATCCTCCCTCGCGATGTGCGGTTCGCGGATCCCCCGGCGGACGGTTCCCGCCCACCCGGCTCCACAGCAGCAATTACCCTCCCGCCGCACGCGCATTCGGCGCACACCCCTGCCACCGTACGACGCGGAGCGGCGGATCCCGGAGAGGTTCGGGGCAGGGGGAATGGGGTGCGGTTTCCGGGGTAATCGCGGGGGCGCGGTGAAAACGGAGCCCGGTGACGAAGGGAGGCACATGAGACACGGCATCCGAGCCCGCCCCATGACCGGCGTCGCCCCGTACCGCGGTCACCCCTGAGAGGTGACCTGACCAGGCCGTAGCTTTTGTTGGAGGTATTCGTGCCCCTCGCCCAGAATCCGCTGTCCGTGGAAGTCGAGCTGCCCCGCGAGGACGTGGCCCTGATCACGGTCGACGGCTACCTGGACGTCGACACCGCGACCGAGTTCCAGGCTCATCTGGCCAACCAACTCCACCACGGCCGACGGCACTTCCTGCTCGACCTGTCGTCCGTCCCCTTCATGGACTCGTCGGGGATGAACATCATCCTCCGTGTGTACCAGGAGACCCGTAAGACCGCCGGCAGCGTGCACGTCATCAGCCCGACGTCCGCCGTACGCCGCATCCTCGACCTGACGGGCGTCAGCATCACGGTGCCGATATCGGAGAGCGTGGACGAGGCTCTGGCCCGTGCCGACGCGGCGCCGGACACCCCCGAGGAGCCGGGGGAAGCGGGCGTCTGACGACCGGGTTCCCCTCGGGCACAGCACCGGCCCCGGCGGTGCACAACCGCCGTTTCCCCGAACCGGATCGCTCGCGCCGGATCCGGTGTCGTACGAGGTCGGGGCATGGTTAGAGTTGTCGCCCGGCAAGTGTCACCACGCCGTTCTCGTTTCCGAAGCGGGCTCGGTCGACGCAACGCGGACGAAACGCGGATGAGGAGAGAACCAGGTGCCGGAGCACGAAGCGGACGGACAGCTCGCCACGCCCACCCGGGAGGTCAGGGACTTCCTGCACCGCCGGCGGGAACAGATCGCCCAGCGGTGGGCGGACGAGCCCCTGTTCCGCACCGTGTTCACCGTCTCTCGCGACGAGGCGGTGGAGGCGGGCAAGGCCGTCGTGGACGCGCTGGCGCGGGTGGCCGACTCGGACCAGGTGGAGGACCCGGACTCCGCGGGGTTCAGCGCGGTGCGGGAGCAGCTCGCCCGGATGGGCGCGGCCCGCTCTCGTGCCGGTCTGTCCAACACCCAGGTCTCCAGCGAGCTGGCCGCCCTGCGGCCGCCCGTCGAGAACCTGCTGGTCGCCGATCTGGAGCAGGCTCCGCCCGAGCACCTGCGGGCGTGTTCGACGGCGTTCGCCGTGCTGATGGGCACCCTGCGGCTGGTGGCCATGCAGACGGCGCTGAGCGAGTGGGAGGCGCTCAGCGACCGGCAGCGGCTGCAGCTGATGGAGGTGGCCACGCCCGTCATCCGGCTGTGGGACGGCATCGTGGCCGTGCCGCTGATCGGGACGCTCGACAGTGCCCGCAGCCAGGTGGTCATGGAGACGCTGCTGGACGCCGTCGTCGACCAGCACGCCCGGTTCGCGATCCTGGACATCACCGGTGTGCCCACGGTCGACTCGCTGGTGGCACAGCACCTGATGAAGACGGTCGCCGCCGCGCGGCTGATGGGCGCCGAGTGCATCGTCTCCGGCATCCGTCCCGCCATCGCGCAGACGATCGTCCACCTCGGTCTGGATCTGGACGTGATCACCCGCGCGAACCTCGCCGACGCGCTGGGGTACGCGCTGCACCAGCTCGGCGCGGACATCGTGAACGCGGGTGCGGGACAGCGGTGAGCGACGCCTACCTCCGTCCCGCCACGGGCCATGTGCCGGTCCTGCGGCTCGGCGACGTCCTCCTGGTCACGCTCCAGGGGGACCTGCACGACAGCACGGCGCAGCAGCTCCAGCAGGATCTCGCGGAGACCATCTCCCGCACCGGGGTGCGCGGGGTCCTCATCGACATCTCCGGCGTGGAGATCGTGGACTCCTTCCTCGGCCGGGTGCTGGCCGAGATCGCCGCGCAGGCCAAGCTGCTGGCCGCGCGGACCGTGGTGGCCGGAATGCGCCCGGCGGTCGCGATCACCCTGGTGGAACTGGGACTGACGCTGCCGGGGCTGCGTACCGCGCTCAGCGCCGAGGCGGGCCTGGAGCTCCTCTCGCGGCGGACGCCGGTGACCGGTCCCGGCGGCGGGCGTCAGGAGAGTCCGTGATGCACACCGCCGCGGGCGTGGAGGCCTGCCTGCCCATCCGGTCGGATCTGGACCTGGTGTGGGTGCGACAGCACGTACGGCAGGCCGCCGCCCGGCTCGGCTTCGGCCTGGTGGCGCAGACCAAGCTGGTCACCGCGGCCAGTGAGCTGGCCCGCAACACCCTGGTGCACGGGGGTGGTGGGCAGATGGAGGCGACGCGGGTCGGCAGCGCGGGCGCGCAGGGCCTGCGGCTGTCCTTCACCGACGAGGGGCCGGGCATCGCCGACCTGGACCGGGCGCTCTGCGACGGCTACACCTCCGGCGGCGGGCTGGGGATGGGGCTGAGCGGCGCGCGGCGCCTGGTGCACGACTTCCACATCGACAGCACGCCGGGCGACGGCACGACCGTGCGGGTGACCTGCTGGGTCGCCCAGCCGCCGCGTCCGCGCGAGGAGGCCTGATGCCGCGCGTGTGGGACGTCCCGGTGCGCGACTCGACACGGGTGCGCGACGCGCGGGTCGCCGCGGAGGACGCGGCCGCGCTGGCCGGTCTCGACGAGCGGCGCACCGCGGCCGCCGCGCTGGTCGCGACCGAGCTCGCCACGAATCTGCTCAAGCACGCCGAGGGTGGTCAGGTGCTCATCGACGTCGTGGCGCGGCCCGTGCTGCGGGAGGGACGCGAGGAGCCCCGGGTCGTGCAGATCGCCGCGATCGACCACGGCCCGGGCATCGCCGACGTGCCCGCGGCGCTGCGCGACGGTTTCTCCACGACCCGCTCGCTGGGCGCGGGCCTCGGCACGTGTCTGCGGCTCGCCGACGACTTCGGCCTGCACAGCAGGCCCGGCCGCGGCACGGTCGCGGTCGCCCGCGTGGGCACCGCCTCCCGCGGCGACGGCACGCCCGCCGGGCCGGCCGTGCGGGTGTGGGCCGACGGGGCCTCGGGGAGCTGGGGCGACATGCCCGGGCCGGGCCTGCCGGGGGGTGCCGTCCCGGGGTGGTCCGGCGGCGGGCCCGGGAACGGTGGTGTCCTCGGGAACGAAGCCGGGAACGAAGCAGGAAACGGCCCCTGGTCCCGCCCGGCCCCAGGTGTGCGGGCCGGAGGCGTGAACATCCCGTACGCCGGAGCCGACTGCTCGGGCGACGCCTGGGCGTGGGTGCGGGCCGGGGAGAGGATGACACTGATGCTGGCGGACGGTCTGGGGCACGGCCCGGACGCCGCTCGTGCCTCGTCCGCCGCGGTCGCGGCGCTGCACCGCTGGGCCCACCTCTCCCCCGCCGAGGCGCTGCGGCAGCTGCACGACGCGCTGAAGGGCACCCGGGGCGCTGCCGTCGCCCTGGCCCAGCTCGACCTGCGGGCCGGGCGGCTGCGGTTCGCCGGCATCGGCAACGTGGGGGCCCGGCTGCACATGGACGGCACCTGGCGTCATCTGCTGTCGCGGCCCGGCATCGTCGGTGTCCACCGGCCCGGCACCCTCCGCGAGGAGGAGGCCGACTGGGGGGACGACCGGCTGCTGATCCTGCACACCGACGGCCTGCCCAGCCGCTGGACGCCGCCGTCCGACCCCGGTCCGCCCTTGGCCGACCCGGCCGTGACGGCCGCCGTGACGATACGTGACGCGAGCAGTCCCGCCCGGCCGGTGCGGGACGACACCGCCGTGGCCGTGCTGACTCCGACCCCGCCGGACCGCCCATGATGCGCACTTGGCAGATCACCACCGTCACCGATGCGGCACGTGCCCGCATCGCCCTCGCGCGCCTGGCCGCCGCGTACGGGGTGTCCACCGTCGAACGGACGAGGCTGGCCACCGCCCTCAGCGCCCAGCTGCGCCAATGCCTCACCAAGGGCGGCACGTGGCTGCTCACCATGGACCTGGCCGGCTCCCCCGCAGAGGAGGGCCTGCTGCACGCCGTGGTGACCCCGTCGCCGGAGGCGTCCGCCGCGGCCGGTGAGCCGCCGTGGGAGGTCACGGTCCCCTGCCCCGAGGCGGCCCGGGCCGGGGAGAGCGGCACCGTCGCGGACGACCCGGCCGCCCTCGCGGAGGCGCTGCTCGGTGCCGACGAGGACACGGCCGTGGTGCTGGACAAGCTCACCGAGCAGGAGGACCTGGTCTCCTTCCACCGCGAGGAGCTGCACCAGACGAACCAGGGCGTCCTGGCGCTGCACGCGGAGCTGGACGCGGCCGGGCGGGCCCAGCGCGAGGCGTTCGCCGCCGAGCGCAGCGCGCGCAACGAGGCGGAGAGCGCCCGCCGCAGGCTGACCTTCCTCGCGGACGCGAGTGCCGTGCTGACGACCTCGCTCAACCACGAGGAGATCGTGCGCCGGCTGCCGGACCTGCTGGTGCCGGAGTACGCGCGCAGCGTCGACATCTGGCTGTTCGACCACGAGGACGACCGGCACGGGTCGGCGCCGCATCCGGCCGCCGCCGTGGTCGCGGCCCGCACCGGCCGGCCCCAGTACGCCGCCGATCATCCCGGTGGCCTGCCCGGTGTCGAGGACCAGCCGCCGTCGGTGCTGGATCCCGGTCGGCCACTGCTGTGCGTCCCGCTGCCGACGCGGCGGGCACCGCTGGGCGTCCTGACGCTGTCGCCGCCCGGTGCGCGCTGGGACCCGGACGACGCGGTGATGCTGATCGAGCTGACCCGGCGGGCCAGCATCGCGATCGACAACGCCCGGCGCTTCGAGCACAACCGCGACATCGCCGAGACGCTGCAGCGGGCCCTGCTCACGGATCTGCCGACGACGCCGGGTCTGAGCCTGGCCGCGCGGTATCTGCCCGCCACGCACGGGATGAACATCGGCGGTGACTGGTACGACGCGTTCCGCCAGCGGGACGGCGGGCTCATCACCGTCATCGGGGATGTGACCGGGCACGGGCTGCACGCGGCCGTCATGATGAGCCAGTTGCGTACCGCGCTGCGGGCGTACGCCGTCGACGGCGACAGCCCGGGCCGGCTGCTGACCCGGCTGCACCGGTTCCTGCACCATCTGCAGCCCGATCTGTACGCCACTGCCGTCATCGCCCGCTTCCACCCGGACGAGCCCACCCTGACCTGGGCCGCCGCGGGGCATCCGCCGCCGGTGCTGCGGCTGCCCGACGGGACGGTGCGCACGCTCGACGCCAAACCCGGCGCCATGCTCGGCATCCCGCTCACCCAGGAGATCGCCGACCACACGGAGCAGGTGGAGCCCGGGTCGACGCTCGCGCTGTACACGGACGGGCTGGTCGAGCGGCGCGCGCAGGGCATAGACCCGGGTATCGCCCGTCTGGCCACGGCGCTCGGCGGGTTCCGTTCCGCGGAGCTGGACGCGGATCTGGAGGGCTCGGCGGACCGGATCCTGCATCCGCTGCTGAGCGATTCAGAGCGGGACGACGACGTGTGCCTGTTGCTGTGTCATCTCCAGGGGGACACCGCGTCCTGACGGCGCGTTCCGGCAGCGGCTCGGGGCGGCCGTGCCTTGCACGCGTTCTTCACTCCCGCCTGGTGCTTTTCGGCCACGGTGCGGGCATGGTGGTGATCGACGCGTTCGTCTGCCTGCCGCGTCCGACTGGCGTACCCGTCGGACACGCGATGGGATCGAAGGGGTGCGAACCGGCGATCCAGGGGCAGTCGAATGGCGTTCGAGGCAGACCGCCTGGAGCCGCAGAAAGGGATGAACACCGTGACACGACCCAGGATCCTGGTGGTTGGCGCAGGCTTCGCCGGCGTGGAGTGCGTCCGCCGTCTGGAACGGAAACTCTCCCCGGACGAGGCGGACGTCACGCTGGTGACGCCGTTCGCCTACCAGCTCTACCTGCCGTTGCTCCCCCAGGTCGCCTCCGGCGTGCTGACGCCGCAGTCGATCGCCGTCTCCCTGCGCCGCAGCAAGAAGTACCGCACGCGGATCATTCCGGGCGGGGCCGTCGGCGTCGACCTGAAGGCCAAGGTCTGCGTCATCCGCACCATCACCGACCAGATCGTCAACGAGCCGTACGACTACATCGTGCTGGCCCCCGGCAGCATCACCCGCACCTTCGACATCCCCGGTCTGACGGACCACGCGTTCGGGATGAAGACGCTCGCCGAGGCGGCGTACATCCGGGACCACGTCATCTCGCAGCTCGATCTGGCCGACGCGAGCCAGGACCCGGACGAGCGGGCCTCGCGGCTGCAGTTCGTGGTGGTCGGCGGCGGCTACGCGGGCACCGAGACCGCGGCGTGCCTGCAGCGTCTGACGCACGCGGCCGTGAAGCGCTACCCGCGGCTGGACCCGGGGCTGATCAAGTGGCATCTGATCGACATCGCGCCGAAGCTGATGCCGGAGCTCGGCGAGAAGCTCGGCAGCAGCGCGCAGGAGATCCTGCGGCGGCGGGGCATCGAGATCTCCCTGGGCGTCTCCATCGCGAAGGCGGGCCCCGAGGAGGTCACCTTCACCGACGGGCGGGTGATCCCGACCCGCACACTGATCTGGACCGCCGGGGTCGTCGCCAGCCCGCTCATCGCCACGCTAGGCGCCGAGACGGTCAAGGGGCGGCTCGCCGTCGCCCCCGAGATGAACCTGCCGGGCAACGACGGGGTGTTCGCGCTCGGCGACTCGGCCGCGGTGCCCGACCTGGCCAAGGGCGACGACGGCGCCATGTGCCCGCCCACCGCGCAGCACGCCCTGCGGCAGGGCAAGCATGTCGCCGACAACGTCATCGCGGCGCTGCGGGGGCAGGCGATGCAGCGCTACGTCCACAAGGACCTCGGGCTCGTCGTCGACCTCGGCGGCACCGACGCGGTCTCCAAGCCGCTGGGCATCGAACTGCGCGGTCTGCCCGCCCAGGCCGTCGCCCGCGGCTACCACTGGTCGGCGCTGCGCACCAACGTGGCCAAGACGCGGGTGATGACGAACTGGCTGCTCAACGCGGTCGCCGGCGACGACTTCGTACGGACCGGCTTCCAGACCCGCAAGGCCGCCCGGCTGAAGGATTTCGAGTACACGGACGCCTATCTGACGCCGGAACAGGTACGGGAGCACATCGAGGGGACCGGTCGACGGGACTAGACGGGGGCTGGGCGGGGTCGAAGGGGAGCTTCCGATTCCGGCATGACATGCTGAGACGCGGATCTTGGTGTGGGTCGGGAGAGAGTGCGGCGGCGTGAGGGCAGCGGGACGGTCGGTGTGGACAGGTCTGCGGGACCGGATCGCGGCGTCCGACCCCGGACTGCTGCGTCTGACGGCAGGGTTGCGCACGGTCGGCGCCATCACGCTCACCCTGGCCGTGCTCAGCCTGTTCGGGGCCGATGTGCACCAGCTGGTGGCGGGGGCCATGGCGGCGATGGTCGCCACCTTCGCCATCCGGGAGAAGCAGCTCGGCCCCCAGGCCGTGACCCTGGCGCTGGGCCTGCCGGTGGCGCTGGCCTCCGTCTCCCTGAGCGCGATGCTCAGCGCGCGGGTCTACGTCGGTGACATCTTCTTCGTCGTCCTGATCTTCTGCGCGGTCTACGGCCGCCGCTTCGGCGACCGCGGCACCGCGCTCGGACTCATCGGCTTCCAGGTCTACTTCCTGTCCCTCTTCGTCGGCGTCACCGTCTCCTCGCTGCCCGCGCTGTGCGGCGTCATCGCGGTGGCTTTCTGCTGCAGTGCCGTACTGCGCTTCGCGGTGGTGCCGGCGACGCCCACGGGCGTCCTGATGCGGCTGCGGCTGGCCTTCCGCGCCCGGCTGGCCCAGCTGGTGTCCGCGCAGCTCGACCTCCTCGACGCCGACGGGGACGAGATGGACAAGGCACTGAACGCCGTGCGCGAGGGCACCGCGCGGCTGCACGAGACCGCCATGATGATCCAGGCCCAACTGGACGAGGGCACCCCGGACGAGTCCGTGGCGCGCCTCGTGCAGCGCCGGGTCGCGGACGCGGAGATCGCCGCCGAGCGGCTCGGTCTGCTGCTGCTGACCGCCCGCAGCGCCGAGCGGGCCGACACGCTCACCCTGCACCTGCCGGGCGCGCCCGCGCCGTCGCTGGGCGGCGCCCCGGCGGTGCCGGACGAGGCCACCGCCACGCTCCGCCGGGATCTCGAGGCGCTGCGCACCCTCGTGCTGCGGGCCGGGAGCGGCGACACGGGCACCGCGCTGGCCCACCTGCGCAACCGGCTGCTCGGCTACCGGGACGAGGACAACCTTCCGGCCGCGCCCGCCGCCGTCCAGGACGTCTTCCGGGGCATCGGCGAGGCGGCCCGCGCGGTGATGGGTCTGCGGATCGCGCTGGACGGCCCGCAGGACGAGTCGGACGACACCCCCGCCACGGCCCGCTCCCGCGAGGAGCTGGACGCCGAGGACGCCGCGATCGACGGCGGCGGCGAGGAGCCGTCCGTGGAGGAGGAGACAGGGCTGCGGCGGCCCACCACGCGTGCCGCCGTGCAGGTCGCCGTCGGTTCGACGCTGGCCATCGTGGGCGGCGAGCTGCTGTCCACTCAGCGCTGGTACTGGGCGGTGCTGACCTGCTGGATCGTTTTCCTGAACACCGCCTCGACGGGCGAGATCCTCGTCAAGGGCTACCGGCGGCTGCTCGGCACGGTGTTCGGCGTGGTGGCCGGAATCGTGCTGGCGGGCGTGGTCGGGCAGCACACCTGGACGGCGTTCGCGCTGGTGCTGGTGCTGATCTTCGCGATGTTCTACTCGGCGCCCTTGTCGTACACGCTGATGTCGTTCTTCGTCACGGCGATGCTGGGGCTGCTGTACACGCTGCTGCACACCTACAGCCTCGACGTGCTGGTGCTGCGGGTGGAGGAGACCGCTCTCGGCGCGGTCTGCGGCGTGGTGGCGGCGGCGCTGGTCCTGCCGGTGCGGACCGACCGCCGTACGAACGAGTTGCTCGGCACCGTGCTCGAGCGGCTGGCCGACGTCACCGAGGCGGCGGTCGGGCAGCTCAGCGGCGGGCCCGCGGACGAGTTGCTGGACAAGGCGCGTGACCTGGACCAGGCGCTGGCCGACCTGCGGGCCGCCACGCAGCCGCTGACCCATCCGGTCACGCCGCTGCGGGCCCGGCGCCACACGGCCCGGTACGTGGTGGCGCTGCTGGAGACGTGCGCGTACCACGCGCGGACGCTGGCGGCGACCGCCGAGCTGCTGCCCACGCATCCCTCGATCGCGGCGGACCCACGGCTGCGCGGGGCCGCGGCGCGGACCGTGCGCAACATCGGGACCATCGCGGCCCGGGTCGAGGACGAGCACACCGGTGCCCGGGTGGAGACCGGCCCGAGCATCGCCTCGCTGCTGGGGTCCGACGCCGGCACCCCGCGCTACGGCCGGATCACCGACCGCGTGCTGCGGCACCTGGAGCGACTGGACGAGGCCGTGGTGGGCCTGGCCAGGCCGCTGGGCGTGCCGGTGGGGGAACCCCGGGGCTGAGGCGATTACGCCTCAGAAGTCCGTGGGCAGTCCGCTCACCTCGGCGATGCCCCGGAGCTCCTCGGTCTGCCGGTGCCGTTCCTTGATGTAGTCGGCTATCTCGCCGAGGCGGTCCGGGTCGGACGCCGTGGTCGCGTCCGTGACGATCCGGACCGGGCCGGTCTCGTCGACGTCGAGTTCGACCACTTCGTTGTCCAGGCGGCCGGTGACGGCGGTGGCGATGACGAGGGCCACCTCGTCCCGCACCTCCTGGGGCAGTTCGTCGCCGTCCCCTGAGTCGAGCGCGAAGTCGAGGCTGGACAGGCGCTCCTCGTCGATCGCCTCGAGAACCGGTTCCACCACGCGCATCAGGAGGCGGTAGTCCTCGGTGTCCATCCGGATGCGCAGGAGGTCCAGGTACATGTCCACGGGCCGGTCGTCGCCATGCGGAATCTCGGAATCGCTCATTGGCTTCGTGTTCCCCGTACGACGCGCCTCAGACGCGTCGCCAGCGGGCCATGGCGAAGGAGAACACCCCGAACAACACGAGCCCGGCCGCGACGCCGACCAGCAGCCAGGGGCCGAGCGGGGTGTCGGCGAAGGCCCGCAGGGTGTCGTCCAGGCCCTTGGCCTTGTCGGGCTCGTAGTCGATCGCGGCGCGCACGGCGAAGACACCGGCCACGGCGAAGACCAGCCCCCGGGCGGCGCCGCCGGCCACGCCGGTGACGTCCACCAGCCGCCGGGTGCGCGGGCCCATCTGCCCGAGCCGGAGCTTGTCGTGGTACTTGCGCAGGACCGCGCGTACGCCGATCCATCCGCCCGCGGCGACGATCGCGAGCCCGGCCGCGCCGACCAGCCACTGCCCGCCGGGTAGCTCCAGGGCCCGGGCGGTGGCGTCCCGGGACTGCTGGTCGCTGGAGCCGCCGCCGCTCTGGTGACGGCTGGCCGCGAAGGACAGCACGGAGTAGGCGACGAAGGCGTAGAACACGCAGCGGACCGCTGCCATCAGCCGCTTGCGGGCGCTGCGGCCGTCCTTTCCGACGGAGCCGAAGACCACCTCGGACAGCCGCCACAGGGCCATGCCGACGAGCCCGATGCCCAGGGCCCAGAGCAGCACCGCTCCGAACGGCTTCTGCGAGATGGCCGCCAGGGCTCCCCCGCGGTCGGCCTGCTCCTTGGTGTCGCCGAAGGCGATCTGCAGCGCCAGCGCGCCGACCAGCAGATAGATCACGCCCCGGGCCGCGAATCCCGCCCGTGCCGCCCCCTCGGTCACCGAACCCTTTGCCGCCCGTCGAGCTCGGAACCGTCCGGTCTGTGCCAGCGCACTCGTGTTCATGTCGACCTCCCGGCGTTCCGCATGCCCCGGCCCGACGGCCACACACCCGGCCGGCCGGCGGACCGGCGCATTCCGGCCTGGCGGCCCAGGGGGCCCGGCCGTGGCTGGTGCGCGAAAGGGCCCGGCCGCGGCTGATGCCGTCGGCCGGGCCCCTTCTCGGGTCGCTCCTCGTAGGTCGGTCGGTCAGGCCGTGGTGGAGGTGCCGCCGCTGTCCCGGGCGCCCGTCCGCTGCCCCATGGCCTCGTCGCGCACACGGGCGCAGCTGCGGCTGATGAGACGGGAGACGTGCATCTGGGAGATGCCGAGGTGGTCGGCGATGCGGCTCTGCGTCATGTCCTCGAAGAAGCGCATGTAGAGAATGGCCCGTTCGCGTTCGGGCAGGCGGCGCAGTCCTTCCTTGGCGGACTCGCGGTCGACCACGACATCGTAGGAGGCGTCCGTGGAGCCGAGGGTGTCCGCGAGGCTGTAGCCGTCGTCGTCGGCGGAGAGCTCGGCGTCCAGCGACAGGGTGCTGAAGCTCTCCAGGGCCTCGATCCCGGCGCCGACCTCTTCCTCGGTCAGGCCGGTGTGGGCGGCGAGGTCCGCCACGGAGGGCTCGGGGCTGCCCGGGTTCTGGGTCAGTTCACGGCGGGCCACCCGCACCTTGTTGCGCAGTTCCTGCACCCGGCGGGGGACCCGCAGGGCCCACATCCGGTCCCGGAAGTGCCGCTTGACCTCGCCGGTGATGGTGGGGACGGCGTAGCTCTCGAAGGCTCCCCGGCTCGGGTCGAACCGGTCGACGGCCTTGACCAGCCCGAGCGCCGCGACCTGCTTCAGGTCCTCCAGCGACTCGCCGCGGTCGCGGAAGCGGCCGGCGATGCGATGGGCCATGGGCAGCCAGAGCGCGACGAGCTCGTCGCGGACCGCCTCCCGCTCGGGGCCCTCCTCCAGCTCCGCCAGCCGGGTGAAGAGGGCCGCGGTGTCAGGGGCGTCGTCGTGCCGCCGCCGGGTGGCGGTGGTCGTCGTCGTTCCGGTCGTGACGGGGCGGTTGGTGGGCGTGTCGATGAGCATGCGGATTCGCTCCTGACAACGGTGATTTCAGGGTCTACCGCGGGAAGGTCGCTGCCCGGATCGCCTGGAGGGCCTCCGGGGGCAGCCATACCGCTCCCGCCGGCGCGCCTCCGGTCCGAAGCACGAGATTGCGACTGCCCTGCCCCCGGTGGAACAAACTCCACTTTGCTGTGCAATCTGCCCGGGAGCCGGCACCCGGGTTTTCAGGCGAGGGGTACGACGGCGGTGATGCACTTACCGCCGGCGGGCAGGTCCGCGACGCGGACGTCACGGGAGAGCCGGCACACGATGGGCCAGCCGTGGCCCCCGTGCCGCAGCCGTCCGTGCGGGTCGACGGGCGGCGCGGTCACGGGCAGTTCGTCACTGCGGTCGCTCACCGAGACTCGCACGCCGGGGCCGTCCACGTCGACCCGGAAGTCGGTGACGCCGCCGCCGTGCAGGATCGCGTTGGTCGTCAGTTCCGAGACGACCAGCAGCGCGTCGGACAGGGCGTCGGCGTCACACGGGGTGTGCGTGTCGCGGCAGCGCTCGGCCACGGCTCGCTCCACGGCCCGGCGCGCCTCGGCTGGTTTGCACGGCCGGGCCCGGTCCGCGCCGAGCGGCCCGAATACGGATTCGATCATGTGCTCGTCGCACATCCTGCAGCTCCCTGGTCGGTGAAGACGGGAAGCCGGGTCCGGCCCGCGTTCCCGCGGCCGCCCGCACGGGCCCGCCTGGGGCTCACGGTGCCCGCTGCTTCCTTCAACCTGCCGCGGCGTTCGGGGCGCGCACCTCGCGAGCGCCGCGGTCCTCTTCTCTTCGGCTGACCTCTCCCCGCACCTGCAAACCTCCGGTCCGCCTCCTCCTGCCGAAAAGCGCCCGAACGGCCGCCGGCCGGTGCCATCTCGGCGCGTTGTGGGGGTAGGCGGGGTGCATGACCGATGTGGTGGACTCGGACGAACTGCTGCGGCGCATCCGGCGCGCGAGGGCCTGCGCGATGCGGGAAGAGCGGACGTGGCATGCCAGGAGCGAGGAACTGAGCGCGACCGACCCCAAGGGGGCCAGGGACGCGACCGTACGAAAGATGTCCTACGAGGCGGTGGTCACGGTGCTGGACGAGATTCTGACGCCGGGCAAACACAGTCCTGAGGGCTGACCGGGGCCCGGTACAGAAGGTGAAACGGGTCACCCGACCCGGTCGGGGGTGCACACACGACCCTCAGATGGTTTATCGTTCATTCATACGTGGTGGCGGAGTCGAACCCGTGGTCCTCCGTCCATCACCGCTATCGGCCCTGGCTGGTCTCCCCCGTCCAGCCAGGGCTTTTTCATGCCCGGAGAAAGTTGGGCACGCCGAGGTGCCCGCGGCCGCGCCAGCGGCTGAAATGGGCGTAGGGAGAAAGCACCGGAAGTCGACCTCCCGGCGAGGAGCTCCGCGTCATGACCAAAGCGATCAAACTCCTGACCGCCCTGCCTCCGTCGCAGCGGCACCGTCTGATGACGCTCGCGCGGGAGGTGTCCTTCGCCGAGGACACCCGGATCTTCGAGGCGGGCGGCGTGGCCGATCGCTTCTGGGTCATCCGCTCCGGCGCGGTCTCCCTGGACCAGGAGGTCAACTCCCTGCAACGGGTGACCGTGGCCAGCCTCGGCGCCGGCGACCTGCTCGGCTGGTCCTGGCTGTTCCCGCCGCACACCTGGGACTTCGGCGCGGTGGCGTTCAGTCCCGTACGGGCCTACGAGTTCGACGCGGCGGCGGTGCTGGAGCTGTGCGAGGAGGATTCCCAACTGGGGCTGCTGCTGGTGCGGTCGGTCGCCGAGGTGCTCGCGCACCGGCTGGAGATGACCCGGGGCAAGCTGATGGAGCAGTACACACTGCACCGGCGAGGGGTGCTGTGAGCGCTCAGACGCGGTAGCGGCGCAGTGCCGGTACCGCGGCGGCCAGCGCCAGCATCACGGCGACGACCAGCAGGCCGCCGCCCGTGACGGCGGTGCGGGGGCCGAAGGCGGAGCCCGCCGTGCCGTGCAGTACGTCGGCGAGGCGCGGGCCGCCCGCCACGACGACGGTGAAGACGCCCTGCATGCGCCCACGCATCTCGTCGGTGGCGGCGGACAGCAGGATCGCTCCCCGGAAGACCATCGAGACCATGTCGGCCACCCCGGCCACGGCGAGGAAGACCACGCCGACCCACAGACTGCCGCTCAGTCCGAATCCCGCGATGGCCGCGCCCCACGCGACCACCGCCCCGATGACCATCCAGCCGTGCCGGCGGGCCCGGGAGAAGGTGCCGGAGAACAGTCCGCCGAGCACGGCGCCTATGGGGATCGCCGCGAACAGCAGGCCCAGCGCGAGTCCTTCGCCGTAGGGCGCGTAGGTCTGGGCGGCGAGCTGCGGGAACAGGGCGCGCGGCATGCCGAGGACCATGGCGATGATGTCGGCGAGGAACGACAGCAGCAGCACGGTGTGCCCGGAGATGTAGCGGAATCCGGCGGCGATCTCCCGCAGCCCCGCGCGGCGCTTGCCCGTACCGGCCAGGGGCGGCAGCGGCGGCAGCCGGTACACCGCCCACACCGTGACGCACAGGGCCAGGGCGTCGATCAGATAGAGCTCGGGCAGGCCGATCACGGGGATGAGGGCGCCGGCGAGCAGCGGGCCCGCCACCTGGCCGGTCTGCATCACGGTAGAACCCAGGGCGCCCGCCGCCGGCAGTTCGTCCTCGGGGACCAGCCGGGCGATGGAGGCGGTGCGGGCCGGGGCGTTCAGGCCCCAGAAGGCCTGCTGCAGCGCGAGCAGCACCATGAGCGCGGCCACCGACTCCAGACCGGCGAAGGCCTGGAGCCAGAAGAGCAGCGAGGTGACGGCGATGCCGCAGTTGGTGATCAGCAGCAGCTTGCGCCGGTCCATGGTGTCGGCGATCGCCCCGCCCCACAGCGCGAACACGATCAGGGGCACGAGGCCCGCCAGGCTCGCCGCGCCCACCCAGGCCGAGGAGCCGGTGATGTCGTAGATCTGCTTGGGCACGGCGACGGCGGTGAGCTGGCTGCCGACGGCCGTGACGACGGTCGAGCCCCACAGCCGCCGGTAGGCGGGGCGGCGCAGGGGGCGGGTGTCCATGGCCCAGCGGCGCCAGCCTCGGCGCCGGGGTGCCTCCGGCGCCGGATCCCGCTCTCGCTCCGTGCTCTCGCTCGTGTCCACTCGCCGCTTCCTGGATGCTCGCTACATCTACCGGGCCGGGGATCACTATCCCACCGGCCGCCGGGCGCCCCGGAGCCGAGGTGTCAGCTTCCGGCGATGAGCGCGGCACCGAGCACGATCATGGTGGCGGCGAGCACACCGTCCATGACGCGCCAGGCGGCGGGCTTGGCGAGGAAGCGGCCGAGCAGCCGGGCACCGAAGCCGAGGGCGGTGAACCAGCACAGGCTGGCCAGCACGGCGCCGAGACCGAACGTCCAGCGCAGCGTGCCGTGGTCGGCGGCGACGGAGCCCAGCAGGAACACCGTGTCGAGGTAGACGTGCGGGTTGAGCCAGGTCAGCGCCAGGCAGGTGAGCACGGCCCGGCGGGCTGATCCGGCCGCCTCCCCCTCTGCCCGGAGGCCGCCGCCCGGCCGGATCGCCCGGCGGGCGGCGAGGGCGCCGTAGCCGAGCAGGAAGGCGCCGCCGATCCAGCCGACCGCCGTCAGCGCGCTCGGCCATGCCACCACCACCGCGCCGACGCCGCCGACCCCGAGCGCGATGAGGGCGGCGTCGGAGAGGGCGCAGATGCCGACGACGGCGAGGACGGCTTCGCGGCGGACCCCCTGGCGCAGGACGAAGGCGTTCTGCGCGCCGATGGCGACGATGAGGGACAGTCCGGTGCCGAATCCCGCGGCTGCGGCGGTGAAGGTGCTGGTCATGACCTCGACGCTACGGACGGGGCCGCCTCGGGTACAGCTAAAGATTCTTACGTATCATTAACGCACGTGATGACTTCCGTGATGCCGGACCTGCCGCTGGACCAGGTGCGAACCCTGCTCGCGGTCGTGGACGAGGGCACCTTCGACGCGGCGGCGGCCGCGCTGCATGTGACGCCGTCGGCGATCAGCCAGCGGGTGAAGGCGCTGGAGGAGCGCACGGGGCGGGTCCTGCTGCTGCGGACCAAGCCGGTGCGGCCCACCGAGTCGGGCGAGGTGCTGGTGCGGCTGGCCCGCCAGGTGGCGCGGCTGGAGCGCGACGCGTACGCGGAGCTGGGCCTGAGCGGCACCGGCGAGCCGACCCGGGTCTCGGTGGCGGTGAACGCGGACTCGCTCGCCACCTGGTTCCTGGGGGTGCTCACGCGTGTGCCGGAGGAGCTGCGGCTCTACTTCGAGCTGCGCCGTGAGGACGAGGACCACACGGCGGCGCTGCTGCGGGAGGGCGTGGTGATGGCCGCGGTGACCTCGTCGCCGGACGCCGTACCGGGCTGCTCGGTGCGCTCCCTCGGGCGGATGCGCTACGTCCCGGTGGCCGCGCCGGACTTCGCGGCACGCCACCTCGGCGGCCCCCTGGAGCAGGTGCTTCTCGAGGTGCCCGTCGTGACCTTCGACCGCAGGGACGACTTCCAGGACGGCTTCGTCCGCCGGCTCACCCGGGGGCGGAGCAGCGCGAGCGCGCTGCGGCACTACGTGCCGACGTCGGAGGGGTTCGTCGACGCCGTGGCCGCCGGACTGGGCTGGGGCCTGGTGCCCGAGGCCCAGGCAGATCCCCTGCTGCGCACCGGCGGGCTCGTCGGGATCGCCTCCGGCCGGACGGTCGACGTGCCGCTGTACTGGCAGCAGTGGAAGCTCGACTCCCCGGCGCTGGCGCAGGTCGCGGAGACGGTGACGGAGACCGCCGCGGAGGCGCTGCGCACCTGAGGGCGTGCCGCCCTACTCCCCGACGCTGTCCCACTGCGTCGCCGCGCTGTCCAGCAGCATGTCCAGGGCCGTCGGATAGGCGCTGGTCAGCATGCGGGTGGCGAGCAGGGGTGCCGCTTCCGCGATACGGGGATGGGTGGTGGCGGGCAGGCGGGCGTACGTCGAGCGCCACATCTCCTCGTCGGCGCGCAGGGAGGCGGTGGGCAGCGCCAGCGAGGCGGCGTCGAGTGCGGCGAAGGCCAGGGTGGTGTCGACGAAGGCGTGGTAGATCCGTACCGCGTCCGGCAGCGGGAAGCCCGCCGTGCGCAGGACGTCCAGGACCGCCTCGTCGGCCGCGAGTTCGTGGGCCCGGCCCGAGACGCGGCTGGCGGTGAGCACCGCCGCCTGCGGATGTGCCACGTACGCGGCGTGGATGCGCAGCCCGACGGCCCGCAGGTCCGCCCGCCACTCCCCCGTGGGCGCCCAGCCGCCGAGCGCCTGCCCGATCAGCGCGTCGCCGATGGCGAGCGTCAGGTCGTCCATGCCCCGGAAGTACCGGTAGAGCGTGCTCGGGTCGGCGTCCAGGGCCAGGCCGAGCCTGCGGGCGGTCAGTCCCGCGCTGCCGTGTTCGTGCAGCATGCGCAGCGCCGTCTCGACGATCAGCTCCTCGGACAGCACGGTGCCGCTCTTGGTGGGCCTTCGCCGACGGCGTTTCTCCTCGGGCACCACGGGCTTCGGCACGACGGCTCCCTCCTTATGCCAACGCCATTGACCTTAAGACAGGGGGCGGCGTTTCATCTCCTCAAGGGCCCGCCACGTTCTTCGCAAAAAGGGAGTTTCTGTCATGCGTGTACTGCTCGTGGGCGCCGGCGGTGTGGGCGGCGCGATCACCCGTATCGCGGCCCGGCGGCCCTTCTTCGAGGCGATGGTGGTGGCCGACTACGCCCCGGCCCGGGCCGAGGCGGCGGTCGCCGCGCTCGGCGGCGACACGCGGTTCACCGCCGAGCAGGTGGACGCCGGGGACGAGACGGCGGTGGCCCGTCTGCTGGCGCGGCACCGCTGCGACGTCCTGCTGAACGCCACCGACCCCCGGTTCGTGATGCCGCTGTTCCGGGCGGCCCGCGCGGCGGGCGCCACCTATCTCGACATGGCGATGTCGCTGTCCCACCCGCACGGGGAACGGCCGTACGCGGAGTGCGGGGTGAAGCTCGGCGACGAGCAGTTCGCTCAGGCGGCCGACTGGGAGAAGGAGGGGGTGCTGGCCCTCGTCGGCATGGGGGTGGAGCCGGGCCTTTCGGACGTCTTCGCGCGGTACGCCGCCGACGAACTCTTCGACGAGATCGAGGAGATCGGCATCCGGGACGGCGCGAACCTGACCGTCGACGGCTACGACTTCGCGCCCTCGTTCAGCATCTGGACCACCATCGAGGAATGCCTCAACCCCCCGGTCGTCTACGAGAGCGACCGCGGCTGGTTCACCACCGCGCCCTTCAGCGAGCCCGAGGTCTTCGACTTCCCCGAGGGCATCGGCCCGGTCGAGTGCGTCAACGTGGAGCACGAGGAGGTGCTGCTCGTCCCGCGCTGGGTCGACGCACGCCGGGTCACCTTCAAGTACGGCCTGGGCCGGGAGTTCGTCGAGACGCTGAAGACGCTGCATCTGCTGGGCCTGGACCGCACCGACCCGGTGACCGTGCCGGGGCCGGACGGGCCGGTGGCGGTCTCACCCCGGGACGTGGTCGCCGCGTGCCTGCCCGACCCGGCGACCCTGGGCGAGCTGATGCACGGCAAGACGTGTGCGGGCACCTGGGTGCGGGGCGTCAAGGACGGGAAGCCGCGCGAGGTGTACCTCTACCACGTGGTCGACAACCAGTGGTCCATGAAGGAGTACGGCAGTCAGGCCGTGGTGTGGCAGACCGCCGTCAACCCGGTCGTCGCCCTCGAACTCCTCGCCACCGGCGCCTGGTCCGGCACGGGTGTGCTCGGCCCGGAGGCGTTCCCGGCCGGACCGTTCCTGGACCTGCTGACGGCCTACGGTTCACCCTGGGGCATGCGCGAGCAGTGACCCGTCGTCCGTGCGAATTTGTTTCACGAGGCATCGACAGGTGACCCGAAAAGGAGTAATCATCCGAACGGGCACGTTTCTACTGTGATGCAGGTGACTTCGATGGACAACTGGCGAGACCACGCTGCCTGCCGGCACGAGGACCCCGAGCTCTTCTTTCCGATCGGCACCACGGGCCCGGCCCTGCTGCAGACGGAGCAGGCCAAGTCGGTGTGCCGGCGCTGCCCGGTTCAGGACGAGTGCCTGCAATGGGCCATGGACACGGGCCAGTCCATCGGCGTGTGGGGCGGCACGAGCGAGACGGAACGGCGTGCGCTGAAGCGGCGCACGGCGGCCCGGCGCCGCTCCGGCTGACGTCCCTCCACCGGCCGTTCGAGAGGGCCGGGGTTACGCTCGCGGCAGACCCGTCCGTCACAGAAGGGGCCGGCCATGAGCGTGCGCGTCCGCCGTGTCTACGATCCGCCCGAGCCGGCCGACGGCACACGTGTCCTGGTCGACCGGCTGTGGCCGCGCGGACTGTCGAAGGACGCGGCGCGGGTGGACGAGTGGCCGAAGGCGATCACCCCGTCGACGGAGCTGCGCCGCTGGTACCACGCGGGCGAGGCCTCCTACGAGGAGTTCGCCGAGCGGTACGAGGCGGAGCTCGACGGCGGTGAGGCCGCCGAACTCCTCGGCCGGGTACGGGATCTGGTCCGCGAGGGCGAGGTGACCCTGCTGACCGCGTCCAAGACGCCGGAGCAGAGCCACGCGACGGTACTGGCCCGCCTCCTCGAAGGCTGAGGAGGCGGGCCCGGGCGCGTCAGGCGGTCTGCTTGGCCGCCGCCCGCCCCGCCGCCCGGCCCGAGAAGAGGCAGCCGCCGAGGAAGGTACCCTCCAGCGCGTTGTAGCCGTGGACCCCGCCGCCGCCGAAACCGGCGACCTCGCCGGCCGCGTACAGCCCCTCCACCGGCTTGCCGTCGGCCCCGAGGGCGCGGGAGTCGAGGTCGGTCTGGATGCCGCCGAGGGTCTTGCGGGTGAGGATGTGCAGCTTGACGCCGATCAGGGGGCCGGCCGCCGGGTCGAGGATGCGGTGCGGGGTGGCGACCCGGCCGAGGCGGTCGCCGATGTAGCGGCGGGCGTTGCGGATGCCCTGCACCTGGGCGTCCTTGGCGTAGGGGTTGGCGAGCTGCAGGTCGCGCGCCTCGATCTGGCGCTTGATCCCGGCCGTGTCGAGGAGCGGCTTGTCGGTGAGGTCGTTCATCTTCGCGACGAGCTGTTCGATGCCGGGCGCGGTCACGAAGTCGGCGCCCTTGCGCAGGAACGCGTCGACCGGGCCGGGGGCGCCCTTGCCGAGGATGCGTTCCTTGAGGAACCCGGCGCGGTCCTTGGCCGTGATGTCGGGGTTCTGCTCGGAGCCCGACAGGGCGAACTCCTTCTCGATGATCTTCTGGGTGAGGATGAACCAGGAGTGGTCGTACCCGGCGATGTCCTCGGTGGTGCGCAGATGCTTCAGCGTGCCGAGGGTGTCGTAGCCGGGCAGGTACGGCCCCGGCAGGCGGCGGCCGAGGGCGTCGAACCACATCGAGGACGGTCCGGGCAGGATGCGGATGCCGTGGCCGGGCCAGATGGGGTCCCAGTTCTGAAGGCCCTCGGTGTAGTGCCACATGCGGTCGCGGTTGACCAGCCGTACGCCCGCCTCGGCGCTGATGTCGAGCATCCGCCCGTCGACGTAGGCCGGTACGCCGGTGACCATCTCCTGCGGCGGGGTGCCGAGGCGCTCGGGCCAGTGGCGGCGGACGATGTCGTGGTTGGCGCCGATGCCGCCGCTGGTGACGATGACGGCCTGGGCGGTGAGTTCGAACTCGCCCATGGGGTCGCGGTTGGAGGCGACGCCGCGGGGTGAGGTGTCCTCGGCCAGGACCGTGCCGCGCACCCCCCGGGCGGTGCCGCCTTCGACGATCAGTTCGTCGACGCGGTGGCGGTGGTGGAAGGTGAGCAGGCCGTCGCGCGCGGCCTGCTTGGCGTAGCGGACGAAGGGTTCGACCACGCCGGTGCCGGTGCCCCAGGCGATGTGGAAGCGGGGCACGGTGTTGCCGTGCCCGTGCGCCGTGAGGTCGCCGCGCTCGGCCCAGCCGACGGTGGGCAGGAAGGTGATGCCGTGCCCGTCCAGCCAGGAGCGCTTCTCCCCCGCGGCGAACTCGACGTAGGCGCGCGCCCAGCGCACGGCCCAGGAGTCCTCGTCGTCCAGCCGGTCGAAGCCGGCGCTGCCCCGCCAGTCGCTCCAGGCGAGGTCGAAGGAGTCCTTGATGCCCAGGCGCCGCTGCTGCGGCGAGTCCACGAGGAACAGCCCGCCGAAGGACCAGAAGGCCTGCCCTCCGAGGTTGGCGGCGTTCTCCTGGTCGACGAGGGCGACCCTGCGGCCCTTGCTGGTCAGCTCGTGTGCCGCGACCAGGCCGGCGAGGCCCGCTCCTACGACGATGGCGTCGGCATCCATGGCGACCGTTCCCTTCCTCAGTTCTGATCGGGGGTGCCGCTGCCGTCGGTCAGCAGGGCCGTGAGCAGTTGCTTCAGCCAGGCGCGGGCGTGTTCGACGTCCCGGTCCAGCAGCAGTTGGGTGGTGACGCCGTCGTACGCGGCGACCACGGCACGGGCGGCGCCGTCCGTGTCGCCCAGGACGGCGGGCAGTGCGGTGTGCCCGCGGGCCCGGCCGAGCCGGTCGGCGATCGCCTGTCGCAGCCGCGCGCGGTGTTCCAGCAGGCTGCGGGCCACGTCCGGGTCGCGGGCCGCGTGCACGAGGAAGTCCGTCTTCACCAGGAGCCAGTCCCGGTCGAGGAGCAGCACGTCGGTGACGCGGTCCACGGCCGCCGGCACGTCGAGGCCGGGCCCGTCGAGGGCGAGGGCCCCCGACACCTGCTCGGCGATCAGGTCGGCGCGCTCGCGGTAGAGGGCGAAGAACAGCTCGTCGAGGCTGGAGAAGTTGGAGTAGAAGGCGCCTCGGCTGTAGCCGGCGGCCTCGCAGACCTCCTCGATGGAGACATGTCCGAAGCCCTTGGCCGCGAACACGGAGAAGGCCGCCTCCAGGAGGTTGGCCCGCGTGCGCACCCGGCGCCTGGTCACCCGCCCCGTCGTCCCCTCCACGGCCATGTCCGGCCCCCTTTCGATACATGACTGTATTCGATACACCGATGTATCGAAAGCCTCACGTCGCGAAGCCTCGCAATTCGATGGAACATATTTTCGATTACGGAGTACGCTGGGCGCATGCACCTCCAGGGCTCCCTCTTCGACCAGACCGACGAGCTGCGCCTCGGTCCTCTCGACGGGATCAGCCGTACCGACCTCGGTTTCGGCGCCTGGCTCGACACCCTGCCCACATGGCTCAGCGGTTCCGACGACCTGTTCGAAAAGCTGGCCGCCGAGGTGCCGTGGCGGGCGGAGCGGCGCACGATGTACGACCACGTCGTCGACGTCCCCCGGCTGCTCGCGTTCTACGGCGCGGACGACCCGCTGCCGCACCCGGTCCTGGCCGAGGCGAGGGACGCCCTGTCCGCGCACTACGCCGGTGAACTGGGCGAGCCGTTCACCACGGCCGGGCTCTGCTACTACCGCGACGGCCGGGACAGTGTGGCCTGGCACGGCGACCGGATCGGACGCGGCGCCCGCGAGGACACGATGGTCGCCATCCTGTCGGTGGGAGCACCCCGGGATCTGCTGCTGCGCCCGATGCGGGGCGGCCGGGACACCGTGCGCCGGCCTCTGGGCCACGGCGACCTCGTCGTGATGGGCGGCTCCTGCCAGCGCACCTGGGAGCACTCCGTGCCCAAGAGCACGCGCGCGACGGGGCCGCGCGTCAGCGTCCAGTTCCGCCCGCACGGCGTGCACTGAGACGGCCCGAACCGCACTGCCGCACAGGGCCCGTTGAAGGCGGACCCGGTGATTCCGCCTGTCGCCGGGTCTGCTTTCCTTCTTCCGTCGGGCTGGGACCACACAACGCGGGGCGATCATGCGGGCAGACGTACGGCAAGTCGCGGACGGCACCTACCTGGTGCACGGCTCCAACACCAACTGGGTGATCCTCACGGAGGGGGACGCCGTCACCCTGGTCGACACCGGCTACCCCGGGGACCGGGAGCAGGTCCTCGCCTCGCTCACGGAGGTGGGCAGCTCCCCGGAGGCGGTCGCGGCCGTGCTGATCACGCACGCGCACAACGACCACCTGGGTTCCGCCGAGTACCTGCGCGCCACGTACGGCACGCCCGTCTATCTGCACGAGGCCGAAGTGCCGCACGCGCGCCGGGAGTTCCTGCACCAGGTGTCCGTCGGGACGGTACTGAAGAACGGCTGGCGGCCCGGTGTGCTGCCGTGGGTGGTGCACGCGCTGCGCTCCGGCGGCACCACGCACAACCCGGTCACGGCCCCCGAGCCGTTCCCGGCGGCGGGCGCCCTGGACCTGCCGGGCCGTCCCGTCCCGGTGCACACGCCGGGCCACACCGACGGGCACTGCGCCTACCACGTACCGGGCACCGGTGTGCTGATCTCCGGCGACGCCCTGGTCAGCGGGCACCCCACCTCGCGGATCGAGGGGCCGCAGCTGCTGCCGGACATGTTCCACCATGAGCGCCCGCGTGCCGTGGCCTCCCTGGACGTGCTGGCGGAGCTGGAGGGCGAGCTGCTGCTGCCCGGGCACGGGCCGGTCCACCGCGGCCCGGTGCGGGACGCCGCGCTCCGGGCCCGCGAACGCGCCCTCTAATCTGATGTGACGATCGGCGGCGAGACAAGGACACCCGGCCCATGGCACTGCAGATCAGCGCGACCAACCCGGAGCATCCCGCGCTCCTGCTGGAACTGCCGTGGGACGTTCCCCTGGAGGAGTGGCCGGAGGAGTACCTGGTGCCGCTGCCGCGCGGCATCTCCCGGCACGTGGTGCGCTACTCCCGGGCCGGCGACGAGGTGATCGCCGTCAAGGAACTGGCCGAGCGGCCCGCGCAGCGCGAGTACGACATGCTGCGCGACCTGGACCGGCTCGGCATCCCGTCGGTGGACCCCCTCGCCGTGGTGACCGGCCGCACCACCGCCGACGGCGCCCCGCTGGAGAGTGTCCTGATCACCCGGCACCTGGGCGGCTCGATGCCGTATCGCTCGATGTTCGAGACGACCATGCGCCCGGCCACCATGCACCGGCTGATGGACGCGCTCGCCGTGCTGCTGGTGCGGCTGCACCTGGCCGGGTTCGCCTGGGGCGACTGCTCGCTGTCCAACACCCTCTTCCGGCGGGACGCCGGCGCCTACGCCGCCTATCTGGTGGACGCCGAGACCGGTGATCTGCATCCCCAGCTCAGCGTCGGCCAGCGCGAGTACGACCTGGACCTCGCCCGGGTGAACATCAGCGGGGAGCTGCTGGACCTGGAGGCGTCCGGGGCGCTGCACCCGTCCGTGGACCCCATCGAGTTCGGCATGGAGATCTGCGCCCGCTACCGCACCCTGTGGGACGAGCTGACCCGCACCTCCGTCTATCCGGCCGGCAAGTACCAGTACATCGAGCGCCGGATCCGCCGCCTGAACGAACTCGGCTTCGACGTCGCGGAGATGCAGATCGAGCACGCCTCGAACGGTGACACGGTCAGCTTCGTGCCCAAGGTCGTCGACGCGGGCCACCACCAGCGGCAGTTGCTGCGCCTGACCGGCCTCGACACGGAGGAGAACCAGGCCCGGCGGCTGCTGAACGACCTGGAGAGCTGGATGGCGACCCAGGACGACTACGCGCCGGGCGACCCCCTGGGGGCCCGCCCGGAGGTCCTCGCGCACCGCTGGGTGCGGGAGGTGTTCCGGCCGACCGTGCGGGCCGTGCCGCCCGAACTGCGCGGCGCCGTGGACCCGGCGGAGATCTACCACCAGCTCCTCGAACACCGCTGGTACATGTCCGAGCGGGCCCAGCACGACATCGGCATCGAGACCGCGGTCGAGGACTACATCCAGAACATCCTGCCCAAGGCCCGCAAGACGCTGCAGCCGACCGCGGACTGAGCCGGAGCGTCCGTCAGGCGTGAGTCGGCCTTACGGCACCACGGCGACCGGGCAGTCCGCGTGGTGCAGCATGCCGTGCGCCACCGAGCCGATCCGGGCGCCGACGGCCGTACGGTGCGCCCGGCGGCCCACGACCATGAGCTGGGCCGTCCCGGCCACCGACAGCAGGACCTGGGAGGCGCTGCCCATCTCCACGTGCTCCTCCACCGGCACGTCGGGGAAGCGGTCCCGCCACGGCCGGACCGCCGCGTCCAGGCTCTTCCTCTCGTACGGCTCCAGTCCCCCGGCCTCGTCGAGGAGCTTCAGCGAGCCCGGGCTGTAGGCGAACACGGGCGGCAGGGTCCAGGCCCGTACGACCCGCACGGTCGCGCCGCGCGCGGCCGCCGTCTCGAAGGCGAAGCGCAGCGCGTCGGCACTGTCCTCCGGGTCGCCCTGCTGGCCCACGACGATCTCGCGCCCGGCGGCCTCGGCGGAGGGTGCGTCGCCCGCGCGGACGAGGACGACGGGCCGGGCGGCCTCGGCGATCACCTGCTGGCCGACCGAGCCGAGCAGGAAGCCGACGATCCGCCCGTGCCCGCGCGAGCCCAGCACCAGCAGCTCGGCGTCGGCAGCGGCGGCGAGCAGGGTGTCGACGGCCGGCCCCTCCACGATGTCGGTGGACACGTCGAGGTCCGGGTGCCGTTCGGTGACGGTCCCGACGGCCTCGTTCACCGCGGCGCGCACCCATTCCGCCTGGCCGTCGGCGTCCCCGGCGATCCGCGCTTCGGGCGCCTCCTGCGGCTGGGGCCGCCAGGCGTGCACCACCCGCAGTGCCAGCCCGCGCCGCTCCGCCTCCCGGGCCGCCCAGGACAGAGCGGCGAGGCTCTCCTGCGATCCGTCGACTCCTGCGGTGATCGGGCGTGTCATCCGGCTGCCTCCCTGAGAAACGGTCACTGCGTGCGTCCAGTCTTCACTACCCCCCTTCGCCACCCCTACGGGTTCCGGACCGCCCGGGATGATCTCCGTTTCGAAAGCGCCGCGCGGCGATCGAACATACGATGGGCGAAGGCCGGCGCGGCGCCCCGGGACGCCGCGTCGTGAGTCGACCGCCCGGTGTGGGGGACGTATGGCACAGGCCGCCGACGCGGCGCGGACCGTCATATTGACCGTGGACGACGACCCGGGGGTCTCCCGGGCGGTGGCCCGGGATCTGCGGCGGCGGTACGGCGCCTCGTACCGGATCGTGCGCGCGGAGTCCGGCGAGTCCGCGCTCGACGCGCTGCGGGAGCTGAAGCTGCGCGGCGATCTCGTGGCGGTGATCCTGGCCGACTACCGGATGCCGCAGATGAACGGCATCGAGTTCCTCGAACAGGCCCTGGACGTGTACCCGGGCGCGCGGCGGGTGCTGCTGACGGCGTACGCGGACACCAACGCGGCGATCGACGCGATCAACGTCGTCGACCTCGACCACTACCTCCTCAAGCCGTGGGACCCGCCCGAGGAGAAGCTCTACCCGGTCGTGGACGACCTGCTCCAGGCGTGGCGGACCAGCGACTTCCGGCCGGTGCCCAGCACCAAGGTCGTCGGGCACCGCTGGTCGTCGCGGTCCTCGGACGTACGGGAGTTCCTGGCCCGCAACCAGGTGCCGTACCGCTGGTACTCCGCCGAGGAACCGGAGGGCCGGCGGCTGCTGGCCGCGGCCGGCACGGACGGGATGCGGCTGCCGGTGGTCATCACGCCGGACGGGACGCCCCTGGTCGAACCGGAGGCAGTCGACCTCGCCGCCCGGGTCGGTCTCGCGACGACCCCGACGGCCGACTTCTACGACCTGGTCGTGATCGGCGGCGGACCGGCCGGGCTCGGCGCGGCCGTCTACGGTGCCTCCGAGGGGCTGCGCACCGTGCTGGTGGAGCGGTCGGCGACCGGCGGCCAGGCGGGGCAGAGCTCACGCATCGAGAACTACCTGGGCTTCCCCGACGGCGTGTCGGGCGGGCAGCTCACCGACCGGGCACGGCGGCAGGCGGCGAAGTTCGGCGCCGAGATCCTCACCGCGCGCGAGGTGACGGCGCTGGAGGTCAACGGCGCCGCCCGGATCGTCCGGTTCTCCGACGGCTCGGCGGTCGCCGCGCACAGCGTGATCCTCGCGACCGGCGTGTCCTACCGGCAGCTCGCCGCGCCCGGCTGCGACGACCTGACCGGCTGCGGGGTGTTCTACGGGTCGGCCCTGACGGAGGCCCCCTCCTGCCAGGGGCAGGACGTGTACATCGTGGGCGGTGCCAACTCCGCCGGGCAGGCGGCGATGTATCTGTCCCGGGGCGCCAAGTCGGTGACGCTGCTGGTGCGGGGCGAGTCGCTGTCGGCGTCGATGTCGCACTACCTGATCCAGCAGATAGACGACGCGCCCAACATCCAGGTGCGCTCCCGTACGGTCGTCGAGGCCGCGCACGGCGACGGGCATCTGGAGCGGCTGACCCTGCGGGACGTGGAGAGCGGTCAGACCGAACAGGTCGACGCGCAGTGGGTGTTCGTTTTCATCGGCGCCGCCCCGCTGACCGACTGGCTGGACGGCACGGTGCTGCGGGACGAACGGGGTTTCATCCTCGCCGGGCCCGACCTGACCTCCGACGGCCGCCCGCCCGAGGACTGGGAGCTGGACCGGCCGCCGTACCACCTGGAGACGAATGTGCCCGGCGTGTTCGTGGCGGGCGACGCCCGTGCCGAGTCCGCCAAGCGCGTCGCGTCCGCCGTCGGAGAGGGAGCCATGGCCGTGATGCTCGTCCACCGGTATCTGGAGCAGTCATGAGCGGGCAGTCGATGCCCTGCAACCCCCAGGAGATCGGGGCGCTGTTCCTGTTCGAGAAGCTCACGCCCGAGCAGCTCGGCAGGCTGTGCGGCGAGGGGCGGGTGGAGCGCTTCGAGCCCGGCCCGGTGTACACCGAGGGCGATCCCGCCACCTGCTTCTATGTGATGCTCGAGGGCACGGTCGTGCTGTACCGCCGGGTCGGCGGGGACGATGTGGAGGTGTCCCGGACCTCGCAGCGCGGGGTGTACGCGGGGTCCATGCAGGCGTATCTGGGCGACCGGGTGCGGCAGGTCTACAACAACTCCATGCGCGTCACCGAGCCGACGCGGTTCTTCGTGCTGCCCGCCGACACGTTCGCGGACATCATGCAGGAGTGGTTCCCGATGGCGGTGCATCTGCTGGAGGGGCTGTTCTTCGGCTCGAAGAGCACCCAGCGGGCCATCGGGCAGCGCGAGCGGCTGCTGGCGCTGGGCTCGTTGTCCGCGGGGCTCACCCACGAGCTCAACAACCCCGCCGCGGCGGCGGTACGGGCGACCGCGACCTTGCGGGAGCGGGTCGGCAAGATGCGGCACAAGCTGGCGATCATCGCGCAGGGTTCCTACTCCCCCGAGGTCATGGCGAACCTCATCGACATCCAGGAGCGCACCGCCGAGCGGGTCGCCAAGGCACCCGTGCTGAGCCCGCTGGAGGCCTCCGACCGGGAGGACGTGCTCAGCGACTGGCTCGACGACCGGGGTATCCCGGACGGCTGGCGGATCGCGCCGACGTTCGTCCAGGCCGGTCTCGACGAGGACTGGCTGGACCAGGTCGCGGCGGCCGTCGACGAGGACATGCTGCCGAGCGCGATCGGGTGGCTCAACTACACCGTCGAGACCGAGCTGCTGATGGACGAGATCAACGACTCGACCACCCGCATCTCGCATCTCGTCGACGCGGCGAAGCAGTACTCGCAGCTCGACCGGGCGCCCTTCCAGAACGCCGATGTGCACGAACTCCTCGACTCCACGCTACTGATGCTGTCGGCCAAGATCGGCAAGGAGATCAAGGTCGTCAAGGAGTACGACCGGACGCTGCCGAGGATCCCGGCGTACCCGGCCGAGCTCAACCAGGTGTGGACGAACCTCATCGACAACGCGGTGTCGGCCATCAACAGCGCGGGCGGTGAGGGGACGTTGACCGTGCGGACGGCTCCGGACCACGACCGGCTGCTGGTGGAGTTCCGGGACAGCGGCGTCGGGATCCCGGCGGCCGACCGGGGGCGGATCTTCGATCCCTTCTTCACGACGAAACCCGTGGGTGAGGGGACCGGGCTCGGGCTCGACATCTCCTGGCGGATCGTGGTCAACAAGCACCACGGGAGCATCCAGGTGGAGTCGGAGCCGGGGGACACACGCTTCCAGGTGCTGCTTCCGCTCACATCGGTCGAGGAGGAGCCTTCATGAGTGGCGACAGTGGTGACAGTCGTGACAACGGGATCGACCCGGGTGTGCCGCCGAGCGGCAACGGGTGCGTGGAGTGCGAGGCCGGTGGCGGGTGGTGGTTCCATCTGCGGCGATGTGCGCAGTGCGGGCATGTGGGGTGCTGTGACAGTTCGCCCGCGAAGCATGCGACGGGGCATTTCCGGGCGACCGGGCATCCCTTGGTGCAGAGCTTCGAGCCCGGTGAGAACTGGTACTGGGACTACTCGGCGAACGAGTTGTACGAGGCCGGCCCGGAGTTGGCTCCGCCGGGGAGTCATCCTGCGGATCAGCCCACGCCGGGGCCTGCGGGGCGGGTGCCGGTCGACTGGGCGAAGGTGTTGCGGGCCTAGGAGCTCGGGACTGTCTGTTCGGTGGCGGCTGCGGGTTGTTGGGGGTTGATCGCGCAGTTCCCCGCGCCCCCAAGAAAAGAGGGTTGGTTCAGTGCCGCTTGGTTCATTCGTCACGCCGGTTGTGGGGCGGGAGTCCGAACTCGCCCGGCTGAGTGGCGTGCTGGAGCGTGCCCGGGGTGGGGAGGCGCGTGCGGTACTCGTCGCCGGGGACGCCGGAGTCGGTAAGACGCGGGTCCTGGAGGAGGTGTCCGGGCAGGCCGCCGCAACCGGGATGGTCGTTGTCACCGGGCACTGCGTGGACCTCGGGGACGTCGGGCTGCCGTATCTGCCGTTCACCGAGGTGCTGGGGGTGCTCGCGGGCGATGAGCGGTTCCGGGCCGCTCTGGCCGCGCACCCTGTCGTCGAGCGGTTGCTGGGGGCCGGGTCCGACGGTGTGCGGGACGTGGACGGACGGCTGCGGCTGTTCGAGGGGATGGCGGGGCTGCTGGCCGATGTCGCCGATGTCGCCCCGTTGCTGCTCGTGCTGGAGGATCTGCACTGGGCCGACCAGTCGTCGCGGGATCTGCTGCGGTTCCTGCTCGGCCGGGGTGTCCTCAGGCACCGGCTGGCGGTTCTCGCCTCGTACCGGGCCGACGATCTGCACCGACGGCATCCGCTGCGGCCGCTGCTCGCGGAGTTGATACGGCTGCCCGCCGTGGAGCGGCTGGAGCTGCGGCCGCTGGCCGATCCCGATGTGGCCCGGCTGGTGCGCGCGTTGGAGGACCGGCCGCTGCCGGACACCACCGTGCGGCGGATCGTGGAGCGCGCCGAGGGGAACGCCTTCTACGCGGAGGAACTGCTCGCGGCCACCGACTCGGAGCCCGGCGGGGTGCCGGGCGGACTCGCCGATGTGCTGCTGATCCGCTTCGAGCAGCTCTCCGACACCGCGCAACAGGTGCTGCGGACCGCGGCCGTGGCCGGGCGCCGGGTGGAGCACGACGTGCTGCGGGAGGCGGCCGGGCTGCCCGAGGAGGAGCTGGAGTCGGCGCTGCGCGAGGCGGTGGGACGGCAGCTTCTCGTGGCCGGGGACGACGACACGTACTCGTTCCGGCACGCCCTGGCCCGCGAGGCCGTCTACGCCGATCTGCTGCCCGGGGAACGGGCGAGGCTGCACGGCGCGTTCGCACGGCTGCTCGCCGGGCGCGGCCGGACCGCCGAGAGCGCCGCCGAGCGCGCCCACCACTACCGGGAGAGCCACGACCTGGCCGAAGCGCTGACCGCTTCCCTGGAGGCCGCCGACCACGCCCAGCGGGTCGGTGCGCCCGCCGAGGAGCAGCGGCATCTCGAAGCGGCCCTGGACCTGTGGCCGGCGGTGGGTCCCGAGGCGCGGCCCTCGGACCGAGGCGTCGACCGGGTGACGCTGACGCTGCGTGCCTCCGCGGCGGCCGTGCACGCCGGGGAGCTGCACCGCGCCGTCTCCCTCACCCGGTCCGCGCTGTCCGAGCTCGGCCAGGACGCCGACTCCGAACTCGCCGCCCGGGTCCGCTACACCCTCGCCGGGAACCTGCTGAGCGTGGACAGCCTGACGGCGGCGTTCGCCTACAGCAGCGAGGCCCTGGGGATGATCCCCGAGGATCCGCCCTCGACCACCTGGGTGTGGGCGGCGGCCATGCATGTCATGGCCGCACGCCACGTCGGGGAGAACGAGACCGCGGTGCGGGTCGCCCGCCGGGCCCTGGAGGTGGCGGAGGGGCTGCGGGTGACCGACGCCCAGGCGGACCTGCTGATCTCCCTGGCCGTGTTCGACGGTGGCGGGCGGCGCGGCTCCGAGGGCCGTGAGCGGCTGCTCAAGGCCCGGGAGCTGGCCCGGAGTTCGGGCAACGCGCCGGTGGAGCTGCGCGCCCTGTTCAACCTGGCCATGGGCTGCTACGAGTCCGGTGAGCTGGCGGAGTGCCTGCCCTGGCTGACGGAGGGCCTGGACCGGGCCCGGCGCGCCGGGCTGCTGTCGTCGCCGTACCCGCTGGAGATGCGGTACCTGCGGCTGCTGGTGCTGCATGTGCTGGGCCGCTGGGACGAGTGCGTGCGCGCGGCGGCGACGGACGCGGACGTGCTGCCGGCGGCCGGCGGCTATACGAGCGGTCCGGCGCTGTCGGTGGCGCTGGCGCGCGGCGATCTCGCCGCCGCCGACCGGGCGCGGGCGCTGCTGGAGGGGCCGTTCGACTGGATGGGCACCCTGGTCGCGGGCATCGTGCTCACCGACGCAGCCGGGCTGCGCGGCGATCCCGAGGACGCGGTGCGGTGGATGCGGTCCACGGTCAGGACGCTCACCGACGAGGCGGGCACCCGGCCGGACGTCACGGTCCGGCTCGCCGCCCTGGCGTTGTCGGCGGTGGCCGACGCCGCGGCCGGGCTGCGGCTGACCGGCGACGAGGCCGGGGCCCGCCGCTGGACGGACACCGCGGCCGACCTGGTGGAGCTGGCGCGGGCCACCGCCGCCCACGGCGAGACCGGCATGCCCCAGGGCCCCGAGGGGCAGGCCTGGCTGGCCAGGGCGGAGGCGGAACATCTCCGGGCGGTCTCGGGGCCGGACCCGGCGGCCTGGTCGGCGGCGGTGGAGGCGTTCGGCTACGGCGATGTCTACGAGCGGACGCGCTGCCGGTTGCGGTATGCCGAGGCCTTGGTGGCGGCGGGGCGTCGCGAAGAGGCAGTGGCTCAGGCGCGGACGGTCCGGGAGGCCGCCGACGCCCTCGGCGCCACGCCGCTGCGGGAGCAGGTCGACGCCCTGGTCCGGCGCGGCCGGCTCTCGGACGCACCGGGCGCCGAGGACCGGGCCGGTGTGCTCACGGCACGCGAGCAGGAGGTGCTGCGGCTGCTCGCCCTCGGCCGCAGCAACCGGCAGATCGGTGACGAGTTGTTCATCAGCGGCAAGACGGCGAGCGTCCATGTCTCCAACATCCTCGCCAAGCTGGGCGCGTCGAGCCGGGGCGAGGCGGTGGCGATCGCCTACCGGGAGGGTCTGATCACCCCGGAGCCGTCGGCGTCCGGCTGACGGACACGACCGGCGCAACCGGCGTGACCGGCGTGACCGGGTGAGCACGCGGTCGAGGCGCCGGACGGACCGGGCTAACGGCTCCCGCAGTCGAGGCTCTCGAGATCGACGGCGTCGGCCATCGCCCGCATCCCCTTGTCGTTGGGGTGCAGATGGTCGCCGCCGTCGTAGGCGGGGAGGATCGACTCGGGGTCGTCGGGGCTGCGCAGGACGCGGTCGAAGTCGGCGACCGCGTCGAACTCGCCGCTGGTGCGGATGAAGGCGTTGACCTTCCGGCGCACCGCCTCCCCGGCGGGGTCCCATTCCTGCCAGCCCTTGAAGGGGGCGATCGTGGCGCCGACGACGCACTTGCCGTCCCCGTGCACCCGGTCGATCAGGGTGCGGTACCCGGCGATCAGCTGGGCGGCCGTGACGCCCGGCTCGAACTTGATGTCGTTGACGCCCTGGAAGAGGAACACCGTGCGCACGCCCGGCAGCGACAGCGCGTCCCGGGAAAGGCGGTTCAGGGCGCTCTGCCCGGCACCGTCGGTCAGGACCCTGTTGCCGGCGATCCCCGCGTTGGCCACCCCCTTGACGCTCGTCGTGGGGGACGTGGCCAGCCGGCGGGCGAGGTAGTCGGGCCAGCGACGGTTGAGGTCGGTGGTGGACTGCCAGCCGTCGGTGACGGAGTCGCCCAGGGCGACCACGGCGCCCGCCGCGGGCCGAGGCCGCACGGTGACGGCGTCGAGGTAGAACCGGGAGCGGGTCCGCTGTTTCCAGTGGGCCGCGCTCTCCTCCGCGGTGTGGTCGCCCCTGGTGGTGTACGAGGTCTGCATCGCCAGCCAGTGCCCGGTGAGCGCGCCGCCCGCCCGGGCGACGTACAGGCTGACGGCGAGCGAGCTCGCGGCGGGAACATGGCCGGGCAGCGGGTCGCTGTGGACGATGCCGCCGGGCGGGACGGTGACGGAGCGCGCTCCGTCGAAGGTCAGGCGTCTGTTGCTGCCGGGGACGAGCGCGGCCCCCTGCCGCTGCAGGCCTGCGTGGACGTTGCCGAAGGTCACCGGCTGGTCGCCGAAGGCGTTGGACAGCCGCACCCGCAGTCCGCTGCCGCCGACGCTGGTGTGCACCACCATCCGGTAGCCGCGGCCGTCGACCGCCTCGCCGAAGCGGTCGGCCGAGGAGGCCCAGGTGACCACGCCGTCCCCCGGCTCCGCCGGGGCGGCGGGCGGCCGGGCCTCCTCGGCCCCCTGGGGTGTCGCACCGGCCCCGCAGCCCAGCACGAGGCAGGTGGAGAGGGCGGCCAGGGCGGTGCGTCGGCGGGGGCGGGCGGTGCGGGGCATCGTCGGCGCTCCTTCGGCCGGTCGGCGGGCGATCGTCCGGGGCGGTCCCGGCGTACGACACGGTAGTGGTGCGACCTCCGACGCCGCGCACACGCCCCTGCCACGACCGGGACGAGTCGGGCATGGCGGTCAGGACGGCTTCGGTACGTCGATCCGGCCGATGCCGTAGGAGTCGAGGCGGGTGAGGTCGTCGCCGGTGAAGCAACCGGATCGTTCCCGAAGCCCTGGGGGCCGACCTCCGGTGGGAACCCCCGCTCTCCCCAGGCCGTTGTCCGGACGTGTTCAGCGAGTTGGTCCCCGGTGGGAATCTGGCGTTGCCGGGCGGTGCGGTGACCGTCCGGGTGCCCGGGCCGTTCGACGTGTCCGCGTTGATCACGGACGACAGCGGAAAGGTCGCAGGCGACGGCGACTTCGTCTTCTACAACCAGCCGGGCGCGCCGGGGGCCGTGCTGCGGGGCGACACCCTCACCGTGGACCCGGCGAGGCTGCGTGCCGGCGCCACCCGGGTCACGGTCGCCGTCAGCCCCGCCGAACCCGGAACCGCTCTCGGCCGCCTGCCCTCCCCCACACTCCACGTCACCGACTCCGGCGGGCGCCCGCTCACCCGGTTCACCCCGCCGCGCCCCCGAGAGGAGAGGGTGCTGCTGCTCGCGGAGCTCTACCGGCGCGGCGACCGCTGGAAGCTGCGGGCGCTGGGCCAGGGGTACGCCGACGGACTGGCGGGAGTGGCACGGGACTTCGGCGTCGATGTCATGGACGACAAGCCCGCGTCGGAGCCGTGCGGGTTCGACAGCGGGGCGCGCCGAGCGGCGTTCGCAGCTGACGGTGCCGCCCACTCCCCCAGCGCTCCCGCCTCCGCGCCCGACCCCGACGGCTTCGCCGCCCTGGTCAACTCCGCACGGGCCGAAGCCGGTTCACCCCCTACGGCCTTCGACACGCGCCTGGCCTCCGCCGCCCGAGAGCACGCCGCCGCCATGGCGATGGCGGGACGCCTCGGCGTCGAGAGCCGGGACGGTGTCTCCGTCTATCAGCGCGTCACCGGCGCCGGGTACGCGTACCTGACCATCGGCGAGCACCTCGTGTCCGGCCCGCGCACACCGGCCGAGTTCGTCGCGTACTGTCTGCGCACCGACGCGGCGCGCCGCACCCTGCTCGACCCTGCGTTCACCCACACCGGAGTGGCCCACGTCCACGACGGCCCCTCCGGTGACACCTACTGGACCGCCCTGTGGGCCCGGCCGTTCACGGCGGACGGACTGCTGGGCACAGCGGCGGCCGTCACCGACCTCACCAACCGGGAGCGGGACCGTGCCGGACTCCCGCCCCTGGCCGTCGACCCTCTGCTCACCACCGCCGCGCAAGCGCACAGCGCCGACATGGTGGCCCGGGCCTTCTACTCGCACACCGGGCCGGACGGCAGCCAACCCTGGGACCGGGCCGCCGCGGCGGGGTCCACCCGGCGCTCCATCGGCGAGAACATAGCCTGCGGGCAACGCTCCCCCGCCGAGGTCGTGGAGGGCTGGATGAACAGCCCGGGGCACCGGGCCAACATCCTCAAGCCCGGCTTCACCCACATCGGCGTCGGCTTCGCCGGCGGCGGCCGGGCGGGCACCTACTGGACGCAGCTCTTCGGCGCCTGACACCGCACCACATCGCTCGGGCCGTCGCCCCCGCCGGCGATCTTGGCGGAGCGAGACCCTCCGGGCGAGGATGCCCGTATGAAGGGTGATCTGTTTTCCAGCGAGCACATGGCCCAGCCGCCCGTCGCGGCGGGGATGACGATCGAGAACGCCAAGTGCGTCCGGTACACGGTGAACGGCGAGATGCTCGCCCGGCAGGGCGCGATGATCGCCTACCGCGGCAACCTCCAGTTCGAGCGCAAAGGCCAGGGCATGGGCGGCATGCTCAAGCGCGCGGTCACCGGGGAGGGACTGCCGCTGATGGCGGTGCGCGGACAGGGCGAGGCCTGGTTCGCCCACGAGGCGCAGAACTGCTTCATCGTCGACGTCGAACCCGGCGACGAGTTCACCGTCAACGGCCGCAACGTCCTGTGCTTCGACGCCACGTTGTCGTACCGCATCGCGACCGTGAAGGGCGCCGGCATGACCGGCGGCGGCCTGTTCAACAGCGTCTTCTCCGGGCACGGCAAACTGGCCCTGGTCTGCGAGGGCACTCCGCTCGTCATCCCGGTCTCCGCGCACTACCCGGTGTACGTCGACACCGACGCGATCGTCGGCTGGACGGCCGGCCTGCAGACCTCCCTGCATCGCTCCCAGTCCATCGGGTCGATGCTGCGCGGCGGCTCCGGCGAGGCCGTGCAACTGCTGCTCCAGGGCGAGGGGTACGTCGTCGTGCGGCCGAGCGAGGCAACTCCGCAGAAGGCCGGGCAGCACTGATCGAAGTACTGAAGCCCCTCGGGTGATCTACGCCTCACAGGCAACCCGGTCCGTTCACTCGACGTCTTGATCGACAACAGGTGTGCCCTGGCCCTTGTGGCCAGGGCCGGTTTCCCCCCTTCTATACGCACCATGTATACACAGCGCGTATACATGGTGCGTATACGGACCGAAAGGCATCGATGTACGGCAAGGCATTCGCCCCGGAGTACCAGGGCGCGCTCACCACCCTGTCCGTCAACTCCTCACTGACCGACGTACTGGCCGCCGGCACCGAGCAGTTGAAAGCGGCCGAGCGCGCCGGTGAGCCCGGGGAGGTGGCGCGTTCCGGGCTCGCGGTGGCCGAGGCGCAGCGCCGGCTGGGCCGGGTCGCGGACGCTGACCGGGCCTGGAAAGCGAGTTACCGCGCCGCCCGCGAGGCCGAGGACACCGGGGCGATGGCCTGGGCCCTGTGGAGCGGCGGCACGCTGGCCCGGCAGCGCGGCGCGCTCCGGCTGGCCCGCCGTCTCCTCCAGCTCGCGGCCGACCTGGGCGAACGCGGCGGGGACATCGTCGTACGCGGCTACTCGCTGGCGGGCCTGGCCGAGACCGGCCGTATCCAGGGCGACTACGAGGCCGTCGGCCGGCTGCACGAGCAGTTGCTCGCCGAGGCCCGGCGGCGCGGGGAGGCGCGGCACACGGTGTGGGCGCTGGAGGGCATCGCGCAGATGCACCGCAACACCGGCGACTACGACAGGGCGTACGCCCTGTTCGAGGAGTCCGCCGAGATCGCCGCGCGCGCCGACGACCGGCGTGGTCACGCCTGGGCGCTGCGCGGACTGGCCGATGTGGTGTCGGTGCGCGACGGGGACACCGAGCGGGCCCTGGAGCTGCTGAGCGAGGCGGAGACGTCATGCCGGGCGATGAAGCTGTCCAGCGCGCTGGCCTACAACCACAAGATGCGCGGCAACGTGCTGTACCGGGCCGGGCGTTACGCCGAGGCACGCGCCCTGTACGAGCAGGCGCTCGCGGAGTTCCGCGAGATGAGCGAGCCGCGCGGGGAGGCACTCTCGCGTCTCGGCCTGGCCAAGTCCCTGGCCCGGCTGGGCCGCGACCGCGGTGAGACGGCGGCCGAGCTGGCCGACCTCGCCGGCGTGCTGGAGCGGATCGGCCTCCAGCACGCCCGCAAGATGGTGGCCCGCGCCCATGAGGAGCTCGGCATACCGGACACGGGGCTCGCTCTCGCGGGGACGGAGGCGGCCCGATGACGGCGCTCCCCCTGGAGATACGGACGACACCGCGGGACCTCGCGCCCGAGGCGCCCACCACCCGCTCAGCGGACGCCCACCAGGTCCTCGATCGCTGCCGTTCCCTCGTGCGCCCCGCCCTCGCCGAGGCCGTCGGGCGACTGCACCCCTGGATCGGCGAGATGGCCGCGTACTCCTTCGGCTGGTGCGAGGTGGGCGGGGCCCCTGCCGCCGCCTCCGGTGGCAAGGGCGTACGGCAGGCCCTCGCGGTGCTCGGCGCCGAGGCGGCCGGTGCGCCCGGCAGGGCTGGGGTCGCCGCGGCGGTGGCGGTGGAGCTGGTGCACACCTTCTCCCTGCTGCACGACGACATCATGGACGGCGACGCGGACCGGCGCCGCCGCCCGACCGTGTGGAAGGCCTACGGCACGGGACCGGCGGTGCTCGCGGGTGACGCCCTGTTCGCGCTGGCGGTCGAGACGCTCGCCGCACAGCCGGGCGGCGGCGGTGCCGTACGGACGCTGTCCGGGGCGCTGGGCGACCTGGTGCGCGGGCAGGCGGACGACCTGCTGTTCGCCGAGCGGCCCTGGACGGGGCCGCGGCGGGTGCGGCCCGACGAGTACCGGACGATGGCGGAGCAGAAGACGGGCGCCCTGCTGGGCTGCGCGGCCGCGCTGGGTGCCGTGCTCGGGGGTGCCGCGCCGGAGACGGTCACCGCGCTCGACCGGGCGGGCCGGGACCTCGGGGTCGCCTTCCAGATCGTCGACGACGTGCTGGGCATCTGGGGTGACCCCCGGGTCACCGGCAAGCCGGTCCACGGCGATCTGCGGGAGCGCAAGAGGACGTTCCCGGTGCTGGTCGCGCTCGACTCCCCGAGCGGCGGCGCACTCGCCGCGCTCCTGGAGAGCGGCGAGGATCCCGCCGCGGCGGCGGCGCTGATCGAGGAGGCCGGCGGCCGTTCCGCGGCCCTCGCCGAGGCCCGGCGTCACATCGCCGCCGTCGAGACGGCGCTCGCCGGGGCACCGCTGGCGGCGGGGGCTGTGAGCGAGCTGCGGTCGCTGCTCGCCTTCCTGGTACGACGCGACGTCTGATCCGGTGACTGGCGTCCGATCCGGCGGCTGACATCTGATCCGGCGGCCGACGTCCGATCCGGCGGCTCGCGCGCCCGGCCGGATTGACCTCGGCCGGGTCGGCGGGCCAGGCTGCGACCAGGCGTGTTCCGCGACCCCGCGCCGGAAGGACGACAGCCGTGATCGGCATCTCGGAGATCGAAACCGCGGCCGGGCGGATCGCCGGACACGTCGTGCGCACCCCGACCGTGCCGAGCCCGGGGCTGTCGGAGCTGCTCGGGGTCCCGGTCACGGCGAAGCTGGAACTACTGCAGCACACCGGCTCGTTCAAGGCGCGCGGGGCGACGGCGAAGCTGCTCTCGCTGGGCGAGGCCGAGCGGGCCGCCGGAGTGGTGGCGGTCAGCGGCGGCAACCACGGGATCGCCGTCGCGGTCATGGCCGCGGCCCTCGATGTGAAGGCCACGATCGTCATGCCCCGCTCGGCGCCCGCCCGCGCCGTGGAGATCGCGGAGGCGTCGGGCGCGTCGGTGCGGCTGACCGACGACATGGACGGCGCGTTCGCGCTCATGACGCGGCTTCAGCAGGAGGGGCTGACCCTGGTCCACCCCTTCGACGACCCGGTAGTGATCGCCGGACAGGGCACGGTCGGCCTGGAGTTCGCCGCCGACGCCGGGGAGCTCACCGACGTACTGGTCAGCATCGGGGGCGGCGCGCTGATCTCCGGTGTCGCCGCGGCGCTGCGGGCGCTCCGGCCGGGGGTGCGGATCTGGGGCGTGGAGACCGAGGGAGCGCAGGCCATGTCCGAGGCGCTGGCGGCGGGCGGCCCGCTGCCGGTCGCCCTGTCCTCGATCGTCTCCACGCTCAGCGCCCCGGCGGTGTCGCAGCTGACCTACGACCATGTGTCGGCCCTGGTCACCGAGGTGCTCGTGGTCCCGGACCGGGAAGCCGTGCGGGGCTCGCTGGAGCTGGCCGAGCATGCCAAGGTGTGGGCCGAACCGGCCGCCGGCTGTCTGCTGCCCGCCGCCCGGCAGGTCCGGGAGCGGGTCGGTGACGGAGCCCGGCTCGGCCTGGTGGTGTGCGGGGGCAACGCGACCACGGGGGACATGATCGCCTGGTCGCGTCGCTTCGGTCTGCGCTGAGGATCCGGCCGCCTGCGGGGAATCCGTCGCGGAATTCATCGGAGGGGTCTGAGTTCAGGTGTTGTACACCGCCGCATTTACCGGCGGTTACCACCAGGCCAGCCCGGAATTTGCGAATCCGCGGGCGGCGGCGGGCGAATTCGCCGAGCACGTGGAGGACCGGGCGACCGAGGTGAGCCGTGCCTGACCCCGTGAAAGACCGTTTTTCCTCGCACACTTGCACCCATCCCTTGAACAAAAGACAAGAATGAACACGGAGTTGCGATCCGTTTGAACGGAGTGCGCCTCACTCCCCGTACCTCTGGAAAAGGTTGAAAGCCAGGATTCCAGTCGAGGGATGGCCATGGGCAGGGCGCACGTCTCCACACACCAGTTGGTCGCCGGCCGGTACCGGCTGCTCGAGATCATCCAGCGCGAGACCAACCGCATCTGCTGGTACGCCGAGGACACCGGCGCCGGCGAGGTCTCGCGGCCGTGTCTCGTCACCCAGATCGGGCTTCCGGACGACCCCCTCGAACCCGAACGCCGGGCTTCCGCCCGGCTGCTGCGCACCTCCGAGAACATGGCGCTGCTGTGCCCGGGCCGGATCGCCAGGGTCGTCGACACCATCGAGGAGGCCGGCGCCCTGTGGACCGTCAACGAGTGGATCGACGGCACGCCCCTGGGCGAACTCCTCTCGGAGCAGGGCACGTTCAACTACGTGCGGGCCGCGCGCGTCGGCCTGGCGCTGCTCGACGTCCTGGACGCCGCGCACAGCGAGGGCATCACGCACGGCGAACTCAGCCCCGGCCAGGTGTTCGTACGCGAGGACCACTCGGTCGTCGTCACCGGCTACGGCCTGGTCGGCGCCACCCTCGCGCCCCGGCTCACGGCCCCCGCGTACGCCTCTCCGGAACAGGCCCGGAACGAGCGCATCGGCCCGGCGGCCGACCTGTGGGCGCTCGGCGCGATCCTCTACACGATGGTCGAGGGACGCCCGCCCTTCCGCGACCGGGGGCGCCCGGAGAACACCCTGAAGGCCGTGGACCGGCTGCCGCTGCGCTCGCCGGTGCGCTCCGGGCCGCTCACCCAGGCCGTGCAGGGGCTCCTCCGCAAGGACTCACGGGAGCGGCTGACCCGCCCGGTGGTCCGTGAGGCGCTGAACCGCGCGCTGAGCGAGGACCCGGAAGCGGCCATGGCCTCGGTGCAGGCCCCGCCGCGGCTGCGCGGCGCGTACGCGGCGATGCTGCCGGGGAACCCGGCCTGGAGCAGACGGACCATGGTGGCCGGGACGGCCCTGGCGGTGGTCACCGTCGCGGTCGCCGTGCTCGCCGCCACCCAGGGGCTGCCCGGCAGTGACACCGGCGGCGAGGCGGCCGACTCGCCGGCCCGGCCACCGGCCTCCGCCGCCTCGCCGGGCGAGAGCGCCGGCGGTGGTGGCGGTTCCGAGCCGTCCGGGAAGCCCAGCCCGACCGGGACGCCCGCCTCCCCCACGCCCACCCCGTCGTCCCCCGAGCCCACCCCCTCCGCCCCGGCCAACGGCCTGCCGCCCGGCTTCCACCGCTACCACGCGCCTGAGGGCTTCTCCGTCGCGCTGTCAGAGGACTGGAAGCGGCTGGACACCGACCGCGACGGCCCGGCGTACCGGGTCGTCTTCGGCGCCGAAGGCGACGACCGCACACTGGCCGTCACCTACAGCGCGGACGCGGGCCCGGACCCCGTGGCCGTGTGGCGGGACGACGTCGAGCCGAACCTGAAGCAGTCCGGTGACTACGAGCGGATCGGCGCGATCCGCGCGACGACGTACCAGGGGCGCAAGGCCGCCGACATGGAGTGGACGGCGGACGTCGGCGACACCCGTGTGCGCACCTTCGGCCGGGGCTTCCTGCTGGGCGAGGGCCGGAGCTTCTCGCTGCGCTGGACGACCCCCGCCGCCGACTGGGAGGACCGCGCGAACGAGGAGACGTTGCGCACCTTCCTCAAGACGTTCCGGCCGGACTCAGACTGAGCCGCGCGGCGCGCGCAGCGACGTGAGCGGTCCGGGCCGCAGGGGCTGGGTGCGCCAGCCCCTGGTGAGCGTACGGTCCGCGAGGGAGCAGGTGAGCGCCAGTCGGTGCGGGGTCTCCAGGAACGCGACCTCCACGGCCAGCGTGCCGGCATCGGTCCAGCCGCCGCTCACCGCGGTCGGGAGCGGCCCCTCCGCCACCGTCCAGTCGGCCCTCCCGATCGGCAGGTCCAGCCGGGCCTCCCCCTCGGTGAGCCCGAGCGTCCAGGCGTCCGCGTCCCGCGCGAGTGCGGCCGACAGGGCCGGACCGTCCGCCCCCGCGGAGCCGAACTCGGCGGCGGCCCAGTCCTCGGCCTGTCCTGGCGGTACGGGAGCGCCCGGGGCGGGTGGCAGCGCGAGCCCGGCGAGGCGCTCGCGCAGGGCCGCGTCGGCGGTCTCCCGGCCGGTCAGCGGCTCGGGGCCGAAGGCGGGCAGCAGATGCTTCCAGACGAGGTCCAGGTAGTCCTGCATCCGCTCGGTCGCCGTGGTCGTGGCGATCACCGCGTCGTGCTCGGGCAGCACCAGGCAGTACTGGCCGTAGGCGCCGTCGCCCCGGTAGCCGTGCCGTGAGGTCCAGAACTGGTAGCCGTAGCCCCGGTCCCAGTCCTGCCGGTCCGCGTCTCCCATGGCCCCGGCGGTCGCGATGTGCGGATGCGCGGCCCGGGCCGCCCACCCCTCGGGCAGCAGCCGCTTGCCCTCCCATACCCCGTCGCGCAGATACAGCTCGCCGAGCCGGGCGATCGCGTCGGTGGTGGCGTGCAGACCGCTGTAGCCGATCTCGCGGCCGGCGCGGTCCCGCTGCCAGAACACCTCGCCGATGCCGAGCGGATCCAGCAGCCGGGGGCGCAGATAGTCGGTGAGCCGCTGTCCGGTCACCCGCTGGACGATCGCGCCGAGGGTGTAGGTGGTGGGCTGGTTGTAGGCGAAGACGGTGCCGGGGTCGCGGTCCGGCGGAAGGAGCAGGAACCCGCGCACGGGCTCCGCCCGGTCCAGCCCGTAGGTCTCCTCGACGGTCTCCCGCTCGTGGCCGCTCGACATGGACGCCACGTGCCGGACCAGCATGGCGCGGCTGCGGGGGTCGGTGATGTCGGCCTCGAACTCCGGGAAGTAGGAGATCACGGGCGCGTCGAAGTCGAGCAGTCCCTCGGCCTCGGCCAGGGCGGCGGCGGTCCCGGTGAAGCTCTTGCTGAGCGAGTACAGCAGGTGGGGGCGGGCGGGGGTGTAGGGCGCCCACCAGCCGGAGGCGACCAGGTGTCCGTGCCGCATGATCATCAGGCTGTGCGGCTCGATCTCCGGGGCCGCTTCGAGGGCGTCGAGGAAGGCGTGGACGCCGGAGGCGTCGACACCCTGGGAGGCGGGGCTGCCGGTCGGCAGGGCGGAGGCACTCATGGAGGCATCCTCCCCCTGCCGCCGGACCTTGATCGAGCCGTTTTCACGCCCGCTGTCCGGGGACTCGCCGGTTATGGTGCAAATCGGATACACGATGATGACCGAACAGGCCGGCCCCCGAGAGCTCGTCGACCATGTGGTGCGGGCCGAGGAGGCGGGCTTCGACTTCTCGGTGACCTCCGACCACTACTTCCCGTGGCTGCGCTCGCAGGGCCACTCGCCCTACGCGTGGGCCGTGCTCGGCGCGGCCGCCCAGGCCACGTCCCGTATCCCGTTGATGACGTACGTGACATGCCCGACGTTCCGCTACCACCCGGCGGTGGTGGCGCAGAAGGCGGCGACGCTGCAGTTGCTGTCCGAGGGCCGGTTCCGGCTGGGACTCGGCTCCGGTGAGAACCTCAACGAGCATGTGGTGGGCGGCGGCTGGCCGTCGGTCGACGTACGGCACGAGATGTTCGAGGAGGCCGTGGAGATCATCCGGGCCCTCTTCGAGGGCGGCCACGTCAATCACCGCGGCACGCACTTCGACGTGGAGTCGGCCCGGCTGTGGGACCTGCCGGACGAGGCGCCGCGGATCGGCGTCGCGGTCTCCGGGGAGCGGTCGTGCGCACTCGCGGGCCGGCTCGGCGACGCGGTGATCGCCACCGAGCCCAAGCCGGGGCTGCTGGAGGCCTTCGACCGGCACGGCGGCGCGGGCAAGCCCCGCATCGGCCAACTGCCGGTCTGCTACGACCCCGACCGGGACGCGGCCGTCGAGCGCGCCCACTCCCAGTTCCGCTGGTTCGGCAGCGGCTGGAAGGTCAACTCGGAGCTGCCGCACCCGGATTCCTTCGAGGCCGCGACCCAGTTCGTCACGCCCGACGACGTCGCCGACGCGATCCCGTGCGGTGACGACCCGGACGCGTTCGTCGAGGCCGTCCGCCCGTACGCCGAGGCGGGCTTCACCGAGATCGCCCTGGTCCAGATCGGCGGCGAGTCGCAGCCGGCGTACCTGGACTGGTCGGAGAAGACCCTGCTGCCCGCGCTGCGGGACGCGTTCGGCTGAGGCCGGTGGCGGCACAGGCTCTCCGAGGGTGGAGATAGGCTGCTGGCCTGCACGTACTCGATACAGCCAACCCCCTCAGGAGAGTCGTCCGTGACCGTAGCCATCACCCCGCCCGAGACCTCCCCGGCGCCCGTCTCCGACCTGGTCGCGCTGGACGCGCGGGAGTTCGGGGCGTACGCCCGGACCGGAGGGTGGGCCTTCGGGCTGAAGGTGGCGCGCAGCGTGCGGCCCGGCGGGCAGGGCGCGGACGAGACGCCGAAGGTGTCGGCGAAGGAGTTCGCGGAGCTCGCCGGATGCTCTCCGGAGCGGGTCATGCGCTACTACAAGGCGTGGGACCGGGCCGCGGACGACGGTCTGGTCCCGCAGTTCGAGGCGCTGACGCCGGGTGAGGACGTGGAACTGCCGGACGCGGACGTGTGGCTGAGCTACTACGTCTCCCGCAACAGCGCCACCTCCGAGCGCGGCACCGCCATCACCGAGGCCGCCGAGGCGGAGGGCATCCGGCCCACGAAGGCGCTGGAGGTCGCGGAGAACCCCACCGCCCTGCGTGCCGCGATCCTCGCCGACCCCTCCACCGCCCGCGCGGCCCGCCAGGCCCTGCTGGACCGGGTCCGGGAGGACCCCGACCTGCAGGCCGAGCTGGCCCGTGACGTCGTGCGCACCGACGAGCTGAAGAAGGCCGTCGCCGGCGAGAGCAGGGCGGCCGACCGCATCGGATACGTGCGCCAGATCGCCGAGTCGGGCCAGATCAAGACGCCCGCCGGGCAGACGCTCGACGCTCCCGCCGATCTGCGTCAGGAGGCCGAACGGCACCTGTCGCTCATCGACGAGCTGGACGAGAACGAGGACTCCGGCGAGTGGGCCACCGAGGCGTACGACACGATGAAGTCCCTCGTCGTCGAGACCGTGGAGGCCGACCCGGGGCTGCGGGTGCAGGAGCGGCGCACGAAGTTCTACAGCAGCCTGCAGAAGGCGACCAAGGTGTTCGAGGAGCTGACCTTCGACGACACCCCGGAGTTCTATGAGGACGACATGGTCGAGCGCCTGGAGGAACTGCAGCGGGCCGTGGCCGTGTGCATCGAGTCCCTGCGCGGTACCCGGGGGAATCACCCGCAGGGCTGAGCATCTTGCGCGTATGAGGGGTACTAGAGGGCTCTACGTCGGTTCATCCCGGAGGCCCTTTCGTGAACTCCTTCGTGCACAAGACCCTGGTGGTGCAGCTCCAGGCCGGTGACACGGACCGTTTCTCGGTACTCGCCCACCTCAGCTACGACGCCGCGGACCCGTTCGCCGTGACCCTCGTGTTCAGCCACGACGGCCGGGTCCTCGCCCGGTGGCAGCTGGACCGCGAGATGCTCGCCGACGGTCTGCGGCGTCCGGTCGGGCTGGGCGATGTGCGGATCCGCCCGGTGGCGCGGGGCATGTGGCAGGAGCTGCGCCTGGAGTTCCTCGGTGACGCCCGACCCGACGGCGGCCGTCACCACGCCCTGGTGTTCGGGTGGGCGCCGGGGTTCGCGGCGTTCCTGCGGGAGACTCACGAGGTGGTGCCGCCGGGCCGCGAGGAGGTCCGCGTGGACGATTTCCTGGCGGACGTCATCGCCGGGGGCTGAACCCCGGGGCCGCGGCCGTCCCGGCGGCGACCGCCGTCACTCCGACGTATGGCGGTACCGGGTCCACAGGGGCAGGACCAACCAGCACAGCAGGTACCAGCCGACCACTCCGGCGACCAGGTAGGGCACGAAACCGTTGTGCGTGGCCACGCGCAGGATCAGCAGCAGAGAGGCGGTCGTCGTGGCCAGCAGCAGCGCGAGGCCGAGCAGCGTCAGCCGTGAGGCCAGCCGCACCGCCTGCGGCTTGACGCGCCGCCCGGAGACGATGCGGTGCAGGGACACCGGCCCTATGAGCGCCCCGGTCGCGCACGCCCCGAGGACGACGGTCACGAGGTAGATCGTCTGATCCGTGTTGGTCAGATCGTCGTACTTCTCGGTGAACACCACGGTGAGCAGGAACCCGAAGAGGATCTGCACGCCCATCTGGGCCACGCGGACCTCCTGGATGAGCTCCTGCCACATCCGGTCCGCTCTCTCCTCCTCCGTCTCGTCCCGCCCCCGGCGCCTGGCCCCGCCCTCTACCGCGTCCGACACTGTTCCTCCCGGTGTGAGACCTCGCGTCCTTCTCTCCCGCGAGTTCCCCGTAAAACGCCGTCGTCCCGGGCGGCGGGGCGGTTTGAGCGATCAGGCGACGGTTACACGGACGACGCGAAGGACGCAGAACCCCGAGGAGGTCGTGGACGCATGTCCGGTACGCAACTCACCGTGACGCTCAGCGGCGGCGGTACGGACGACGCACGAGCGGTCGTCCGCACGTTGGAAGGCACATTCGGGGCGTCGGACGAGCTTCCCGCCGACGAGAACGCGACGGTGCACACGGCGACCTTCGGCAACGCGGAGGCCGGCGTCTCCGGAGGCGCCGCGGTGAGCGCCGAGCGCCTGTCCGCGCCGGTGACCGTCACCGTGCAGGGCACCCCGGAGGCGGTGCGGCGGGCGAGCGACACGCTCACCCGGGCCTTCACGGCCCGAGACGACGGTGTCGCCTCCGGCGACCAGGAGCAGGAACGGCAGCTGCTCCTGGTGCCGTGAGGGGCCATGGGGCCGTAAGCGGGGCAGCCCTTACCAGCGGGATTCGACCTGGTCCTTGATCCGCTGCTCGTAGAGGTCGCGAATCGCCGTCAGCGTCTGGCCGGACAGTTCCGGCAGACGGGCGGCGTTCGCGTTGGCACGGGCCTGCTCGGGTGAGCGGGCGCCGGGGATCACGGTCGTGACGCCGGGCTGCTCGACGATCCAGCGCAGGGCCAGCTGGGCCGGGGTGTATCCCTCGGGGGCGAGCGCCGAGAACTCTGCGGCGGCCTCGACGCCGGTGGCGTAGTCGACGCCGGAGAAGGTCTCCCCCACGTCGAAGGCCTCGCCGTGCCGGTTGTAGGCGCGGTGGTCGTTCTCGGGGAAGACCGTCTCCCGCGTGTACTTGCCGGACAGCAGGCCGGAGGCGAGCGGGACGCGGGCGATGATGCCGACGCCCGCCTCACGGGCGGCCGGGAGCACCTCGCGCAGGGGCTTCATGCGGAACGGGTTGAGGATGATCTGCACGCTCGCCACGTTCGGCCGGGCGATCGCGGTCAGGGCCTCCTCGCAGGTCTCGACGCTGACGCCGTACGCGGCGACGCGCTCCTCCTCGACCAGGGTGTCGAGGGCGTCGAACACCTCGTCCGTGGAGTAGACGGACGTCGGCGGGCAGTGGAGCTGCACCAGGTCGATCCGGTCGACGCCGAGGTTGCGCCGGGAGCGGTCGTTCCAGTCGCGGAAGTTGTCGAGCACGTAGTTCTCGGGGATCTGGTCGACCCGGCGGCCCATCTTCGTGGCGACCAGGACGTGCAGGTCCGGCCTGCCGCTGAGGAACGTGGCGATGGTCTGCTCGCTGCGGCCGTCGCCGTACACGTCGGCGGTGTCGAAGAAGGTCACTCCGGACTCGGCCGCCGTCTCCAGTACCGAGAGGGCCTCCTTGTCGTCGACGTCACCCCAGTCGGCTCCAAGTTGCCATGTGCCCAGGCCCACGACGGAGGCGTGCTGACCCGACCTGTCGAATGTGCGCTCGTCCATGGGCGTCAGTCTGTCATCCGTCACGGCTCCGCGCGGAACGTGTCGCTCCGGCCCGCGGACCCTGCAAGATTCACTCACACGAGTGAATAGATGCGACAGGAACGTGTCACGTGTCAACGGGGCCCCTAGCGTGACTCCACGTGACTACCGGTTCCACGGGCAACTGCCCTTCCCAGCAACCGCATTGGACGCGTCGAGGATTCCTCCTCACTGCGGCCGCCCTAGCCGCCGTGCCGGGTCTGCCGGCGGATCCGGCGGCCGCGGCGGCGGAGTTGCCGGACTTCCCGGCGGATGTCGCGCTGTACCGCTCGGCGTACCGGAACTGGGTCGGCGAGATCACCGCCGACGGGCTGTGGGCCTGTGCGCCGGACAGCGCGGAGCAGGTGGCCGAGGTCGTCAACTGGGCCTGGCGGCAAGGGTGGCGGGTGCGTGCCCGGGGCGCCGCGCACGGCTGGTCGCCCCTGACCGTGACGGAGGGGACGCCGTCCGGCGCGCCCGTGCTCCTCGTCGACACCACGCCTCATCTGACCGGCCTCGCGCTGGACTCGCCGACAGCTGTGCGCGCCGGTACCGGCGTGACCATGGAGGCCCTGCTGACCTTCCTGGAGGAACACGGCCTCGGCGTCACGGCCGCTCCCGCCCCCGGTGTCCTGACTCTGGGCGGCGCCCTGGCGATCGACGCGCACGGCACGGCCGTCCCCGCGCGGGGCGAACACCGGCGGGCCGGGCACACCTACGGCTCGCTCAGCAATCTGATCCTGTCCCTGACGGCGATCGTCTGGGACTCCCGTGCCGGCGCGTACGTGGTGCGCACGTTCCGCCGCGACGAGGCGGACTGCGCCGCGCTGCTGACCCATCTCGGACGGTCCCTCGTGACCGAGGTGGTGCTGCGGGCCGGCGCGAACACCAACCTGCGGTGTGTGAGCCGTACGGACATCCCGGCGGGCGAGCTGTTCGCCGCACCCGGCTCCGACGGGCGTACCCTCGCGCGCTACCTCGACGAGGCCGGGCGGGTCGAGGCGATCTGGTTCGCCTTCACCGAGCATCCCTGGCTGAAGGTGTGGAGCGTCTCCCCCACCCGGCCGCTGACCTCGCGGCGGGTGACGCGGCCGTACAACTACCCCTTCTCCGACAACATCCCGACGCCGGTGGCGGAACTGGTCGGACGGATGACGTCGGACGCGGCCTGGTATCTGGCGCCGGTGCTGGGCACCGCACAGTACGAGGCGGCCGCGCTCGGGCTGGTGACGACACTGTCCGCCGACCTCTGGGGACCGTCCAAGAACACGCTGCTGTATCTGAAGCCGAGCACCCTGCGGGTGCACGCCGACGGCTACGCGGTCCTCACCTCGCGGGAGCAAGTGCAGCGGGTGGTCTCCGAGTTCGCCGCCTTCTACCGGGAGCGGCTGGCGGCGTACGCGGCCCGGGGCAGCTTCCCGGTCAACGGCTCGGTGGAGATCCGGGTGACCGGCCTGGACCAACCGGGCGACGCCGCGGTGGCCGGGGCGCGTGCGCCGCTGCTGTCCGCGCTCCGGCCGCGCGAGGACCACCCCGAGTGGGACACGGCCGTGTGGCTGGACGTCCTGACACTGCCGGGCACTCCGGACGCGGAGGCGTTCCTGCGCGAGATCGAGCGGTTCCTGCTGCGCACCTTCGACGGCGGGTTCGCGCTGACCCGGGTGGAGTGGTCCAAGGGGTGGGCGTACACGGACGACGGGGTGTGGAGCGACCAGGAGGTGCTGGGCTCGGTGGTGCCGGCCGCGGTCGGTACGGCGGAGTGGGCCGAGGCGGACGCGGTGCTGGACCGGCTCGACCCGCACCGCGTGTACGGCAACGCCTTCCTGGACCGGCTGTTCGGCCCGGGCGCTACGGGGTGAGGTGCGCCTGCACCGACGGGGCGTAGCGGCCGACCAGGGCGTCGACCGTGCTGGCCCGCACCTCGGTGCCGCGGGCGATGCCGTACATCACGCCCAGGCCGAGCAGCGTGGCGACGGCCAGTTCGGCGCGCAGGCCGGCGTCGGGGCCGGTGAGGCGGTCGGTGAGGCGATCGGTCACCTGGGTGCGGAAGTTGGCGCGCAGGATGTCGCCCTGCTCGCCGTGCAGGGGCGCGAAGACGATCCGCAGCAGCGGGTCGGCGCCCTGCTCGGACTGGCTGACCAGGACGTGCCGAACCATGTGCGCTCCGAGTTCGTCGAGCGGCGCGGCCAGCAGGGCATCGGCGTCGCTCTCGAAGGACATGACCCGGGCGAACAGCGTGTCCTTGTTGCCGAAGTACTTCAGGATCAGCGGCGGGCTCACACCGGCGCGCTCGGCGACGGCCTTGAGCGTGATGTCGGCGTGCGCGTGCCGGGCCAGCAGATGACGGGCCGCCTTCAGAATGGCCGCCTTGGTCGCCTCGGCGTCCCTGCGGGCCGGCGTGGGCGTGACGGGTGGAGTGCTCACGGCACTCATGCTCCCTCCATCGCCCGGTCGTGCGCTCCCGGGGTGCGGTCCCCGGCCGGTTCGGGACCGTCCGGCGCGTCGGACCCGGAGTCGCCGGGGATGCACAGCGCCGCCGCGACGGCCAGGAGCGCGACCGCGCCGGCCATCGCGAAGGCCAGCAGGTATCCGTGCAGGGTGGGCACCGGCGCCCCGCCGACGAGACTGGTGTGGTGCACCAGGACGGCGGCCACGGCGGCACTCGAGCAGGCCTGGCCGATCGTCCGCATCAGGACGTTGACGCCGTTGGCGGACGCGGTCTGCCCGGCCGGCACGGCACGCAGGATCAGGGTGGGCAGCGCCGAGTAGGCCAGGGTGGTGCCGGTCGCCACGACCGTGGCCCCACCGATGATCATCCACAGGTCGCGGCTGTCGGCGATACGGACCGCGTACCCGGCGGCGATGACCGCCGCCCCGAGGGCGAGCGTGACGCGCGGCCCGCGCGCGGCGGAGATCCGCGCGGAGACGGGCGACAGCAGCAGCATGATCACGCCGCTGGGCAGCAGGCACAGACCGGTGGCGACGATGGACAGACCGAGCCCGTACCCGGTCGCCTCGGGCGCCTGCACGAGCTGGGCGGTGACCAGGGTGTTGGCGTAGAAGGCGAACCCGGCGAGCAGCGCGGCCACATGGGACAGTCCGACCCGGGGCCGGGCCACCAACCGCAGGTCCACCAGCGGCTGTTCGGCCCGTAGCTGCTGCCACCACCACAGCGCGAGTACGACGGCGGCGGCAAGGAACAGGCCCACGACACGCGGGCCGCCCCAGCCCCACTGCCCGCCCTGGGACACCCCGAGCAGCAGGCAGACCAGTCCGACGGCCAGTCCCAGGGCGCCCGGCACGTCGAACCGGCCCGGTTCGCGCACCGGCGATTCCCGTACCGCCCACCACACCAGGGTCACGCCCGCCGCTCCGAGGGCGCTGGTCACCCAGAACATGGTGTGCCAGTCGGCGTACTGCACGATCACCGCGGCCAGCGGCAGGCCGAGCGCGGCGCCGATGCCGACGGTGGAGCTCATCAGCGCCACGGCCGAGCCCCGGCGCTCGGGCGGCAGCTCGTCCCGCAGGATGCTGATGGACAGCGGGACGACCGCGGCGGCGGCCCCGGACAGGGTGCGGGCGGCGATCAGCACACCGATGTCGGAGGTCAGGGCGCACAGGACCGAGCCCAGGGTCATCAGCGCGAGGGCCGCCATGAGCACCCGTCGCTTGCCGTACATGTCGCCGGCCCGGCCCAGGACCGGGGTGAGGACGGCGCCGGAGAGCAGGGTGGCCGTGACCATCCAGGAGACCGTGCCGGCCGAGGCGCCGGTCAGCCGGGGCAGGTCGGGCAGCAGGGGCACGACCACGGTCTGCATGACGGCCATGAGGATGCCGCCGAAGGCGAGCACCGGGACGGTGAGCCGGTTGCGTATCGCGGCGGTCCGGTCCATCGGCACTCCAGCGGGCGGCGCCTGGGCGAGGCGGCGGGTGAATGGTAATTCACCTTAGCTGGTGAATTACCATTCACCCAGCCGGGAGGTCCGGTCGGCCTCGGGGCGCCGGGAGGGCGGACCGCCGAATCGCGCCAGTTTCGCGGCGTGACGTGCACCACGGACAGCGGGCCTCGCGGGGAGGAACCACCGCCGCGCCGCCCCAAGCGGGCGGAATCTCCCCCTCCGCGCCCGCGCCCCGCCCCGTGGGGGCAAGATCACCTTCGTTCAACCTTGCATGACATAAGGGGAATTGCCCGAATCGCAGCCAACCGGCTCGCGCGGATTTCTCCCGGTACCGGACGGACCTGTAGGCATGCCCAGGTCAACACCCGAACCGACCCAGGAGGTCCGTATGCCGGAACTCACCCGTCGCCGCGCGCTCACCGCCGCGGCCGTCCTCGCCGGGGCGGCCGGCGCCCTGCCCGCCATCGCACCCGCCACGGCCGCCCCCGAGCACGGGCACCACAACACCCCCGGGACCTTCGACGAGGTCTACAAGGGCCGCCGGATACAGGGCCGCCCGGCCACCGGGTCCGGTCATCACCACCACGGCGCCGGATACGCGGTCTTCGTCGACGGTGTGGAACTGCACGTGATGCGCAACGCCGACGGCACCTGGATCAGCGTCGTCAGCCACTACGACCCGGTGTCCACCCCGCGCGCCGTCGCCCGCGCCGCGGTGGACGAGCTGCAGGGCGCGCCGCTGCTGCCCTTCCCCGCCAACTGACCCGCCCCGAAAGGCTCTGGAGCATCCGCACATGACCGTCCGCAAGAACCAGTCCGCCCTGACCGCCGACGAGAAGCGGCGTTTCGTCGCCGCCCTCATGGAGCTGAAGCGCAGCGGCCGCTACGACGAGTTCGTCACGACGCACAACGAATTCATCGTCTCCGACACCGACAACGGCGAGCGGACGGGCCACCGCTCACCGTCCTTCCTGCCCTGGCACCGAAGATTCCTCCTGGAGTTCGAGCGGGCGCTGCAGTCGGTGGACGCGTCGGTGGCCCTGCCGTACTGGGACTGGACCGTGGACCGTTCGCCGCGCGCCTCCCTGTGGGCGCCCGACTTCCTCGGCGGCACCGGGCGCGACCGGGACGGCCGGGTGCCGGACGGGCCGTTCGCCTCGTCCGCCGGGAACTGGCAGATCAATGTGCGGGTCGACGGCCGTACGTTCCTGCGGCGCTCCCTCGGTTCCGGGGGACGCCAGCTGCCGACGGCGGCCGAGGTCGAGTCGGTGCTGTCGATGGCGACGTACGACATGGCGCCCTGGAACAGCGGCTCGGACGGTTTCCGCAACCATCTCGAAGGCTGGCGCGGGGTCAATCTGCACAACCGCGTCCATGTCTGGGTGGGCGGGCACATGGCCACCGGCGCCTCGCCCAACGACCCGGTGTTCTGGCTGCACCACGCCTATATCGACAAGCTGTGGGCCGAGTGGCAGCGGCGGCACCCCGGCTCCGGCTATCTGCCGGTGTCGGGCACGCCGAACGTGATCGACCTCAACGAGACGATGCGGCCGTGGCACGACACGAGCCCGGCGGATCTGCTGGACCACACGCCGCACTACACCTTCGACGTCTGATCAGGCGGTCGCGGCCGTGCGGCACTCCGGGTGTCCCCAGCCGGTGTCGTTCTTGGCGATGGACTCGCCCGCCGCGTAGGAGCGGCCGCACTGGCAGCGGCCGGGGAACTTCGCCTTGATGGTGCGCGAGGAGCCCTTGGCTCCGGAGGTCCTGGCGCCGGCGGCCTTCGCGGTGCGGGCCGAGCCGACGCGCGGGCGGGAGCGGGGCGCCTTGACCGGGGTGTCCGGGGCGGGCGGCGGCTCGGGGGAACCGAGCTCGCTGCCCGCGGGCTCCTGGACGGTGGCGGCCTGGCTGGCGGCGCGGTCGGCGAAGTCGTTGAGCCGGTCGCCGTCGACCTGGTGGGCGGGCACGTAGCGGAACTCCACCGAGCGCCCGTCCAGCAGCTCGTCGATGCGCACCACGAGGTCCTGGTTGGCGACCGGCTTGCCGGCGGACGTCTTCCAGCCGTTGCGCTTCCAGCCGGGCAGCCAGGTGGTGACCGCCTTCATCGCGTACTGCGAGTCCATCCGGATCTCGAGCGGTACACCGGGGTCGGTCGCCGTCAGCAGGCGCTCCAGCGCGGTCAGTTCCGCGACGTTGTTGGTGGCCTTGCCGAGCGGCCCGGCCTCCCAGCTCACCGGGCTCTCGGAAGCGTCGGCGACGACCCAGGCCCAGCCCGCGGGCCCCGGGTTTCCCTTCGAAGCCCCGTCACACGCGGCCACAACACGTTCAGGCATGCGCTCGATCATGCCATGGCCGCGGGGTCCGCCCGGCCGGGAGGGTCGGGTGGCTACGACACGTCGGACAGCTTCGGCATGTCCCCCTCGGTCGTCGTGACGTCGATCACCGAGAACATCGCGCCCTGCGGATCGCTGATGGCGGCGAACCGGCCGAACGGCGTGGTCATCGGGCCGAACCGCAGGATGCCGCCGAGCTTGGTCGCCTTCGCCACGGCGTCGTCGCAGTCCTCGACGGTGAAGTAGACGTTGATGTACGGCGGCACCTCGGGCGGGAATTCCTCGGTCATCTGCATCCGGCCCAGCACGGTGCGCTCGCCGAGGTCGTAGATGCGGAAGTCGATGTCGCCGTCCTTCATGTCCCGCTGCCGGTAGGAGAAGACGGCGGGGAAGAACGCGTCGGACTTCTCGGGCTCGCGGGTGAAGACCTCGGCCCAGGTGTAGGCACCCGGCTCGGCCATCACCTCGAAACCCTCGTGGGTGCCCGCCTGCCAGACGCCGAAGACGACACCGCTCGGGTCGCGGGCCAGGCACATGGTGCCGAAGTCGCCGACCTGCATCGGCTCCATCAGCACCTCGCCGCCCTTGTCGCGGATCCGGGCCGCGGTGGCGGCGGTGTCCCGGGCGGCGAAGTACAGGCACCACTGCGACGGGGCCTCCGGCTGGCCGGGCATGGGCGGGACGACGGCGGCGACCGCCTTGCCGTCCGCGTAGGCCTGGGTGTAGTCGCCGTACTCCGGGGACGCCTCGGCGAAGGTCCAGCCGAGGACCTCTCCGTAGAAGTTCTTGGCCCCTTCGAGATCACTGAACGTCGCGTCGGCCCAGCAAGGGGTTCCTTCAGGTTGCACGGCCATGGCTGCGGCCCTCTCCGGATGGGTGGATGGTCCGTTTCCTCACGCTAGTCACCCTCGCGTCGGCCCGCGCGCCGAACGGGCGGGGTTCCGCGCGCCGCCGTGTGGGCGGGGTTCCGCGCGCCGCCGTGTGTGATCCGCCCGCCGAGTGGCGATGGCGCGAGGAGGCGTGAGGCGCGAGGGGGTGTGCGCCGGGGAGAGACGGGCGGTGGGTCCGGCGGTACGGCGGCGTCCGTGCGCCCCGGGCTCCCTGTGCGCCCTGCGCGCCGGGCGGATCCGGGTGGGCGACCGGCGTGGGGGCACACGCCCGCTCGTCGTCCGCACCCATCGCGGGTTTGCCACCTCCGGCGCGAGAATCCGCCCCCTTCACGCGGTTATCCAGGCGCCTCTGCCGCTGTTTGGCTATGCCTCGCGGCGCGTCCGGCTCACGGGCGTCACGAGGCCGCCGCCTTCGCCGGCCACCCCACCGTCCCTGCCACCACTCCGCCTCTACGGCCGACCACTCACCTCAGGCCCCCGCTGCCACCTCTGCTCGGCAAAGGCTCCGCACCGCTCGCCCAGCGAACACCTCGTTCGATCCCAGGGAGGGAATGTGTCCGCCCCCGAAAGCACCACCGGCCCCGCCACCGACGACCCCGCCCCCGAGCCCGCCGCCCGCCCCGGCGCGGCCGAGGCCCGGCTCACCAGTCTCGGCACGCAGGCGGCGCGCCAGCTCGCCACCACCACCAAGTCCGTGCCGCAGATGCAGGCCATCACCTCGCGCTGGCTGCTCAAGATGCTGCCGTGGGTCGATGTCAGGGGCGGCGCCTACCGGGTCAACCGGCGTCTGACGTTGCGTCTCGGACGCGGCCGGGTGCAGTTCGAGCAGAACGGTGCCGACGACATCAGGGTCATCCCCGAGACGCTCACCGAACTGCCCGTGCTGCGCGGCTACTCCGACGGCGAGGTGCTGAAGCAGATCGCGTCGCGCTTCGAGGTCCGTGAGGTGCGCGTCGGCGAGGTGCTCTTCGAGGCCGGACAGCCCGTGACCGAGGCCTATCTGATCGTGCACGGCCGTTTCACCCGGTACGCCACCGGCAAGTACGGCGAGGAGGAGGTCATCGGGGTCGTCGCGGACGGCGAGGGGCTCGGTGACGAGGCCGTGGGGCGGGCCGACCCGCTGTGGCTCACGTCCGTACGGGCGGAGACCTCGGGCGTCGTGCTGGTGCTGTCCTGGGACGCGCTGCGGGAGTACACGGACCGCGTCCCGTCCTTCGCGGCCCATCTGGAGGCCTACGCGGAGCGGCAGAGCAAGCCGATGAACCGCAAGGGCGAGGCGGATGTGCCGGTGCAGGCCGGGCATGTGGGCGAGCCGGTGCTGACGGGCGGGTTCGTGGACTACGAACTCGCGCCGCGCGAGTACGAGTTGTCGCTCACGCAGACCGTGCTGCGTGTCCACTCGCGGGTCGCCGACCTCTACAACGACCCGATGGACCAGACCGAGCAGCAGCTCCGGCTGACCATCGAGGAGATCCGTGAGCGGCAGGAGTGGGAGCTGGTCAACAACCGCGAGTTCGGGCTGCTGCACAACATCGACTACAGCCAGCGCATCAGCACGTTCTCGGGGCCGCCGACCCCGGACGACCTGGACGAGCTGCTGTCGATGCGGCGCAAGACGCGGCTGTTCCTCGCCCATCCCAAGGCGATCGCGGCGTTCTTCCGGCAGTGCAACAAGCGCGGGCTGGTGCCGGGCACGGCGAACGTGGACGGGCATGAGGTGCCCGCCTGGCGGGGTGTGCCGTTCTTCCCGTGCGGCAAGATCCCGGTCAGCGACCACCACACCAGCAGCATCATCGCGCTGCGCACGGGCGAGGCCGACCAGGGGGTCGTCGGACTGTTCCAGACCGGGATCCCGGAGGAGTACCAGCCCGGCCTGAACGTACGGTTCATGGGCGTCGACGAGACCGCGATCATCCGCTACCTGGTCACCGCGTACTACTCGATGGCCATTCTGGTCCCCGACGCCGCGGGCGTCCTGGAGAACGTCCAGATCGGCCGGACGGCCGGCTGACGGGGTGGAATCGAGCACGCCCATGAACACGCCCCGGCCCCCGGCCCCCACATCCCCGCCTCCAAGCCCGACCAGCTCTCCGACACCGAGCCACGACTGCCTTCGGGCTCCACGCCCCGGACGTCACCCGGCCTTCCGGTCCCGTCGACCCTTGACACTCCGGCCCAACCAACCGTCGGGACTCCGGCCCCACCGGCACTCGGGGCTCCGGCTCCACCGGCCCCCGGGACTCCGGACCCGCTGCCCTCGGGCTCCACGCACCGGACGTCGCCCGGCCTTCCGGTCCCGTCGGCCCTTGGGACTCCAGCCCCACCTACCTTCGGGACTCCGGCCCCACAGGCACTCCGGGCTCCGGCTCCGCAGTCCTCGGGCTCCACGCCCCCACCATCTCTTGGCCTCCCGGCCCCGCCGCCCTCCGGGTCCGCGCATCGCCCGGCCCCCGGGGCTTCGTCCCCCATGCCCCCGGGCCCCGCCAGCCAACCCGGCCCACCGGCCCCACGAGATCCGAGCCCACCGATCCCCGACTTGTCGGCCCAACCGGCCGCCGACCCCCCGGCCCAATCGCGCTCCGGCTCCGCAGCCGCGCCGAGTTCCGGGCACCGGCCGGCCTTCCGCCCTCCGGCCCCACCAACCTTCGGCTACTCGGCCCCACCGGCCCTCGGAACGCCCGCCGCACGGCCGTCGGACTGCGCGATCCCGTCGGGCCCCACGACCTGTCCGGTCCTGGATACTCCCAGCCCCGCGGACCTCGGCCTCCGGCTCGCCCCGACCGCCGAATCCCCGCTCCCATCACCCCCGAGTCCCACGACCCCTCCGGCACCCTCGACCCGGCCGGCCTTCCGCCCTCCCGCTCCACCGACCTTCAGGTTCCCGGCCCCCAGCGTCTCGGGCTCCGTGATCTCCCCGCCCCCGAGTTCCACAGACCGACCAGCCTCCATCTCCCGCCGCACCCCACCCGGCCCCCCGAGCCTCGGCCGGACCGGACGGGCCCGGCGCGGGGGGCCCGTGCCCGGGCTTCGGTATCGGGCCGCCGTGCCCGCCGATCCCGCGAAGGTCGTGGAGGTCGACCGGAGGCTGGAGGCCTGGGCGCGGGAGCTCGAGCTGTTTCCGCCGGCGTGGACGGGGGACTTCGCGGGGTTCCAGTTCGGCCGGGCCGTGGTGCTCCAGCATCCGGGGGCCGTCGATCTGGACCGCCTCACCGTCGCGGGCGAGCTGTTGCTGGCCGAGAACCTCGTCGACAGCTGCTACTGCTCGGAGGACGAGGACCGCGGCGGATCGTCTCGCGGTCTGGGCGGACGGCTGGTCATCGCCCAGTCGGCACTCGACCCCTTCCACGGGCCGCCCGAGGCGGAGAGGGAGTGGCGCCAGGGCCTGACGGCCGACGGGCCGCTGCGCTCGTACCACCGCGCGCTGCGGGACTACGCCGGTTTCGCCACACCCAGCCAGACCGACCGGTTCGTGCACGACATCGCCCGGCTGCACCTCGGGTACGTCGCCGAGGCCGCCTGGGCGGAGACGCGGTACGTGCCGCGCGTCTGGGAGTACCTGGTGATGCGGCAGTTCAACAACTTCCGCCCCTGCCTGTCGATCGTCGACGCCGTGGACGGCTACGAACTGCCCGAGGCGGTCTACGCCCGACCGGAGATCCAGCGGATCACGGCGCTGGCGTGCAACGCCACCACGATCGTCAACGACCTGTACTCCTTCACCAAGGAGCTGGCGGCCGAGCCGGACCATCTCAACCTGCCGCTGGTCATCGCCGCCGACGAGCGGTGCGGACTCAAGGCCGCCTATCTGAAGGCCGTCGAGATCCACAACCAGATCATGGACGCCTTCGAGGAGGAGTCCGCGGCCCTGTCCGCCGCCTCACCGCTCGTCGAGCGTTACGCCGGGAGCCTGGCCGCCTGGGTCTCCGGCAACCACGAGTGGCACGCCACCAACACCCACCGCTACCACCTGCCCGACTACTGGTAGAGCACAGTCCCTTGACGTCACGCAAGAAGCACGAGGAGCCGTCCTTGACCACCACCGCCGACGCCGCCACCGCATCCCTTCAGCCCGCGTCCGCCGCCGATTCGACGTACCAGACCCGCGTGGCCGACTACTGGAACGCGGAGGAGAACCCGGTCAACCTCGAACTGGGGAAGATCGACGACCTGTACCACCATCACTACGGCGTCGGAGAGGCCGACTGGTCCGTGCTCGACGAGCCCGACCCGGCGCTGCTCCGCGAGCGGGTCACCACGGAACTGCACCGCCTGGAGCACGCCCAGGCGGAACTGCTCGCCGCCCACCTCGGCCCCGTGACTCCCGCCGACCGCGTCTTCGACGCCGGCTGCGGACGCGGCGGCGGCAGCGTCGTGGCGAACCTGCGGTACGGCTGCCGCGCCGACGGTGTGACCCTCTCGGCCAAGCAGGCGGACTTCGCGAACGAGCAGGCCCGGCAGCGCGGCATCGACGGCAAGGTCCGCTACCACTGCCGGAACATGCTCGACACGGGCTTCACCTCGGGCGCGTTCGCCGCGTCGTGGAACAACGAGTCGACCATGTACGTGGAACTGGACCTGCTGTTCGCCGAGCACGCCCGGCTGCTGCGCCGCGGCGGACGCTATGTGGTGATCACCGGCTGCTACAACGACACCTACGGGCGGGCCTCGCGCGAGGTGTCCCTGATCAACGCCCACTACATCTGCGACATCCACCCGCGCTCGGAGTACTTCCGGGCGATGGCCCGCAACCGTCTGGTCCCCGTCCATGTGCAGGACCTCACCGCCACGGCCATCCCCTACTGGGAGCTGCGCAGGCGGGCCGACCATCTCGTCACGGGCATCGAGGACACGTTCCTGACCGCGTACAAGAACGGCAGCTTCCAGTACCTGATGATCGTGGCCGACCGCGTCTGACCGTTCGTCAAGTCGTCGGTCACGGCCACTCCGTGGCCGACGCGCGTCTTCCGCCCCGGGCCCGGCTGTGCTTGCCTGGGAGCCTTTTCACCGGCCGGGGCGGGAGTTGCGGGATGCGCGGACCGTGGATCGTGGGTGTCCTGCTGGCCGGGCTGCTGCTCGGGGCGTGCGGGGATCCGTCGTCCGGACCCGGCACGTCCCCGCCGTCCGCGCCGGAGGTGTCCACGACCACGCATCAGCGGGCCCCGGCCTCACCGAGCCCCCGCGCCCCGGCGAAGGCGCCCCGCGTGCTGTATCTCGGCGATTCCCTCGCCATGGAGAACCAGAAGGTCCTCGGCCAGGAGCTGCGCCGGGACCTGCGCGCCAAATACACGAGCGCCCCCTATTCGGGCACCACCCTGTGCGACTACCTGGAGGGCACGGCCGAGCGCTCGCTCGTCCCGGCACGGGACAAGGCGGCGGCCCTGGTGCGATCGCTGCGGCCGGACTTCGTGGTGCTGCAGTTCTGGGGCAACGCCTGGGACTTCACCTGGTGCATGGACAAGATCACGTACGACGGTTCGCGGGAGAGGTACTTCGAGCGGTACGAGGCCGACGCGCGCCGGCTCATCGAGCAGATCTCGACGGCCGGCGGAGCGCACCGGCCGCGGATCGTGTGGGTGCTGCAAGGTCCGGACCCGATCACACCCGACCGGGTGCGGCGCGTGAACGGGCTGTACGAGCGGCTGGCCGCCGGCTCGGACGACATCGTCGCGGACGCCGGGGGGACGGTGAGTCCCGCCTCGGACCGCTACACGTGGACGCAGCACCTGCCCTGCACGGCCTACGAGCGGGCCCACCCCGACTACTGCACCCAGCCCGGCCGCGACCGGACGGCCCTGCACCGCGACGACGACTATCTGCATTTCTGTCTGGCTCCCACGACGTCCACGCCGAAGCCCTGCCCGGTGCGCTCTCCCGGCATCCTGCGCATCGCCCGGGAGATCACCAAAACCATTCGACAGCCGGGGAATTGACCGTTCGAATGGGCGTCATGTGCGCTGTGCGAATGCATGAGGACGAACGAGAGGTCGACGTCCCGCTCGTCGGCCGACTGATCGCGGGACAGTTCCCCCAGTGGGCGGGGCTGCCCCTACGACGCGTGGAGTCCTCCGGGAGCGAGAACGCCATGTTCCGCCTCGGCGCGGACAAGGTCGTGCGGCTCCCCCGGCATCCCCGCGCCGTCGAGGCCATCAGCCACGAACTGCGGTGGCTGCCCCGGCTGAGCCCTGGCCTGCCCGTCGCCTCCCCCGAACCCCTCGGACGGGGCGAGCCCGGCGAGGGCTTCCCGTGGCCCTGGTCGGTGTACGGCTGGCTGGACGGCCGCAACCCGGTGCCCGGCGCGCTCGACGAGCCGCGTCTGCTCGCCGAGGACCTGGGCGCGTACGTCGCGGCCCTGCGCCGGACCGACCCGGCAGAGGGCCCGACCGGTTACCGGGGAGTGCCGCTGGCGGCCCGGGACCCCTTCGTGCGCGAGGCGCTCGCCCAGCTCACGGGGCGGATCGACACCGCAGCCGTGACGGAGGCGTGGGAGGAGGCCCTGCGCGCCCCCGAGTACGCCGGGCCGCCGGTCTGGGCGCACGGCGATCTGATGGCCGGGAATCTTCTGGTCACGGCCGGACGGCTGAGCGCCGTGATCGACTTCGGCACCGTGGGGGTGGGGGATCCCGCCGACGACCTCATCAGCGCCTGGTGTGTACTGCCGACCGATGCGCGCGATGCCTTCCGCAAGGCCGTGGGCGCCGGCGAGGCCGAGTGGGCGCGGGGCCGGGGCTGGGCCCTGTCGATCGCGGTCATCGCCCTGCCGTACTACTGGGACACGAACCCACCGGTCGCGGAGAACTCCCGGCATGTGATCCGGGAGATCCTGGCCGAGACGGCGTAGGGGCAGACTCGGCCGGGTCTGCCCCCTGACCGGGGGGCGTCACTCGCCCGCGTAGGCCTGGTCCAGGGTCGCGATGTCGAACTTGGTCATCGCCATGAACGCCTCGGTCACCCGGGCCACCTTCGCCGGGTCCGGGTCGGTGATCATGTCCTGGAGCCGGTCGGGGACGACCTGCCAGGACACTCCGTACTTGTCCTTGAGCCAGCCGCAGGGTCCGGGCTCGCCGTCCTCGGTGAGCTTGGTCCAGTAGTAGTCGATCTCCTCCTGGTCCGCGCAGAAGATCATGAAGGAGACCGCCTCGGTGAACTTGAACTGAGGGCCGCCGTTGAGCGCGAGGAACTTGTGGCCGTTGGCCGTGAACTCGACGGTCATGACGGTGCCCGCCCGGTGAGGTGTTCCCTCGGGGTAGCGGGCGACGTCGCCGATGCTGGAGTTCTTGAAGATCGAGACGTAGTGGTGGGCGGCCTCCTCGGCCTGGTCGTCGTACCAGAGACACGTGGTGAAACCGTCGGTGGCCATGGGTACCTCCTGGGCGCGTGGAACGCTGTCACCACTGTCGACCGGCGCTCGCCCCGGAACTCATCGGTGGACCGGCCGGCAAATTCAGGTGGCCGTTACACCGTTCGGAACTAGCATCCCGGGTCATGACGTCTTCGCCCGCTGACAGCGGCAGCAGTCTCCGTCCGTTCCGTATCGACATCCCGCAGAGCGACCTCGACGACCTTTACGACCGTCTCGACCGGATCCGGTGGCCCGACGAGCTGCCCGGGGTGGGATGGACATACGGCGTTCCGTCGGGCTATCTGCGCGAGCTGGTGCGGTACTGGCGGCACTCGTACGACTGGCGGGCGGCGGAGGCGCGGCTGAACGCGTGGCCGCAGTTCACGACCGAGATCGACGGCGCGCGGGTGCACTTCGCGCACATCCGCTCCCCCGAACCGGGCGCCACCCCGCTGGTCGTCACGCACGGATGGCCGGGGTCGATCGTCGAGTTCCTCGACATCGTCGGGCCGTTGACGGACCCGGCCGCGCACGGCGGTGATCCGGCCGACGCCTTCCATGTGGTGCTGCCGAGCATCCCCGGCTTCGGGTTCTCCGGACCCACCCGGGAGACCGGCTGGGAGGCGCGCCGGATCGCGGACGCGTGGGCCGAGCTGATGACGCGCCTCGGCTACGAGCGGTTCGGCGCCCAGGGCGGCGACTGGGGCGCGGCCATCTCCCGCGAGCTGGGCCGAGTCCACCCCGGCCGGGTCACCGGCGTCCACCTCAATCTGCTGCCCGGCGGCCAGGCCACCACCGAGCCGACCGCCGAAGAGCTGGACGCGCTGAGTCCCGCGGAACGGGAGCGCACGCTCACCTCCTGGCGCCGGTGGGAGAAGTGGTCGCGCGACGGGACGGGCTACTTCCATGTGCAGTCCACCCGGCCGCAGACCCTCTCCTACGCGCTCACGGACTCGCCGGTGGGCCAACTCGCCTGGATCGTCGAGAAGTTCCGGGAGTGGACGGACTCCGACGAGCTGCCCGAGGAGGCCGTGGACCGGGACCTGATGCTCACGAACGTGATGCTGTACTGGCTGACGGGCACGGCGGGTTCGTCCGCCCGGGTCTACTACGAGCGCGCCCACGCCCGGGGCGAGCGGATCGCCGCCCCGCACGAGCCCTCCAGCGCGCCGACCGCGGTGGCGTCCTTCTCCGGCGACCCCCAGATCCCGCTGCGCCACAAGGCGGAGCGGACGGAGAACATCGTCCGCTGGACGGAGTTCGACCGGGGCGGGCACTTCGCCGCCATGGAGCAACCGGGCCTGCTGGTGGAGGACGTGCGGGCGTTCTTCCGGCAGCTGCGCGAGAAGGGCTGACGCCCGCTCTGCCCGTAGCGAATCTGCCGCGGGCAGAGAATCCGCACAACGGCGTCGTTCGAGGTCAACAGTGGAGTCGAGAGCATCCCCGACCACCAGGAGAACCGATGACTCCACACACGGCCTTCGCCCCGCGGGCGGAGGAGGGCGACACCTCCCCGACCCGCTTCGACGATCAGCTGGCCGCCCAGTTGCTCGCACAGCGCATCGTGCTGCTGGGCACCCAGGTCGACGAGGTCTCCGCGAACCGGGTCTGCGCCCAGCTGCTGATCCTGTCCGCCGAGGACCCGCGCACCGACATCAGCCTGTACATCAACAGCCCCGGCGGGGCGGTGCACGCGGGCCTCGCCATCTACGACACGATGCGGCTCATCCCCAACGACGTCTCCACCCTGGCCATGGGCTTCGCCGCGAGCATGGGCCAGTTCCTGCTCAGCGTCGGCGCGCCCGGCAAGCGCTACGCCCTGCCCAACGCGCGGATCATGATGCACCAGCCGTCGGCCGGAATCGGCGGGACCACCGCCGACATCGAGATCCAGGCGGAGAACCTGGAGCACACCAAGCGGACCATCGAGCGGCTCACCGCCGAGCACACCGGCCAGAGCGAGGAGACCATCTCCCGGGACGGCGACCGGGACCGCTGGTTCACGGCCGAGGAGGCCAAGGAGTACGGCATGGTCGACCGGGTCGTGGAGTCCCTCGCGGACGTCCGCCCGACGGCCGGCCGACGCAGGATGGGGCTGCAGTGATGGGGACCTACACGATTCCGAACGTCGTCGAGCGCACCCCGCAGGGCGAGCGGTCCTACGACGTGTTCAGCCGGCTGCTGTCCGAGCGGATCATCTTCCTCGGCACGGAGATCGACGACGGTGTCGCCAACGTCGTCATCGCGCAGCTTCTCCATCTGGAGTCCTCGTCCCCGGAGAGCGAGATCGCGATCTACCTCAACTCGCCCGGGGGATCGTTCACTTCGCTCATGGCCATCTACGACACGATGTCGTACGTGCGGGCGCCGATCTCGACGTTCTGTGTCGGGCAGGCGGCCTCCACGGCGGCCGTGCTGCTGGCGGGCGGGGACCCGGGGCGGCGGTTCGTGCTGGAGCACGCGCGTGTGCTGCTCGGCCAGCCGGCGAGCGGAGGACAGCGCGGCATGGTCTCCGACCTGGCGCTCCAGGCCAGGGAGATGGTGCGGATCCGCTCCCAGGTGGAGGAGGTGCTGGCGCGGCACACCCACCACGAGGTGGCGACCCTTCGGGCCGACATGGACCGCGACAAGGTGTTCAGCGCGCAGGAGGCGGTGGACTACGGGCTGGCCGACGAGGTGCTCAGCCGGCGCCTCGTGCAGGTCTGAGGCGCCGGCCGGCAGGCGGACTCAGGCGGCCAGGCACATTCCGTCGTGCGACGACGGGGCCGCCGCCCGGCGGCGGCCGGGGGCGCCCGTGTACCGCGCGGTGACGCGGGTCAGTTCGCCCTGTGTCCTCGACAGCAGGTCGCCGAGGCTCAGTCCGAGGGCGCGGGCGGCGGCCGCGAGGACCTCCGAGGAGGCCTCCTTGCGGCCGCGCTCGACCTCCGACAGATACGGCATGGAGATCCGTGCCTCGTCGGCGACGTCCTTCAACGTGCGCTCCTGCGCGAGGCGTTCACGGCGCAGGACGTCGCCGACCAGGTCGCGCCACAGCGGCTCCTTCACGGCGGGGGCCGGAGGGCTCGCACCTTGCGGGCGCAGGGGGATGACGCGGGCTTCGTTCGGCACAAGGTTGGTCACCGCTCCAGCCTAGGAGCGCCGGCCGCCAGGGGAAGGGTCCGGCGTTCCGCCCTCGGTGGAATCCCGGGAGGGCACGCCGGTTTGACTCCGCCTGCCGGGCCGCGTCCTGCCTCTTGCCCCCTGTCGGCCGTTCGGGTGAGCATGGGCGGACCGGAATGCCATGCTCCACCGATTTTCCGTCCGCTCGGCATTCGGGGGCATGTGTTGCGCCTGGCCGGGTACCCGCAACCCGGAAGGACCTAGGCAGATGTAGCCGTGACTTCGTGGGGAGAGGTAATGGAGACCGCCGTGATCCGGTCGAAGGCAGAGGTCGCCGGGGAGAACGCCGAGGCCGGGACGGGTGACGGAGCACTGCCGGTCGTGGACCCGCGGTCCGTGGCCCCGCGGGACGCCAGGGCGCTGTCCCGCCAGTTCTTCCAGCGCCTGACGGAACTCGAAGAGGGCACGCACGAGTACCAGTACGCGCGCAACACGCTCATCGAGATGAACATGTCGCTCGTGCGCTTCGCGGCCGGCCGTTTCCGGGGCCGCGGCGACGACATGGAGGACATCGTCCAGACCGGCATGATCGGTCTGATCAAGGCCATCGACCGGTTCGAGCTGTCGCGCGAGGTCGAGTTCACCTCCTTCGCGCTGCCGTACATCGTCGGTGAGATCAAGCGGTTCTTCCGGGACACGACCTGGGCGGTGCATGTGCCGCGGCGGCTGCAGGAGCTGCGCGTGGAGCTGGCCAAGGCCCGTGAGGAACTCGCCAGCCGGCTGGACCGTGAGCCGACCGTCGCCGAGCTGGCCACGCTGATGAACATCTCCGAGAACGAGGTCGTCGAGGGGCAGATCGCCGCGAACGGGTACAACTCGTCCTCGCTGGACGCCGCGCTCACCGGCGACGGCCCGGAGGGCGGCGAGGCGGTTCTGGCCGACTTCATCGGTGTCGAGGAGAACGGGCTGCGGCTGGTGGAGGACTTCCACTCGCTCGCCCCGCTCATGGCGGAGCTCAGCGAGCGCGACCGGCAGATCATCCACATGCGGTTCGTGGAGGAGGCCACCCAGGCGGAGATCGGCGAGGAGCTCGGCTGCTCGCAGATGCACGTCTCGCGTCTGATCAAGCGGATCATCACCCGGCTGCGGCAGGGCATGCTGGGCGAGCTCGGCTGCGCCTGACACAGTCGGCGGACCGGCCGGGCATACCGGCGAGACCAGCGGGTGCTGTCCCCCATGCGGGAGTGGGACGGCACCCGCGACTGTGTGGGCTGTTGTGGCACCGCGACGGTGTCGGGTCCAATGACGTTCGATGGCGCGCGAGCGCCGTCCGGGGGAGGCTTCACCCGGTCGGCTCAGGCTGGCAAGCTGACGACTGCCGACGGCTACCGCTCAGGCGCCGGTCGCCCCGGCGAGCGGCAGCACGGCGCGTACCCGCTTGCCCACCGGCACCCGCTCCACGCTGACCTGCTCCGCGAGCGCGTGGACGATCTCCAGGCCGTGCCGGCCGACGCGCTCCGGGTTGCGTGGGAAGATGCGGGGCAGGGCTGAGCTGCTGTCGTAGACCGACACGGTCACGGCGGTGTCCGTGCCCACGAGCTCAAGGATGTACGGCCCGTTGCTGTGCCGGTCGGCGTTGGTGACCAGCTCGCTGACCACGAGCTGCACCGCGCCGTCGGCCCGGTCGTCGATGCTCGCGCACCACTCGGTCCTGAGCTGATCCAGGAAGAGCGCGGCGAAGGACCGCGCCTCGGCGATGCATCCCTGCTCGCCTGTGTAGTGTGCCGCCCGCCTCAGCGGTTCCACGGGCACGTCGAAACCAGTCGGTATCACTGCCCCGTCCAGGTGGTCGATCATTTGTTTCTTTCTGGGAAGAAGCCGGACTGGCCGGACGCTCTGCACCAGTGCTCGTACCCCGAGCCGGGCTTCGCAGTCCTGACACGTTTTTCGTCCGTCTCACACCCGGGGCATTCTCCCCCGAGCGCGGGGCACTCGGGAATCAGGACCGGCCGAGGGCGGCCGGGCCGATCGCCGGAGGTGTGCGGTGGCCTGGTGGATATGGGTGGTCGTGGTGCTCGCGGTGCTCGTCGGCGTCGTCGCGATGACGCTCGCCGTGCAGGCCGGCCGGCGGTCCGGAAGGGTCATCGCGGTCCGGCGCCGGCCCGGCGGGAAGGGCCTCCGATGAACCAGCTGATGGCGGCGCGGAGCCTGACGACCCTGCCGGTGGTCACCCTGGGCGGCGACGCCGTCGCCCAGATCAAGGACACCGTCTTCGACGCCGCGGCCGGACGGATCACCGGGTTCACGCTCAGCGGCCGGGGTCTGCTCTCGGGCCCGCTGAAGCAGAGCCTGCCCTGGCCGGCGGTGCACGCGCTGGGCCCCCACGCGGTCATGATCGTCGACGCCGGCGCCCTGGCGGACACGCCCGTCGTGGTGGCACGCCGCGAGGCCCAGCAGGGCCGGGTCCTGCACGCCAAGGTGCTGACCGACGAGGGCGCCGAGGTCGGCACGGTGCTGGACGTCGTCGTCGAGGGCGGCACCAGCGGCCGGGTCGTGGGATTCCGGATCGCCGCGGCCAAGGCGCTGGTGAAGGGCACCCGGCGGCGCCGGCACCGGGTGTACGTGCCGCGCGGGGAGACGCTGGCGGTCTCCGGCCGCGCCCTGGTCATCCCGGCGGACGCCACCCGCTACGTCGCCGACGACCTGCCGGCCTTCGTCGCCCGGGTGGGTGCCTTCCGGCAGGGGCACGAGGGGACGCCGTCATGATGCTGTTCTCGCAGGCGCGGGGCCTGCCGGTGCTGACCCTGGCCGAGGCGGAAGAACTCGGCGTCGTGAATTCGCTGACGGTCGACGCGGCGGCCGGGGTGGTCACGCATGTCCGGGTGCGGGGCAGGCGCTCCCGCAAGGAGACCGTGCTGGCCTGGGGTGCTCTGCACGCCCTCGGCCCGGACGCCGTGCTCGTGCGCTCCGCCGCCGCCCCGGCCGAGGTCCCGCGGCACCACGAGCTGCCGGGCCTGAGGATCCTCACCGAGACGGGCGACTGGCTCGGCACGGTCCAGGACGTCGCGTTCGAACCGGACACCGGCCGCGTCGAGGCGGTCGTCACCGCCCAGGGCGATGTGCCGGCCGGTCGGCTGCTCGGGCTCGGGGACTACGCCCTGGTGGTCCGCGCCGGGTGACTCAGGAGGCCGGGGCCTGGTCCGTCGTGTCACCCACGGTGCCGCCTCCGGTGTCCTCGCCCGTGCCGTCCCCGGGCGGGGGCGGCGAGTCGTCCGCGGGCGGCGATTGGTCCGTCGGCGATTCAGAGGTCGTCTCCGTCGTCGGCGGTTCGCTCGTGGTCGGCTGCGACGAGGTCGCGTCGGTCGGTGTGGAGACGTCGGCCGACGGGGTGGGCTTGCTCGGCGGGGAGGTCTTGCGGTCGTTCTCGCCCGTGTCGCCCTTGTCGCGCTTGAACCACTCGCCGTCGGGTTCGCACATGACGAAGACGTCGACCGGCTCCTCGGCGGGCCTGACCTCGACGACGTCAGACGCCTTGTACCCGGGCCACTTCTCTCCGGTCGTCTTCTTCTGCTGGGGGGCCGGCGGGCTCAGCGGGTTGCCGCAGGCACAGCGCACCCGGGGCACACCGCGGTCGTCGACGAGGACGGCCGTGCCCGCCTGGAGGACGGCCTGGTACTGCGTGGGGCGGCCGCTGCGGTAGCCGTGGTTGGTGACCCAGGTGTCCATCCGCAGCTGCACGGGGGTGAGCGAGCGCAGGTAGGCGGGGACCTCGGACGGGTCGATGCCCTGGACCGACGCGAACGCGCGCTGCTTGTCCGGAGCCCCCTTGAGGTACGTGATCTGCTTCTCCACGTCGCAACTGGCGACGTTGCGGGTGCCGCCGTACAGGCCGGGCGTTCCGCCCCGTACGGCCCGGACGGTGTTCGGCGAAGCCGTTCCGGCGGGCGTCGGCGTGACCGACGGGGCGGAACTCTCCTTGGCCGTCGAGTCGGTGAACGGGTCCGGGCCGGTGTCGGCCGCGGGCTGCAGCAGCACGTCGCCGTCGGAGGTGCCGGTCCCTCCGTCGGACGCGCCGGTGCCGCCGTCGGGGCGGGTGAACACCACGGCCAGGACCACGGCGGCCACCACCGCGCCGGCGATCAGCGCGACCCGGGGCACGGAGCCCCACCACGGGCGGCGGGGCTCCGGCGGCTCACCACCCCCGCTCGGGGGTTCGGAGGGCGGGCCGCCGCCTCCCGAGGGCGGCTGGGAGGGGCCCGACAGCGGGCCCGAGGGAGGTCCTGTGGGGCGACCGGACGACGGCGGTTCGACGCTCACGAGCTCTTCTCCCGACGTGGGTTCTGTACGGCCTGCGCACACCCGAGGCGATCAGTCCTGGATCAGTCCTGGTATATACCGCTTCTTCCGTTACGAGTTCATTGTGTGCCCCGGTCCCGTACGGCCCGCAAGCCGACGCGGACGGACCTCCCGACGGGCGCCCGGCGCGGGCGCTGCTTAGCGTGGCAGCGTGAGTTCGCGCACCTCCTCCGGCCAGGCACGTACCTCCGGCGCGCGGGCCGTCGCCCGGCACGGCTGGGTGCACGCCCTCGTCACGGTGCTCGGCGGGCTGCTCGCCATGATGGTGGTGGCCACGCTCGGCCTGTGGGCCGCAGGGGCGGCGGACCTGCCGGACGGCGCGTTCGCCCCGGTCGTCATGGCGACCGTGGTCACCGCCGTCGGGGGCACGGTGAAGCTCTCCGGAAGCGCCGGCGACTTCGCCGACACGCAGGCGGGACTGACCGTGATCCCGCTGTCCGTCACGCTGACCGGGGCGCTGGTGATCGCCTGGGGATTCCTGCGGCCGCTGCGCCATCGCGCGGTCGCCGAAGCCAGGGAGCTGGCCGGCTGGGCCGCCAGGATCGCGGCCCTGTGGCTGCTCGCCCTGATCGGTCTGACGCTCGCCGCCCGCCACACGTTCGAGATCTCCCTCGGCGACCAGGAGCTGGGCGAACTCGGCGACCTGTTCGGTGCCTCGCCGAAGATCGGTTTCACCACCGACGTTCCGCTGTCCGTGTTCGTCGGCCTGGTGTGGCTGGCCGGTGTGCTGGTGCTGGCCCTGCTGGTGTCGCGCGGCGCCCCGTTGCCGGCCGGACTGCTGCGCTTCCAGGCGTCGGTGCGGCCGGCCGCGTACGCGATGGTCGCCCTGCTGCTGGCGTATGTCGTCATCGGCGTGGTCATCGCACTGGTCGTCGCGGCGACGCGGGGCCATGCGGCGGAGACGTTCGCCGTGATTCTGCTCGGCATGCCCAATCTGGTGTGGATGGCGCTGACGATCGGGCTCGGCGCGACCTGGACCGGCCGGGTGGAGGGGCCGTTCGGGCTGCCCATGCCGCAGGTGCTCGACGAGGTGCTGCGTACCCCCGACATCTCGGAGCTGAATCTGCGGACGCTGTCCGAGCACGACGGCCGGGTGTGGTGGCTGCTGGTCATCGACGTGGTGCTGCTGCTGGCCGCCGCGTTCGTGATGGCGGCCCGCTCACCGGCCCGGGTGCGGGCGTGGCAGCACGCCGTGCACATGGCGGTCGCCCTCATGCTCACGGTGTTCATGATCTGCCTCGTCGGACGCATCTCCGCGCACTACGGCCTGTCCGTGCTCGGCATCGGCGACCTGGGCGGGGGACTCGGGGGCGAGCTCTTCCTCAGACCCCGGCTGTGGGGAGCCGTCGGCCTGGCCGTCCCCTGGGGTCTGGTGACCGGATTCGCCGGAGCGCTGCTGGCGCGGCACGTACGGCGCCGGGGTGAGGTCCGCTCGGACAGCGAGAGCTGACGCCGGGGCGCTGCGTCTCGCGCTACATCCGCTGCCGGAAGACCGGTTCGGCCCAGCGCGGCGGCGGCTTCGGCCCCTCCTCCCCCGGCCCCCGGCCCGCCCGGGTGGGGGTGTGTCCGGCGGCGGGCGCGCCGCCGGTCGTCGCGGCGCGCAGGGCGGCGACGAAGGCGAGGCAGGACGGGTACCGGTCGTCGGGGCTCTTGGCGAGGGCCTTGGCGAGGACGGGGTCGGCCTGCGCGGCGAGGTCCGGCCGGGCCTCGGTCAGCGGCGGGGCCTCGTCGTACTGGTGCGCCCACAGCAGGGCCATGTCGTCGTCCCGGCGGAAGGGCGGATGGCCGGCCAGGATCTCGTAGACGACACAGCCGAAGCCGTACACGTCGCAGCGGGCGTCGACCGGGCGGCCCGAGATCTGCTCGGGGGCGACGTAGTCGAGCGTGCCGACGAACTGGCCGACGGTGGTGAAGCCGGTCAGCGACAGCGACTTCTTCGTCAGTCCGAAGTCGGTGAGGTAGGCGTGTTCGGGGTGGTCGCTGTCGGTGCCGCGGGCCACCAGGATGTTGCCGGGCTTCACGTCCCGGTGCACCAGGCCGTGGTCGTGGGCGGCGTCGAGCGCGGAGGCGACCTGGGCGGCGATCCGCAGGGTGGTGGCGGGTGACAGCGGGCCCTCCCGGTCGAGGAGATGACGCAGGTCGCTGCCGACGACGTATCGCATGGCGATGTACAGCACGCCGTCCGTCTCACCGGCCTCGAAGACCGGCACGATGTGCGGGTGGTCGATCGCGGCGGCGGCCCGGGACTCGTGGGTGAAGCGGCGCCGGAAGGTGTCGTTGCGGGCGAGTTCGGGGGCGAGCAGCTTCAGGGCGACGGTGCGTTCCAGACGCAGGTCGCGGGCCCGGTAGACCACGGCCATGCCGCCGCGGCCGATCTCCTTCTCGATCCGGTACCCGGCGATCTGCTGCCCGAGCAGCTCGGAGGGCCGCCCCGAGAACAGGCTCGTCTCGCGGGTCAACGGGTGTCACCCTCAGGCGAAACGACCCGGGTGGGCTCGGACCCCACGACGCGCGTGGGCGGCGCCTCGGCGGGGCTGTCGGGTCCCTCTTGCTCTTCCTCCGCCTCGTCGGGAGCCACCACACGGGTGGGCGGGGCGGCCGCGGGACGGGCGCCTCCCTCGGCTTCCTCGGGTGCCACGAGCCGGGTGGCCTCGGGGACATCGGCGGACACGACGCGGGTCGGCTCAGGAGCCTCGGGAGCCACCACGCGGGTCGGCTCAGGAGCCTCGGGCTGCGCCGCACGCTCCGGTTCAGGGCCCTCGGGCGACACGACCCGCGTCGGCTCAGGCGCCGAAGGCGGCCCGGCACGCGCTGATTCAGGTCCCTCGGGCGACACCACCCGCGTCGGGTCGGGCGGAACGACCGGCGTGGCACGCGCCGGTTCCGGCGCCTCGGAAGCCACCACCCGCGTCGGCTCGGGCGCCTCAGGCTGCGCGGCACGCGCCGGTTCAGACGCCTCCGGCGACACCACACGCGTCGGCTCAGGCGCCTCAGGCGGCCAGGCACGCGCCGGCTCAGGTCCCTCGGGCGACACCACCCGCGTCGGCTCAGGAGGAACGACCGGCGTGGGCGGTTCCTCGGCCCGGAACGGCTCCTCGACACGGGACGGTTCGTCGGCCCGGGGCGGCCCCTCTGCCCGAGGCGGCTCCTCTGCCGCGTCCGCGGGCACCACCCGCGTCGGGGTGGGTGTCGGGGCCGGGGGCTCGGACGGTCGGGGCTCCGGGCGGGAGCTCGGGGTCTCGTCCGCCGCGTACGGGGTCGCCCGGGTGCCCTCCGCGTACACCCAGTGCCCGTGCGCGGCGTCGTAGAGCCACACCGACTCGCCGTCGACGACGACGCCGATCCGCAGCCCGTGGGTGCGGGCGTGGAAGGACTCCCGGTCGAGGCCGCCCGCGAGGTCCTCCACCGCGGACCGGTAGCGCGCCAGGGCCTCCTGCGCACGGGTCAGCAGCGGACGCGAGTCGGCGGTCCGGGTGAGCGGCCCGTCCGCGGCGGGCGGATCCTGCGGTACGGCGACCAGCCGGCGGCCGTCGACCCAGGCCGACCAGCCGTTGAAGCACAGCACATGCCCCCAGTCGCCCTGCCGCTCGACGAGCTGCACCGGCAGCAGGGGATCGAGGTCGACGGTGGGCCGGGCCGGGTCGGGTGCCTCCCAGGCGGGCATCCCGTGCTGCGGGACGACGTGCGTGGGCCGGAAACCGGGAGTCGTCACAGTCGCTCCCTACTTCCGCATCACGGCCGGTTCGTGCCGGCGCAGCAGCCGGGAGACGAGGAAGCCGAAGAGCACCGACAGCACGACGAGCATCCCGACGTCGAGCAGCCACATGCCCGCCGAGTGCTCGAAGAGCGGATCCTTGGTCAGCTCGTCGGGCACGATCCGGGCCAGCCCGACGGTCCCGGCCATCGCGGCCAGCGCCCAGCGCGCCGGCACCAGCCAGCCGAGCTGCTCCAGTCCGGGAACGCCGTCCAGTTTCAGCAGGGCACCGCAGAAGACGACCTGGACGATGGCGACGAGCACCAGCAGCGGCATCGTCACCTCTTCCTTGCGCACCAGCGCCGAGATGAGCAGCCCCAGCATCATCGCGGTGAACGCCAACAGGGCGACGGCGACCGCGATTTCGACCAGGGGCGGCATCAGCACGCCTTCGCCGCCGGGCGCGCCGAGGTCCACGCCGAGCAGGGCGACCAGGGTGAGCACCACCGCCTGGAGCACGGTGATGACGCCGAGGACGACGACCTTCGACATCAGGTACGCCGATCTGGACAGGCCCACCGTGCGTTCCCGCTGGTAGATGACGCGTTCCTTGACGAGTTCGCGCACGGCGTTGGCGGCGCCGGTGAGGACCGCGCCGACGCACAGGATGAGCAGCGTGTTCATCGCCGTGTCGAAGGTCAGCTTGCCGCCCGACAGGGCCCGCGCCATCACGCCCATCACGAACGGCAGGGCGATCATGATGATCAGGAAGGTGCGGTCGGCGCTGAGCGCGGAGGCGTACCGGCGCACGAGGGTGCCGAGCTGGGCGGACCGGCTGCGCGGCCGGGGCGGCGCGGTGATGACGACGGGCCCGGACCGGGGCTGCCGGGGCTGGGCGGTGGCCTCGGCGACGTAGTGGTCCCGGAACGGCGAGGTGCGGTAGTCCCCCGCCCAGTCCCGGTCCTTGTCCCGCTCGAAGGCCTCGAAGGCCTCGGGCCACTGCTCGAAGCCGAAGTAGGCCAGGGCGTCCTCGGGCGGTCCGTAGTAGGCGATCTTCCCGCCGGGCGCGAGCACCAGGAGCCGGTCGCACACGTCCAGGCTGAGGACGCTGTGGGTGACGACGATGACGGTCCTGCCGTCGTCGGCGAGGCCGCGCAGCATGTGCATCACCGAGCGGTCCATGCCGGGGTCGAGGCCGGAGGTCGGCTCGTCGAGGAAGAGCAACGACGGCTTGGTCAGCAGTTCCAGGGCCACGCTGACGCGCTTGCGCTGGCCGCCCGAGAGGCTGTGCACGGGCTGGTCGACGCGTTCCTCCAGGCCCAGTTCGCGGATCACCTCGTCGACCCGGGCACGCCGTTCGGCCTTGGCGGTGTCCTGCGGGAAGCGCAGCTCGGCGGCGTAGGAGAGGGCTTTGCGGACGGTCAGCTGGGCGTGCAGGATGTCGTCCTGCGGGACGAGGCCGATGCGCTGGCGCAGCTCTGCGTAGTCGCGGTAGAGGTCGCGGCCGTCGTAGAGGACGGTGCCGTGGTCGGCGGGCCGCTGGCCGGTGAGGGCGTTGAGGAGCGTGGACTTTCCGGCGCCGCTCGGGCCGACGACGGCGAGCAGGCACTTCTCCCCCACCGGGAACGACACATGGTCCAGCAGTGTCTTGCGGCCCCGGTCGACGGTGACCGCGAGGTCCTGGACGTCGAGGGAGATCTCGCCGGTGTCGACGTACTCCTGGAGTTCGTCGCCGACGAGGCAGAACACCGAGTGACCGATGCCGACGATGTCGCCCTGGCCGACGGGGGCGCTGGTGACGGCGCTGCCGTTGAGGTAGGTGCCGTTGTGGCTGCCCAGGTCGGTGATCTGGTAGGTGCCGTCGGGCAGGGCGCGCAGCTCGGCGTGCCGGCGGGAGACCACCAGGTCGTCGATGACCAGGTCGTTGTCGGTGGCGCGCCCGATGCGGACGGTGCGGGCGGGCAGCGGCCGTACGGTGGTGGGCTGCTTGTAGGTGCCGGTGGCCGCGGGCATGGAGACGGCGGAGGGGCGTTCCGGGGCCGGTGCGGGGCGGCCCAGCAGGACCACGCGCGGTCCGTCGGCCGGGTTGCCGAAGCGGATGACCGTGCCGGGGCCGACGTCCCACTCGTGGACGCGGCGGCCCTCGGCGTAGGTGCCGTTGGTGCTGTTCTCGTCCTCGAGGGTCCAGTGGCCGTCGGTGGGCCGCAGCACGGCGTGGTGCCAGGAGACCCGGTCGTCGTCGATGACGACATCGCTCAACGGGTCGCGTCCGACGTGGTAGTCGTGACCCGGAATCATCACGGTGGAGCCCGTCTCGGTCTCCAGGACGAGTTCTGGTGCTACCGACGACTGCGCCATGACCAAGATTCTACCGATTTGCCTGGTGTGTGCCTCTGCGAGCGGGTCAGGCCACGGGGATGCCCAGGCCGGAGGCCGTCCGCTGCATCCGCAGGGCGTCCACGGACTCGGCGAGCAGTTCGTACTCGGTGGTGTCGTCGCTGGTGGCGATGCGCACCAGCCGTCCGGCCGCCAACTCCTCGGCGACCCGCTCCTGGTGGCCGGGGTCCGCGCACCAGGCGCGCAGTTGTGTGGGCACGTCGGGCACGGTGGCGGCGACCGGCACGAGCGCGCCCGGCGGTAAGTGCTCGGCGTCGGGCTGGGGGTCGAGACGCTGGGCGATCCAGGAGGCACGGTCGCGCAGCCACCACAGGGCGAGGGCGAGGGTGGGCGCCCGGTAGGTTCCCAGGGGGACTCCGATGCGGCGGCCGTCGCAGACCCCGTACGCAGTGACGTGACACAGGAACTCGTCGTGCACGTGACCTCCCCCGTTGCCCTGCCCGCCTGCCGGACTCACTCCACCGCGGCTCGCGTGCTGTGCGTGAGGACACCGTCGCTGGATGTGAAAGCGCTCTCGCTGGTCAGTATGTTCACTGCTGAATCACTGTCACCACGACTTTCCGGCCACTCTCCTGGCATATTCACAGCCCGAGTTGGCCGAAACCCGGCAGGGTGGGTCGTGCCGGGTTCGCCACGTGCGGTGATCCGGGCCCTGACCAGCGGGCACGGCCCACCGGGCGCCGACTGGGACGTGCGGGGCGATGAGTTCTCCGGTGTCCGGCGGTCTGATGGAGGAGAGGCCGCCGAGCACCGGAGGACGCCATGGCCACGACCACAGATCTGGACGCGGAGTTCACCGCGGTCCTGCGCAGGAGCCCCGCCGAGGGCGGCTGGACCTATCTGGTCTGGCCCCGGTCCGTCGAGTTCTTCGGCACCCGCGGCCTGGTCAAGGTCCGCGGGACGATCGACGGGCATCCGTTCCGCAGCTCGTTCATGGCGCTGGGCGACGGCACGCACAAGCTGCCCGTGAAGGCCGACATCCGCAAGGCCATCGGCAAGGAGGAGGGCGACACGGTGACCGTGCGCCTGGAGGAGCGGATCAGCTCCTAGACGGTTCCTGGACGGCCCGGCCGGGGGCGGGGACCGCCCCCGGCCGGGGAGACCGCTACTGCTTGACGATCGCGTCGATCCGGGCCAGCTCGTCCGCGTCGAAGTCCAGGTTGCGGATGGCGCCGACGCTGTCCTCGATCTGCTGCGCGCTGCTCGCGCCGACCAGCGCGGAGGTGACCCGGCCGCCGCGCAGCACCCAGGCCAGCGCCATCTGGGCCAGGGTCTGGCCGCGCGACTTGGCGATGTCGTTCAGGTCGCGCAGCCGTCCCACCAGGTCCTCGGTGAGCGCGTCGGAGTTCAGGAACGGGCTGTCGCTCGCGGCCCGGGAACCCTCCGGGATGCCGTCGAGGTAGCGGGCGGAGAGCAGGCCCTGCTCCAGCGGGGAGAAGACGATGGAGCCGACCTGGAGCTCGTCGAGGGCGTCCAGCACGCCCTGGTCCTCGGGGCGGCGGTCCAGCATCGAGTAGCGCGGCTGGTGGATGAGGAGCGGGGTGCCCAGCTCGCCCAGGATGCGGGCGGCCTCGCGGGTCTGCTCGGCGGAGTAGTTCGAGACACCGACGTACAGCGCCTTGCCCTGCTGCACCGCCGTGTGCAGGGCGCCCATCGTCTCCTCCAGCGGAGTGTCCGGGTCGGGGCGGTGCGAGTAGAAGATGTCGACGTAGTCGAGGCCCATCCGCTCAAGGCTCTGGTCCAGCGAGGACAGCACGTACTTGCGCGAGCCCCACTCGCCGTACGGGCCGGGCCACATCAGGTAGCCGGCCTTGGTGGAGATGACCAGCTCGTCGCGGTACGCCGCGAAGTCCGACTTCAGGAACCCGCCCAGCGCGGACTCGGCGGAGCCGGGCGGCGGTCCGTAGTTGTTGGCGAGGTCGAAGTGGGTGACGCCGAGGTCGAAGGCGCGGCGCAGGATGGCGCGCTGGGTCTCGACGGATCGGTCCGGGCCGAAGTTGTGCCACAGACCGAGTGAGAGCGCGGGGAGCTTCAGGCCGCTGCGTCCGGTGCGCCGGTAGGGCATGTCCGCGTAGCGGTCGGGGTGTGCGGTGTACAACGCGACTCCAGAGGGGTTGGCCGGGACGGTCGGATGAAACCGGTGTCCACTCTGGCGTGACCTGCTCCCATGCGTCCAACAGAAGAATCCGATGGAATTCAGCGGTTACGCTTCTCAGTCATGGAACTGCGCCACTTGCAGCACTTCGTCGCGGTCGCCGAGGACCAGCACTTCACCCGGGCGGCGGAACGCCTCCTGGTCTCCCAGTCGGGCCTGTCGGCCTCGATCAGGGCACTGGAGCGGGAGCTGCAGACGCCCCTGTTCGTGCGGACGACCCGCCGGGTGACGCTGACCCCGGCCGGGCGGGCGCTGCTCGGTGAGGCGGAGCGGATCCTGGCGCAGGTGCGGACGGCCCACGAGGCGGTGGCTGCGGTGCAGGGCGTGCTGCGCGGCATGCTGGCGCTCGGCAGCGAGCAGTGCATCGCCGGGGTGCATGTGGCGGGGCTGCTGGCCGCGTTCCGGCACCGTCATCCGGATGTGGAGATCTGTCTGCGGCAGGCCGGGTCGGGGGCCCTCGCCGAGGACGTCGCGGCGGGCCGGCTCGACCTGGCCTTCGCCGTGCGCACGCAGGAGGACAGCGACCAGCTCCGGTCGGTGTCGCTGACCAGCGAGCCGATGACGCTGCTGTGCCACTCCAGTCACCGGCTGGCCGCCGCCGGGGCGGCCGTCACGCCGGAGGAGCTGGGGAAGGAGGTGTTCGTGGACTTCCACCCGGACTGGGGGCCGCGCCGCAGCACCGACACGGTGTTCGCCGCAGCGGGCGTACGGCGGACCGTGGCCCTGGAGGTGAACGACGTGCACACCCTGCTCGACCTGGTCGACGAGAACCTCGGCGTCGCCGTGGTGCCGCGGCACTTCGCGCACAAGCGCGCCTCCCTGACCGCGCTGCCCGTCAAGGGCACCGGCGAGGCGGTGTACGAGACGGTGGCCCTGCTGCCACCTCCGCAGGCCACCAGTCCGGCGGCCCGGGCGCTGATGGGGCTGCTGGAGACCAGCGGAGCCTGAGCGGGGGCGCACGCCGAGCGGCGATGCGCCATGGTGGAGCCATGCATGCGAAGGACATCCTCATCGACGGCTACGACCGGATCCGGGAAGAAGTCCACGCCACCGTCGAGGGTCTCGGGCCCGACGAACTGGCCGCCCGCCCCTCCCCCGACGCCAACTCCGTCGCCTGGCTGGTCTGGCACCTCACCCGCGTCCAGGACGACCACCTCGCCGATGCCTTCGGCCTCGATCAGGTGTGGCTCTCCCAGGAGTGGGACAAGCGCTTCGGGCTGGGCCTGCCCCGCCACGACACGGGCTACGGCCACAGCCCCGCCAAGGTCGCCAAGGTCCGCGTCGACTCGGGCGAACTGCTGACCGGCTACTACGACGCCGTGCACGACCAGAGCCTCACCGCCCTGCGCGGCCTGGCCGCCAAGGATCTGGAGCGCGTCGTCGACGAGCGCTGGGACCCGCCGGTCACCCTGGGGGTCCGGCTGGTCAGCGTCCTGTCCGACGACCTCCAGCACATCGGACAGGCCGCCTACCTGCGGGGACTCCTTCAGAGCGCGGCTGCGTAGCCGGGCAGCACGACGTCCCGGATGAGGGCGTTGCGCTCGTCGAAGGGGAGGAACGCGCTCTTCACGGCGTTCACCGTGACCGTGCGCAGGTCCTCGACGCTCCAGCCCGCCTGCTCCACCAGCAGGGACATCTCGCGGGTCATCGTCGTGCCCGACACCAGCCGGTTGTCGGTGTTGAGGGTGACGCGGAAGCCGAGGTTCTTCAGCGGGGTGATCGGGTGCTCGGCGATGGAGGTCGCGGCGCCGGTCTGGAGGTTGGAGGTCGGGCACATCTCCAGGGCGATGCGCCGGTCGCGCACCCAGCCGGCGAGACGGCCGAGCTTGCCCGCCGCGAGGTCGGGGATGTCGTCGGTGATGCGCACGCCGTGCCCGATGCGCTGGGCGCCGCACACCTGGAGGGCCTGGTGGATGCTGGGCAGGCCGTGGGCCTCCCCGGCGTGGATGGTGAACGGCACGTTCTCGCGGCGCAGGTGCTCGAAGGCAGCGAGGTGGTCGGCGGGCGGGAAGCCGTCCTCGGCGCCGGCGATGTCGAAGCCGACGACACCGGCGTCCCGGAAGGCCACGGCCAGGTCGGCGGCCTCGCGCACCCGGTCGAACATCCGCATGCCGCACAGCAGGGTGCCGACGCGGACCGGGGTGCCCGCGGCCGCGGCCTTCGCCATACCGGCCGCGAGGCCCTCCTGCACCGTCTCGACAACCTCGGCGAGGGTCAGCCCGCCGTTGGTGTTCAGCTCGGGGGCGTAGCGCACCTCGCCGTAGACGACGCCGTCGGCGGCGAGGTCCAGGACGTACTCCTCGGCGGTGCGCAGCAGGCCCTCGCGGGTCTGCATGACGGCGAGGGTGTGCTCGAAGGTGGCGATGTAGCGCACCAGGTCACCGGAGTTGGCGGCCTCGTAGTACCAGGCGGCGAGCTCGTCGGGGTCGGTGGTGGGCAGGGTGTGACCGACCGCGTCCGCGAGCTCCACGACGGTGGCGGGGCGCAGGCCGCCGTCGAGGTGGTCGTGCAGCACGGCCTTCGGAAGCCGGCGGATCAGTGCGTCGTCTACGCGCGTAGCAGTCATGGCGGGTCTTTCCTTGAGCGGGCGGTTCGAAGCGGAGCGAGAGGGGTCAGCCGACGGGCTGGAGGAGATCCCAGCGGTTGCCGTACAGGTCCTGGAAGACGACGACGGTGCCGTACGGCTCGTGCCGCGGCTCCTCCAGGAAGGTGACGCCCGCGGCGGTCATCCGGGCGTGGTCGCGGGCGAAGTCGTCGGTGTGCAGGAAGAACCCGACCCGCCCTCCGGTCTGGTCCCCGACCCGGGCGGCCTGCGCCTCCCCCTTGGCGCGGGCGAGCAGCAGACCGCCACCGGCTCCCGGGGCACCGGGTTCGACGACGACCCAGCGGGATCCGTCGGGCCGGGGCGCGTCCTCGACGAGCCGGAATCCGAGGGCCTCGGTGTAGAAGCGGATCGCCTCGTCGTAGTCGTCGACGACGAGGGTGACCAGGGCGATACGACTCATCGGGACCTCTCGGAGCGTGCGGTTGACGGGAGAGGTTATACGTAAAACTCTCCGGACGCCAGTCACATCCCGCACTACTGTAACTACTAGTATGTACACTCCTGGTCCAGCACCATCCCGGAGGCCCCATGCCCTTGGTCCGCATCGACACGCTCCGCGCCGGTCCCGAGCGCCTCGCCGCGATCGGCCGTGCCGTCCACGACGCCCTGCGGGAGACGATCGGCATTCCGCCCGACGACCGGTTCCAGATCCTTCGGGACCACGACGGCATGAGCGGCACGCTGCGGTACGACGACTACCTCGGCGTGTCCCGCGACGAGGGCATCGTCTACGTCGCGATCACCCTCCGCTCCGGCCGCTCGCCCGAGCGGAAGCAGGCGCTGTACCGGAGAATCGCCGAGCTCGCCCAGGCGTACGCGGGCACCGAGCCGAGGAACGTCTTCGTGGCCCTGACGGAGAACGAGTCGGCCGACTGGTCGCTGGGCGAGGGGCTGGCCCAGTACCTCGATGTCCCGGCAGACACGGCCTAGGCCCTCGGCCTACGACCGCAGCCCGAGGCGGCACCCACGGTCCGGCCGCTAGCGTCCCACCCATGAAGATCACCGAGCCACCTCGTACCCCCGCGCGGCGCAAGGCGGACCTGCTGGTCCGGCTGGAGCGGGAAATCGACATCTGGGTCGCCACGGCCGACACCGATGGGCTGCCGTGTCTGGTCCCGCTGTGGTTCGTGTGGCACGACGAGGCCGTGTGGCTGTGCACCCGGCTGACCAATCCGACCGGCCGCAATCTGCGGGACGGCCGGAGCACGCGGCTGGCCCTCGGGGACACCCGGGATGTCGTGCTGGTCGACGGCGACGTGGAGACCTTCCCGTCCGCCGAGGTGCCGCCCGCCGCGGCCGAGGCCTTCCGTGCGAAGACCGGCTGGGATCCGCGCGAGGACCACGCGTCGTACGCGTTCTTCCGGGTACGGCCGCGTGCGGTGCAGGCGTGGTGCGAGCAGCACGAGTTGCCCCGCAGGCATCTCATGCGGGACGGGGTCTGGGCGGTCTAGCCGGTCACCCCGGCCCTTTGCCGGGGTGCGCTCAGCCGGTCCAGTTCCTCGGCGGTGAGGCGGATCGCACCCGCCGCCACGTTCTCCGCGAGGTGGTCGGGGTTGCCGGTGCCGGGGATGGCGAGGACGTGCGGACCCTGGTGCAGCGTCCAGGCGAGGCGGATCTGCGCGGGGCTCGCACCGTGGGCGCGGGCCACGGCTCGCACTGCCTCGTCGTGCGCGATGGTGGCTCCGTGCTCCCCGCTCTCGCCGGCGACGGCGTAGAACGGCACGAAGGCGATGCCCTGTTCGCCGCAGATCCGCAGCAGTTCGTCGGCCGCCGGGTCGGGACGGTCGAGGGCGTACCGGTTCTGCACGCAGACCACGGGCGCGATGGCCCGCGCCTCGGCGAGGTGGCGGGGCTCGATGTTGGAGACCCCCAGGTGCCGGATCAGGCCCGCGTCCTGGAGTTCCGCGAGGGCCCCGAAGTGCTCGGCGATCGAGTCGCACTTCGGCATCCGGCGCAGGTTGACGACGTCCAGATGGTCGCGGCCGAGCTGGCGCAGATTCTCCTCGACGTGGCCGCGCAGCTCCTCGGGGCGTGCCGAGGTGCCCCACTGCCCGTCGTAGGTCCGGTGCGGTCCCACCTTGGTGACGATGACCAGGTCGTCGGGGTACGGCGCCAGCGCGCTGTTGATGATCTCGTTGGCGGAGCGCAATGACGAGAAGTAGAAGGCGGCCGTGTCGATGTGGTTCACACCGAGGTCGACCGCCTTGCGCAGGACGGCGATCGACCGGTCGCGGTCGCTCGGTGTGCCGTGGTGGAAGGCGGCGCTGCCCGTCAGCCGCATCGCGCCGAAGCCGAGGCGGTGGACGGGCAGGTCGCCGAGTTTCCAGGTGCCGGCGGCGTCCGCGGTGATCGTCTGTGAGTTCATCGGCGGAGTCTCACACACGCGGCGCGGACCGGTGCGGGGGTATTACGGATACGTGTACGAATTGAGGGTGGCGACGGCGGAGGCCGGGTTGCCGAGGTCGTAGTGGTCCACGGCGAGGAAGTTGGGCTTCTTGCGGGCCGCCGGCCGGCAGAACCGCTGTGCTCGGTCGGCGAGTTTGGTGTTGTCCGTCGTGGCGGTGGAGGTGATCCCGGCGTCACGGAAGTGGTTCATGACGAACAGCGGCCGGAAACCGGGTTCGGTGCGGGTCAGCGGGATGTTGGTGCCGGCGTCGTACCAGCGGCTGTAGCAGGACCAGTCGGAGGTCCCGAGGCCCGAGCCCATGGACCAGTAGTTCTCGACGGTCCATTCGCGCTGGTACATGACGCCAAAGCTGTCCCGGGTCAGGCCGGCCGCCTGGTCGGCGGAGCGGCTGTGGTCGGTGAAGATCAGCAGCCGGTCGCCGGCGGCGGCCAGGTCCGCCATCGTCGGCCAGCCGTTCTGCCGTACGCCGGTGCGGTCGGGCCGGTACAGCACGTCCGACAGGCCGTTGACCCGGGCGAGTTCCGCGCGCAGGACGCCCGGGTCGACGTAGTCCTCCAGGAAGACGGTGACGAACTGGTCCGGGTGGGCCTTGAGGAAGTCCACCATGCGCTGGAGGTCGACCCAGAGGGCGACCGGCCTGCTGACCAGGGTGCAGCTGTTGTGGCAGAGGATCGCGCCGTCCGGGGTCTGATGGATGTCCAGCATGAATCCGCGGACTCCGTCGGCGAGTTGCCGCTCGATGCCGCGTCTCTGGTTGGGCACGAGATTGATGAAGGGCGGGGCGAAGCCGCCGTCGACGCCGTTGGCGTAGGCGTTGTGCGCGGTGAGGAACGTGACCTGGTCCAGGGTGCGCTGGTCCTGTGGCGGCATGGGGTTGGTGGCGGGGTCGACGGGGGTGAGGTACCAGGCGGCGAGGTCGCCCGCCCCGCCGACGGCGAGCCGGGCGGGGTAGGTGGCGTCGGACGGCTTGGGGGCCACCGTGAGATGGCGTGCGGTGCCCGGGGCCTTGAGGGTGTAGCGGTCGGTGCCGGCCGGGGCGATCTCCCAGGCGGCGTCGGCGCTCGTACAGGCGACGGTCGCGGCCTGGTCGCCGTTGCGGCCGAGGCAGGTGCCCGGTGTGTCGGTGTTCTCGAGGAGGGAGGAGGACCCGTTCGCCTTCAGCCGCCACTGCTGGCGGTCCTCGTTGCCGCGGGGTCTGTGCTGCTCGACCGCTCCGCCGCTGTCGGCCGCGTTGAGCCCGGTCGTGGCGCTCTGGACGTAGTACGCGCCCGGGGCCGGAACAGCGGCGGCGGTGGCGGGCGGTGGGGCCACGACCGCGGCGGCCAGCGCGGCGGTCGTGGCGAGCAGGGCGTGGGGGGTGCGCAGACGCATGAGGGATGCCCTTCATCGGACTGATCAGGACCGATCGAGACTGACCAGCTGAAGACTGATCAGGTGCATGACATCCCGTATGACACCACGCCCCGGGGTCCGGCGTCAGCAGTAGAGGTTGCCGCCGGGTGATGTCCCGAGGATCTGTGTAAACCGCTGGTAGTTGTTGACGCGGCTCTGCACCTGCGCCGGGTTCTTGCCGTCGCACTCCAGGGAGCCGTTGATGCTGCGGATGGTCTGGCCGAAGCCGGCGCCGTTCACCATGGCGTTGTGCGGGGTCATGCTGCCGGGGCCGGTCTGGGTGTTCCAGTACCACAGGGCCGTCTTCCAGGCGACGGCCGAGTCGTTCTGCACCAGCCAGGGGTTGCCCAGCAGGTCGATGCCGAGCGCGTCGCCCGCGGCCTTGTAGTTGAAGTTCCAGCTCAACTGGATCGGACCGCGGCCGTAGTAGGCGGCCTGTCCGGCCGGACAGCCGTAGGGGCGGCTCCAGTCGCAGTAGTGGGGGTAGTTGGCCTGGTTCTGCTCCACCACGTGCACCAAGCCGCCGGTCTCATGGCTGACGTTGGCGAGGAAGGCGGCGGCCTCCTGCTTCTTCACCGTGTCGCTGCCGGTGTTGGCGAAGCCGGGGTAGGCGCTCAGAGCCGCGGTGAGCCCGCTGTACGTGTAGAAGGAATTCCGGTTCGGGAACATCTGGTTGAACTGCGCCTCGGTGACGACGAAGCGCGCGTTGGGCGTGCCCGGCCCGCTGTCGCAGGCGTACGGCTCCCAGTACCAGGTGCTGATGACCGGGTCGTAGCCCGGGTTGGCGTGCTCGGCGATGTACGCCTTGCCGTCGGTGTAACGGACGATGTCGCCGGCCGCGTACGACTTGCCCGCCACCCAGCTCGGATAGCTGGAGCAGGCGGCGGCGGAGGCGTGGGAGGCGGGAAGCAGCACCGGGGCGGTGCCCGCGAGGGCGAGGGTGACCAGGACTGCGGACAGACGGCGTCTCGACACGGGATCGACTCCTTTGCGGAGCACGGCCGCACCCGGCAAGGCAGGGCGGAGCAGGGCCTTGGCGCACGCGCCGGCCGGGCCGGTCACGGCGTGGGGGCGGCCGTGGTGGGGGGTGTGGAGGCACACTCAACCGCGTTGGTCTGTACCAGTCAAGGGTGTAGACCAGTCAACGATGTCAAAGGTGTCAGGGGTGTCGGAGGTGCCGGGGGCTCACACGTGGGCCGACTCGCCCAGCGTCGCCGTGAGTCGGTCCAGCAGGGACCGCAGCAGTTCGTCGTCACCGTCGCCGAGCGTGGGCCGGCCGGCGCGGACCGCCTCGTCGACGCGCTGCCAGTACTCTCGGCCGCGCGGAGTGAGATGGGCGAGGACGCGGCGGCGGTCGAACGGGTCGACCCGGCGGTGCACCAGGTTCTGGTCGACGAGCTGGTCGACGAGCTTGGTCAGCGTCGGGGGCGGCAGGAAGGCGGCCTCCGCGATCGCCGTCATGTGGTGCCCCTCGCCGTCGGACAGCAGGGCCAGCACCCGCCACGCGTCGAGCGAGCAGCCCTCCTCCTCCAGAACGGCCTGCAACCGCCGCGCCGCGAGCCGCTCGGCCCGCGTCAGCGACTGCACGAGGTCGTCGGACCGACGCGGGGGTGGGGTGGGCATGCCGCTCCTAGCTAGAGGTGCGTCCATGGTAAGAGACGCACTGGAGTTCGTACGGTGGAGCCGGAATCATGACGCCATGTTCCGGCACGACCTCCCCGCGCCCGAGTGGTTCACGGCCGACGACTCCGTGCTCGGCGTGGCCCTCGTGTTCCCCCTGCGGGGGCCGGCCGGGATCTTCGGGCCGACGTGCGAGCTGTGCGCGCGGCTGGCGGCCGAGGAGGTCAACCGGGACGGCGGCGTCCTCGGCAGGGAGCTGCGCCTGGTGCCCGTCGACGGCTCGGGCCCGCCGCACGAGGTCGCCGGGCAGGTGGAGGCCCTGGTGGACCTGGGCGTCGTGCAGGGCGTCACGGGCTGGCACATCTCCTCGGTGCGCCGGGCGCTGGCGCCGAGGATCGCGCACCGCGTCCCGTACGTGTACACGGCGCTGTACGAGGGCGGGGAGGACACGGCGGGCGTGTTCCTGACGAGCGAGACCCCGCGCGATCAACTGCGGCCCGCGATGGACCTGCTGGCGCGCGAGCGCGGGGTGCGGCGGTGGTTCGTCGTCGGGAACGACTATGTGTGGCCGCGGCGCACGGCGCGTGCGGCCCGGGGGTACGCCCGCGCGTCCGGCGGGTGTGTCGCCGGTGAGGCCTATCTCCCGCTCGGCACCGACGACTTCGTGCCGGTGCTGCGCCGCGTCGAGCAAGCGGACGCCGACGGGGTGCTGATGCTGCTCGTCGGCAGCGACGCGGTGCGCTTCAACCGGGCGTTCGCGGCGCACGGCCTGCACGCGCGCTGTCTGCGGCTGAGCACGCTGATGGACGAGAACATGCTGATGGCGAGCGGCCCGGCGGCCACCGAGGACCTCTACAGCACGGCCGGCTTCTTCGCCTCCCTGGCCAACGGGGACACCCTCGACTTCCACGGGCGGTACGCCACCCGCTACGGCGTCGAGGCACCCGCCCTCGGCAGCCTCGGCGAGTCCTGCTACGAGGGCGTGCTGCTGCTGGCCGCGCTGCTGCGGCGGGCCGGGACGCTGGACGTCTCCGCGATCGGCGCGGCGGCGGGCGCGGTGTCGTACGAGGGCCCGCGCGGGCTGCTGCGTCTGCGGGACAGTCATGTGCGCCAGCGCATCTATCTGGCCCGTGCCGAAGGCCTCGACTTCGATGTGCTCACCGAGCTCGACGTACGTCTTTGAAACGACACACCCCCGCATCGGCACCCCACGCCGTGCGACCGGGAGAATTTCTCCCATGACCACCACACCTCACCCCCTTGTCTCCCGCGCGCGGCGGCTGGCGCACGATCTCCTCGTCCCGGACGCCGAGCGCGTCGACCAGGAGGGTGTGCCGGCGAGTCACATCGAGGCGGTGAAGCGGTCGGGGCTGCTCGGGGTGGGCGCGCCGAAGGAGTACGGCGGGGCGGGCGCGTCCGTCGGCGTGGCGCGGGAGACCGCGGAGATCCTGGCCGGGGCGTGCTGCTCCACATGGTTCGTGCAGACACAGCACCACACTCCGGTGAAGCTGCTCGCCACCTATGACTCGCCCGTCCGTGAGAAGCTTCTGCGTCCGCTGGCGACCGGCGAGCTGATGGCCGGTATCGCGTTCGCCCATGTCCGTGCCTTTCCCCGGGTCCCCGTGCGGGCGGTGCCGGAGCGGGGCGGCTGGCGCTTCGGGGGAACGGTGCCCTGGTTCACCGGCTGGGGCCTGAACGACGTGATGCTGCTGGCCGGTGTGACGGAGACGGCCGAGGTGGTGTTCGTCCTCGCCGAGGCCCGTGAGCAGCCGGGGCTGTCCCCGTCGGCGCCGATGCGGCTCGCGGCGCTGACCGCCGCCCGTACGGTCTCCCTGGAACTGGACGGCCTGTGGGTGCCGGACGACGCGGTCGTGCTGCGTGTGCCGCAGAAGGAGTTCGCCCTGGTCGACCTGCCGAGGGCCGCCAACGCCAGTCCGGCCGTCTTCGGGGTGGCGGACGCGGCGCTGGACCTGGTGGCGGACACCCCGGACGGCCAGGACCCGGCCCGCTCGCTGCGGGCCCGGCTCGACGACGTCCGGCGGGAGGCCTACGCGCTGGCCGATCACCCGGTCCCCCACGAGTGCGTCCCGGAACGCCTGGCCGTGAAGACACGCGCCTACGACCTCATGCGCGCGGCCACGACCGCGGCGGTCGTGACCGGCGGCGGCCGGTCCATGGCCCTGGACAGCCGGGCGCAGCGGCTGGCCCGCGAGGGGATGTTCCTGCTGGTCCAGGGCCAGACGGCCGAGGCACGCCGCACGCACCTCGGCGCGCTGGCCTCCGGCTAGCCGAGCGGCGTCAGGGACGGTTCGGCGTCCCGGGACGGGACCTTGCCGCAGAACTCCGCTTCGATCACGCCGACGTAGAGCGACGGGTCCGGCAGCCAGTCGCCGTTGATGTTGAACGTCAGCTGGTGCTCACCGTCCTGGGTGCCCACCATCGCGGACAGGGAGCCGTTCGTACGGCCGGTCTTGCCCACCACCTTCACGCCGCAGGACAGTTCCGCGAACTCGACGCCGAGCCCGAACCCGAGCCCCTGACCCGACGGGACCTCGTCGAGCATCTCCTTCAGCTGGGCCGGTGGCAGCACCTTGCCCTTGATCAGGGCCCGTTGGAATCGGTTGAGGTCGCCGCTGGTGGAGATGACGTCGCCGGCCGCGCCCAGCCAGGTCATGTTCTGTTCGGTGGCGTCATGGATCGCGGCGTCCGGGGCCTCCTCGTGGAGCCGGGAGTAGGCGACGGGGTGCGGTTTCGGCATCTTCGGCGAGGCTCCGGGGAAGGACGTCCCGCGCAGCTTCAGCGGCCGGATGACGCGGCGGGTGATCTCCTTCGCGTACGAGCGGCCCGTCGCCTTCTCGATGACCATCCCGGCGATGACGAAGTTGGTGTTGGAGTACACCGGCGCCTTCTCCGGCTTTGGCAGGGGCGGGTACTTCAGCGCGATCGCCACGAGTTCTTCGGGCGTGTGGGTGTCGTAGCGGTGCTCCGGGAAGCCGGGGCCGGCGGCGCCGTGGAGGAACGCGGGGTCGTCGGTGTAGTTGGCGATGCCGCTGGTGTGGTTGAGGAGCCGGCGCAACGTGATCTGGTTTCCGTCGTAGCCGTTGCCCCGCACCAGGCCGGGCAGCCAGGACTCGACGGTGTCGTCCAGGCTGAGTCTGCCTTCGGCCTCCAGTTGGAGCAGGACGGTCGCCACGAACGTCTTGGTGATGCTGGCGCCGCGGAAGTGGTCGGAGGGCGAACGCTTGCGGCCGGTGCCGGTGTCCGCGTGGCCGTACGCGGCCGACCAACTCTCCTCGCCGTCACGGACCTTGGCCGCCACGCCGGGGAGTCCGCCCTTCTCGACGAGATCCCGCAGGGCTGTTCGGGTCGCCTCGTGGCTGTGCCCGGACTGTGCCGCGTGTGCGGACGGGGCGAGTGCCGCCGTGCCGGTGGACAACGCCACGGCCAGGGCTAATGAGACGGTGCGTGCGGTCCGCTGCTTCATGCGTGTGTGCCTCCTGGTCACCGAGGGGCAGGGCCTGCCCCTCGGTGCGGAGGACGCCGAAGTCGGCCTCCAGGGTTGATCTTTGGAAGGCCGGAGGGGTCAGCCCGCCACGGCCAGCAGCGGGGTGCGGCCGAGCGCCGCGGAGAACTGGTCCACCACCTGGGCCAGTGCCTCGGCGGCGGCCGGCGCGACGGTCAGGGAGCCGTCGTCCCGCACGGTGAGGTCCTTGTCGAGGGTGAACCAGCCCTGCACGGTGTGGGCCGCCCCCATGGAGGTGAGCACCGGGCGCAGGGCGTAGTCGATGGCCAGGACATGGGCGATGCTGCCACCGGTGGCGAGCGGCAGCACGGTCTTGCCGGTGAGGGCGTACTGCGGGAGCAGGTCCAGCAGGGCCTTGAGGACACCGGAGTAGGAGGCCTTGTAGACGGGGGTGCCGATGACGACGCCGTCGGCACGCGCGAACAGTTCGGTGGCCTCGACGATGGCGGGGTGGCGGAAGTCCGCGCCGAGCAGGGCCTCGGCCGGGATGGTGCGGACGTCGAGCGGGATGACGTCATGGCCCTGCGCGGCCAGCCGCTCGTCCAGTTGGCGCAGCAGTCGGCTGGTGCGGGAGGAGGCGGAGGGGCTGCCGGAGACGGACAGGACGGTGGCCATGGGTTCTCTTTCCGGGAGAAGGCGCGACTGCGCGCGGCAGAGCCGCATTCGGGGACGCCGTATTCAGCCGCGATCTGCCGGGTGTGCCTCGTTCAACGGGCGTGACAGAGCGACGAATTCAGGCGTACGGGAAAGCTGCGAGCGGGAACGCTCAGGCTGCTGCGCGACAGGAGGCGCTGGAGACGCGTGCCAGGTCGACGTGGCGTCGCCGCGTGAGGTCCAGTCGCATGGTCATGCCATGGATCGTCGCAAGGGGGGACGAGGACCGTCAAGGAACGCGCGGCTCGTCTCGTATCCCGGACCCCGGATTCCGGATTCCGGCCGGATTCAGTCCTCGTCGTCCGACGGAACCACCACGAGGAAGGCGTCCGCCTCCAGGTCCATCACGACGGTGGCGGGCTCGCCCTCGGCGCGGCGGCGTGCCGCGTACTCCTCCGCCGGCCACGATCCGCGCGGGGCTCCCGCCGGGAACCGCTCCAACACCTTCGCGCTGATCGCCGTAGACATGTCCACTGCCCTCCGCTGTCCCGCGCCGCCCGCCGGGCGGCCTCGATCGGTCACTGCCGTATCCCTCCTGTTGCCCGCGATCCGCCCGGACATGTACCGCCCGGTAGGAGTCCGCATCCCTGCACAACCCCTACACATAAAGGAAAAATAAGAGCAGACTGTGCTTACGCGGCGCTTACCGCATACCCCACCAGACGCGGTCGCCCTGTAAGACGAAGGAGACGAGTCATGGCCAACGTCTCGCCCACCAGAGGTGACATCACCAGCCACCCTGATGCCTCCGAGATGCGGGATCGGTACGCCCGCATGCTCGGTGGTCGCGATGTGGCGCTCGTGGACGGACCGGTGTTCCTGCTGGGTCTGTACTGCGCGGCCTCCCCGTGGATAGTCCACTACACGACCAGCCAGCCGTCGCTCGTGACGCACAACCTGATCATGGGTATCGCGATCGGCATGCTGGCACTCGGGTTCACTCGTGCTCCGGAGCGTATGTACGGGCTGAGCTGGGCCATGTGCGCCCTCGGGGTGTGGATGATCGTCTCGCCGTGGATCGTCGGCGAGAGTCCGGACGCCGGGGTCGTGTGGAACAACATCATCATCGGTGCACTGGCCGTGCTGCTGGGTCTGGTGTGCGCCGGCACGGCGGCGAAGGCCTCCCCGAAGCCGTAGCCCCCGCCGGAAGCGAAACGAAGGCCGGTCCGCGCTCCCGGACCGGCCCTTCCGTGTCCGCGTCCGCGCGGTGCGCGGCCCCGGGGCCCGGCACCCGGAGTGTCCCGGCCGCCAGGGGGCACAAGCACTGCAGCGGGGATCCCAAGGAGAAGGGGCGGAGATGGAAGTCGACGGCATCATCAGTGCCATCGTGATCGGCATCGTCATCGGCGTCCTGGGCCGGCTCGTGGTCCCGGGCCGCCAGCGCATCGGAATCCTGTGGACGATCGTCGTCGGCATCATCGCCGCGCTGATCGGCTCCGCACTCGCCGGCGCGTTCGGCGTGGCCGACACCAAGGGTGTCGACTGGGTCGAATGGCTCATCCAGATCGGTCTCGCCGCGCTCGGCGTCGCCGCGCTGGACCGCTCGAAGGCAGGCCGCTGACGGCGTAGTGAGCGACGACGGCGTATCGACAGCACGTGCGCGACATCAGGAAGCATCTGGCACCCGGTGTGCCGGCCCGACGGCCCGGCACACCGGGTGCGCCTGTGGGTGCCCCCGGCATCAGCGGCCTGACCGCCGCATCGCGGCGAGTCCCTCGCCGCTGGAGGGGTGGCGCGGAGTCCAGCCCAGTTCGCGTTCCGCCTTGGCGCAGGACACCCGCAGCCGCGACGCCATCACGGTGTGCGCGTACGACATGGGTCTCATCAGCCACAGCGGCACGGTCATCGGCTTCGGCAGCCCGAACGTCCCGGCCACGTCCTCGATGTGGGCGCGGAAGCCGAGCGGGGTCAGGTCGGCGATGTTGTACGCCTGTCCCGGCCTGCCGCGTTCCACGGCGGCGGCCACCGCGCGGGCCGCGTCGGTGAGTTCCACCCACGGCAGCACCCGGTCGCGGTCGCGGGGCAGGGGCAACTGCCGCCTGCGCAGCAGCGGCAGCAGGGCGTCGGTGCCGCCGGGGCCGTAGAACAGGCCGAAGCGGAGCGCGATGCCCTCCAGCGCCTCCGACTCGAAGGTGAGCCGCTCCTTGGTCCGCATGCCGGCGATGTGCCGCTCCAGCGGCGGTGTCCTGCCGAGCGGGCCGAAGGGGTCGTCCTCGGTGAGGGGGCGGTCGCCGTGATACCCGTAGCCGTAGCCGAAGACCATGGACTCCGCGACGAAGCGGCGGGCCCCGGTGGCGTGGGCGGCCTCGACGAGGTGGGCCGTGCCCCGGTTGCGCAGCGCGTCGGTGGCGTCCATGTCGCGGTCGCGCATCGGGGGTTTGCGCAGGGCGGTCGCGGCGTGGATCACGGTGTCGAAGTGGTGTCCGTCGACGGCGCGCAGCAGCGCCTCGCGGTCCATGAGGTCGGCGCGGATGCCGTTGTCCCGGCTCCGGCCGAGTCCGGTGACCTTGTGGCCCGCCTCGGTGAGCGCGTGGGCGATGTGCCGGCCGAGGACACCGCTCGCGCCGGCGAGGAGGATGCTCTGGTTCTTCCGGTTCGTCGTCATGTCCGTGCGACGGATCGGAGGGGCGTGGATGTGACATCCGCCGGGATATCCGGGGCGGCCGGCGTCGATGCCGCCGTACAGTCCTGTTGATCACTTCGTCTCGAGGAAGGGCCCGGCACCATGGTCGTGAAGGACTCGGAACTGCCTCACCTGCGCCGCTGCGTGGAGCTCGCGGCCGAGGCGCTGGACGCCGGGGACGAACCGTTCGGTTCGGTTCTGGTCGGGAAGGACGGCACGGTCCTCGCCGAGGACCACAACCGCGTGGCCTCGGGCGACCGCACCCGGCACCCCGAGTTCGAACTGGCGCGCTGGTCGGCGGCTCACCTCACGCCCGAGGAGCGGGCGGCGGCCACGGTCTACACCTCCGGCGAGCACTGCCCGATGTGCGCGGCCGCGCACGCCTGGGTCGGCTTGGGACGCATCGCCTACGTCGCCTCGTCCGAGCAACTCGTATCCTGGCTGGGCGAGTTGGGCGTCCCCGCGCCGCCGGTGCGGACACTCCCCGTCCACGAGGTCGCCCCCGATGTGATCGTGGACGGTCCGGTGCCGGAACTGACGGATCGGATCCGGGAGCTGCACATGCGGTTCCATCGCGGGCGCGGCTGAACCGCCCCGGGATTCCCCGGCCCCCCTTGCAAGGGCGCGGCCCGCCCGAGATGCAGGGCCGGATGGGCGAATCTACGATCGAATTCAACTGGACCAGGCGTCACGCCACGGTCTCCCCAACGGGGGGAGGCGCATGTCTACGCTGCCTGCACGGCCCTTGACGACCGCCTACATCGCCCTCGTCGCGGTGGCCACCCTCGTCTACCTGACCGTCCCGGCGGCGCGTCCCGCCCTGTGGGCCGCCATCGGGCTCGCGGGCGTAACCGCCGTCCTGACCGGCACACGCCTGCACCGCCCCGCCCATCGGTGGCCCTGGTGGGCCCTGGCCGGCGGGCTGCTCACCTTCATCGCGGGCGACACCTACTACAACGTGATGGAGGAGTACTTCGACGCCTCCAACCCCTTCCCGTCCCCCGCCGACGCCTGCTACCTCGCCACCTATCCGCTCTTCGCGATCGGGCTGTCGGGCCTGGTGCGCCACCGGTGGGCCGACCGCGACCTGCCCAGCCTGCTCGACGCCCTGATCATCACCGCGGGCCTCGCCCTCCCCGTGTGGGTGTACCTGGTGCAGCCGCTGACGGTGGTGGAGGGTCTGACATGGCAGCAGCGCGCCATCAGCATCGCCTATCCCCTGGGTGACGTCCTCGTGCTGGCCCTCCTCGCCCGGCTGCTGACCCCGAGTCGGGTCACCGGTCCCCACCGTGCCGTGACGCTGCTGGTCGCCGGCACCGTGACGCTGCTCGGCTTCGACATCGCGTACGGGATCCTGCAACTCAACGACCTGTGGCGGACGGGCACCCTGCTGGACACCGGCTGGATCGTCTTCTACACCGCGTGGGGCCTCGCCGCGCTGCACCCGTCCATGGTCGAGCTGACCGCCGCCGTACCGCAGCGGGAGTCCCTGCTGCCGCCGCCGCGTCGGCTGGTCGTCCTCACCGTGGCCACGCTGATCGCACCGGGGATCCTCCTGTACGAGGGGCTGCGCAACGAGACGCGGGACGCCGCCGTGATCGCGGTCTTCTCGGGAGTGTTGTTCCTGCTGGTCATCCTGCGGCTGACGGGGATGGTCGTGGCGCATCGCCGTGCGGTGACACGAGAGCTCGCGCTCCGCGGGGCCGCCGCCTCGCTGGTCTCGGCCTTCCGGCAGGAGGAGGTCGACCGGTCCTGCCGTACGGCGGTCGACCGGCTGCTGGGCCCGGACGTACCGCACCGGACCGTGCTGCTGCCGGCGGAGGGCGACCCGGACCTCGGGGCGCACGGCACCCGACTGGTGACCACGGCCGCCCTCGAACCCGGCATCGCCGCCGGGCTGGACGGCCTGCCCTCGGTCCTGGTGTGCCCCATGACCCAGCCGGACCGGCCGGCCGGAGCGGTCCCGGGCGTCCTGCTCGTCGCCGCACCGGAGCGGCAGCTCACCGAGACCTCGGGCTCCCTGGAGATCCTGGCGTCCCACGCGGGCCTGGCCATGGAGCGGGTCTCACTGCGCCAGGAGGTCGTGGCGCGGGAGAACGAGGCATACTTCCGCACCCTCGTGCGCAACACCTCCGACGTCATCCTCATCCTCGAGGCCGACGACACGATCCGGTACGCCAGCCCGTCCGCGCTGTCCGTGCTCGGCACCGGCGACCTCGTCGGCGTACCGCTGCCGGAGCTGGTGGCCCCCGTGGACCGGAAGCGGGCCGCGCGGGAGCTGGCCGCCGTACGGGAGAGCGGGCCGCGGGCGGGACACGGCCACTGGTGGGTCGGGCGCCGGGACGGGCGCGTCGAGGTGGAGGTGCGCTGCAGCGACTTCCGGCACGAGCGGACCGTGTCCGGGCTGGTGGTGACCCTGCGGGACGTGACCGAGCAGCGGCGACTGGAGAAGGAACTGACGCGGCGCGCCTTCCACGACGCGCTGACCGGTCTGCCCAACCGGACGCTGCTGCTGGAGCGGACCGAACGCGCCCTGCTGCGGGGTCGCCGCGAGTCGTCGCTGACGTGTCTGCTCTTCATCGACCTCGACGACTTCAAGCAGGTCAACGACACGAAGGGGCACCGGGCGGGCGACCTCCTGCTGGTCGCCGTCGGCAACCGGCTGTCCGGGACGCTGCGGCGCACCGACACCGCGGCCCGGCTCGGCGGTGACGAGTTCGCCGTCCTGATGGAGGACGCCAGACGGCCGATCGACGCCGAGCTGCTGGCGGCCCAGGTGATCCGGACGCTCGGCCGGCCGTTCGACCTGGCGGGCACGTCGGTGACGGTGTCCGCGAGTGTGGGGGTGGCCACCGCGCGCGACAGCACGGACGCGGAGGAACTGCTGGGCCACGCCGATCTCGCGCTGTACGCGGCGAAGGCGGCGGGCAAACGGCAGTGGCGCCGCTTCCGCCCACTGCTTCCCCGCCGCACGGCCGGGCGGAACGGCGCCCTGTCCCGGCCGGACCGGGCGCTCGCCGACCCGGCGCGCGCGCTGCGCTACCAGCCCGTCGTGGACATCACGGCCGGTGAGGTCGTCGGGTTCGAGGCCCTGGTCCGGCACACCGCCCCATCCGGCTCCTGGGTGCTGCAGAACGCGGTCAGCGACATCGCCGGGCTGCAACGCCTGCCGGGCCCCGGCCGCCCGCCGTACGTCAGCGTGAACGTCTCCGCACGGCAGTTCCGCGACGCCGGGTTCGTCGAGCAGGTCGGCCGGGTGCTGCGCACGCCCGGGCTGGAGCCCGGGTCACTCCAGCTGGAGCTGACGCAGACGGCGCTGCTCCACCATGACGACCGTCTCCGCCCGGTTCTGCACACGCTCAAGGACCTCGGGGTGCGCATCGCGGTCGACGACTTCGGCCCCGGCTTCTCCTCGCTGCCCCGCCTCCGGGACCTCCCCGTCGACGTGCTGAAGATCGACAAGTCGGTCATCGACGGCATCGCCCGCGACAGCCGGCAGGTCGCCCTGGTCGAGGGCATCGTGCGGACCGCCGACACCCTGGGCCTGCGGGTCGTCGCGGACGGCATCGAGAACGCCGCGCAGCGGGATCTGCTGGCCGGGATGGGGTGCCGCTTCGGGCAGGGTCGGCTGTTCGCCCGGCCCTTGACGGTGGAGCAGAGCGCGCGTGTGCTGCGGCGGCCGGGCGGCGGCATGCCCTTCGCGCCGCCCCGGACACACCGGCCTCGGACGGACTCCGCCCGGGGCCGCCGGGAGGCACGCCGGGCGGACCTGGAGCGGCTGCGGCGCACCAGCCCCATGAGCGACGCGGTGCTCGACGAGGTGCGCGGCCGGCACATCCGCAGCGGCGACCACTGGCTGATCGACTTCGCCTCGTGCAACTACCTCGGCTTCGACCGGGATCCGGACGTCCTGGACGCCGTCGACCCCGCGGTACGGGCCTGGGGCACGCACCCCGGCTGGTCACGGCTGCTGGGCAGCCCGCGGCTGTACCCCGACATCGAGGAGCGGCTCGCCGCGCTGCTGGGCGCCCCGGACGCGCTGCTGCTGCCGACGCTGACGCTCATCCACTCCTCGGTGATCCCGGCGCTGGCGGAGGACGGGCACGTCTTCGTCGAGGCCACCGCCCACCGCACGATCCACGACGGCGCTGTGGTGGCCCGCGCCCAGGGAGCCACCCTGCACCGCTTCCACGCCGGGCGGCTCGACGACCTGCGCGCTCTGCTCGCCGGGGTGCCGCCGGGGACGCCCCGGCTGGTGTGCCTGGACGGCGTCGACAGCATGAGCGGCAACATCCCCGACCTGCCCGGCCTCGCGGCGCTGTGCCGCGCCGAGGGAGCAACGCTGTACGTCGACGACGCGCACGGCTTCGGGGTGATCGGAGAGCGCGGGCCGGGCGAGTCGTGCCCGTACGGCATGCGCGGCAACTGCGTGGTCCGGCACACCGGGGAGTCCTACGACGGGATCGTGCTGGCCGGCGGCTTCTCCAAGGCGTACTCGTCCCTGCTCGCGTTCCTCGCGCTGCCCTCGGAGCTGAAGAACCGGCTGAAGACCACGGCGGCTCCCTATCTGTACTCGGGTCCGTCGCCGACGGCGTCCCTGGCCACCGCGCTGGCCGGGCTGGACGTCAACGAGCGCCGGGGCGACGTCATCCGTGCCGAGCTGTACCGCAAGACGGGCCGGGTGCTCGATCACCTGGACGCCCTGGGCGTGCGCACCCTGAACCGGGACCGGCTGCCCATCGTGGAGGTGCCCCTGGCAAACCCCGCGGACCTGGACGCGGTGGCGGCGTTCCTCTGGCAGGAGGGCGTCTACGTGACGCTCGCCGCCCACCCCCTCGTCCCCCGTGACCGGGTGGGCTTCCGCGTCCAGCTCACCGCGCTGAACTCCGACGCCGACATCGATCACCTCAACGGGACCCTGACCCGGCTGTCCGAGCGATTCCCGCTGCGGCTGAAGGGCTGAACGGCCATGACGACGCACAACGACGACGTGGACTGGGACCGCTGGCCGGTCGCGGACTACCTCGCGGAGAACTACCGCGAGGTGCATCCCTCGGACGCGGCGATCATCGCGCACCACAGCGCCTTCTACCGGCGCTTTCCGCCCGGCGGCATCACCCGCTCGGTGGAGTTCGGGGCGGGCCCCAACCTCTATCCCCTGATCCTGGCGTCCGCCGCGTGCCGCAGGATCGACGCCGTGGAGGCGGGGGCGAGCAGTGTCGCCTATCTCCAGGAGCAGATCTGTCACCGCCTCGACGCGAGCTGGATTCCCTTCCACGCGCTGTGCCGGGAGCTCAACCCCGAGGTGCCGGCGACCCTGGCCGGGGCGCTGGCGCCGGTGAACGTCGTCCACGCCGACGTCCGGTCCCTGCCGCCCGGCTTCTACGAACTCGCCTCCATGCACTTCGTCGCCGAGGGCGCCACGGAGGACTTCGCCGAGTTCGCCGACTTCTGCCGCACCTTCGTCCGCACGGTCACACCGGGCGGCCACCTGGTCGCCGCCTTCATGGAGAACCTGCCGACCTACCGCATCGGCCCGGCGTCCCACTGGCCGGGCTGTCCGGTGAACCCGACGACGGTCACCGAGGTCTTCACGCCCCTGACCCGCGACCTGGACGTCACCCACATCGACCCCGACCACACCCTGCCGAACTACGGCGACTCGGGGATGGTGCTGCTCACGGGGGTGGCGGAGCCGGTCTGACGACCAGCGGTCGCCGAGGGCGCTCCTACGACGCTGCCGCGGCCGGGGCCACCCGCCGGTCCGCGGCCCCGGCAGGTCCGGCGGGCTCAGGGCAGCGCCCTACCAGGCCCGGGAGCACGGTGGGCGCGGCGCTGCCGCTGCGGAGACACAGCGCGCCACAGCTTCCGGGCCCGGGAGCAGTGTCGCGTGCCGTCACCCACGCGGCGCGGCTCCGAAGCCCTCGGGCCCCGGAGCCGCGTCGCATGCCGCCGTCCGCGGAAGCGCGAGGGCCGGCGGCTTCCCGCCCGGGAGCCCTCGCGTCGGCCACCACCCGGCAGTGCCGCCCGGGTGCCCGGCTCCCGGGCCTGAGGGGTTCGGTGTCGCCTGCCACCGACCGGCGGGGCCGCGAGGGTCGGCGGCTTCCCGCCCGGGAGCCCTCGCGTCGGCCACCACCCGGCAGTGCCGCCCGGGTGCCCGGCTCCCGGGCCTGAGGGGTTCGGTGTCGCCTGCCACCGACCGGCTGGGGCCGCGAGGGCGCCGCCGTCACCGGGCCCGGGAGGGGTATCGCGTGCGGGCTACGCCGGCCTCAGCGCCGCTGCGAAGCCTCCGCCGCCGGGCGGAACCTCCGGCGCAGCACCACTCCCCCGAGCACCAGCGCCGCGCTCGCCGCGACGGCCGGCAGGGTGTGGTCCGAGCCCGTGTGGGCGAGGGCGCCCGTGGCCCGCGGCGCGGAGTCCGGAGCGGGGGCGGGGTCGGGGGCCGGGTGGGCCCGGGGCGGGACGGACGGCTTCGGGGCCGTCGGCTTCGGCGGCTGGTGGGGGCGGACCGGCCGGTCGCCGGGGGTGTTCGAGGACTCGTTGCCGGCCGCCGCGTTGCCGATGCCGACCACGTTCACGCTGTTGCCGGTCACATTGACCGGGACATCGACCGGGAGCTGTACGCCGTTGCCGGAGACCACACCCGGTGAATCCTTTCCGCTGCCCTCGGCGACCGCACCGCCGGGCTTGCCCGGCCGGCCCGCCCGCCCGTCGCCCTTGTTCGCGCAACTGTTGCCCGCGGCGGGGTTCAGGAGCCCCACCACGTTCACCGTGTTCCCGCACACGTTCACCGGGACATGCACCGGTAGCTGAACGGTGTTGCCGGAGACCACCCCTGGCGAACCTGCCGCCGATCCGTCCGCCGCGGAATCCGCGTACGCGGGGACGGCCAGGGCCATCGCGCCCGAGGCGGCGGCGACGGCGATCACACCGTTTCGGGTAACCCTTCTCATAGGTTCCCTGCCTTCCAGACATCGTCGCGGGCACTCACCCGCACGGGATAGAACGCGGGGCGCACGATCCGAGTTATGGCTTATCGGCCTTTCACTCCATCGAGCGGCCCGGTTGTCGAACTAGCGGTAAAGCCCTTCGTATGTGCCACGCGGCAGCGCGCCCCGAGCCGCTTCGAGCGGGCCCCACCTGCCCGGAGGCGCCGCTTCCGGGGCCCGCTTATGGTGGGCGAGGGCGCCGTCCCGGTCCGCTGTGGGGCGCCCCTGGAGGCATCGATGCTGGCCAAGCTGTCCACGCACCTCTCGATCCGGCGCTGCGCCGTCACCGGCGTGGCCGGGCTGGCCCTGCTGGGCGCGGGCCTGCCGGCCGCGGCCGACGACGCCCCTCCCGGGCTGGCGCGCTTCTACGACCAGAAGGTCACGTGGTCGGCCTGCGAGGGCATGGACATGCCCAAGGACCTGCAGTGCGGCAAGGTCACCGTCCCCCTCGACTACGCCAAGCCCGACAAGGGGACTCTCGACCTCGCCCTGGCCCGCTACCGGGCCACCGGCAAGTCCCGGGGCTCGGTGCTGCTGAACTTCGGCGGCCCGGGCGTCCCGGGCGTGACCCAACTCGCCCTCGGCGGGAAACACTTCATGGGCCTGACGAACGGCCACGACGTCGTCGGCTTCGACCCTCGCGGCGTCGGCCGCTCGGCACCGGTGAGCTGCGGAAACGCCACCACCGACGCGCTGGAGGCGACCGACGGCAACGCCGAGGTCGCCGATCCGCGGGCCGTGCTCGAGAAGCTGCGCGCCGCGGCGGCCGAGTGCGCCGAGCACTCGGGCCCCGTCCTGCGCCACATGGGCACGGTGAACGCCGCCCGCGACATGGACGTCATGCGCGACGCGCTCGGCGACGACAAGCTCAACTACCTGGGTTTCTCCTACGGAAGCCGGCTCGGGGCGGTGTACGCGGCCCGGTTCCCCGAGAAGGTCGGCAGGGTGGCGCTGGACGGTGTGGACACGCTGACCGAGCCGCTGTCCGAGCAGGGTGTGGTGATCGCCCGGGGCCAGCAGACCGCGCTGGAGAACTTCCTGACCTGGTGCACGGAGGACATCGCCTGCCCGTTCGGGCAGGATCCGCGCACGGCCAGGGAGAACGTGGTGAAGGTGGTCGAGTCGCTGGACGAGGACCCGGTGCCGACGGACTTCGGCGAGGCGTTCTCCGGCCAGGACTTCGCGGGCGCGCTCGGGCAGGGCCTCTACAGCAGAGAGCTGTGGCCCTCGCTGCAGCGGGCGGTCGCCCAGCTGCTCGAAGAGGGCGACACGCGCGGCCTGGAGGCCTTCGCGTCCGGAGGTGTCACGCTCCCGCCGCTGCGGGGCGAGCACCGCGGACTCGTCGACCCGGAGGACGTGCCCCTGGACAACCTGCCGGCGGCGCTGATGGCGGTCAATTGCGCGGACGATCCCGACCGCCCCGCCGCCGCGCAGGTCACCGAGGACCTCGGCCGGCTGCGCGCCCGGTACGAGCAGGCGTCACCGGTCTTCGGCCGCTACCGGCTCACCCAGGTGCTGCTGTGCTACGGCCGCCCCAAGGGCACCGATTTCATCCGCGACGAGGTCAAGGACGTCGACTCGGCACGGATGCTGCTCATCGGCACCCGGGGCGACCCGGCCACGCCGTACCGCTGGACGGTGGAGACGGCCGAGCGGCTCGGCTCCTCGGCCGTGGTGCTCGACAACCGGGGCGAGGGCCACACCGGCTACGGCTCCTCCAAGTGCGTGCACGGCAAGGTCGACGCCTTCCTGCTGTACGGCACCCTCCCGCCGGACGGCAGCTCCTGCGGCTCCGACCACGACACGGAGTGAGCCGCCGCTCCCTCACTCGAACCGGTGAACCGATTGCCCCAAATGCCCCCATCGCGAATCGGCTCTATCGTTCTGTCATGGAGCACGTTCTGAGTCCCGCGACCCTTGCCGAGCTGCGGCGCCCGCGCCCCTACCCCGCGGTCTCCGTGCTGACGCCGACACATCGGCGCGAACCCCACAACGCCCAGGACCAGGTCCGACTGCGCAATGTCGTGGCCGAGGCCAAGAGGCAACTGGAGGTCGATCCCGCCGTCACCCGGGAACGCCGGGCGGAGGTCGCCCGGCACCTCGACCGGGCCCTGTCCGAGGTCGACCTCGCGCACGCCGAGGACGGCCTGGTGATCTTCGCGGCCCCCGGTGAGCACCAGGTGTGGTCGCTGGCCCGGTCGGTGCCCGAACGCGTGGTGCTCTCGGACACCTTCCTGACCCGGAACCTGGTCTCCGCCCAGACGGCCGGGCGGCCGTTCTGGGTGCTGTCGCTCGCCGCGGACCGCGCCACGCTGTGGAAGGGCGGCGCCGACCGGGTCGTCGAGGCGCGCGTCGGCGGTTTCCCGCTGACCAGGCGCGTGGAGAACTTCGACCCGGAGCGGCTGCAGCGGATCGGCGACACACCGAGCGCCTTCCGGGAGGAACGCACCCGCCAGTTCCTGCGCGAGGCCGACATCGCGATGACGGCCGTCCTGCGCGACCATCCGCGACGGCTGTATGTCACCGGCGAGCCGGCCGCCCTCTCGCTGATCGACGAGGCCGGCACCACCGCCAGGGGCGCGGTGCACGTCCCGCACGGCGGCCTCGCCCATGGGACCCCCGACGCGGTGTGGCAGGCCATGCGGCCGGTCTTCGAGGCGGAGGCCCGCAGCAGCACGGACGCCGTGAGCCGCGCCCTGGAAACGGCCCGCGGGCGGCGGGAGTTCGCCGCCGGCGTCGACGAGCTGTGGCAGAGCGCCCGGGACGGCCGCGTCCGGCTGCTGGCCGTCGAGGAGAACTACCGCGTGACCGTTCGGGACGCCGGGGACCATCTGATCCTCACCGAGAGCGGCGACCTCGACTCCCGCGAGGACATCGTGGACGAGATCGTCGAGCAGTGTCTGGAGACGGGCGCCGACGTCCGCTTCGTGCCGGACGGCGCGCTCGGTGAGGCGGACGGCATCGCGGGGGTGCTGCGGTACTGAAGGCCTCGAACGCGGGGCCGTCGAACACGCATGGGAACGGGGTGGGGCGCTACTCACGGGTCGTCAAGTACCCTGTTCAGCCTGCGACTTGGGTATCCGGGCGACACGACTCGCGCCTACCTCGGAGTAACTCCGTGAGACTGTGGCATATGCCAGAAGCACCACCGTATCGTGTGTTGCCAAACCCCTTACAGGGCGTCGCGGGCTGTGCGACAGTCGTAACGGTCCCTCCGTCCGCCTTGGTCGTACCGTCCCCCGCATCGGAGTGCGTCATGCCGTCCCACCTCTCCGCGGACCGCCCAGCCGCCCAGCCGCCCGGACGCGGCTCGGTCGAGGCGCTCATATCGCAGACGCGGCGGCTCAAGGGCGACATGGACGCGGTGCGGCGCGACGCCGAGGGGGACGACGGACCGGACCACCCCCGCGGTCGGTGGCAGCGCGCCCTGTGCGACCTGGCCCTGCACCAGCTCAACGACCTCGACGAGCACCTGGCCCAGCTCCGGGACGGCCCGCCGCCCGCGGCGGCCCCCCTGGAACCCGCCGCGTCCCCGCGGGGCTCACTGCTCAGCCGGGTCGGCAGCGCCGAGTGGAACCTGCTGACGGACGAGGCCAGTTGGTCCGGGGAGCTCTACCAGATCCTGGGCCGCGACCCCGAGGCCCCGCCGCTCACCCTCGACGAGATGCCGTCCCTGGTCCTCGACGAGGACCGGCCGAAGCTGACGGCGATGGTCACGAACTGCCTCGTCGACGCCCGGCCCATCGACGGCGAGTTCCGCATCGCGCGCCGGGACGGCGACGTCCGGACCGTGCACATGATGGGCGAACCGGTGCTCGACACTGACGGCAGCACCGCCTCGATGTGGGCCGTGCTGCGGGACGTCAGCGAACTGCGCCGCAGCCAGCGGGTGGTCAGCGAGACCCGTGACTCGCTCCACCACCAAGGGCCTGCCGCGCGGAGCGAACACCGGCTCGCGGTCGAGCTGCAGGAGGCCATGCTCCCGCCGTGGCGCGGCTCCCTGCGGCTCCCGCACCGGGTCCCCGGGGCCCTCGACCTCGCGGCCCACCACCTTCCGGCGTCCACGAACACGCCGATCGGCGGCGACTGGTACGACGCGCTCGAACTGACCGACGGCGAAACCCTCCTCAGCGTCGGCGACCTCACCGGACACGGAGTCGGTGTCACCTCGAACATGACCATGCTGCTCGGCGCCGTACGCGGCATGGCGATGGCCGGCGCCCCACCGGGACAGCTCATGGCCTGGCTGAACCAGTTACTCGACGCCACCGTGCAACCCGCCCTCGGCAGCGCCGTCTGCTGCCGCTACCGGCCCGGGACCCGCACCCTGGTGTGGGCGCAGGCCGGACACCCCGCCCCGCTGCTGTTCCGCGACGGGACGGGGCGCGTGCTGGACACACCGGACGGCGTCCTGCTCGGCGCCACCTCGGGCGCCGTCTACGGACAGGCCGAAGAGACCCTCGAGGTGGGCGACCTGCTGCTCCTGCACACCGACGGACTGGTCCCCGGGCACACCGGAGCGGCGGCGGTGAACCTCCTCCTCGACCTGGCCCCGCGCATGGCGGGGAACCGCACCGCGGAGGACTGCATACGGACGGTCCTCCAGGAGTTCGGCGAGAGCGCACGCGAGGACAACGCCTGTGTGCTCGTCGCCAAGGTCACGTCATAGGACTCAGGCCCGCGCGCTGTTGCCGCCCCCGCCCTTCGTCTTCGGCAGGGCGAGCTTGATCTCCTCCCGCAGCTCCTGGATCCTCGGGTAGCCGGAGTACTCGGCGGTGAGCCGGTACATCTCACGCAGCCGGTCCCAGGTGCGATGGGAGGAGTTGGATCCCATCGACACCAGGGCCAACCGCGCGTACCGGTCCGCCTGTTCGGGGTCGTCCGCGATGAAGCAGGCCGACGCCATCGACAGATAGTCGAAGATCTTCGAGCGCTGCCGGCCGTCGACCCGCAGGGCCAGTGCCTTCTCCGCGTAGTGCTGGGCATGCGCGGACGCACCCGGCTCGAACTCGGCGAGCGTGCGGTAGGCCAGGGCCTGCATGCCGTAGAGGTCCTCCTCCTTGAACGTCTGCATCCAGTCCGGCGGCGGCACATCGGCCTTGTCGGAGACGAACAGGTCCTCCGCCTGCCCGAGCGTGCGGCGCATCGCCTGGCCCTTGCCCATGGCGGCCTGCGCCCAGGCCTCGATGGTGCAGAGCATCGCCCGGGTGCGGGGCAGCACGTCGTCGCCCGAGCCGGACGTGGCGAGTCTCATCAGGTCCAGGGCCTCGTCCGGCTTGCCCAGATGGACCATCTGGCGGGCCGCACGGGAGAGCGCCTCGCCCGCGCGGGGCCGGTCCCCGCCCTCCCGGGCCGCGTGCGCGGCGATGACGAAGTACTTCTGGGCCGTGGGCTCCAGACCGACGTCGTGCGACATCCAGCCCGCGAGGACGGCCAGGTTGGCGGCGACGCCCCACAGGCGCCGCTGGAGATGGGGTGGGTGACGGTAGGCGAGCATGCCGCCCACCTCGTTGAGCTGGCCCACCACCGCTTTGCGCTGGAGCCCGCCGCCGCGGGCGGCGTCCCAGGCGCGGAACACCTCGACCGAGCGCTCCAGTTCCTCGATCTCCTGCGACCCGATGGGGGCGGCCTCGTAACGGTCGAACCCGGCGGGGTCGGCGTGCAGGGGACGGTCGAGGTCGGGAGCGTCGACAGCCAGGGCAGGGTCGGTGTGCAGCCAGTCGTACATGGCGCTGCTGAGTGCGGATCCCGCGGCGAGCGCGGCGCCCGCGCCCACCAAGCCGCGTCGGTTGAGCATGAGGTCCATTCCCGTGAATTCGGTGAGGACCGCGGCTGTCCGCTCGGGCGCCCACGGCACACCGTCGGGAGGCTCCGCGCTCCCGCCGCCCTGCCGTTTCCCCGCACGCCCGTGCCGGACCAGACCGAGGTCCTCGATGGTCACGACACGGCCGAGACGCTCGGTGAACAGAACCGCCAGCACCCTCGGCACCGGATCGCGCGGGATCTCTCCCGTGTCGATCCAACGCCGCACCCGGGAGGTGTCGGTCGAGAGCTGGGGGTGGCCCATGGCCGCCGCCTGCCGGTTGACCAGCCTCGCGAGTTCGCCCTTCGACCAGCCGGCCAGGCCGAACAGGTCCGAGAGACGGGTGTTGGGTTGTCCGCTCACATCAAGCCCCCAGGTACTCGGCTGAGTTGACAGTAGCCCGGGGAGACTTGCCGGGCGACTATTCGCCAGGGTTCGCCAGGGTTCGCCAGATGGTGTGCCACCGGGCATCCGGTGTCAGGTAGGAACGCGTCACCCCGACCCGGTCGCCGCAGGGACATTCCCCAGGATGCTCCCGGGGGTCCGGGCCGGGTGGGGCGCAGTCGTCGCAGGCACACGAAGGGATCTGTCTCGCCCATGTACGCAGCATCGTCCTCCGTGTCCGCACCGCCCCGGTCGCTGCACCCACGTCCCACGGACAGCGGCCCCTACCTCGCCCCCGCGCGGCCGGCGGCCCCCGTGCTCGGTGCGGGCAGGGCGCGGCGCGGCGCGGTCCTCGGAGCCCAACCGCTCAGCGGAAGACTCGACTTGTCCGGCCCCCAAGGCGCGCAGCTGCGCACCGCCATCGCCTCGGTGCACCGCATCTGCCCGGAGTTCGCCCCGGTGCAGGTGCTGCGCCGCAACGGCCGGTCCGTGCTCCTGGTCGGTACGACCGGTCGGAACACGGCCGTCGCCAAGTGTTTACTGGACCACTCCCCGGCCTGGTCCGAGCGGATCCACCACGAGATAGCGGCGTACCGCTCGTTCGTCCGGCATCGCCCTCCCGTGCGGGTGCCGAGACTGATCGCGGCGGATCCGGACAACTGCACACTGGTCATCGAGCGGATGCCCGGGCGGGTGGCGGCGCTCCAGCGGCACCCGGCCGAGGCGCCGCCGCGGGCGGACATCAGAGCCGCGCTGGGCGCGATCTGCCGGCTGAACGCCTGGCGTCCGCCGGCGGGGACGTTCGACGCCCCGCTCGACTACGCGGCAAGGATCTCGAGGTACCACGAGCTGGGCCTGCTCACCGACCGGGACCTGGGTGATCTGCAGAAGCTGCTGCACGGCATCGCGCAGGCGGCCGGGCGGCAGGGAATGGGCCAGTTCTGCCACGGCGACGCACTGCTGTCGAACATCCTCCTGTCACCAGCCGGTCCAGTGCTGGTGGACTGGGAGCACGCGGGCTGGTACCTGCCGGGCTACGACCTGGCGACGCTGTGGTCGGTACTCGGGGACGCACCGGTGGCCCGTCGCCAGATCAGCCAGATCGCCCAGTCGGCGGGCCCGGCGTCCAGGGACGCCTTCCTGGTGAACCTGATGCTGGTGCTGACCCGTGAGATTCGTACGTACGAGACGGCCGTGCAGCGTTCGATGCACGACGCGGCCCCGGCGGCACCGGGCTCGGCCCATCCTGGTGCTGCGCCGTCCGGCGAGGAGCAGAGGCTGCTGCTGCGGCGGCTGCACGACGACTGCCAGCTGGCCCGGCGGGCCGTGCGCGCGGCGGTCGGCACTCGCTGACGGGGACGAAGCGGCCGCTGTGCGCCTGGTCAGGCGTACAGCGGCCCTTTCGTGTGTGTGGCGTACCGCCGGGCGGTCAGCCCTGCTGGAACAGCTCCGCGGGCAGGGGTTTGAGGAGGGCGTACAGGTCGTCCGTGATGGGGCGGTCCCAGGCGGCGATGGTCACCAGGACGTTGTCGCTGCGGTCGAACTGGACGCAGGAGATCCGGCCCTCGGAGAGCTTGACACGGCGCACGATCAGAAGGTTGTCGCCCTGCATCACCGGCACGTCCTCGGTGCTGACGACGGTGACCTCCTCGTCGTTCTCCAGCGCCAGAAGCAGCTGGGCCACCTCGAAGGGGACCTCCCCCTCGGGGACCTCGCGCGCCGGGGAGCCCTCGGGCAGATTGCCGATGATCATCGCGGGGCCGCGGCCGCCGAACAGGTCGTAGCGCAGGAAGACGCCCTGGCAGGTGCCGTCGGGCGCGGGAAGCAGTCCCGCACCGAGGTTGCCGGGCCAGTCGCCCGGGTCCATGGCCAGTACGTCGAAGTCAGGCCCGGCGGGAGTGGCGCTGCGGCGGCGGAGGAACGACATGTCGCCAATGGTACGTGTCCCGGCCTGCGAAGTGTGGGGCGGGCGGCGGCCCGGTCGGCCCGCGACAGGCCTCAAGTCGTCGCCCGGTGCCGTTGGTGGTGGCGGGCGACCCGGGCGCGGTTGCCGCAGGACGGTTTGCACCACTCCTGGCGTGGGTGCTCCTTGAGGAAGTACCGCACACAGCGCGGTGCGTGGCAGGCTCGCAGCCGGTCGCGGTCGGGGCTCGCGAGGAACGCGATCACGGCGTGCGCGAGGGTCGCCGTCAGATCGCCGGCGCCGTGCACGGGCCGCCTGCGGACGACGGGGGCGGCCGACTGGGGCCAGTGCAGGACCGGCACGGTGGGGGTGCGGGCGGCCGCCTCGTTGAGGCGCCGTACGGCCTCGCCCTCGGGCAGGAGGCGGGTCGCGTCCGCGGGGCTGGGCTCGCCGGGGCGCACGGCGCGTGCGAAGAGCGCGCGGGCGGCGGCGCGCAGCTCTCGGACCTCGGTGAGCCGCGCGGCGTCGGCGGTGAACCCCTCGGTGTCCGGCAGGACCTCGGCGTGTGCCCGGACCCAGGCGGTGAGGCCCGCCGGGTCGGTCAGATCGTCGGCCACGCCGCCCTCGCCGTCGTGCCGGACGGTGAGGGCCAGGTCCAGGGCGAGCCGGGCGTCCCTGCTGATCGGTTCCCGCATGGGGCTAATGATAGGCCCGCCGGTATCCATTACAACGAGGTCAGTCCTGGTGCGGCGTCGGCGGGACCACCGCGACGGGGCTCACGGCGTGCAGCAGGACGGCGTGGGTGACCGAGCCCATCATGCGAGCCGGCGCCAGCAGGTGCCGCCGGTGCCGGCCCACGACGACGAGGTCGGCGTCCTGGGAGGCCGTCACGAGGTGTCCGGCCGCGTCGCCCGCCGCGGCGAGCGGCTCGGCCCGGACGTCGGGGTGCCGTTCGCGGTAGGGGGCGAGGAAGCCCTCGGCGAGGACCCGGGCCTCGTCCTCGATGACGTCCTGGTCGACGACCGGCGGGGGCATCTCGCCGGGCATCATCCAGGGCTGCGCGGGCCACGGGTAGGCGGCGACCGCCTGGAGCCGTGCCCCGCGCCGGGCGGCCTCGGCGAAGGCGAACTCGAGTGTGGCCTCGTCGGGGCCGTCCACCTTGAGGCCGACCACGACCCGCCGGACGGGGCCGTCGTCCCGGACATCGCCTCCGGTCCGGGGCACCACGACGACGGGGCACTCGGCGTCACGGGCTGCGGCCATGCCGTTGGAGCCGAGCAGCAGGCTGGCGAAGCCGCCGCGGCCCCGGGAGCCCAGCACCAGCAGTTGGGCGGAAGCGCCCAGTTCGGGCAGGACGGCGCCGACCGCGCCCTCCAGGGCGAGGTACTCGGTGTCCGGCTGGTCGGAGCGTGCTTCCAGGCGGGTGCGGACCCGGTCGAGGACGGGGTCGTTCCGTGGGTCCGCGGGCCCCGCGGCGAGGACCTCGGGCTGTGCCCAGTGGGCGTACTGGCGTACATGGACCACGCGCAGGGGCGCCGAACGCCGGCGGGCGGCGTCGATGGCCCACTCCAGGGCACGCAGGCTGTCGTCCGAACCGTCGACCGCCGCGATGACCGGCAGGGTGCTCACGGATACCTCACCTCCGGGATACGACCGTCCCTTCCGGGGGCCAGCCTGGCTCAGGCGCCGGCCCCGGGAGGATGTCTCGGGTCGCGTGTCCGGAAATGCGGGCGCAACACCCCCGGATCGGCCGTCGGATCACGGCCGTCCGGGACCATTCACCCGGCCCGCGTCACGTGAGGTCGAACTCCCCTTCCCGCGCTCCCGACACGAACGCGCCCCACTCGTCGGGCGTGAAGATCAGGGAAGGGCTTTCCGGGCGGCCACTGTTCCGCATGGCGATGAAGCCCTCCACGAAGGCGATCTGGACATCCCCCACGCCACGGCTGCTGGACTGCCAGTCGGCGTTGGTGAGGTCCAGCTCCGGCTTGTCCCAGCCCATGAGCGGGCGCTGCTGGGTGGTGGTCTCGGCCACGTCCGTGCTCCTCCCGATTCGTCGTCCGCGGCCAGCCTAGCGATCGTGTCCCACGGCCAACAGGGCACGTGAGGGGGACCTTTCAGGAGTCGTTCCGGGAGTCGTTTCAGGACTCGGGGGGCCGTGCTCCCACGAGCCACATCGAGAAGAACTGCGATCCCCCGCCGTAGGCGTGTCCGAGGACCCTGCGGGCGCCGTCCACCTGGTGTTCCCCGGCCTGTCCGCGCACCTGGAGGGCCGCCTCCGCGAAGCGGATCATGCCGGAGGCGCCGATGGGGTTGGTGGACAGGACGCCGCCCGACATGTTGACGGGCAGGTCACCGTCCAGTTCGGTCACGCCCGCCTCGGTGAGCTTCCAGCCCTCGCCCTCGCCGGCGAAGCCGAGGTTCTCCAGCCACATCGGCTCGTACCAGGAGAAGGGCACGTAGATCTCGGCGCCGTCGATCTCCCGGCGGGGGTCGGTGATCCCGGCCTGCCGGTAGACGTCGGCCGCGCAGTCCTGCCCGGCCTGGGGTGAGACGAAGTCCTTGCCGGCGAAGAGGGTGGGTTCGCTGCGCATCGCGCCGCCGAGCATCCAGGCGGGCGGTCGTGGTGCCCGGGCGGCTCCGGCGCGGTCGGTGAGGATCATGGCGCAGGCGCCGTCGGAGGAGGGGCAGGTCTCGGAGTAGCGGATCGGGTCCCACAGCATGGGCGAGGCCGTCACCTTGTCCAGGGTGATGTCGTGTTCGTGCAGGTGGGCATAGGGGTTCTTGAGCGCGTTGCGCCGGTCCTTGTAGGCGACCAGGGCGCCGATCGACTCGGGTGCGCCGCTGCGTCGCATGTAGGCGCGGATGTGCGGGGCGAAGAAGCCGCCGGCCCCGGCCAGCAGGGGCTGCTGGAAGGGGATCGGCAGGGACAGGCCCCACATGGCGTTCGACTCGGACTGTTTTTCGAAGGCGAGGGTGAGGACGGTGCCGTGGACGCGGGCCGCGACGAGGTTGGCGGCGACGAGCGCGGTGGATCCCCCGACCGAGCCCGCGGTGTGCACCCGGAGCATCGGCTTTCCCACGGCTCCGAGCGCGTCGGCGAGGTAGAGCTCCGGCATCATGACGCCCTCGAAGAAGTCGGGCGCCTTGCCGATCACGACGGCGTCGATGTCGGCCCAGGTCAGCTCGGCGTCGTCGAGGGCGTGTCGTGCCGCCTCCCGGACCAGTCCAGCGATCGACATGTCCCGGCGCGCCGCGACGTGCTTGGTCTGGCCGATGCCGACGACGGCCACGGGCTCCTTGCTCATCGGGGCTCCCCTTCGAGTACGGCGACCAGGTTCTGCTGCAGGCAGGGGCCGGACGTGGCGTGGGCGAGGGCGCGGTCGGACTCGCCGCGGTGGATGCGGGCGGCGGCCTCTCCGAGGCGGATGAGACCGGCGGCCATGATCGGATTGGCGGCGAGGGCTCCGCCGGAGGGGTTGACGTGCACGCCGTCGTCGAGCCGGAGGGCCTTGCGCAGGACGATCTCCTGCGCGGTGAAGGGCGCGTGCAGCTCGGCGGTGTCGACGGGCCGCTCGAAGGCCCCGGCCCGCTCGGCGGCCAGCCGGGTGGAGGGCGAGTCGGTCAGGTCGCGCACGCCGAGGCCGTGTGCCTCGATGCGGTGGTCGATGCCCCGGATCCAGGCGGGGCGTGCGCACAGTTCACGGGCCCGGTCTCCGGCCGCGAGGATCACGGCGGCGGCACCATCGCCGATGGGCGGGCAGTCGCCGGTGCGCAAGGGGCGTACGAGGTAGTCGCCCTGTGCCACGGCCCCTTTGAGCTGGGCGTGCGGGTTGGCGGAGGCCGCCTCCCGGTTGCGGGTGGCGACGGCAGCGAGGGCGGGCTCGTCGGTGTCGCCGGCGTCGATGAGGGCCTGTGCCTGGAGCGCGGCGAGCGCCACGGAGTCGGGCCACAGGGGTGCCACGTAGTACGGGTCGAGCTGGCGGGTCAGCACGTCGCGGACCGGGCCGGGCGAGGACTTGCCGTACGAGTAGACCAGGGCGGTGTCGGCGTCGCCGGTGAGGAGTTTGGTCCAGGCCTCGTACAGGGCCCAGGCGCCGTCCATCTCGACATGGGACTCGGAGATCGGCGGCCAGGCGCCGACGCCGTCGAGGGCGAGGGTGAAGGAGAAGGCCCGGCCGGCGAGGTAGTCGCTGGAGCCGGAGCAGGTGAAGTCGATGTCGGCGGTCTTCAGGCCGGTCCGGTCGAGGACCTCGTGCAGCACCGGCATCAGCATCTCCACCTCGGAGAGCTCCTCGCTGGTGCGCCGGTGGGCGGTCTGGGCGAAGGCGACGACGGCGATCTCGCGGTCCCGCGGTGCGCTCGTCACAGCAGCTCCTTGTAGGTGTCGTAGTCCGCGTCGGGCTCACCCGTCGGCCGGTAGTGGTCGGGGTAGCGGGCGCCTTCCGTCCACACGGGTTCGACCCGCAGCCCCATGCGGACCTCGTCGTAGGGGATGCCGCCGATCCGGCCGTGCAGGGCGAGGCCGGCGCCGTCGAGGGCGATGTGGGCGTAGACGTAGGGCACCTCGATGTCGAGGTTCTTCGCCTTGATGTTGACGATGCAGAACGTGGTGACCGTGCCGCGCGGCCCGACCTCGACTTGTTCGTCCGTGGCGACCCCGCAGGTGGGGCACGCACCCCTCGGCGGGACGTAGACCTTCCGGCAGGACGGGCAGCGCTCGCCGACGGTGCGTCGGCCGCCGAGGGCGTCGATGTAGGCGGTCTGGGCGCGGCCGGGCGAGTAGGTGTAGTCGAGGCGGGCGGCGGCGACGATGCCGGTGACCGGGTCCTCGAACTCGCCGGTGGCGCCGGTGAGTCGCGGGGCCTCGCCGTCGTACGGCTCGAAGCAGGCGATGTCGGTGATGGCTCCGGTGCGTTCCTCGGCCCAGCGGACGCGGACGCGCATGCCCGTGCGCACGGCATCGGGGCCGGGGGCGTCGAGGGCGTGCAGAAGGGCGGTGTCGGCGCCGTCGAGGCGGACCAGGGCCCAGGCGAAGGGGGTGGTCAGGGGCTGGCCCCGGCGGGGGGCGTGGTTCCAGGCCCAGGTGGTGACGGTGCCGGTGGGGGCGATCTCGACGAGGTCGCGGATCTCCTCGGCGGTGACGGGGTCGTACTCGACGGGCGGGACGAGGACACGGCCGTCACTCGCCCGCACCCCGAGGACGACGCGTTCGCGCAGGCCGGTCAGGAAGGCGCTCTGGACGGGGCCGAGGGAGCGGGTGAAGGGGAACTCGACGACGAGGGGGGCTTTGAGGACTTCGGGCATGCCACGGGGCTCCTTCGGTCGGGCGCGCGGACGGGAGGGGACGGTCAGGCGCGCTTGTAGACGGGCGGTCGCTTCTCCGCGAAGGCGCGGGCGCCCTCCTTGGCGTCGGCGGTGTCGAACACCGGCCAGCCCCGGGTGAGTTCGGCCGCGAGGCCGTCGGATTCGGTCAGCTCCGCGGTCTCGTAGACGGAGGCCTTGACGGCCTCGACGGCCAGCGGGCCGCAGGAGTTGATCTGTTCGGCGATCTCCAGCGCCTTGGCGAGTGCGGTGCCGTCGGGGACGACGTGTCCGACCAGGCCGATGGCGGCGGCCTCACGGGCGCTGTAGGGGCGGCCGGTGAGGAGCATCTCCAGGGCGTGGGTGCGCGGGATCTGGCGTTGCAGCCGGACCGTGGAGCCGCCGATGGGGAACAGGCCGCGCTTGACCTCGAACAGACCGAAGGTGGCCGATGCGCCGGCGACGCGGATGTCGGTGCCCTGGAGCATCTCGGTGCCGCCCGCGACGCAGTACCCCTCGACGGCGGCGATCACCGGTTTACGGGGGCGGTGATGGCGCAGCATCGCCTTCCAGTGCAGGTCGGGGTCGGCCTTGAGCCGGTCGCGGTACTCCTCGCCGGCCATGCCGTTCCCGGCGAGGGCCTTGAGGTCCATGCCCGAGCAGAACGAGCCGCCCGCGCCGGTGAAGACGACCGAGCGGACCGAGTCGTCCGCGTCGGCCTCGAGCCAGCCGTCGTAGAGGCCGACGAGCATCGGCAGCGAGAGCGCGTTCCTGGCCTCCGGCCTGTTGAGCGTGAGCACCAGTGTGGCGCCTTCGCGCTGCACGGTGAGGTGTTCCGTCCCACCCATGGCCAACTCCCCTCTCGAAGAACGAGAACAGGTTGCAGTAGGGCGCTGGGCACTTCAAGGGTTTTCTGACAGATAGTCAGTTTTCTTCGCGCGGACCCTTCACAGTTGGACCGCCCTTTGCTCTGATGACCGGCGAACCGTCCGATGCCAGGCACGTCCCGGGTCAGGAGGAGCGGTGGAGTACAACCTTGCCGACCTGTTCGAGTCGGTCGTCGACGTCGTCCCCGGCCGTGAGGCGCTGGTGTACGCCGACCATCCCGGTACGGGCGCGGAGCGCCGTCTGACGTACGCGGAGCTGGACGCGGCGGCCAACCGCGTCGCCCACCATCTGCTCGACAGCGGGATACGGCCCGGTGAGCACCTCGGCCTCCACCTCTACAACGGGGTGGAGTATCTGCAGACGGTACTCGGCTGCCTGAAGGCCCGGATCGTCCCCGTCAACGTCAACTACCGCTATGTGGAAGAGGAGTTGGTGTACCTCTACCGGGACGCGGATCTGGTGGCGCTGGCCTTCGACGCGGAGTTCACGGACCGGGTGGCGGCGGCGCGACCGCGGGCGGAGCAGCTGCGGCATCTGGTGCGGGTGGGTGCGCCGGTGCCGGGGGCCGCCTCGCTGCCGTGTACGGAGTTCGCGGATGCCGAGGCAGGGGGATCGCCTGAGCGCGGGTTCGCGCCTCGATCTGCCGACGATCAGTTCATCATCTACACCGGCGGTACGACCGGGATGCCCAAGGGTGTGATGTGGCGGCAGGAGGATCTGTTCTTCGCGGGTCTCGGCGGGGGCGCCCCGACCGGTGAGCCGGTGAAGAAGCCGGAGGAGCTGGCCGAGCGCGTGGCGGCGGGTGGGTCCGGGATCACCTTCTTCCCCACGGCTCCGCTGATGCACGGCACCTCCACCCTCACTGCGTTCATCGGGTTCAACTTCGGGCAGCGGGTCGTGATCCACCGCAAGTTCGTGCCCGAGGAGGTGCTGCGGGCCGTGGAGAAGGAGAGGGTCAGCAGCATCTCGCTGGTGGGTGACGCGATGCTGCGGCCGCTGATCGACGCGCTGGGCGGTCCGCTGCGGCACATCGACCGCTCCTCGCTGTTCAGCGTGTCGTCGTCCGGCGCGATCATGTCGGACACGGTGCGCCGGCAGTTCCAGGAGCTGGTGCCGAACGCCATGCTGCTGAACAACTTCGGCTCGTCGGAGTCCGGTTTCAACGGCACGGCGACGGAGGACTCGGGGCCCGAGCGGGGCTTTCGGATCCGGGTCCACGCCCGTACGCAGGTCGTGGACCCGGCCACGTACGAGCCCGTGGCGGCCGGTGAGGTGGGGCGTATCGCCCAGTCCGGACATGTGCCGCTCGGCTACTACAACGACCCCGCCAAGACCGCCGGGACGTTCTTCGAGCGGGGCGGCGAGCGATGGGTGCTGCTCGGTGACATGGCCACCGTCGACGAGGAGGGCGTGGTCACCGTCCTCGGGCGCGGCTCGCAGTGCATCAACACCGGCGGCGAGAAGGTGTACCCGGAGGAGGTCGAGCAGGCCCTCAAGTCCCATCCGGACGTCTACGACGCGCTGGTGGCCGGGGTGCCGGACCCCCAGTGGGGCCACCATGTGGCGGCCGTGGTGCAGCTGCGCGAGGGGGCGGTGCGGCCCTCGCTGGAGGACATCCGGGCGCACTGCCGTGACCGGCTCGCCGGCTACAAGATCCCGCGCCAGCTGGTGATCACGGAGTCGGTCCAGCGGTCGCCGAGCGGCAAGGCGGACTACCGGTGGGCGCGGGAGGTGGCGGTGGCGGCGGACGGGTGATTCTCCGGCCTGTCGATTGAACCTAAGGTGACGTGCGGACGTACTGGTGGTGGCAGGCCCGGCTCACCGGGCTCTGTTTGCCATGCCTAGCAAGACCGCACGGAAGGACCTCCGGGTGTCGCTCTTCACTCGCTCCCGTCAGCAATCGGACCCGGCCGGGGGCGCGGCGGAACCGGATGACGATGCCGGTGGGACGGCTGGGGCGGCCTCGAACGACGGCGAAGGCACTGCGGATTCCGACACCGACTCTGGCACTGCGGATTCGAGCGGCGACACCGACACGGTGGAACCGGCCACCGGCACGACGGAGCCGGACGGTGGCACTGCGACGAAGACGGACCCCGACGACGACACCGGCGCCACCGCCCCGGACGCCGGTACCGCCGCACAAGAAGCAGGCGACGACTCCGAGGCACCGGGCGCGGCAAAGGCCGGCTGGTTCGGCTGGCGGCGGCGCTACCCCCGTACCGCACGCGGCGTCAGCGTCGGGACGACCGTCCTCGCCGGGGCCCTCGTGCTCTTCGCGCTCCTCGTGCCCAACCAGATGGAGAAGATCGAGTTCGCGTCGTTCGTGCGGATTCCCGCCGAGGGTGTGCTGCTCGCGGGCCTGCTGCTCGCGCTGCCGCCGCGGCCCCGGCGCGTCACGGCCGTCGTCTCGGGTGCGTTCCTCGGGCTGCTCACCATCCTGAAATTCGTCGACATGGGCTTCTACCAGATCCTGGCCCGGCCCTTCGATCTGGTCCTGGACTGGATACTGATCGAGAACGCGACGGACTTCCTGAGGGAGACCTTCGGCCGTTCCGGGCAGGTGCTCGCCGTGGTCGGTGTGATCGTCCTGTTCGTCGCGGTGCTGGTCCTCACGACGCTCGCCGTGGTGCGGCTGACGAACCTGATGGTCGGCCACCGTTCCGTCGCCGCCCGTACGACGCTGATCCTCGGCACGGCGTGGATCACGGCCATGACGCTGGGCGTGCAGATCGGCAGCGTGCCGTTCGCCACCAAGGGCAACGCCGAGTTCATCGGCAACCGGGTGGACCAGGTGCAGGCGGGCCTGGCGGACGCGCGGGTCTTCCGGAAGCAGGCCGCCGTGGACGCCTTCGCGAAGACGCCGCCCGATCAGTTGCTCACGGGGCTGCGCGGCAAGGACGTGCTGTTCACGTTCATCGAGAGCTACGGGCGAGTCGCGATCGACGACCCGGCGATGGCACCCCAGATGGACTCGGTGCTCAAGGAGGGCACCAGCTCGCTGAAGGCGGCCGGTTTCGAGTCGCGCAGCGGCTGGCTGCAGTCGCCGGTCACGGGCGCGGGCAGCTGGCTCGCCCACTCGACGTTCCTGTCCGGGCTGTGGATCAAGAACCAGCAGCGGTACCGCAACCTGACCACCAGTGACCGGATGACGCTGACCAACTACTTCGGCAAGACGAAGGCCTGGCGGACCGTCGGCGTCGTGCCCGGGGTGCGCCGGGCGTGGCCGGAGGGGAAGTACTTCGGCCTGGACCACATCTACGACTCCGAGCACCTCGGCTATCACGGCCCGTACTTCAGCTGGACGCCCGTGCCCGACCAGTTCAGCATGGAGGCCTTCCAGCGTCTGGAGCACGGCAAGAAGGACCGTCAGCCGATCATGGCGGAGATCATCCTGGCCTCCAGTCACAACCCGTGGTCGCCCATCGCGCGGATGATCGACTGGGAGAAGCTCGGCGACGGCTCGGTGTTCCACCAGATCAAGAAGGAGGGCACCAACCCCACGGAGGTCTGGAAGGACCCGGAGAAGGTGCGCACCGAGTACCGGAAGGCCATCGAGTACTCGATCCGGAGCCTCACCGAGTGGCTCGAGCGCTACGGCGACGAGGACACGGTCCTCGTGTTCCTGGGCGACCACCAGCCGGTGCCGACCGTCACCGCCGGGGACACCGGCAAGGACGTGCCGATCACCATCGTCGCCAAGGACAAGAAGGTCCTGGACCGGGTCGCCGACTGGGGCTGGACCGACGGTCTCAAGCCCGCGGAGAACGCGCCCCGGTGGGGCATGGACAAGTTCCGCGACCGCTTCATGACGGCGTACGGTCCGCAGGGCTGAGGAACTCCGCCACGGCCGCGAGGAACGCCTCGGGCCGCGCCTCGTGCACGAGATGCCCGGCGTCGATGGTGAGACGCCGGGCATCGGGAAGCAGTTCGGCCAGGGCGACGATCTGCTCTTGAGGGATCGGGCTGGTCGGTCCGCCACCGATCAACAGCGTGGGCATGGTGATCCGCCCCATGTGGTCCCACCACACAGGATCCGGCGCGTTGCGCTGCCGGTCGGTGGCGAGGATCATCGCCCAGTCGTACGGCAGGTCCTCGCCTGGACGTTCGGCGAGCGGGCGCGGCGGGTCCAGGGGGAAGGGCGCGGGTACGTCCTCCAGCACCAGGCGCCGTACGAGGTGCGGGCTGTGCTGGGCGAGCAGGTAGGCGACGGCGCCGCCGAGAGAGTGGCCCACGACGTCGGCGCGGGTGATGCCGAGGGCGCCGAGGAAGGCGTGGACGTCGTCGCGCATGGTCGCGTAGGCGTAGTCGCCGGGCCGGTCGCTGCGGCCGTGCCCGCGAAGGTCGGGGGCGTAGACCCGGCGGGGGCCTGCGGCCAGTGCGGGGGCGATCTCGGACCAGTCGGTGCCGTCGGCTCCGCGGGCGTGGAGGAGCAGGACGGGCGGTGCGTCCCGGGGTCCCCAGGCGCGGTAGGCCAGGGTGATGCCGTTGGCCTGTACGGTGCGCGGTTCTGTGTCCATGCCGGGCACGGTAGCGAGGGATGCCCCGAAGGCCGGGCCGCCTCTGCCGACGGCAGAACGGGGCCTCACTCCCGTCCGGAGCAGCCGGAGAAGAAGGCGGCCACGCGTCGCACGAACCACTCGGGGTCGTCCAGCCACGGGTAGTGCCCCGCTCCCGGCTGCACCGCGAACTCGCCCGCCGGGAAGACCTCGGCGACCCACCGGGCAAGGCCGGGACGCGGTCCGCCGTCGGCCTCGCCGGCCAGGACGAGCACCGGGGCCGTGACGCGGGCGAGCGCGCTCCGGGTCGCGGTCGGGTCGTAGGCGCCGTCCGCGCCGTAGAGGTCCCCCGCCTCGTCGTTGGTCTCGTCCTCTTCGCGCTCGGCGTGGGCCCGCGCGGCCTCGTCCCAGCGTCCGTAGAAGAACGGGAGGAACACGGGGTCGAAGTCCCCGGTACCGGCCAGCCAGGCCTCGAACGCCGGGAAAGCCTCCGCGAACCAGGGTTCCGGCGCCCGCAGCCGGGCCGCCGCCAGCCGGTCCTCGGCGGTCGCCGGCCAGCCCAGCGCCCAGGGGGTGGCGGTGACCAGCGCCAGCCGTCCCAGCCGGTCCGGATACCGGGCCGCGTAGAGCATGGCGAGACTCCCGCCCGCAGAGTGCGCGAGCACGTCCATCCGCTCCAGGCCCAGGTGGCACCGCAACGCCTCGACGTCGTCGACCAGCCGGTCGCAGCGGTAGGTCGCGGGATCCGCCGGTGCCTCGGACCGCCCGGTGCCGCGCAGATCGAGAAGGACCAGCTGCCGGTGGGCGTCGAGTCCGCCCAGGTCGCCGAGGTAGGAGGACGCCCGCATCGGTCCGCCGGGCAGCACGACCAGCGGCTCGCCCGCACCGCGCAGACGGCAGGCGAGTCGGGTTCCGTCCGGGGCTTCAAAGATCGGCATGGTGTGGATCCTCGCGTCCGGGAGGACCTTCGCACAACGGGGTTCTTCGAGGTCACCCTCGGGGCGCCGTGGGTCCTGTGCCGTCTCCGAACCGGTCCCTCAGCTCCCGCTTGAGGATCTTCCCGCTGGCGTTGCGCGGGAGTTCGTCCACGAAGAGCACTCTCTTCGGCGCCTTGAAGTGCGGCAGCGTCTCGCGGACGTGGTCGATCAGTTCCGCCTCCGTGACCTCGCCGCGCGGGACGACGACGGCCGTGACGGCCTCGATCCAGCGGTCGTCGGGGAGGCCGACGACGGCGGTCTCGGCGACCCGGGGGTGGGTGTACAGGACGTCCTCGACCTGGCGGGAGGCGACGAGGACGCCGCCGGAGTTGATGACGTCCTTCACCCGGTCGACGATCGTGAAGTAGCCGTGCGCGTCGCGGATCGCGAGGTCGCCGGAGCGGAACCAGCCGTCGCGGAAGGCCTCGGCGGTCTCCTCGGGCTTGTCCCAGTAGCCCTCGCACAGTTGCGGGGAGCGGTAGACGATCTCGCCGGGGCTGCCGTCGGGTACGTCCTCGCCGTCCTCGTCGACGACCCGGGCCTCGACGAACAGCACGGTACGGCCGCAGGAGTCCATGCGGCCCTTGTGCTCGTCGGGGGCGAGGACCGTGGCGAGGGGGCCGATCTCGCTCTGGCCGAAGCAGTTGTAGAAGGCCAGCTTCGGGAGGCGTTCCTTCAGCCGTTCCAGCACGGGGACCGGCATGATCGACGCCCCGTAGTAGGCCTTGCGCAGGCCGCTGAGGTCGCGGGTAGCGAAGTCGGGGCGGTTGGACAGGGCGATCCAGACGGTGGGCGGGGCGAACAGGCTGTCCACGCGGCCCGCTTCGACCAGGTCGAGGAGCCGGTCGCCGTCGGGTGCGTCGAGGACGAGGTTCGTCGCGCCGACGGCGAGGTAGGGCAGCAGGAAGACGTGCATCTGCGCCGAGTGGTACAGGGGCAGGGAGTGCGCGGGGCGGTCCCCGGCGCTGAGGTCGAGGGCCGAGATGGCGCTCAGGTACTCGTGCACCAGGGCCCGGTGCGTCATCATCGCGCCCTTGGGCAGGGCGGTCGTGCCCGAGGTGTACAGCAGTTGCACGAGATCCTCGGGGCGCGGCTCGGGGCCGTCGTGGGCGGGCGCCTCGGGCAGCCGCGCGAGCAGTGAGCCGTCGGTGTCGCGCAGGGTCAGTGTCCGTACGCCGTCGGGGAGCCGGTCCGCGAGGTCCGGGTCGGTGAGGACCAGGGAGCTGCCGGACTGGCCGACGATGTAGGCGAGGTCGTCGCCGATGAGGTTCTGGTTGACGGGTACGTGCACCAGGCCGGCCCGGGCGCAGGCCAGGAAGGCGATCAGGTAGGCGTCGGAGTTGTGGCCGTAGGCGCCGACGCGGTCCCCGGGGGACAAGCCCTGGTCGAGGAGGACACTCGCCGCGCGGGAGACGGCGGTGTCGAGTTCGTCGTAGGTCCAGGTGCGTTCGCCGTACTCCACCGCGACGCGCGCCGGTGTGCGCCGGGCGCTACGTCGTAGGACTCCGTCGACCGTGCTGCCGTGTCCGGGCGTCGTCATGACAAGTGATCCTCGGTCGGCGGACCGGGGAGGTCAAGGACCGGCCGGCTCAACCCTGCCGTCGCCAGAGGCGTCCGGTGTGATGGTACTGACGTATGAACGCAGAACATTTGTACGCTCAAGTCTCCTATCCCTCAACGATGTTGGAGGGCACCATGCGCAGCCGTCTGAGACGCCTCGTTCTCGGGGCCACGGCCCTGTTCACCGCCGCGTCCGCGTTACCCGCGGCCGCCGCCCCGGGCCAGGGGCGTGCGGAGCAGCACCCTTCCGGTGGCGGCCTGTCCGCCGTCATCCGCTACACCGAGTACGGCATTCCGCACATCCGCGCGAAGAACTACGCCGACCTGGGCTTCGGCACGGGCTGGGCGCAGGCCGCCGACGAGGTCTGCACGCTCGCCGACGGGTTCGTGACCCTGCGGGGCGAGCGCTCCCGGTACTTCGGTGCCGACACGGCCGCCGACGGCGCCCTCTCCGGGGCGAGGACCAACCTCGCCAGTGATCTGTACTTCCGCGGGGTCCGGGAGAGCCGCACCGTGCAGAAGGCGCTCGCCCAGCCCGCTCCCGTGGGGCCGAGCCGCGAGGTGCGGGACATGATGCGGGGCTGGGCGGTCGGGTACAACGCCTGGCTGAAGAAGAACAGGACCACGGATCCCGCCTGTGCGGGTGCCTCCTGGGTCCGCCCGGTCACCGAGCTCGATGTGGCCGCCCGCGGTCTCGCGATCGCCTCCATCGCCGGCGAGGGGCGTTTCGTCGACACGATCACGACCGCGAAGCCCCCTACCGGGGCCACGCCCGCCGCGAGCGGCCCCTCCGTCCGCAAGCCGGACGCCAAGGCCGTGGCGAAGGCGGCGGACGAGCTGTGGGGTGACCCCGGCATGGGCTCCAACGCGGTCGCCTTCCGCGGTGACACGACGGCGAACGGGCGCGGTCTGCTGCTGGGCAACCCGCACTACCCCTGGGAGGGCGGGCGCCGGTTCTGGCAGTCGCAGCAGACGATCCCCGGCGAGCTGAACGTCTCCGGCGGCTCCCTGCTCGGCACCCCCGGGATCTCCATCGGGTTCAACGCACATGTGGCGTGGAGCCACACCGTCTCCACCGGCATTCCGGCCAACTTCCACCGGCTGGACCTGGATCCGGCCGATCCCACGACGTACCTCGTGGACGGCGAGCCGGAGCGCATGAGGAAGCGGACCGTGACGGTCGCGGTGAAGGACGGCGCGCCGGTGACCCGCACCCAGTGGTGGACCCGCTACGGCCCGGTCGTCACCTCGCTCAGCGGCCAGGTCCCGCTGCCGTGGACCGGCACGACGGCATACGCCCTGTATGACCCGAACGCCGCGAACCTCCGCTTCGCCGACGCCTCGCTCGGTTTCGGCAAGGCGAAGAGCACCGACGACGTCCTCGCGTCCCTTGCGCGGCACCAGGGCATCCCATGGGTGAACACGATCGCCGCCGACCGGGCGGGACACTCCCTCTACACCCAGTCCCAGGTACTCCCTCGGATCACCGACGGGCTGGCGGAGCGCTGCTCGACGGAGCTCGGCAGGACCACGTATCCGGCGTCCGGTGTCGCGATCCTCGACGGCTCGCGCGGCGACTGCGCCCTCGGCCGCGACCCCGACGCCGTGGCGCCGGGCATCTTCGGCCCGGCGAGGATGCCGACGCTCGAGAACGCGCCGTACGTGGAGAACTCCAACGGCACCGCGTGGATGACCAACGCCGACCGGCCGATCACCGGCTACGAGCGGGTCTTCGGCACGGTGGGCACACAGCTCGGCCTGCGCACCCGGGGCGGGATCGAGGACGTGGCGGCGATGGCGGACCAGGGCCGGCTGACCGTACGCGACCTGCAACGGCAGCAGTTCGCCAACCGGGTGCCCGCGGGCGATCTCGCCGCCGGGGACGTGGCACGGGCGTGCGCCGCGCTGCCCGGCGGCAGGGCGACGGGCAGCGACGGCACCTCCGTCGACGTGTCGGAGGCCTGTGGGGTGCTGAAGGCGTGGGACCGCACCATGGACACCCGGAGCCGGGGCGCGCTGCTCTTCGACCGGTTCTGGCGGAGGCTGGAGCAGGCGGTGCCACCGGGCCAGTTGTGGAAGGTGCCGTTCTCGGCGGCCGATCCGGTACGGACCCCGAACACACTGAACACGGACGCTCCCGGCCTCGCCACCGCCCTCGCCGACACGGTGACCGAGCTGCGGGCGGCGGACATCGCGCTCGACGCGCCGCTCGGCGCGCACCAGTTCGTCGTCCGCGACGGCGAGCGCCTTCCGGTGCCGGGCGGTGCGGGGCAGCTCGGTGTGTGGAACGTGATCCAGCCGACGTGGGACGCGGCCGGCGGTGGCTACACGGAGGTGCCGTTCGGCTCCAGCCACCTCCAGGCGGTGGGCTGGGACGACAGCCGCTGCCCGGTGGCCCGCACCCTGCTGACGTACTCCCAGTCGTCGAACGCGAAGTCGCCGCACCTCGCCGATCAGACGCGGCTGTTCTCCGGTGAGAAGTGGGTGACGTCGCGCTTCTGCGAGAAGGACATCCTGTCCTCGCCGAAGCTGAAGGTGGTCCGGGTGCACGAGCGGCGCTGACCGTGCGGGGTGGGGTGCCGTTCCCGGTGGGGCGGCACCCCGCTGTTCGTCCCGCCCAGGCGTCCGGCGCGTTCCGGGGCCTGCGCATCGAGGCCACCTATACCGGTCGGTTCCGGCCCTCCCAGTACGGCTCCCGCAGCCGACGCTTGTACAGCTTGCCGTTGGGGTCGCGGGGCATCTCGGTGATGAAGTCGACGCTTCTGGGCCGCTTGTACCCGGCGAGCCGGTGGGTGCAGTGGTCGAGGAGGTCGGCCGCGAGGGCCGGGCCGGGGCGGTGTCCCGGTGCCGCCTCGACGACCGCCTTGACCTCCTCGCCCCAGTCGTCGTGTGGGATGCCGAAGACGGCGGCGTCCGCGACGGCGGGGTGGGCGAGCAGGGCCGACTCGATCTCGGCGGGGTAGATGTTGACGCCGCCGGAGATGATCAGGTCGATCTTGCGGTCGCGCAGGAAGAGGTAGCCGTCCTCGTCGAGGTGGCCGAGGTCGCCGACGGTGAAGAAGTCGCCGATGCGGTTCTTGCGGGTCTTGGCCTCGTCCTTGTGGTACGAGAAGCCGCCGGTGTTCATCTTCATGTAGACGGTGCCGAGTTCGCCGGGCGGCAGCGGGTTGCCGTCGTCGTCGAAGATGGCGAGTTCGCTGATGGGCCAGGCCTTGCCGACGGTGCCGGGTTTCTTCAGCCAGTCCTCGGCGGTGGCGAAGGCCCCGCCGCCCTCGCTGGCCGCGTAGTACTCCTCCACACAGGGGCCCCACCAGTCGAGCATGGCCCGTTTCACATGGTCGGGGCAGGGCGCGGCGCCGTGGATGGCGTGCCGCATGGCGGAGACGTCGTAGCGGTCCTTCTCCTCGTCGGGCAGGGCCAGCAGGCGGTGGAACTGGGTGGGGACCATATGGGTGTGGGTGCAGCGGTGGCGGTCGATAAGGCGGAGCATCTCCTGGGGCGTCCACTTGTCCATCACGACCAGCCGGTGCCCGATGTGCAGGGACGCGCCGGCGAACTGCAGCACGGCCGTGTGGTAGAGCGGCGAGCACACCAAGTGCACGTTGTCGTCGAACGGCCGGATGCCGAAGATGCCGAGGAAGCCGCCGAGGTAGGCCTCCTCCGGCGGCTTGCCGGGCAGGGGGCGGCGGATGCCGCGCGGCCGTCCGGTGGTGCCCGAGGTGTAGTTCATGACCCAGCCGAGGGTGCGGTCGGCGGGCGCCGACTCGGGCTGTCCGTCGAGGAGTTCGGCGTACGGCCGGAAGCCCTCGACCGCGCCTATGGCGTACCGGTGAGTGGCCGGGAGGCCCGCCTCGTCGGCGGCGTCGCGTGCCGCGTCGGCGAAGCGCTCGTGGGCGAGGAGGACCCGGGCGCCGGAGTCGGAGACGATCCACGCGATCTCCGGTCCGACCAGGTGGTGGTTGACGGGGACGAGGTAGAACCCGGCCTGGCTGGCGGCCAGATAGGCGGTCAGGAACTCGACGCCGTTGGGCAGGACCACGGCGAAGGTGTCGCCGCGTTCGAGTCCGGCCGCGCGCAGGCCGTGCACGAGCCGGTTGGCGTCGGCGTGCAGGCGTCCGGCGGTCCACTCCTCGCCGTCGGGCGCGACGAGCACGCTACGGCCGGGGTCCTGTGTGGCCTGGGCCCAGAAGCCCACTGCGGGTGTGCTCACGACTGGCCGCTCCTTCCGGCGATGCGGTTGACGCGGTCCACGGCCTGTTCGAAGCCGCGGGTGAGGTCGTCTAAGACGGCCTGGACGCTGCGTTCGCTGTTCATCCGGCCGACGATCTGCCCGACCGGGGTGCCGAGCAGTGGTTCGACCTCGTGCTTCTGGATGCGCGAGACGGCCTCGGCGACGAGCAGGCCCTGTAGCGGCATGGGCAGGGTGCCGGGCCCGGCCGGGTCGTCCCAGGCGTCGGTCCACTCGGTGCGCAGCTGGCGCGCCGGCTTGCCGGTCAGGGCGCGGGAGCGGACGGTGTCGCCGGAGCCGGCCGCGAGGAGTTTGCGGGTCAGGGCGGGCGAGTGGAGGTCCGCTTCCGTGGTGGTCAGCCATATAGAGCCCAGCCACACACCCTGAGCCCCGAGGCTGAGCGCGGCGGCCACCTGCTGTCCGCTGCCGATACCGCCGGCGGCCAGCACGGGCAGCGGGGCGACGGCGTCGACGACCTCGGGGGTGAGCACCATGGACGCGATCTCACCGGTGTGACCACCGGCCTCGTAGCCCTGCGCCACGACGATGTCGATCCCGGCGTCCTGGTGCTTGCGGGCGTGCCGGGCGCTGCCCGCGAGCGCGGCGACGAGCACGTCCTGGTCGTGGGCGCGGGCGATGACGTCGGCGGGCGGGGAACCGAGGGCGTTGGCCAGGAGCCTGATCGGGTAGTCGAAAGCGACGTCGAGCTGGCTGCGGGCGACCTGCTCCATCCAGCCGGTGATACGCCATCCGGACGCCTCGCCCTCGGCGAGTTCGGGCACACCGTGCTTGGCGAGGGTGTCCAGGACGAACTGCCGGTGCCCCTCGGGGATCATCGCCTCGACCTCGGCTTCGGTCACGCCCTCGACCTTCTTCGCCGGCATCACGACGTCCAGGCCGTACGGCCGTCCGTCCACATGCGCCTCGATCCAGTCCAGGTCGCGTTTGAGCTCGTCGGGGGCGGTGTAGCGGACCGCGCCGAGCACGCCGAAGCCGCCGGCCCGGCTGATGGCCGCGGCGACGGCGGGGAACGGCGTGAAGCCGAAGACGGCGTGCTCGACTCCCAGTTTCTGGCTCAGCTCCGTCTGCATGGGCGCAGGATGCCGTAGTCCTCCGGAGGACGGAAGAGCATTTCTGATACCCCGTCAGATTCTCGGTCAGATTCATGAAGGCGTGCGGCGGACATACTTTCGGGGACATGCGAGACGGTTGAGGCGAAGGGGTGTGCGGTGACCGAGGGAGCGGCAGACAGAGCGGCGACCGCTGAACCGACCCGGCGGCAACTGGGCGCACGGGCCCTGGCCTTGGGCGGTGCGCTCGCCCTCGCCTCCCTGCCCGCGGGGCCCGCCGCGGCCGCCCCGCCGACACGTCACCGCCCCACCCTCCGCCACGGCTCCGCCGCACGCGCCGGACTGCTCTCCTCCCACCTTCGCCGGCTCGTCACCGACGCCGAGACCTTCCTCGGCCCCTCCCCCGCGCACCCCTGGTACGCGGGTGCCGTCCTGCTCGCCGGACGCGGCGGCACCGTCGCCCTGCACCGGCCCCTCGGCATGGCGGTGCGCTACCGGGCCTACGACGAGAAGACCGACACCGGTGTGGAGTTCCCGCCGGACGAGCAGATTCCCATGGCCGAGGACACCGTCTTCGACCTGGCGTCGGTGTCGAAGCTGTTCACCTCGATCCTCGCCGTGCAGCAGATCGAGCGGGGCAGGCTGGAGCTGGAGGGCAAGGTCGCCTCGTACCTGCCTGACTTCGGACGTGCGGGCAAGCAGGACATCACGATCCGTCAGCTCCTCACCCACACCTCCGGTTTCCGCGCCTGGATCCCGCTGTACAAAGCACCGACCTACGAGGAGAAACTCCAGCTCATCTGGAACGAGAAGCCGGTGAGCGCACCGGGCACGGCGTATCTGTACTCGGACCTGAACCTGGTCTCGCTCCAGCTCGTGCTGGAAGGGATCACGGGCCGCTCCCTGGACACCCTCCTGAGGGAGGAGATCACCGCGCCGCTCGGCATGCGCCGCACCCGCTACAACCCACCCGCCTCCTGGCGGCCGAGGATCGCGGCCACGGAGGACGCACGCCCTCCGTGGTCCGGCCTGGACCGTGGCCTGGTGTGGGGCGAGGTGCACGACGAGAACGCCTTCAGCCTGGGCGGGGTCGCGGGGCACGCGGGTGTGTTCTCCGACGCGTGGGACCTCGCGGTCCTCGGCCGGACGCTGCTCAACGGCGGTGTCTACGGGCGGGAGCGGATCCTGAGGCCGGAGTCGGTGGAGCTGATGTTCACCGACTTCAACACCGCCTTCCCCGGCGACGAGCACGGCCTCGGCTTCGAGCTCTACCAGCACTGGTACATGGGCGCGATGGCCACGCCGCGCACGGCCGGGCACACCGGCTTCACGGGCACCTCGCTGGTGCTGGACCCGACGACGGACTCCTTCCTCGTCGTGCTCGGCAACTCCGTTCATCCGGTACGCAGTTGGCGTTCGGGGTCGGCGCCTCGGGTCGCCGCCGCGAACCATCTGGCACGGGCCGTGCCGGTCCGGCCGGTGCGGGGACGCAGCGCCTGGTTCTCCGGGATGGCGGTCTCCTCGACGGCGACGCTCACTCTTCCCGAGCTCGACACGTCCGCCGGCGGGGCGCGGCTGCGCTGCGCGCTGTGGTGGGACACCGAGCCGAAGGCCGACACCCTGGTCCTGGAGGCCACGACCGACGGCGGCACGACGTGGCAGCCGGTGCCCTTCACGACGTCCCGCCGGGGCGAGGAACCCCGGCCGCATCCGTCCGGCTCGGTCACCGGCTGGTCCGGCCGCGCCTGGCACCGCCTCACGGCGGATGTCCCCGCCGCGCGGGGACTCGCCCTGCGCTGGCGGTACGCGACGGACCGGCTGTATGTCGGGCGTGGTTGCTACGTGGACGGGCTCCGGGTCGAGACGGCGGGCGACGTCCTGTTCGACGAGACCCGCCCGGCGGACGCTTCGCGCCTTCAGGCAGTCGGGTGGACGCGGTCGGCGGACTGAGGGCTCACCGGGGATCGTCCTCTAGTACCGCCATCGCCGCGTTGTGCCCGGGCACTCCGCTCACTCCGCCGCCGCGCACCGCACCGGCACCGCACAGCAGCACGTTGGCGTGCCCGGTCTCCACGCCCCAGCGGCCGGTGCCGTCCTGGGCCCAGGGCCAGCTCAGGTCGCGGTGGAAGATGTTGCCGCCCGGCAGGCCGAGGTCCCGCTCCAGGTCGAGCGGCGTCCTGGCCTCGATGCAGGGCCGTCCGTCCGCGTCGGTGGCCAGGCAGTCGGCGATCGGTTCGGCCAGGTGGGCGTCGAGCTGGGCGAGGGTCGACTTCAGCAGCTCTTCGCGTACGGCGTCGTTGTCCCGCTCGAACAGGCGGGCCGGGGTGTGCAGCCCGAAGAGGGTGAGCGTCTGGTAGCCCTGTTCGGCCAGGTCGGGGCCGAGGATGGTCGGGTCGGTGAGCGAGTGGCAGTAGATCTCGGAGGGCGGCGCTGCGGGCAGCTCACCGGCGGCGGCCTGGGCGTGGGCGGCAGCCAGTTGGCCGTAGCCCTCGGCGATGTGGAAGGTGCCGGCGAACGCCTCGCGCGGGTCGACGGAGCTGTCCCGCAGCGTCGGCAGCCGCTTGAGCAGCATGTTCACCTTCAGCTGGGCGCCCTCGGCGAGGGCCGGGGGTGTGTCGCCGGTCAGTTGCGCCAGGGCATGCGGGGAGGCGTTGACCAGGACGTGCCGGGCGGCGACGGTGCCTTCGCTGTCGGCCGTGCGGTAGGTGACCTCGGCGGTTCGGCCGTCCGTGGCGATGCGCAGCGCCTCGTGGCCGGTGGCGATGACCGCGCCGGCGGCGCGTGCCGCGTCGGCGAGTGCGTCGGTGAGGGCGCCCATGCCGCCGACGGGGACGTCCCAGTCGCCGGTGCCGCCGCCGATCACGTGGTAGAGGAAGCAGCGGTTCTGCTTCAGTGAGGGGTCGTGGGCGTCGGCGAACGTGCCGATCAGCGCGTCGGTGAGGACCACGCCGCGCACCAGGTCGTCCGCGAACCGTTCCTCGACGGCGACCCCGATCGGCTCCTCGAACAGCGTCCGCCAGGCCTGCTCGTCGTCGAGCCGGTCGCGGAGTTCCTCCCGGGTGGGCAGCGGCTCGGTGAGGGTCGGGAAGACCCGCTGGGCGACGCGGCCGGTCATGCCGTAGAACTCCTGCCAGGCCTGGTACTCGCGGTCCGAGCCGGTGAGCCGTTCGAAGGCTTCCTGGGTCCGCCGCTCGCCGCCGCCGACGAGGAGCCCGGTGGGCCGGCCGTCGCGCTCTGCGGGTGTGTAGGAGGAGACGGTGCGGGTGCGGACGCGGAAGTCCAGGCCGAGGTCCCGGACGATCTTCTTGGGCAGCAGGCTGACCAGATACGAGTACCGGGACAGCCGCGCGTCGACCCCGGCGAACGGCCGGGTGGACACCGCCGCTCCCCCGGTGTGGTCCAACTGCTCCAGAACCAGCACGGAACGGCCGGCCCGGGCCAGGTAGGCGGCGGCGACCAGGCCGTTGTGTCCACCGCCGACGATGACGGCGTCGTACGTCCGGTGTGCGCGGGGTCCCTCGGGTGCGGTCATGGTTCTTCGTAACACGGGGTGATCCAGGTCGGCCAGACGGGCGGCGAACGGGCCCTTGGGCGGAGGCGTCGAGGTGGGCGGACGGGCCCTTCGGCCGTCGGCGACGGTCCCGGGCGGCAGGCTCATCGGCGTGGGCATCCGCCCGGACGACGGGCTCCGCGGTGCAGGCGTCGAGACAGGCGGTCGGGCCGCCCGGCGGCAGTCGGTGTCCAGGCACGGCCTTCAGCAGTGTGCGGTCACCTGGGTGTTCAGGGCGACCCCGGCCTCCGGCCGACCGACTTCTCGCGCTGCCGACCCGGTTCCGCCCGGGTCACCGCCCGGCCGACGCCCGTTGCTCGCGCAGGGCCGCCACCTGGCGGTAGAGCGCCACGGCTTCGGCGGCGCGGCCGAGTTGTTGGAGGCAGTGTGCCTCGTCGTTGCGGCTGGCGAGGGTGTCGGGGTGGTCCGTGCCGAGGACGCGTTCGCGGGCGGCGGCGACGCGCCGGTATTCGGTGAGCGCGTCGGCCCAGCGGGCCAGCCAGCCCAGGCCGACGGCGACCTCGCGGAGGCTGACCAGGGTGTCCGGATGCTCGGGTCCGAGGATCCGCTCGCGGAGGGCGCCGACGTCCCGGGACTCGGCGAGGGCCTCCTCCCAGCGGCCCAGCCGACCCAGGTTGACGCACCGGCCGTGGCGGGCGCGCAGGGTCTCGGGGTGGGTGGGGCCCTGGACGCGGGTGCGGTCCTCGGCCAGGTCGCGATAGAGGTCCAGGGCCTCCGCGCTGCGGCCGAGGCGGCCCAGGCTGATGCCGATCTCGTGCCGGGCGGCGAGCGTGTCGGGGTGGTCGGCGCCGAGGGCCCTGGCACGGGCCGCGGCGACCTCACGGTAGGTCTCCAGGGCTTCGGCCCAGCGGCCCAATTGGCCGAGGGCGTAGGCGACTTCGTAGCGGGTGACGAGGGTGTCGGGGTGGTCCGGGCCGAGCACCCGGGCGCGGGCGGCGGCCACCTCGCGGGCCATGCGGTAGGAGTCCTCCAGTCGGCCGAGGCGGCTGAGGTTGAAGGCGAGGTTGTGCCGGCAACGCAGGGTGTCGGGGTGGTCGGTCCCCATCGTGCGCTCCCGGGCGGTGAGCACCGAGGTGTACACCCGGTGGGCGTCGAAGGGACGGCCCAACTGACCGAGCACGTAGGCCATCTCCTGGCGCGCGGCGAGCGTGTCGGGATGGTCGGCGCCGTGGCTGCGGATCCTGGCCTCGGTGACGTGCTTGTACTCGCGCAGAGCGTCCGCGGCGCGGCCGGTGCGGCTGAGCGTGAAGGCGACCTCGTAGCGGCTGGCGAGGGTGTCGGGGTGGTCGGGGCCGAGGAGGTGTTCGCGTTCGGCGGCGACCGCCCGGTGCACCTCCCCCGCTTCCGCCCAGCGGCCGAGCCGGCCGAGGCTCAGGCCCGCGTTGTGCCGGCCGGCCAAGGCGGTCAGGGCGTCCGGGGGCGGGGTGGGCCGTTCCTCGGGGACGGGATCCTCGACGGGGCCCGCGGCGGGCCGGGCGATCCATTCGCCGGAGAGTCCGGCCGCCGGGTCCGCCGGTGCGGTGCGCAGCCCGGCACCGGCGGCCTTGTGGCCGGTGGTCATGCCGTGGGTCCAGGACGGCAGCCGTCCCGCTCCCGCAAGCGCGCCGGGCGCGGCACGGGCCGCCAGCACGCTCGGCACATACTGCGGCGCGGCCCGGTGCATGCTGATCCGACGGGCCAGCTCGCGGGCGTCGTCGGGTCTGTGCCCGGGTTCCTTGGCCAGCAGGTCCAGGACGACGCGCTCCAGGTACTCGGGCAGTTCGCGGCGATGTTCGCGCAGCGGCCGGGGCGGGGTGTCGCGGTGGCCGACGAGGATCGCCCAGGGGTCGTCGAGGTCGAACGGCGGCACGCCGGTGGCGATCTCGTAGAGCACGCACCCGAAGGAGTACAGGTCGCTGCGCTGGTCGACCTCGGTGCCGCTGATCTGCTCCGGGGACATGTAGTGCGGGGTGCCCATGGCGATGCCGGTGCCGGTCAGCCGGGAGGTGAAGCCGATGTCGTGGCCGAGGCGGGCTATGCCGAAGTCGCAGATCTTCACGGTGCCGTCGCCGAGCCGCACGATGTTGGCCGGTTTCAGATCGCGGTGGACGATGTTCTGCTCGTGGCAGTACGCCAGCGCGGCGGCGACCTGCTCGGCGATCTCCACCACGTCGGCGACCGGCAGCGGGTGCTGCTTGTTGTCCTCCAGGAGCTGACTGAGATTGCGGCCGTCCAGCAGCTCCATGACGAGGTAGAGGACGCCCTCGGACTCGCCGAAGTCGTGTACGACGGTGATGCCCCGGTGCTGGAGCGCTGCGGCCACCCGGGCCTCACGCCGGAACCGCTCGCGCAGTACGCGCGTGAAGGCGTGGTCGTGGTTGGGGCCCAGCGGTTTGAGGCATTTGACGGCGACGTGCCGGCCGAGGGACTCGTCCCGTGCCCGCCACACCTCGCCCATGCCGCCGCGCCCGATCAGATCGAGCAGCCGGTATCGGCCGTGGATGAGCCTGCTCTCCCCCATGTCGCGCGACGCTCCCCCCGGTAGCTGTTCGCCCGCTCCTCCCACTGGCCCACTCAGTATGGCGGCCTATCGTCCGAGTTTGTACGGTGCCGGGCGCGTGTCCGGGCCGAGCCTCGCCATGGCACGCAGGATGTGTTTGGGCGGGAGTTGCCAGCGCAGACGTGCGGGAATCCGGCGCAACAGGAGACCGGTGAGGCGCAGTTGCCGGGCGGCGGTGGCGGGTGCGGGGGCCGGTCTGCCGTACAACTCGTGGGCGTACGGCGGCAGAGAGGCGTACGCCAGTTGTGCCACGCGCCGCCACAGCACCTCGCGCACCGGTACGAGGAGCGGGTGCGTCGGCGGGTGGAGGAGGAAGTCGTCCACTTCGCGTGCCTCGGGTCCGGCGGCCAGCTCCGGGCGCACCTTCTCGAAGTAGGCGGCCAGCTCGGCCCGGTCGGCCGGTACGGTGCCCGGGTCGAGCCCCACCAGGCGTGCGCTCTGCCGGTGTTCGGCGATGTAGCGGTCGGCCTCGGCGTCGGTGAGCCGGAACCCGGATTCGCGCAGCACGTGCAGGTAGGAGTCGATCTCGGCGCAGTGCACCCACAGGAGCAGACTGGGTTCGTCGACGCCGTAGCGCTCGCCGGTGTCCGGGTCGGTCGCCGTCAGCATGCGGTGGATCTTCCTCACGCGGGCGCCCGCCCGTTCGGCGGCTTCCGTGGTGCCGTATGTCGTGGTGCCGACGAAGTTCGCGGTGCGCATCAGCCGGCCCCAGGCGTCCTGCCGGAAGTCGGAGTTCTGCATGACGCCGCGTACGGCGCGCGGATGCAGGGCCTGGAGGTAGAGCGCCCGGATACCGGCGATCCACATCATGGGGTCGCCGTGCACCTGCCAGGTCACCGAATCAGGGGTGAACAGCCCGGGGTCCGCGCCGGTCATGGACTCACCTCCGCACGGCGCCCACGATGACACAGCTCGAACAACAGGTCGACACCCCTGGGCACCAGCAGTACGGTCCGGTCACTGGGAGCGCTATGGTGCGCTGATGTCATCGATCAAGCAGATCCAGATCACCTTCGACTGCGCGGAGCCCGCGCGCCTCGCTGCCTTCTGGTGCGAGGTGCTGGGATACGTCCTACCGCCGGTCCCGGAGGGGTTCGCCACGTGGGAGGACTACCACCGCTCGCTGCCGCCCGAGGACCAGGTGACCTATTTCGCGTGCAGTGACCCCTCGGGTACGGGCCCGCGCCTGCTCTTCCAGCGCGTACCCGAGGGGAAGGTCGTCAAGAACCGGGTGCACCTGGACGTCCGGGCCGGCATCGGGCTCGTCGGGGAAGAGCGTCTCGCCACGCTGGAGGCCGAGTGCGCACGGCTGGTCTCGCTCGGCGCGGTCCACCTGTACACGCAGCTTGCCGATGGGCAAGAAGAGTCGTGCATCACGATGCAGGACATCGAGGGCAACGAGTTCTGCCTCGACTGAGCCCGGCCCGAGCCGTCAGGCGGTGACCCAGTACGTGCGGGTGTTGGTGAACTCGCGGATGCCGGCGGCGGCCAGTTCGCGGCCGTGGCCGCTGCGCTTGGTGCCGCCGAAGGGCAGGCGCGGGTCGGACGCGACGATCGCGTTGACGAAGGCCGCTCCGCTGGTGACACGGCGGGCCAGGGCGACGCCCCGGCCCGGGTCGGCCGTCCAGACGCTCACCCCGAGTCCGAACGCGGTGGCGTTCGCGAGCCGTACGGCGTCCTCGTCGTCCCGGGCGACGGTGAGGGCGGCGAGCGGTCCGAAGGTCTCCTCGTCGAAGGCGGGCATGCCGGGGCCGGTGTCCGCCAGGACGGTCGGCCGGTAGAAGTACCCGTCGCCGGGCAGGGGTTTGCCTCCGGTGAGGAGCCGGGCCCCGGCGGCGACGGAGTCCTCGACCTGCCGTTGGATCGCCGCTCGCAGGTCATCGCGGGCGAGCGGGCCGATCTGGGTCCGACGGTCGCGCGGATCGCCGACGCGCAGCGCTTCGACGCCGGCCACGAAGGCGGTGGTGAAGGCGTCCGCCACGGTGGCGCTGACGATGAACCGCTTGGCGCAGACGCAGCTCTGGCCCGAGTTGGTGAAGCGAGCCCTCACCGCCGCCGCGGCGGCTGCGTCGATGTCGGCGTCGTCGAGGACCACGAAGGCGTCCGAACCGCCCAGTTCCAGGACGGACTTCTTCGCCGCACGTCCGGCCGCCGATCCGACGGCCGCGCCCGCCCGGTTACTTCCGGTGAGGGTGACGGCGGCGACGCGGTCGTCCTCGATGAGCCGCGCTGTCACCTCGGGTACGTCCGTATCCGCGATGACGAGGGTGGTCACCAGGTGCTCGGGGAAGCCCGCCTCGACAAAGAGGTCCTGCAACGCCAGGGCGCTGCCGGTGACGTTGGAAGCGTGCTTGAGCAGGACACCGTTGCCCGCTACCAGGGAGGGGACGGCGAAGCGCATGACCTGCCAGACGGGGAAGTTCCACGGCATGACGGCCAGGACTAGGCCGGCGGGCTCGTACGCCACCCATGCTCGCGCTCCGTCGACCTCGACCTGCTCGTCGGCGAGGATGCCGGGTCCCTGCAGGGCGTAGTACTCGGCGGTGACCGCCGACTTCTCCACCTCGCCCTCGGCCTCCGCCACCGGTTTGCCCATCTCGGTGACGGCCAGGGAGGCGAGGTGGTCCTGGTGTTCGCGCAGAGTGCGGGCGAGACGGGCGGCGCGCGCGGCCCGCTCGGTCACCGGGACCAGCGCCCAGGCGCGGCTCGCGGCGTGCGCCCGCGCCACGGCGGCCTCGATGCGGCCCGCGTCCCAGCCTTCGTAGGTGGCTGTCTGCTCGCCGGTGGCGGGGTTGATGATCCGGATGGTGGCGCTCATGAGGTGGGGGCCCCTCCCTTGTCGCTCGCGGAGAGGTGCTCGAAGGTCTCGCCGGTGGCGGTGATGGTGCGGGTGACGTCCCGGCCGCCGTAGACCCAGTAGATCCGCATGACGCCCTCGCCGCGGTTGAAGAACCGGTGCGGGATGCCGGCCGGGACCCAGGTCGCCTGGCCGACCTCCAGGTCGAAGAACTCGCCGTCGATCTCGGCGGTCGCCTCGCCTTCGAGGATCAGGACCGACTCCTCGACGTTGTGGCTGTGCAGGGGCAGACCGGTGCCGGGCTGGAAGACGGTCTGCCCGGTGGTGATGACCGCCTTCTCGGAGTTCCACTTGCCGACGTAGGGGACGGTGGCGACGCCGCCGCCGCGGTCGAAGCGTTCGACCTCGTCGGGGCGGATCAGCAGATTCGGCTGGGCGGGCTGGGTGCACATGGGCTGCGGGCTCCGATCGGTCCGTCAGGAGTGGTGGAACAGGCGGCGGGAGAGGGTGTTGACCTGGCTGCCGGGGACGACGTACTGCTCCGCCGCCTCGCGCCAGACCTTGAAGTGGGGAGCGGCGCGATGGGCCTCGACGGCGGTCTCGTCGTCGTAGATCTCGTGGAAGACGAAGTGGTGGTCGTCCGCCAGGTCGCAGACGACGTCGAAGTAACGGCAGCCCGCCTCGTCGGTGAAGGAGCGCTCGGCGTTCTCCTCGATGGCTTTGAGGAAGTCGTCACGGCGGCCCGGGACGACCTGGAGGGATACGGTCAGCGCGATCATGCGGGAAGCTCCTCGGAGGCGGCGGGCAGGGGTACGGCGGTGGCCTCGGCGATGCGCGCGAGGGAGGTCCAGGTGTCGTCGACGACGGTGATGCCTTCGGTGCGCAGGCGCTCGGCGGTGCGGATCTCCGGCTCGCCCGGGACGAAGATCTCGGCTGTGCCCGGGGCGGTGGGGGTGGACTTGGTCTCCTCGATCAGGGCCTCCATCCGGCGCTCGAAGTCGGCCGGGTCCGCCATCGACCGGATGTCGACGCAGATCAGCAGGTGACCGACGCCGCTGCGGCCGGTGGGCCGGTAGGGACCGACCACGGAGGAGCCGAAGGCGCTGCCGGTCAGCACGCCCGCGAGCACGTCGAACATGAAGGAGATGGCGTAGCCCTTGTGGCCCGCCATCGGCAGGATCAGGCCCTCGATGGCGCGGCGCGGGTCGGTGGTCGGCACGCCGTCCGCGTCAGCCGCCCAGCCCTCGGGGATCGGCTCGCCGCGCTCCCCCGCGTGGTAGATCTTGCCGCGCGCGACCGCGGTGTTGGCGATGTCCATCACGACCGTGCCGTAGCGGCCGCCGGGCGCGGCGATCGACCACGGGTTGGTACCGACCCGCTTCTCCTTCCCACCCCACGGCGCCATCGCCGGGCTGGCGTTGGTGGCCAGCAGCGCCACACAGCCCTCCGCCGCGGCCCTGCGCGTGAAGTAGGCAGCCGTTCCGAAGTGCCCGGAGTCGCGCACCGCGACCGCGCTGATCCCATGGCGACGGGCTCGCTCCACGCCCCAGGTGACCGCGCGGTCGGTGAGGACCTGGCCGAGACCGTCGCGACCGTCCACGACGAGGACGGCGCCGTTGTCGCTCACGACCTCGGGGGTGGCGACCGCGGCGGTGGCGCCGCTTTCGATCCGGCTGAGGTACCACGGCAGGCGCAGCATCCCGTGCGACGGGTGCCCCCACAGCTCCGCGGTCACCAGCGTGTCGGCGAGCAGCGCTGCGTCCGCGGGCGGGACGCCGTGGGCTTCGCTGGCGGCCGCGGCGAACTCCAGCAGCTCGGCGGCGCCGACGGTGTACGGCATGAGACGGCCCCTCACTCCAGAACGATGTATCCATTACTGTATACAGCAGTGGATCCAAGAAAACCACAGCAGGGCGAGCGCGTGGAAACCGCCTTCCCCGCCAGGGCTTCGAGCGGCGAATCAGCCCGCGATGTCCACCTGGACACCGACCCCGAGGGCCAGGTCGTGGCTGGTCAGACTGTCGATGAGGGCTTGCAGGGTCTGCGCGAGGTGGTGTCGGCAGGCCGCCTCCGCCGCCTGGGCGTCCCCCTGTGTGATGGCCTTCAGCATCGCGCGATGCTCCTCCAGCGACGTCAGCATGCGGCGCGGCCCGCTGTGCGAGAGGTGCCGCAGCCGCACGGTCTGGCCGCGCAGGTCCCGGATCGTACGGGCGAGGTACGGATTGCGGCAGGCGGCAATGACCGCCTGGTCGAACCCCTCCGTGACCTCGTAGAACTCCTGGTAGGAGCGGACCTGTTCAGCGGCGTCGAGCGCGCGGAAGGACGCGTCGAACTCCTCCAGCCGCTCCAGCAGTCCGCGAAACGGCACCAGCACCCGCTCGTCACCCGTACCCGCCGTCGCGACCGATGCGGCCGCGCGGGGCTCCAGCAGCATGCGGAACTCGAACAGGGCCCGCACCCCGCCCAGCGAGATCGCGGCCACCCTGGCCACCTCACCCGGTACGAAGTCGACCAGGCCGTCCCTGGCCAGCCGCCTGATCGCCTCCCGTACGGGCGTCCGCGAAGCGCCGAGCTCCTCGCTCAGCTGGACCTCGCTGAGCTTGGCGCCCGGGCGCAGCCGCAGCGACTCGATGTCGCTCTTCAGCCGCTCGTAGACCGCTTCGCTCTTACCGGTTGCCCGCGCCATGGAACTCCTCGTCGCTCCGCCACACATCAAGCTGTATACAGCGTAGCGCGCGTCAGCCGGCCCAGCGGGCAGATGTGGCGGTGAGGAGGGCCGGTCCGGGCCGGGGTGCCTCAGTCGTCGGGGACACCGGCACCGCTGAGGGCCCGGACGGTCTTCTCCGGGTGGGCGAGGGAGCGTGCGCCGAGGCGGAACTGGTCGAGCTTGTCGACGATGGTCTGGCCGACCGGTAGGTGGCCCCAGACGCTGATGCCCTGGTGGGTGCCGGGCTCCCAGGTGCTCTCGTCGATGACGATCGGGTTCCAGCCCACCTCCCACTCGAAGCCCGAGGGGGTGCGGGCGTAGTAGGACAGTTCCTTGTCGTTGGTGTGCTGGCCCACGGACAGGGCCATGTCGAAGCCGAGTTCGTGCACGCGCTCGTAGCTGCGGGCGAGGTCGTCGAGACTGGCGGCCTGGATGTTGAGGTGCTGGACCCGGGTGCGGATCGGGTCGATCGGCAGACCGCGGACGGCGGCGATCGCGAGGGAGTGGTGGCGCTCGTTCACGCGCAGAAAACGGATCTTGAGCTTGACGCCGCTGATCGTCTCGTCGATGTAGTCGGTCAGGCGGGCGTCGAAGACCGTGGTGAAGTAGCCGCGCATCAAGGCGGGCTTGGCGGAGGTGATCGCGACGTGCCCCATGCCGGCCTCGCCGGTGACCCATCCGGAGGCGAGCATGCGCAGGGGTTCGGGTGAGGTGACGGGCGTGGTGTAGATCTCCTGGGTGATGCCCTTGGGTCCGGGGAAGCGCAGCAGGCGTTCGACGCCGCGCAGCTCCGCCTCTTCCTCGGTGCCTTGGACGACGGGTACGCCGTGGGCGCGTACGCGGTGCTCGATGCGTTCGAAGGTCGTGTGGTCGTCGATGTGCCAGCCGGTGGCGACGACGTCCTCGGCCGGGCCGCGGCGCAGCAGGAAACGGCATTCCTGGTCGTCGAGGCGGAAGCGCATCACGTCCGTCTCGAGGTCGTCGTGGTGCATGCCGATGGCGTCGGTGCCGAAGCGCCGCCAGTCGGTGAAGCGGTCGGTCTCGATGACGATGTAGCCGAGGTGGACGGCGCCGAAGACGGATGCGCCCGGAGTGATGGTCATCGCCTGCCTGCCAGGAAGTCGGCGCACAGCCGGTTGAACAGCTCGGCGCGTTCGAACTGCACCCAGTGCCCGGTGTTGGCGACCTCGTAGAGATCGCAGTTGGGCATGCGCTCGGCCAGCATCCGGCCGCCGGACGGCCGGTTGACCTTGTCCGCCGCGCCCCACAGCACCAAGGTGGGCACCGGCAGCCTCGACACGCGCCGGTCGCGCGTGAAGTCCATCTTCCACAGCGTGCGCAGAGCGTTCGGGCCGGACGGGCGGCGCAGCGGTGGGGCCGCGACCACCTCGGGGTCGATGCTCGCCTCGTAACGCGCGTCGATCACAGAGTCCGGCACGTCGGCTGCGTTGAAGACCAGGTGGTTGCGGATGAACTTCTCCAGCTTCAGCCGCGAAGGCCCGTCGCCGGAGTAGTAGTCGAGCAGGCTGTTGAGCCCCGGGGTGGGCAGGGCGCGGGTGGTGCCGATGCCGCCGGGGCCCATCAGCACCATGCGGTCTACCCGGTCCGGTGTGTCCAGGGCGAGGCGCAGGGCGCAGGCGCCGCCGTAGGAGTTTCCGACCAAGTGGGCCTTTTCCAGATCGAGTTCGTCCATCAGCCCGCGGATTCCCCCGGCGAGGTAGCCGAAGGGATCGGCGCCGTCCATGCCCTTGGTGCTGCGGCCGTAGCCGGGCAGGTCGGGGACGATGACCCGGTACTCCTCGGCCAACGCGGCGATGTTGCGGGAGTAGTTGGAGACGCCGGAGGCGCCAGGGCCGCCGCCGTGCAGCAGCAGCGTGGGCGGGCCGTCGCCGGTCTCGGCGACGAAGATCTTCTTGCTGTCGATGTCGAGCAGGGACTCCCGCATCGTCGGCAGTGCGGTGTGCGTGGGCATGGCGCTCCTTCAGCTGGAGGTCGAGGCGGTCGCATGCGGGGCCGGCGCGAAACCGGCCGGGGGCGGCGGGAGGGGAACGCCCCGGCCGGCGGCGGCGTACACATAGGCGTCCGGGCGCAGGGCGAGCGTGGCCGCACGGTGTGCGGCCATCCAGGCGAGCAGCACACCGTCGCTGTCGACGACCGCGCCCTCGGCCGGGCGTGAGCCCGCCGGCAGGACGGTCAGCGAGGGGACGCCGGGGCGGTCCCACGCGGGCTGCGGGGCGGACCGTCCACCGTGCAGAAGCAGCCAGCGTCCGCCGAGCACGTCGTCGAGGCGGACCCGGGCCCCGTCGGGGCCGGTCACCCAGGGCTGGGGGATCTGGCGCCCGGAGGCTTTCGTGCGCGGACGGGCCAGGAACCCCTTGGCGTAGCGGGCGACGGGAATCCAGTGCGCGTCGACCAGCCGGCCGCTGAGGGCGGACGCCCGGCGGAGGGCGTGCAGCGTCGTGTCCCGGATCCTGGCGACGGTCAGCCGTCGTTCGGTGATGAGCTTCCCGGTGAAGACGGCCCGCCGCGTGATCTCCTTGACGTGCGGCTTGCGTTCGGTCTCGTAGGAGTCGAGGACGGTCTCGGGCAGTTCGCCGCGCAGGACGGCGGCGAGCTTCCAGCAGAGGTTGGCCGCGTCCCGTACGCCCGCTGCCATGCCCTGGCCGATCCACGGCGGCATGGCGTGCGCCGCGTCGCCCGCGAGGAAGACGCGGCCGGCCCGGAAACGGGCGGCGAAGCGGACGTGGTGACTGTAGACGGTGGCCCGCAGGATCCTGATCTGGTCCCGGTCGATCCCGTACTTGGCCACCATCGAGTAGATCGCGTCGTCGGTGGTCAGATACGCCTCGTCGTCCCCCGGCAGGATCGGGAACTCCCAGCGGTGATGCCCGAGCGGAGTCGGACAGTCCACCGCGGGGCGCGCCGGGTCGCAGCGGAAGCGCAGCCGGTCATGGTCGGGCCAGGGCTTGAGCATCTCGGTGTCGATGACCACCCAGCGGTCCTCGTACGTCTTGCCCTCGTAGCCGATGTTGAGCTGGGCGCGGGTCAGGCTGGAGCCGCCGTCGGCCGCGATCACGTACCTCGCGCGGATCCGTCGTACGGAGTCGTCGGCGGTGCCGACCACCGTCAACTCCACCCCGTCGGCGTCCTGGCGCAGCCGCAGGCACTCGTGGCGCAGCAGGATCTCCACGCGGGGATAGCGATCGACGCCGTCGCGCAGGACCTGCTCCAGCGCCGGCTGGTAGAGGAACATCTGCGGCGGATGACCGTGCCCGCGCGGCGCGGGGCAGGCGCTGAGGAAGGTGCGGCCGCGTGCGTCGACGAAGTCGAGCGGCCGCTCGGCCAGCATGTCCTCCTTCAGCCGGTCCGCCAGCCCGATCCGCTGCCAGATCCGGATGACCTCCTCGTCCGTGGAGATCGCCCGTGCCCGGGAGTAGATCTCGGCGTCGCGCTCCAGCACGACCACCCGCAGGCCCAGCGCGCCCAGCAGATTCGCGGCGGTCACTCCCGTGGGCCCGTAGCCGATCACCGCCACGTCGTACACGCCGGGATCGGCTCCGTCCGCGGGGCTCTCCCCGGCTCTGACCTCGGCACTGGCATCGCTCACCAGGTCACCTCACTGTCCTGCGTCGGCTCTTCGTTGCAGCGGCTTTGCTGTAGCGTTTACTCCAATTGGAACGGTCGCTACGCTAATCCGGGTGCCGGAGGCGGTCAAGAGCCGGTGCGACAGGAAGGGCACGTCACATGACCTGCGGGTACCAGGGCACGTCGATCGCCGCGGTCATCGGGCGCAGCTTCGAGACCTGGCCGGCGGCCGTCGAACTTCCCGGGGAGGAGACCGGAACGCCGGCGGAGCGCATGGCGGTGATGGCGATGCGCGTGGCGGAGTCCCTGGTCGACACCCCGGTCTGTCCTGTCCTCCGATCGCTACCGGGCATCGGCAGCGACTCCAGTCCCACCCGCCACCGACCTCAGTGGGCGGGCTCACCGACACCCCTCTGCCCTCCCTGGACCCTCCCGCCACCGCTCGTCGAGCCCGTCGGCGCGCGGGGCGTCCTACGCCCGGAAAGACTGTGACCGGCGTCGCCTCGACCCGCGTACGCCAGAAAGCCGAGAGGCCTCACCATGACCACCGCACCCCGCCGGATCGACGTCCACCAGCACGTCGTCCCGCCCTTCTACCGTGACGCGCTCACCCGGGCCGGCATCGCCGAGGCAGGCGGGCGCGCCCTGCCCGACTGGAGTCCCGAGGCCGCCCTGGACCTGATGGACCTGCTGCGGACCGAGACGGCGATCCTCTCCGTCTCCACCCCCGGCACGGGCTTCCTCACCGACCCCGGCGAGGCCGCCGGCCTGGCACGGCGTCTCAACGACCACTCCGCCGCCGTCACCGCCGAACACCCCGACCGCTTCGGGTGGTTCGCCACGCTGCCCATGCCCGATCTCGGCGCGTCGGCCAAGGAGGCCGAGCGGGCCTTGGCGGAACTGGGTGCCGACGGGGTCACCCTGCTCTCCAACACGCAGGGCACCTACCTCGGCGGCGAGGGGCAGGACGCGCTGTGGCGGGTCCTGGACGCGCGCGGTGCCGTCGTGTTCGTCCACCCCGCCGACCTCCCGGCACCCGCTGTCGACGGCATCCCGCCGTTCGCCGCCGACTTCCTCCTGGACACCACCCGCGCCGCGTACCTGCTCGTCCGCAACGGCGTCCCGCGCCGTTACCCGAACATCCGGTTCGTCCTCAGCCACGCGGGCGGCTTCGTCCCCTACGCCTCCCATCGCATGGCCGTCGCCATCGCCGCTGACACCGGGCGCAGCCCCCTGGACACCCTGGACGATCTCCGCGGCTTCTACTACGACACCGCCCTCTCCTCCAGCCCCGCCGCCCTGCCCACCCTGCTCGCCTTCGCCCGCCCCGGGCACGTTCTGTTCGGCAGCGACTGGCCCTTCGCACCCGCCCCAGCCGGCCAGTACTTCGCAAGCGGCCTCGACAACTGGGTGGACCCTCACATCCTCACGGCCGTCAACCGCACCAACGCCGAAGCCCTCTTCCCCCGCCTGGCCGCGCGGGCGCCCGCGCAGGCTCCGGCCCGTCCGCTCCCGGTGCGGCTGCGTCAATCCGCCCAGCGGGCCGGCGCCCGCCTCTTCTACAAGCTCATCCAGCCGGGAACCAACTGAGAGCGACCCTCCCCTCAACCACCCCCACGCAGCACACGGGACAGCCCCAGAGCCGCTGTGCGCACGGCGGGGGCGAGTTGGGCGGGGCTGAAGCGGGCGCGGGGTACGGCCACCGAGAGGGCCGCGACCGTGGTGCCGCCGGCGAAGACGGGGGCCGCGATGCAGCTCACGCCCAGGGCGGCCTCCTGCTCCTCGTAGGCGAGACCCGAGACCCGGATCTTCTCCAGGGCCATCCGCAGACGGTCCTGGTCGGTGATCGAGTGGGGTGTGAGGCTCGGCAGCGGCCGGGACAACACCTCCTCGGTCAGCTCGGCGCCCGAGAAGGCGAGCAGGGCCTTGCCTACGCCGGTACAGGTCAGCGGCAGGCTGCCGCCGATACGGGACGGCAATTGCAGGGCCGCGTGGCCGTGGATGCGCTCGAGGTAGACCACCTCCAGGCCCTCCCGTACACCGAGGTGGACCGTCTCGCGGGTTGCCTCGAACAGGTCCTGGAGGAAGGGCAGGGCCGTCTCCCGCAGATCGAGCCGGTGCGGGACGAGCGAACCGAGCTCGAACAGCTTGCCGCCGAGCCGGTACTGGGCACCGGAGCGTTCCAGCCAGCCCAGCCGCACGAGGTCCGCCGCCAGCCGGTGCACCGTGGGCTTGGGCAGGCCCGTGCGCTCCGAAAGTTCCGACAGACGGTACGGTCCGCCACTCGGAGTGAAGGCATCGAGGATGGTAGCGGCCTTCTCCAACATGCTGGCGCCCGCGCTGTTCCGTGTCACGGAACAAAGTTTGTGCCCTCCCCGGGGGCGATGTCTATATCGATGTCCTACCCGATCGATCTCCTATCCGCCGCTTCTCCCGCCTCTTGGAGGTATCCCCGTGTCGACCGTGCCCCACGGCGTCTGTCCGAACGCCGCCCCACCCCCGGCCGTGGTCAAGGCCGCCGACCTGCTGACGGAGGCCGCCCGCACCGGTGCCGCCTGCCCGCCGGTGCGTGAACTGTTCGCCGACGGCGGCGATCTGGAGACCGCGTACGCCGTGCAGCAGCTGAACGTGCGGCGCGGCCTGGACGCCGGCCGGCGGATCGTCGGCCGCAAGATCGGTCTGACCTCCGTGGCCGTTCAGCGCCAACTCGGCGTGGACCGTCCCGATTTCGGTGCGCTGTTCGCCGACATGGCCGTACCGGACGGCGGCGAGGTGCCGGCCGGGCGGCTGCTCCAGCCGAAGGTGGAGGCCGAGGTCGCGCTGGTGCTCGGGCGGGACCTTCCCCACCGCGAGTGCACCGTCGTCGACCTGCTGCGCGCGGTCGACTTCGCACTGCCCGCGCTGGAGATCGTCGACAGCCGGGTGCGGGGGTGGGACATCTCCCTGGTCGACACCGTCGCGGACAACGCCTCGTGCGGGCTGTACGTCCTGGGCGCCACTCCCGTGCCGCTCACCGCGGTGGACCTGCGCGCGGTGACGATGACCATGACCCGTGACGGCGGGACCGTCTCCGAGGGCACCGGCGCCGACTGTCTCGGCAGCCCCCTCAACGCGGCGGTCTGGCTGGCGTCCGCGCTCGCCGAACGGGGCGATCCGCTCCGGGCGGGTGACCTCGTACTGACCGGCGCCCTGGGCCCGATGACGCCCGCCTCCCCCGGCGACGTCTTCGAGGCCCGCGTATCGGGCCTCGGCTCCGTGCGGGTCGGCTTCGCCTCGGAAGGAGACCAGCGGTGAGCACCAAGGTCGCTGTCATCGGCTCGGGCAACATCGGCACGGACCTGATGATCAAGATCCTTCGCCTGTCGGAGAGCCTCGAGATCGCCGCCATGGCAGGCATCGACCCGGCCTCCGACGGCCTGGCCCGGGCCCGCCGTCTCAAGGTGGCCACCACCCACGAGGGCGTCGAGGGCCTCGTCGCACTGGACGAGTTCGCCGATGTCGAGATCGTCTTCGACGCCACCTCGGCCGGCGCCCACCGTCACCACGAGGAGATCCTGCGCCCGCTGGGCCGGACCCTCGTCGACCTCACCCCCGCCGCGCTCGGCCCGTACGTCGTACCGCCGGTGAACGGCGACGCGCACCTGGACGCGCCGAACGTCAACATGGTCACCTGCGGTGGCCAGGCCACGATCCCGGTCGTCGCCGCGGTGAACGCGGTCACGCCGGTCCACTACGGCGAGATCGTCGCCTCCATCGCCTCCCGCTCCGCCGGTCCCGGCACCCGGGCGAACATCGACGAGTTCACCGAGACCACCTCCTCCGCCGTCGAGCAGGTGGGCGGGGCCCGGAAGGGCAAGGCGATCATCGTCCTCAACCCGGCCGAGCCGCCGCTGATCATGCGGGACACGGTGCACTGCCTGGTCTCCGACTGCGCCACCGAGGCCGTCACGGCGTCGGTCGAGGACATGGTCGGCCGTGTGCAGGCCTACGTTCCCGGCTACCGGCTCAAGCAGAGGGTGCAGTTCGAGCGCGTGCGCGCCGACGACCCGCTGCGCACCCTCGCCCCCGGCGCGGGCGAAGCCCTCAAGGTGTCCGTCTTCCTCGAGGTCGAGGGCGCCGCGCACTACCTCCCGGCCTACGCCGGGAACCTCGACATCATGACCTCGGCCGCGCTGCGCACCGCGGAACGCATGGCCGCCCACCAGACCACGGAGGTGGCAGCCCGATGACCCGTCTCTACGTCCAGGACGTGACCTTGCGGGACGGCATGCACGCCGTCCGGCACCGCTACTCCGTCGACCAAGCCCGCGCCATCGCCGCCACCTTGGACGCCGCCGGTGTGGCGGCCATCGAGATCGCCCACGGCGACGGCCTGGCCGGCTCCAGCATCAACTACGGTGTCGGCGCCCACACCGACTGGGAGTGGATCGAGGCCGTCACCGAGGTCACGCAACACGCCGTGCCCACGACGCTGCTGCTGCCCGGCATCGGCACCCTGCACGACCTCAGGCAGGCGCACGCCCTGGGCATCCGCAGCGTCCGCGTCGCGACGCACTGCACCGAGGCCGACATCTCCGCCCAGCACATCGCCGCCGCACGGGACCTGGGCATGGACGTCGCCGGGTTCCTGATGATGTCCCACATGGCCGAGCCGGCTGAACTCGCCCGCCAGGCCAAGCTGATGGAGTCCTACGGCGCCCACTGCGTGTATGTCACCGACTCCGGCGGCCGGTTGACGATGGACGGGGTCCGCGACCGCTTCCGCGCCTACCGGGACGTCCTCGACCCGGCCACCGAACTCGGCATCCACGCCCACCACAACTTCGCCCTGGGCGTCGCCAACACCGTCGTGGCCGTGGAGAGCGGCGCGATCCGGGTCGACGCCTCACTCGCGGGACAGGGCGCGGGGGCGGGCAACTGCCCGCTGGAGGCGTTCATCGCGGTCGCCGACCTCATGGGCTGGGACCACGCCTGCGACCTGTTCCCCCTCATGGACGCCGCCGACGACCTCGTACGCCCCCTGCAGGACCGTGAGGTCCGGGTGGACCGCGAGACCCTCAGCCTGGGCTACGCGGGCGTCTACTCCAGCTTCTTGCGCCACGCCGAGACCGCCGCCGCCCGCCACGGCCTGGACACCCGCGGCATCCTGGTCGAGGTAGGACGACGACGCATGGTCGGCGGCCAGGAGGACATGATCACCGACGTCGCCCTGGACCTGGTGGCCCGGGCGGAGGCGACGCGCTGATCCCGAGGGCGTCAGCGCCGCACTCGCGGCATCCCCAGCCCGATCCACGAGATGATCTCCCGCTGGATCTCGTTGTTGCCGCCGCCGAAGGTGAAGATGACCGCCGAACGGTAGCCGCGTTCCAGTTCGCCGTGCAGGACCGCGCCCGCCGAGCCCTCCTTCAGGGCTCCGGGGGCGGCGACGATCTCCATGAGCCAGGCGTATGCGTCGCGCCGGGCCTCCGAGCCGTAGACCTTGACGGCGGAGGCGTCCTGCGGGGTGAGGGTGCCCTCCTGGACGGAGTTGACCATCTGCCAGTTGAGCAGCTTGAGGGCGTCCAGCCGGGCGTGGGTGCGGGCCAGGAGGCGGCGTACCCAGGGCAGGTCCGCGACGCGGCGGCCGTCGGCGAGCTTGGTCTCCGTCGACCAGCGCTGCACGTCGTGCAGGGCGCGGATGGCCATGGTGCCGTGGGCTGCCAGGGTCACGCGCTCGTGGTTGAGCTGGTTGGTGATCAGCCGCCAGCCCTGGTTCTCGGCGCCGACCCTGCGGGAGACGGGGACGCGGACGTTCTCGTAGTAGCTGGCCGTGGTGTCGTGCGAGGCGAGGGTGTTGATCAGGGTGCAGGAGTAGCCGGGGTCGGTGGTCGGCATCAGCAGCATGGTGATGCCCTTGTGCGGCGGGGCGTCCGGGTCGGTGCGCACGGCCAGCCACACCCAGTCGGCCGTGTCGCCGTTGGTCGTCCAGATCTTCTGGCCGTCGACGATGTACTCTCCCCCACTCTCGGCTTCGCTCGAGCGGGAGGTGCCCCCATCCTCTCGCACCGCACGGGTCCGCAGGGACGCGAGGTCGGTGCCCGCGCCGGGCTCGCTGTAGCCGATGGCGAAGTCGATCTCGCCGGAGAGGATCTTCGGCAGGAAGTAGGCCTTCTGCTCGTCGGTGCCGTACCGCATGATCGTCGGCCCGACGGTGTTCAGGGCCATCAGGGGCAGCGGGACGCCGGCCTGGGCGGCCTCGTCGAAGAAGATGAACTGCTCCATGGCGGTCAGTCCACGCCCGCCGTACTCCTCGGGCCAGCCCACGCCGAGCCAGCCGTCCGTGCCGAGCCGCCGGATCGTCTCGCGGTAGAACCGCTTCTGGGCGGCGGGGTCGCCGTGCCGGGCGTAGGCGCGGTCCGGGACCAGTTCGGCGAAGTAGGCGCGCAGTTCGATGCGCAGTCGCTGCTGCTCGGGCGTGTATTCGAGGTGCACGGCGCCTCCAGGCTCCCCAAGGCCGGTCCTGTCGGCGGACACCGTAGAACGTGTTTCAGAAATAGGGAATGGCGATGTCGGTACAGGTGTCGGTACAGGCGTCAGTTCAGGGTGGCGAGGAAGTCCGTGCACGCCCGCGCGCACGCACGGCATGTCGACGCCGAGTCCTCCGCGCCCGGCTGCCGGTCGAAGGCGTGGGCGGCCTCCAGGCACACGGTCCGGCACCACTCCACCTGGGCGCGGATGGTGCTCTCGTCCACCTGGTTCTGCTCGGACAGCACACGGCACGTCGCGTCGCAGACCTCGGCGCACATGATGCCCTTGCGTCGTACGAGCTCCTGGTTCTCGGTGCCGTCCGGATCCACGAGGCTCGCGCGCAGCGCGCACGCCCGCGCGCACTCTGTGCACGCCTGCGCGCAGGCGAAGCGGTCCTCCAGGAACCGGAACAGCTCCTGCTGGGATGTCGTCGAAGTCACACCGCGCGGGTAGCCCGGGTCGAGGTCCGTCAAACCCGGTGTTCCCAAGGGAGGCGCCCGATGTGGGCAGGTTCGTGGTGAGGGCCAGGGGTACCCGCGCGCCATGACTACCGCATGGATGGAGATGGCCGCGGGCCGTGGCGCCCTCGGCATCGGGCTGGTCGTGGCGGGTGTGGTCGTCGTGGCCCTGCTGCTGGGGGCCTTCGTCCTCGGCGTTCGCATCAAGCGCAGGGAACTGCCCACGCCGCGCCCCGAGGAGCAGCCGCGGCTGCCCGACGACGGCCCGGTCCGCGAGGTCAGTGAGCGCCGGGAGCCCGAGGAGGTGCCGCGGGGCGAGGGCCGCCTGACGCCGCACCGGCTGAAGGCCCACGGCAACGTGAGCGACCGCAGGAGCGCGTCGCAGGAGCGGCCCCGGTGGAACAAGGGCAGCAGCGGTTCGGTCGGCAGCGGAGGCCCGGGCGGCGGGTGATCCCGCGCGGCATCGCCGACCGGGCGGCCAAGCGCCCCCGGAGTACCAGCGCCCACGGCCTGCAGGAAAAGGGCCCGTGCCTGCGCACGGGCCCTTTTCCATGCCCAGGTCAGGCCGGCGTGAGGTGGATCACAGGATCCGGGTGCAGCGTGGGGCGGGGTCCAGCGTCTTCTCACAGGTGTAGGAGGCCACTGAGACGCGGGACGGTGAGGATGGAGCAGGTTCGGGCGGACGGCTTCGACGAGTTCGTGGCCGCCCGTTGGTCGGCGCTGCTCCATGTCGCGCGACTGCTCACGGGGGGCGACCGGCAACGGGCCGAGGACCTGGTGCAGGAGGCCCTGGTGAAGCTGTGGTTCGCCTGGCCGAAGGTCGCGGACCAGGCCCCTGAGGCGTATGTCCGCACGGTGCTGGTGCGGATGGCGGCGCGCTCGGCGCGGCGGCGCTGGTGGGGCGAACGCCCGGTGGAGCAGCTGCCGGACCGGGCCGACCCGGGCGATGTGTCCTCCACCGTGGCGGAGCGCTCGCGGCTGGAGGCCGCGCTGGCGCTGCTGTCGCCGAAACAGCGGGCGGCGGTGGTGCTGCGTTATTACGAGGACCTGCCCGAGGCCCAGGTCGCCCAGGCGCTGGGCTGTCCCGTGGGCACCGCACGGTCCCACGCGTCACGCGGAGTCGCACGGCTCCGCCAGATCCTGTCCGACGCCGTCAGGCCCGTGGGGTGAAGGGAGACACGATGGACGACTTCGAGCGGGACCTGTCGCGGCTGATGCGCGACACCCAGCAGCACACCCCCTACGAGCCCGCGCAGCGGCAGCGGCTGCACCAGGGCATCCGGGCCCGCCGCCGGTCGCGGATGCTGTGGAAGGCGGGCGGCTCCGCAGTGGCGGTGGCCGGGCTCAGCGTCGGGCTCGCGCTGCTGCCCGGCATGCTCACCAAGGCCCAGCCCGCCGATCCCCGGCCGCAGCCCGCCACCAGCCCGACGCCCACGCACGACGACGGGCCGACGACCGGCGCCCCGGATCCGAGCCCTCCTCCGACCGGTTCGGCGACGTCGGTGCCGGCGACCTCACCCGGCAGCAGTACTCCGACCGGGACCACGAGCTCCCCGGCCGGCCCTCCGCCGACCGCCACGCCCTCCGAGAGCAGCACCACCACGACATTCCCCTCCGCACCCCCTCCCCCGACCCGGACGTCGGCCCCGCCGTCCGCCCTGGAGACGACACAGGAGCCCTCAGCATCGGTCAGTTCCGAGTAGCCGCCTGAGAGGCGATTCCCGCCAGGGGCGCCGTCACCCCGCATTCCCTTCACCGCACCACCGACACGGGCGCCTTCGGCATGCCCCGAACCGGCGCTCGCGTATGCCGCGCGCCAGAAAGAGACCGGTAAGCAGCCATGAGAACCGCACGGCGGCTGGCCCTGATCGACCGCCCGACCTCAGAGCTCGCCGCGTTGCCGCGCCGGGCGCCCCTGTCCGCGCACCACCGGGACCCCGTCCTCGACGTGGTCGTGCCCGTGTACAACGAGGAGAACGACCTGGAGCCGTGCGTGCGGCGGCTGCACGCGCACCTCGGTGAGACGTTCCCCTACGCGTTCCGGATCACCATCGCCGACAACGCCAGCACCGACGGGACGCCGCGGATCGCCGCGCGGCTGGCGGCCGAACTGCCGGGCACGGACTGGATCCGGCTGGCCGAGAAGGGGCGGGGCCGGGCGCTGCACACCGCCTGGTCGCGCTCCCGTGCCCCGGTGCTGGCGTATCTGGACGTGGATCTGTCCACCGACCTCGCGGCGCTGCTGCCGTTGGTCGCGCCGCTGATCTCGGGGCACTCGGACATCGCCATCGGCACCCGTCTGGCGCGTGGCGCGAGGGTGGTCCGCGGACCGAAACGGGAGCTCATCTCCCGTTGCTACAACGGGCTGTTGCGCTCGACGCTCGCCGTGGGCTTCTCCGACGCGCAGTGCGGTTTCAAGGCGGTACGGCGGGACGTCGCCGAGCGGCTGCTGCCGCTGGTGGAGGACCAGGGGTGGTTCTTCGACACCGAGTTGCTGGTCATCGCCGAGCGCGCGGGGCTGCGGATCCACGAGGTGCCGGTGGACTGGGTGGACGATCCCGACAGCCGGGTGCGCATCGTCTCCACGGCGCTCGCCGACCTGCGGGGCATGGCGCGGCTGGGCCGGGCCCTGGCCTGCGGCAGGCTGCCGCTGAGCGCGCTGCGCCGCAGCGACGGCGACCTCGCCGGGGAGCTGCCGGCGGGCCTGGCACGGCAGGCGGTGCGTTTCGCCGCCGTCGGTGTCGCCAGCACCCTGTGCTATCTGCTGCTCTACGTCGGGCTCAGACCGGCGACGGGGGCGCAGGCCGCCAACGCGCTCGCCCTGCTCGCCAGCGCGGTCGCCAACACCGCGGCCAACCGGCGGCTCACCTTCGGGGTGCGGGGGCGCGGCGGCGCGCTGCGCCACCATCTCAAGGGCCTGGCGGCGTTCCTGGTCGGGCTGGCCCTGACCAGCGGTTCCCTGGCCGCCCTGCACCGCACCGCGCCCGGGGCCGGCCGTGAGGTGGAGCTCATGGCCCTCGTCGCCGCCAACCTGGCCGCGACGCTGCTGCGTTTCCTCCTCTTCCGGGCCTGGGTTTTCCCCGCCCGCGACAACGACCGCCGTACGACAGGATCCTCATGAGCACCGTCGAGCTGAGCCGACCGCCGTCCGGCCACGGGGCTCCTGAAGTCACCCGTGGATCAGGGGAGTTCCGACGGCGGCTGCGTTGGGCCGCCGTGCGCTACGGTCCCGTGCTGCTGACGTACGGCGTGCTGAAGCTGGCCGGCTTCGCCGTCTTCATGTACCTGCTGGACTCGGCGGGCGACTTCCGGAAGAAGAACCCCCGCTTCGGCGGCGGCGAGCACCCCTGGGACGTCCTGGCGAGCTGGGACGGCTGGTGGTACCAGCAGATAGCCGAGCACGGGTACGACCCCGCCCTGGAACCCGTCCCGGGCGCGACCGGCCTGATCACCCTGGAGGGCAACTCGGCGGCGTTCTTCCCGCTGTACCCGGCGCTGATGCGCCTGGTCTCGGAGTGCACCGGGCTCGGGCTGTTCGGCGCCGGCCTGACGGTCTCCGTGCTCGCCTCGTTCGTGGCGGCGCTCGGCATCTACGCCGTGACGCGTCGGCTGGGCGGCCACCGGGCCGGTCTGGTCGCGGCCGGGCTGTGGGCGGTCTGGCCCGGCTCGGGCACGGAGTGGTCGGGCTACTCGGAATCCCTCTACACCGCTCTCGCCGTGTGGGCCTGCCATGCCGTCATGTCCCGCCGCTGGCTGACGGCCGGTCTGCTGACCTTCGCGGCCGGGCTCTGCCGTCCGACCGCCGCCGCGCTGGTCGCCGCCCTCGCCGTCGCCGCGCTGCTGTCCCTGCGCCGGCGCGCGGACGGTGTCCTGCGCCCGCTGGCCGCCGTGGCGATCGCGCCACTGGGACTGTTCGGCTATCTCGCCTGGGTCAACTACCGCATGGGCGACATCAACGGCTACTCCAAGCTCCAGGACGGCGCGTGGGCCCACAAGTTCGACTGGGGAGCCCATACGTTCAAGGTGCTGACGTCCCTGCCCGTCGGGCACTTCGACTATCTCTTCGCCAGGGCCTTCGAGGACGTCATCGGCGTCTGCGTCGTGCTGGCGGTGCCGGCGCTGACGGTGCTGCTGCTGCGGCTGCGCCCGCCGGCCGTGCTCGTCGTGTACACCGTGCTGTCGTACCTCATGGTGATGACGACCCAGCAGATCTTCGGCAACGTCTCGCGCTATCTGCTGCCGCTCTTCCCGCTGTTCGTCCCCCTCGCTCTCGCGATGAGCAGGCTGGGATGGCCGTCGCTGGTCACGGTCCTCGGCACGGCCGCGCTGGCCTCCGGGTCGTACGCGGGGTATGTGCTCTTCGAACTGGGAGTGCCCTAGAGTGCCGCCGCTGAGGCGTGAGATGCCTCCGAAACATTCCCTTCACGCAGGAAGTATTTAGGGGTAACGCCCGCTGCCTACGGTGCCTGCCTGTCGTCCCCAACCCGCAGCGAGGAGGCGTGGCATGAGTACGGAGCCACGACTGGCAGAAGTCACCGACCCGGAACCGGCGCAGCAGGCGGCGCCGCGTTCCGACCAGGCCGTCAAGGAGACCCTGGAGGACTACACCCTCCGCTTCGCGCCGCGCAGTTACCGGCGCTGGACTCCGATGGTGGTGGCGACGACCGCGCTCGGCGGCATCGCCTACATGGCCGACTTCTCCATCGGCGCCGGCATCGGCCTGGCCCACGGCACCGGCAACGCGCTCCTCGCGATCGGCGTCGCCGCCGTCGTCATCTTCGTGACCGGCTTCCCGCTCGCCTACTACGGGGCCCGCTACAACATCGACCTGGATCTGATCACGCGCGGCTCCGGCTTCGGCTACTTCGGCTCGGTCCTCACCAGCGTCATCTTCGCCAGCTTCACCTTCATCTTCTTCGCCCTCGAAGGCTCGATCATGGCCCAGGGCCTGAAGCTGGGCCTCGGGCTGCCGCTGTGGCTGGGCTATCTGGTCTCCACGCTGATGGTGATCCCGCTGGTGATCTACGGCATGACGGCGCTGAGCAAGCTCCAGGTGTGGACCACGCCGATCTGGCTGCTGCTGATGGTCGGCCCGCTGGTCTATCTGGTCGCCACCGACCCGGGGACCGTCGACCGCTTCCTCGCCTACGCGGGCACCGACGGCGAAGGCGGCGTCAACACCGCTTCCGTGCTGCTGGGCGCGGGCGTGTGCCTGTCGCTGATCGCGCAGATCGGCGAGCAGATCGACTATCTGCGCTTCATGCCGCCGAAGACCGAGGCGAACAAGCGGAGTTGGTGGACGGCCGTGGTGATGGCCGGCCCGGGCTGGGTGGTGCTGGGCGCGCTGAAGCAGGCCATCGGCGTGTTCCTCGCGGTCTACATCATCGCCGAGGTCGGTCCCACGGCGGCGCCCGAGCCGATCCAGCAGTTCAAGCACGCCTTCGACGCGATGATGCCGTCCTGGATCGTCCTCCCGCTGGCCGTGGCCCTGGTCGTGATCAGCCAGATCAAGATCAACGTGACGAACGCGTACTCCGGCTCCCTCGCCTGGACCAACTCCTTCACCCGGGTCACCGGGCGCTACCCGGGCCGGATGGTCTTCGTCCTGGTCAACCTGGGCTTCGCGCTGGTCCTGATGGAGGCCGACATGTTCAGCTTCCTCAACAGCATCCTGGGCTTCTACTCGAACTGCGCGATCGCCTGGGTGGTCACCGTCGCCACCGACATCGGCATCAACAAGTACGTGCTGAAACTGTCCCCGCACGCCCCCGAGTTCCGCCGCGGCATGCTCTACGCCGTCAACCCGGTCGGTGTCGTGGCCTTCGTGGCCGCGTCCGGGCTGTCCATCGCCATGTACTTCCACGCGCTGGGCGACACGCTCCAGCCGTACTCCCCCGTCGCCGCGGCCGTCATCGCCTTCGTCCTCACACCGCTGATGGCCGTCGTCACCAAGGGCAAGTACTACCTGCGGCGCACGGACGACGGCATCCCCGAGCCGCTTCTGGACGAGGACGGCAACCCCAGCGCCGTCACCTACGAGTGCCATGTGTGCCGACAGCAGTTCGAGCGGCCGGACGTGGCCGCCTGCCGGACACACGACGCCGTGGTCTGCTCGCTCTGCCTGAGCACCGACAAGGTCGGCGACCATGTCCTGCCGGCGGCGCCCGCCGTGGTGTGACGCCTGATTTCCCCCTCTCCGGCGAAGCCTTTCGCCTCGCGGGGCGGCATACTGATCTTGCGCTGCGCAGTGATCAGGCCAAGGGTCGGAGAGGGGATGGCGGACATGACCACCGAAGGACCGGGCGGGTCGGGAAAGCCCGACCAGCCGGACGGCGTTCCCTCGATCCCGGACGAGATCTGGCTGAAGTTCCTCTCGGACAGCGAGTACGCCATACGCGCCTCCGCCCCCAGGGAGCCCTCCGCGAAGGAGCGCGCGGCGGGGCGGCTGCTCCAGCCCCCGCACGCCGTCGGCGACCTGTGGCAGCCGGAGGACCTCTGGGTCCGGGTGGCCTGGCGGGACCTGGACCGCCGTGCCAAGGCCCGGCGCGTGGGACGGGTCGTCGCCACCGCGGCCGCCGTGGCCGTGGCCCTCGGCGCCTGGTCCCAGCTGTCGACCGGCGCGGGCACGGGCAGCCGGCCGGGAACGGACACCGTACGGCAGGTGGAGGGGGCGACCGCGAGGCTGCCCTCGGCCACTCCCTTCCCTTCCGGATCGCCCTTCCCGGAGCAGCCCAGGTAGCACACGCGGGACGGGTGCCCTTCCGCCCCGCCGCCTAGGATGAGCCCACAGGCCGGATCCGGTCGCTCGTCCGGGCGCGGCCCCCGCAGGCGAGTCACCGCAACGCGCACGCCGACCGAAGGGGGACAGGGATGAGCGCGCCACGCCTCCGCAGTACGCCGTTGCCGGGCATCGGGGTCCGCTACGACCTGACGACCCGGGAGAGCCGCCGCCTCTCGGTGGTCGCCCACCGCGACGGCCACCGGACGGTGAGCGCCTATCGCAAGGACGACCCGGACGCCTGCGACCTCTCGGTGCGCCTGACGACGGAGGAGGCGGCGACCCTCATCGACGCGCTGATGCCCGCGCACCACACACCGAACCTGCTGTCCACCACCGACCTGGGGCTCGTCGCCGAGCGGATCGAACTGTCCGGCTCCTCGCACTGGAACGGCCGGCTGCTGGGCGAGTCCCGCATCCGTACCGACACCGGCGCGTCCGTCGTGGCGGTGCTGCGCCGGGCCGAGGCGATCCCCTCCCCCGCGCCGGACTTCCGGCTCGCCGGCGGGGACATCCTCATCGTCATCGGGACCCGTGAGGGCGTGGAGGCGGCCGCCGAGATACTCGGGCGGGAGTGACCCGCCATGCACTCCTCCGCGGTCTTCCTGATCGAGTTCGGCTGTCTCATCCTCGGGCTCGGGCTGCTCGGCCGGCTCGCCGGGCGTTTCCGCTTCTCCCCGATCCCCCTCTATCTGCTGGCCGGGCTCGCCTTCGGCAAGGGCGGACTGCTGCCGCTGGGCGCCAGCGAGGACTTCGTCGCCATCGGCGCCGAGATCGGCGTCATCCTGCTGCTGCTCATGCTGGGCCTGGAGTACACGGCCGCCGACCTGGTCTCCAACCTCAGGACCCACTATCGAGCCGGGCTCGTCGACGCCGTCCTCAACGCCCTGCCCGGAGCGGCGCTGGCCCTGCTGCTCGGCTGGGGCCCGGTCGCCGCCGTCGTCCTGGCCGGAGTCACCTGGGTGTCCTCCTCCGGCGTCATCGCCAAGGTGCTCGGTGATCTGGGGCGGCTCGGCAACCGGGAGACCCCGGCCATCCTGAGCATCCTGGTCCTCGAGGACCTCTCCATGGCGATCTACCTGCCCATCGTCACGGCCCTGCTGGCCGGGGTGAGCCTGGCCGCAGGCGCCGTCACGCTGGCCATCGCCCTGGGCGTGGCCACGGTCGTCCTCGTCCTCGCGGTGCGCTACGGCCGCCATGTCTCCCGCTTCGTCTCCAGCGACGACCCCGAGAAGCTGCTGCTGGTGGTGCTCGGTGTCACCCTCGTGGTCGCCGGGCTCGCCCAGCAGCTGCAGGTGTCCGCCGCCGTGGGGGCCTTCCTGGTCGGCATCGCGCTGTCCGGCGAGGTCGCCGAGGGCGCGACGAGCCTGCTCGCGCCGCTGCGGGACCTGTTCGCCGCGGTGTTCTTCGTCTTCTTCGGCCTGCACACCGACCCCGCCAGCATCCCGCCCGTCCTGCTGCCCGCCCTCGCCCTGGCGGCCGTCACCACCGCGACGAAGATCGCCACCGGCTACTGGGCCGCGCGCCGGGCCGGGATCGGGCCCAAGGGCCGCTGGCGGGCGGGCGGCACGCTCGTGGCCCGCGGCGAGTTCTCCATAGTCATCGCGGGGCTCGCCGTCACGGCCGGCATCGAGCCGTCCCTGGGCCCCCTGGCCACGGCGTACGTCCTCATCCTGGTCCTCCTCGGCCCGCTGACCGCCCGCTGGACCGAGCCCGTGGCGACGCTCCTCACGGGGCGGGTGCGCCGGAGGAAGGCCCCGCCGGTCGCTCTCGGCGCTCACGAGAGCATCGAGGGCCAGGACCCGGTCGGCCGCGCCTGACGTGCATCGGCGGTACTGCAGCTGCGGCCCACCGCGAGCCTGACGTCTCCCGTGGGCCGTAGCTCGCGGTCAGCCGGTCTTCCACCCCCGCCGCGCGTCGATCCGCTCCCATTCCGCGTCCCACTGCGCCATGCGCCGCCGGTCCAGGGACAGCCGGATCAGCCAGGACGCGCCCAGGACCGCCCCGCCCGCCAGGGCTCCGGCCAGCGCGCCGCCCATGGTCGTGTGGAGCCAGGCCTCGCCTTCGGAGACCGGTGGGGTCGTGATGTCACCGCTGTTGTTCACCCACACGGGGACCGTGCTCCCGGCGGGAGCCCGGGGCGGCACCCGTGCCTCGTCCTTGTGCGTCGAACCGTCCGGCGCGGTCCACCGCACCTCGCCCCATACCCGGTGGTCACTCGCCGCGCGGGCCGGTGACGGGCCCGGCGCGTCCTTGACGACGACCGCCGAGACCTGGTGGCTCCCGGCCCGCTGCCGCTCGACGGCCTGCTCGACCGCGCCCGCCGCCAGCAGCCCCGCGGCCAGCCCGCCCAGCAGGGCGCACACCCAGCCGGCGAGCACGACCCAGGCTTCGACGACGTCCACGCGCCGCTTGAGCGCGTTGCGTCGCCACCGCCACCACCGCATGGTCGTACGCTCTGACGCTTCCATCGGCCGACACCCCCTCGTGAGCACCGGCAGCACCCTTCCAGTGTGCGCCTGATCGGTGCCCCTGTCGGCGCGGCGCTCAGCCGGGGGACGCGGAGATCCGCACGCGGTCGCTGTCGCCGCCGGAGAGGAAGATCGCCAGCGCCCGTCCCTCCTCTTCGGCGGCGGTGCGTTCGGCCCGCGTGAAGCGGCCCAGCGGGGTGATCCGGACGGTGTCCGCCTCGACGCTCCAGGTCGCGGCGACCCGGCCGTCGACCAGGACGACACGGGCACCGGCGACCGACAGTCCGCGGTGGGCGTCGTCGATGATCCGGCCGCGGTCGTGGTAGCCGAGGATCGCGTTGTCGAAGGCCGGCAGGAATCGCGTCGGGGCGGGGGTGTCGGGGTCGGGTCGGGGCGCGTCGGGGAGGTCCAGCAGTTCCCGGCCGCGTTCGTCGCGGAAGGCGACCAGTTCCTCGCGCAGGGCCGAGACGGCGGCGGGCAGTCCGGCCAGGCCGCACCAGGCACGCAGGTCGGCCGAGGCGGCGGGGCCGAACGCGGCCAGATAGCGCCGTACCAGTGTCTGTCCCACGGGGTCGGAGCCGTCGGGGTCCGGTGGGTCGATCTCGCGGCCCAGCCAGGAGGAGACCAACTCGTAGCGCGCTCCCCCCGTGGTGCGCCACAGCCCGCGTGGCGGGAGCTGCACCGTCGGGAGCAGGCCGGCGATGAGCATTTCGCCGAGCGGCCGGGGTCCCGCCGCCGGCCAGCGGTCGACGACGGCGCGCGCGAGTTCGCCCATCGTGCGGGGTGCGCCGTCGGCCATGACCTTCCGCCCGGCCGCCGCGAGTTCGCCGAGGTCCACCCCTGCCAGCTCGCGACGGTAGGTGCCGAGGACCCGCTGGCGCAGCATGGCGTCGTGGCGCGCACGCCAGGCCACCAGGTCGTCGGCCGTGACGAGGTGGACGGTGCGGCGCATGAGGTGGGTGCGCACCACGCGCCGCCCGGTCAGCAGGTCCGACAGCACCGTCGGTGCGAAGGACCGCAGCCGGGACCAGAGTCCGATGAACGGCTCCTGCGGCTCCTGCGCCTGGAGACCGCACAGGTGCGCGACGGCGTCGAGCACCGGCAGGTCGGCGCGGTCGAGGAGCAACTGCCGCGCCAGGGTGGCTCGGTTGAGCGCGCGGGCGTCGAGAACGGTCAAGGGAGCACCTCGGCCTTCGAGTCGTGTGCCGACCCGTGGTTCGAGTGGTCCGGGCGGCTTGCCCGGTCACCGTCGCACGGGATGCGGTCAGATCGTGACCGCATCCCGTGTGCGCGCCGAGGTGTCACGCCCCTCAGGACGGGGCCGGGTCGCGACCGGCTCAGCGGCGCTGCCATTCCTCCGCGAGGAGTCGGTAGGAGCGCACGCGGTCGGTGTGGTCGTGCGTGATGGTGGTGATGATCAGCTCGTCGGCGCCGGTGGCCTCCTGGAGTTGTTCGAGCTGGTCGGCGACGCGCCCCGGCGAGCCGACGAACTGGGTGTCGACGCGGTCGGCGACCAGCGCGCGATCCTGCTCCGTCCACGCGTGGGCGCGGGCCTGCTCGGGGGTCGGGAAGGGAATCGCGCCCTCGGCGGTGCGGATGCTGCGCACCCACGGTCCGTATCCGGTGGCCAGTTCGCGGGCGGTCGCGTCGTCCTCGGCCACGACGACGTCGGCGGAGACGCTGACGAAGGGCTTCTCGAGAGCGCCGGACGGCTGGAACGCGGCCCGGTAGCCCTCGGCCGCCTCCAGCACGGTGGCCGGGCTGACGTGGTAGTTGGCCGCGAAGCGCAGACCGTTGCGGCCCGCGACCTCGGCGCTCTCGCCGCCGCTGCTGCCGAGGATCCATACCTGCACGTCGGCGCCCTCGCCGGGGACGGCATGTGCTTCGAGACCGTCCGGCGAGCGGTAGTCGCCGCGCAGCAGCGCGAGGATGTCGTCGACCTGTTCGCCGTAGTCCTGGTGGCCTGCGCCCGGCTGCTGCAACAGCCGCTGCTGGAGCTTGAGGCGCGGTGAGCCGCGCAGGTGCTCGAAGGAGAAACGGGGCGGGATCCTCAGGCCGTTCGGGGTGCGCCCGTCGACGACCGGGGTGGTGGTCGGGCGGGGTTCCGCCGTCTGTCCGGGGGGCCGTCCGCCGGAGCGGCCGAGGCCCAGGTCGAGCCGTCCCGGGTGCAGGGCGTCGATCAGGCCGAACTCCTCGACGGTGGACAGGGCGGTGCGGTGGCCGAGTTGCACGGCTCCGGAGCCGATCCTGATCGTGGAGGTCGCGGAGGCGGTCAGGGCCAGTACGACGGCGGGTGAGGTCCCGGCCACACCCGGGTTGAGGTGGTGCTCGGCGAACCAGTAGCGGCTGTAGCCGAACCGCTCGGTCTGCCGGGCGAGGTCGATGGTGTGGTGCAGCGCCTCGGCGGCGGTGGAGCCGGACGGGATCGGGACGAGGTCGAGGACCCCGAGAGGGATGCCGGACATGGTCGGATGCTCCTCAGCGGTCGGGTGGTCGCGGACGGTCTCGGGACGTGACGGCTAGCTGCCGTTCTTCGGCAGGCCGGGCGGGTTGATCTCCGACCTGGTCACGGCCTCGTCGGACAGGCCCCAGCGCTTCAGCACCTTCGCGTAGGTGCCGTTGTCGATGATGTGGTTGATCGCGTCGGCGAGCGGCTCGGCCAGTCCGCTGTCCTTCTTCGTGGTGGCCGCGATGAGGCCCTGGAGGCCCGCGCCGGCCCCGGAGTAGGTGCCGACGACCTCCGTCTTCCCGCTGGTGGCCGCGTGGTAGGCGGCGGTCGGGTTGGGGCCGAGGTAGAGGTCGATCCGGCCGGACTGGAGAGCGAGGTAGGTGTCGCTCTCGTTCTGGTAGTACTTGATGTCCACCGGCTCGCGGCCGGCCTTCTTGTTCTGCGCCGACCACTCGACCAGCAGCTTCTCCTGGTTGGTGCCGCTGCTCACGGCGACGGTCCTGCCCGCCACGTCCTTCGGCCCGGTGATCTTCAGGCCGCTGCCCTTCTTGGCCGCGAACCCGAGGTTGTCCTCGCGGTACGTGGCGAAGTCGTACTTCTCCTTGCGTTCCTCGGTGACGGTGATGTTGCTGAGGCCGGCGTCGTACTTGGCGCTGTCGAGGCCGACGAAGATGTTCTCCCAGGAGACGGTGTTGATGTGGGGCTTGAGGCCCAGTACGTCGGCGACGAGGTGGGCGAGGTCGGGCTCGACGCCGATGACGGTCTTGTTGTCGGTGGCGTAGAAGGTCAGCGGTGCGGCGGAGCCGGCCGAGGAGACGAGTTCCAGGGTGCCTCTCTTGCGGATCTTCTCCGGGACTTCCGCCGCTATGGAGTCGACCTTTCCGGTCGTGATGCGCTTCTGGTCGGGGCTGATGTCGATCTGCGTCTTGCTGCCGTGCTCGGCCGCGACCTCGGTGGTGCCGCCGTCGGTGGGGTTGGCGCAGCCGGCGAGGACGAGGGCGGTGGCGAGGCCGAGCGTTGCGGCGGTGGTGCGGCGGGCGGCGAGGGTGGCCACGGTGGTGCTCCTTGCGTGCGTAGCGTGCGTAACGGGAGGGCGGTCAGAGGACCTTGGAGAGGAAGGCGCGGGTGCGCTCGTGCCGCGGGGCGTCGAGGACGGCCGAGGGCGGGCCCTGTTCCACGACGACTCCGGCGTCCATGAAGACCACGGTGTCGGCGACCTCGCGGGCGAAGCCGATCTCGTGGGTCACGACGATCATGGTGGTGCCGGTGCGGCCGAGGTCCTTGATGACGTCGAGGACCTCGCCGACCAGTTCGGGGTCGAGCGCCGAGGTGGGTTCGTCGAAGAGCAGCACCTTGGGTTCGAGGGCGAGTGCGCGGGCGATGGCGACGCGCTGCTGCTGTCCGCCGGACAACTGCCGTGGATAGGCGTCGGTCTTGTCGGCGAGGCCGACCCGCTCCAACAGCCGGCGGGCGGTCTCCTCCGCCTCCTTGCGCGGGCGGCGCAGCGCGGAGACGGGGGCTTCGACGAGGTTCTCCAGCACGGTCAGGTGCGGGAAGAGGTTGAAGTTCTGGAAGACGAACCCGATGTCGGTCCGCTGCTTCAGAACGTCCTTCTCCTTCAGTTCGTGCAGCTTGTTGCCGGAGCGGCGGTAGCCGATGAGCTCGCCGTCGATGGTGACCCAGCCGCTGTTGACCTTCTCCAGGTGGTTGATGGTGCGCAGCAGTGTGGACTTGCCGGAGCCGGACGGGCCGAGGATCACGGTGACCTCGCCGGCGCGGACCTCCAGGTCGACGCCGCGCAGTACCTCCAGGGGGCCGAAGCTCTTGTGGACGCCGTGGACGTCGACCATGACGGCGTTCATGGGCTCTCCTTCGTCAGGAAGCGCCGGGCGCGCTGGAACGGGGTGGGTGGCGGGGTGCGGTCGGCGCCCCGGGCGTAGCGGCGCTCGACGTAGTACTGGGCGATGGACAGCAGGGAGGTCAGGACGACGTACCAGGCGGTGGCGACGAGCAGCAGCGGGATGACCCGGCCGTTGCGGCCGTAGATCACCTGGACCTGGTAGAAGAGCTCGCCGATGGACATCACGTAGACCACCGAGGTGCCTTTGAGCAGGCCGATGATCTCGTTGCCGGCGGTGGGCAGGATGGCGCGCATGGCCTGCGGCAGGACGATCCGGCGGATCTGGCGCAGCCGGGGGATGCCGAGCGCGGCGGCTGCTTCGAGCTGTCCGTGGTCGACGGCGAGGACACCGCCGCGGACGATCTCGGCGGCGTAGGCGGCCTGATGCAGGGTCAGCCCGATGACGGCGGCGCCGATGGTGCCGATGAGGGTGTTGCTGTCGACGGACCAGAAGACGGGTCCGAAGGGGATGCCGAGGCCCAGCTCCTTGTAGAGGGCGCTGAGGTTGAACCAGAACACGAGCTGGACGATCATCGGGATCGACCGGAAGATCCAGATGTAGGCCCAGGCGACGGTCGACAGCAGCGGGCTGCGTGACAGCCGCATGAAGGCGATCACCGTGCCGAGGAGGAAGCCGAGAACGGTGGCGTAGGCGGTGAGCTGGAGGGTCACCCACACCGCCTGGACGATCGTCTCCGAGAAGACGTACTCGGCGAAGACGTGCCATTCCCAGACGGGGTTCGTGGCCAGGCCGTGGACGAACTGGGCGATCAGTACGAGCACGGCGGCGCCGGCGGCCCAGCGGGCGTAGTGGCGGGTGGGGACGACCTTCAGTTCGGCCGGGTCTTCGACCAGCCGGGGGGCCGGTTCTGTGAGGGTGTCGCTGCTCATGGGTCACCTGTGCTCGGGCGGGTTGATCTGCGACGCGTCGATCGCGGAGGCGGAGGTGCCCCACTTCTTCAGGATCCGGGCGTAGGTGCCGTCCTTGATCAGTGCGTCGACGGCGGCCTGGAAGGCCTTGGTGAGCGGGGAGTTCTTGGCGAAGGCGAAGCCGACGTCGAGGCGGTGGTACTCGCCGAGGAAGGTGGTTTGGGAGGCGGGCTGGGACGCCTGGTAGCGCAGGCCGTTGATGGTCGACATGATCACGTCGATGCGGCCCTGCTGGAGCGCGGTGAGGGTCGCGGCGTTCTCCGAGTAGACCTTCACCTCGTACGGCTTCTTGCCGGCCTTGGCGCAGATGTCCTTCTGGGCGGTGAGGGTCGTCTCGAAGGTGGTGCCGGCGCCGGTGCCGATGGTCAGCCCGCAGAGCTGCTTCAGGTCGGTGACCTTCTTCTTGAGGGTGGTGTCGCCCTTCTTCACGGCGAAGCCCTGGCCGTCGTTGATGTAGGTGACGAAGTCGACGGTCTTCAGGCGCTGGGTGGTGACACCGAAGTTGCCGGTGCCGACGTCGAACTTGCCGCTGCCGAGGGCGGGCAGGATGGTCTCGAAGGAGGCGTCCTGGCGGGCCGGTTTCACGCCGAGGACCTTGGCCACCGCGTCGGCGATGTCGATGTCCTGGCCCGCGGGCGCCTTGCCGGGGCCGTTCGGGTAGTAGGCCCCGGGCGGGAATCCGACGGAGCTGCCGATGCGCAGGGTGCCCGCCTTGCGGACGTCGGCGGGCAGCAGGGCGGCGATGGAGTCCACCTCGCGTACGGCGGCGACCGGGTCGTCGGTGGGTGCGGGGGACGCCTGGGCGCCCGCCGGACTGGTGCCGGGGGTGCCGCCGGAGCCGCAGGCGGTCAGCGCAAGGAGGGGCAGCAGGGCGAGGCCGACGGCGCCGCGCAGAGGGGTTCTGATCGGGCGGATGTTCACGGGTGGGTGGCCTCTCCGAGGTGCTTCTCGAACGGCAGCGGGCCGATGGTCTCCGGGTCGGCCTCGGTGTCGAACAGGGGGGTGTAGCCGGTGGCCAGGTACAGGCCGCGGGCTTCGGGCTGGCGCGGGCCCGTGGTGAGGTAGATCCGGCGGTAGCCGCGGAGGGCCGCCTCGTGCTCCAGCTCGGCGACGACGCGCCGGGCCAGTCCGCGCCGCCGGTGGGCGGAGTGGCTCCAGATCCGCTTCAGCTCGGCGGTGGTGGTGTCGTAGCGGCGGAAGGCGCCGCCCGCGACGGCTTCGCCGTGTTCCAGGAGCAGCAGGAGCAGCCCGCCGTGGGGCTCGGTGAACTCCTCGTCGGGGTAGCGGGCGATCTCGGCGTGCGCGTCCTTGCCGTAGCGTCTGGAGTACTCGTGGCCGAGTTCGCGCAGCAGTGGCTCGACGCGGGGATCGGAGACGGGAACGTGAAGGAACGTCAGTTCCGGGGCGGAGGTCATCCGTTCACCGCCGTGAGGGTCTGGGTGCCGCGCGCCGCACGCTCGGCGTCGCGCTTGGCGACCTCCTCGCGGACGATGGGGATCACATGCCGTCCGAAGTCGATGGCGTCGCCCAGCAGGTCGTAGCCGCGGGCGGAGAGGATGTCGACGCCGAGGTCGTAGTAGTCCAGGAGGGCCTGGGCGACCGTCTCCGGGGTGCCGACCAGGGCGTTGGAGTTGCCCGCGCCGCCGGTCGCGGCGGCCGTCGGGGTCCACAGGGCGCGGTCGTAGCGCTCCCCCGCCTCGGCGATGGCGATGAGCCTTTGGGAACCGGTGTTCTGGGGCTGGGCCAGTCCGTTGTGGCGCTTGGTGATCGCCTCGCCCCGCTCCTTGCGGGCCTTGATCGCGCCGACCGTGCGGTGCGCCTTCTCCCAGGCCAGTTCCTCGGTCGGGGCGATGATCGGGCGGAAGGCCACCTGGATGCGCGGCACATCGGTGCGGCCCGCCGCCTTCGCCGCCGCCTTCACCGTCTCGATCTGCTCGGCGGTCTTCGCCAGGGGCTCGCCCCACAGGCAGTAGACGTCGGCCTCGGCGCCTCCGGCGGCGTACGCGGCGGGCGACGAGCCGCCGAAGGACACGTTCGGGCGCGGCTGCTGGACCGGGAAGACGTCGCTGACGAAGTCGTGGAAGCGGTAGTGCTCGCCCTCGTGGTCGAAGGGCTCGTGCGTGGTCCAGATCTTCTTGACGATCCGGATGTACTCGCGGGTGCGGGCGTAGCGCTCGTCCTTGGTGAGGGTGTCGCCCTCGCGGCCCTGTTCGTGGTCGTTGCCGCCCGTGATGAAGTGCACGGTCAGCCGGCCCTCGCTGATCTGGTCGAGGGTGGTGAAGGTCTTCGCGGCGAAGGTCGGGTACGAGACGTTGGGCCGGTGGGCGAGGAGGATCTGGAGCCGGTCCAGCCTGCTCGCGATGTAGGCGGCGGCCGGCGCCGGGTCGGGCGATCCGGAGCCGTAGGCGAACAGCACCCGGTCCCAGTCGTGGTCCTCGTGCGCGCGGGCGAGGCGGAGCGTGTACTCCTTGTCGAACGCCGCGCCGGAGCGCGGGGTGGTTTCGGAACCGTTGTGGGTGGCGGCGATGCCGAGGAACTCCACGGGCATGGGTACGGCCTTTCCTCAAGTCCTCTGAGACCGCGCCGAGTTCGCGGAAACGGGCACGGCGGGGCGGCCCTCGGGGCGGCCGGGTGTGACGGCGCCTCAGGGCGTGCGGAACCAGGTGGTGAACAGGGGTGATGACGCCGGGGTACGGGCCCCTGGCGGGGTGGGGCGACGGCAGCGCGTGTCAGAAGAGAGACTCGGCCCGCGACGGGGACACCGAGGGAGGGAAGGGCCGGTCAGACGGCCCGCTGCCGTGTCAGGCGCAACACGCCGCGGACCACACTCGACCGAAGTCGATGTGGACCCGGCTGACCAGGCGCTGTCCGGCATTCATGCGACTACTTGAGCAGGACATCTCGCTTTTCGTCAACCACGGCTCGGATGCCGGACGGGAGTTGAACGGTTCCTGTGCGTGGTTGACACCTGTGTGTGTCGGACCTCTACGATCGGGCGCACCGCGTTGAGGGACGCGGCGAGCGTGATGACGCCCCGAGCCGGACTCCGGCCCGTACCCATGCCGCGCCTCCCTCCCTGGAGATCCTTCCGATGGTCTCGCTCCCCGATCTCACCGACTCCGCACCCGCCGCGTCCGCAGGACCTCCGACGGCGTCCTCCGGACTGATTCCGGGTCGGAAGTCCGACGAGGATCCGCCGCGGATCGTGCCGCGCCGGCGCGTCGGCCGGCTGCTGTCCGCGGCCGTCGCGCTGCTGGCCTTCGCGATGGTGGTCAACTCCGTCGTCCGCAACCGCGCCTTCCAATGGGACGTGGTGGGCCTCTACTTCACCAGTGGCGCCGTGCTGGACGGGCTGCTCCTCACCCTGTGGCTGACCGGTGTGGTGATGGTGCTCGGCTTCCTGCTCGGCATCCCGCTGGCGGTGATGCGGCTGTCCGACAACCCCGTGCTGGCCACACTGAGCTGGGGCTTCGTATGGGTCTTCCGGTCCACTCCGCTGCTGGTGCAGCTGCTGTTCTGGTTCAACATCGGCGCCCTCTACCCGACGCTCGGCCTCGGCGTCCCGTTCGGCCCGCAGTTCATCACCGTCAAGACGGTGAACCTGCTCGGCCCGGCGCTCACCGCCGTCATCGGGCTGACGCTGCACGAGGCCGCCTACGCCGCGGAGGTGGTGCGCGGCGGCATCCTGTCGGTGGACGCCGGCCAGACGGAGGCGGCCCAGGCCCTCGGCATCGGCAGGGCGCGCACCTTGCGCCGGATCGTGGTGCCGCAGGCGATGCGCTCCATCGTGCCGACCGCAGGCAACATGCTGATCGGCACCCTGAAGGGCACGAGCATCGTGAGTGTGCTGGCCGTGCACGACCTGCTGTACTCGGCCCAACTGGTCTACAACCAGACCTACCAGGTCATCCCGCTGCTGATGGTCGCCACGCTCTGGTACATCGCCGTCACCACCGTGCTCAGCGTGGGGCAGTTCTATGTGGAGCGGCACTACGCGCGGGGCGCGGCGCGGGCCCTGCCGCCCACGCCCGTGCAGAAGCTGAGGGCCCGGCTGGCCGGATACCGCCGCTCCCCGCGTTCCCTACATTCCCTATAGAATTACTAGGAAAGTATTGACGGCGCCTCGGGCCGCTGCGCAGGATGATGCATGCCCCACACAAGTTGAGGAGACCTCCGCCATGGGCCCAGCCCCTGCGCCGACCGGCCCCGGCTCGGAGTCCGAGCCGACCGGGCCCGGACGTACGCACTGGCTGCACGTGGCCCGTGAGACGGCGGACGACCTCGCCACGGACGCGGTGGCCAGGGACCAGGCCGGCAAGCCCCCGTTCGACGAGGTGGCCCGGCTGCGCGAGTCGGGCCTGCTGACGCTCCTGATACCGGCCGGGCTCGGGGGTGGCGGCGAGGACTGGCCCACGGCGTACTCCGTGGTCCGGGAGATCGCCGCGGCCGACGGCGCGATCGGCCAACTGCTCGGCTGTCACTACTTCATGTCGTGGAGCGCCCGGTTCTTCACCGAACCGGCCCTCGCCGCCCGGCTTGAGCAGCGCTCCGCCGCGGAGCAGTGGTGTTGGGGCGGTGGTCTGGCGCGGCAGGAACCGGCTCTGTCGCTCGCCAGGAACGCGCAGGGGTATGTGCTGAACGGCCGGCAGAGCTACGCCGCCGGCGTCCTGGTCGCCGACCGTCTCGCCGTGCGGGCGGTGCGGGCCGACACCGGCGAGCCGCTGGCCGTCGTGGTCGATCCCTCGCTCCCGGGCGTGGTGATCGACGGCGACGCCGACCCGTTCGGGCAGCGGCTCGCGGCGGGCGGAAGCGCGGAGTTCGACGCCGTACCGATCGCGGCCGGCGATGTGCTGGGCTCCCTGGCCGCGGACGAGGACGTGCTGTCGCCCCGCACCGCTCTGCTCTCACCGGTCGGGCGTCTTCTCTCGGTGCAGCTCCGTCTCGGCATGGCCGAGGGGGTGCTCGCCGAGGCCCGTGAGTACAGCAGGACCGGCCACTCCCACTGGCACCCGGACTGGCCGGTCGGCTCGCCGCAGGACCCGCAGGTGCTGACCGCGTACGGGGAACTCACGGTGCTCACCCGCTCGGCGTCCGCGCTCGCCGACCAGGCGCGGGATGCCGTGCACGGGGGGCTGGCACACGGCGAGGACCTCGGCTACGAGGAGTACGCGGAGATCTCCGTCCTCGTGGCCATGGCCGAAGCCGCCGCGTCCAAGGCCGTGCAGGAGTCCACGGCCCGCGCTCTCGACATCATCGGTGTCCGCTCCGCGTCCGCGCGGCTGGGCTTCGACCGCTTCTGGCGCAATGCCCGCACCCACACCCTGTACGAGCCCGTCGCCCACCGGCTCCGTGATGTCGGGGACTACTTCCTCAACGGCGCGCACCCTCCTTTCGTCCTGCCTGTGTAACCCTCGCCGGCCTGCTCGACGGCGATTGTGAACAGCGCGCTTCACTCTGATGTCGCCTGCCCGATCGCCGTTGACCCGGCCGGATTTCGCTGCGATTCTCCTTCTCGTGAGCAATTTCGGGAACCACTGTCCCCGCTCCCTCTGACAGTCGACCACCACGGCCGTTTCGCCGTCCTCGTCGTCGACCGATTTCTCGCCGGTTTTTTCCTGCCGAGTTTCCCCAGAAGGCATTCAGGCCCTCTCCCCTGCTTTCGAATGGACCTTTTCCATGGCCACGACGGCATCGACCCGACGCCAATTCCTCTCCCTGCTCGGTCTTTCGGCGGTGGCGGTGGGCTGTGGCACGACCGCCGGTGCCACGTCCGGCAAGGGCGGGACCAAGACGCTCCGCTACCAGGGCTGGGCCGGACAGGTCATCCTGCCGGAGCTGGCCGAGGACCTCGGCTATCTCGGGGACGTGAAGCTGGACTGGGTCGGCAACACCATCAGCGGGCCGCAGGACATCCAGTCCGCGGCGACCGGCCAGATCGACTTCGGCGGCGCGTTCAACGGCGCGGTCGTCAAACTGGCCGCGAACAAGGCCCCCATCAAGGCCGTCATCAGCTACTACGGCGCCGACAAGGACGCCTACAACGGCTTCTACGTCCTTGAGGACAGCCCCCTGCGCTCGGCCCGGGACCTGCTCGGCAGGAAGGTAGGGATGAACACCCTCGGAGCCCACTCCGAGGCCATGCTCGACATCTGGCTGCAGCGGGGCGGTCTGTCGGGGTCGGACATCGGCAAGGTCGAGCCGCTGGTCGTCCCGCCGGTCAACACCGAGCAGACCCTGCGTCAGAAGCAGATCGACGTGGCCGTCCTCGGCGGGCTCCTGCGCGACAAGGCCCTGGCCACCGGAGGCATCCGCCCCCTGTTCACCGACTACCAGCTGCTCGGCGCGTTCAGCGCCGGCACCTATGTGATGACCGACCGCTTCCTGCGGCAGAACCCCGACACCGCACGGACCTTCGTCACCGGCGTCGGAAAGGCCATCGAATGGGCCCGTTCCACTCCACGCGAGGAAGTCGTCGCCCGGATGACGGACATCGTGAAGAAGCGCGGCCGCAACGAGGACCCCGCGCCCCTGAAGTACTGGCGGTCCACGGGCGTCGCCGAGAAGGCGGGCCGTATCACCGGCAAGGAACTCCAGCTGTGGGTCGACTGGCTGACCGAGCGCGGCGACATCAAGAAGGACCAGGTCACGTTGTCGGACCTCTACACCAACGAATTCAACGCCGGCGGGAGCTGACCAGCGTGACGGAATCCACCACACCGAAGATCGAATTCGAGAACGTGTCGAAGGAATTCACCGTCAAGGACCGGAAGGGGGCACGGCAGACCACCCGTTTTACCGCACTCGACGGAATCGACCTGCGGATCGCGGCCGGCGAGTTCGTCGTCCTCGTCGGTCCCAGCGGCTGCGGGAAGTCGACCCTGCTGGATCTGCTCGGCGGTCTCACCCGGCCCTCCGGCGGACGCATCCTGCTGGACGGGCGTCCCGTCGACGGACCGGGCCTGGACCGCGGCATCGTGTTCCAGCAGTACGCGCTGCTGCCCTGGCGCACGGCGCAGGGCAACGTCGAGTTCGGCCTGGAGGCCACCGGCGTCCCGCGCCGTCAACGCGCCGCACGGGCACGGGAGTTCCTCGACCTGGTCGGCCTGACCGGATTCGAGGACCGCCATCCGCACGAGCTGTCGGGCGGCATGCGGCAGCGCGTGGCGATCGCCCGCAGTCTCGCCTACGACCCCGATGTGCTGCTGATGGACGAGCCGTTCGCCGCGCTGGACGCCCAGACCCGCGAGTCGCTCCAGGACGAGCTGCTGCGCATCTGGCAGCGCACCGGCAAGACCGTCGTCTTCATCACGCACGGCATCGACGAGGCCGTCTACCTGGGGCAGCGCGTCGCCGTCATGACGTCCAGGCCGGGCCGCGTCAAGCAGATCGTGCCGGTCGCCCTCGGCTCCCGGGACGCGACGGACGACCTGCGCTCCAGTCCCGAGTTCGCACGCCACCGGCACGAGATCTGGTCGCTGCTGCACGACGAGGTCGCAAGGGCCCAGCAGTTGGAGAAGGAGGCGGCCGCCGTATGAGTTCGGCCATCGACACGGTCACCGAGAAGAGCACGACGTCCGGCTCCACCGAGCTCGCCTCGATCCCCTCCCCCGGGGTGTCGCCGCCGCAGGCGCGCCGGGTCCCCGTCACGACGGCCCGGGTGCGCCGGGTGGTGCGCCGGCTGCCGGAACTGCTGGTGAGCGGGGCGACCAGGTCAGCGGCGATCGTGGCTCTGCTGCTGGTGTGGGAGACCGCGCCGCGCCTGGGGCTGGTCGACCGGACGTTCCTGCCGCCGTTCAGCGAGGTCGCCCGCGCCTGGTGGGAGCTGGCCGCCGACGGCTCGCTCGCCGACAACACCTGGGCCAGCCTGGTGCGTTCGTTCAGCGGCTTCGGGCTCGCCGTGGCGGTCGCCGTGCCGCTCGGACTGCTGATCGGGTGGTACCGGCCGGTGGCCGACTTCCTCGGCCCGCTGCTGGAGGTCTTCCGCAACACCGCGGCGCTGGCCTTGCTGCCGGTGTTCGTGCTGCTGCTGGGCATCGGCGAGACCTCGAAGATCTCGATCGTGCTGTACGCCTGCACCTGGCCGATCCTGCTCAACACCATCAGCGCGGTCCGGGGCGTCGACCCGACGCTGCTGAAGCTGGCGAGGTCGATGGACCTGTCCGCGCCCCGGCTGTTCCAGAAGGTCATCCTGCCGTCCGCGGTACCGGTCGTCTTCACCGGCATCCGGCTGGCCGGAGCGGTCTCCATCCTGGTGCTCGTCGCCGCCGAGATGATCGGCGCCAAGGCGGGTCTGGGCTATCTGATCAACGCCTCGCAGTACAACTTCGCGATCCCGCAGATGTACGCGGGCATCGTCACGATCTCCGCCATCGGAGTGGTTTTCAACCAGTTCCTCGTGGCGGTGGAGCGACGGCTCAGCTCCTGGCGGCTGCCGGCGGACGGCTGACCGGGCGCGCCCGGCGGAAACCCACCCCCCACTTCTCACTGGCACCTCTGAAAGGACACCGCTCATGACCACCAGCACCGGCTTCGACATTCGCAGGATCGGCGGCCGCATCGGCGCCGAGATCCTCGGCGTGGACCTCTCCGGCGACCTCGACCCCGCCCTCGTCTCCGAGATCAACTCCGCGCTTCTGGAGCACAAGGCGCTCGTCTTCCGCGACCAGAACCTCGACGACGCGGGCCAGCTCCGCTTCGCCTCCCTCTTCGGTGAACTCACCGCGGCGCACCCCACGGTGCCCTCCGTCGAGGGCCAGCCGCAGATCCTGCCCGTCGACGGCGACGAGGGCATCCGCGCCAACCAGTGGCACACGGACGTCACCTTCGTCCGCACACCCCCCAAGGCCTCGACGCTGCGCAGCATCGTGGTCCCGCCCTACGGCGGCAACACCCTCATCGCCAACTCGGCCGCCGCGTACCGGGATCTGCCCGAGCCGCTGCGCGAGCTGGCCGACAAGCTGTGGGCCGTCCACACCAACGACTACGACTACGCCGCCCCGAAGAGCGAGAAGGCGGCCGAACACCGCAAGCGGTTCGTCTCCCGCAAGTACCGCACCGCGCACCCGTTCGTCCGCGTCCACCCCGAGACCGGCGAACGGGGCCTGTTCATCGGCGGGTTCGCCCAGAGCATCGTCGGCCTGAGCCCGTCCGACTCGCGTGATCTGCTGCGCCTCTTCCAGGCGTACGTCACCCGCCCGGAGAACATCGTGCGCGTCGTCTGGACGCCGGGCGACGTCGTCCTGTTCGACAACCGCATCACCCAGCACTACGCCCCCGACGACTACGGCGACCTGCCCCGGCTGCTCCACCGTGTGACCGTCGCGGGCGATGTCCCCGTCGGTATCGACGGCACCCTCAGCCGGGTCGTCGAGGGGGACGACGCCTCCCACTACACCCCCGCGGTGGCCTGAGCCGCCCCGGCCGCGGGGAGGGGCACACGTCCCCTCCCCGCGGCTGCGCACGCCGAACGTTCCCCGGGCGGGCGGCGTCATAGCGGTGGCCGTCTTCGAAGGGACCACCGCCATGACCGCCGTATCTCTCGCCGCCCGTGCCGTACTGATCGGCGGAGTGATCTGCGCGGCCGCCGGCTGCGGCACGGACACGCCGGCCGGTACACGGGCGCCGGGCCGCGCACCCTGGCAGGAGCCCGCCTCGTACACCTACACGCTCCGCTCCAGTGAGGGAGAGCGGAGTCTGCTCGGCACCTTCCGGATCTCGGTCCGCGACGGTGCCGTGGTCAGGTCGGTGGGCCTCGACGACATGGGCCGACGCGCCCTGGAAAGCGCCCCCGACGCGGCGCCCACCCTCGGGGAACTCCTGAAGGAGCTGGAGCGGGCTCGGCAGGAGGACGCCCACACGGCCGAGGCGGACTACGCCGCCGACGGTCACCCGGTGCGGATATCCCTGGACCGGGAGGAGAACGCGGTCGACGACGAGGCCCGCTACGTCATCAGCTCCTATGAGCGGACGGACGCCTGACGCCGGCCTCACCGAAACGCGGCCACGTGCTGCCGGGCCCATGCCGCGAAGGTGCGAGGGGCGCGGCCGAGGACCCGTTCGATGTCGGGGCTGATCCGCTGCTCGGCGGGCGTGGGCTCACCGAGGATGGCGAGCGTCGTCTCGATGACGGCCTCGGGCATGAACCGGAGCATCTGGTATCGGGCCTCCTCACGGGTCTGCTCGATGAAGCGGACCGGTTCGCCGAGCGCGTCCGCGATCGACGCGGCCCGTTGCCTCGGTGTGCCGAGCTCGGGCCCGGTCAGCTCGTACGTCCGGCCGGCGTGCCCGCTCTCACGCAGCGCCACGGCGGCCGACTCGGCGATGTCGCCCGGGTCCACCGTGGGCAGGCCGATGTCGGCGAACGGCGCGGCGACGGTCCTGTCGGTGCGTACCGACTCGGCCCAGGCGAACATGTTGGAATGGAAGCCGCCGGGGCGCAGGACGGTCCAGTCCAGGCCCGACTGCCGTACGGCGTCCTCGATGGCGCGTGCCGTTCCACCGTGCGAGGCCGACTCAGGCCGGGTGGCGACTCCTTGTGAGGACAGCAGTACGACGCGCTTCACTCCGCCGGCCTTGGCGACGTCCAGGATGTGCCGGGGGTTCAGCAGAGGGGCGCTGGGCCCGCCGTTCTGCAGGAACAGCGCGTCGGCGCCGTCGAGCAGCGGGCGAAGGCTCTCGGCGTCGGTGAGGTCGGCCTTGCGATGCCGGACGCCCTCCGGAACATCCGCTTCGGTGATGCTCCGAGATGTCGCGGTCACCGGCTCACCGGCCGCCGCGAGGGTCCGCATGAGCGAACTGCCGACATTGCCCGTCGCCCCCGTCACTACGAACATGAGTAACTCCCCTTGTGTGCACAGTGGTTGATGCCGCCCGTAGGCCGGGCGGGACAGGGGGACGCTAACACCGGAAGTAAAGTAGGTACCTACAGGAAAGTGACTGTCCGAGGGGGAAGCGCATGGCCGACGACGCCGCACCGACCGCGTCCGACACGACGACCGAGCCGGTGCTCGCCTGCCCGATCTCGCCGGTCGTCGACATCGTCTTCAGCCGGTGGACCACACCTGTCCTGTGGACCCTGCACGCCCACGGCCGGCAGCGCTTCGTGGAACTGCAGCGGCGCATCGCCCGCATCACCCCGAAGGTGCTGACCCAGCGACTGCGCCAACTGGAGCGCGACGGTCTGATCGTGCGTACGTACCACCCGGAGGTGCCCCCTCGCGTCGAGTACGAGATCAGCGAACTCGGCCGCAGCCTCGCCCCGCTCTTCGCGCATCTCTCCGAGTGGGCGGCCGGCAACCTGGACAAGGTCGACCGGGCCCGCCGCGAGTACGACGGCGACCCGGCTCGCTAGTCCGCCGCCCTACCGGCCCGAGAGACCGCGCGTGACCAGGCCGAGCGCGTCCGCGAGGTGGTCGCGATGTCCGTCCAGCGCTTCCGGGGTGATGCCCCGATCGGCCGTTTCCCGGGCGAAGTCGTCGGCCGCGACCTTGAGTACGGCGCTCATGACGGCGGCCTGCACGCGGACGTCGAACGTGTCGGGCCGCATGCCCATGCGTGCGGCGAGCACCTCGGTGAACGTCTTCTCCGCACGCTCCCGGAGCGCCAGATAGGCGGCGCGCAGCGCGGGTTCGTCGTGGGTGAGCCGGACCACCGCGAGAACGGCCTCGACATCGGCGCCTGACGACGAGTCGATGACCGGCCGATAGGCCGTACGCAGGTGCTCGATCAGGCCGAGGTCGGACGGCCAGGCGTGCAACACCCCCCGGAAGGCGTCGATCATCTGCGTGAGCAGCGGCTCGACACAGCTCTCCTTGGTGGGGAAGCAGCGCCACAGCGTGCGTTCGGAGACCCCGGCGGCTTTCGCGATCTGCTCGCCGGACGTGGCGGCCACGCCCTGCTCGGCGAAGAGCCGGACGGCATGACGGGAGATGTCCAGGCGTTGCCGCCCGCGTTGCTCCTCGCTCACCGGCGGCCGTCCCCGGCGGGGCGCGCGCCCGCCGTCCGCCATGAAGTCCTCCATCAGGCGATCTAAACATGCCCGCGACAAGGGAGGACTGACCGAAACTTTAATGACAGTTACTGCCAACAAACTGCTACGGTCGGGGCGGCTCGAAGATCGCATGCGGAGATCACAGGAGGAACGCCGTGAGCGTTGCCGCCGAGCGTCAGCAACTGCCCTTCGCGAGGCCGAACGTGCTCGACCTCGCCCCTCTGTACGACGTGCTGCGCCGGGAGGCGCCCGTCACGCCTGTCACCACCCCGGCCGGGGATCCCGCCTGGCTGGTCACCCGCTTCGAGGAGGTCCGCGACCTGCTCAGCGACAAGCGCCTCGGCCGCTCCCATCCCGAACCGGAACGTGCCTCACGCCTGACGTCCGCCGCCGTACTGGACGGCCCCACCGGCAACTACGCCACCGAGGAGGCCGACCACACACGGATGCGCCGGCTGCTGACCCCGGCGTTCTCGGCCAAGCGGATGCGGATGCTGACCGATCACGTCCAGCACCTGGTCGACGACTGTGTCGACCGGCTGATCACCGAGCACGCGTCCGCCCCGGACGGGGTCGTCGATCTGCAGGCCGGCCTGGCCTTTCCGCTGCCGGTCGCGGTCATCTGCCGGCTGCTCGGGGTGCCCGAGAGCGACCGTGAACACTTCGCCTCACTGTCGGAGCGCATGTCCGACTACGCCATCGGCGACGCGGCCCACGAGGCGCGGGACGAGTTCAACGCGTACATGACGGGACTCGCCGAGTCCAAACGCGGGCAGCCGGGCGAGGACGTGATCTCGGACCTGGTCCGTGCGCAGAGCACCGACGCGGACTACGACTACGCCGACATGATCCAGCTCTGTGTCGGGCTGCTGTTCGCCGGGCACGAGACCACCGTCAACCGCATCGGCCTGGGCACGCTCTTCCTGCTCACCCGTCCCGACCAGTGGCAGAACCTGACCGCCGACCCTGACGGCCGGGTCAACGCCACCGTCGAGGAGATCATGCGCCTCGGCGCACCCGGCGACCTCGGCCTGCTGCGGTACGCCCACACCGATGTCGATGTCGCCGGTGTCACCATCCGGCGCGGCGACGCCGTGGTCCTGTCGATCAACGCCGCCAACCGCGACTCCTCCGTCTACTCCGACGCCGAGACCTTCGATCCCGACCGCCCCGAACGCAACCACCTCGGTTTCGGCCACGGCGTGCACTTCTGCATCGGCGCGAGTCTGGCCCGTGTCGAACTGCGCATCGTGTTCGCCACCCTGGCGCGTCGGCTGCCCGGTCTGCGGCTGGCCAAGGAGCTGGACGAGCTGGAGGTGCGCACGACCCTCACCGGCGGTGTCACCGAGTTGCCCGTGACCTGGTGATTTCCTGAGGTGACCCCGTGTCAGTGCGACTCGCGGGTCACCTCGGAGCCGCTGGAGCCCACGAGGAAGTCGAGATCGGCGCCCGTGTCGGCCTGGAGGACATGGTCCACGTAGAGGCGCTCCCAGCCGCGCCGGGGGTTGGCGAAGCCGGCGACGGTGGCCTTGCCGGGGCTTCTGCGGGCGAGTTCGTCCGCGGGCACGTCGACGTCGATGCGGCGGGCGTCGACGTCGAGCGTGATGAAGTCGCCGGTCCGTACGAGGCCGAGCGGACCCCCGGCCGCGGCCTCGGGCGCGACGTGCAGGACGACCGTGCCGTAGGCCGTGCCGCTCATCCGGCCGTCGCAGACGCGGACCATGTCACGCACCCCCTGCTCCAGCAGCTTCTTCGGCAGGGGCATGTTCGACACCTCGGGCATGCCCGGATAGCCCTTGGGACCGCAGCCGCGCAGGACGAGAACGGAGTCGGCGTCGACGTCGAGTCCGGGGTCGTCGATCCGGGCGTGGAAGTCCTCAATGCTGTCGAAGACGACGGCCCGGCCCCGGTGCCGGAGCAAGTGCGGGGAGGCGGCGGCCGGTTTCACGAGGGCGCCGTCGGGGGCGAGGTTGCCGCGCAGGACGGCGATGCCGCCCTCGGCGACCAGCGGTTCGGCACGGGTGCGGATGACCTCGCCGTCCCAGATCTCGGCGCCGTCGAGGAAGTCGGCCAACGGCCTGCCGGTGACGGTCAGCGCCTCGGGATCCAGCAGATCGCGCACCTCGCGCAGGACGGCGAGCAGCCCGCCGGCGCGATGGAAGTCCTCCATGAGGAAACGCCCGGCCGGCTGGAGGTCCACCAGGACCGGCACCCGGGAGCCGATGCGGTCGAAGTCGTCGAGCGAGAGGTCGATGCCCAACCGGCCCGCGATGGCCAGGAGATGGACGACGGCGTTGGTCGAGCCACCGATCGCGGCCAGCGCGACGATCGCGTTCCGGAAGGACGCCCCGGTCAGGAACGTCCCGGGTCGCCGATCGGCGCCCACCATGTCCACCGCCAGCCGGCCCGTGCGGTGGGCGGCCTCCAGCAGACGGCTGTCCGGGGCGGGGGTGCCGGCCAGGCCGGGGAGCACGGTGCCCAGCGCCTCGGCCACCAGCGCCATCGTCGAGGCCGTGCCCATGGTGTTGCAGTGTCCGCGGCTGCGGATCATCGCCGACTCGGAGCGGGCGAACTGCTCCTGGGAAAGCGTGCCCGCCCGGACCTCCTCCGACAGCTTCCACACGCCGGTGCCGCAGCCCAGCAGGCCGCCGCGGAAGGTGCCGTTCAGCATGGGGCCGCCGGGAACCACGACCGCGGGCAGGTCCACCGAGGCCGCGGCCATCAGCAGCGACGGGATCGTCTTGTCGCAGCCGCCGAGCAGGACCACGCCGTCGACGGGGTTGGCCCTGAGCATCTCCTCCGTGGCCATCGCGGCCATGTTCCGCCACAGCATGGCGGTGGGCCGCACCTGCGTCTCCCCCAGCGACACCACGGGCAGGTCCAGCGGGATGCCGCCCGCCTCGTACACGCCGCCCCGGACCGAGGCCGCGACCTCGTTCAGATGCGCGTTGCAAGGAGTCAGGTCCGAGGCGGTGTTGGCGATCGCGATCTGAGGCCGGCCCGCGAAGGCGTCGTCCGGCACTCCGCGCCGCATCCAGGCCCGGTGTATGTAGGCGTTGCGGTCCTGTCCCTCGTACCACTGCGCGCTGCGGAGCCTCTCCATGGAACCCTTCCGATAGACGGTACGGAGGTCTGAGTTCCGGAACGTGATCAAGCATAAGCAGCCGGTGCGCGGATCGACAGACCCCGTCGAGCGCGTCAGAAACCCGTCAATATTCGCCCGCGGGGCGCCAGAACCCCGTCAGCGGGGGCCACAGAGCCCTGACGGCCGCCTATTTTCAGGGCATGGAACGGAGCTCACCGGCGGCCCCGGTCGGCGACCGCCACTGGCGTGACGGTGCGCGGCTCGCGGTGTGCTGCACGCTGGTGTTCTGTGCCATGTGCCTGCTCGTCGACTGGGACGCCGGAAGCCTGACGCTCACGCGTGCCCTGCTCTGGGGCGTCCTGTCGGCCACGGTGCTCGGCGTCCTGCTGCCGCCGCAGGTGAGCGCGGGCCCCGGCTGGCTGGCGGTACGCACCCCCTGGCGCCGGATCGTCATCCGCACGGACGCGCTGACGGCCGTACGTCAGTACGACGGCGTCTCCTCCCACCTGGTCCTGCGGGACGTCCACGGCCGGCGCCTGGAACTCGACCCCCGGATCCTCGCGGCCAACCCGCTGCTCTGGCACGAACTCGACACGGGCGTCCGCCGCTCCCTGGAGCGTGGCACGCTGCGCCACGGCGCGGATGTCCTGGAGCGGCTCGGCCACCGCATCGACGACGAGACGGGGCACGCGGTGTTCCGGGCCTCCGGGCTCTCCTGACTCCGGCGGCGCTTTCGGGGGCCCGGCCGAGCGCCGGTGCACCTCCCCGGCGCGTGACAGCTCCGGGTCTCTCATCCCTCACACGATGGGTTTGTCCGGGTTCCCCTGGCCTCGTCCGGTTCTGGGATGCGTAACTGCTTGACCGGGGGCGGGAATTCCGCCTCCGCGACCGGAGGTGACCGCTGTGAACGAAGCGCTCATGGCCATGGAGACCGTGGACTTCTACGAGCCGCCGCTGCTGGCCGAGGCCGGGGCGTACGCCGACCTCACCCAGGGCGAGGGAGGCGGCGAGCCCGAAGGCGAGTTCTTCTACCACGACGAGTGACCCACACCCTCGTACCGGTCCGTGGCTCTCACGCCGCGGGCCGGTACCCGGTCCGCCCCCACGTGGTCACCCACCCCCTCTTGGAGAGGCCCATGCACTCCACCCCGGGCTGCTGGTTCGTCGTTCTCCCCGACCGGGACCTCCACCCCCGCGTCATGGCCCGACTCCGGGAAACCGCCCGCCCGGACACGCTCCGGGTCGTGCCGCATCCCTCCGGCCGGCCGTGGCTGGCCGGCCGCTGGACCGGCGAGGAGATGACCGTCTGCACCGCCGGTGCGGTACGGCTGGCCGTCGCCGGCACCTGCTCGCTCGACGCCGGACAACTCGCCGTACGGGCCCGGCGGATCGGCGATCCTGCGCACATCGAGGCGGCCCTGTCGGGCGCCCACGGCTGTTTCCATGTCATCGCCTCGGTCGCCGGGCACACGTATGTGCGGGGCAGTCACTCGGGGCAGCGGAGGGTGTTCCGGGCCGAGGTGGAGGGGGGCACGGTGTGCGCCGACCGCTCCCTGACGCTCGCCCGGCTGACCGGAGCCGCGCCGGACACCGCGCGGCTGGCCCTGCACCTGGCCGGTGGCCGCGTCCCGCACCCGCTCGCCGGGGGTGCGCTGTGGGGCGGGGTGTACGGCGTGCAGCCGGGGCAGGCCCTGGAGTCGGGGCCGGACGGCAGGGTGCGTACCCGCGTCTGGTGGCAGCCGCCCGTGGCCGAACTGCCGCCGGCCGAGGCCGCCGCCGGTCTCAGGGAGGCACTGCGCCGGGCGGTCGCGCTGCGGGTCGGCTCCGGTGAGGTGGCGGGTGCGGATCTGTCCGGCGGTATGGATTCCACCTCCCTGTGCTTCCTGGCCGCCGAGGCGGGCGCGCGGCTGGTCGCCGTCACTCTGGACTGGAGCGCGCCCACCAACCAGGACCGCGCCTACGCGGACCACGCCGCCGCCCGTCTGCCCGGCATCGAGCATCTGGTGTTCCCTTCCGCGGATCTGCCGGGTCACTTCAGCGGCCTCGACGTACGCGGTGAGCCCACCGACGAGCCGACGGCGGCGCCGCGCGACCGGGCACAACAGCGGCACCTGGCCGAGGCCATGCTCACGCGCGGGGCCGGACTGCGGCTGTCGGGGCACGGCGGGGACCAAGTCGTGCAGCCGCCGCCCGCCTATCTGCACGCGCTGCTGCGGCATTCGCCGACGACCGGGCTCAGGCACGCCGCCGGGCGTCGCGCGCGGCACCGATGGCCGCTCGGGGCGATGGTGCGCGCCCTGGTGGACGGCCGCTCGTACGCGGCGTGGCTCACCCAGGCCGCAGAGCACCTGATCGCGCCGGCGGCACCGACCCCGCTGGGCTGGGGCCCGGGCCCGCGGCTCCCGGCGTGGGCGAGCGCACAGGCGGTCGAGCTCTGCCGCGAGCAGTTGCGGGCGGCGGCGCACCGGGCCGAGCCGCTGCACCGCGACCGTGGCCGGCACGCTTGGATCGCCATGGTGCGCCAGGCAGGCCGGGCCGCCGGGCCCCTCAGCCACCGCGCAGCGCTCGCGGGCCTGCCCGCCCATACGCCGTTCTGCGACGACGCCGTCATCGACGCCGCTCTCGCCGCACGCCCGCACGAGGCGTCGACCCCGTGGTCGTACAAGCCGCTGCTCGCCGCCGCCATGAACGGACTGGTCCCCGACCACATCCTGTGCCGGACCACCAAGGACCACTGCGGGGCCGAGTGGCGGGAGGGCCTGCGGCGACAGCGGCGCACCCTGGCCGCCTGGGCCGAGGACTCCCGGCTGGTGGCCGCGGGCGTGGCCGACGCCGATGAGCTGCGCCGGGCACTGCTCTCGCCGCAACTCCTCACCGGCGGGGCCCCGGAACTGGAGGCCACCCTCGGCGCGGAAGCGTGGCTGCGCGACCTGGAACACCACGATGCCCGACACGACGCACAGGAGAAGGACGTTGCACCGACTTCGCCCTGATGTCACCGCCTGCGCCACCGGCGACGGCATGGTGCTGCTCGACGAGCGCACCGGCCGGTACTGGCAGCTCAACGGCACCGGCGCACTCGTCGTCACGGCGCTCCTCGACGGCGCCGCACCGGACGAGGTGGCCGACCGCCTCGCCTCGACCCGCCCGGTGAACCGTGAGCGCGCCGCCGCCGACGTCACCGCCCTGCTCGACCACCTCCTCAAGGAAGCGCTGGTGACCGCCTCGTGAGCCAGGTCCTGGACACCGGCGGCGTCCGGCCGCCGGTGAGCCGCCGTATCGCCGCCCGCACCGCCGTCGCCGCCGCCCGGCTCATCGCGCTCCTGCCGCCCCGCCGCATCCGCACCGCCCTGCGCCTGGCCCGCCGCGGCGCCCGGCCTGCCCGCTACGACGAGGCGCTCCGGGCCCGGCAGGACGTGACCGCCGTCAGCACCCTGTGCGCGGGCCGCTACTGCCTCCCACGCTCCCTGGCCACCGCCTTGCTGTGCCGGATGCGGGGCCACTGGCCCACCTGGTGCTCCGGGGTGCGCACCGCACCCTTCGCCGCCCACGCCTGGGTGGAGGCGGACGGCCGCCCCGTCGGTGAACCCCCGGACACCGCCGCCTACCGGACGCTGATCACGGTGGAGGCGCCGCACGACGGGACAGATCGTCCCGGGAGTGCCGCCGCCATTCGCTGGGGCTGGTGCCGTAGGTCTCGCGGAAGCGGCGGGAGAAGTGGGCGGGATGAGCGAAGCCCCAGGAGCGGGCGATGGCTTCCACCGTGCGATGGGCCTGTTCCGCCGCTGCCAGGTCCTCGCGGGCGCCCTCGAGACGACGGCGGATGACCCATTTCTCGAGGCTCAGTCCGCCTTCCTCGCACAACCGGTAGAGGGTGCGCACGGAGATGCCGTGCGCCCGGGCGACGCGCTGCGGTGTGAGATCCGGCTCGGTGAGATGTGCGCGCAGATAGGCCAGGACCCGGGTGAACAGGGTCTCCCGCGCCACCTCCCGGCGCGTGGGATCGTCTCCGGCGGCCGAGACGATCAGAGCCCGGGTGAGGTGCACGGTCGCGGCGGCGAGGGCTTCCGCCTCGGGGCCGCCGCTGAACCGGTCCGCGTGCCGGCGCAGCCCGCGGATGTGCTGCACCAGCAGCGGTTCGACGGGGCTGTGGTGCAACAGCGGGACGGCGGCCCGCACCGTGTCGACGGGCAGGGCGAGATGGGCGATGTCGAGCGAGAAGGCCACCGAGCGGCCGGTGCCCGACCATCCGTACTCGTGTGAGGCGACCATGTGGGGACTCAGGCCGACGCCGTCCGGCCCCAGCCGCCGCTGATATCCGTCGCAGCCGTAGGCCCCCGTGCCGAACCCTTCGGCCTGCGTCATGATCGAGACGGTGTCCACCAGTTCGCGGCGCGTCTTGCGATAGGAGCGCACGAAGCGCGCCCCCGTGCCGCGGGTGTCGAACAGGGTGAGGGGACCGATGTGCCAGACCTCCAGCCGCTTCCACATCGTCGGCGCCGGTTCGTCCTCCTCGACGACGTCGACTCCGCCCTCCCGCGCGACCACGGTGCGCAGAGCCTCGTAGCGGTCGGCGGCGGGTAAGCCGTCGGTGTCGAGAACCAGCACGGCGCCTCCCAGGCTGCGGTAGCGGCCCGTCGCCGCTGCTTCCCCGAGGAGAAGTCTGCGGCGTGCGAGCCACTCGCGACAAAGGTGGGTTCATCGGACACCTGACTCGGCGGCTCCGTTACGCGGTCCACCGTCGGGTGCGATGCCCGAGAGCGTCGTGGCACAGAGGGGCAAGGCTCCGGCACACAGGGCACAGCCGCCGGGTCGGCGCCCGTGCGATGCTCCCCTTCACCACTGCTTCACGTTCCGCAGAGCCACTGATCGATGAGCCGGAAGATCCCCTGCCACCGGGAGAGTTCCCATGCCATTCGTCACCGCAGCCGACGGAGCGCACCTCCACTACAAGGACTGGGGCGAGGGCCGCCCGGTCGTGCTCAGTCACGGCTGGCCGCTGAACGCCGACAGCTGGGAAGCCCAGCAACTGCTCCTGGCCACCCACGGATTCCGCGCGATCGCGCACGACCGACGCGGACACGGACGTTCCGAGCAGACCTGGACCGGCAACGAGATGGACACCTACGCCGACGATCTGGCCGCCCTCATCGACACGCTCGACCTGCGCGACATCACGCTGGTCGGGTTCTCGACGGGCGGCGGCGAGGTCGCCCGCTACGTCGGCCGGCACGGCACCGCCCGGGTCGCCCAGGTCGTCCTGGTCTCCGCCGTACCGCCGCTCATGCTCAGGACCGACGACAACCCGGGCGGGCTGCCGGTCGAGGTGTTCGACGCGATCCGGGCCGGTTCGCTCGCCGACCGGTCACAGCTCTACCGCGATCTGGCCGACGGGCCGTTCTTCGGCAACAACCGCCCCGGCGCCGCCGTCTCCCAGGGCGTCCGCGACGCCTTCTGGCTCCAGGGACTGCAGGCCGGGCACCGGAACGCCCACGAGTGCGTCGCCGCCTTCTCCGCCACCGACTTCCGCCGGGACCTGGACGCCATCGACGTCCCCACGCTCGTCATCCACGGCGACGACGACCAGATCGTGCCGTTCGAGGTGGGCGGCAAGGCGTCGGCGGCGCGCATCAAGAACGCGACGCTCAAGGTCTACGCGGGCGCTCCGCACGGCATCACGGACACGCACAAGGAGCGGCTCGGAGCGGACCTGCTCGACTTCCTCAACTCCTGACGTCTCAGGGCGACTTCTGGCTTCTGACGTCTCACTCCTGACTTCTCACTCCTGGCTCCTCACTCCTGACTCCGGAAGGAACCACTCGATGATTCCCGAAGGCCGGTCCCGCCGCGGCGTGCTCGGCGGGCTGATCGCGGCGGGCGGCGCCCTGACGCTCGGGGCCGCGGCCACACCCGCCGCAGCCGGTACCGGTGCCGGTGCCGACCGGTCGGGCGCCAAGGCGACCGTCGTCCTCGTCCACGGCGTCTTCGCCGACGCGTCCGGCTGGAACGCCGTCACCGCGCGGCTGCTCAAGGCCGGTCACCAGGTCCTCGCCCCGGCCAACCCGCTGCGCGATCCGGCAGGTGACGCCGCCTACCTCTCCGGCATCCTCGCCGGCCTCTCCGGTCCGGTGATCCTCGTCGGCCACTCCTACGGTGGCGAGGTCATCACCAACGCCGCCCGGGGCCACGCCCACGTCAAGGCGCTCGTCTACGTCGCCGCCTTCGCGCCCGACGAGGGCGAGAGCGCGTTGCAGCTCGCCCGCAAGTTTCCCGGCAGCAGGCTGGAGGACGCACTGGTGCTCCGTCCGCTGCCGGACGGCTCCGACGCCGAAGGCTCCATCGATCCGGCGAAGTTCCACGACGTCTTCGCCCAGGACCTGCCACGCGCCAGCACCGGGGTGATGGCGGTCTCCCAGCGCCCCGGCAGCGTGGGCGGGCTGGCGGGCCCCAGCGGTGTACCGGCGTGGCGGAGCCTGCCCTCCTGGTACGTCGTCGCCGGAGCCGATCGTGTCATTCCGCCCGCCCTTCAGCGGTTCATGGCCGGTCGGGCCGGCAGCAGGACCGTAGAAGTGAAGGGTGCCTCGCACGTCGTGATGATGTCCCGGCCGGACGCCGTCGTGCGGCAGATCGAGGCCGCGTACCGCGCCACCCGCTGAGACCCTCCGGAAGGAACAGCAGCCATGAGCACCCCGGACACCATCGTCCTCATCCACGGCTTCTGGGTGACACCCCGCAGCTGGGAACACTGGATCGACCACTACAAGAAGCGCGGCTACCGCGTCATCGCGCCCGCCTACCCCGGCTTCGAGGTGGAGGTCGAGTCGCTCAACGCCGACACCGCGCCCATCGAGAAGGTCACCGTCGAGGAGATCGTCGCAGGCCTGGAGCAGGAGGTCCGGGCCCTGGACAAGCCACCCATCCTGATCGGCCACTCCGCCGGCGGCGTGTTCGTCCAGCTCCTGCTGGACCGCGGCCTGGGCGCGGCCGGGGTGGCCATGTGCTCCGCGCCCACGGAGGGCGTCGCCGTCGTGCCGCTGACACAGATCAAGGCGGCCTTCCCGGTCCTGAAGAACCCGGCCAACCGGCATCGCGCGGTCGGTCTGACCGCCGAGCAGTGGCACTACGCCTTCACCAACACCTTCTCGGAAGAGGAGTCGAAGGCCCTGTACGAGCGGTACGCGATCCCCGCCTCCGGCGCCATCTTCTGGGACAGCGCCCTGGCCACCCTGCGCCCCGGCCACCAGAGCACCTACGTCGACTACCACAACGACGCCCGTGCGCCGCTGCTGTTCGTCTCGGCGGAGAAGGACCACCTGATGCCGCCCAAGGTGCAGCAGTCCAACGCCCGGCACTACAAGTCGAACACGGTCACCGAGATCAGGGAGATCCCGGGCATGCCGCATCTGCTCCCGGCGGCACCCGGCTGGGAGGAGGTCGCCGACCAGGCCCTCGACTGGGCGCTTGAGCACGCCCGGTAGAACATGAGCCGGAGGGGGCCCGACGCGCGAACGCCCGCCCCGTGTACGCGGGCGGGCGTTCGACCGTCCTCAGGTGTGGTGCGGCAGGTGTCAGTCCACGATCACCCCGGCAGGTGCCACCGGAGCCGGCCCGGCGAGGGCGCCGCCGAAGTTCCCCTCGACCTCTGACTTCTCCGCCGCGTTCGGATACGGGTTCGTGCACGCGGTGCCCGCGGTGGAGCCGGACATCAGGCTGGAGCACGGTCCGGGCTTGCGATCCGGCAGGCCCAGGATGTGTCCGAGTTCGTGGGCGGAGATGCGAATGGTGTTGTAGCCCTGGTCCACGGCCTGGCGCCCGATGTAGACGGTTCCGTTGCCCAGGGTGGTGGGCAGGGCGCGCGGCCAGCCGTTGTCCGCGAGGACCCGGATGTTCGCGCGTTGCCCGGCGGCGACCGGCCGCAACTCGACGGCGTCGACACTCTCGTTCCAGATGGCCGCGCCCCGGTCGACCGCGCTCCTGAACTCCGCGGAACCGCTGGCGTCGTAGAGGAGGACACGGGCGGCGAGGGCCGCACCCTCCGCGTCGGGAGAAGCGGCCACGGCCTGGCCACCGGCCAGGGAGAAGGACACCACCAGGGCAGCGGCCAGACCGCCGGTCAGCTTACGGACGTGCATGATCGACCTCCTTGTGGGGGAAGGCAGTCGTGCTCATGACATTTCCTGGCCCACTGCCCAGCGGAGCCGAAGGTGAATCCGTCAATCGGCTGCGGCGGCCCCGTCGCGCGGGCCGGGGCCGCCGCGTTGGGCGTTGAACACGGCGTTGCGGCGCAGCTGTTCGACGCACCAGCGGAAGTGTCCGTCGCTGTCGTCCGGACCGAAGACGTCGTAGGTGGTGAGGGCGTACGCCGCCTGATAGGCGGTGAGAGTCTCCGGCGCGTATCCGAGCTCGTGGGCGAAGAGCCGGGTGAGTTCCGCGGTGTGCTCCTCGGCGTGCGGCCCGTACATGTCCCAGACGGCGGCGGTGACGGCGGCCTCGAAGGCCGGGTCGCCCGCGGTCGTGCAGAAGCCGAAGTCGAGTACGGCGACGGGCCGACCGGCCGTGTCGACGTGGATGTTGGGCGGGACGAGGTCACCGTGGATCGCCGCCACCGGGGCGTCGGGGAGCGACCGCAGCGCCTCTCGCGTGCGCTCGACCCCCGCGTCGAAGTCCGGCAGATGGACGCCCAGGGCGGCACCGTGGCGCTCCACGGCCCGGGCGACCAGGGCCGCGAGCGCGTTCTGGAAGCGGTCGTGTCACCAGAACGCCGCCCTCGTGCTCCTCGGCGTCGAGGATCTCCGGGGTGGAGAACGGCAGCGCGTGCGCCGCGATGTCCGCGTAGACCTGGCGGGTGAGCTCGAGTCCGGCGGGCGGCCCACCGCTCCACACCTTGGCGACCCGGCCCTCGCGCAGCCCGGATGATCTCCACCCTGGTTCGGGTCGTGCCGAAAAAGCAAAGGCAAGAAGATCGCTCTCCTTGCCACTCTCAACGTATAGCGCACCGGGGGGCTTGCGGCAAGACCCGGGTGGTGGCACAGAATCTCCGGCCGAGGCCACAACCTGCGGGTATGGGGGCCACGGAATGCGACACGACCGCCTCGGAGGCATCGCGAATGATCCAGAAGTATGTGTGGGACCTTCAGGAGGCCGACGAGACGCGGGGCTCGGTCGTCGGCGGCAAGGGCGCGCACCTGGGCGGGCTGTCGCGGATCGAAGGGGTCCGCGTGCCCGCCGGCTTCTGCGTGACGACGGACGCCTTCCGGCGGATCATGGCGGAAGTGCCCTCGATCGACGAGCGGATCGATCGGCTGGTGCGGCTGAACCCCGACGACCGGGACGCGATCCGCGCCCTCAGCGCGGAGATTCGTCGGACCATCGAGGAAACCGCCGTCCCGGACGATCTCGCGGCGGCGATCACCCGCCCGCTCGCCCGGCTCGGCGAGCAGTCCGCCTACGCCGTCCGGTCCAGCGCGACGGCGGAGGACCTGCCGACCGCGTCCTTCGCCGGCCAGCAGGACACGTACCTGAACGTCGTGGGAGCGGCGGCGGTCCTCCGGCACGTCAGCCGGTGCTGGGCCTCGCTGTTCACCGAGCGGGCCGTGACCTACCGTCAGCGCAACGGCATCGACCACCGTACGGTCCAGATGGCCGTGGTCGTGCAGCGGATGGTCTTCCCGCAGGCGTCCGGCATCCTGTTCACGGCCGACCCCGTCACGGGCAACCGGAAGGTCGCCACCGTGGACGCCGGCTTCGGCCTCGGCGAGGCCCTGGTCTCCGGACTGGTGAACCCGGACGTGTTCAAGGTGCGCGGCGGCGAGGTCGTCGCAAGGACGATCGCCGCCAAACAGCGAGCCGTTCAGGCCCTGCCGGACGGCGGTACGCGGGAAGTGGCGATCGACGCGCGGCGGCAGGAGCAGCCGTCCCTGACGGATGAACAGGTCGTGCGGCTCGTACAGCTCGGGCGGCGGATCGAAGCGCACTTCGGCCGGCCGCAGGACATCGAATGGTGCCTGGCCGACGATGACTTCCAGATCGTGCAGAGCCGGCCGATCACGACGCTGTTCCCCGTCCCCGAGGCCGACGACCAGGAGAATCACGTCTATGTCTCCGTCGGTCATCAGCAGATGATGACCGACCCGATGAAGCCGCTGGGCCTGTCCATGTGGCAGCTGATGGCGATGGTGCCGATGCATGAGGCCGCCGGGAGGCTGTTCGTCGACGTCACCCGGCGCCTGTCCTCGCCCGCGAGCCGCGCCGGCCTCCTGGACGTCATCGGGAAGGGCGATCCGCTGACCCGGGACGCTCTGGAGACCGTCCTCGACCACGACGGCTTCGTGCCGTCGCTCCCGGACACGGGCCCCGGCGGGCCGCCCGTCGGCGGCGAGAGCGCCCCGGTCGAGACCGATCCGGCCGTAGTCACCGAGTTGATCGAGCGCAGCCAGGCGTCCGTCGCCGCCCTGGAGCGGGACATCCGGACGAAGACCGGACCGGCGCTGTTCGACTTCCTGCTGGAGGCCTTCGAGGAGCACAAGCGGGTCCTCAGCGATCCGCTGAGCATGCGGGCCCTCATGGCGGGGATGGACGCCACCTGGTGGCTCAACGACAAGCTGCGGGAGTGGCTGGGCGAGAAGAACGCCGCCGACACGCTCACGCTGTCCGCTCCCGACAACGTGACGTCGGAGATGGGGCTGGCGCTGCTCGATGTCGCCGATGTGATCCGCCCGTATCCGGAGCTGGTGGCGTTCCTGAAGGGCGTCGAGGACGACGATTTCCTCGACGAGCTGCCGAAGCTCGCGGGCGGGACCGAGGCGCGCGACGCCATCGAGGCCTACCTCGACCGGTACGGCATGCGCTGCGTCGGCGAGATCGACATCACGAGGCCGCGCTGGCGCGAGCGCCCCGCCACACTCGTCCCGGTGATCCTCGACAACGTCAGGAACTTCGAGCCGGGCGCCGCCGAGCGGCGTTTCGAGGAAGGCCGGGAGAAGGCGCGGCAGAAGGAACAGGACGTGCTGTCGCGCCTGCGGGCCCTGCCGGACGGGGAGCGCAAGGCCGACGAGGCCAAGCGGATGATCGACCGGGTCAGAACGTTCATCGGGTACCGGGAGTACCCGAAGTACGGCATCGTCAGCCGCTCCTTCGTCTACAAGCGGGCCCTGTTGGAGGAGGCCGAGCGTCTCGTGCGGGCCGAGGTGCTTGCCGAGAAGGAGGACATCTTCTACCTCACGTTCCAGGAACTCCACGACGTGGTGCGCTCGCACCGGGTGGACGGGCGGCTTGTCCAGGAGCGCAAGGAGGCCTTCCGGTCGTACCACGCGCTCACACCGCCCCGGGTGCTCACCTCGGACGGTGAGGCCCTCACCGGGGCGTACCGGCGCGACGACGTGCCGCCCGGCGCCCTGATCGGCCTTCCGGTTTCCGCGGGGACCGTCGAGGGGCGGGCCCGCGTCGTCCTCGACATGGCGGACGCCGATCTCGAAGCGGGCGACATCCTGGTCACGCCTTTCACGGACCCGAGCTGGTCGCCGCTGTTCGTCGGGATCGCGGGTCTGGTGACGGAGGTGGGCGGTTTGATGACCCATGGCGCGGTGATCGCCCGGGAGTACGGGCTTCCGGCCGTGGTGGGCGTGGAGGGGGCGACCCGGCTGATCCGGGACGGGCAGCTGATCCGGGTGCACGGAACCGACGGGTACATCGAGATCCTGTCCTGACCCGCCGGGGCAACTACCGTGCGGTTGGCCTGATTTGACGCCAGAGGCGATCAACTTCGAGCAACCCCGCACCCTTTGTTTCTCATCTTCTCCCAAGGAACGAAAGAGGCGCCTGGGACACCTGGGACATCTGTGGTGTCCGGGCGCAGCCCATCCAGAGGAGAAGCACGTTGAGCCATGCTCGGCGCACATGGGTCGCGGCCGCGGCCCTGTTCGCGGTGGTGGTGGGGTCGCCAGGACTGGCGCAGGCCCAACCGGCCGCCGATCCCACCCCGTCCACCCCGTCCGCTCCATCCACTCCGTCCACCCCGTCCGCCGCCGACCCCGGTCCCGGCCGTGGCCTGCCGGCCGGCTGGCAGATCACCGGCGAGAGATCCGGTCAGCAGCTCACCTGGCGCTCGGACAGACCCGTCCCCATGGGCGACGCGGCCGTCGAGTTCTACTCCGGAGACCGGCTCCTGGGCCGGCCCGCTCCCGGGAAGGACGGGCGTACGTTCCGCCTCGGCCTCGAAGGCGTGGCGCTCGGGTCCGCGCAGGACCTCCAGGTGCGGGCCGCGGGGCGCCGTCTCGACGAGGCCGGCGTCAAGGCCGACGCGAAGCGCCGCTCCGCTCAGAAGCAGGCGAAGCCCGTGCAGCCGGGGAAACCCGTCCAGCCGGGGAAGCCGTCGGCCCGGCCGCCGGCCAACCCCGTGGACCCCGGTGTCCCCGGCCGGTACCGCACGGTCAGCGGCGAGTACACGCTGAAGTCGGTGCGACTGCCCGACTTCCCCGCCCCGGTGGAGATGCGCGCGACCGTCACCGCACCCGTCGGCGCCCTCGGCAAGCGGCCGCTGGCCCTCTTCCTGCACGGCCGCCACGCCACCTGCTTCACCGGAGGAGCGAACGGTGAGGCGCTCGGCGAGTGGCCCTGCCCCACCGGCTCGAAGCCGATACCGAGCTACCGCGGCTATCTGCACGACCAGAAACTCCTGGCGTCCCAGGGATATGTGACGGTGTCCATATCCGCCAACGGCATCAACGGCCAGGACTACGCGGCGCAGGACGCCGGAACCCAGGCCCGCTCCTCCCTCGTACGGCAGCACCTCGCCCGCTGGGCCGACTGGTCGGGCGCCGGACGGGCCGAGGCACCGGCGATCGTACGGAAGGCCGCGCGGGCCGACCTGTCGCGCGTCCTCCTGGTCGGTCACTCGCGCGGCGGCGAGGGCGTGAACCGGGCCGCGATGGACAGCCTCTCCAAGCCGCCCGCGGACAAGGACGGCTACCGGGGTCCGGTGCGCTGGAAGATCCGGGGCAATGTCCTCATCGGCCCCACCGTCTTCGGCCAGAACCCGGCACCCGATGTGCCCTCGATGACGATCCTGCCGGGCTGCGACGGCGATGTGTCCGACCTGCAGGGCGAGATCTACGTGGACGGAACGCGCGGCGTGAGCCGTGGCGCCGCCCTGCACAGCGCGGTCTACATGGTCGGCGCCAACCACAACTACTTCAACACCGAGTGGACGCCGGGTCAGGCCGAGGCGCCGGCCGTGGACGACTTCTGGTCCGACGAGGAGACGCCGCCGGACCCGGTGTGCGCGCAGGGCACGGCGACCCGGCTGACGGCCGAGCGGCAGCAGACCGCCGGTTCCACGTACATCGCCGCCGCGGCCCGGCTGTTCGTCGCGGGCGACGACCGGGTCCGGCCGCTGCTGGACGGCTCGGGCGTCCGGGCCGCGTCCGCGGGTCCCGCGCGTGTCCTGACCCACGCCGTCGGTGCCCGTCGTAGCGGCGCGTTCCTGCCGGGCGCCGGGGTCACGGTGGACGGCGGGCGGCTGTGCGCGCAGGTGGATCCCGACCCCGCCGCCGCCTGTCTGAAGCCCGGGACCCTCGGTGGGTCACCGCACTTCGCCTCGTGGGAGACGGAGCGGGAACCGGGCCGCGACGCCGTGGCGTTCGACTGGTCGGCGCCGGGCTCCGCGGTCCGGGTGCGGCCGGGGAAGCCGGTCTCCCTGAGCGGGGCCAAGTCTCTCGCCCTGCGGGTCATCGTGCCGCCGAACACCACCGGCACCCGGTTGGACGTCTCCGTCACGGACACGGCGGGCCGGCACGCGAGGCTCGGTGCCGTCCGCCTCGACGGACTGCCCGGCTCCGACCGGACGGCCTCGTACTGGGGGCAGGAGGTGCGCGTACCGCTGACCGCGGCGACGGCGGCCGGGCTGGACCTGAAGCGCGTGAAGTCCCTGGCACTGACCCCGCGCAGCGGATCGGGACAGGCGTGGCTGATGGACGCCTGGGGCTGGCGTCCCGGCATGGCGCCGGTTCGGCCGGCCGCGCTGCCTCGCGTGGACATCGGCCGGTTGACGGCCGACGAGGGCGACCGCGGAGTCCGGACCCTCAAGGTGCCGGTGCGGCTCTCCGGGCAGGGCAGTGGCCGGATCCGGCTCTTCGTCGCGGACCCCGAGACCCTTGAGGTCACGTCCCGGCTGGTGACGGTGCGCCCCGGCGGCGGCAGCGTGGACGTGCCCGTCGAGGTGCGCGGCAACACCCGCTTCAGCTACGGCACGACGCACCAGGTGTTCGCGAAGGCCGTCCGGGGCGCCGTGGTCGGCAATCACCTCGGCGGACTGACCGTGCGGGACGACGACCCGATGCCCACGTTCAAGGCGACGCCGCTCGCGGGCCGGGTCACCGAGGGCCAGAGCATGAGGTGGCGGATCGAGCAGTCCGCGGTCGCCGACACGGACCTCTGGCTCGGGGCCGCGTTCGTGCCGGTCGACGGCGGCGCGGAACTGTCCAGCGCCGACGTCGACCCGCAGTGGTTCGAGGAGAACACCGGCGGGTCACCGAGCCCGGCCCGGCCGTTGTCCGAGGTGGAGGTGTTCTACCCGGACATCACCGTTCCCGCGGGGAAGCTGAGCACGGAGGTGACCGTTCCCACCGTCGTGGACGGGGTGAGCGAGCCGGCGGAGTCACTGCGGATGCGGATCTCCCTCTGGGAGGACGACGGCGACCAAGTGGAGGGCCCGGTGCTCGACGGCACGGTGGTGGACGCGCCGTAGGCGAAGTGGACGCGAGGGCCCGATTGCACGGCCCTCGCGTCCCTCGCCTCCCTAGCGTCTTCTGTGTCACGTCACCGGGACTTGCCAGGCTTCACCTTCTTGTCGACGCCGTTCACCCGCACCGTGACCTTCCTCTGGTTCCGCGCCCGGTCGGCGACGATCGCGTAGGACGTGACCTTTCCGTCGCGCCACTCGCAGCTCACCTCGTAGCCGCCACGGGCGCGGAGTCCGGTGAAGGAGCCCTGGGGCTTCCAGCCGTCCGGGAGCGCGGGCAGCAGGTGGATGACGCCCTCGTGGCTCTGCAGGAGCATCTCCGCCACGGCGCCCGAGATACCGAAGTTGCCGTCCATCTGGAAGGGCGGGTGGTCGCAGAACAGGTTGGGCAGCGTGTTGTAGGTGAGCAGTCCGCGCAGCATGATCTGGGCGCGATGCCCATCGCCCAGCCGGGCGAAGAGAGCCGCCCGCCAGGGCCAGGTCCATGATCGGCGGCTGTCGCCCGACACCGTCGCGGCCGTGAAGGGCACGCCTTCCTTCTCGCCGCAGCGCGCCTTGAGGGAGACGAGGGCGGCGGCTGCGAACTCGGGTGTCTTCGGGGTGATCTGACGACCTGGGTAGACGGCGAAGAGGTGCGAGGTGTGGCGGTGGATGTCGGTGGGGCTGTCGATGTCCTCCTGCCACTCCTGCAACTGCCCCCATTTGCCTATCTTGTTCGGCGCGAGGCGCGCCTGCATGTCCTGGACCTTGGCCCGGTAGGCGGGGTCCGCCTTGAGCACCGCTTCACAGTCGAGGTAGTTCTGGAACAGGTCCCAGATGATCTGCTGGTCGTACATCACGCCGTCCTCGCGCGGCCCGTGCTCGGGTGACCAGCCGTTCGGCGCGACGAGGAGTCCGTCCTCGCGTTCCTTGAGATGGTCCTCCCAGAACTGGCAGATCTCCTTGATCATCGGGTGGGCGAGGGTGCGGAGGTAGTCCAGGTCCTGGGTGAACGCCCAGTGTTCGTAGAGGTGTTGCGCGTACCAGGCGCTCGCGACGGTGTTCCACTCCCACGCGTTGCCGCCGAAGACGCTCTGGCTGGTGCGGGCGGTCCAGCCGCGGGTGTCCTCGCCGAAGGCGTTGCGGGTCGCCACGCGGCTGGGCACGGCCACCTGCTCGATGAACCGGACGAGCGCCTCATGGCACTCCGGCAGGTTCGTCGTCTCGGCTCCCCAATAGTTCATCTGGATATTGATGTTGGTGTGGTAGTCGGAGGCCCATGCCGGCTGGTTGCTGTCGTTCCACAGACCCTGGAGGTTGGCGGGCAGGCCGCCCGGGCGCGAGGAGCTGATCAGCAGGTAGCGGCCGTAGTCGAACATCGCCTGCTCGAGTGTGGGGTCCTGGCCGCCCGCCGCGTAGCGCGCCAGCCGGGCATCGGTCGGCAGAGCGAGGACCGCGGCGTCGGAGGTGCCCCAGTCGACCGAGACGCGGTTCATGAGGGCGCGCGTGTCGGCGATGTGCTTCTCGCGCAGCGTGTCGTAGGGCCGGGAGGCCGCCTTGCCGAGTGCCCTGGCGATGCCCGGTCCCGGATCGGGTCCGCGCCACCCGGCGGCGGCATCGAGCTTGTAGTCGGTGCGGGCGTCCAGGAGCAGGGTGAGGGTGGTGCAGCCGCTGAAGCGGAGCTCGGATCCGTCGGCGCGGAAGTCGCCGTCGGTGTGCACGGCCTGGACGGTGCAGGCGTGCTTGAGGCCGTTGCCCATGACGCCGCTGAAGGCGATCCGGCGGGCGCGGGCGTCGACGGTCGTCGGCGCGTTCTCCTGTGCGGACGTCAGCGATATCGCTCCGGTGAGGCCGTGGGCGCGGTCCGATGTGTAGCGGAGGACCAGGACGTCCGCGGAGCGGCTCGCGAACGCCTCCCGCAGGACGCGCCGTCCCGGCGGGCCGAAGCGGGTGGTGTGCAGTCCTGTGGCGAAGTCGAGGGTGCGCCGGTAGTCGACGACCGTCCGCTGCCTACGCGTGTCGAAGCCCCTGCCCTCCAGCGCGACCTCCCCGACCTGGAAACCGGTGGACGACGCGCCGGGGGTCAGGGTGAGCCGGTAGAGGCGGTAGGCCGTGCTGTTGGTGATCCGGAAGGTCCGGGTCTCGCCGCGGCCGGCGAAGGGCGCTCCGGGGTCCTGCGTGTCCAGGGTCGTCCAGGCGGCCCCGTCCCGCGACGCCTCCAGCCGCCATCGCCGGGGGTCGTCCTTCGGACGGTCCGGGGCCGCCGTCAGCGCGTATGAGGTGACGACGACGGCGCGGGGCAGCTCTGCCTGCCAGACGACCGCTCGTGCGGGGGCGTCGACCCGCCAGACCGTGGCCGGATCACCGTCCACCGAACTGGAGATGCCCGTGTCCCGGGAGGCGGACCCGGAGCCATGTGAATGCCCGCTCGGCGACGACACGTACATCGCGCCGCCCGCGCGGAGGTCGACGCCGGACAGGCCGATCTCGCTCACTGGAAGTGGCTGACGCCTGCCTTGGGGACGAAGTCGAACCGGTAGAAGCGGTAGGCCGCAGGGTGGGCGCAGGTGAATTCCTTCGTCTGGAAGCGGCTTTCGAAGGGCGCTTCCAGCGTGCGTCTGTCGAGCGTGGTCCACGTGTCGCCGTCGATGGAACCGGAGAGCGCCCACTCCTGCGGATCGCGCTGCGGCACGTCGTCGGCACTCGTCAGACGGTAGGACGCGACCGCGACGGGTTCGGGAAGCTCGACCTGCCAACGCACCGTCGAACCCGGCCCTTCGACGCACCACTTGGTGCCCGGGTCGCCGTCGTACGTCTTGTCGACACCCTCCGTGGCGGAGCTGCTGTACGGTCCCCCGGGGGCCGTGACCTTCGGACTCGCGCGGAGAGCGAAGCTGACGACGACATCGCCGAAGTTCCGGTACGAGCCGAAGCCGGTCATGCCGGTGTCGAACGCGCTGTCCGGCTTGCCCGCGAGGGCGTTGTCGTAGTCGTTGACACCGCCCCACAGGCTCTGTTCGTTGAACTGGACGCGCTCCTCGTAGGGATCGGCGAAGAGCATGGCACCGAGTCGGCCGTTGCCGATCGGCAGGGCCTGCGACTGCCAGTCCAGGGCCGGTACGGAGTAGGTCAGCGCCTCGCGCGACAGCGTCGGCCAGGGGGCGGCCCCCGCCGCGTCGGCCCCGGCGGCAACGGCCTGTGCCACGGGAGTTCCGCCGGTCAGCTGAGCGAGCAGAGGTGCGAAGGCGAGGCCACCGCCGGCCTTGAGGATGCTGCGTCGCTGCGGTTGGGATTCATTCACCACGTTGAGATCTCCCGGCCCATTCATCGGCTCTTTCACGGGCGAAGTGACAGCCGCATCGATCCATGTCGAGGGCGCGAACATCGTCGCCGGGGAAGAGATCGGATGTCTAGAGGCGTGCGCCACTGACTCATCTGACCCCCGAGCCCCAAGAGTTGTGAACATGGGATTCAGCCGGGAACACACGGGCACCAAGGTGAACACCTACGCCTACAGCCCCCGCGGGTGCGGCAGGTGCGGCCTCGGTGGGTACGTCGGCCTGCCCACCTTTTCAGGAAGGACGGGAGCATGAATTCTGAAGGCGGACGGACCACCAACCCCTGGGTCAGTTTTGTCCTTGCCTTTGTCGCCCTCTATGCCGTGATCGCCGTCGTCATGTTCCTGAGCGGCTCCGGCGCCGCACAGGCCTTGGGAACACCGGCGGCCATCCTCATCGGCCCGGCGGTGGGTATCGGAGTCGTCCGTTATCGGAAGACGCGATGAGGTGAGGTGAGCTGATCCCCGCACGGCCTGGCGGCTGAAGCGCCGGCACAGCTCCGGCGCGGACGGAACAAAGTCGCCCCATGCCGAATCCAAGGGATGTCAGTGGTCGTCGCGAACGACCGCGGGTGTCGCGAGGCGGAGGACGGCATGGAACGACTCGATACGGACGCGCCGGCGGCCCGGACCGCGCGTGTGTTGGAGCACCTGGCCGCCGCGGCGGGCAAGAGGGCGCTGGCGGAGACCGAGTCGCGGCTGCGCGACGCCGCGCGCAGGCTCGCCGACGGCCGGATCGTCGTGGTGGTCTGCGGCGAGTTCAACCGCGGCAAGTCCAGCCTCGTCAACGCTCTGGTGGAGCGCAAGGGCCTCCTCCCCGTCGATGTGCTGCAGACCACCAGCGTGGTCACCACGGTCGGCTGGGGCCCGCGGGAACAGGCCACGGCCCGGTTGCGCGACGCGGGCGGCGGGACCGAGGAGCGGGTGATCCCCCTCGACGAGGTGGCTCGCTACGTCACGGAGAGCACCAACCCGGGCAACCGGCACCGGGCCGAGCTCATCGAAGTACTGTTGCCCCACCCGAAGCTGGCCGACGGAGTCACCCTGGTCGACACACCGGGCGTGGGGGGCGTGTTCCCCGAGCACACCGCGATGACCACGGGGTTCCTCGCCTCGGCCGACGCGGTGGTGTTCGTCGCCGACATGACCTCACCGCTGACGGCGAGCGAACTGCGCTTCCTGGGGCATGCCGTCACCGCGACGGACTCCGGGCCCGACGAGGACGGGCTGCTCGTCGTCCTCACCCGGGCGGATCAGGCCGCCCCCGCCGACCGGGGCGAGATGCTGGCCAACACCCGTGCCAAGCTCGCCGAGCTGACCGGCAGGCCCACGGGTGACACCTCCGTGCTGCCGGTCTCGACCCGCCTCAGGCTCCGGTATCTCGGCTCCGGTTCCGACGCGCCGGACGAGGACAGCGGCTACCCCTTGTTCGAGGCCGTCCTCTGGAGGGGTCTGCGGCGGCGCCGTGCCCGGTTGCTGCTGGCGCGCCCCCTGGAAGAGGCCGGTGCCGCGGTGCAGGCGCTGCTGGGCCCGCTGACTGCGGAACAGGAGGCACTCGCCCGGGAGACGGACGAGACGCTCTCCCGGATGCGGGCGGAGGCCGAGGCCGGGCAGCGGCGCATCACCGAGTTGAGGAGCACCGGGGCACAGTGGCGCACGGAACTGCGGACGCAGCTCAGGGAGTTGCGCAGGGAGCTGGTCATGGCCCTGCACGACGAACTCGACACCGTGTGGCAGCGCGTGTGCACGGAGTACCTCTACGACGAGGCGCTGCAGGACGACATGGACGAGTTGGCCGCACAGGTGTCGGCGGCCTACGCGGCGGTGGCCGGTGCCACGGCGCGCCGCGCGGAGACCGAACTGAACGCCCTGGTCACCGGATTCGCGCAGCGCCACGGCATCGGTCTCACCCCCACCGCCAACAGCCGGATCGACACCGTCGGCCCGCTGCGGCTGGAGCCGGACCTCGGTGCCGAGGAACAGCCGGGCAAGGCGATGCCCATCGGCCGCGACGGAGCGTTCGGGGCGTCGATGGGGGCGGCGATCGGCGGCACCGTGTTCGGCCCGCTGGGCGCGGCGATCGGGGCCGCGGCCGGGCTTCTGGCAGGTCTGCTGCGCGGGGTCAAGGCCGCCCGCCACCAGGAGCTGCAGACACGTCGCCGGAACCTGCGGGACCAGCTCGGCATGGCCCGCGGGCGCCAGCAGCGGGTCATCGTCCATGGGCTCGGCAACCTGCTGGACTCGGCGGCCGAGAGGGCGGAGCAGGAGCTCGACAGCCTGCTGCGGCAGCAGACCGAGACGGTGGGCGACACCCTCGAACGGTTGAAGGCGACCGCCGACGCCACGCGTGAGCAGGCCCGCGCCCGTCACGACACGCTGGCGAAGGAGCACTCGGAACTGCTCGCCACCGGGCAGGAGGTGGCCACGCTCGCGGCCCTCGTCGCCGAACTCGTCACGGAAGCGGACACGGACCTGCCGCCCGCACCGCACTCGAAGGAAGCCGGGGCGGCCGGGCGTGCGGCCGAAGGACACGAGGCGTCGGACGACACGCCGCCCACGTCCCAGCAGCCGGCGGAGCAGCCGGGAACAGAGCGGGACACGGAGCCAGGCCCGAAGCCGAAGCCGGAATCGGAGACGGAACCGGAACCGCAACCGGAGTCGGAGTCGAGGCCGGACGCGTGAGCGGCTCCGCCGCTCTCCGGCGGGCCGCACTGGACGTCCTCCGGGACAGCGCGACCACGGACGGCCTGCCGGAGACCTTTCGCCGCACCCTCGCCGACCAGGCCGAGCGGCTGTCCGCACCGTTCTCCGTGGCCCTGGTCGGCCGGGTCAGCGCGGGCAAGTCCACCCTGGTCAACGCGCTGCTCGGCGAGCGGATCGCACCGACCGGGGTCACCGAGCTGACGATGACGGTCAACCGTTTCCGCCACGGCACCGAGCCCTCGCTGACGGTGCGCCATCTGGACGGCACCGTGACCCGGCACCGGCACCTGTCCGACCTGGAGTCGCTCACCGTACGGTCGGCCGACGACCCTGACCGGCAGGCGCTGCTACGGCGGATCGACCACCTGGAGACCCGTCACCCGCATGGGCAGCTCGCCGAGCTGGAGATCATCGACACTCCCGGCCTCGACTCCTTCACCGGCCCGGAGTCGGCGTCCACGCTGCGTCTGCTGGGCCGGACCGGGCAGGACCTCACCGACTCGACGCTCGCGGAGAGCGCGAGGGCCGACGCCATGGTCCTGACGTTCACCGCGCGCGGCGCCCACCGGGACGACATACGGCTCACCGCCGAGTTCATGACGCAGGTGCCCGGCCTCGGCCCACTCAACACCGTCGGTGTCCTCAACAAGGTGGAGCTGCTGTGGGACCCGGACGACGCGCCCGATCCGATGCGGCCCGCCGGGCGGGTCGCCGACCAGCTCATCCGCACCGCGGGGACCTCCCGGCTGCTGTACTCGGTGGTCCCGGTGGCGGGACTGCTCGGCTCCGGGGCCGCCTGTATGGACGCCGCCGACCTCGACGGCCTCTCCCACCTGGCCACGACGACGGCTCCACGACTGCTGGCCGAACGTGCCGCGGACAGCGACGCGTTCACCGGCAAGGACACCGGTCTCCCGCTCTCCCCCGAGGAACGCGCCCGGCTGTTCGGGCGCTTCGGCGGCTGGGGCGTGGTGCGGGCGTGCCGGTCGATTCGCGAGGGAGCCGACACCGTGGACACGCTACGGGGCGAACTCCTCCGGGTGTCCGGCGTCGACTCCCTGCGCGCCCTGCTGCGCGACCACTTCGGCGGCCGGGCCGATCTCATCAAGGCCGCGCAGGCGTTCCGTACGGTGCCGCGTCTCGCCGAGCGGACCGCCCGGTCACTGCGGGGTGAACCGGCGCGGGCGGTGGAGGCGGTGGCCGGCGCGCTGACCGCCGTGGAACTGCGGCACTGCCTGGCGTACGCGGAACTACGGGCGCTGCGCGACCACTTCGACGGACGGCTCGACCTCCCCGCCGAGCAGACCGAGGAACTCCTCCGGGTGACCGGCGAGCACGGCACCGGCGCGGCCGCCCGGCTCGGACTGCCCGCCGACGCGGACCACCCGCTGCTGCTGCGCACGGCGCGCGCCCGGCTGGACCGCTGGCACGCGGAGTTGTCGGCACCCACGGCGTACGGGGCCTCACGTCAAGCTCAGTTGACGATTCGTCAGTCCTATGAGGCTCTCCACCACCACATCGCCTCCGGGCAGGAAGGAATGGCCGAATGAGCCCGACCGAAACCCCCTCGGAGACGGAAGCGGTCCTGGTCGTCGACTTCGGGACGACGACCACCCAGGCGGCTGTGGTGGAGGGGGACACGACACGCATCCTGCACGAGCCGACCACCGGGGCGGTGTTCTGGCCCTCGTCGGTGCTCGCCGACGGGGCGGGCGGACTGCTCGTCGGGTCCGTGGCGGAGCGGGGCAAGCGGCTGCGCCCGACCCGCTACCGCTCGGAGATCAAGCGGGACGTCGGCAGTACCGTGCCGCTCCTGGTCGACGGGACGCCCTACCCGGCGACGGAGCTCGTGAGCGCCGTGCTGCGGGCGGTCGCCGCCGAGGCGCGGCGCGTGCTGGGCCGGCCACCGCGCCATGTGCTCCTCACCGTCCCCGCCGCGTACGGCCCCGCCGATCCCCGCCGCGACGCGATGATCGGGGCAGCGGCCGAGGCCGGGCTCGACCGGGCGGAACTGCTCGTGGAGCCGGTGGCCGCGGCGTACTCCCGTCCCGTGGGAGCCCCGTTCACCGCCGGGGACGTGATCCTCGTGCACGACTTCGGAGGGGGCACCTTCGACGCCGCCGTGGTGCGCATCGGGGCAGGGCAGCACGAGGTGCTCGGCCATGCCTCACTGGAGGACTGCGGGGGCCGGGACCTGGACGCGGCGCTCCTGCGGCATCTGACCGAGCGCCACTCGGGCCTGTCCGGGGTGCCGGAGGGCGCCGACGAGGTGACGGCGCTGCGAGGGGGGATCGCGGCGGGCGACTTCGTGCGCGAGCTGAAGCACGACCTCAGCACCGCCGGACAGGTGGAGGACCTCTCCCCCGGCGGCGAGGTCGTACTCCTGGAGCGCGGCGTACTGGACTCCATGGCGGACCAGCTCATCGGCCGGACCGTGGAATGCTGCCGCGACCTGCTCGCGAAGGCGGAGGTCCGGCCGGAGGAGATCGCGGCCGTGCTGATGGCCGGCGGCAGCAGCCGCAGCCCGGTGGTCCGGGAGCACCTCGAACGGACCCTGGGCATCCGGGTGCGGCACGTGGAGAACCCCCAACTCGCCGTGGTGCGGGGTGCGGCGGCCTGGGCCACGCGGGCCCCGTCCCGTGATCTGCGGCCGACCGTCAGGCCACCCGGGACGGAACCTCTGGCGTGGGCGGTACCGGGGGGCTCCGGGGTCTTCCTCGGTCCGGTGGTCGCGGAGGGGCAGGCGTACGAGGCGGGCGCCGTGGTCGCGGACGTACGGTCGGTCGAGGGCACCCTGCACCGGCTGCGGGCGGAGCGCCGCGGCGCGATCCGGCGCTGGCACGCGGAGCCCGGCGGACGGTTCCTCTCGGGGGACTGGCTGGTCACGACGTCGGAGGCGGCACCGGACACGCAGGGGCCGCTGCGACGGGCGGACGCGGACCAGGTCAGGGCGATGGGCTGGACGCGTGAGGGGGCGCTGCGGTTGGCGTTCGCGGACGGCGTGCGGGAATGGGCGGAAGGCGCGAGAGCCCGTACGGTCGCGGCGTGCCGCCTGCCGGAAGGGGAAGCACTGTTCGAACCCGGGGGCGAGGCCTTGGTGGTGGCCGACCCGGGCTCCAGGACCGCGCTCCTGCTCACGCTGAACGGCGCGCGGTCGGGGCGTGAACGGCAGGTCGGACTGGTTCCCCCCGGCTGCGCCCATGGTGTTCGCGTAGTGCAGGCCCTCCCGGCGGGCCCGGATCAACTGGTCGTGGCCGTCACGCAGAATCCGGATGCGCCGAAGCCCTCGGTCTCCCTCTGGACCATCGACACGGCTCGCGGAGAAGGCCGGCATGTGCTGAACCTGACGGCCCGGAAGGCAGCGGTGCCCGAGCGACTGCTGATGGGGTGTTCAGGACGGCGCGGTGTCATCTGGGTGGCGCGACAGGCCGCTGTCGCACTGGTCGCGTACGGCGAGGGCGACGAGCGGATCATCCGCCAGATTCCTCTCGTCGCGCGCAGGAATGTGCGGATAGCGGCGGTGCACCCCGATGGACCGGTCGCGGTGACCCACTCGCTCCCGCACAGCCGGTCCGAATCCACCACGACGATTCGAGTGGGTGAGGCGGAGCTGACGACAACTCCCCCGACTGCCCTGGAGTTCTCGCCGGACGGCCGGATGCTGGCGATCTCGCTGCGGACCGGCTGGTGCCGGATCGTGGACAGCAAGACCTGCGCACCCCTAGCCGAACTCGCCCACTCCCCCGCCCCGATCACCCATCTCGCCTGGTCCCACGACGGAACGCGACTGGCCCTGGCCGGTGGCGGAAAAGTATCCGTGTGGAACGGGGAACTTTTCCGCCCTTAGCCCGATCTATGGGCCATCGGGCGTCGGTTCTCCGCCACGCGGTCGGCGGACGCGACTGACGAGGGCACACCTGTGGGGGGTCGGTGTTGGGGAACGTGATGTCGCAGGACCTGGCGGGTCTGAGCGACGAGGAACTCGTACCACGCGCGGTGCAGGGCGACCGGCACGCGCTCGAACAACTACTGCGCCGGCATCGCACCACGGTGCTGACCGTGTGCGCGGGCATCACCGGCAACCGGGAGGACGCCCTGGACGCCTGCCAGAACGCGCTGATACGCGTGACCGGCGCCATCGGCGGCTTCCGCTCCGAGGCCCGCTTCACGACATGGCTGCGCGCCATCGCCGTCAACGCCGCCAAGGCCGAGATCGCGCAGCGGGGCCGTCGCCCGTACCCCGTCGGCGACGACGTCCTGCCCACGGAGCCCGTCCGTGCGGTGGACGGACGCGTCACCGACGGTCTGCGCGTGCGGCAGGCGCTGGCCGCGCTGGACGTCGACTTCCGCGCGGTCGTCGTCTTACGGCATCTGTGCGGGTGCAGCTACGAGGAGATCGCGCATGTGCTCCAGATACCGATGGGCACCGTCAAGAGCCGTCTGTCCCGGGCCCGGATGGATCTGCTGGAGCTGCTCCGGCTCGACTGAACCACGACCGCGGTACGGAGCACGACCCAACCGATCCCCGCCCCGTTGCGAAGAGGAGACCGAGATGAACGAGGAGCGGCGGGACCGCCTGCCGAACCCCCCGGAACCACCGGAGACGGACCCGGACACGGTGGCCACGCCCGAGATCCTGGCCCGGCTGCACGCCCTGCTCACCGTCCTGCCCCTGCCGGAGATCGACGACGCGTCCTGGGGCGCGCTGGTCGCCGACGCGCTGGACCACATGCCTGCCCGTCAGCTCTGAAGCGAATTCCGTACCGGCCCGAACGAAAGGCGGCTCCCTCCCCATGGCGCACGAACCCGTCCTCGCCATCGACTTCGGCACCTCCACCTCGGCCGTGGCGCTGCTCGCCGACGGCCGGGTCCGCATGGTCAAGGAGCCCTCGGGCGACTCCTGGGCGTGGCCCTCGGCCGTGTCCTGGGACGGCTCGCGGCTGCTGGTCGGCACACCGGCCGAGCACCGCAAGGCCATGTACCCGTCCTCCTTCCGCGGCGAGTTCAAACGGAACCTCGGCGAGAGCGCCCCGCTGGTGCTCGGCGACGCCTCCTACCAGGCGGAGCAGTTGGTGACCGCGCTGATCTCCGCCATGCGCGGGGAGGCGGAACGCCTGTACGGCCGGCCCATCACACGGGCCGTGCTGACCTGCCCCGCCTCCTACGGCCCCGGTGACCCGCGCCGCGGCCTGCTCATCGGCGCCGGCGAGGCGGCGGGGCTCACGGCCGTCGATCTGCTGCCGGAGCCGGTGGCCGCGGCGTTCGCCCCGCTGGCCGGAGCCGCCTTCGAACCGGGACGCCTTGTTCTGGTGTACGACTTCGGCGGCGGCACCTTCGACGCGGCACTGATCAGGACCACGGAGCAGGACGACGCGGAGGGGACCGTGGAGGTGCTGGGACACGCGGCACTGGACGACTGCGGCGGCCACGACATCGACGTCCTGCTCGCGGAGGAACTCGTACGGCGCGGTGGCGCCGCGCTCTCGTCCTGGCTGCGCCCGGGGCCGGAGCAGGACGACGAGAAGGGCGGCGCCAAGGCCTCCGGGAGGTCCGCCGCGAAGTCCTCCGGCCCGACGGCGAACGCGGAGGACGGGCTGCGGCGCACGCTCGACCTCGGCGATTTCGCGCACCGGTTCAAGCACCGGCTGAGCGTGGAGGCGGAGATCGAGGACTTCTTCCGCTCCGCGGGCCTGCCCGTCGGCCTCGACCGCGCCCGGCTGGCCGAACTCACCGCGCCCCTCGTCACCCGTACCGTCGCCTGCTGCCGGGACCTCCTCGACCGCTGCGGACGGAGCGCCGACCGGCTGGCGGCCGTACTGCTGGTCGGCGGCACCACCCGGATGCCGGCGGTGCGGGACGCGCTGGAGCAGGCGTTCCCGGGGCTGCTGCGCGGCGTGGAGGACCCGGAGCTGGCGGTGGCGCAGGGCGCGGCCGCGTGGGCGGGGACGGCCACCGAGAGGTACTCGGTCGCCGGGCGGCCCGCCGGTCTCAGTGTCCCGCTCTCCTGGGAGTTGCCGGGTGGAGGAACCGGGAAGTTGCTGCAGTGGTACGTCGGACCCGGTGACGACTACCCCGCCGACGCGGTGTTCGCCCTGGTCCGGCTGACCGACGGAGGGCTGTGGGAACTCCGCGCGGACGGGCGCCCCGGCAGGGTGGCGCAGCTGCACTCGGAGGCCGGCTCCGACATCTCCTCCGGCGACTGGCTGGTCACGACCGGACGGGACGAGCCGGCCGGGCGGGGGCGGCGGCGCGGTACCCGCGCGGGCGCCCTGCCGTCGTGGGAGGACCTGGCACCCCCGCCGAGCACCGCCCTGCCCATCGGTGACGGTGCCACGGCCTACGGACGCGTCCTGCTGGTGCCCGGCGGCCGCCATGTCGTGACCCAGCACGGTCAGGGGACGGTGGGCTGGGAACTGAACCCGGACGGGCTCAAGCCGCTGTGGGAACTGCCCTCGGTCTTCCGGGTGGTGTCCGCCGGATGCTCGGGGACGCTCCTCGCCGTCGTACCGGTGGAGGGCACCGGCCACGCCCAGAGGGTCGACGTCGTCGATGTCGTCTCCGGTGAGGTACGGGGGTCCGTCCCCTTCGACGGGGCCTGCCTCACCGCCGCCTTCTCCTCCGACGGCACCCGGCTCGCCGTACTCAGCAATCAGCGGCGCCTTCGGATCTTCGCTCTCGCCGGCGGGGACGTGCTCACCGAGGCCGATCTGTCGCGCTACAGCATGACCGGTGAGCAGCTGGTCCTCGATCCGGCGCTGGAGTTCGCCGCGTTCCCCGTCGGCAACAGTGTGATCATCTGCCATGTGCAGGGGCGTCAGCTCGCGCAGCCCCCGCACCTCACCGTCAACGACCCGCGCAAACTGCTCGCCCTGCCGTCCACGGCCGGGTTCGCCTCGGGGTCGAGTGTCCCGCAGGCGGTGGACGTGTGGAGCCTCGACGGGCATGCCTTCCGCCTGCACGACCCGGCCCTGGTCAAGCCGCACCTCCTGGCCGTCAGCGCGGACGAGCGTCTGCTCGCGGCCGCCGACCCCGGTGGCCTCGTCGCGGTCTGGGAACTTCCGCACCCCGCGACGGCCGATGAGGTGCGGGAGGTCCCCCGCTCCGCACAGCGCATGCTCTTCCCGATGCCCGTCCGCGACCTGGCCTTCGGCGCGGACGCCACCACCCTGATCGCCGCCACCGACCGCGAGATCCACGTCTGGGATCTCTGACCTGTGACCGGAGGGGATCTCGGACCAGGGATCTCCACCCGGAGAAGAGGACGGATATGGCCGACTACGAGTCCATCCGCGATGAGATCCTGGCCGTCTTCGGCACCGTCGTCGAGGTGGCCCGGGACCGGGCCGCCGAGCAGACGGCGGACCGGCTGTACGGGGCGCAGGAGCGGCTGCGTTCCGGCGAGCTGACCGTGGTGGTGTGCGGGGAGTTCAACCGCGGCAAGTCCAGTCTGCTCAACGCCCTGCTGGACCGCCCCAACATCCTCCCGGTCGACCACTACTTCGCGACCTGCATCGCCGCCACGATCCGGCGCGGTGAGACCGAGGCCGCCGATGTCACCCTGAAGGCGCCGGACGGTTCGCTCGTCGTCAAGCCCATCAGGCTCGAACAGATCGGCGAGTACGCGGCCGAGAGCGGCAGCCGGAAGGACGAGGCGGTCCTCCTCGATCTGAGGCTGGACTCGCACCGCCTCAAGTCCGGTCTGGTGCTGGTGGACACCCCCGGAGTCGGGGGCGTCTACCACGAACACACGCTGGTGACGCAGGAGCAGCTTCCCACCGCCGACGCGATCCTCTTCGTCGTCTCGGCCGAGGAGCCGCTCACCGAGAGCGAGACGGTCTTCCTGCGCGAGGCGGCGCACGCCGTCAAGGCGGCCGACCACCCCGACGCGATGTTCTACGTGCTCACGAAGTCGGACCGCAGGGCGGACATCGACACCGACCTGGCCGCCAACCGCAAGAAGATCGCCGCGATCACGGGCAGGTCCCCGGAGGACGTGCTGATCGTGCCGGTCTCCAGCAAGCTCAAGCAGCAGTATCTGGCCGGGATCGGCGGCGACGACCCCGAGCTGCGCGCGGAGCTGCTCCACAACTCCGGTTTCCCCCAACTCGAGGAGGTCCTCTGGGCGCGGCTGGCCCGGCACCGTGCCCGGGTCCTGCTCGGCGGCGCGCTGGGCGAGGCGGACGCGGCCGTCCGTACGCTGCTGGATCCGCTGCTGGCGGAGGAGAGCGCGCTGCGCGACACCAGCAAGGCCCGGCTGGACGAGCTCAACCGGGAGACGGAGCGGGAGTCGGCCCGGCTGGCGGAGCTGTCCTCCGGCGCGGCTCCTTGGCGCAAGCGCCTTGAGGACGAACTGGACGGACTGCGCGCCAAGGTGAGCGAGCGCACGGCGCGCGAGTTCGACCGGGTGTGGAGCCGGGCGGAGACGGAGTATCTGTCGGTGCGCATGCATCTGGAGCAGCCCGACCTGCTGGCCCTGCGGGTCAACGGCGATCTGGGCATGGCCCGTACGACGGTCTCCGAATGGGCGGCGCGGCGGGCCGCTGAGCTGCAGCGGGGGCTGGCGCGGGACATCGGCCTGGAGCTGGGCGGCAGCGAACTCGGCGAGATGCCGGCGCCGCCCGTGGTGGACCTCGCCGCGTTCGGGCGGCTGCACAAGCCCACCGAGCGTGTGGGGCACGTCATCCCGGCCACCTACCGCAAGGAGACCAGGACCCGGGAGAAGAAGCGGGCCTCCGGCCCTCCGCCGTCCGGTTTCTGGAACAAGGTCAAGCACGGCTGGAACCGGACGAAGGACTTCTTCTCCCCGGTGTACGAGACCTACGAGAAGAAGGTGCTCGACACCCCGGAACAGCGTTGGTACGAGACGGTCGAGCGGGAGATCCCCGAGCATGTCATCGAGCAGCGGCGTCGTGAACTCGCCGACTCCGTCCAGCGGGCCCGGCGCGACCAGACGCCCCGGATCGAGCAGGCCGCGCAGGAGGCGATCGGCGACTTCTCCCGGGAGATCACGGCCGAGTTGGACAGCCGGATCGCCCGCGAGCAGGAACGCACCGCCGACACCCTGAAGCGGCTGAAGGACAGCGCCCAGCGCACGGCGGAGGAGGCGGTCCGGCGGCTGGGCGAACTCGAGACCGAGCAGCGGCCGCTCAAGGACGGCCGCGAGCGGATCGCCGCCCTGGTGCGCGCGGTCAACCGGCTCGCCGAGGGGCGGTCCGGCCCCGGACCGGACGCGGAGGGCGAAGCCGCATGAGCGACGGTCTGGCGGACCGGGTGAAGGCGGCCTTCGAGTCCGCGCTGCGGCTGATGGCCCGCGGCGGCGGCTCCGCGGAGGTGCTGCGGGCCGCGTTCGAGGCGGAACGGGGGCGTGCCGGGAAGAAGATGAGTGTCGCCGTGGTCGGCCGTATCAGCACCGGCAAGTCCACGCTGGTCAACGCGCTGATCGGCGAGGAGCGGGTGGCCACCGGCTCGCAGGAGCTGACCTTCAACGTCAACCGGCTGCGGTACTCCGAGACACCCCGGCTGCTCGTCCGATACAAGGACGGCCGCCCCTCGGTCCCGTACTCGCCGGAGCGGCTGGAGGAGCTGACGGCGCGCCGGGAGGACCATCTGGAGGAGCTGCGGGGCATCGCGGAGGTCGTGGTCGAGATCCCGGCCCCCTATCTGGAGGACTTCGAACTCATCGACACCCCGGGGCTGGACTGTGTCTTCGGGGAGGACTCGCTCAACACCCTGGAGTTCCTGCGGCTGCGGCCGGAGGACGTGATGGACGCCAGCCTCCGCCACGCCTCGGCGGCGGACGCCCTGATCCTGGTCCTCCCGGTGCGTGGTCCCTCCCGGACCGACGCGGATGTCGTCGCGCAGTTCCTCGGCCCCGACTTCGCCACCTCGACACCGCTGACGACGCTGGGGGTGCTCACCAAGTGCGAGTACCTGTGGGAGGAGGGCGGCCCGCATCCACTGGTGCTGGGCCGCCGCCAGGCGGACCGCATCATGCGGGACGCGCCCGGCATGCGCCGGCGGCTCTTCGACCTGACGCCGGTGTGCGGCCTGCTCGGCCAGGCGGCGGCCACCCTCGACGAGGAGACCGTCGCCACCTTCGAAGAGCTGGCGAAGGCTCCCTCGGCGGCCCTGTCGCTCCGCCTGTCGGACGCCAAGATGTTCGTGAACGCCGGGGACGGATTCCCGCTCGACGCGGCACGCCGCCGGGCCCTGTGGAACCGCTTCGGCCCGTACGGCATCCACACCGTCTGCGGACTGCTGCGGGACGGCGTACGGGATCCCGCGAAGCTGCGCGCGATCCTGCTGGACGACAGCGGGCTGACCGGTCTGCGGGGCAGACTGACCGACCACTTCGGCCACCGCTCCGCGCTGCTGAAGCTCGACGGATCGCTGGAACGCATCCGGCGGATGCCCAAGGACCTGGCGGCCGGCGCCGGCCCCCGCGAGCGGTCGCTGCTGGACGCGGCCCTCGGCGGCTTCGAGGCCCTGGCCCTGAACGAACCCGGCTTCGCGGAGCTGCGGACCCTGCGTGAGCTGTACAGCGGGCGGCTGCGGCTCGGTGTCGAGGAGAACGAGGAACTACGGCGTGCCCTGGGCGAGTTCGGCCGTAGCCCTGCCGCCCGGCTGGGACTGCCCGAGGGCGCCGGCGCGGACGCGCTGCGTGCGGAGGCGCGGCGCCGGCACTCCGTCTGGCTGGTGCGCTGGCAGTCCGGGATGCTGTACGGCCCGTCCCGGGAGGCGGCGCGGACGGTGGTACGCGCGTACGAGCATCTGCTGCACGAGTTGGAGGAGTCGCACGGGCCGGACGCGCGCGGAGAGGGCGGCGGCCGGGAGGTCTGAGGCGGGAGGCGGGGCGGGGCAAGGGCCGCCATGCCCGTCCCGTACCCGCCCGTCCCGTACCCGCCCGTCCGCTCAGCCGTCGTCGCCGCGGACCACGGTCAGCAGCCACTCCCCGTCCCGCACACGGTCGCCGGGACGGGCATGGTGGGCCCGTACTCGTCCCGCCGACAGGGCTGACAGTTGGATGAGCGAGCCTTCCTCGGTCCGTACCCGGCCGAGGACGGCGCCCGCTTCGTAGCGGGCGCCGGGTGCCACGTACCAGTCGACCAGGGTCGAGGCCCCCGGGGGCAGGGGCCAGCACAGCGGGGTGCGTCCGGGAACAGGGCCGGTCGCCGCGACCGTGCGCACCGTCCTGGCCCTTCCCCAGGCGGCAGCCCCCTCCGCGACGGCGGTACGCGGATCCTCGGCGCGGTACAAGGGCAGTCCGAGGGCTTCCTCCACATGAGCGGCCAGCCCGGGCAGCCGGCTCGATCCCCCCACGAGGACCACGGCGTCGGCCTTCGGCGGGCGGTCGGAGGAGTCCAGGAGAGCGGCCTCGGCGAGCAGCCGTGCGCAGCACCGGGTGGTGCGTTCGTAGAGCGGTCCGGCGAGGTCCAGGAAACGGTCCCGGTGCAGGGTGAAGGTGCGCTCGGCCGGCGTGAACACATCGGACGGGGCGCTCTCGGTCGCGAGCCGGTGCTTGAGCTGCCGGGCGAGATCGATCAGTTCGATGCGGTGGCGCAGCGCGCGGACGGTCAGCTCGCCCTCGGGCGGCGGGAGCAGTTCGGCCAGCTCCGGGCCGCCCTGCGCCCGCAGTTCGGCGACGACGATGCCGTCGAGGTCCCGGCCCCCGCATTCCTCACCCGCGTGCGCGAGGACCGTGTGCTCCCCGTCGCCGCCGTCCACGTCCTTCCCGGACGCCAGACGCACCAGCGCGGTGTCGAAGGTGCCTCCCCCGAAGTCGTGCACCAGGACGGTGGCGCCCGGCGGCAGGGGGCCTCCGGCGAGGGGCGCGAGGGCCGCGGCGACCGGTTCGGGGCACAGCTCCACAGCGGGCAGACCGGCCGACCGGGCGGCGCCGAGCAGTTCCTCGCGCCGCGGATCGGCGGGGCCGTACGCGGCGGGGACGGTGAGCACCGTACGGCTGACGGGGCCGCCGCCCACGCGTTCCGCCTCGGCCCGTACGGCCTGGAGGAGGAGCGAGACGAGGAGCCCGGGCCGGTGTCCGCGCCCCGCCAGGTCGACGGGCGTGCCCTGGCCCAGGGTGCACTTGATCTCGTCGCGGTACGCGGCCGGAGCGAGCCGGCGGCGCCGCTCGGCCGCGGTGCCGACGTACGGCATGGTGCCGTCGAACAGGACGGCGGACGGCCAGCACCATCCGTCGCCGATGTGCTCGCGCAGCCGGTGCACGGTCCCGTTCCTGACGAGCGCGGCGCAGGTGCTCGTGGTGCCGAAGTCGATGGCGAGGACGGATGGCGCGGTCGTGCCGCTCATGGGGCTGTCTCCTGCCGCTCGTCGCTGCGGAAGACGCTGTCGGCCACGGCGGGGGCGGCGGTCCGGGTCAGCGTCCAGATGACGGTCGTGCCGTCCGAGAGTCCGGCGGCCAGCCTGCTGCCGTCGGGGGCGAAGGCGAGGCAGAGCGCGTCGTCCTCCACCGGGAGGGTGCGCAGGAGCCGGCCGTCCTCCAGGCTCCACACCGTCACCCCCGCTGCCGGGGCGCAGGTGGCGAGGAGGCCCGCGGCGGACGAGCAGGCGAAGAGGGTGACGCCCCGGGCCGGAATCTTCAGGACGCCGTCCGGGCGGTGGCCCGCGACGAACAGGACGGCCGGCGTGGCCAAGACGGTGGGCCGGGCGTGCGCGCCGAACAGGTCGTCGTAGGCGTCCGCCAGTCTGGCGAAGTCGTCCTGATCGTCGAACTCCTCCAATATCCGCCAGAAGGAGGGACTGCTGAGTGTGGCGCACTCGTCGTCCAGCAGTACCAGCACGGGAGGGATGCCGTCCGGCAGGCTGTCGAAGTCCCCCGGCTCGGCTTCCTTCCAGGTGTCCGTGAACCACACCGCGTCGAAGCCGGTGTGCTCCGGCTCCACGGCGACCAGCAGTCCGCCGTCATCGGTGAAGACGAGGTCGCCGCCCTCGCTCAGTGACTCCTCGACGAACACCGGCGCCTCCTGCTCGTGGTCGAGCACCACCAGCCCGCCGGCCACGTCCCTGGCGGCGGCCAACGGCCGCGTGGGAGAGAAGGTGACGGCGGTGACGTCGTCGTCCAGTTCCGCGGACGCCCGCTCGCCTCCGGTCCCCAGGTCCCAGACGCTCACCGACCGGTCCGCGCCGCCCGTGCCGAGGAAGCGGCCGTCCGGGCTGAAGGCGACGGCGGTCACGGCCTCCGCGTGTGTCCGCCAGACGGCCCGTCCCGTGGGAGCGGGCATACCGGCCCCGGCCGCCGGCCGGTCCGCGCTCACGGTGAGCAGCCAGTCTCCGGTGAACACCTCGTCGTCCACGGCGGCGTGCCAGGCGGTGATCCGGCCACCGGCGTCCGCCACGAGCTGGTGCAGGGAACCGTCCGGCACCCGGACCCGGGCCAGCAGCTCGCCCTCAGCGAACGCCGCCCCCGCCTCGACGCGCCGTTCGACGAGAACGCCACGGCCTCCGGGCAGGTCCCAGGTGAGCGGCACCGCGCCCGCGGCGGGGCGGCGAGGGCGGGCGGTGCGGCGCGCGCTGTACACGGCCCGGACACAGGCTCCCCGTACGACCGCGTGCAAGGGCCGCTCGACGGCCCGTACCGGGATGCCGAGCCGGTGGGTGAGATGGCCCAGCACCACCGGGCTGCCCCCGCCGCCGCCCACCGGCAGCACCGCGGCGACCCGGCCCGGCTCCACGCGTGCGGTGTCCAGGACCTCCTCGCAGCACGCCGCGGCCCGGTCGAGGAAAGGCGCCGCGATCTCGGCGAAGCGGGCGGCGCCCGCCGCTTTCAGCAGACGGTCCCGGTACGCCTGTCCCCCGTCCGCGTCGCTGTGCGCCGGATGGCCCCACGGTCCGTCGGCCGCAGGGCCCGCGAAGCCCGGGGCGCCGTCCGCGCGGAGCGTGGCCTGGGCCGCGCCCTCGATGTCCCGCATCCCGCAGCCGTCCAGCGTGAGTCGGCCGAGTACATCGTGATCGGCACGGCCAGGGCCGCGCATCCGGACGAGGGCCGCCGTGAAGGTCGAGCCGCCCAGGTCGTGGACGAGGACCAGGTCGCCGTCCCGCAGCCCTCCCCCGTCCCCGAGGGCGAGGGTCGCGGCGACCGGTTCGGCCAGTAGCTCGACCGTCGTGAGCCCGGCCCGCCGGGCTGCGGAGAGCATCCCCGCGCGCCACGGGTCCGCGGCGCCCGTTCCCGCCGGGACGGTCAGCAGGGCCGTGGTGACGGGCCGGTCCGCGATCGTCTCCGCCTGGTCCCGCAGCACCCGCAGGAGCGCCCCCACCAACTCGTCCGGCAGCCAGGACCGTTCCCCCGCCCGGACCCGGGCCCGGCGGCCGAGGTCCCCGGGCAGCTCCCCGCGCAGCGCTTCCGGCCGCTCGCGTCCCCGCAGTACGGCGGCCCGTCCGACGAGGAGGCCCGTTCCGTCCGCGAACACCGCGGTGGGCCAGTCCGCCGCGCTGCCGTCGGGGTCGCGAAGCATCCGTATCCGGGTGCCGATGAGGAGAGCGGCCCGCGTGGCGGTCGCCCCCATGTCCACGCACAGCACCGGTTCCTCCACCGCCGCACCCCCGCCCGTGTCAGCCGGCCCGCTGGCCGCACCCCGGTCTTCGGTCTTCATGGATCCGGGCCGGGCGCCTTTTGTTCCCGCAGGACGTGTCAGTTGTGCTCATGGGGTTGCACGAATCCCGCCCGACGGGCTGAACTTGGGCATATGAGTCAGCCCGAGTGGCCCGCCGGCCGGCGAGGTGCGGGTGCCCTGCTGCCCCGGCTGCCCGCCGCCGCCGTCGCGGAACTGCGGGGCATCGGACGCCGGGTGACGTTCCGTCCGGGCGCCGTCCTGCTCACCGAGGGGGAACGGTCGCGGCACGCGCTGCTGCTGTGGGCGGGCTGGGTCAAGGTCATGGCCGCCCGGGGCCGTCCGCAGCCGACGCTGCTCGCCCTGCGGGGCCCGGGAGACATGGTGGGAGAACTGGGGGCGCTGGACGGCCGTCCGCGCACCGCGTCGGTACTGGCCGTGTCGCCGGTGACCGCCCTGCGGGTGGCGGAGAACGATCTGCACGGCTGGCTCCGCCGGGCACCGGAAGCCGGACTGGTCCTGCACCAGTACATGAGCTCCAAGCTGCGCGAGGCGACGCACTTCCGGTTGCGGGCGACGGACCCGGTGGAGATGCGGACGGCCGGGCTGCTGCGTTCGCTGTCCGGCGCGTACGGCAGCGAGGAGGCGGGCGGCACAGTGATCACCGCGCCGCTCACCCAGCAGGAGATCGCCGCCCTGGTCGGCGCGTCCCGCGCGCAGGTGCAGCGCGCGCTCGCGGCCCTGCGCGGCGCCGGGGCCATCAGCACCGGATACCGCAGCATCGTGATCCTGGACGGGCACGGGTTGGCCCGTCTGGCGGGGGAGGCCGGATGAACGCGGGGGCGGCATGAACGCGGGGACCACATGGCCGGGAGGCGTCAGGCGGCTGGCGTTCGTGGTGGACACGGCGGACTCGGGGGCCCGCACCGTGCCCCGCCAAGCGGTGGCCCAGAAGCGGCTGTTGGGTGCTCTGGAGGAAGCGTGCGCGGCGGCCGGGGTCGACCGGGGCACCTGCGACCGGCAGGACCGTGGTGACGGCGAGTTGCTGATCCTGCCGCCCGGGGTCGTGGAGACCACGGTGGTGCCGGAGCTGCTGCGGGTCCTGACGCTGGCGCTGCGACGCGACAACCAGGGCCGTACGGAACCCGAGCGGCTGCGGGTACGGACCGCGGCCGCGGTGGGCATCGTGCACCGTTCGGCGCTGGGCTTCGCGGGGGACGGCGTCGTCGAGGCGTGCCGGCTGGTCGACGCGGACGCGCTGAAGGAAGCCTTCCGGGCGGCGCCGTGGGCGGAGGTGAGTTTCGCGGTCGGCGAGGAGCTCTACCGGGATCTGGTGCGGCACGGCTACGACGGCCTGCCTCCGGACAGCTTCCGGCCGCTGACACCGGTCGTGGACGGTCGTCCGTTCCCTGCCTGGCTGAGCCTGTTCGGGCCCGGCGGGGAGCTGTCCCCCGCGCCCGACCGCCCCGCCGACCCCAGCCGGCCGGTCTCCCCACCGAAGGCCTCGGGCACGTGGATCGAACCACGGTTCGACCTGGGGGCGCCGTTCACGACCGTGGGCCTCTGGGCGCTGGAACACCATGGAGGTCAAGGCACGGACGCCGAGGGATACCAGAACCACTCGGACGACGGCCGGGCGCCGGGCGGCTCGACGGCCGCCGGCTCGTCCGGTCACCGAGCCGTACAGCAGACGCGTTCCGGACACCTGGCCGATCCGGAGGATCTGCACGAACAGCGGGACGCGTTCCACGACTCCGACATCGGAACATTCGAAGACAACGGGGATACCCCGGCGGACAGTTGGGAAGGCGACGACTCCTCGCCCGACGACGACGGCTGGCCCTGAGCCGTCAACTGCCCCAGCAGCGCGGACCCGCCGAGAAGCAGTTCGCAACGCACCGCGGACTCCGGAATGTCCAGCGCCCTGGCGGTCTCCCGGCACGTCAGCCCGATCCGGTACCGCAGGACGAGCACGGCACGCGTCTCGGCGTGCAGGACGATCAGAGGCGGACGCCCCGGCACGCGGGGTTCCGGCCCCTGCGCCGGACCGGCCGGGCGAGCCCGTCGCTCGGCGGCCGCCGCGACCGCCCCGAACAGCCGGATCCGGTCGGCCGTCGCATCCTCCGCGCAAGCGGTCCGCAGCCCGTCCCGCAGTGCGTCGCGTACGTCGTCCACACCGCCGCAGGTGATGAGCGCTGCGACAGCGACGAGTTCCCCCCGCTCGGAGTCGATCAGTCGTGCGGCTTCCCTCTCGTCGATGCGCATGGCTCTCCTCTGTACCCACGGGCGGAACGGGATCTGCCCAGGAACCTAGGGCGAGGCGGCCCGCCCCCGCACGGGCAAATGCCTCGAATGAGCCTGTGCGCTAGGAGTTGATGCCGGGTGCGCTCAGTCGTCGTCGGCGGTCTGAGGGTGGGGGTCCGGGGTGAGGGCGTTGTGGTCGTGGATGTAGTCGTCCATGGAGAGGTATCCCTGGTGATCGGCGGCCTCGATCACCTCGTCGGAGGTGTACTCCCCGTCTTCCCAGGTGTCGATCGTGGGTTCCGTCATGCTCCTTGGACTCCGGCCGGCAGGCCGATGTTCCCGGGAACCTTCCTCATTTCGCCGGGTCCCGTCACCGGTTTCGTGCGAAGATCTACCGGCCCTTTCGGGCACCACCCCGCCGCAGCAGTCATCCCTCGGAGAGTCCATGCGCCGTGCCCACCTTCTCTTCGCCGCTGTCCTCCTGCTCTGCACCGCCTGTTCCGGCGATACGGAGAGCGACTCGGGGAAGAGTGCGAAGGCCGTGGAGCACGGTGCGGCCGTGCGGGCCGCGATCGAGAGGACGAGCGCGGACCGTGTCCGCGTGGACCAGAAGATCGAGTTGCGGGACGTCGACCGCCCCACGACCTACGTGTTCACGATCTCCGGCGCCTTCGACCTGGCGGGTGACAGGGGCCGGCTCACGGTGGAGTTCGAGGACAGTGGCATGGACCCCGTCGAGGAGGTCTTCGTCGGTGACACCGTCTATCTGCGGGGCTCGCGGCTGGTGGGCGAGGGCGAGTGGGCCTCGGCCGTCCGGAGCGAGGCACGGACCCGCTTCTTCCTGCGGGCGCCGCTGAACGACCCCGAGCACCTGCTCCGCCAGGTGAAGGCGATGCGGCAGGTGTCGAACGAGGGCGAGGAGAAGGTGAACGGCGCCCGGGCGGTGCACTACCGGGGCACGATCGACCATGCCACGGCGTCGCTGGGGATGACGGCGAAGACGAAGCAGGGGCTGAACGAAATACGCGAGACGCTGGGCGACGACATGCCCGTCTACGCGGACGTGTGGGTCGACGCGAAGGGGCGCGCCGTCCAGGCCCGGCTGTCCTGCTTCGGCGGTGTGGAGGCCATGACGACGCTGACGCTGTCGGACTTCGGGACGCAGGTGAAGGCCGAGGCGCCGTCGGCCGAGCGGATCGTCCCCGTGACGGCGGGCGAGGATGTCCTGCTGGCCTGAGCGGGTGCGCGCCCGGTCCCGGGTCGCCCTGCCCTGAAGTCGTGCGCCCCAGCCGCGTGGTGCTGCATCAAGTCAAAGTGACGTCGGCCGTCTTCCGGGTTCGCCGCCTCACCCCTATCCTCATGCGCCGATGTTACCGACGGTAAGGGGTAGCGATGAGCGGCACCACGCGCAGAGGGTTCCTGGGCACGGCCGCAGCCGCCGCCGGCGGCGGGGTCGCCCTCGGAACCGCCCGGCGGGCCTCGGCCGCGAACGGCTCGGCGGCGCGGACCGTGGCCGTCCTGGGCGGCGGCGTCGCCGGGCTCACGGCCGCGCACGAACTCGCCGAGCGCGGCTTCCGGGTCACGGTCTACGAACGCAAGGCGCTGGGCGGCAAGGCCCGCAGCATGGACGTACCGGACAGCGGCACGGGTGGCCGCCGCCCGCTGCCGGGAGAACACGGCTTCCGCTTCATCCCCGGCATCTATCACAACCTGCCCGACACCATGCGGCGCATCCCCTTCCCCGGCAACCCGAACGGTGTCCACGACAACCTCGTCGCCCCGAAGGAGATGCTGTTCGCCCGGTCGGGCGGCCGCGAGGACATCCGGCTCCCACTCCCCTGGCCCGGCCACACCCCGGCGGAACTCACCCCGGACGAGATCCGCCGCGCCCTCACCTCGGTCCTGGACACGGCCTTCAACCTCCCCCTCCACGAGGCCCTCTACTTCGCGGGCCGCTTCCTGGTCTTCCTCACGAGCTGCGACGAGCGCCGCGACGAGGTGTGGGAGCGGACGCCGTGGTGGGAGTTCGTACGGGCCGGACGGATGTCCCAGGACTACCAGCGGATCCTCGCCGTCGGCATCACCCGCAACATCGTGGCCACCAAGGCGGAGGAGGCCAGCACCCGTACGGTCGCCACCCTGATGGAGGCCTTCGTCTTCAACCTCCTCGGACGGGGCGCGGACGGACCGCTGGACCGGATCCTCAACGCACCCACCAACGAGGCCTGGATCGACCCGTGGGTGACGTACCTGACGTCCCTCGGGGTCGAGTTCCGCGTCGGCTGGACCGTACGGGATCTGACCCTGGACTCGGGTGCGATCGCCGGGGCCGTCGTGGAGGAGCCCGGAGGCGCGCGCCGTACGGTCACCGCCGACCACTACATCTCGGCCATGCCGGTCGAACACGCCCGCCGCACCTGGAACTCCGCCGTACGGGCCGCCGACCCCCAACTGGCCGAGTGCGACCGGCTGAAGACGGACTGGATGACCGGCATGCAGTTCTATCTGACCGAACGTACGCCGATCCTGCACGGTCACCTCAACCTCATTGACTCCCCGTGGTCGCTGACCGCGATCGCCCAGGCCCAGCACTGGCCGGGCCACGACTTCCCCGCCGACTTCGGCGACGGCACGGTCGCGGACTGTCTGTCCGTCGACGTCTCGGAGTGGGACCGTCCGGGCATCCTGTACGGCAAGACGGCCAAGCAGTGCACCCGTACCGAAGTCGCCCGCGAGGTGTGGGCGCAGCTGAAGGCGGCGCTCAACGACACCGGCCGTACGGTCCTGAAGGACTCGGTGCTGCACTCGTGGTTCCTCGACCCGGCCGTGGACGGACTCGGCACGCCCCACCCCGTCAACGAGGAGCAGTTGCTCATCCACCCGGTGGGGACCTTCCACCACCGCCCGCGCTCGGCCACGAAGATCCCGAACCTCTTCCTGGCCGGCGACTACGTGGCCGTGCCCATCGATCTCGCCACCATGGAGGGCGCCAACTCCTCGGCCCGGCAGGCCGTCAACGCCCTGCTGGACCAGATCGACTCGACCGCCGAACGGTGCACCGTGACCCCCTTGTACCGGGCCCCCGAGCTGGAGGCACTCAAGCGGCACGACCGCACGCGCCACCTCCTCCGGCTGCCGAACGTCTTCGACATCGGCTGAACGCCGTACGTCACCCAGCCGTCCGGTATCAGCCGGCCGCCCGGTAGAGGGCGCGGGCGCGGCTCAGGTCGGTGGGGCCGTCCTGGTCGAGGTCGAAGAAGTGGTTCGCCTGCCATGCCTGGGTGCTGCGGGCCTGCCGGCTGGTCGTGGCCACCCAGGGCGGATAGACACGGAATCCGCGCTTCCCGGAGGAGCCGTCGCGGGAGACGATGCCGCGCTCGCACAACACCTCGCTCGGGAACACGAACTGTCCGAAGCCGTCGTCGTCGCGGCTGCCGATGACGAAGAGATCCACTCCGTCGTCGGTGTCGAAGGGCCGGATCGGCCCTTCGACGGACCGCTGCCACACGGTGACGAACTGGCCCGCCTTCGTCGGGGTGGTCTTGGCCACGCGGAACCGCACCGAGCGGCCGTCGAGCGTGAACGCGCAAGCCGCGTACTCCGCGCTCTCCGGCTCCGGCACCGGCGGCGAGCAGGACAGACCGAGCGGGTCGTAGACCGACACCTTCGCCGCCAGCAGGTCACCGTGAAGCCCCGCCCACGGCTGATTCGTCACCATGGCGCCATCCTGTCATCACGCCCTCGCGCCGGGCCTTGTGTCCCGGTGCCGGAGGGGAGGCAACCCGTCCGGCCAGGGCGCCACGCACTATCGTGAGAAAGGAAGGCGCCTGATCCGGGTGCGTCCGCGTGAGCCGGTCGGAGGCGACGATGAGCGGGGAACGGCCCGGTCGATCGGAGCAGCACCTGCCCAAGCTGCGGCTGGACGAACTGCTGGACGAGCTTCAGGCGCGGATCGACGCGGCGCGGGGCACCCGGGATCGTGTGCACAGCCTGCTGGAGGCGGTGCTGTCGGTCGGGCGGGAACTGGATCTCGCCCAGGTGCTCCGGCGAATCGTCGAGGCGGCCGTGGTGCTCGTGGACGCCGAGTACGGGGCCCTGGGAGTGATCGGCGACGACCGTATGCTCTCCGCGTTCCACACCGTCGGCATCAGCGACGAGCAGCGGGCCCGGATCGGGGACCTGCCCAGCGGGCACGGCATCCTGGGCGAGCTGATCCGGCACCCCGAGCCGCTGCGGCTGACGGAGATCTCCGAGCACCCGGCCTCGTACGGCTTCCCGCCGCACCACCCTCCGATGCACTCCTTCCTGGGTGTGCCCATCCGGGTGCGTGACCAGGTGTTCGGCAACCTCTACCTCACGGAGAAGCGCAGCGCGCAGGAGTTCGACGCCGAGGACGAGTCGGTGCTCGCCACCCTCGCGGTGGCGGCGGGCGTGGCCATCGAGAACGCCCGTCTGTACGAGGAGACGCGGCTGCGTGAGCGGTGGCTGGGGGCGAGTTCCGAGGTCACGCGTGCCCTGCTGTCGGGCGCTCCGAGCACGGACGTCCTCGAACTGATCGTGGAGCAGGCGCGTCAGATCGCCGACGCCGATGCCGGGATGATCGCCGAGCGGGTGCCCGAGGAGACCGCGCTGCGGCCGTTGCTCGCCGTCGGGCGGGACGCCGAGCGGCGCAGTGGCCTGGTGATGTCCGGGCAGGACGGGTTCGTGGCCGCCGTCCTCACGACGGCGGAGCCGGCGGTGAGCGCCGACATCCAGGAGGATCCACGGACCTGCGGGGACGCGGCGCAGTGGGCCGGGCTCGGGCCCGTGGTCGGCGTACCGCTGGAGGCCGGAGGCAAGGCCGGGGGCGTGCTGCTGCTGGGGCGCGAGGCGGGGCGTACGCCGTTCACGGACGCCGACACGCGCCCCCTGCTCGGGTTCGCCGGGCAGGCGGCGCTGGCACTGGAGCTGGCCGAGCGGCGTCGGGACGCCGAGCAGATCGTGCTCCTGCGGGACCGTGACCGCATCGCCCGCGACCTGCACGATCTCGCCATTCAGCGACTGTTCGCGGCCGGGATGACGCTGCAGAGCACCCAGCGTTTCATCGACCATCCGGAGGCCGTGGAGCGGCTGTCGCGGACCGTGGACGATCTGGACGAGACCATCAAGATCATTCGGTCCACGATCTTCGGGCTGCGGACGCACGGGGGCGGGACGAGGGAAGGCGGCGGCCTGCGCGGCCGGGTGTCGGACGCGGTGACGGCGGCGGCCTCGTCCCTGGGCTTCGCTCCCGCGGTGCGGATCGAAGGCCTGGTGGACACGGATGTGCCGGGCGATGTCGCTGATCACACGCTGGCGGTGCTCGGCGAGGCGCTGAGCAATGTGGCCCGGCACTCCGGGGCCCGCTCCGTGGACGTGCACCTGAGGTGTGCGCAGGGCGAGTTGACGCTCGTGGTGACCGATGACGGTCGCGGGATACCCGAAGGTGCCGCGCGCAGCGGTCTGAAGAACATGGAGGAGCGGGCCGTCACGCTCGGCGGCGACCTCCGGCTCGGCGAGCGCCCGGAAGGCGGCGGGACCCGGGTGGTGTGGCGGGTGCCGGTGCGGCCGCCCCGAGGCTGACCGTGGCTTGCCGGCTGCCCGGGTCAGTGGGGCCGGTGCTCGCCGGTCCCGGCGTGGTCCCACTGCGACGCGAGGACCGCGGCCTGAACCCGTCGCTGGACGCCGAGCTTGGCCAGCAGCCGGGAGATGTGGTTCTTGACGGTCTTCTCCGACAGGTAGAGCTTCGTGCCGATCTCGCGGTTGGTGAGCCCGTCCCCGATCAGGGCGAGAATCTCCCGCTCGCGCGGCGACAGGCTCGCCAGCTCGGGGGCGACGGCCGGTTCCTCGGACGGGTCGGCGCGCAGCGAGCGCATCAGCCGGGCCGTGGTCTCCGGGTCCAGCATGGACCGCCCGGAGGCGACCGTGCGTACCGCCGAGACCAGGTCGGAGCCCTTGATCTGCTTGAGGACATAGCCGGAGGCTCCCGCCATGATCGCGTCGAGCAGGGCCTCCTCGTCGTCGAACGAGGTCAGCATCAGACAGGCCAGCCCGGGCATCCGGCTGCGCAGCTCACGGCAGACGGTGATGCCGTCGCCGTCCGGCAGGCGCACGTCGAGGACGGCGACGTCGGGGCGGAGCGCCGGGCCCCGGGCGAGCGCCTGCCCGACGTTCTCGGCGTCCCCGACCACCGCGATGTCGGGCTCGGCGTCCAGCAGGTCGGACAGGCCGCGGCGCACGACCTCGTGGTCGTCGAGCAGGAAGACCCGGATCGGGTGTTCCTCGGTGAAGGTGCGCGGCTCGGTCATCTCGACCCCTCGTCGGCCGGGGGCGGACTGCGGACCGCCCGTGACCACGATCATCACGCGCGGCGGCCGGATGCACCAGGGCCGATCGGCCCAAGGCGTGCCGTGGACGGAGTACCGCCGCGCCCGCTGGTCCGGCCGTGCGGCAGGGCCCTTCGGCCCCGCAGGGGGACCTATGGCCCCTCCACCGCGGCGGCCGGGAGAGGCGACGCTGGAATCGAGAGCTTCTACTCCGGAGGTGGAGACCATGTCCCGCACGATCACCGTGGGTCTCGACGGCTCGCCCGAGAGCCGTGCCGCCGCCGAATGGGCGGCCCGCGAGGCGGCGCAGCGGCGGCTGCCGCTGAGGCTCCTGCACGTGTGGGAGCCGGCGCCGGAGCCCATCGAGCAGGCACCGCAGCTGGGTGCCGAGACCCGGCAGGACTGGGGCGAGAGGATTCCCCGCGACACCGCGGACGGTGTCGGTCTGCGTCACCCCGGCGTCGAGGTGACCACGGAACACCTGACCGGCCACCCCGGCAAGGTGCTGTGCGAAGCCGCCAAGGACGCCGACCTGCTCGTCCTGGGCTCACGGGGGCTGAGCGGCATCGGCGGCTTCCTGGTGGGTTCGGTCGGCCTGGCCGTGGTGGCGCGTGCCGAGCGTCCCGTGGTCCTGGTCCGGGCCGGTGAGCAGGCGGCCGACGAGCACGAGAGGGACGCGACGGGCATTCCCTCGGCCGCCACGCGGTACCGGCCGGTCGTCCTCGGCGTCGACGTCGACCACCTCGACGCGACGGTGATCGGCTTCGCCTTCGACGCGGCCGCCCGGCGCGGGACCTCCCTGTGGGCCGTACACGGCTGGCATCTGCCCTTGTGGTTCGTCTACGGCGGAGCCGGCGACCTGTACCGCTACGAACAGGTCGTCCGCTCGCACGCCGACACGCTCACCGACGCACTGCGTCCGTGGCGGGAGAAGTATCCGTCCGTCGAGGTGGTGGAGGTGTCCCGCTCGGGCGGTGCGGCGGCTCAGCTGATCGAGGCCTCCCACCAGGCGTCGCTGGTCGTCGTGGGACGGCGGATTCACCGCCACCCGTTCGGGACGCGTATCGGTTCCGTCACGCATGCGGTGCTGCACCATGTCGCCGCCCCCGTCGTGGTGGTTCCGCACGACTGACGCGACTGAGACCTACCGTCACAACGGTGAATCACCCGCTGCCGGCGCTGCCGCTGGAGGAGCGGCGGCAGCGGACCCGATCGCCCCGGATCACGGTCTGAGATCACGGTCCGACACGAGAAGGCCGTGGCACTCGACGTCCACCACGCCCTCGACGGAGCGGACCAGACGGGCCGCGACGGGTACGAGGGAGGTGTCCCGGATGCGGCCGGTGAGGGTGACGACTCCGTCCCGCACGTCCACGCCGATGGGCTCGACGGGGGCGGGGAAGAGGCAGGCCACGACCTGGCGGCGGATCTCCTCGGCGAGTTCCTCGTCAGCGCGCAGGAAGACCTTGAGCAGGTCCGCGCGGCTGACGACGCCCTCGAGGACGCCCTGCCCGTCGACGACCGGCAGCCGCTTGACCCGGCGTTGGGCCATGATGCGTGCGGCCTGGGCGAGGGTGGCGTCGGAGTGGACGGTCACGGCCGGGGAGCTCATCAGCTCGTCCGCCCTGAGCGCGCCCGCCTTGGCCAGGTCGGAGAGCCGGCGCCGCTGCGTATAGCGGTCCGGATCGGTGTCGCGGAACTCCTCCTTGGGCAGCAGATCGGCCTCGGAGACGACCCCGATCACCCGGCCGTCGCCCTCGAGGACGGGTACCGCACTGACCTTCCACTGCTCCATGACCTCGACGATGTCCTTGAACAGGGCCTCACGGCCGATCGCCACGACGGCGTGCGTCATGACATCGCTGACAAGGTGCGGGCTGCCGTGCATGGTTGCTCTCCTCGGGTCTCGGTGCGGCCGTGGCACCTCGCTCATGCCGGGCTCCCGCTGCCGTACGGGGCGTACAGATCGAGCAACCGGATGCGCGACGTGTGCAGCCTGTCCGCGACCACACGGCCGACCCAGTCCGCGATCGCGCGGCCGAACTCGGCGTCCTGCGCGCATATCGCCCGCACGGCTTCCGCGTCGAACTCGAAGGCCCGCACCGGGCTCATCGCCTCTCCGCCGAGGTGCCACACGTGCGGCGGGAAGTGCCACGACCAGCCGACCAGTTCGCCCTGTCCCAGGGACGCGACGGCAGCGGCCCGCCGGCCCGGGACATGGAGGTCGAGCACGACGGTCCCCGTCCGCACGATCCAGAACCGGTCGGCCCGCCGGCCTTCCTCGAAGAGGCGTGCGCCCGCGTCGAAGGACACCTCGCGTGCGAGGCGCATCAGCCGTTCGCGCTGCGCGGCCGGGAGGGCCACGGACAGGGTGGTGGTGGAGGTCATCGCTCAGACTCCCTTCCGCCGCCCTGCGGCAGCGGGGCGGCGAGTTCCTCGCGCGGGCCCGCGGTCTGTTTCCGGCGCTGCCGGTCGCCACGGGTTCGTTGACTTCAGGGTGTGCCGAACCACCGCGGGCCCACTAGGGCCGAACGTCCCTGGCGGGGGCCGGTCAGTCCCTCGAACTGGCTGATGACTCCGTCGTGGAAGAACTCGACCGGGACGACTTCCGCCGGCGGTACGACGACATCCGGCCCTCCAGAGCACCCGTGAGGGCCGGCCATGCGCCGTCCGCTCACCCTCGCTAACATCGATGAGCGGGACAAAACTAGCCAAAGTGTCACAGGGGAGACTCATGGAGTCCTCCGATGGTTCCTCTGGTTCCTCGTCCGCCGCGGAAGGACGCGACCGTGCGGCCGCCGGCCCTCCGCTGAACTCCACGGAACGGGAAGAGTACGAACGGCTGCGCACAGCGGCCTCCGTTCACCACCGGCGTCTGCGCTACTCGGCGACCTCCGTACTGCTGATCCTGACCTTCCTCCTGGCACCACTGGCCGTGGTCGCCGCCTGGGTGGACTCGGAGGTGGCCGACACCGACCGGTACGTCCAGACCGTCGCTCCGATCGCCACGGAGCCCTCCGTCCAGAACACCGTGACCGACCGGCTCACCAAGCGCGTGGTCGACAACGTCGATGTCGCCGCCTTCACCGACGCCGTCGGGCGGACCTTGCAGCGGGAAGGCGCACCCCCGCGCGTGGTGCAGGGCGCCGACGCGCTGACCGGCCCGCTGACGAGCGCGCTCACCTCGGCCGTCCACAGCATCGTCCACCGGGTGGTGACCAGCGACCAGTTCGCCGAGGTGTGGGACGACGCCAACCGGCGGGCCCACGCCGCCGTCGTCAAGGTCCTCACCGGGGAGGGCGGCAGCGCCGTCCAGGCCGGTGACGACAGCATCGACCTGAACATCGGCACCGTCGTCGACAACGTCAAGCAGCGACTGGTGGACGCCGGGTTCGATCAGGCCTCGAAGATCCCCGACGTCGACAAGACGATCACCCTGTTCCAGACCGACAAGCTCAACGAGGCCCAGGGCGCCATGCGCCTGCTGAACATCCTCGGCGTCTGGCTCCCGGTCCTCGTCCTGGTCCTGGCGGCACTCGCCGTCTGGAGCGGGCCCGCGCACCGCGTCGCCCTGATGACCACGGCCATCGGCATCGGGGTCATGATGATCGTGCTGCTCGTCGGCCTCGCCGTGATGCGGCAGATCTATCTGGACTCCGTCGCCACGACCGCCCTGCCGCAGGACACCGCCGCCGACATCTACGACATCTTCCTGCGCTTCCTCAAGAACAGCACGGTCACGGTCCTGGTCATCGCGGTCATCACCGCGCTGGCCGCCTACCTGTACGGGCCCGGACGCGGTGCCCGGTGGATCAGACGCGCGGCGACGGGCGGGACCGGGGCGACGGGCCGGGCCATGGCGCGCCACGGCATGCGCACCGGGGGCCCCGGCCACTGGCTGGACGCGCACCGCAAGTGGACCACCGGCATCGTCATCGCCGGCGGGGCGCTCGCCCTGGTGCTGTGGAACTACCCCACGCCCGGGTCCGTGGCGCTCGTCCTCGGCATCGTCCTCCTCGTACTGATCCTCCTCGGAATCCTCGCCGCGGCCTCCGGGAGGGCGCAGCCGAGCCGTATGTCGCATCAAACCCCAGGGAAAGGAGCCTGAGATGGCTGAGCAAGAGACAGGGGCGGGCGGCGTCGCCGCTCTCGCCGAGGCGAACGCGCCCGTGTTCGAAACGCTCGTCCAGATGACGCTCGACACGTTCGAGCGGTCCGGACTGGACGAGGAGACGTACCTGCTGGCACGTATCGCCGCTCTGGTGGCCATGGACGCCTCCGCTCCCTCGTACCTCCTCAACATCGGCACCGCCGCGGACGTCGGCGTACCGCTGGAGAAGATCCAGGGAACGCTCGTGGCGATCGCCCCCGTGGTGGGCAGCGCCCGCGTGGTGTCCGCCGCGCGCGCCATCGGCGAAGCGTTCGGGCTGGACCTCCCCGGAGAGGAGGAGCGGTGATGGGCGGCTATGTGAACCTGGCCTACGACTACCCGGTCCTCGGCGCCTTCTGGACGATCATGTGGATCTTCCTGTGGGTCATGTGGATCTTCCTGCTCTTCCGGGTCATCGTCGACATCTTCCGTGACGACTCCCTGAGCGGCTGGGCCAAGACGGGTTGGCTGGTCTTCACGATCGTCCTCCCCTTCCTGGGCGTCTTCGTCTACGTCGTCGCCCGGGGCAAGGGCATGGGCAAGCGTGAACAGGACCACGTCAAGGCCAAGATGGACGAGACGGACCGCTACATCCGCGAGACCGTCGGCGCCACCGGCCCTCCCAGCGAGGTGGACCAGCTGGAGAAGCTCTCGCAGGTCCGGGCCCGTGGCGACCTCTCCGAGGAGGAGTTCCGCCAGGCCAAGGAGAAGGTCCTGCACTCGTGACCGCACGCCCTGACGGGTGAGGCACGGTGAGCGGCAGCGTGTGGGCGGGGGCGGCCGTGGTCGCCGTGACGGCGGGGTACGCCCTCTTCTCCCGGCGGCTGGCCACGACCGTCGTGTCGGCGCCGATGGTGTTCACCGGCTGCGGGATCGCCATCGGCCCGATCGGGCTCGGCCTGCTCGACCTGGAGCAGGACGCGGGGCCGGTGCTCACCCTGGTCGAAGCCGCCCTGACGCTGGTCCTGTTCACCGACGCGATGTCCGTACGGCGACGGGATCTGCGCCTGGGCGGCTTCCTCCCCGGCCGTCTGCTGGGGATCGGTCTGCCCTTGACCATCGGGGCGGGCTGGCTGCTGGCGTGGCCCCTGCTGCCGGGGCTGACGCTGTGGGAACTGGCCCTGCTCGGTGCGGTTCTCGCGCCGACCGACGCCGCTCTCGGCAAGACGGCGGTGTCCGACCGGCGTGTCCCGCCGCTGGTGCGCGGCGGACTGAACGTCGAATCCGGCCTCAACGACGGTATGGCGCTGCCCTTCTTCGTGCTCTTCCTCGCGGCTCTGCCGGGAACGATGGCCTCGGAGGAGGGAGCCGGCGGAGTCTTCTGGCGCGCGCTCGTGCTCAGCACCGTATGGGGCCTTATCGCGGGAGGCCTCGGCGGGTGGCTGTTGCGCTGGTCGCGTGCGAAGGGCTGGATCAGCGGTGACTGGCGGCAGACCTTCGTCCTGGCCGTGGCCGGGGGCTCGTACACCGTGGCCGTCGCCTTCGACGGAAGCGGCTTCATCGCGGCCTGGGTGGCCGGGTTCGCCTTCGGTGTGGCCCTGCGGCGCAGCGGACCGGCGAAGACGGCGGCGGCACCTCCCCGGGAACCCACTGAGACGCCCCGGAAGACACCGGCTCAGGAACCGGACGCCGTCGACGACTCCGCCGGTCTCGCCGGTCATCTCGCCGACCTGCTCGCCTCGTTGAGCTTCCTGGTCTTCGGTGCCGTTCTGCTCGGGCCGACGCTGGACGACCTCGACTGGCGGATCGTCGTCTACGCCGTACTGAGCCTCACCGTGATCCGGATGCTGCCGGTCGCCCTCTCCCTGACCGGGTCCGGCCTGGCCCTTCCCACGATCGCCTACATCGGATGGTTCGGACCGCGCGGCCTCGCCTCCGTCGTCTTCGGACTCCTCCTGGTGGAGGAACACGTCCCGGGCGTTCAGCTCCTCGGCCGGGTCATCGCGGTCACCGTCGCGCTCAGCATCCTCCTGCACGGCATGTCGGCCGTGGTCCTCGCGAAGCGCTACGGCACCTGGTATCGGAAAGCCACCGCCCGGCGACCACACCTGCGCGAGAACCTGCCCGGGGAGGGAGAGACCGGGCACGCGCCGCCCTAGGCACGATAGGGAGAGCGGACGGACCCAGCGACGAGGACACGCAGTCGCTTCGACCGAGAGGCCATGACCGCGGAGGACACCGGGCGCCCGAGCTCGTCGCGCACCGCCCAGAGCACCACAGCCTTCCAGGTATGGGAGAACCTACGAACCTTGGCCCTTGCTGGGGGAGGCCGGGAAGGATGCCTCGTCGCGGTCCGTGCCATCGGTGATCCACCATCCGTCACCGCCGAGAAGGGCCAGTTCCGCGCGGCCGTCGCCGTCCCAGTCGTGGACGGCGAAGAGTCCGGCGTCGACGGGGCCGTCGTCGCCCGGCACGGAGCGCTTGGTGGTGCGCCAGGGCTTCGATCCGAGCCCGTGCTCGGAGCCGCCCCGCAGCACCTCGATCCGCGCGTCCCCCGCCTCCTTCTTCCTGGTGAGCTGCACGGCCAGGTCGTCGCAGCCGTCGCCGTCGAAGTCTCCGGCGGCGAGCCTGGCGCCGAAGCCCTCCTTGAAGTCGCCGCCGTCCATGGTGACCCACTCCCCCGGCTCCTTCCCGTAGCGGACGCTGACCTGGCCGCGCCGGTGAGGTGTGTCGACCTCGTCGTAGCTGTCGACGAAGCTCCGGCCGATGGCGACGTCCTGCCGCCCGTCGCCGTCGAAGTCGCCGAAGACGACGTTCTCGCCTTCCGGCAGCCGCTCGGGCTCCTTGCTCAGGCCGCCGGCGGTACGGGCGCCGCCCGTGAACAGCAGGGGCGGATCCCACGGGGAGTCGTAGAGCGCGAGATCGGTGGCGCGGTCGTCGTTCGCGTCCCCGGCGACCAGCACGGGTGACGCGCCCTCGTGGACCGGGCTGGGGATCTCCACGGTCCTGGTGGGAGCACCGGAGCGCTTGAACGGCCCCTTGAGGACGACCAGTTCCTGATCCTCGTTCGAGAACCTGAAGACCGCGAGGTCGGTGTGGCCGTCCCCGTCGAAGTCGCCGGCGATCGGCGCGGTGCTGTATCCGCTGCCCGGCAGTGGGACACGCCCCTGCGGTCCGCCGGCCTGCGGGCCCTTGGGGCCTCCCCACAGCACCTGGGCGGCGCCGCTGACGACGAGGTCGGCATGACCGTCCTCATCCAGGTCGGCGACCGTGGGCTGCCACGGATCGTCGCCCGTCTGGATGTCGTCCGGCAGACCGAGGTCGTCGTGGGTGAGGACGGTCGTGCGGTCGTGGTCCGGTCCGTGCTCGGAGCCGGGCACGACGGTCACGTCGAAGCTCTCCGCCCTGTCGGAGATCTCATGCACCAGATCATCGAAGCCGTCCCCGTCGAGGTCGAGGGCCGCGGGCGTGTCCTCGCGCGCCGAATCGGCCGGTCGGCAGGGGCTGTTGGGCACCGAGCGCGCGCCGTCGGACGGAAGAAGGGCGACGAACGCCACGACGGCCACCACGACGAGAAAGGCCGGCACGGCGTGCCACATGCGCAGGTGGAGGAAGAACGGACCGCCTGCTTTCGGAAAGTGCATCAGCCCACTTCACGGGCGTGGCCGCGGCCCGCACAAGGAAGCTGATCATTTTGTTACGGGGGTGATGCACGGCCCCGGGCCGACGTCTTCGACCCTGTGGCCGAGCGACAGGTCCCATCGGCTTGGTCCGGTGTTCTCGGGAGCGGTGACGCACGCGATCACGTGGCGCAGGAATCCGGCCGCGGGCCGCGGTGCCGCCGGTGAGGTGGCAGGCGGGGACCGTGTCACGCCGGGCGAGGTCGGTGAGGCGGCGCAGGTCGGCGGCGAGAGTGTCGAGGGGCAGCCGGTCGGCGTTCCGTATGACGGGAACGCCCAGGCCGTGCTCGGTCTGGGCGGCGAACCCGAGGTGCACGTGCGGCAGCCGGACGATCTCCGCCCGGCTGGTGTCCACCGGTGCGTTCAGTTCGGGGAAGGCGGCGAGCCCGGAGAGGCAGGCCCGTGTCGCGGGTGTCACGGGCGGCGAGCAGGCCGGTGGCATCGGCGTCCGCCCAGATGGTGACGGAGGGTGTGTGGCGGTGGGCATGGAGGAACTTCTCCGCGGCCGCGTCGAGGGGGATGCGGACGCCTGACCGATGAGTGGCTTCGCGTTCACGGTGCTCCGAGTGGCCAGCCTTGTTCACCTCGAGGCCACTGCGGTCTCCGGTTCCGCTGTCACGCGATGCGCGTCCGCCCGGCCCCCTCCCAGCAACCCACCGGCACGCAGGGGCTGTGGATCGAGGACGTCCCCGTTCCGTCCAGGGACCCGCTCGCCGAACGCCGCCGCGTCACCGAACTCGCCCGCCTCCTGCTGGAGGACCCCGACGTGCGCACCGCGGCCGTCGTGGTACTCCGCGACGACCCGACCGATGCCGCCACGGCCACGATGGACGCCTACGTGGTCCTGTCGCCCGGGGCCGACCCCACCACGATCCGCGAACGGGACGCAGGTGTCTTGCCCGACTACATGCTCCCCGCCACCGATGACCTCACCATGACGCTCACGGAGATCTGGAGCGACGTCCTCGGCGTCCCGGTCGGCCCGGACGATGACTTGTTCGAACTCGGCGGCAACTCCCTCTTCGCCGTCCGCATCGCCGCCGCCCAACGCACCCGCGGCGTCACACCCCTGCGCCTGCGGGAGCTGTACCGTCACCCGAAGATCCGCGAATCGGTGGGGATTCTCAGGTCTTTGGACGGGTGACGGGCGCCCACGACGTGCACCGACTCCGGCTCACGGTGCCCACACACTCCAGGAGTCGAGGCTGATCACGGCCGGAAATGAGTATGCGGCTGCGTGGCGTCCGCCGATCATGTGTGGATGACCGATCAGATGGCGATCAGCACCTTGACTTTGCGGCACAGGATCCCGGACGACTGGGCGGCGGATCCATGGGCCGAGGTACGACCCCTGATTGACGGCGTAGACGTTCTGGAGGGCGTCCACCCGGAAGGGGTGGCACCCAATTGCCGACACTGGACAGGCCCGGCCGAGAGCTGGCCGCTGACGGTCACGAAGGAGCCGCGCAGAGTCATGATCACCGAGCCGCCCTGCACCGCCGGCTGCTGCGGCGCCCTGTACGTCACCATGCGCCGCGAGGGCGACCGGGTGATCTGGGACGCCTGGGAGAACACCAGCGACGTCACTGCCGTGCCTGCGGACATCCGCTTCGATGCCGCCCAGTACGAAGCCGAACTCGCGCGGGCTGCAGCGGACCGCAGCTGGGAAGAGCCGGTGGACACCGTTGCCCGCCTGCTGGAGCAGACCCTTACCGACAGCGGCTGGTTCGAGCAATGGGGCTGCGTTCTCACGGGTGTATGGCCACGACGCGCGGAGCCCGACATCCCCGAGGAGTTCACCAGCCCCGAGGGGGTCGATGTCGAGTTCCACGAGGTCCTCCAGGCTCCTGGGGAGCGTGCGTGTTCCTACGGGTACGAATTGTTCGTCACGCACGATCAGCCCGTGGAGGAGCAGGCACGACAGCTCGCGGCCCGCATTCTGGCGGACGATCCGCGGAAGACTGCTGAGCTTCGAGGTTGAGACTGCCGACGGGCCCGGCTGGCGGGCACCACGTCAGGATGGTGCACTCGGCATTGAGCGTGCGCTGTCCAGCTCGCGACAAGGCCCTGCACTCATCAGCATTTCCATGCTCTCCCGGTCATCACACTTCGTGGCCGCCGCGAGCGGGGCCTGCTCGGTCGCTCGGCGCTGCATGATGCCGGAGCGGTACGTCGGCCTGTTCCTGGAGGACCCGCGATCGGTGCCGTGCCGGTGGTCGAGCACCTGGCCGCGCAGTCGGCATCGAGGCCCCGTAGATGCCGGGCAGCACTGGTCGACGTGCACGAGCCGGGCCCGGTCGGCGGGGGCAAGGCTCGCAACCTCCTGGCCGAGGGCGGTTCGGCGCCTGCGGAGACTCGTATCGCCTCGTACCCTTCACTTATCCACAGCGCCACTAGCGGGCGCGAAATCACTGGAGGCAACACCCCGTGCTGATCGCTCAGCGTCCATCCCTGGCCGAAGAGGTCGTCGACGAATTCCGCTCCCGGTTCGTGATCGAGCCGCTGGAGCCGGGCTTCGGCTACACCCTCGGCAACTCCCTGCGCCGGACCCTGCTGTCCTCGATCCCGGGTGCGGCGGTCACGTCCATCCGCATCGACGGTGTCCTGCACGAGTTCACCACCGTGCCGGGCGTCAAGGAGGACGTCACCGACCTGATCCTCAACATCAAGCAGCTGGTCGTCTCCTCGGAGCACGACGAGCCGGTCGTGATGTACCTGCGCAAGCAGGGCCCGGGTCTGGTCACCGCCGCCGACATCGCGCCCCCGGCCGGTGTCGAGGTGCACAACCCCGACCTCGTCCTCGCCACGCTCAACGGCAAGGGCAAGCTGGAGATGGAGCTGACGGTCGAGCGTGGCCGCGGCTATGTCTCCGCCGTGCAGAACAAGCAGGTCGGCCAGGAGATCGGCCGGATCCCGGTCGACTCGATCTACTCGCCGGTGCTCAAGGTCACGTACAAGGTCGAGGCCACGCGTGTCGAGCAGCGGACCGACTTCGACAAGCTGATCGTCGACGTCGAGACCAAGCAGGCCATGCGTCCGCGTGACGCCATGGCGTCGGCCGGCAAGACCCTGGTCGAGCTGTTCGGTCTGGCCCGTGAGCTCAACATCGACGCCGAGGGCATCGACGTAGGCCCGTCCCCGACGGACGCCGCCCTGGCCGCCGACTTGGCGCTGCCGATCGAGCAGCTCGACCTCACGGTCCGCTCCTACAACTGCCTCAAGCGCGAGGGCATCCACTCCGTGGGTGAGCTCATGGCGCGTTCCGAGGCGGACCTGCTCGACATCCGCAACTTCGGTACGAAGTCCATTGACGAGATCAAGGCCAAACTGGCCGGCATGGGCCTGGGCCTCAAGGACAGCCCGCCCGGAATCGACCCGACCGCTGCAGCCGACGCCTTCGGTGCACACGACGACGAGAACGGGCCTTTTATGGAGACCGAGCAGTACTGAATGCCGCGCTGGGCTCAGCGCCAGGTCTGGCCGTCCGGTTCCTTGATGGTGCGGTTGATCCTGTTGAAGAAGTTGGTCAGCGCGATCTCCAAGTTGATCGCGCCGAGCTGCTCCTCAGTGAAATGGGCGTTGACCTCTTCCCAGATCTCGTCGGTGACTCCCTCCGCACCGTCCTGCAGCCGGGTGGCGGCCTCGGCCGGCGCCAGTGCCGCGCGCTCCGCATGGGTGTAGAACGGAGCCTCACGCCACGCCGCTACGTTGTGCAGCCGCTCGTCGGTGTCACCGGCCTTCTTCCCTCCGGCGACACCGGCGTGGACGCACGCCGAGCAGGTGTTGATCTGGCTGGCGCGCAGGTGGACCAGCGCAAGCAGCTTCGGGTCGACGCCCCCGGCGGCGATCGCCTTCTGCAGGTCCCCGACCGCTTTCCACACGCCGGGGTTGTCGGTGCCGATCCGATCGCCGAGGCCTTCGAGGCGCACAGCGACCGGCTCACAGCCGTTGCCTACTGCGTGCTCGGCTCGCACGCCGACGCGGACGACGTCGTACAGGAGGCGTGGCTGCGTCTGTCCCGCCAGGACGCCGACGCCATCGACAATCTCGGCGGCTGGCTGACCACCATGGTCGGCCGCATCAGCCTCGATCTTCTACGCTCGGGCCGCACGCGCCCGACAGTTCCCCTCGACGACCGGCCGCCCGAACTCACCGTGACGCTCGACGATGGCCCGGCTCCGGAAGAGCTTGTGGCACTGGGCGACTCGGTGGGCCTGGCGCTGTTGACGGTCCTGGACTCGCTGCGCCCCGACGAGCGCCTGGCGTTCGTGCTGCACGACGTGTTCGCCGTGCCCCACGGGGAGATCAGCACCGTCCCCGGCAGGTCGGTCCACCGACGCGACCAAGATGCTCACCAGCCGCGCCCGCCGGAAGGTGCAGGCGGCGCGGCAGTCGGCAAGCGACCGACAGCACCAACGCGAGGTGGTCGGGGCGTTCTTGGCCGCGGCCCGCGAGGGCCGGTTCGAACGGCTGCTGGAAGTCCTCCACCCCGAGGTGGAGTTCACCGTCCACACCCCCGGCGGACGTTTCGTCACCATCGGGGCCACCAGGGTCACCGGCCGCGCCCGAGTGGCCGGCGGCACGGCCCACGGACATGCGGCGACCGTCAACGGGCGCCCCGGCGTCATTGCCTGGAACGAGGACGGCACCCCGCTGTCCCTGCTCGCCTTCACCGTCACCGACGGCCGCATCACCGAGATCACCGCCATGGTCGACCCGGCCGAACTCACGCTCACGGACCTGCCGGAACCGGTGTGACTCTCCACCGGCGAACTGCCGTGAGTGCCCCGCACCGATCGGCGGAGAGTCCTGAAGTACAACGACCGCCCGCACGGACCGGGTGGACGTCGACGCGTTACTCATCCGGCCCGACGGCTGTGTCGCCTGAGCCTTGCCTCCCGGGCAGGACCTCGACGCCACCACGCTGGTGCGTGCGCTGGGCACATGGTTCGGCCAACCGGCCTGAGCACCGTATTAACAGTCGCCTCAGGTTCGCTCGGTACGAAGTAGGCGTCCAGACAAGCGATGTAACGCGTATGTAGGAGGCCAGTGATGGCAGTCAACGCAGCGCCGTCCGGGGAAGCGCCGGCCGGTCGGTTGGCAGGCCGGTGGGTGCCGTGGTTAGTGATCGGATTGTGGCTGGTGCTGGCGGCGGGCATGGTGCCGCTGAGCGGAAAGCTGAGCTCGGTCACCACCGACAGCGCCGTGGACACCCTGCCGGCCAGTGCCGAGTCCACCAAGGTGGCGGTGCTGGAGGACAGTCTCCCCGACGGTGAGAGCAACACGTTCGTCTTCGTGTACCACCGCGCCGGCGGCATGACCGACGCCGACCGCGCGACGGTCGAGCGCCACTACGAAACCCTTGCCAAGCGGTACCCGCCGAAGGCGACGGCGGCGGCCGGCGAGGACGACGAGGGCTCACCGACGAGCCCCTCCACCGACCGCGAGGCGATGATGTTCACCCTCGAGGTGAGCACGACCCACGGCGAACCGGAGGCCATCGTCGGCCCGTTGCGTAACGCCGCGAAGGACCGCCCCTTGGGCCTGGAACTCGACGTGACCGGCCCGGGCGCGATCGACGGCGACATGGACGCCGTCTTCGACGGCATCGACGAGCAGGTCCTCCTCACCACCATCGCCGTCGTCACGCTCCTGCTCATTCTCACCTACCGCAGCCCGGTGTTGTGGATCATCCCGCTGGTGGCCGTGGGCGCGGCCGCACTGACCTCGATGGGGACCGTCTACCTGCTCGTCAAGGGCTTCGGCATCGTGGTCAACGACCAGAACTCGGCGCTGCTGACGATCCTGGTATTCGGCGTCGGCACGGACTACGCGCTGCTGCTCATCGCTCGATATCGGGAGACACTGCACCATCATGAGAACGTCCGGGTCGCGATGGTCCACGCGCTCCGCGGGGCGGCGCCGGCCATCGTCGCGTCCGCGGCCACCGTGGTCGCCGGCCTGCTCTGCCTGCTCGTCGCGGACCTGAACAGCACCAGCGGGTTGGGCCCGATCGGCGCGGCCGGCATCCTGTGCGCGCTGGTGGCCATGCTGACGCTGTTCCCGGCAGTGCTCGTGGTGCTCGGCAGGCGGATCTTCTGGCCGGCCATCCCGCGGTTCAGCACGGCCGTGGAGGAGAAGCCGGGGCTGTGGGGACGGCTCGGCACGGCCATCAGCCGCCGCCGGTGGGTGGCGACGCTCGGCTCGCTCGGAGTCCTCGGCGTGCTCGCCCTCGGACTGGCGGGCAACACCGGCGCCCTGCGGGAGCAGGACCAGTTCCTGTCCGCGCCGGAGTCGGTCACCGGCTTCACCGTTCTCCGCCAGCACTTCCCGGAGCTCGGCGGCCAGCCGATGACGGTCCTCACGCGACCGGCGCAGCAAGAGCGGGTGCTCGACATCGTCAAGGACACTCGCGGTGTGGCCCTGGCCGTCCCGGAGCAGACCAGCGGTGGCTGGGCCAACATCTCCGTGTTCCCGAAGGACGCGCCGGACACCGTCGCGGAGTACGACACGATCAAGAGGGTGCGCACCGCCGTGCACGCGGTGAGCGGGGCGGAGGCGATCGTCGGCGGGCCGAGTGCGGAGAACCTCGACACCGAGGTGACCACCAAGCGCGACGAGAAGCTGGTGATCCCGCTGGTGCTCGCCGTCGTCCTGATCGTCCTCGGGCTGCTGCTGCGCGCGATCCTGGCCCCGCTGGTCCTGATGGCCACCGTGATCGTCTCATTCGCCGCGGCCTTCGGCGGCAGCGTATTCGTCTTCGACACGATCCTCGGGTTCAAGGGGATCGACTATTCGGTGCCGCTGCTGGCATTCCTGTTCCTGGTGGCGCTCGGCGTCGACTACAACATCTTCCTGGCCAGCCGGGCCCGGGAGGAGACCGTGCGTCTCGGCACCAGAGAGGGCATGCTCAAAGCCCTCTCGGCCACCGGTGGCGTCATCACCTCGGCAGGCCTGGTCCTGGCGGCCACGTTCGCGGTCCTCGTCACACTTCCGCTGGTGATGCTGGTGGAGGTCGGGTTCCTGGTCGCCTTCGGCGTGCTGCTCGACGCCCTGCTGGTGCGGTCGGTCCTGGTGCCCGCCCTCACCTTGCTGATCGACCGGCGGATGTGGTGGCCGAGCCGGCTGTCCCGGCCGGCGGCGGAGCTGCCGGACGGTCAACAGCCGCTCGCCGACGACGAGGAGCCCGCGCTGCAACGGTGAGCGCGGCGGCACGAACGAGATCCGGGACGGGCCCCAGGCCCGTCCCGGATCTTTCTCATGGGCCCGACGGCCGCCGCCCTTTGGTCTCCTGCGCCACGCGGCCGGGCCGTGCGGCCGGGGCTGGGGTCGGGCCGTGCGGCCGGGGCTGGGGTCGGGCCGTGCGGCCGGGGCTGAGGTCGGGCCGTGCGGCCGGGGCTGAGGTCGGGCCGTGCGGCCGGGGCTGAGGTCGGGCCGTGCGGCCGGGGCTGAGGTCGGGCCGTGCGGCCGGGGCTGAGGTCGGGCCGTGCGGCCGGGGCTGAGGTCGGCGCACCGCGGTGTCCTGCCCTGCCGGTGAGCCGCGCGGGGCCATGCCGAGGGCCGCCGTCCCTTGTTCTGCGCCGCGCCGCCGGGGCGGGTCAGCGAACCGCGGTGTCATCCCCGGTGGTGAGCCGATCGATCGGGGCGGGCGGGGCCGCGGCCGGGAGGTCGACCCGAAGGAGCGCGCCACCGCGTGCGGAGCGGGCGACGGTGGCCCGGCCGCCGTGGGCGTCGACGACCCGCTGCACGATCGACAGCCCCAGACCGGATCCCGGCAACGCCCGGGCGCTGTCGGCACGGTAGAACCGGTCGAACACCCGCGGTACGTCGGCGGCGTCGATGCCCGGCCCGGCGTCGTCGACCTCGAGCACCGCCGACGTGCCCTCGGCACTCAGCCGGACCTGGACCGGCTGGTCCGCGGGAGACCACTTGCCGGCGTTGTCGATGAGGTTGAGCACCGCCCGCTCGAGCGCAGCGGGACGCCCGCTCACCCACACAGAGGTCACATCGAGCGCGACCTCGATGTCGGGCATGCGGGAACGCGCCCGGGTCGCGGCGGCCACCACCACGTCGGCGAGGTCGAGCAGCTCGGTGCTCTCGTCGCTGATGTCACCGCGCGCCAGGTCGGTCAGCTCGGCGACAAGGGTGCTCAACTCGGCCACCTGGGCGCCGAGATCGTTGAGCAGCCGGGTCCGGCTCTCCGCCGGCAGTGCGCTGTCCAGGGTGCCGCGCTGATCGAGCCGGATCAGCAGCTCGACGTTGAGGCGCAGGCTGGTGAGCGGGGTCTTGAGCTCGTGGGCGGCGTCCTCGGCGAGCAGCCGCTGGGCCCGCCGGGAGTCCCGGAGCGCGGCGAGCATGTCGTTGATCGACTGGATCAGCCGCCGGATCTCCCCACCGCCCTCATCCGGGATGTCGGCGTCGAGCTCCCGGGTGTGCGCGACACGTACCGCGGCGGCGGTCAGCCGGTCGATCGGTGCCAGCCCGGTCCGCGCCACGGTCCGCCCGACAAGGGCGCCACCGACCACGCAGAGCAGCCCGATCAGCAGCATGCCGAACCCGAACTGGTTGATCGGGCTGTCGTCGGCGACGTGGGCCACCTGGACCGCGCCGTCGCCCGCCCGCAGCGTGTAGATGAGGTAGCCGTCGTCGTCGCTGTCGTTCGACTCCATCAGGTCGGCCGACGCGCCCTGCGCCACGCGCCCGGCGTGCTCGCTGACCGGGGGCAGCGCGGGTTGGCCGGCCGGCGTCCGGGTCGAGCCGTCGGGCAGGATGACCCGCACCAGCCGACCGGCTCCGGGATACGGCGGTAGCTGGACCCGCGCCAGACCGGCGCGCTCCGCGGTCGTCGCCAGGACGCGGGAGTCGGCGCGCAGCTGATTCTCGGCGGTGTCCTGCAGCTCCCAGCCCAGTAGCTCGCTGGCCACCTGGAAGGCCACGAACACGCTGACCGCGATGGCCGTCGCCGCGATCACCGTCAGCCTGGTCCGCAGGGACCGCCGGCGCCACCATCGGGTCAGCCGGCGCGGTTCCCGGGCGGCGGGCCTGCTCACGGAGGAGTCTCCCGCAACGTGTATCCCAGGCCGCGCAGCGTGTAGATCAATCGCGGCTCACCCTCGGCCTCCAACTTGCGACGCAGGTAGCTCACGTACACCTGGAGGTTGTTGGCGGTGGAACTCATGCCGAAGCCCCAGATCGCCTCGAACAGCGCGTCGCGGGTCACGACCCGGGTCGCGTTGCACATGAGGACCTGCAGGAGGGAGAACTCGGTCCGGGTCAGGTGCAGCGGCCGCCCGCCCCGCCACGCCTCGAACCTGTCGGGGTCGAGCCGGACGTCGGCGAACGACAGGATCTGCGACTCCTCGTCGGTCGGCGTGCGCCGGCGCAGCAGGGCCCGCACCCGGGCCAGTAACTCCTCGGTGGCGAACGGCTTGGGCAGGTAGTCGTCGGCGCCCGCGTCCAGCCCCGCGACCCGGTCGGAGACCTGGTCACGGGCGGTCAGCATCAGCACCGGCAGATCCTGACCCGCGGCCCGCAACCGCCGGCAGGTCTCCAACCCGCCGAGGCGGGGCATCATCACGTCGAGGAGCAGCAGATCCAGCGTGTCACCGCCGGCCCCACCGACCCCGTCGAGCACGGCGAAACCGTTGGCGACGGTGCTGGTGTCGTAACCCTCGACCTGGAGCACCCGCTCCAGCGACTCACGGATGGACACGTCATCATCCGCGATCATGATCCGCACGCCGGCCCGCCCCCTTCCAGTCGATGCTTTTTCCGCTCATTGTCCCCGATCAACCTGAGGCGAGGATTAGAGCGTCGCTGGGGACCGCGCTCTTACGGATACCTAAGAAATGGAACCTGCCTTGGCTCTTGAGCAGGGGAGGACCAGATGACCAGCATCGCACCCGGCAATCAGAGGACGTCGGCGCCGGCCGCCCTGGGCTGAAGGCACGGTTGCACGGCATGACGAACACCGAGCCGCCGCACGAATGGGACCGGACGCTCATGGACGCTGGCTTCACCGTGGACGCGCGCGGGGCCCTTCGAGATCCGCCTCACCGCCTCCCAGGCCGGTCCGGCGTTGGGCCGCTACGCGCAGATCTGTCTGACCATGCTGCGCTCCCACGCCGACGACACGTTGGAAGCGGATGACCTGGCCGCCCTCGACCCTCTTGAACGAGACCCACCCGCTCGGCATCGTGCGCCGTGGTGACCTGAGCATCCGCACGACACGCACCACCCGGTTTCTCCGATGCCGAGTCCCGCTCTTGGGGCTCGCCCATGGCCTGAGGCTGCTGTGGCAGCGCGACGCTCCTCACATGGCCAGCGCGGTGCGCGCCAGCCCGCGCAGCCAGGCGTGGGCGTGATCGGTGTCGTAGCGCTGATGCCACGACAGATATATCGGTGCCGACGGCAATTCGAGCGGGAGGGGGAGCACGACCAGGCCGAGGTCGGCGACCGCTGACCTCGTGGTGGCTTCGGGGACGCTGACCAGGAGATCGGAGCCGCGCGCGAACTCCAGCGCGGCCGCTTCCGTGGGCGCGGTCGCCACCACGCGGCGGGTGAGATCGAGTCGCACGAGGGCGTCGTCGAGGGCGTTGCTGAGGTTTCCACGGCGCGAAACGGTGACGTGCTCGGCGGCGGCGTACCGCTTCGCGGTGACGGTCCTGACGCGGGTGAGGGGGTGCCCCTGCCTCACGACGATGACAAGGCTGGTCTCGCCCACCTTCTCGGCACGGATGTCCGGTGCGCTCGGGCGGTTGGCGTTCGCCTCCAGGTCGACCTCGCCGCGCCGCAACTCGGGGGTGTCGATGCTCGATTCCGCGACGAAGCGCAATCGCACGCCCGGCGCCTGTCCACGCACGGCCGCGAGCAGTGCGGGGCCGCTCAAGGCGACCAGGGAATCGTGCCAGCGGAGGGTGAAAGTGCGCTCCAACGTCGCCAGATCGAGTTCACGGCTCGGTGCCAGCACCCCCTGGACCTGGTGCAGCAGCTCGTGCACCTGCTCCCGGACGGCGATCGCGTACGGCGTCGGGGTCATCGTGCGGCCGGTGCGCACCAGGATCTGATCCCCGGTCGTGCGCCGGATTCGGCCCAGACTCCGGCTCATCGCGGGGGCGGTGACGTGCAGGCGCGCGGCCGCCCCGCCCACACTTCCCTCCTCCAGCAGCGCGTCGAGCGCGGCGAGGAGATTCAAATCCAATTGCATACGAGTAATCCTAGCCGTGCTTTACATGCATTTGAAGTTAATGATTGCGCTCTATACCTTCGAGACGAAAGCGCAAGAAGCAAGGCGCAGTTCGGGCCGCGACCGGCCCCATCACCCCTCCTCACACAGGAGCACCACCATGTCCGAAACGCTTCAGACCACTGACCTCCCCGCCACCGACGCCGACCTGCTCGCCCAGACCGCGATCGCCGTCCGCGCGGCCGGTGCAGCGCTGCGCGAGCGCTTCGGCGAGATGGTCCGCTACCAGACCCGCGAAGAGCTGATGCGCGCGCTCGCCGCCAACGACGACACGGCCCTCGACATCCTGCGCCCCCGCCTCACGCGCCTGCGTCCGGACGCCGGCTGGGTGGAGGACGAGCTGGACGGCGGGGCGCTGCCGCCCGGCGAATGGTGGGTCGTGGATCCGGCCGAAGGCAACGTCAACCACCTGCACGCCCTGCCGGACTGGGCGGTGACCGCCACCCTCGTGCGTGAGAACCAGCCGGTGCTCACCGCCGTCCACCTGCCGTTGACCGGCGAGACCTACACCGCGCTCACCGGCGCGGGCGCCCACCTCGACGGCCGGCCGCTGCACGTCTCCCGGACCGCGGACCTCGGCCTGAGCATCGTGGCCACCAGCCAGGCCCGGCCGGACGAGGACGAGAAGGTTGTGCGGCGCGTCGGTTCCTCGATCACCGCGATGCTCTTCGACGCGCTCGTCGTCCGCACCTCCGTGCCCGCGACCCTGCACCTGCTGAACGTGGCCGCCGGCCGGATCGACGCCTTCTGGCAGTTCGCCGGCGCCCGCGCGGACCTGCTGCCCGGGGCGCTGCTCGTCACCGAGGCCGGCGGACGGATCTCCGACACCGAGGGCCGCCCCTGGACCCCGCAGAGCGAGAGCTTCCTGGCCACCGCACCCGGCGTCCACGCCGAGGCCGTCGCCACGCTCTCACGCTGACCGCGCACCACAACCTGCACCTCAGGAAGGACCAGATCACCATGACCACGATCGCAGTTCTCGGAAACGGCCGCGTCGGCGGCAACCTGGCCACAGCCCTCACCCGGGCAGGGCATGAGGTGACCGTGGCGGACCGCACGCCGGGCGCCGCCGCCGACGCCGCCCGGACAGCCCAGATCGTCATCAACGCCACCCCGGGCGCCGGCTCGCTGGACCGGCTCGTCGCCCTGCGCGAGGAACTGCGCGACAAGATCCTCGTCGACGTCTCCAACGCCACCGTCGACGGACCGGACGGACTGCCCGTCGACCTGATCTACCGCGGCTCCAGCCTCGCCGAGCAACTCCAGGAAGCGCTCCCCGAATCGCGCGTCGTCAAGACCCTCAACACCATGCTCTTCCCGGTGATGACCGCACCGGCCACGCTCACCCAGGCGCCCGATGCCTTCCTCTCCGGCGAGGACCCGCAGGCCAAGCAGACCGTCCGCCACCTGCTCATCGAGCTCGGCTGGCGCAAGGAGTGGATCACCGACCTCGGCGGGATCCAGACCGCCCGCGCCACGGAGGCCGCCATACTGTTCGTACCGCACGTGATCCGCTCCAGCGGATTCACGCCCTTCGCGATCTCGATCGCCCGCTGATCCGCACACAGTGCACCCCCGGCGGGCCCGCATCCAGAACGGATACGACAGCTCAGCCAGGGCCGGCGATTCAGCGCCGGACGGCGACCCATGGCTCCCTTCCGGCAGTCGGCCTCGCACAGAGAAATCGGCCCATCTCACGGCGGACGCGCTTGCGAAGCTAAATCCAACAAGCCATCTCATTTGGCGGGGCGGGTAGCCTTCCGGTGTGGGAATTGTTGAGCGGCTCGTGCCGGATGAGCTGTGGAAGTTGTTCCAGCGGGTGGTGCCGGAGGCGCCGACTCGTGTTCGTCGCGTCGTCGGGCTGCACGTGGCAGCAGTTGCCGTCCGGCTCGTTCGGGCCGTCGGGGCAACCGCTCACCGGCGATTCACTGAGTGGTCGAAGGCTCGGGTGTGGGCTAAGCTCCACCGCCTGGTTCTCGACGAGCTCGGGTTCCGTCGCGAGCTGGACTGGTCCCGCTGTGCGATCGACTCGGTGAATATGCGGGCTCTGAAAAGGGGGAGGTGACAGGCCCGAATCCTGTGGACCGAGGCAAGTACGGCTCGAAGATCCACTTGATCACTGAGCGGACCGGTCTGCCTCTGTCCGTCGGTATTTCCGGTGCAAATCTGCACGACAGTCAAGCCCTCGTCCCGCTGGTTCAGGGCATACCACCGATCCGGTCTCGGCGCGGCCGACGACGACGTCGTCCAGGCAAGCTGCACGGTAACAAGGGCTGCGACTACAACCATCTGCGGCGATGGTTACGCAGTCGCGGGATCACGCCCCGGCTCGCCCGCAAGGGAAAGGACTCCAGCCAGCGGCTGGGCCAGCACCGCTGGGCCATCGAACGCACCATGGCCTGGCTCGGCGGGTGCCGGCGCCCGCACCGGCGCTACGAACGCAAGGCCAGCCACTTCCTGGCCTCCGTCAGCATCGCCTGCACCCTCATCTGCTACCGCAGACTCACCAGCACGGACGATCTTCAGGACGCGTCGGCGTAGGCGAGGTGGGCTCCGCAGACGGTGCAGCGGAAGAGCATGGCGGTTGCCCCTTCGCCCAAGCTGGTCAGGAAGCGCTCAAGTCGGCTTTCGTCGTGCCAGCTGTCGGCGTACTCCTCTGAGTGCGCCACGGAGTACGGAGATATCTGCACCAGTGTCTGCGAGTCAGGCCAGCGTGATGGGACCTTGGGATATCCGATTGCCACTGATACCCGCGGTGCCGATCATGTGCACTGAAGAGGAGGGGGTGCCGTGGGACTGTGCCTGTTCGCTGGTGATGAGGACGTCAACGGACCGGATGCTTGCTTCTCGTATGGAGGCTTCGCCCAGTTCCGTCGCCGTCTGGCTCTCGAGGAGGGGTTTGTCCTCGACGAGATGATCGGCTTCGGCGGGGACCGGCCGTGGACAGATCTCTCAACCCCTCTGGAGCCGTTTCTCAACCACCCAGATGATCACAGTGAGGACTTGTCAGTAGAGGACTGCTTTGCGGTCCTGCCGCGGCTGGAGGCCATCCTCGAACACTGGTCGAGCGAGGAGCCTCCCGATCAGGGCATGGAAAGACACATCGAGGACGCCCAGCGCCTAACAGCCGTGCTGCGCATCTGTATTGAGAAGAACGTCGATCTCTTCTTCGGATGACGAGGATCCCCACGGGGCGTCCGACCGCAGGCAGACGGAGTCGACCGGCTACTCGCTCAGGCCGCGTCATCCCGTTCGCGTTCGATGGCTGCGAGTCGGTTCTTGAGGCGGTAGCTTGGGCCGTTGATGGAGATGACTCCGCAGTGGTGGAGGAGCCGGTCGAGGATGGCGGTGGCGAGGACTTCGTCGCCGAACACCTGTCCCCATTCGCTGAATGTCTTGTTCGAAGTCAGGATGATAGAGCCTTTTTCGTATCGCTTTGAGATCACCTGGAAGACCAGGTTCGCCTCAGCGCGAGCGAGCGGCTGGTAGCCAACCTCGTCCAGAACGAGAACAGCGGGCCGCAGGTAGCTGCCGAGTTTGCTGGTCAGGCGCCCGGCCGCTTCGGCGGCGGTGAGGTTGCGGACCATGTCATCGAGGCTGGTGAAGTAGATCGAGTAGCCGGCCCGGCAGGCCGCGACTGCCAGAGCGACGGCGATGTGCGTCTTGCCCACCCCCGGCGGCCCCAGCAGGGCAGCGTTGGCCTTGGCCTCGACGAACGAGAGGGTGGCGAGGTCTTTGACCTTGCGGGGTCGAGCTCGGGCTGGAACGAGAAATCGTAGTCATCGAGCGTCTTGTGGTGCGGCAGCTTCGACAGCCGCAGGCCCTGGCGGAAGCGACGGTCGTCACGAACAGCGAGTTCTTCGGAGAGGACCAGGTCGATGAAGTCGAGGTAGCCCATCTTGGCCTCGTCGGCCCGCTGTGCGTACTGGGCCAGGGCCTCGGCCAGGTGGGGCAGACCCAGCTTGGCGGCCGTGTTGCGGATGCGGGTGGAGACCAGCTCGCTCAAGACGATTCCTTCGTGCTCGGGTGGGTGGTGAAGGGGCGGGTGCCGGTCAGCTCGTCATAGACCGACAATGGCCTTCGTCCGACCTCGACCTGGGTGGCCGCGGCCCGGTTCAGCAGGGCCAGCAGCGATCCCGCCTCGGATCCGCCGTTCTGCTGGCGCGGTGCGGGCAGATCTCCGCCGGCCGTGACGCGGCGGCCGGCTCCGGTGGGCAGACCGTCCCAGTGCCGTTCGTCCACGACCCGAGCCCCGCGGCCAGCCGCCCGCGGATGTGTGGCAAGCAGGGTCTCTCCCCGGCGGTCAGGTGTGGTGGCATGCAGGATGACCTGGGACTTCGTGGCTCTGATCTCGACCAGCTGCCGCGGCCGGATGCGTAGAGCCGGCACCGAGTAGAGGTTCGCTTCGAAGGCGACGAGACAGTCCTTGCCGACGTAGCGAAGGTGCCTCTGGGTGACCACGTATGGAGTGGCGGGCAGTGGGCGGAGGGCCATGTGATCACGGACCGCCCGCAGTCCGATGACCTCACCGTGGGTGCCGTGGACCTTGGCCCGCCGCAGCGGAACCCAGGCCGTGAACGCGGCGTTCAGTTCCTCGACGGAGGAGAAGGCGCGGCCGGCCAGGACGTGGTCGCGGACGATCAGGACCTGGCGCTCGACCCTGCCCTTCTTCACGGTTACGGACATCGGTTTTCTCCTGCGTCGTCGGGGTGGAAACGGCGTTGCCCCCGCCTGCCGGTGGTGCCGGCGGGCGGGGGCTGCGGGGGGAACGGCTAGAAGCGGAAGTACTGGTCGCCGTGGTGGAGGTCCCGGAGACGCCCTAGCGGTCCCCGTTGACGGTGACAGTGGTGCTTGAGTTGCTGTCGCGCGAGGTGGTCGTCGTGGTGGGGGCCTGGCCGTTGCCGTACCGGGGGACGTCGGGCTGCGTCGCCTCGCGGAGCGCGTCGGCTACTTGCATGGTGCCGTTGCATACGAGCGCAGGAATAGACCGCCATTACCCAGTGGCTGCGGCGCAGTAAGCCGCGACGCCTTCCTTTGGGTGCCGAGCTGTTCCGTGATCGCCTCTTCGTGGTTCGAATTCTGAGCAACGGCCAGGGTGATCGGGCTTCTTGTCATCCTGATCGAGCAGTAGAAGACACATGCAGAGACCTAATCTGCGGTCCATCACACGGCTTTCGCTCCGAGTTCAGCCATACAAGGCGGTTGCGCCCTGAACCTTCTCTCTGTGATCCACTGCTGGCAACGATCAGAGCAGCCGCGCGTTTTCCCGGATCGTCAGATCCGACTTTCCGATCCGAAGAGCACCTCAGATGCTGAAAGGTGGGGCAACGCACCACCCTCTTCACTCCCCCCCCCGAGCACCAGAAGTGTGACCTTCGCTCCTGCAAGGTCGATACTGCCGACGACAGGATCGCCAGCCGGCTCGCCCCGGTCACCCATCCATACCTGACACCCCGTCACCGAAGTCGGCATGAGGTCAGCATGAGTACTGCCACGACGCGCCACGGAGGGCCAGAGACCACCAAGATCGAAAACTGGTCAAACACAAGCTGGCCTGCGAAGCTGGAGTTCGAGGGCTCATCTACTAGTTTCCCTAGGAGGTACCCGTGAAGATGCTGATCAACGTCCCGGAGACCGTGGTCGCGGACGCGCTGCGTGGTCTGGCGGCTGCCCACCCGGAGCTGACCGTGGACGTGGAGAACCGGGTGATCGTGCGGCGGGACGCTCCCGTGGCCGGAAAAGTGGGGCTGGTCTCGGGCGGAGGCTCGGGGCACGAGCCGTTGCACGGGGGTTTCGTGGGTCCCGGCATGCTGTCGGCGGCCTGTCCGGGCGAGGTGTTCACCTCCCCCGTTCCCGACCAGATGCTGCGCGCGGCCGCCGCCGTGGACAGCGGGGCCGGGGTGCTGTTCATCGTGAAGAACTACACCGGCGACGTGCTCAACTTCGACATGGCCGCCGAGCTGGCCGAGGACGAGGGCATCCAGGTCGCGAAGGTGCTGGTCAACGATGACGTGGCGGTGACCGACAGTCTCTACACGGCCGGCCGGCGTGGCACCGGTGCGACCCTGTTCGTGGAGAAGATCGCCGGTGCCGCCGCCGACGAGGGCATGCCGCTGGAGCGGGTGGAGGCCATCGCCCGGCAGGTCAACGAGAACTCGCGCAGTTTCGGTATCGCGCTGAGCGCCTGCAGCACACCGGCCAAGGGCAGCCCCACCTTCGATCTGCCGACCGGTGAGCTGGAGTTGGGCATCGGCATCCACGGCGAGCCCGGCCGGGAGCGGCGCGCGATGATGACCTCCGGCGAGATCGCCGAGGCCGCCGTCGAGGCCGTGGTGGAGGACCTCCAGCCGCGCAATCCTGTGCTGGTCCTCGTCAACGGCATGGGGGCGACGCCCCTGCTCGAGCTGTACGGCTTCAACGCCGAGGTGCACCGGGTGCTCGCCCAGCGCGGTGTACCCGTGGCCCGGGTCCTCGTGGGCAACTACGTCACCTCCCTCGACATGGCGGGCGCCTCGCTCACCCTGTGCCAGGTCGACGAGGAGCTGCTGCGGCTGTGGGACGCGCCGGTGAAGACGGCGGGTCTGCGCTGGGGCATGTGACACAGGGGGTAGAGGATCACCCCGTATCTACCAGGCAAGGAGATCCAGTGCTCGATGCCGCTTTCTTCCGCCGTTGGATGACGGCGACCGCCGCGTCCGTCGACCGTGAGGCGGAACGGCTCACCGCCCTCGACTCCCCCATCGGGGACGCCGACCACGGCAGCAACCTCCAGCGCGGGTTCACGGCCGTGGCGGCCGCCCTGGAGAAGGAGGCCCCCGACACGCCCGGCGGGGTTCTCACGCTGGCCGGACGCCAGCTCATCTCGACGGTCGGCGGTGCCTCGGGGCCGCTCTACGGCACGCTGCTGCGCCGTGCCGGCAAGGCGCTCGGGGATGCCTCCGAGGTCAGTGCGGAGCAGCTGGCCGAGGCGCTGCGGACCGGGGTGGACGCGGTCATGACGCTCGGCGGTGCCGCTCCCGGCGACAAGACCATGATCGACGCGTTGGTACCGGCGGTGGACGCGCTCGGTGACTCGTTCGCGGCGTCGCGGACCGCCGCGGAGGAGGGCGCCGTGGCGACGACGCCCTTGCAGGCGCGCAAGGGCCGGGCCAGCTATCTGGGTGAGCGCAGCATCGGACACCAGGACCCGGGCGCCACCTCGGCGGCGCTGCTCGTCGCCGCGCTCGCGGAGGCCGCCGATGAGTGACGAGCGGCTTGTGGGAATCGTGCTGGTGTCGCACAGCGCGGAGGTGGCCGCGTCGGTCGCCGCGCTGGCGAAGGGGCTCGCAGGCGGCGGCCCGGCGGTACCCGTCGCCCCGGCGGGCGGTACCGAGGGCGGTGGGATCGGCACCAGCGCCGAACTGATCGCCGCGGCGGCCGCGTCCGTCGATCGCGGTGCGGGCGTCGCCGTCCTCACCGATCTGGGCAGCGCGGTGCTCACCGTGAAGGCGCTGCTCGCGGAGGGCGACGAACTCCCGGAGCAGACGCGGCTGGTGGACGCGCCGTTCGTGGAGGGGGCCGTGGCCGCCGTCGTCACGGCGGGCACCGGGGCGGATCTGGCGGCGGTGGAGTCGGCCGCCGCGGAGGCGTACACGTACCGGAAGGTGTGAGACCGGACCCGGGCACGCCGGTCGACGGTGTGCCCGGCCGGCCTGAACGGCAGCTGATGCGCCGTCACTCGCTCAGCTCCCGTCGACGAATCGCCTCGCCGCCCGCTCCCCCGCCGTCACGGCCGCCTCGTGGTCCTCGATGGGTGACACCCGGGTGTCCTTGAAGACGATGTAGGTGACACCCGAGGCGGTGCCGCCCCGGAGCGGGTGGGGGCGGATACCGAGGGCCTCGGCCGTGGCGTAGGACGCCTCCCCGATGACACCCCGCGGGCCCGTGTCACCGACGACCGCGTACTGCACCTGGTCGCGGTAGACGACGGCCACGATCGAACCACCGCCCACACCGTGGTCCCGGTAGTCCCAGATGCGGCTCGGGGCGGGCACCACGACGAAGGGGAGACGTTCGGCGCTCAAGGGGCGGCCGTCGGACTGGGAGTAGGCCGTACTGGCGGCGAAATAGGGGTCGGTGCGGTGGTTGCAGCGGGGGCCGGGGCGGCCGTCGCAGTCGATGTCCATGTCCGCCTTCCAGAAGACGGCGTCGCGGGTACCGCAGACCGGGATCTTCGCGGAGCCGCCGCTGTCCTTGCGGTACCGGCCGCGGGAGACGGGGGCGCAGTCCCGTGCCCTGGCCAGCAGGTCGGCGGCGCTGACGGAGGCCTCGCGCCCTACGGCCGGACGCCCCACCACGGGACGCCCCACCACCGGGCGCCCCACCACCGGCTGGGTACGCGGCTGTGCCGGCGTGGCGGGCGGTGTCGTCGGGACGAGCAGGGCGGCACTGGCCGCGGCCAGTGTGAGCGACTGGACACGCACGATGGGAGCCTCTCCTGAGGGGACCTGACGGACAATCAGCCCCATCTGTTCCCCCGGGGTGTTCATCCGGTCACCCTCGAAGGGCCGGACGGCTCACTCCCCCAACCACCGACAGGGGCCGGGGGCCTGAGTCCGTGTGGGACCCGGGCACCCCGGCCACCTGCGCCGACGCGGGATCTGCGACGACAGCGGTCCGCGCGACAGGCTCGAACTCCCTGGTGTTCGCCAGGAGTTCGGCCATGAGGAACCTCAGCATACGTAACCCTTCCGGGTGGCCACTAACCGCGGGGGTGACGTGCGACCGCCATGGCGATCCGTGTCACCCTCCACCACCCGCCCCCTTGATGTGGCCGCGTCAGCCGCGTCATATTGGTCCGGACCATTCCCGAGTCCCGTCCCGGGAGGCAGTGTCGTGCGACGCGTTCTCGTCCCGTTCCCCGCTCCCGCCCCGCTCCTGTGGCGCGTCGCGCTCTGCGGGGCCCTCGCCCTGCTCGCCGCCTGCGGCTGGACCGGAGCGGAGGACAAGGACGTCGGTGGTGAGCCCGGGGCGCCGACGGGCGTCACCGCACAGGCGGGCAGCGCGACGAGCGTGCACGTCATGTGGAACGTGACCGCGCGGGCCGATGTCTACGAGGTGTATCGCGGCACCACGAAGGTCAGGGAAGTGCCGGGTCCGACGCACATGGTGGACGTCACCAGGCTCCGGCCGTCCACGCTGTACGTCTTCACCGTACGGGCGAGGGACGCCGACGGTCGGCTCGGCCCGCCCAGCCGTCAGGTCCGGGCGCGGACCCCCGCGGCCGTGGCGGACGACCGCTCGGCGCCGACCCGCCCCTCGGCGCCCGGCGGACGCGCGGCCGGAAGCCGGGCGGTCCAGCTGTCCTGGTCCGCATCGACGGACGACCGGGACGTGGTGTCCTACGACATCCACCAGGGGGCCGCGAAGATCCACAGCGTGAGCGGGGACCAGACGGCCGCCGTCGTCACGGGGCTGCGGCCAGGCACGTCCTACGCGTTCACCGTCCGGGCCAGGGACGCCGCGGGCAACGTCTCCCCCGCCAGCACCGCCGTCCGCCTCACCACCCCGGGCACGGACGACGGCCGCGCCACGGCCCCCACCGGCTTCCGGGCGACGACCCACCGCGAGGACGGGGCGTACCACGTCGATCTGAGCTGGGTGCCGCCGCGTGTGGACGGCGAGATCACCGAGTACCAGATCCAGCTCGACGGCCGCCCGGCCACATCCCTCGTGTACGGCGGGAGCGCCCCGCGCGAGCGGGCGACGCACAGTTTCTACGTCGGGCAGGACGCCGGTATCACCCACCGCGTCCGCCTCCGGGCGATGCTGCCGGACGGCACCTGGGGCGGCTTCTCGGCCGAGCGGAAGGTGACCACGGGCACGCGGCGGCAGTAGCGACGGGCGCGTGGCGATAGCGACAGGCGCGTGGCGGCAACGCGGGAGCACGCCGGCCCTCGGCGATGCGGCGATGCGGCGATGACACAGACACCACCGCGTCGCCGCCACCCCTACGGCGACGCCGCAACCGCGCCGGCCGGCCACTGACCGCCGTCACCTGCACGGCGGCACCCGGCGTGCGGCCCGGGCCCCGGGAGCTTTGGCTGGCCCCTGAGGCAGCACGGGCGATTCCCGACCCTCGGCGGCGCTAGGGATGTACCGCCAACCGTGCCGCCGGAGGGCAGTCCACATGCGCAAATCATCGTCAGTTCTCCGCTCCGGCCTGACCGTGGCAGCCGCCGCTCTGCCCCTCGCCCTGGCCGCGGTCCCCGCAGCGGCGGGCCCGGGCATCTCCGTGAGCACCACGGGCAACACGGTGTCGGTCACGACCAGCGCGTGCACCCAGATCAACGGCAGTTGGGGCACCGCCTCGCTGCTAACCAGCAGCCAGGGCAGCTTCGCCCAAGGGCGCCAGGTGACCCTGTCGGGGACGTCCACAAGTCAGTCCGCCGCCTGGTCGAGTGTCAGCGCGGGGACGTACACCGTCATCGTGATCTGCTCGGACGGCACGACCGCCGGGACCCAGTCCGTCGTCGTCTCCCCGACCCCCTCCCCCTCGAGGTCCGCGTCCCCGTCGGCGTCGGCGTCGCCCTCTCGCGGCGTGATGGGCGGTAGCGGCGGAAGCGCCACGGACTACGGGACCGTCACGCTGGTCGCGGGCGGCACGCTGGTCGGGGCCGGGCTGCTCGGGACTGCCTGGTACCTGCGCCGGCGCAACAAGCCGTACCGGTTCTGACCCGGTACGGACGGCGGCCCGCCCTCCCGAAGCGCTCCGGCCGGGCGGGCCACCGTCACATCCCGGTCCCGGTCAGGCCGGGCTGGTCGGCTCGCCGTCCGGGAGTTCGGCGAATTCCGCCACGGCACGGCTGAGCCACTGGGTCCAGAAGGTCTCCAGGTCGATACCGGCCCGCAGCACCAGATGCCGCAACCGGTCCTCGGTGCCGTCCCGGCCGGGCGGGAAGTCGCGCTCCTCGATCTCCCGGTACTCCGCCAACTGCCGCTCGTGCAGCCGCAGATGGCGTCGCAGATCCGCCTCCAAGCCCGCCGTGCCGACCACGGCCGCCGCCCTCAGCCGCAGCAACAGCGTGTCGCGGTGCGGCTTGGGGTCCTGGGAGGCGGCGGTCCAGCGGGCCAGTTCGGCGCGGCCCGCGGTCAGGACCTCGTAGCTCTTCTTCTGCCCGCGCGCCGGCTGCTCGGACGGCAGGGCCCGGATCAGGCCGTCGGCCTCCAGTTTTCCCAGCTCGCGATAGATCTGCTGGTGCGTCGCGGACCAGAAGTACCCGATCGACCGGTCGAACCGGCGGGTCAGCTCCAGGCCCGACGACGGCTTCTCGAGCAGGGCAGTGAGGATCGCGTGCGGGAGTGACATACCAGCCATCCTAGGGACGGACGGCAGGCCCCCTACAGCGCCGCCGCCAGCTCGGTGCCCTGCTTGATGGCGCGCTTGGCGTCCAGCTCCGCGGCCACGTCGGCGCCGCCGATCAGGTGCGTGCTGCGCCCGGCGGCGACCAGTTCCTCGTACAGACCCCGGCGCGGCTCCTGGCCGGTGCACAGCACGATCGTGTCGACCTCCAGCACCGTGCTGGCGCCGTCGACCGTGACATGCAGTCCGGCGTCGTCGATCCGGTCGTACTGAACACCCGGGACCATGGTGACGCCGCGGTGCTTGAGTTCGGCGCGGTGGATCCAGCCGGTGGTCTTGCCGAGTCCGGCGCCGACCTTGGAGGTCTTGCGCTGGAGCAGGTGGACGGTGCGCGGCGGGGCGGGCCGCTCGGGCGCGGCGAGGCCGCCGGGGGCGCGGTAGTCGAGGTCGACGCCCCACTGGCGGAAGTACGTCGCCGGGTTCTCGTGGGCCTTGTCGCCGGAGTCCGTGAGGTACTCGGCGACGTCGAAGCCGATGCCGCCCGCGCCGAGGATCGCGACCCGGTCGCCGACGGGGGCGCCGTCGCGCAGGACGTCGAGGTAGCCGAGGACGCTCGGGTGGTCGACGCCGGGGATGTCGGGGGTGCGCGGGCTGACGCCGGTGGCGACGACGACCTCGTCGAAGCCGTCGACGTCGGCGACCGTCACGGGGGTGTTCAGCCGTACATCGACGCCGTGCCAGTCGAGCTGGGTGCGGAAGTAGCGGAGCGTCTCGTCGAACTCCTGCTTGCCGGGGACCTTGCGGGCGACGTTGAGCTGCCCGCCGATCTCGCTCGCGGCGTCGAAGAGGGTGACGTCGTGGCCGCGCTCGGCCGCCGAGACCGCGCAGGCGAGGCCGGCCGGTCCGGCGCCGACGACGGCGACGCGTTTGCGCAGCCGGGTCGGGGAGAGCACGAGTTCCGTCTCGTGGCAGGCGCGCGGGTTGACCAGGCAGGAGGTGATCAGGCCGCTGAAGGTGTGGTCGAGGCAGGCCTGGTTGCAGCCGATGCAGGTGTTGATCGCCTCGGGCCGGCCGGCCTCCGCCTTGATGACGAAGTCCGGGTCGGCGAGCATCGGGCGGGCCATCGACACCATGTCGGCCGCGCCCTCGGCGAGCAGTTCCTCGGCGAGTTCGGGGGTGTTGATGCGGTTGGTGGTGACGAGCGGGACGGACACCTCGCCCATGAGCCGCTTGGTCACCCAGGTGTAGGCGCCGCGCGGCACGGAGGTGGCGATGGTGGGGATGCGGGCCTCGTGCCAGCCGATGCCGGTGTTGATGATCGTCGCCCCGGCGGCCTCGACGGCCTTGGCCAGGGTGATCACCTCGTCGAGCGTCGAGCCGCCCGGGACGAGGTCGAGCATGGAGAGCCGGTAGACGACGATGAAGTCCTCGCCGACCGCCTCGCGCACCCGGCGCACGATCTCGAGCGGGAAGCGGGTGCGGTTCTCGTACGAGCCGCCCCAGCGGTCGGTGCGCTGGTTGGTGTGCCGGGCGATGAACTCGTTGATGAGGTAGCCCTCGGAGCCCATGATCTCCACGCCGTCGTAGCCGGCGTGCCGGGCCAGGCGGGCGGCGCGGACGTAGTCGTCGATGGTCCGCTCGATGTCGGCGTCGCTCAGTTCGCGGGGCGGGAAGGGGCTGATCGGCGCCTGGATCGGGCTGGGCGCGACGAGGTCCTGGTGGTAGGCGTAGCGGCCGAAGTGCAGGATCTGCATCGCGATCCGGCCGCCCGCGTGGTGCACGGCGTCGGTGATGACCCGGTGCCGCTCGGCCTCCTCCTCGGTGGTGAGCTTCGCACCGCCCTCGTAGGGACGTCCCTCGTCGTTGGGTGCGATGCCGCCGGTGACGATCAGGCCCACTCCCCCGCGGGCGCGGGCGGCGTAGAAGGCGGCCATGCGCTCGAAACCGCCGTCGGCCTCCTCCAGGCCGACGTGCATGGAGCCCATGAGGACCCGGTTGGGAAGGGTCGTGAAGCCCAGGTCGAGGGGGGTCAGCAGGTGCGGGTAATGGCTCATCGGGGGCCCTCCGTGCGCGGTGTCGTCCCCGTAGTTGTAGAGGCTACCGACGCTTTATGCAACTAGTTGCATAAGGTGATGGAGGGCACAGCAGGGCTACGACCTGGGGATCACCGGCTCTCGAGGCGTACGTGCAGTTCCTTCTCCTGGTCGCCGGGGACCGTGGTCAGGTCCTGCACGGCGAACAGGGAGTCCAGCCTCATGCGGAACTGTTCGATCGCCCAGTAACCGCCGTGCAGATCGGCGTCGACGGAGGACGACAGCCGGGCCGGCCGGGCGCCCTCGTGTGTGTCGGCGACGTCGAAGGTGCCGAGCCACACGGTCGGACGGGTCTCGTGCAGTTCCTCGGGCACGTCGTCGGCGCACCGGTCCGACTCGAAGCAGGCGCACAGCGTGTCGAACACGATCCGTGCGTCGTGCTTGCTGCATCCGCTGATCTCCACCGACACGGAGTGGGGGTGCGGTCGCTCAAGGTCCATCGTGACCCTCCTCTGTAGGCCCCGCTGCCGAATCCACCCCTACCCCAGCAAAGCACCACCTTCCGGCGAGCACTACCGGCGGGAGCTCCGGTTGTGGTGACCGGTTTGCGGGGCGGTGCGCGCCGTGTTGGGAGATGGTGGAAGGTGACGGAAGGGGCCTCGAGAAACGGCTCCGCGCGGTAGAACATGGGGTGTCGGCACCATGGCGTGCCGCGAGGATCGGCGAAGGCGGGGCATGGGATGAGTGCAGCCGGGTCTCCCGTGGCCGAGGGCGACGAGCCCCCGCGCGGGTCGGCGCGACCGAGCGGGCTGCTCGACGTCCTGCGCGTGGCCTCGGTGGTCCTCGACTCCGAGGGCCGCATCGTGCTGTGGAGCCCGCAGGCCGAGGAGCTGTTCGGGTACGACGCGCGCGAGGCGCTCGGCGAGTACGCCGCCCGGATCATGGTCCACGAGGAGCACGTCGACCTCGTGGTCAAACTGTTCGCGGACGTCATGAGCACCGGGCAGAGCTGGGCCGGGGCCTTCCCCATCCGCCGCAAGGACGGCGGCACCCGGCTCGTGGAGTTCCGCAACATGCGGCTGCTGGACGACGAGGGCGATGTCTACGCGCTCGGTCTGTGCGCCGACCAGACGACCGTGCACCGGCTGGAGCGGGAGGTGGCGCTGTCCACCCGGATGATCGCGCAGTCCCCGATCGGGCTGGCCGTGCTGGACACCGGGCTGCGGTACGTCTCGGTCAACGCGGCGCTGGAGGAGATCAACGGCGTACCGACCGAGGAGCACCTGGGCCGCACGGTCCACGAGGTGGTGCCGCAGATGGACGTCGAGGCCCTGGAGGCCGCGGCGCGCCGGGTCCTGGAGACCGGCACGCCGGTCGTCGACCAGTCCACGATCGGCCGCACCCCGGCCGACCCGGACCAGGACCACGCCTGGTCGATCTCGCTGTACCGGCTGGAGAACGCCTTCGGGACCGTGCTGGGCGTGGCCGTCTCGATCGTCGACGTCACCGAGCAGTACCGGGCGGGCATCGAGGCCGAGGCCGCGCGGCGGCGTCTGGCCCTGATCGCGGACGCCTCCGGACGGATCGGCACCTCGCTGGACCTGGACCGCACGGCCCACGAGCTCGCCGAGGTGGCCGTGCCGGAACTCGCCGACATCGCGGCCGTCGACCTGCTGGACGCGGTGGTGCGGGGCCGGCGCACCAGCCTCGGCCCCGCCGAGTCGGCCGTGATCCGCGCGCTGGCGGTCCAGGGGTACGAGTCGGCCGAGGCCCTGGAGGCGGCCGACCCGCCGGGGCAGGTGGCCCGGTACGGGCCCGACCGGCTGGTCACCGAATGCGTGCGTACGGCCCGTCCCGTGATGCTGCCGCAGGTCAAGGACACGGATCTGCCGCGGATCGCCCGTTCCCCGCAGGCCGCGGAGCTGCTGGGCCGGGCCGGGGTGCACTCCTATCTGGCGGTGCCGCTGATCGCGCGCGGTGAGGTGCTGGGCGCGCTGGATCTCAAGCGCACCCGCAATCCGCTGCCGTTCTCCGAGGACGACCTGCTGCTGGCGCGCGAGCTGGCCGCCCGGGCGGCGGTGCAGATCGACAACGCCCGCTGGTACCAGAGCGCCCGCGACACCGCGCTCACCCTCCAGCGCAGCCTGCTGCCCAGCCATCCGCCGGTGACGGGCGGTCTCGAGGTCGCCTCCCGCTACCAGCCGGCCGGGGCCACGAGCGAGGTCGGCGGCGACTGGTTCGACGTCATCCCGCTGGACGGCGGCAAGACCGCGCTCGTCGTGGGCGACGTGATGGGCAGCGGCATCCCCGCGGCTGCGACCATGGGCCGGCTGCGTACGGCGACCAACACGCTGGCCTCCCTCGACCTCGACCCGGCCCGGCTCCTGGAACACCTCGACAAGATCACCGAAGGGCTGGAGCAGGCCATCGCCACCTGCGTCTACGCCGTCCACGACCCGCATCTGCGGCAGTGCCGGATCGCCAACGCCGGACATCTGCCCCCGGTACGCGTCCGGGCCGGCCGGCCTCCCGAACTGCTCGACCTGCCGACCGGGGTGCCGCTCGGCGTGGGCGGCGTGCCCTTCTCGACGACCACGGTCGACCTCGAGCCGGGCGACCGCCTGGTCTTCTACACGGACGGCCTGGTCGAGACCCGCCGCGACCCGCTCGACGACCGCCTCGACACCCTCCTGTCCCTCCTCGACAGCCCCGACCGCCCCCTGGAGGAGGTCTGCGACCTGCTCCTGCGCACCCTCCACGAGCCGGACAACTTCGACGACGTGGCCCTGCTCATCGCACGGGCCACGGACCCGGACCGATCGGCACCTACCGCCTGACCCCGATCACCACGTGCGCGTACAGCTCCTCGGAGACGGCCAGGCGGGCCGTCAGACCGCTGCGTTCGAAGGCGGTGACCGCGGCCGGTGCCTGGTGGCGGCTGGTCTCCACCAGGACGCAGCCGCCGGGGGCGAGCCAGCGGGAGGCCTCGGCGGCGACCCTGCGCAGGACGTCGAGGCCGTCCGCGCCGCCGTCGAGGGCGACCAGGGGCTCGTGGTCACGGGCCTCCAGGGGCAGCAGGCCTATCTCGTCGCTGGGCACGTACGGCACGTTGGCCGCGAGGATGCCGACGCGGCCGAGCAGCTCAGCTGGCAGCGCCTCGAACAGGTCGCCCTGGTGGACGTGACCACCGGCGGCGGCGACATTGCCGCGGGCGCAGCGCACGGCGACGGGATCGATGTCGGCGGCATGCAGCTCGACGCGGCCCAGCCCGGCGGCGAGCGCCGCACCGACGGCACCCGAGCCGCAGCACAGGTCCACGACGACGGCGGCGCCGGGCGCCTGGGCAAGGGCCTGTTCCACCAGGAACTCAGTGCGGCGGCGCGGAACGAAGACACCGGGGGCGACGGTGACACGCAGGCCCCAAAACCCTGCCCAGCCGACGACGAGTTCGAGGGGCAGCCCCTCCACCCGGCGCTCGACCATGACGGCGGCTTCGGCCGGGGTGCGCGCGGCGGAGAGGATCAACTCGGCCTCGTCCTCGGCGAAGACGCACCCGGCGGTGCGCAGGGCGTCGGCCATCGAGTCACGGGACAACGGCGCGGAGGGCGGGACAGAAGACACAGACGGCATGGAAGCCAAGAGCCTTTCGAGAGCCGAAGGGCGCTCCGGCGGCCGCCTACAGGCGGCGATCCGCGCGACATCGAGGAGTGAGCACCCGAGCTGACACAGCGGTAATGGGTCTCACCTCCTCGTCTTCCGACGGCCGGGATGGTCCACAGCCGGACGGCAACACTACCCGACGGACCGGCCGCCCGGTACGGGACCGGGACCGGCCCCCACGGGCAATGGTTGGCCCATGCAACCATGGATGGTGAGCAGCAGCGCAGTGCGGCAGGACCGCGAAGGAGGCCTGGTGGACGCAGCGGACGCCGTGGAGACCATCCAGCGGGAGATGACGGCCTTCGCCCGCCGTGCCCGTGCCGCCGCGGGTCGGATGCACCCCGAGCTGTCGCTGGTGTCGTACACGCTGCTCGGGCATCTGGAGGAGAGCGGCGGCTGCCGTGCCACCGACCTGGCCGCCCACTACGCCCTGGACAAGTCCACCGTCAGCCGCCAGGTGGCCGCCCTGGAACGGGCCGGTCTCATCGCGCGCCGCCCCGACGCGGAGGACCAGCGCGTCCTGGAGCTGCATCTGACGGTCGCCGGCCGGCGCATCCTGGCCCAGGTCACCGAGAGCCGCCGGAGAGCCTTCCGGGAGCGGCTGGCGGACTGGCCGGCCGAGGATCTGACGCGGTTCGCCGAGTGCCTCGTGCGCTACAACGCGGACTCCGGGCCCGGCCGGAAGGGCTAGGGCGCACCGCGCGTACGGTTGAATGCGCAATCACTGATCACCCCGGCCCGGCGGGGCACCGTCGGCCCGGTCCGGAGGCAGCCACCCATGCACATCACCAGAGGCTTCACCGGGCGACCGCGCGTCGACGACCCCGGTCTGCCGCCCGGCCAGTACGACGCGGGCGACGACTGGCCCGTCCTGTCCGCCGAGGTCACCCCCGACCTGGCACCCGCCGACTGGACGTTCCGCGTCGACGGCCTGGTGGACGCGCCCCGCACCTGGGACTGGGAGGAGGCGCACCGGCTGCCGCCGTCGGCGTACGAGGGCGCCGTCCACTGCGTGACGAGCTGGTCGAAGTTCGGGGTGCGGTTCTCGGGTGTGTCCCTGGACGCCTTCCTCGATGTGGTCAGGCCCCATGGGTCGGCGACCCATGCCGTCGCCTACTCGCACACCGGCTACACCACGAACCTCCCGCTCGCCGACCTGACCGGCGGGCGGGCCTGGATCGCCTGGGAGTACGACGGCAGGCCGCTCGCCCCCGAGCACGGCGGTCCGGCGCGACTGCTGGTGCCGCATCTGTACTTCTGGAAGAGCGCCAAGTGGATCGCGGGCCTGCGGCTCCTCGACCATGAGGAGCCGGGTTTCTGGGAGCAGAACGGCTATCACGGGCGGGGCAACCCCTGGGAGGAGCAGAGGTACTCCGGTGACTGACACCTTTGTGCCGCCCACGCGGTTCGCCGTGCCCGGGCGCATCGCCGTGGGCGAGCAGGCCGCCGCCGTGTGGCAGACCGCCACGCTGACCGAGATCCGCCGCGAGACCCCGCGCGCCGCCACCTTCCGCCTCGCCGTGCCCGGCTGGCCGGGGCACCTGCCCGGCCAGCACCTGATGGTGCGGCTGACCGCCGAGGACGGCTACGCGGCCCAGCGCCACTACTCGATCGCGTCCGCCCCGGACGACTCCGGGCACATCGAGCTGACCTTGGACCATGTCGAGGGCGGCGAGGTCTCGGGCTGGTTCCACACCGTCGCCCGGGTCGGCGACCGGGTCGAGGTGCGGGGCCCGGTGAGCGGCTTCTTCGCCTGGCCCGGCGACCGGCCCGCGCTGCTCATCGGCGCCGGTTCCGGTGTCGTACCGCTGATGTCGATGGTCCGGCACCACCGGGCGCGCAACCTGACCGTGCCGCTGCGGCTGGTGGTGTCCGCGCGCAGCCCCGAGGAGCTGATCTACGCCCGGGAGTTCGGCGCGGAGACGACGCCCGTCTTCACCCGCGCCGCGCCGGAGGGTGTGCCGGTGGGACGTATGGCCGCGGCACATGTGGCGCCGCTCCTGGCCGAGCGGCCACCGGGTGGGTGGGAGGCCTATGTGTGCGGCTCCAACTCCTTCGCCGAGCATGCCTCCCGGCTGCTGGTGACGGCCGGTCAGCCCGTGGATCGCGTTCGGATCGAGCGTTTCGGCTGATCTCCGGGATCGGACCGACGGCCCGGCGCCCCGTACCGGAGCCACGACGAGCGATCGATGCGCGTCGGAGGGGGTACCCGACTCCTGCGGGCACTCGCTCGCGTGGCATGACGCGGAGGGAGCGGCACCGCCACCGCACGGCCGGTCCTGCGGCCGCGGTGACGGCGAGGAGGTCGACATGCGAACCCGGGTGCGCGGCTGGCGCCTGCGGAGCAGTCCGCTGCGGCGCCGGTCCGATGTCGTCGAGGCGTGGACGGTGCTGGTGGTCGCCGTCCTGCTGCTTGTGGGCGCGCCGCTGGCGGGCGTGGCGGCGGCCTGGTGGGCCCATGACGAGGCGGTGTCGGTCTCGGCGGAGCAGCGCGCCGAGCGGCACCGTGTCCGGGCCGAGGTCGTCGGCGGGAAGGACGACTCGCTGCCGTCGGCAGAGGCCGGCGGGCAGCACGCGTTCCGCGCGACCGTGCGCTGGACGGAGCCGGGCGAGGGGACCCGCACCGCGACGGCACGGGTCGCGGCGGGCACCCGGCAGGGTGAGGTCGTGGACGTCTGGTTCGACTCCCGGGGGCGGAACGTGCCCCCGCCGGTGGACGGCACCGAGGTCTGGCAGCACACCCTCACCATCGGCACGTGTGCCGCGGGCGGTGCGGTGCTCGTGGTGCTTCTCGGCCATGTCGCCGTGCGCCGGGTGGCGCTACGCCGCAGGCTCGCCGAGTGGGACCGCGCGTGGGCCCGGACGGAACCGGAGTGGACGCACCGCGGCGCATGACGCACAAAAGGCCTGGCGAGTCCTCCGACCGCCCCCATAGTGTGATCATCCGCTCTGTCTCCTCAGCTGTTCCTCACCCAAGGCGGTCCTGCATGGCCCTGTTCGACCTTCCTCTCGATGAACTCCGCGAGTACCGCAGCGCGTCCCCCGAGCCCGAGGACTTCGACGCGTTCTGGTCCAAGACGCTCCAGGAGGCCCGTCAGCACGATCTGGACGCCCGCTTCGAACCGGTCGACACGGGCCTGTCCACCGTGCAGGTGTTTGACGTGACGTTCGCCGGCTTCGGTGGTCATCCGGTCAAGGGCTGGCTGACGCTGCCGGCCGGGGCGGACGGGCCGCTGCCGCTGGTCGTGGAGTTCATCGGCTACGGCGGAGGGCGCGGACTGCCGCACGAGCATCTGCTGTGGGCGTCCTCGGGTCGGGCGCACTTCGTGATGGACACCCGGGGTCAGGGCAGCGCCTGGGGCGCGGGCGGCGGTACGGCGGACCCGGTGGGCGGCGCGCCGGCCTTCCCGGGCTTCATGACGCGCGGTATCGACGCGCCGGAGAACTACTACTACCGCCGGGTGTTCACGGACGCCGTGCGGGCCGTGGAAGCGGCCCGTTCGCACCCCCTCACCGACGCCACGCGCACGGTGGCCGTCGGCGCGAGCCAGGGCGGCGGCATCACGATCGCGGTCGGCGGCCTGGTCCCCGACCTGGCGGCCATCGCGCCGGACGTGCCCTTCCTGTGCGACTACCCGCGCGCGGCGACACTCACGGACCGTCACCCGTACCGGGAGATCGGCCTGTATCTCAAGACGCACCGCGGTCGCGCCGCGGACGCCCTGCGCACGCTCTCCTACTTCGACGCCGTCCACTTCGCCGCCCGCGGCAACGCCCCCGCGCTCTTCTCGGCGGCCCTGGAGGACCAGACCTGCCCGCCCTCGACGGTCTTCGCGGCATTCAACGCCTGGAGCCACGAGGACAAGGAGATCGAGGTGTACGACTTCAACGACCACGAGGGCGGCGGCCCCTTCCAGGAGGCGGCCAAGCTGCGCTGGATGCGCTCGTACATCTGATCCGGCCGTTCACCGCGGGCGGGCTTTCGCACGGTCCCGACCAGTCGGTACGTTCTTCGCGGCCGGGCCTCTCCATGGCGGCCCGGCCCCGAGACGGTCGGCGGAGGGGCTCATGTCCGAGAACGAGACACAGGTGCGCGGGCACTGCGACGCGCGGTTCACGGCGGTACGCAGGGCGTTCGAGGAGAACTTCCGGGAGCGGGGCGAGCTGGGCGCCGCGGTGGCCGTCACCGTCGGCGGGGCGACGGTGGTGGAGCTGTGGGGCGGCTGGGCCGACGCGGAGCGCTCCCGGCCGTGGGAGCGGGACACGCTGGTCAACGTGTGGTCCACGACCAAGGGCCCGGTGGCGCTGTGCGCGCACATCCTCGCCGACCGGGGACTGCTGGACCTCGACGCGCCGGTCGCCGAGTACTGGCCCGAGTTCGCGGCGGCGGGCAAGGAGAAGGTCCTCGTACGGCATCTGCTGTCCCACCGGGCCGGTCTGGCCGGGCTGCGCGAACCGCACTCGCTGGAGCAGCTCTGCGACTGGGAGCTGACGACGCAGCGGCTCGCGGCGACACAGCCCTGGTGGGAACCGGGGACCCGGTCGGGCTATCACGCGCTGACCTACGGCCATCTGGTCGGCGAGGTCGTACGGCGGGTCTCGGGGCTGCGCCCCGGGGCCTTCCTGGAGCGGGAGGTGGCCGCGCCGCTCGGGATCGACTTCCGCATCGGACTGCCGGAGAAGGACTTCGGCCGGGTGGCCGAGCTGGTCCAGCCGCCGGTGGCGGCGAGCAGTGAACAGGCCGCCGTCTTCGCCCAGTTGGCCCCGGCGGCGGTCGCGGCGCTGACGAACCCGCCGGTGTCCGCCGCCGGGGCCGGGACCCACGGGTGGCGGACCGCCGAGATTCCCGCGGCGAACGGGCACGGCACCGCGCTCGCGGTCGCCGAGCTCTACGGCGTCTTCGCGGGGCGCGGGTCGTACGGAGACCACCGCGTCCTGTCCCCCGAGGCGGCCGAGCGGGCGCGCGAGGGGCAGGGAAGCTGCCGGGACCTGGTGCTCGGCGCCGGGTTCGAGCACGAGACGGAGGCGGGGCTCGGGCTGTGGCTCAGCGGTGCCAACGGCTCCTACGGACCCAACCCGCGCGCTTTCGGTCATGACGGCTTCGGCGGCTCCTGTGGGCTCGCCGACCCGGAGGCGGAGGTGTCCCTGGGGTATGTGATGAACCGTATGGGGCCTCATATCGCGGACGACCCGCGGAAGACGGCACTGGTCGACGCCCTGTACAGCGTGCTGTGACGGCGGGCCCGGGCGGTCCGGTTTCGGCCGAACCGCCCGGCCACCCTTCCGGTCTGGTTTAGACCAATGCTAGATCTGGTGGCGCACCGAGTCCGTACCACTACCGCACGTCACCACCAGGAGGCGCGGCATGGCCCGCACCACCCCGCACGACCACCCTCCGGCCGAGGAAGAGCCCCTGTACCGGCGGATCGCGACCCAGTTGCTCGGCGAGCTGCGCGAGGGCCGCATCCCGCCCGGTGAACGGCTGCCGGGCGAACGGCGCCTCGCCGAGCACTTCGGGGTCAGCCGGGAGACCGTACGGCAGGCGCTGGAGCTGCTGCGCCGAGACGGTCTGGTCGCCACCGACCGGCGCGGCAGCCATGCCACGCTGTCCGGGCTGCCCGTGGAGGCCCCGGCTTCGCTCGCCTTCCCGGTCGGAGCGGCGGCAGCGGCGCCGGGCACGGTGGCGCGCGCCACCGTCACCTGGGAGCCGCCCCCGCCGGACCACGCCGAGGTGCTGGGGCTGGCCCCGGGCCGGCCCACCCTCGTCCACACCTACCGGTACGCGACCGCCGACGGACGCGGACTGCGGACCGCCGTGACGTCCTTCTCGGCCGTGGCCCTGGCCGAGGTCGAGGAGCTGGCCCGCTACCGCGACCGCGCCGACGGCACGGCGACGGCCCATCTGCGGCGGGCCTACGACTGGATGCGCCGGGCCGGTCTGACCCTGCATCACCGCGACGCCATCACCCGTCTCGCGAGCACGCCGTCGGTGCGGGTGACCCGGCAGGTGCACGACCAGTACGCGCGCCCGCTGGAGATCACCGACCTCGTCGTGGACGCCCAGAAGGACGCGCTGGTCTACGAGTTCACCCTGCCGGGCCGGGCCGACTAGACCGGCAGCCGGGCCACGACGAGCCGTACCCGCGGGCTGCCGTCGCGTCGCGGGCCGAACTCCGGCAGGGCGTGGAGGTCCACCCGGAATCCTGCGCGGGCCAGCTCGCGCTGTACGTCCCCGAAGCGGAACGCGCGGTAGTACATGACGAACGGAGGCCGCCACAGCGCGTTCCGCACCCGCATCACCGTGTCGAAGCCGAGCAGCATCCAGTAGCCGAGCGAGCCCGGGCGGGGCGGGGCGACCAGCGGGAACGCGAAGCTGCCGCCCGGTCGCAGCACCGAGCGGACCTGCGCGAACAGGGCGGGCAGTTCACGGGGCAGGAAGTGTCCGAAGGCGCCGAAGCTGACCACCAGGTCGAAGGCGGGCGCGAAGGGCAGGGCGCGGGCGTCCGCCCGGACCCAGGAGACCGGCGGCCCCGCCGGGCGGACCCGCTCCCGGGCGATGTCGAGCATGCCCGCGCTGAAGTCGACGCCGGTGACCCGCTCCCGGCACACCCCCGCCAGCACGCCGACGCCCGCGCCGGTGCCGCAGCACAGGTCGAGGCCGGTGCCGAAGGGTCCCAGGCGCCGCAGTGCCGATCCGACGGCGTCGAGGACCGCGTCGGGTGTCCGGAAGGGCGTGTGGTCGAACTTCGGCGCGAGGAGGTCGTAGCCGCGCTCGACGGAGGACAGAGCCTGGACGGCGAGCTCGCGCAGGGTGGGACCTTCGGGGCTGAACATCGGCTCAGCCTAGGGGAGCCCGCTGCTTGAGGACCGTGAGTACGCGCTCGCACCAGCGGAGGTTCTCCTCCTCGAAGCCGATGCCTCCCATCAGGGTGAGGTACGGGCCGACGCGGTCGGTCTCCCGCAGGTACTCCTCCTCACTGCGGCCTGCCAGCAGGCGTTCGCGGACGCGCCGGTAGCGGGCGAGCTTGCCACGGGACCAGGTCTCGCGCTCCTGGACCAGCGCGCGGGTGGCCTCGGGGTCCACGCCGTCCATGGCCTGGATCTTGATGAGGAGTTCGTCCCGGATGGCGGTGGGCCGCCGGGGCGGTGTGGCGGCGAACGCGCCCAGATCAGCCCGGCCCGCCTCGGTGAGCGTGAACATCCGCTTGTCGGGCCGCCGTTCCTGGCGTACGACCCTGGCCTCGATCAGTCCGTCCCCCGCGAGGCGCTCCAGCTCCCGGTAGAGCTGCTGCGGCGTCGAGGCCCAGAAGTTCGCGAGCGACACGTCGAACACCTTGGAGAGCTCGTAGCCCGAGGCCTCTCCCTCCAGGAGAGCGGCCAGGACGGCGTACTTCAGCGACATATGGACACGGTAACAGCGGTTGACTAATCTCATCCGCACCTACTCAATAAATTGACTAAGGCAGGTTCGATGCGTGCATTCCGTGAGGCCATCGAGGCGGACGACCTCGACGCCGCCGAGGCGCTTCTGGCGCCGGACGTCGTGTTCACCAGCCCGGTCGTGTTCAAGCCGTACGCCGGGAAGGCGATCACGGCGGCGATCCTGCGCGCCGTCGCCGGTGTCTTCGAGGACTTCCGCTACGTGCGCGAGATCAACGACGCGGACGGCCGTGACCACGCCCTCGTGTTCACCGCGCGGGTGGGCGACCGGGAGATCAACGGCTGCGACTTCATCCATGTCGACGACAACGGGCTGATCGACGAATTCACCGTGATGGTGCGCCCGTTGTCGGGGGCGCAGGCGCTCGCGGCGGCCATGGGCGCGCAGTTCGAGCGGATCGCCGAGGAGGCACGAGCCCGCTCGGTGTGAGCGACGCGTCTGGTTGGATGACCCCATGACGTCCGCCGAGCACGACGCGCTGATGCGGGCCAACCAGGCCAACTGGGACGCCCGCACACCCGTCCATCTCGCCAGCCGCTTCTACGGCCTCGACCAGGACCTCGACCCCGAGCGCTGGTTCGCCTCCTTCGAGTGGGAGGACCTCGGCGAGCTGACCGGGCGTGACGTGCTGCATCTGCAGTGCCATCTCGGCACCGAGACCATCGCCTTGGCCCGGCGCGGGGCCCGTGCCGTCGGCCTCGACTTCTCCGAGGCGTCGATCGCGGCCGCGACCGGCATCGCCGCGAAGGCCGGGACGGACGTGACCTACGTACAGGCGAACGTGTACGACGCCGCCGAGGCCCTGGACGGGCGGCAGTTCGACGTCGTCTACACCGGCAAGGGCGCCCTGTGTTATCTGCCCGACCTGGACCGATGGGCGGAGGTCGTCGGCCGACTCCTGCGGCCGGGCGGCCGGTTGTACGTCGTCGAGTTCCACCCCCTCCTCAACTCCCTCGGCCCGAAACCGGCTCCGGGCGAAGGCCCCGAGCTGCTGCTGCGCCATGACTACCTGAGCGGTGGCGGTCCGGTACGCCGGGACGCGACCCGCACCTACACGGACGGCCCGGCCGTCGAGGGCGCCACGGACAGTTACGAGTGGATGCACGGAATAGGAGAGGTCGTCAACGCGTTGACCGGAGCGGGACTCACCGTGCGGCGGCTGCGGGAAGGCGACGAACTTCCCTGGCCGCGCTGGCCGCAGATGGTCCGTACGGAGTCCGGCTGGTGGCGGCTGCCCGAACCGCGGATCCCCCTGCTGTACGGGCTGTTGGCCGGCCGCTGAGGCTTCTGAGGCACAGGTCACTCCCCCGGCACCTCGCGCCGTGGTACAGTCCGAACAGCACTCGTGCACGCCCCGGTTTTGGGCGCCGGTGCCAGTTCATTTCTTTCTTTCTCTCTTCATTTCCAGCACCACCTCGCTGAGCAGGACGTTCTTCGTCGTAGCCACGGTGCTGTGCTGTTCCCGCCGCCCGGAGGCGTGCCCCAGGCCCCTCCCCTCGCGGCTCTCTCCCCCTCCCCTTCGCATGTCTCATGCCGTCCGTCCGTGAAAGGACACACCACCATGACCACCACACTCGAAAACCCACCCGTCCAGCAGCAGGCCCAGGCCCAGACCGCGACCGGCGTCCTCGACATCGACGCGGCCGGGAAGGGGCATCTGCGCGAGGCGGGCCTCCTGCCCACGCCCGCCGACCTCGCGGTCTCCCCCGCGCTGATCCGCCGGTACGGCCTGCGCAAGGGCGACCTCGTCGAGGGCGTGCGCGGCGACCGGCGCGGCCTGACCGACGTCGTGCGGGTCGACGGCCGTGAGCCGGGCGAAGTGCGCGGCCGGCGACACTTCCGGGACCTGACACCGCTGCATCCGCACGAGCGGCTGCGTCTGGAGCACCCGGCCGCCGGACCGACCGGACGGGTCGTCGACCTGATCTCACCGGTCGGCAAGGGCCAGCGCGGACTCCTCGTGGCCCCGCCCAAGACCGGCAAGACCGTCATCCTGCAGCAGCTCGCGGCCGCCGTCGCCGGCAACCATCCCGAGAGCCGGCTGATGGTGCTGCTGCTCGACGAGCGGCCCGAGGAGGTCACCGACATGCGGCGCGGTGTGCGGGGCGAGGTCTACGCCTCGACCTTCGACCGCAGCGCCAAGCAGCACATCGCGCTCGCCGAGCTCGTGATCGAACGGGCCAAGCGGCGCGTCGAGGCCGGTGAGGACGTCGTCGTCCTCCTCGACTCGCTGACCCGGCTGTGCCGGGCGCACAACAACGCGGCCGCGTCCGGTGGCCGCATCATGACCGGGGGCGTCGACGCGTCCGCCCTGATCGGCCCCAAGCGGTTCTTCGGCGCCGCCCGGGCCGCCGAGGAGGGCGGCTCTCTCACGATCCTCGCCACCGCCCTGGTGGAGACCGGCTCCCGGGCCGACGACTTCTACTTCGAGGAGCTGAAGAGCACCGGCAACATGGAGCTGCGTCTGAGCCGCGACCCGGCGTCCCGCCGCGTGTTCCCGGCCGTCGACATCACACCCTCCGGCACCCGCCGTGAGGAACTCCTGCTGCCCCCGGCCGAGTTGGCGGCCGTGCACGGCCTGCGGCGCGTGTTGCAGGGCCGGGACGGCCAGGGTGGTCTGGAGACCCTTCTGGAGCGGCTGCGCGAGACACCGGACAACGCGACGTTCCTGCGGCGCATCCAGCCGACCCTGCCCTCGGGCTGACGGACCTGCCCCGGCCTCCCCGTGCCGGGGCGCCGCCGGTGTGGCATCCGGGTGCTCGCGGACGCTGTTCGGCCCGGTCATCGCCGTGCGGAGCGCATCCGTTTCTACGTTAATCATATGATCCTCGGATTTTCTTTCCGGATGGCCGTATCGGCCGGTGTGCTCTGTGCCGTGGGGCTCCTGGCGGTGGTGCCCGCCGCGGCGGACGTCTCCGGCAGGGCGGAGCCCAGTGCGCCGGCCGGGCCGAGGGCGGCGGCCCCGCACCCCTCGCTGCTGTACCGGCCCGGTACCCATGTCCGCCCGCTTGCCGCGGTGCCCCGTCTCCCGGAGGTCTCCGCCCTGTCGTGGCTGGTGGCCGACGCCCGCAGCGGCGAGGTGCTCGCCGCCCACAACGCGCACCGCAGACTGCCCCCGGCCAGCACCCTGAAGACCCTGTTCGCCCTCACGGTGCTGCCCGCGCTGCCGTCGAGCGGCCGGCACACGGTCCGCGCGGAGGAGCTCCGGGGCGTCGGCGCCGGCAGCAGCCTGGTCGGGGTCGCGGAGGGCCGCACCTACCGGGTCGCCGACCTCTGGCGCGGTGTCTTCCTCAACTCCGGCAACGACGCCGTGCACGTCCTGGCCGAACTGAACGGCGGCTGGCGGGCCACGGCCCGGCGGATGCAGGCCGAGGCCCGCTCCCTGGGCGCCCACGACACGCGCGTGCTGTCGCCGGACGGCTACGACACGCCGGGCCAGGTGTCGTCGGCGTTCGACCTGGCGATCTTCGGCCGGGTGGGGCTGCGCAACCCGGACTTCGCCCGGTACTGCGCCACGGTCGAGGCCAGATTCCCGGGCGGGGGCGGCTGGTCGTACGCCATCCGCAACACCAACCGGCTGCTGAGCGGCACCCGTGGTGTGAAGCCGTACCGGGGACTGATCGGCATCAAGAACGGCTACACCAGCAAGGCGGGCAGCACGCTCGTCGCGGCGGCGCGCCGGGGCGAGCGCACCCTCGTCGTGACGGTGATGAACCCTCAGGCGGGCGGCGGGGCCGCCGTCTACGAGGAAGCGCGCTCGCTGCTCGACTGGGGGTTCCGGTCGGCCGGGAGGGTCGAACCGGTGGGCTCGCTCGAGACCCGGCGGGCACCCGCGCGGCCGGGAGCGACGACGCTGCCCGCGGCCGCCGCCGCGGCCGTGCCGGAGGAAGCCGCCTCCGCCTGGACCGAGGCGGGGCTGATCGTGGGCGCCGTCGGACTCGGCGCGGCGGTCGTGGTGCTGGTACTGCGCGTGCCGGTCCGCCGGTCCGAAGGGAGTTGACCGGCCGGCAGCCACAGCAGCAGGCCCAGGGTGATCCAGGCGTAGATGTTGCTGCCCAGGAACCCGTCGACGCCGGACGCGTCGTCGAACCACAGCCACACCACGCTGGTGCACAGCACCGCGTACAGGGCGCCCGCGACGCGCGGGTGCCCTGTACGGACCAGCACGGCGAAGGACGGCAGCAGCCACACCAGATGGTGCACCCAGGTGATCGGGCTGACGAGACAGGCGGCGAGGCCGGTCAGGGCGAACGCGGCCGTCCAGTCCCCCGCGCCGACCGCCCGTCGCACCCGCACGGCCCACACGCCGAGGATCAGCAGGACCGCCACCGCCCACACCGCCCGGTCCGGTTCGCCGAGCCGGGCCAGGATGCCCTGCACCGACTGGTTCGAGACGTAGCCGAGGCGCCCGATGCGGCTGGTGTCCCACAGCGCGTCGGTCCAGTAGAAGCGCGAGGCGTCCACGTCGACCCAGGCCGCGAGGCCCGTGGCCCCAAGGGCGACGGCCGTGGCGAGAGCCGCCGCGCGCCACCGCCGGGCGACCAGCAGGAGTCCGATGAACAGCGCCGGGGTGAGCTTGATCGCGGCCGCGAGCCCGATGCCGATGCCCGCCCAGCGTCCGCACCGACGTCCGGTGGCGAGCAGCGCCGCGTCGGTGAGCACGAGAGCCAGCAGCAGCAGATTGACCTGACCGAAGCTGAGGGTGTCGCGGAGCGGTTCGAACAGTGCGAGCAGGCAGGCGATCAGGGCCCAGCCGTACCAGCCGTGGCGGCGCCGTTCGGGGCCGGTGAGCAGGCGCAGGATCACGGCCAGGGCCGCCAGGTTGAGCAGCAGGGCGGCGGCGATCGCGGTGCGCAGGTCCAGCAGGGCCATCGGCAGCATGGCGACCGCGGCGAACGGCGGGTAGGTGAAGCCGTACGTCGTGCCGGGCACCCGGTAGTCGTAGATCCGGCCCCCGTGATGGACCCAGGTGTCGATGCTGCCGTAGTAGACGCGCAGGTCGAACCAGTCGCGCAGCAGGGGCACGGTGGCGGTGAAGACGGTCACCACCGTGGCGAGGGCGAGCAGGAGCAGCAGTCGTCCGCGGTCGGTGCGCGGCAGGCCCGGGGTCATGCCGCGCGTCCCAGCGCCGGGGCGAGTTCGGCCTGGCGGGCCTGCCACAGGACGACGACCGCGAGCACGCCGCCGGAGACGGCGAGGACGAGTTGCCCCGTGTCCGCCGCGCCGCCGCTGGGCAGGACGCAGAGCGCGAGCACACCGGTCACGGCCGCCGTGCGGTGGCGTACGGAGGTGCTGGGCGTGGCGGCGGCGATGAGGAACAGGCCCCACAGGGCGTACCAGGGTCGGATCGCCGGGCCGAGGGCGGCCACCGCGGCGAGGCTCAGGCCCAGGGCGTAGACCGGCCGTGGGCGCAGCCGGAGCCATATCAGCACGATCGCGACCACGGCCGCCGCGATGCCGAGCGCGTGCCAGGCGGGGATCGCCAGGGGCGCGAGGTCGCTGCCGAGGTGTTCCAGCAGGGCCCGGGTGGCGCGGCCGAGCAGGGTGGTCAGGGCCCAGTTCTGGGGTGAGACGGGGGTGTTCAGGGCGCCTATCCAGCCGTATCCGGTGCCGGCCACGGCCGTGGCGGCGACGGTGGTCCCGGCGGCCGCGACGGTGGTGGTCAGGACCGCCTTCGCGGGACCGCGGCCCGCGCGGACCTGGAGGACGACGACGGCGGCGAGTCCGAGGACGGCGGGCGCCTTGACCAGGGCGGCGAGCGTGACGAGGACGGCGCCGAGGACCGGCCACCGGCCGAGCGCCGCCACCAGGCCGACGCCGAGCAGGCCGAGCATGACGGCGTCGTTGTGGGCGCCCGCCACCAGGTGCAGCAGGACGAGCGGGTTGAGGGCGCCCAGCCACAGCGCGGCGGACGGGTCGGCGCCGCTGTGCCGGGCGAGCCGGGGCAGTGCGGCCGCCATCAGGGCCACGCCGGCGAGCGCGACGAGCCGCATCCCGAACAGCCCGGCGGGCAGTTCCCCCCGGGTCAGAGCGGACAGGGCCGCCGCGACGGCGAGGAACACCGGGCCGTACGGGGCTCCGGTGTGCCGCCAGAGCGGGGCGACCTCGTCGGCGAGCGGGCCGCCGAGCCGGGCCGGTCCGTGCGCGTAGACGTCCATGTGCGCCTCGATCATCGCCCCCTGGGCGAGGTAGCTGTAGACGTCCCGGCTGAACAGCGGCGGGGCGAGCAGCAACGGCGCCGCCCAGACGGCGAGGACGAGCAGCAGGGCACGGGGAGTGGGCGGCCTCGGCCCGCGCACCAGGCGGCCCAGCAGTGCCCAGGCCGCGATCAGCAGGACGACGCCGAAGTACACACCGACCAGTCCGAGGGCCGCGCCGGCGGAGGACGGGTGGAGGAGGTCCCGTACGGGCAGGGCGCCGGCCGTCTCACCGCCCGCCGCGAGGAAGGCGGTTCCGGCCAGACCGAGTATCTGGCAGCGGCGGAGATCGACGGGGAAAGCCATGGCCAACACTCAGTCAGGGTGTCGAGGTTGTGTGGCCGGAAGCTTTCGGGGTCTGTTCCGGGAGGAAGCGGCAGTGTGACCGGCCGGTGATCAGGTGCCGGCTTCAGAAGACGGAGAGGCCGGTCAGCGTCGTGAACCGGTCGAGGGCCGCCACTCCCGCCACCGAATTGCCGCGTTCGTCCAGGCCCGGGCTCCATACGCACAGGGTGCAGCGGCCCGGGACGACGGCGATGATGCCGCCGCCCACGCCGCTCTTGCCGGGCAGTCCGACGCGGTAGGCGAAGTCGCCCGCCGCGTCGTACGTGCCGCAGGTCAGCATGATCGCGTTGATCTGCTTGGCCTGGCTGCGGGTCAGCAGCCGGGTGCCGTCGGCGCGGAGACCGTGGCGGGCCAGGAAGGTCGTGGCGAGGGCGAGGTCGGCGCAGGACGCGGTGAGCGAGCACTGCCGGAAGTACTCGTCGAGCAGGACCGGCACCGGGTTGTCGATGTTGCCGTAGGCCGCCATGAAGTGGCCGAGGGCGGCGTTGCGATCGCCGTGCGCCGTCTCGGAGGCGGCGACCTCCTCGTCGAAGTCCAGGCCGGGGTTGCCGCTCTCCGCCCGCAGGAACGCCAGCAGCTCGCCGGAGGCGTCGCCGGTACGGGTGTGCAGCCGGTCGGTGACGACGAGGGCGCCCGCGTTGATGAACGGGTTGCGCGGGATGCCGTTCTCGTACTCCAGCTGGACGAGGGAGTTGAAGGGGTTGCCGGAGGGCTCGCGGCCGACGTGCTCCCACAGGGCGTCGCCCTCGCGGGCCAGGTCGAGGGCGAGGGTGAAGACCTTGGTGAGGGACTGCGCGGAGAACGGCTCCCGCCAGTCCCCCACGCCGTACACCGTGCCGTCGGGCTCGGCGACGGCCATGCCGAACCGGCGCGGGTCGCGGGCCGCGAGCGCCGGGATGTAGTCGGCGGGCCGGCCTCGGCCGGGGGTCCGCTCGATCTCCTCGGCGATGCGCTCCAGGACCGGCTGGAAGGTCGTCGACGATGTCATGATCACCATTGTCCCTCGGTGCCGGTCCCGGTGCGCTCGGCAGGGCCCCGGGTCAGGCCGTCGGAGCCGGGCCGCTGCCCGCCAGGACCTCCGGGCGCAGCAGGCCGGCGAGGGTCTCGGCGGGTAGCAGGCCCTTCTCCAGGACGAGTTCGGCGACGCCCCGGCCGGAGACGAGGGCCTCCTTGGCGATGTCGGTGGCCGCCGTGTAGCCGATGTGCGGGTTGAGGGCGGTGACCAGGCCGATGGAGTTCTCGACGGTGGCGCGCAGCGCCTCGGTGTTGGCGGTGATGCCGGCCACGCAGCGCTCGGCGAGGGTGAGGCAGGCCGCGCGCAGATGGGTGATGGACTCCGACAGGGAGTGCAGGATGATCGGCTCGAACGCGTTGAGCTGGAGCTGTCCGGCCTCGGCGGCCATGGTGATGGTGACGTCGTTGCCGATCACCTCGAAGGCGACCTGGTTGACGACCTCGGGGATCACCGGGTTGACCTTGCCGGGCATGATGGACGAGCCGGCCTGCACCGGCGGCAGGTTGATCTCGTTGAGGCCGGCGCGCGGGCCGGAGGACAGCAGCCGCAGGTCGTTGCAGCTCTTGGAGAGCTTGACCGCGATGCGCTTGAGCACGCCCGACATCTGGACGAAGGCACCGCAGTCCTGGGTCGCCTCGACCAGGTTGGCCGCGGTCACCAAGGGCAGGCCCGTGAGGGCGGCCAGGTGGCGGCGGGCCGACTCCGCGTATCCGGCGGGGGCGTTGAGGCCGGTGCCGATCGCCGTGGCACCCAGGTTGATCTCATGGATCAACTCGACGGCCTCGGCAAGACGGGACCGGTCCTCGTCAATCATGACCGCGTATGCGGAGAACTCCTGCCCGAGGGTCATCGGGACCGCGTCCTGCAACTGTGTACGGCCCATCTTGAGCACATCGTGGAACTCGACGGCCTTGCCGGCGAACGTGTCCTGCAGGACGGACATCGCCGAGAGCAGCCCACGCACCGCGAACACCGTCGCGATCTTGACCGCGGTCGGGTAGACGTCATTGGTGGACTGGCCGAGGTTGACGTCCTCGTTCGGGTGCAAGTACCGGTACTCGCCCTTGGCGTGGCCCAGCAGTTCCAGCGCCCGGTTGGCCACGACCTCGTTGGCGTTCATGTTGGTGGACGTGCCGGCGCCGCCCTGGACGACGTCGACCACGAACTGGTCGTGCAGCTTGCCGTCGCGTATCTCGCGGCAGGCGGCGACGATGGCTGCGGCCTTCTTCGGCTCCAGCAGCCCGAGTTCCTCGTTGGCGAGGGCGGCGGCCTCCTTGACGGCGGCCAGGGCCTCGATCAGGTGGGGGTAGGAGGAGATGGGCATGCCCGTGATGGGGAAGTTCTCCGTGGCCCGCAGGGTGTGGACACCCCAGTAGGCGTCGGCGGGAACGTCACGGTCGCCGAGCAGATCGTGTTCGGAGCGGGTGGCGGCGGTCATGAGAGTTCTTTCTGAGGTGAGGGGTGGGTGAGCGCCCATTCAGGGGCGCGAGGAACTGCGCGATCAGCCACAACCAGCCCGCGGACCGGCTACCACCCGCAGTCCCCCATCGGTTCGGCGCGGTTAGACGCACGCCGTGGACGGAACCGGATCCAGCGCACGCACCGGCCGCACACAGCCCACCGGTTCGCCACCCCCGAGCAGCGGCTCACCCGCGAACTCTGTGAGCAGTTCCGGGTTGACGCCCGCACGGGCCAACGCGGCGGCGGTGACCGGGACACGAGCCCGATTCGCACCGTCGGCGATCTTCACCGCCACGGCCCGCCCGTCCGCCAGCGCGGCGACCTGCACGCCCTCGAAGCCGTCCTTGCTGAGCAGCCCGGGAACGGCCCGCATCAGCGCCGCGACGTCCCGGCCCGAGCCGGACGCCATCTCGGCGTGCTCACGCATCGCGTCGGCCACCCTCGCCTCGGGCGTGCCCGGCACCGCGGTGGTGATGCGGGCGGTGGCGCGGGCGAGACCGTGCAGGGAGATGGAGAACAGGGGCGCGCCGCAGCCGTCGACGGTCACCCGGGCGACGCGCTGCCCGGTGAGGTCCTCGACGATCTCGGCGACGGCCTGCTGGAGCGGGTGGCCCGGGTCGAGGTAGTCCTCCAGGGACCAGCCGTTGAGCATGCAGGTGTAGAGCATGGCGGCGTGCTTGCCGGAGCAGTTCTGGGCGAGCCGGGAGGGCATCCGGCCCTCACGCACCCAGGCGTCCCGGACGACCGGGTCGTAGGGCAGGTCCGGCACGTTGCGCAGATGGCCCTCGGTGAGCCCGGCGAGTTCGAGGATGCGCCGGGAGCCGGCGAGGTGGCGTTCCTCGCCGGAGTGGCTGGCCGCGGTCAGCGACAGCAGCTCGCCGTCGAGCGGGAGCCCGGCCCGGACCATGGCCACGGCCTGGAGGGGCTTGAGCGCGGAGCGCGGGTAGAAGGCGGCCTCGATGTCGCCGAGCTGGAGCTGTACCTCCTGGTCGGCGCCGAGGACGACGACGGAGCCGTAGTGGATGCCTTCGACGATGCCACCGCGGATGAGGTGGGCGACGGGGGCGTGGACGGGTTCACGGACAAGGGGTGCGTCCGCCGGGGAACTGCTGTACATCACTGCCTGCTTCTCGGGGAGCGGCGCGTCGGTCACGCGTCGGCTCCGGTGGTGGACTTGGCGGCGACACGGCCTCGGATGGCGAACCATCCGACGACCAGTGCCCCGACGATCAGCGGCAGGCACAGCACGGTGGTGCGTCCCGCGCCGCCGTCGGCGTACATGAGGACCAGGACGGAGGCGAGGAACGCCAGCGTCACGATCTCGGTCCAGGGGGAGCCCGGAAGCCGGTAGTCCGGGCGGGTCAGCTCGCCCTTCTGGGTCTTCTGCCAGAAGAGGAGGTGACAGATCATGATCAGGCCCCAGGTGGCGAGGATGCCGATCGCGGCGAAGTTCAGCACGATCTCGAACGCCTCGGCGGGCACGACGAAGTTGAGACCGACGCCCAGGACGCAGATGCCGCTGGTGAGCAGGATGCCGCCGTAGGGGACCTGGCTGCGGCTCATCACGGCGGTGAACCTGGGCGCGGATCCGGCCATGGCCATGGAGCGCAGGATGCGGCCGGTGGAGTAGAGGCCGGAGTTGAGGGAGGACATCGCGGCGGTGAGGACGACGAGGTTCATCACGTCACCGGCCGCCGGGATGCCGATGTTGCCCAGCACGGTCACGAAGGGGCTCTCGCCGGCGGTGTACTTGTTCCACGGCAGCAGCATCGACAGCAGGACGACCGAGCCGACGTAGAACAGGCCGACGCGCCACATGATCGAGTTGATCGCCTTGGGCATGATCTTCTCGGGGTTCTCGGTCTCACCGGCGGCGACGCCGACCAGCTCGACGGAGGCGTAGGCGAAGACGACGCCCTGGATGATCAGCAGCATGGGAAGCAGGCCGTTCGGGAAGACGCCGCCGCTGTCGCTGATGAGGGACGGGCCGGGGCTGTGGCCGTCGACGGGGTGCTGCGTGACCAGCAGGAAGATGCCGATGCACATGAAGAGGACGAGCGCGCCGACCTTGATGATCGCGAACCAGAACTCCAGCTCGCCGAAGATCTTCACCGAGATCAGGTTGACGGTGAGGACGACGGCCAGCGCGATGAGGGCGATCACCCACTGCGGTATGTCGGAGAACATGCCCCAGTAGTGGGTGTAGGTGGCGACGGCGGTGATGTCGGCGATGCCGGTGGTCGCCCAGTTGAGGAAGTACATCCAGCCCGCGGTGTAGGCGCCCTTCTCCCCCATGAACTCACGGGCGTACGACACGAAGGCGCCGGAGGAGGGCCGGTACAGCACGAGTTCGCCGAGGGCGCGTACGACGAGGAAGGCGAAGATGCCGCAGACCGCGTAGGCGATGAAGAGGGACGGGCCCGCGTCGGCGAGGCGGCCGCCGGCGCCGAGGAAGAGGCCGGTGCCGATGGCTCCGCCGATGGCGATCATGTTGACGTGCCGGGACTTCAGGGACTTGCTGTAGCCCGCGTCTCCGGCGTCGACATGGCCGGAACGTTTCTGCACGCCTTCGTGCAGGGATTGCTCACTCACGCCTCGGTTCCGCCTTCCGTGGGGGTGTGCGTGCGCGCGGAACGCACGATGTCGGTGAGGGTGGTCTCGACGCGGTCGAGGTGGTGGGCCATGGCCTCCACCGCGTCGTTCTCGGAACCGTCGATCAGCGCCTCGACGATCGCGCGGTGCTCGCGATTGGACTGCTCGCGGCGGCCGCCCAGCTCGTTGAGGAAGGCGGACTGGCGGGCCAGGGCGTCCCGGATCTCCTCGATGACCCGGCGGAAGACCGGGTTCTGGGCGGCCTCGGCCACGGCGAGATGGAACAGCGTGTCCATGGCGACCCACGCGGTGGTGTCCGTCTCCTTCTCCATCCGGTCCAGGATGTGGGCCAGGTGGTCGAGGTTCTCCGGGGTGCGGCGCCGGGCCGCGTAGCCCGCGACCGGGATCTCGACGTGGCGGCGCACCTCCAGCAGGTCGCTCGCCGAGTAGTCGCCGAAGGTGGGGTCCTCGACGGTACTGGCGACGACGAAGGTGCCCTTGCCGGTCCTGGACACGGTCAGGCCCATGGTCTGCAGGGCCCGCAGGGCCTCGCGCAGCACGGGCCGGGAGACCTCCAGGGTGCGGCACAGCTCCGCCTCGGAGGGGAGCTTGTCGCCGATGGCGTACTCGCCCCGCTCGATGGCGCCGCGCAGATGCGCCAGCACCGCTTCCATGGCACTGACGCGACGCACAGGCTGTCCGGCTGTCCGGCTGTCTGACAGGTTCACGGGAGAGATACTCCGGGCGACGGCGGATGCTGTCAAGGGCGAGGAAGACCGCGCCCCCAAGGGGCGCGGGGAACAGCGCAACCGGCCACGACGCTGTCGCGGACCGACCACGGTGCTTCCCGGCGGAGGGCTCAGCTGCTGATCACACCCGCTCCGAGCAGGCCGAACAGCAGCACCCCCACCACGATCCGGTAGATCACGAACGCGTTGAAGGAGTGCTTGGCGACGAACTTCAGCAGCCAGGCGATGGAGGCGTACGCCACGACGAACGACACGAGTGTGCCGGCCGCGAGCGGGGCCGCGCCCACCCCGACGCCCAGGGCGTCCTTGAGCTCGTAGAGGCCGGCGCCGGTCAGGGCGGGGATGCCGAGGAAGAAGGAGAGCCGGGTGGCCGCCACGCGGTCCAGGTCGAGGAGCAGCGCGGTGGACATGGTGGCGCCGGATCGGGAGAAGCCGGGGAAGAGCAGGGCGAGGATCTGGGAGCTGCCGACCAGCATGGCGTCCTTGAACGAGGTGTCGTCCTCGCCGCGCTTGTGCCGGCCGAGCTGGTCCGCCGCCCACATCACCCCGCTGCCGGCGATCAGCGAGCCGGCCACCACCCACAGTGAGGCGAGGGGGCCCTGGATGAGCGGCTTGGCGGCGAGTCCGACGAGGACGATCGGGATGGTCGCGTAGATGACCCACCAGGCGAATTTGTAGTCGTGGTGGTACCGCTCCTCGCGGTCGCGCAGTCCCCTCCCCCAGGCGGAGAGGATCCGCACGATGTCCTTGAAGAAGTACACGAGCACCGCGGCGATCGCACCGACCTGGATGACCGCCGAGAACCCGACCACGGCGTGGTCGTCGACGGGGATGCCCATGAGCCCCTCGACGATCTTCAGATGGCCGGTGGAGGAGACGGGCAGGAACTCGGTCACCCCCTCGACGGCTCCGAGGACGATGGCCTGACCGACGCTGATGACGCTCATGGGATCCAGTTCTGCTCGGGGGGCGGGAGCGGAGAGGACCGTCTTACTACAGGCGGGCGTGAACGGATCTCATCCACGCGGCTCGGCCGCGCGCGGTTCACACACGCGCGAGCGCGACGCCCGCGAACGCCGCCCCGAGACCGGCCGCCACACTCACCGCCACATTGACGGCGGCCTGGAGGCGGGCCCCCGTCTCCGCCAGCCGCAGCGTCTCGTAGGAGAACGTCGAGTACGTCGTCAGGGCCCCGCACAGACCGGTGCCGAGCAGCAGCTGGAGCTGCGAGGCCGCGCCGGTGAGCAGGCCGAGGACCAGGCAGCCGGTGACGTTCACCGTGAGAGTGCCCCAGGGGAAGGCCGAGCCGTGCCGGGACTGGACCGCCCGGTCGGTGAGGTAGCGCAGCGGGGCGCCGACGATCGCGCCGCCGATGACCAGCAGCCAGTTCACAACGACTCCTTACCCACGGTGTCCGCTCGGCCCGCTCTGCCCGCTCCGCTGCCCAGGAGCCGGCGGGTCGACCGGGCCCCGAGCCAGACCGCCGCGAGAGCCGCGAGCGGGGTCGCCGCGAGGTAGGCCAGGCCGGTGCCGACATGGCGGCCTTCGAGCAGCTTCTGGAGGTCGACGGCGTACGTCGAGAAGGTGGTGAAGCCGCCGAGGACGCCGGTGCCGAAGAAGGGCCGGACGAGGGGGTGGGCGGTCCGGATCTCGGTGACGGCCACCATGAGCACACCGATCACGGCACAGCCGGCGATGTTGACCCAGAGGGTCGTCCAGGGGAAACCGCCCGGAGCGGTGGGCCACCACAGCGCGGCCGCGTACCGGGCGGCCGCACCCGCTCCCCCGCCGAGCGCCACCGCGGTCACGACGGGCACCTGGGCGCGCCAGGAGGGCGGACGTGGGGTGGGGGCCTGAACGCGCAGGTCCTCGGGGGCTGTCATGGGGGTACGTCTCCTACTCGCCGGGGCCCGGGTCGTGCGGGCGCGTGCCGTCGCAAGTAGGGACCGTTGGCGGCGTCCTCGCCGCGGTTCGGGTACGGCGGGCCCCACCGCCGCGCCGCGAGCGGTGTCGCGGCCGGGGTTCAGACTAACCCCGGGTTCGGGGCGGGGTCATTTTCCAGGCGGGGTCACTTCGGGGCGGGCGGCTCGCAGATCGCCACGCCGGGCTCCCAGAGGCTGCCCAGCACGAGGTGGCCGTCCGCTTCGCACACGCTGGTGACCATGCGGTAGCCGGAGCGGCGGCGGGTGAGGTGGTGGAGGACGCGGCCCTCGTCGTCGAAGGCCAGCACGGCGATCGTGCCGGTGGGGCGGAACGGGGCGTGCATGGCCACGCGGGCGGCGGCGCGGCGGACCGGGGGTGCGCTGCGGTGGAGGAGGTCGAGGGGCGGGACGCGGGGTCCGGCCAGCGCGACCCAGACCGGTCCGTCCGGGGCGCCGCGCCAGAGGTTGTCGGGCATGCCCGGGAGGTTCTCGGCGAAGGGTTCGCTGCGTCCGGCCTCGGGCCCGGTGAGCCAGTGGCGGACGAGCCGGCAGGCTCCGGTCTCGGCGACGACGAGGAAGGACTCGGCGGCGCCGACGGCGAGGCCGTTGGCGAACTGAAGCCCGTCCAGCACCACCTCGGGAGTGTCGTCGCCCGGCGCCAGCCGCAGCAGCCGTCCCGTTCCGATGTGCTCGACGATGTCGCCGATCCAGTGCTCCAGGGGATGGCGGCGGCTGGAGACGGTGAAGTAGACGGTGCCGTCGGAGAGGGACACGACGTTGCTGCAGAACCGCAGCGGCTCCCCCGCCACCGAGTCGGCGAGGATACGGACTGTGCCGTCGCCGGTGTCGACGCGCAGCAGGCCGCGTTCGGCGTCGCACACCAACAGGTCGCCGTCCGGGAGGAGTTCGAGGCCCAGCGGCCTGCCGCCGGTCTCGGCGATCACCTCGGTGCGGGCCGTGACGGGGTCCGCCAGACCGTCCAGGCGCAGGATGCGGCCGTCCGCCACGCCGGCCAGCACACGGCCGCGCGGGTCGGCGACCACGTCCTCGGGGCCGTGGCCCAACGCGATGTAGTGGCGTGGGACCAGTGCCGTGGGACGGTTCATGGTGTGCGTGTCCTTCACCGTAGGGGGATACCGCCGGACCGGGTCGCCTACCAGCCCTTCTCAAACATGCGGGCGACCTCGGCGATCCGTACTTCGTCGCGGTGGTAGCGCACGCGGCCCGCGGACCGGCTGGTGCGCAGCATGCCGGTGGCTTCGAGCAGCCGGAGGTGGGTCACGGCGACCGGGCGGGCCAGCGAGAATCTCTCGGCGACGGCGTCCGCGGTGACCCCGCCCTCGGCGGGGCCGGTTTCCTTCAGCCAGGCCAGGATGCGCAGCCGTGTCTCGTCCGTGGGAGTCCTCAGCATGTCGTGCCCCTGCCTCGCGGCTCTCGCCCTCTCACCGCGTTCTTCCCACTGTCTCGCAGCCCAAGCCGCCGCGTACGGCAGTCGGCATCGTTGACCGATACCGAACTGCCGTACGTCTTGGCGAAGTTGGAGGCCCGGCTCCTGGGGCGTCGCCCTGCCCCGTGTGGTCAGCGGTGGCGGAACCAGGACATCGACGAGAGTGCCCGGTCGTCGTAGCCGAACAGCGCCTGGTTCTCCCAGCCGTTGCCGGAGGAGGCGTCGGTCGGGTCCCAGCCGTTGCCTCCCACCGCGGTCCAGGTGGCCTCCCAGTAGAAGATGCCGAGGCCCCGGCCGTTCGGGACGGCCTCCACGATGCTCGCCACGTCGTTCATCCACCGGGTCTGGCCGGCCACGCTCGCCGGATAGCCGGGGACCAGCTCGCCGGTGAGGTCGATGATGTTCTCGTGCGCGTCCTCGCTGTCCAGGCGGAACGGGTAGGCGGTCTCGGCGACGTACACCGGCTTGCCGTAGCGGGAGGCCGCGTCGTCGAGGGTGGTCTGGAAGTCGGCCAGTGTGCCGTGCCAGTAGCCGTAGTACGACAGGCCGATCACGTCGAACCTCACGCCGTTGGACCGCGCGCTGTCGAACCACCAGCGGGTGCCCTCCAGATCACCGCCCTCGGCGAGGTGCAGGGCGACGGTGGTGGACGAGTCGACCGCCTTGACGGCGTCGTAGCCGGAGTTGAGCAGGCCGGCCAGTTGTGTCCAGTTGGAGGTGGATCCCTCGGTCCACAGCATGCCGCCGTTGATCTCATTGCCCACCTGGACCATGTCGGCGGTGGTGCCCTGAGCCTTCAAGGCGTTCAACACGTCGTGCGTGTGGTTGTACACGTCCGTCCTGAGTTGACTGTACGAGTGTCCGGCCCAGGCGGCGGGCTTGTCCTGGCGGCCGGGGTCGGCCCAGAAGTCCGAGTAGTGGAAGTCGACCAGCAGCTTCATGCCCTGCGCCTTGACGCGCTTGGCCATGGCCAGGACGCGTGCCTTGTTGTTGTAGCCGTCGGCCGGGTTCACCCACACCTTGAGGCGCGCGTAGTTCATGCCGGACGACTTGAGGACGGCCAGGGCGTCGCCGGCCGTTCCGGAACTGTTGCGGTAGACGCCGCCCTTGGCCTCGCTCTTGGCCAGGGAGGAGATGTCGGCGCCCTTGATCGACGTACCGGACGTGCCCGACGTGAAGGTCAGGTCGTCAACATTGATCCAGTTGCCGGCATTCGCGTCACTGTTGATGCTGATGGTGCATTGGTTGCCGGTCACATGGACCGGCACGACGATCCGGATCCACCCACTGGACGAGACCGGCAGATCGGTGCGCTGCTCGGCGCCGCCGCAGTTCTTCAGCGCTATGTACGCGGACTTCTGCCCGCCGCCGGAGCGCACCCAGGCGGTGAGCTTGTACTGGCCGTTGGTGAGTCCGGACAGGTACTGCCAGGTCTCCGTCTTGTAGGCGGTGGAGGCCCAGTGGCTCAGGCGGTGGCTCCCGCCGTGGCCGCCGGACTCGACGAACGAGGCGCCGGTGGCGCCGGACTCGGACCAACCGCTCGGCGTGGCCGCGCCCGAACCGTCGGTCTCGAAGCCTCCGTTGGTGAGGGTGCTCGCGGCCTGGGCGGTCTGCGCGGGCAGAGCGGTGAGGGCGAGCCCCGCTGCGAGCGGCAGCAGCAGGGCTCTGAGCGTGCGTCTGGGATGGAACATCGTCGTCCGTCGTCCCTTCGACGTCGGGGATGGGGGCGCCCCTCACCAGGGGGACAGTGAGGGGCCCCTCCGCCCGCGGCTCGTGCGGCTCGCACGGGCGGAGGGAGTCGGTTCAGCCGTCGAGCCGGACGACCCGGACGGCTCCGGCCGGGACCACCAGGCGGCCCGCGGCGCGTTCTCCGGTCAGCAGCTCGGTGCCCGGGGTCTCCAGGGGCACCTTGGCGTCCGCGCCGGTGTGGTTGACGGCGAACAGGTAGGTGCCCGACTCACCGGTGCGGCGTACGACTTCGACGTCCCTGGGCAGGTCGGCGCGCGGGGCGAGGCGCGCGTCCTCGATCGCCAGGCCAAGCAGCGTGTCGAGGCCGTCGGTGCCGAGCCGGGTGGAGACGTACCAGGCGGTGCCCTCGCCGAGGCTGTGCCGGGTGATGGCCGGGTGGCCCGCGGTGAGGCCGTCGGCGTAGGTGCAGACGGTCTCGGCGCCGCGCGGCATCACGAACTCGGTCCATACGTCGGCGCCCAGTTCGGATCCGTCGGGTCCGGTGACACGGACCCGTTCGCCGGGCAGCAGCGGCGAGAACTCCTCGACGGTGAGGCCGAGGACGTCCCGCAGCGGGCCCGGGTAGGCGCCCTCGTGGACGGCGTCGTGCTCGTCGACGATCCCCGAGAAGTACGAGACGACCAGCGTGCCGCCGTTCTCCACGTAGGCCTTGAGGTTGTTCCCGGCCGTCTGCGTCATCAGGTAGAGGGCCGGTACGACGACAAGGGGATACCTCGACAAGTCGGCTTCCGGGTGGGCGAAGTCGACCGTGAGGTGGCGGTCGTAGAGGGCCTCGTAGAAGGCGTCGGCGCGTTCGCGGGCGTCATGGTCCTCGCTGGGACGCCAGTCGAGGTTCTGTGCCCACCAGGAGTGCCAGTCCCACAGCACGGCCACGTCGGCGACGGTGCGGGTGCCCCGTATGGCGGCCAACGCGTCGACGGCCGAACCGAGTTCGGTGACCTCGCGCCAGACGCGGGTGCCGGTGCCGCCGTGCGGGAGCATCGCCGAGTGGAACTTCTCGGCGCCGCGCCGGGACTGGCGCCACTGGAAGAACAGGGCGCCCTCGGAGCCGCGCGCCACATGGGCGAGGGAGTTGCGGGCCATCTGGCCGGGGGCCTTGGCGGGGTTGCGGGGCTGCCAGTTGACGCCCGAGGTGGAGTGCTCCAGGAGCAGCCAGGGGGCACCGCCCGCCACCGAGCGGGTGAGGTCGGCGGCCATCGCGAGGTTGACGTGGGTGCGGCGGCCGTCGGTGATCAGATAGTGGTCGTTGGTGACGATGTCGACCTCGCGGCCCCAGGCCCAGTAGTCGACGGAGTCGCACTGGCTCAGGGCCGTCATGAAGTTGGTGGTGACCGGGACGCCCGGTGAGAGGCGGTGCAGAATGTCCCGCTCCGCCACGAAGTTCTCGCGCATGGTGGCGTCGGCGAACCGCTTGTAGTCCAGCGCCTGGCCCGGGTTCACCGATGTCGGGGTGAGCCGGGGCGGGTTGATCTGCTCGAGGTCCGTGTAGCGCTGGCCCCAGAAGGCCGTGCCCCAGGCCGCGTTGACGGCGTCGACCGTGCCGTAGGTCGTCGCGAGCCAGCGACGGAAGTGCGCGGCGCAGGAGTCGCAGTAGCAGGCCGAGACGGGGACGCCGTACTCGTTGTGCACGTGCCACATCGCCAGGGCCGGGTGGTCGCCGTAGTGCTCGGCAAGCTTGGTGGTGATGGCCGCCGCGGCCGAGCGGTAGTCGGTGTTGCTGTGGCAGATCGCGGCGCGGGAGCCGAACTCGTGGCGCACGCCCTCCGGTGTCACCGGCAGGGCCTCGGGGTGGGCGCGGTAGAACCAGACCGGCGGGCAGACGGTGGGCGTGCCGAGGTCGACGCGGATGCCGTTCTCGTGCAGCAGGTCGAGCACGCGGTCGAGCCAGCCGAAGTCGTAGACGCCGGGCGACGGCTCCAGCAGTGCCCAGGAGAAGATCCCGACGCTCACCATCGTGACGCCGGCCTCCCGCATCAGCCGGACGTCCTCCTGCCAGACGCTCTCCGGCCACTGCTCGGGGTTGTAGTCCCCGCCGAAGGCGAGCCTGGTGAGGCCCCTGGGGGTGGTCTCCGGCATGGATGGTCTCCCGGTCGATCGATCAATTGGGAACGTGCACACACCTCAGCGCGGTGCGGAGGCCAACATAACCGCACAGCAACAACCATTGACAAGTGTCCGGGATGTTTCTCTACTGTGAACGCTCACAGAAGCATGGCAGGTCTTCGCAGCAGGCGAGGACCCCAGGTCAGGGGAGAGATCCATGCCGTACACGAAGCGCCGCCGCCTCGTGAGAACCGCCGTCGCCGTCGCGCTCGGCGCCACCACACTCGCCGCCTGCGGGACGGAGTCCGCGGACAGCGAGACCGAGTCGGGCCCGGCGTCGCTGACGTACTGGACCTGGACACCCGGCATGGACAAGGTCGTGGACCTGTGGAACAAGGGCCCGGGCAAGAAGGACCGGATCACCGTCACGGTGAAGAAGCAGGCGTCCGGCGACACGCTGGTCACCAAGATCCTCACCGCGCACAAGGCGGGCAAGGCGCCCGACCTGGTGCAGGCGGAGTACCAGGCGCTGCCCACCCTGGTCAGCAATGACGCGCTGGCGGACATATCGAAGAGCGTGGGCGAGGCGAAGGGCAGCTTCGCCGACGGCGTCTGGCAGCAGACGACGCTGGGCACGGACGCGGTCTACGCGGTCCCGCAGGACATCGGGCCGATGATGTTCTACTACCGCGAGGACCTGTTCAAGGAGTACGGCCTGACGGTGCCGACGACCTGGGACGAGTTCGCCGAGACCGCCCGCAAGCTCAAGAAGGCGGCGCCCGACAAGGACCTGACCACCTTCTCCGCCAACGACTCCGGCCTCTTCGCGGGCCTCGCCCAGCAGGCGGGCGCCAAGTGGTGGACGACCTCCGGCGACCAGTGGAAGGTCGCCATCGACGACGCGGCGACGCAGAAGGTCGCGAAGTTCTGGGGCGGCCTGGTCGAGGAGGGCGCCGTCGACAACCAGCCGATGTACACGCCGGCCTGGAACAAGGCGATCAACACCGGCAAGCAGATCGCCTGGGTCAGCGCCGTGTGGGCTCCCGGCACCCTGACCACCGCCGCCCCCGACACCAAGGGCAAGTGGGCCATGGCCCCACTCCCCCAGTGGTCCGCGAGCGAGACCCGCACCGGCAGCTGGGGCGGCTCCTCCACCGCCGTCACCACGGACTCCAAGCACCAGGGCGCCGCCGCGAAGTTCGCCGCCTGGCTGAACACCGACAGCGAGGCCCTCAACGCGCTGGCGAAGGAGAGCGGCATCTACCCGGCCGCCACGAACGCCCAGACCAGCGGGGCCTTCCTCAAGCCGCCGGCCTACTTCTCGAACCAGGCCGACTTCTACACCAAGGCCGCCGACATCGCGGAGACCACGGCACCGTCCGCCTGGGGCCCCAACGTGAACGTCGCCTACACCACGTTCAAGGACGCCTTCGGCGCCGCCGCGAAGAACAAGTCCGACTTCGGCGCGGCCCTGAAGAAGATGCAGGACGACACCGTCGCCGACATGAAGAAGCAGGGCTTCGGGGTCGCTCGGTGAAAAGCACGGCACGCCGGCAGGCGTACGGGGTCAAGGGCGCCCCGTACGCCTTCCTCCTCCCCGCGACGATCCTGTTCGCGCTGTTCTTCGCACTCCCCATCGGCTACGCGATCTGGCTCAGCTTCCACAAGGTGAAGGTCTCCGGCCTGGGTCTCGGCTCAGGGGCCCGCAAGGAGGTCTGGGCCGGTCTGGAGAACTACACCGACGCCCTCACCGACAGCGAGCTCCTGCACGGGACGCTGCGCGTACTGGGCTACGGCTGCGTCGTGGTACCCGTCATGCTCGGCCTCGCCCTGCTGTTCGCGCTGATGCTGGACTCCGAGAAGGTGCGGCTGGCACCCTTCACCCGGCTCGCGATCTTCCTGCCGTACGCCATCCCCGGCGTGGTGGCGGCGCTGCTGTGGGGCTTCCTGTACCTGCCGGACGTGAGCCCCTTCTACTTCGTGCTCGACAAGCTGGGCATGCCGCAGCCGGATCTGCTGGACGGCGGGCCGCTGTACCTCGCCCTCTCCAACATCGCGGTGTGGGGCGGCACCGGATTCAACATGATCGTCATCTACACCTCGCTCCAGGCGATCCCGGCGGAGGTGTACGAGGCGGCGAAGCTGGACGGCGCGACGCCCACACAGATCGCGCTGCGGATCAAGATCCCGATGGTGGCGCCCTCGCTGGTGCTGACCTTCTTCTTCTCGATCATCGCCACGCTCCAGGTGTTCAACGAGCCGACCACCCTCAAGCCGCTCACCAACTCCGTGTCCACGACGTGGAGTCCGCTGATGAAGGTGTACCGGGACGCGTTCGGCGAGGGCGACATCCACAGCGCCGCCGCGCAGGCCGTGATCATCGCCTTCGCCACACTCCTGCTGTCCTTCGGCTTCCTGCGAGCCGCGAACCGTCGTCAGAAGCAGGAGGCCACTCGATGAGTTCCCTTGCCGTCCCGAAGGCCGAGCCCGTGGCCGGCAGCACGCCCACCGCCGACCAGGGCCGCCCGCCGCTGCGCCGCCGGATCGCCCTGATCCCGACGGTCACCCTGCTCCTGGGCGCGGTCTACTGTCTGCTGCCGGTGGCCTGGGTGGTCATCGCGGCCACCAAGTCCGGACGTGAGCTGTTCTCCACGTTCACCTTCCTGCCGGGCTCGGGATTCGCCGAGAACTTCCGGGACCTCAGCGCCTACCGCGACGGCGTGTACTGGGCGTGGATGGGCAACTCCGCCCTGTACGCCGGCCTGGGTGCCCTGCTGTCGACCTGCGTCTCGGCGATCAGCGGCTACGCGCTGGCGACGTACCGCTTCCGGGGCCGCGAGACGATCTTCAACGTGCTGCTCGCGGGCGTGCTGATGCCGCCGGTGATCCTGGCCGTCCCCCAGTACCTGCTGCTGGCCGAGGTCGACCTCACCGACTCCTACCTGTCCGTACTGCTGCCGCAGATCCTCTTCCCGTACGGCGTCTATCTCGCGCGGATCTACGCCGCAGCGGCGGTGCCCGCCGACGTGGTCGAGGCCGGGCGGATGGACGGGGCGAGCGAGTGGCGGATCTTCACGCGGATCGCGCTGCCGATGATGATCCCCGGCATGGTGACGGTGTTCCTGTTCCAGTTCGTGGCGATCTGGAACAACTTCCTGCTGCCGTACATCATGCTCAGCGACGACGAGAAGTTCCCGATCACGCTCGGTCTGTTCACCTTGCTGGAGCAGGGGGCCAACACCCCGGCGCTGTACACGCTGGTGATCACGGGCGCGTTCCTCGCGGTGCTCCCGCTGGTCGCCCTGTTCCTGGTCATCCAGCGCTTCTGGAGTCTGGATCTGCTGTCCGGAGCCGTAAAGTCATGACCATGAACGCTGCGGGAGGCAGGCGCAGGCCGCCCACGATCCACGATGTGGCGCGCGAGGCGGGGGTCTCGCGCGGCACCGTCTCTCGGGTGCTCAACGGCGGCCACTACGTCAGCCCGGCCGCCCAGGAGGCGGTCAACGCGGCCATCCGCAGGACGGGTTACGTCGTCAACCGGCACGCCCGCTCCCTGATCACCGGGCGGTCCGACTCGATCGGCTTCCTGCTCACGGAGCCGCAGGAGCGGTTCTTCGAGGACCCCAACTTCAATGTCCTGCTGCGCGGCTGCACCCAGGCGCTCGCCGCGCACGACATCCCGCTGCTGCTGATGCTGGCGGGAACCGAGGACGAACGCCGGCGCATCACGCGGTACATCACCGCCGGGCATGTCGACGGGGTGCTGCTGGTCTCCAGCCACTCCGGTGATCCCGTCGCCGAGGAGCTGCGCGGGGCGGGGGTGCCGCTGGTGGCGTGCGGGAAGCCGATCGGGCTGGCCTCCAAGGTGAGCTACGTGGCCGCCGACGACCGCGACGGTGCCCGCGACATGGTGCGTCATCTGCTGTCGCTCGGGCGGCGGCGGGTGGGCATGGTGACCGGCCCGCTGGACACGCCGGGCGGTGTGGAGCGCCTGGCCGGCTACAAGGAGGTGCTGGCGGAGGCGGGCCTGGAGTTCGACGAGCGGCTCGTCGTCTCCGGCGACTACAGCCGGGCCAGCGGCGAGGCGGGGGCCGAGCGGCTGCTGGGGCAGGCCCCGGACATGGACGCGGTCTTCGTCGCCTCGGACCTGATGGCCCAGGGGGTGCTGGCGGCGCTGCAGCGGGCGGGCAGGCGGGTGCCGCAGGACGTCGCGGTGGGCGGCTTCGACGACTCACCGGCCGCGCTGGCCGCCAGCCCCGAGCTGACGACCATCCGGCAGCCGTGGGACCGCATCAGCACCGAGATGGTGCGGGTGCTGCTCGCGCAGATCGGGGGCGAGGATCCGGCGGCGGTGATCCTGCCGACGGAGTTGGTGAAGCGGGAGTCGACGTAGGTCCCTGCCCGGTGCCGACCCCTGAGGGAAGCGCTCGGGAGAGGCCACTTCATGCACAGTCATTGAAGCTCTGACCGGTGTACCGTTCGCTTATGGCGGCGAAAACGGCTGGTGCGCGGCTCGAGGAACGGTGGCGGGACATCCTGTCGGCGCACGCGCGCACGATGTGCGAGATCGACCGGGCGCTGCATCCGCACGGTCTCGGTGCCTCCGATTTCGAGGTCCTGGACATGCTGGCGACCGCCGCGCCCGAGGAGGGCGAGCAGTGCCGGGTGCAGAATCTGGTCGGGCGGGTCCATCTGAGCCAGAGCGCGCTGTCGCGGCTGATCGCCCGGCTGGAGAAGGACGGTCTGGTGACACGTTCGGTGTGCGTGGAGGACCGGCGCGGCGTGTGGGTCTCCCTGACCTCCAGGGGCCGTGACCTGCACGCCGAGGTGCTGCCGCTGCAGCGGGCGGCGCTGGCCCGGACGCTGGGCGCGTAAGCCGCTGCCCAGGCCCGGACCGGGCCGATCGCCCTACGGACGTGCCAGCAGGGTGCGGACTCCCTCCGAGGTGAGCGTCAGGCGGTGCTCCGAGCTGCCGTCGATGGTGAGCGACAGGTCGTCGGCCGGCCACTGCGCGGCGAGGGCGCCGAGCGGCACCATGCGGTAGCGGGAGACGAACGGCAGCAGCCCGGCCATCTCCACCTCGGAGGTGAACACGGGCACCACCGGTTCGCCGCCGGGCTGCTCCAGCACCGGCAGCGCCACCGCGGAGGGGTTGGCGGCGTCGGCGTCGTTCGCGTCGTCGGGCACGGGGATGAGCACGTCGCTGTCGGCGAGCGCGTTCAGAGCCGCCGCGTCCTCGGTGTTCTCGGCGAGGACGTCCAGAGCCCGCTGGGCGGGCGTGGGCGTGGGGTTGTTTGCGGGTGTCTCCATGGCAGATTCCCTGATAGCGGCGGTCTTGCGGCCCACCCGGGACATGATCCGCCCCGGGCGCGGTCCTGCTCGCGTACCCGATCGTGCCCGGGACAATCCTGGTGGATCACATCCATACGCGGTGCCGATCACTGCTCGGTGCGCGGACGGGGGCGGACGGCGTGAGAACCCGGCAGCGCAGCCCCTGCTCACGCACCCCGCCGCTCCCGTCCGGCTCCACGCGGTACACCTCTGCTCCGGGCACCCGGGTGACGGCCTCCGTCGGCACCCCCTGGGTGAAGAGCACTCCGGCCCCGTCCTCCACCGCCCACCCCGCCGGCAGCCGCCCCGCCGCTACGGCTGCCCGGTACGACGGCCGCCGGCCCGGTTCACTGTCGTAGTGCGGGCAGACGGATCGGAACGCCGTCCGGAACTGTTCGACGTAGGCCGGTGCGTCTCCGCTGGCCGTGGGAACGAAGCACACCTTGGGGCGGGGCACGCGCGCCCGGGCCAGGACCCAGTCGTCCAGGAGACCGTCGTCGTCGGTGGAGAATCCGCCGCCGAGGAGGGCTAGACGCTGCGGGGGTTGTACGGCCATGGCGGTTCCTGTGGAGGCTAGGTACGGGGACCAGCGTGCAGAACGGCCAGGACACCCCGGGCACGCGTACCGTCCGGCAGTTGCCAGCAGCCGGTGACGTGGCCGGTCGCTCCCCGGGCGGGGGTCAACGGGCCGTCCGGGGCGGGCTGGAGGACCCGGTGCAGGTGGAGGGTCGTGCCCTGGGGCGTGGTCAGCAGGGTGCCGTCGTGATCGTCGCCGGCGGTGAAGTCCGTGGGGAGGGGCCCCGCCCCGGTGTAGGAGGTGGTGACCTCCCGGTCTGGGACGTCGCTGATGTTCTGGTCCTGGGCCTGCACCCGTCCCTCGATCAAGGCCGCCAACTGGCCGACCATCACGGGGTCGTGGCAGCCGTCGTAGGCCCAGCGCTTCCCGAGCACACCGTGCTCCATGGTGCCGACGAGGGCGCTCTCCACACCGTCGAGCGGGGCGCCGCGGTACGTGAGCGGCACCAGGTAGCCGGTCGGGCGGTTGCCAGACGTGTCGGTGACGACCAGGAACTCGATCCCGACCTCGCCCTGCGGATCGTCCAGCCGGAACCCGCCGGCCTTGACCAGCTCCGGCTCGGCCGGGCCAGCGCGGTACCAGGGGCGGGACGGGAGCCAGGAGGCGAGCAGTTCCACCTTGGACGGTGTCAGCGTGGTGTGGTGGATGACGGCCATGCCGGTCCCCTCCCCGAACGGGTCGATGCGAGCCGAGAGAACACGCAGCATACGTTCGAGAAGATCCGGGGGATGTTGACCCGCCGCATGTTACCGGTAACATCAGCCGCGTGACCGACCAGCCGATCGCGCAGCTCGACTCTCACCCCTCCCTCACCTCGCCCGCCCCGGTCTTCAGCGGGGCCGCTGTCGTGGCGTCCTGTGCCGGCTTTGTTCTCATCGGGGCGTTGCAGGCGCTGTACGGGCCCGCGATCCCGGCGTTTCGTGGGGAGTTCGGGCTGTCGCCGTCTGCTGCGGGGCTGGGGCTGAGTGCGCATTTCGTCGGTGGTGTGGTCGGGGTGCTGCTGTTCGACCGGCTCTTCGGCCGGGTCGGGAACCGGCTCGTCCTCGGCAGTTCGTACGCGCTGATGGCCGTCGGCGCGGCGGGGTTCGCGCTGGCGCCCGAGTGGTCCGCCGCCCTCGCGGCGGCCCTGCTCGCGGGGGTCGGTTTCGGTGGCGTCGACTACGGTCTCAACCAGCTGTTCGCCGTGGGCTTCGGTCACCGTTCGACCGCGATGCTGAACATCCTCAACGCCCACTTCGGCATCGGCGCCATCCTCGGCCCCGCACTGATCGGCGTGGTCGGCTCGGAGCACTACCCGGCCGTCTTTCTCTGCTTCGCCCTCGCCAATCTGCCCTTGCTGCTGTGTCTGAGGGGAGTCCGGAACGAGGTGCCCCTGCCGGGCGGAGGCGAGGGCGGCGGACGTGGGCAGGTTCTGGGCCGGAGTCTCCGTTGCGTGCTCGGCGTCTTCGTCGCGCTCTACGTCCTGCATGTCGCCGTCGAGGCCGGTGTCGGCGGCTGGGAGCCGACCCATCTGGAGACCGTCGGCTACGGCGCGGGCGTCGCGGCCACCGCGACCTCGGTGTACTGGCTGATGATGACCGTCGGGCGCTTCCTGGTCGCCCCGCTCGCGTTGCGGTTCTCCGCGCAGGCCATCATCACCGTCTCGTGCGCGGGCATGACGGTGTGTCTGCTGGCCGCGTCCGTGCCGGCGCTGGCTCCGTACGCGTACGCCGGTGTCGGTCTGTTCATCGCGCCGATCTTCCCCACCGGGCTGCCCTGGCTGAACCGGGCCGCGCCGCGCGCCCGGCGGGCCGGTGCCGTGGTCATCGCGGCCTCCATGGTCGGCGGTGTCGCCGCGGGGCCGGCGCTGGGCAAGGCCATCGAGTGGTCCGGGATCCGTGCGGTGCCGCTTCTGCTGTGCGGAGTCTCCGCGCTGTGCCTCGCCGCCACGCTCTGGCTCATCCGCGCCACCCGATCTCAGTGACTGCCCCTGCCTCGAATACTTCGAAGGGAAGCCTCGCATGCCCGCTCTGACGACGACGTCCGACGGATTCCTGCTGCACGGCGAGCCGTTCCGGATCCTCTCCGGCGCGCTGCACTACTTCCGTGTCCACCCCGACCTGTGGGCCGACCGGTTGCGCAAGGCCCGGCTGATGGGCCTCAACACGGTGGAGACGTACCTTCCGTGGAACCACCACCAGCCGGATCCCGACGGGCCCCTCGTGCTCGACGGCTTCCTCGACCTGCCCCGGTTCCTGCGGCTCGCCCGGGACGAGGGGCTGCGTGTGCTGCTGCGTCCGGGTCCGTTCATCTGCGCCGAATGGGACGGGGGCGGCCTGCCCGACTGGCTGACCTCGGACCCGGACATCCGGCTGCGGACCAGCGATCCGCGCTTCACCGGGGCCGTCGACCGCTATCTCGACCTGCTGCTGCCCGCGCTCCGCCCCTACATGGCGGCGGCGGGCGGTCCCGTCATCGCGGTGCAGGTGGAGAACGAGTACGGGGCCTACGGCGACGACAGCGCGTATCTGAAGCACCTGGCCGACGCGTTCCGCTCCCGAGGGGTGGAGGAACTGCTCTTCACCTGCGACCAGGCCGACCCAGAGCACTTGGCCACCGGAACCCTGCCCGGCGTCCTGGCCGCCAGCACCTTCGGCAGCCGTGTCGAGCAGTCCCTCGGGCGGCTGCGCGAGCACCGGAGTGAAGGGCCCCTGTTCTGCGCGGAGTTCTGGATCGGCTGGTTCGACCACTGGGGCGGTCCGCACCATGTGCGGGACGCGGCCGACGCCGCCGCGGACCTGGACCGGCTGCTGTCCGCCGGGGCGTCCGTGAACATCTACATGTTCCACGGCGGCACCAACTTCGGCTTCGCCAACGGGGCCAACCACAAGCACGCCTACACCCCGACCATCACGTCCTACGACTACGACGCCGCGCTCACCGAGTGCGGCGACCCGGGGCCGAAGTACCACGCCTTCCGCGAGGTCATCGCCCGCCATGCCGGCGTTCCCGACGAGCCCTTCCCGGACCCGGGACCCAAACTCCCGCCCACCGATGTGAAGTTGGCTGGCCGGGCGCCCCTGCTGCCGCTCGCCGATACGCTCGCCCCACCCGTGCACGCCGACGACCCCGTGACCATGGACGAGCTCGGGCAGCGCACCGGCTACGCGCTCTACCGCACCACCCTTCCCACTGCCGGTGACGGTCTGCTGCACTTCTCCGGCGGTGTCGGCGACCGCGCCCAGGTCTTCGTCGACGGCGCCCCGGTCGGTGTACTGGAGCGCGAACGCCACGACGAGACACTGCCCGTGCGCGTCCCCCGCTCCGGCGCGACGCTGGAGGTCCTCGTCGAGAACCTGGGCGGCGTCAACTACGGGCCTCGTATCGGCGCGCCCAAGGGCCTGCTCGGGCCCGTCTCCTTCAGCGGCGCCGCCCTGCGGGGCTGGGACTGCCGCCCGCTGCCGCTGGACGACGTGGAGGGGCTGCCGTTCGTACCGGCCGACGGGTCCACGGTCACCGTGCCGGCCTTCCATCGCGGCACCTTCGCGGTGGACACGCCCGCCGACGCCTTCCTCGCCCTGCCCGGCTGGACGAAGGGCCAGGCGTGGGTCAACGGCTTCCACCTCGGCCGCTACTGGAACCGGGGCCCGCAGCACACCCTGTACCTCCCCGCACCGGTTCTGCGGCCGGGCGCCAACGAGCTGGTCCTGCTGGAGCTGCACGGCACGACCGTCACCCGCGCCCAACTCACCGACACCCCCGACCTCGGCCCGGAGAACACCTGGTGACCCCGCACCGACTGCGCGTTCCCACGCCCTCCGCTCCCCCGCTGACCGGCCATCTGCCCTTCGCGGACGCGCCGGGCGTGCCCGACCCGATCGAGGTCACGAGCCGCTGGCTCACCCGTGGCGGCCGCCCCTGGTTCCCGGTCTCCGGCGAGTTCCACTACTCCCGCTACCCGCACGGGGAGTGGGAGGAGGAGTTGCTGAAGATGAAGGCGGGCGGGGTGACCGCCGTCGCCTCCTATGTGATCTGGATCCACCACGAGGAGATCGAGGGCCGGGTCCGCTTCGACGGCGACCGCGACCTCCGGCGCTTCGCCGGGCTGTGCGCCCGCCACGGCCTGGACTTCGTCCCGCGCATCGGCCCCTGGTCGCACGCGGAGGTGCGCAACGGCGGCCTGCCCGACTGGCTGCTCGCCCGCGCCTGCACGCCGCGTACCGACGACCCGGCGTACTTGGAGCCCGTACGCGCCTGGTTCCAGGCCGTCGCGGAGCAACTGCGCGGTCTGGACCGGGCGCACGGCGGGCCGATCGTCGCGATCCAGATCGAGAACGAGTTGTATGACCAGCCCGGCCATCTGCGCACGCTCAAGCGTCTCGCTCAGGAGGTCGGGCTGAGCGCACCGTTGTGGACGTCGACCGCCTGGGGCGGGGTGCGGCTCCCGGGCGAGGAGCTGCTTCCGCTGTACGGCGGGTATCCCGAGGCGTTCTGGACGGAGGCGGACGGCGGCTGGCCCGACACCTGTCGCAAGCACTTCTTCTTCACGCACGAGCGCGACGACGAGGGCATCGGCGCCGACCTGCGGCCCACGGCCGTGCGCGGCGCCGGGCCGGCTCCGACGGATCGGTTCCCCTGGGTCACCTGTGAGTTGGGAGGGGGTATGGCGGTGGCCTATCACCGGCGGCCCCGGGTGGAGGCGGCCGACGTGGGCGCGCTCGGGCTGACCAAGATCGGCTGCGGTTCGGTGTGGCAGGGCTACTACATGTTCCACGGCGGTACGAATCCGCAGGGAGAGCTGACCACCCTTCAGGAGTCGCACGCCACCGGCTACCCCAACGACCTGCCGGTCCTGAGCTACGACTTCCAGGCCCCGCTCGGCGAGTACGGCCAGGTGCGGCCCTCGTACCACGAACTGCGGCTCCAGCACCTGCTGCTGGCCGAATTCGGGCACCGGATCGCGCCCATGGAGTCCGTGCTGCCCGAGCGGCTGCCGGCCGGGCAGCACGACCGTGACACCCTGCGCTGGGCAGTGCGCACCGACGGCACCTCGGGCTTCCTGTTCGTGACCAACCACCAGCCGCACGAGCCGCTGCCGGACCACCCGGGCACGACGTTCACGATCGACTTTCCGGGCGCGCGTGCGCTCACGCTGCCGAGCGCTCCCGTGACGGTGCCCTCCGGCGCCTTCTTCTGCTGGCCGCTGCGGTTGGACGTGGCCGGGGTGCGGCTGGAGTGGGCCTCCGCGCAGCCGGTGTGCACGGTCGAGGCGGACGGCCGTACGGTCCTGGTGCTGGCCGCGACCGACGGCATCGCGCCCGAACTCGCCCTGGACGCGGATACGGTGGCGTCCGTCGCCGTGCCGTCCGGTGACGGGGAGGTCACGCCGGTCGACGGCCGGGTCCTGGTCACCGGTCTGCGGCCGGGCACCGATGCCCTGGTCGAGGTGGACGCGGCCGACGGTTCCCGCGTCGGCCTGCTGGTCCTGGACGCGGCGACGGCCCGTACGGCCTACCGAGGTGTCGCGTGGGGAGCGGAGCGGCTGGTGCTCTGCGGGGACGGGGTCGTCTTCGACGGTGACGAGGTACGGCTGCACAGCCCGGCCGCCGAGCCGTCGTTCGCGGTGCTGCCCGCGCCCGGTTCCGCCCTGGTGGTGGAGGGGGAACGGGTGCGGGAGGAGGCGGACGGTGTGTGCACGCGCTACACCGTCGAAGCCGGGGGCGTCGGTGACACCGCCGCGCGGGTCACCCTGGTCAGGCCGGCCGGTCCGGCCCCCGAGCCCGTGACCGGTGTGCAGGGCCGGGCGAGTGTGCCGGCCGACAAGCATGTGGACGCCGCGGCCGCCGAGTACCGGGTCGACGTACCGGAGGAACTGCTGCGGGCGCCCGCCGGTGTGCTGCTGCGGCTGCACTGGACCGGTGATCTGGCACGGGCCTACGCGGGGGACGTCCTGGTCGCCGACCAGTTCTACTCGGGGCGGGTCTGGGACATCGGCCTCGACCGGATTCCGGCCGAGGAGTTGCGTGCGCGGGGGCTACGGCTGAAGGTGCTGCCGCTGGCGGCGGACGCGGCGGTGCATGTGCCGGGGCAGGTGGGTGATGCCTGGCGGGCGGCCGGGGTGGGGCGGGCCGAGTGGGTGGTCACGCGTGTGTGGACGGTCCGGACCGGCTGAGGCCGCCGCGGGCACTGCCCCGCCTATGCTGGGCTCCTGCCGGGCGGGTTCAGGACCGCCGTACCCGACGTCGAGGAATCACCCGCCATGACACCGAGCGCCACCGACGGCCCGGTTCCCAAGGGCCGCAGCAGGCGCAACTTCGCGGGGACGCGGCCGGTGATGGCCGACGTGGCCCGGCTGGCCGGCGTCTCCAAGCAGACCGTCTCCCGCGTGCTCAACGACCACCCGGCCGTCCGCCCCGAGACGCGTGAGGCGGTCCTGGAGGCGATGCGGACGCTCGGCTACCGGCCCAGCCGCAGCGCGCGGTCCCTGGCCAGCGGCAGGACCCGGATGCTCGGCGTGATCTCCTTCGACGCCGCACGGTACGGGCCCGCCTCCATCCTGACCGCGATCAACACCGCGGCGCAGGAGGCCGGTTACCTCGTCAGCTCCATCGCCCTGGACACGGCCGACCACGGGACCGTCGTCGAGGCCGTGAACCGGCTGTCGGCCGAGGGGGCGGACGGCGTCATCGCGATCGCCCCGCAGCAGTGGGTGGGCCGCGCGCTGGCGGAGACCGAGCTCGGCACTCCCCTGGTGGTGCTGGAGAGCGCCCTCGACGACAGCACTCCCCTGGTCACGGGTGATTCCCGTACCGGCGCCCGTAAGGCCACCGAGCATCTCCTCGGCCTGGGGCACGCCACCGTCTGGCACATCGCGGGTCCGACCGGCTGGACCTCCGCCGACCATCGGCTGGCGAGCTGGCAGGAGACGCTCCAGGCGGCCGGTGCCGATGTCCCGGCACCCCTCGTCGGGGACTGGGGCGCCGACTCCGGTTACGAACTGGGCCGTCGGCTGGCCCGGCGCCCGGAGGTGACGGCCGTGTTCGCCTCCAACGACCAGATGGCGCTGGGCCTGCTGCACGCCCTGCACGAATCCGGGCGGTCCGTCCCCGGGGAGGTCAGTGTCGTCGGCTACGACGACATCCCCGAGGCCGCGCATCTGCTGCCCCCGCTGACCACTGTCCGCACCGACTTCGCCGAGATCGGCACGCGGTCCCTGCGTCTTCTCCTGGACCGTATCGACGGCCCGGGCGAGCGGCCCCGTGTGGACAGCCTCGTCCCCGTGGACCTCGTCGTGCGCGCGAGCAGCGGTCCGCCGCCGGTGGGCTGACGGGCTCAGGCGCTCCCCTCGGCGGCGGCCTTCTGCCAGGCCGATTCCCTCAGCAGCCGCAGGCCGTTCAGTCCGACGAGGACCGTGGAGCCCTCGTGGCCGGCGACCCCCAGGGGCAGCGGCAGGTCGCCCGCCAGGTCCCAGACGACGAGGCCGGCGATGAACACCCCGGCGATCACGAGGTTCTGGACGACCAGTCGGCGGGCGCGACGGGAGAGGGCGACGGTGGCGGGGACGGCGGCGAGTTCGTCGCGCACGATCACGGCGTCTGCGGTCTCCAGGGCGAGGTCGGAGCCCGCCCGGCCCATGGCGATTCCGGTGTGGGCGGCGGCCAGGGCGGGTGCGTCGTTGACGCCGTCCCCGACGACCAGCACCTTGCGGCCCGCGCTCGCCATCTCCTGGACGGCGGCCAGCTTGTCCTGCGGCAGCAGCCCGGCGCGCACGTCGTCGATGCCGGTCTCGGCGGCGAGGTGCGCGGCGGCCCGGGGGTTGTCGCCGGTGAGAAGGGTCGGGGCGGCGCCGGTGAGCGTGGTGAGGGCGGCGACCGTGGCGGCGGCGTCCGGGCGCGGCCGGTCGGCGATGCCGAGCAGTCCGGCGGGGGTGCCGTCGACGACGACCAGGACGGCGGTACGGCCGGACTCCTCCAGTTCCGCGACCCCGTCGAGGGCGTCGTCCGTCAGCCGGGCCGGGGCACCCACCGCGACCGCACGGCCGTCGACGACGGCGGTCACTCCCACGCCCGGCGCGGAGGTGAAGTCCTGCGCTTCGGGCAGGTCGAGGCCCTGCTCGCGGGCCGCGTCGACGATCGCCCGGGCCAGCGGGTGCTCGCTGGGCCGCTCGGCGGCTGCCGCCAGGGTCAGCAACTCGCCCTCGTCCAGCCGTGATCCGGGCAGCGGACGGACGTCGGTGACGCGCGGGCTGCCTTCGGTCAGGGTGCCGGTCTTGTCCAGTGCGACCGCGTCCACCTGGCCGATCCGCTCCATCACCACGGCCGACTTCACCAGCACACCGTGCCGCCCGGCGTTGGCGATGGCCGACAGCAGGGGCGGCATGGTGGCCAGCACGACCGCGCACGGCGAGGCCACGATCATGAAGGTCATGGCCCGCAGCAGCGCGTCGTTGAGCTGTTCGCCGAAGGCCAGCGGCACCAGGAAGACGGCCAGGGTCGCGGCCACCATGCCCAGCGAATAGCGCTGCTCGACCTTCTCGATGAACAGTTGCGTGGGCGCCTTGGTCTCGGACGCCTCCTGCACCATCCGGACGATCCGGGCGATCACCGAGTCGGACGCGTCGCGCTCGACCCGGACCCGCAGGGCGCCGGTGCCGTTGAGTGTGCCCGCGAAGACCTCGTCGCCCCGCTCCTTCGGCACGGGGAGCGGCTCGCCGGTGATGGTCGCCTGGTCCACCTCGCTCGCCCCGTCCAGCACCCGGCCGTCGGCGCCGACGCGCTCCCCGGGGCGGACGAGGACGGTGTCGCCGACCGTCAGCTCCTCGACGGGGACGACCTGTTCCCCGCCGTCGGGAGAGAGCCGGGTGGCCGTGGCGGGGGCCAGGTCGAGCAGGCCGCGGACGGAGTCGGCGGTGCGGGCCGTGGCCAGCGCCTCCAAGGCGCCGGAGGTGGCGAAGATGACGATGAGCAGGGCGCCGTCCATGACCTGCCCGATCGCGGCCGCGCCCAGTGCGGCGACCACCATCAGCAGGTCGACGTCGAGGGTGCGGTCCTTGAGCGCCTTCAGCCCCTCCCAGCCCGGCTCCCAGCCGCCCGTGGCGTACGCCGCCGCGTACAGCGGGCCCCAGGTCCAGGCGGGGGCGCCGGTCAGCTGGAGCGGCAGCGCGAGCAGGAAGCAGGCGGTGGCCGCCGCGGCCCAGCGCGCCTCGGGAAGCGCGAGGACACGGGTGCGCCGCCGCGGCACGGTCCCGGGGCGTGCGGGCTCCGCCTCCTGGACCGGCCGCGGCGTGAGGGTGGAAGTCAAGGGGGGGGTCCTTCTGGCGGGGGCGCGTGAACGCGCCTCACCATACAGGAACACATGAAGACTCATTCATTTCTTCATGTACCCCGCTGCGGCCCGGAAGGGGCGTCAGCGCAGCTTGTCCTTGGCCTTGTAGTAGGCGCCGCCGAACGGCAGGAACCAGGGGGTGCCGTTGTAGAAGGGCACCGGGACCTTCGGGAAGCCGAGGCCGCGCAGCGGGTTGGCCTCCGGGCGGCCGTCCATCATCTCGGCGACCGCGCGGCCCATGTAGGTGGCCATCTGGACCCCGTGGCCGCAGTACCCCATCGAGTAGTACAGGCCGTCGGTCTCGCCCGCGTGCGGGAGGCGGTCCCAGGAGAAGCCGACCATGCCGCCCCACACGTAGTCGATCCGCACCCCGGCGAGCTGCGGGAAGATCTCGGTCATCTCCCGCTTCAGGATGTCGCCGCTCTTGACGTCGGAGGCCGGGTTGGACGGGGCGAAGCGGGCCCGGCCGCCGAAGGCGAGGCGGTGGTCCGGGGTGAGGCGGATGTAGTGGCCGATGTTCTTGGAGTCCACCACCAGACGGCCGTTCGGGATGAGTGACTTGGCACGCTCCTCGCCCAGCGGCTCGGTGACGACGATGAAGCTGCCGACGTTGATGAGCCGCTTGCGGAACCACGGCATCGCCTTGTCGGTGTAGGCGTCGGTCGCCGCCATCACCTGCTTGGCGCGGATGGTGCCGTGGAGCGTCTCGACCACGAAGCCGCCGCCGGGGAGGCGGGTGAGGCCGGTGGCGGCGTTGCGTTCGTGGATCTCCGCGCCGGCCCGTTCGGCGGCCTCGGCGAGTCCGTGGACGTACTTGCCGACGTGCAGGGCGGCGCTGAGCGGGTCGAGCAGGGCGCCGTGGTAGTAGTCCGAGTTCAGTTCCGACTTCAGCTCGGCGCGGGTCAGGAGCCGGGTCTCGTGGCCGAAGTTGTCGGCCAGGTCGCGCTGGGTGGCCCGCATGCCCTCGAAGTGCTGCGGTTTGAAGGCGACTCCGAGGCGGCCGGCGCGGTGGAAGTCGCAGTCGATCCGCTCGGTCCGGGTGATCTCCTCGACCACGTCGACCGCCTCGCGGAAGGCGTCGTACAGCTCCCGGGCGCGCTCCTGGCCGTAGCGTTTGCGGGCCTCGCCGACGCCGATGGTGAGGCCCTGGGTACACATGCTGCCGTTGCGTCCGGAGGCGCCCGAGCCGACCTTGTCCTTCTCTACGAGGACGACCCGGGCGCCCTTGCGGGCGGCGTGGTAGGCGGTGGACAGGCCGGTGAGGCCGCCGCCGATCACGACCACGTCCGCCTCGTCGGGCAGGTCCTTTCCGGAGCGGTCGGGCAGGGCGGGGGCGGTGTCGAGCCAGTAGGGGATCTGCTTCATGGCGTGCGTCCTCACATCCGTCCGTCGGGTCAGCAGCCGAGCAGCTTCGGCAGGCCCGTCATGTCGCGCAGCTCGTCGTAGGGCTGGTAGTCGGCGCTGCCGGGGCGGCCGAAGCGGTTGATCCATACCCGGCGCTTCAGGCCGAGGTCGCGGGTCGGGATGTGGTCGTACTCCCAGCCCTGGGCGGTGTGGATGACCTGGGAGGGTTCGACGCCCATGGTCTTGAAGGCGTGCTCGAAGGTCTGCCGGTCCGGCTTGTAGGCGCCGGCCTGCTGGGCGGTGATGACGTGGTCGAACTCGACGCCGATGTTCTCGACGTTCCGCGCGATCAGGTTGTCGTCGGTGTTGGAGATGATGGCGATCTCGTACCTGGTCTTCAGGGCGCGCAGGGCGTCCGGGACCTCCGGGAACGGGCCGAAGGTGGGGACGGCCTCCACGAGGGCGTCGCCGTCGGAGGTGCGGTACTCCAGGCCGTGCAACCGCATGGCGTTGCGCAGGCTGGAGTGCAGGACCTCGTGGTAGGGGCGGTAGGCCTCCAGGACGGCCTGGAAGCGCATGACGCGGAAGTCGTCGAGGAACTCGTCGACGTCCAGGTTGTCCAGGTCGAGACGGTCCTCAAGGACCTTCAGGGTGGTGGGGCCGAGCTGGAAGTCGACCAGGGTGCCGTAGGCGTCGAAGGTGACGATCTCTCGCATGGTGTTCAGCCTCGTTTCGCGGGGTTCGGTAAGTGGGGGCGGTCGTCAGACGACGCGTTCGCCGGGCGTGACGATCGCGTCGAGTGCGGCCAGGTCGGCGGGGTCGGGGACCCAGTCGGCCGCCGCCGCGTTGGCGGTGACCTGCGCGGGGGTCATGGCGCCGCAGATGACCGAGCCGACCGCGGGCAGTGCGGCCAGTGCGCCCACGGCGACCTGAAGCAGGGTCAGGCCGCGCTCGGCGCCGTACGCGGTGAGTGCCTCGACGCGGTCGAGGGCGGCGTCGGTGAGCCAGCCCTGCCGCCAGGACAGCCGGCTGCCGGGCGGGGGCTCCTCGCCGCGCCGGTACTTGCCGCTGAGCAGGCCGTTGGCCAGCGGGTAGTACGGCAGCAGCCCCAGGCCGTGGCGCAGACAGGCGGGGACGAGGTCGGCCTCCGCGCTCCGGTCGAGCAGGTGGTAGCGGGCCTGTGTCGACACGAACGCGTCGGTGAGCTCCTCCGCCGGGAGGTTGGAGCAGCCGAGGTACCGGATCTTGCCCTCGTCCACGAGTTCGGTCAGGGCGGCGACGGTCTCCTCCAGCGGGGTGAGGCCGTCGGGCTCGTGGTACTGGTACAGGTCGATCCGGTCGGTGCCGAGCCGGCGCAGGGAGGACTCGACGGCGTACCGGATGTAGGGGCCGGCGCCGCGTCTGCCGTACAGGTCGGCGTCGGGGCCCATCTCCATGCCGAACTTGGTGGCGAGGACGACGTCGTCGCGGCGGCCCTTGAGGGCGGCGCCGAGGAGGCGTTCGCCGTCGCCGCGCTCCCCGCCGCGCTCACCGAACCCGCCGTACATGTCGGCGGTGTCGAACAGGGTGATCCCGGCGTCGAGGGCGGCGTGGACGACCCCGTTCGTGCCCTCCTCGTCGAGGCGGGAGCCGAAGTTGTTGCCGCCGACACCGACCGCCGAGACGACCGGGCCGTGTTCACCGAGCGTGCGATACCTCATGACCGGTCCCCGAATCCGATGCAGACGTTCTTCGTCTGGGTGTAGCTCGCCAGCGCCTCAAGGCCCTTCTCCCGGCCCCAGCCGCTGTGCTTGTAGCCGCCGAAGGGAAGCTCGATGCCGCTGCCGGCGCTGGTGACGTTGACGTAGACCTGGCCGGCCCGGATGCCTTCGGCGAGGCGCATAGCCCGGTCGAGGTCGCGGCTCCAGACGTAGGAGGACAGGCCGTACGGGCTGTCGTTGGCGATCCGCAGGGCCTCGTCGGCGTCGTCGAAGTCGATGACGGTGACGACGGGGCCGAAGATCTCCTCGCGGGCGCACCGGGCCTCATTGGTCAGGCCGGTGAGGACGGTCGGCTCGATGTAGTAGCCGTCGGCGAGTTCCGGGGCGGTGGGGGCGCCGCCGCCGACCCGGGCCACGGCGCCTTCCTGCCGGGCCAGTTCCAGGTAGCCGAGGACACGGTCGCGCTGCCGGGCGGCGACCAGCGGGCCGATGTCCGGGTCAGTGAGGCCGGGTCCGACGCGCAGGGCGGCGATCTTCTCGACCAGCCGGTCCAGGAACTCCTCGGCGCCGCGCTGGAGCAGCAGCCGGGTGCCGGCCGAGCACATCTGGCCGGCGTTGCTGAACGACCAGCCGAGGATCGCGCTCAGCGCCAGGTCGAAGTCGGCGTCGGCGAAGACGATGAACGGCGACTTGCCGCCCAGTTCGGTGACGGAGGGCACCACGTTGGCGGCGGCGGCCTGCGCGACCTTGATGCCGGTGGGGACCGAGCCGGTGAAGGTGACCTGGTCGATGCCCGGGTGCCCGGCGAGGGCCGCGCCGGTCTCGGCGTCGCCGGGTACGACGTTCAGCACGCCCGGCGGCAGCCCGCACTCCAGCGCGATCCGGCCGATCTCCAGCGGGGTGAGGGGCGCCTCCGGGGAGGGCTTGAGCACCACCGTGCAGCCTGCCGCGAGGGCCGGGGCGGAACCGCGGGCGGTGTTCTGGAGGGGGTAGTTGAACGGGATGATCTGGCCGGAGACGCCGATGGGTTCACGGACGGTGTAGTCGATCAGGCCGGGCCCGAGGGGGATCGTGGAGCCGCCGAGCTTGTCGGCGATGCCCGCGTAGAACTCGAAGTAGCGGGCGGCGGACTCGACGTCGGCCCTGGCCTGGCGGAGCGGCTTGCCGACGTCCTGGCACTCCAGGCGCGCCAGCCGCTCGCCCTCGCCGCGTATCGCGTCCGCGATGCGGGTCAGCAGCCTGCCCCGGTCGGCGGCGCGCATCCGGGCCCACTCGGGCGCGGTGAAGGCCGCGCGGGCCGCCGCCACGGCCTGGTCCACGTCCGCCGGTCCGGCCAGCGCCACCTGGGTGAGGGCCGTGCCGTCCGCCGGGTCGAGGACAGTGAAGGTACGTCCGTCGGCGGCGGGGATCCGCTTGCCGTCGACGAGCAGCAGCTCGGGCTCGCCGCTCATGGCTGGATCTCTCCCTGCACCTCGCCGAAGATGACGACCTCGTCGCCGGGCCGGACGGTGCGGATCCGGCGCACCCAGAGCACGATGCCGTCCTGCGGGGCGCGGACCTCCTCCAGCGTGTTGCCGTAGTGGTCGACGATGTGGGCGATCAGGTCGCCTTGCTTGCACGTCTCGCCCGGTGCGGCGTGGCCGAGGAAGAAGCCGCCGGCGGCGGAGCGGGCGAAGGTGCCGGAGACGGCGATGTAGTCGTCCCGCAGTTCGGCACCGCCGTCGGTCATGTTCAGCTGCCGCATGATGTTGAGGACGGAGTCGATGTGCAGTCGGACGTTCTCCTCGCGGTAGGTGCCGCCGCCCGCCTCGATGGTGATGGCCGGCTTGCCCGCAGCCAGGGTGGGGTGGCGGACCGTGCCGCCCCACTTGCCGCCCTTCCAGATCAGCCGGTGCCCGGCGGCCAGGCCGATGCCGGTGGCCAGGTCCTCGTAGCCGCCCTGGACGATGGTGAGCGGGGCGATCTCGCCGAAGGTGCCGCCGGTGTGCAGGTCGACCAGGGCGTCGATGGCCGGGACGACCTGCTCGACGAAGGTGGCGGCCAGGCGCAGCGAGTAGGAGCCGTCCGCGTCGCCCGGGAAGATCCGGTTGAGGTTCAGGTGATCGAGGCCGCTGGTGCGGGCCGCCGCCTCGAAGGCGGGGGTGTTCATGCAGGGGATGCCGACGAGCGTGCCGCGCAGGCCCACCGGGTCGACCTCGGCGAGCACGCGGCGGATGGCCTCCTGGCCGTCGTACTCGTCGCCGTGCACACCGGCGTCCACACACAGGACCGGGCCGTCCTCGGTTCCGTTGACGACGATCAGCGGGATGCCGAGCTCCACGCCGTAGGTGCTGGTGCCGACGGGGATCAGACCCTGCGCGCGCTCGCCGGGGGCGACGGTCAGGGGGCCGATGGAGTACATGGGGTTCCTTTCCAGGACGGGTGTGAGGCGGGTGTCAGAGGCGGGCGGAGGCCTCGTCGAGGGTGGCCGCGATGATGTCGCCGATACGGTCGAGGAGTTCGCGGTCGCTGATCAGCGGCGGCGCGATCTGGACCAGTGGGGCGGCGCGGTTGTAGACGCGGGCGAGCAGCCCTGCCTCGCGCAGCCGGCGCGGGATCAGGTCGGCGACGAGCGCGGTGCGGGCTGTGTCGCCGAAGCCGCCGTCGTCGAGGTCTCCGGTGAGTTCGACGGCGTAGAAGAAGCCGGCGCCGCGGACGTCTCCGACGATCGGCAGGTCGGTCAGGGCGTCCATGCGCCGGGCCAGATGCGCCTGGTGGCCGCGGACGTTGTCCAGGATCCGGTCCCGCTCCATGATGTCCAGGCTGCGCAGGGCGATGGCGGCGCTGAGCGGGTGGCCGGCGAAGGTGTAGCCGTGGTTGAGGACGGCGCCGGGCCGGTTGATGACCTCGGTGACGCGGTCGCTGACGAGCGTCGCTCCCATGGGGGCGTAGCCGGCGGTGATGCCCTTGGCGACGGTGACGATGTCGGGGCGGGCCCCGTACAGGTCGCCGCCGAACCACTCCCCCAGCCGTCCGAAGGCCGTGATGACCTCGTCGGTGACGAGCAGGAAGCCGTACCGGTCGGCCAGGGCGCGCAGGCCCGGCCAGTAGCCCTCGGGCGGGGTGATGCAGCCGCCCCGGTTCTGCACCGGCTCGGCGATCAGCATCGCGACGGTGTCCGGGCCCTCGGCCAGGATCGCGGCCTCCAGCTCGGCGAGCAGGTGGGAGGTGAACGTCTCGTCGTCCATGCGCTCGGGGGCCTCGGGAGCCCCGGGTGCCTCGGGGGCGAGGCCGAAGCGGTTGGTGTTGGAGACGAACCGGGTCTCGATCGCGCCCGGTCCGTACGGTTCGCGCAGCCCGGGGTCGTCGGTGAGGGAGAGGGCGCCGAGGGTCAGGCCGTGGTAGGCGCCGCGGCGGGCGATGGCCTTGGTGCGGCCCGCTTCGCCACGCAGGGCGTGGTAGCGGCGGGCGATCTTCCAGGCGGTCTCGACGGCTTCGGCGCCGCCGCCGGAGAAGAAGGTGTGCTCGATGTCGACGGGGGCGATGCGCGCAAGGCGCTCCGACAGCTCGATGGCCGTGGGGTGCGCGGAGGAGGACCACAGGGGGCTGAAGCACAGCTCGCGCAGCTGGCGGTCGGCGGCCTCGGCGAACTCGGGGGCGTAGGAGTAGCCGAGCTGGCAGCAGTACAGGCCGGAGAGGCCGTCGATGTAGCGCTTGCCGTCCGCGTCGTCGACGTACGGTCCCTCGCCGCGCCGGACGACGAAGAGGTTCTCGCCGGAGCGGCCGAGCGAGCCGTTGGGGGTCATGTTGAGGAGCAGGTGTCTGGCCGCGGTGGCGGAGAGTTCACCGGCCGGGGCCTGGGTGCTGATGGTCATCGGGTCTCACTTCCGGCGGGGAGGCTCACGGCGGATTCCGTGGGCAGCAGGCCCGCCTGCTTGCCCGGGCCGCCCAGTCGGCGCACGGCGACGACCAGGGCGAGGGCGACGACGGCGACCGCGATGAGGATCGCGCTGACGGCGGTCACCGACGGATCGACGTTGTACTGGAGGACGTTGAACACCTGGACGGGCAGCGTCACGGTGTCCACGGAGGACAGGAACTGCGAGATGAAGAACTCGTCGAAGCTGGTGATGAAGGAGAAGATCGCGGCGGCGATCATGCCCGGCGCGGCGAGGGGGAAGGTGATGCGTCGCCAGACGGTCAGGCGGCTGGCGCCCATGCTGGCGGCCGCGTCCTCCAGGCGTTCGTCGATGCCCTTCAGCGTGGCCATGAGGATCATGACCGCGATGGGCGAGGCCAGCACGGTGTGGCCGAAGGCGATGGCGATGGGGCTGCCGAGCATCGCGGCCGGTTCGAAGAGCAGGAACAGGCCGAGGGCGATGACGACCTGAGGGATCACCAGCGGGGCGAGGACCAGGCCGTAGACCGCGGAGCGCAGGGGCAGGTCGCTGCGGACCAGTGCCGTGGCCGCCGTGATGCCGAGGACGAGGGAGAAGACGGTGGTCAGGGAGGCGACCAGCACGCTCAACGAGAGCGCGGCCGGCCATTTGCTGCCGTCGGCGAACAACTGCTCGTACCAGCCGAGCGTCCAGGCCTCCGGAGGGAACGAGCCGAAGGCGTCCTTGCCGAAGGAGGTGACCACGATGACGATGATCGGCATCGCCAGGAACAGCAGGATCAGGGTGGACAGGACGGCCAGGGCGATGCGTCCGGCCAGGGTGGCACGCAGCTCGATCATGACGCCGTCCCCCGGTTCCGGTAGGCCTCGCCCGCCGACTTCAGCAGCCGCAGCAGGATCAGCCCGGCGAAGGTGAAGAGCAGCAGGATGATGCCGAGCGCCGAGGCGCCGTTCCACTGGTTCTGCTTCATGACCTGTTCGTCGATGAGCGAGGCGACCATGGTCTGCTTCTCGCCGCCCATCAGGGCGGGTGTGAGGTAGTAGCCGAGGCAGAGGATGAAGCACAGGACACCGGCGTTGACCAGGCCGGGTGCCACCAGGGGAACGTAGACACGGCGGAAGATGGTGATCTTTCCGGCGCCCATGCTGGCCGCGGCGGCCAGGAGCCGTCGGTCGATGCCCTTCATGACGGCGTACAGCAGCAGCACGGTGTACGGCAGCATCACGGCGGTGGTGCCGATGACGACGCCGATCTCGTTGTAGAGCAGTTGGAAGGGTGCGCCGGGGAAGCGCGAGTCGGTGAGGGCGTTGTTCACCACGCCGTTGTCACCGAGCAGGATGATCCAGCCGTAGGTGCGCACCAGGGCGCTGATGAAGTGCGGGACGACCACCACGAGCATCGCGAGGCCCGCCCACAGGGGCTTGAGCCGGCAGATCGCGGAGGCCAGCACGAAACCGACGACCAGGCTGATCAGTGAGGTCTCGGCGGAGATCCGCAGGGTGGTGAGCAGGATCTCCAGGTTGGCGCCGCGGAAGGCGTCGGCGTACCAGTGGAGGGTGAAGCCGCCGGCCTGGTCCTTGAGGCTCAGCATCAGGGTGCTGAAGATCGGATAGACGAAGAGGATCAGCAGATAGAGGACGACGGGCGCGGCGTTGAGCAGTCCGAAGCGGGTGCGGCGGTCGGAGAGCAGGCGGGCCTGTCGTTTCCTGCGGGGCACCGGGGCGGCGGGCCGGGATGCCGGAGCGAGTACGGCCACGTCGTCACCCCCCGTTTTCCGTGTCGGGGAAGACGCTGACGTTCGCGGGGTCCGCGGTGAGGCCGACGCGCTCGCCGAAGGAGGGGGCGCGTCCGGCGGGCAGTTCGAGCCGTACGGGTTCGGTGTCGGCGCCGCCCAGGGGACGGACGGTGACGCGTACGAGGGTCCCGACGTAGGTGACCGTCTCGACGGTCCCGGTACAGAAGCCCTGGTCGGGCGGGCACAGGACGAGCCGGCCGGGCTGGACCGCAGCGCGCACCCGCGCTCCGTCCGGGACGGCCTGCGGACGGGCCGTGATCAGGCCGCCCGAGTCGAGCCGGACGGTGGTGATCTCCCCCGTGTGCGCTTCCAGGCGGCCCGGGAGGAAGTTGGCGGCGCCGAGGAAGTCGGCCACGAACGGGGTGCGCGGGCGTTCGAAGAGTTCCTGCGGGGTGTCGAACTGGTCGATCCGCCCGTCCCGCATGACCGCGATGCGGTCGGAGAGGACCAGGGCCTCTTCCTGGTCGTGCGTCACATAGATGACGGTCAGGCCGAGTTCCTGCTGGATGCGCTTGATCTCGGTCTGGAGCTGGTCGCGCAGCTTCTTGTCGAGGGCGCCCAGCGGTTCGTCCATCAGGATGACCGGGGGCCGGTAGACCAGGGCCCGGCACAGCGCGACGCGCTGCTGCTGGCCGCCGGAGAGTTCGCGTGGCCGGCGGCGGGCCATGGCCGACAGTCCGGCCATCTCCAGGGTCTCGCCGACCCGGCGGCGCTGGTCCGCCTTGGACACACCGCGCAGGGTCAGCGGGAAGGCGACGTTGTCCCACACCGTCATGTGCGGGAAGAGCAGGTACTGCTGGAAGACGAAGCCCAGTCCGCGTTTCTGCGGGGCGAGGCGGGTGACGTCACGGCCGCCGACGACGATGCTGCCGGAGTCGGGCTCGCAGAACCCGGCGATCATCATCAGGGTGGTGGTCTTGCCGGAGCCGGACGCTCCGAGGAAGGTGACGAACTCGCCCGCCGCGATCTCCATGGAGACCTCGTCGACGGCGGTGACGCCCCCGTAGGTCTTGCGAAGTCGCGTGACGGACAGGGGTTTTCCGGTGCCGGTCGGCATCGACGGGACGGTGAGCGAGGGGTCGGGCATCACGTTCAGGTCAGGCATGCGTCCACTCCTGCCAGCGCTTGGACACGGCGTCCTGGTTCTTGATCCACCACTCGACGTCCAGGTCGAAGCCGCTCTTCAGGTGCTCGGGCGAGCTGCCCAGGTTGGCGGCGGTGGCGGGCTTGAGCCTCTTGTAGGCGGCGGGCACCGAGGGGGCCATGGGGTAGATCTCGGCGTAGGCGGCCTGTACTTCGGGGCGCAGCGAGAAGTCGACGAGTCGGTAGGCGGCGTCGAGGTTGGCGGCTCCCTTGGGGATGCCGAGCCCGTTGCTCTGGCGGCGGGCGCCGTTCCACTGGTAGGCGAGGGGTGCGCCGCCCTTGATCAGGGCGTCCAGGCGGCCGTGCCAGACGCTGGAGGCGTCGACCTCCTTGCGGCCCAGCAGCACGCCGGGCAGGGCGCCGGTGTCCCAGAACTTCCGGACGTGGGGCTTGATCTCGCCGAGGACCTTGAAGGCACGGTCGACGTCGAGGGGGTAGAGCTTGTCGAGGGGCACGCCGTCGGCGAGGAGGGCGAACTCCAGCTCGGGCAGGTCGGCGTCCAGGGCCTGGAGGGCGCGGTTGCCTGGGAAGGCCTTGGTGTCCCAGAAGTCGGCCCAGGAGGAGGGCTTGCTCTTGCCGAAGGAGTCCGTGCGGTACGCCATCACGCTGGCCCAGTAGTTCTTGCCGACGGCGTTGGAGGTGACGAGGTTCTTGGCGACGCCGGCCTTCTTGAAGTTCTTCAGCCGGTCGTAGTCCAGGGCCTCGGTGGCGTCCTCCTGCTGGAAGAGCACGAAGTCGGCCATCGAGTCGTCGATGACGTCGAACTCGGGGCGGCCCTGCTTGATCTGGGCGAGCATCTGGGCGTACTCGATGTTCACCACCTTGACCTGGATGCCGGTCTCCTTGGTGAACGGCTCGTAGATCGCCTGCTGGTTGGCGTCGCCGTAGGAGCCGCCGCTGTTGCGGACGACGAGCGTCTTGGAGCTCTTGGAGCCGCTGCCGACGGAGCGGCTGGTGCCGGTGCCGCAGGCGCTGAGCGTGCCGGCGGCGGCGATGCCTGCGGCAACCGAGCCGACGCCGCGCAGGAACACTCTGCGGTCGATCCGGGTGCCACGCGGCGGAGCCGCGAATCGATGCGTCACGGGGGCCTCCTGGATGTGCTGTGCGGAAAGGGGGAGCGTGGGGTGGGGCGTGTAGCGGGGTCTCGATCTGTGGGGTGCGGGCTGTGGGGGGAGCTGCGGGCGTACGTCAGGGGGGTGGGGTCAGGGGGCCGGTTCCCGGGGAGCGGGTGCGGCGATGGCGGCGAGTTCGGTGCCGGGGGCGACGGTCAGTCCGTGCATCCCGTAGAAGACGCGTCCGGAGGCGGGGGTGTGGATCTTGTGCTCCCGGCCGTCGGCGGGGTCGATGACACGGCCGATGACCTGGCCCTCGGTCACGTCGTCGCCGAGGGAGAACTCGGGGTACCAGAGGCCGGTGGCGTCGGAGGTGACGCCCGCGACCCAGACCCACTCGCGGACGGCGGTGCTGTTCCGGGTCTCCGACTCCAGGACACCGAGCCGGGCCAGCACTCCGTACAGGCCGTCGACCAAGCGGCGGGCGATGGCCGGGTCCCGCTCGCCGAGGTCGCCCGTCTCGACGAGGATCGCCGGGATGCCCTGGCGGGCGGCGGCAGCGTGGCTGTTGCCGCCCTCGGCGTTCAGACCGAGGATGACGTCCTCGATGCCGACCGAGTGGGCCATGTCGGCGGTCCTGGCGTCGAGTTCGGGGTTGCCGGTGAGGCGGTAGCCGACGAAGTCGCGCAGGACCTCGTCGATGCCGCCGGAGTGCAGGTCGATGTAGGCCTCGGCGCCGTCCAGCAGGTGTGTGAAGAGCCAGGCGGCGAGCCGCTCGGTGGGGCCGCCCTCGGGGTCGCCGGGGAAGACGCGGTTGATGTTGACGCCGTCGACCGGGGAGACACCGAGTCGGCCCTGGTAGACGGCAGGGGGGTTGGCGACCGGGCAGAGGACGATCTGGCCGCGCACCTCGCCGGGTTCCAGCAGGGCCGCGAGCCGGGTGGCGGCGTCGATGCCGGTGAACTCGCCGCCGTGCACGCCCGCCGTGATGACGACGCGGGGGCCGGGCCGGGCGCCGTTGACCAGGGTCAGCGGGATGTCGACGGTGAGGGTGCCGAGGTCGGCGGGGACGGTGCCGCGGGTCTTGGTGCCGGGCTCGGCGCTCAGGGTCCCGACGGTCAGCGTGCCCAGGGTCAGCTTCTCGGTCATGGTCGTCACGCCTCCGCGCGGTCCTGGGTGGAGAGGAAGTCGATGGGCTGCGCCGAGGTGCCGTCCAGCGCCAGGTCCGCCGCGATGTCGCCGAAGGCGGGCGAGAGCTTGAAGCCGTGGCCGGAAAAGCCGGCGAGCAGGACGACATCGCTGGTGCCCGGCAGGGGGCCGACGAGCGGGCGGCTGCTCTCGGTGTAGCCCTCCATGTAGACGGAGAGGCGGACCGGGTCGGGGTTCAGATCCGGCATGTAGCGGCCCATCAGCTCCGTGAAGATCTCCAGCTCTTCGGGCGCCACCGTGCGGTCGAGGCGGTTCGGGTCGCCGGCGGGGCGGTGCAGGGCGCGGGACAGGCCGAGCTTCACGGAGACGCCGTCCGGGGAGGGCAGTCCGTAGCAGTGGGTGGGGGCGGTGCGGATGAACGCCGGGCGCTCCTCGCCGAACCAGGCGTCGCTGGTGGGCACGTACCAGGCGCTGAGCAGGCGGCGGATGTCCACCTCCCACGGCAGGTCGGGCAGCAGGTCGTTCACCCACGGGCCGGGGCTGACCACGGCCGCGTCGAACCGCTCGCTCCCGGCGTCGGTGCGGATCTCCACGCCGCTGCCGGTGGGCACGATCTCGCGGACGGTGGTGTAGCGGTGGATGCGGGCGCCGAGTTCCTCGGCGCGGCGGGCGGCGGTCTGGATGGTCAGTTCGGGCCGGATGAAGCCCGCGCGCCGGTCGAGCACGGCGGCGTCGCCGTCCTCGATCCGGAACTGCGGGAAACGCTTGGCGAGCGCCTCGGTGTCGAGCACCTCGTGGTCGAGGCCGTGCTCGGCGATCGACTGCAGGACGGTGGCCATCTGGTGGTGGGCGGTGGGCCCCATCAGCAGGCATCCGGTCAACCGGCGCAGCTCGCGGCCGGTCTCCCGCTGGAGCGTCTCCCACAGGGTGTCGGCGTGCTGGAGCAGCGGCACATAGCGGGAGTCCTCGAAGTGGGCGCTGCGGAAGATCCGGGTCTCGCCGCCGGCGGCACTGCGGTCGTGGCCCGGGGCGAAACGGTCGTAGCCGACGACCTCGGCTCCGCGGGCGGCCAGGCGCCAGGCGGCCTGAGCGCCCATCGTTCCGACGCCGACGACGGCGACGCGCTTCTTGGCAGACACGAGGGGGTTCCTTTCGTCTCCCGGAGCGCGGATGCTGTACGCCCGGTATGCGGACTCTGGAATTCCGGAAGGGACGGCGTAGGCGATGGGCCGAGGGCCATGGCTCGCACTGTCCGGGGGGAGGGGGCTCAGGCTGTTCTCTTCGTCAGCCTGCTGTGCCACATTGTGGAACGGTGTGCTAGAATCTGGCACGAGAATGGCAGTGGCGAGGAGGGGAGTCAAGGGGTGTACGCAAGGGATTCCGCGAGTTAACGGGGGAAATCAGATGGAAATGAAGAGCGTGACCAGGTCGTTGCGGATCCTGGAAGCGGTCGCGCAGCACCAGCCGGTCACGGTGGGGGAACTGACCAAGCTGTTCGGGCTGCCCAAGTCGACCGTGCAGCGCACGCTGGTCACTCTGAACGAGGCCGGGTGGCTGCGGGCGAACCGCAAGGACACCACGCGCTGGGAGATCGGCGCGCGCGTGCTCGCCGTACGGCCGGCGGCGCTTCAGGGATCGAGTCTGTTCGCGGCCGCGCGGGAGCCCATGATCCGGCTGCGGGACGCGCTGAACGAGACGATCCACCTGTCGGTGCCGGACGCGCTGCAGTGCATGGTCGTCGTGGACCGGGTGGACTGCCACCACGCGGTGCGCACGTTCCACGCGATCGGCGACACCTCGCCGCTGCACGCCACCGCGACGGGACGCACGGTCCTGGCCCATCTGCCGTCCGCCGACGTCGAGGAGCTGGTGGAGCGCGGGCTGGAGAGCTACAGCGACGCCACACTCGTCGATCCGGGCGAGCTGCGCGCCGAGCTGAAGCGGGTGCGCACCGACGGCTACGCGCTCAACCGCAACCAGTACCGCCCGGACGTCTGCGCGATCGCCGCGCCCGTCCTCGACGAGGACGGCACACCGCTCGCCTCCGTGGCCGTCTCGCTGCCCGACTCGCGCTACGACGAGGCGCGGCTGCCCGAGTGGGGCCGTCTGGTCGCCGACACGGCGAAGGAGATCACCGACCGCCGCCTGGGCGCGTGACGGACCGGCACGCGTGACGGGCCCCCTGGTGACGACCGGCACCAGGGGGCGTGGCATGTCACGGGGTCAGGCGCTCGCGCGCCCGGACGTGTCGGAGGATGCGGCTGTCATCGGACGGGCACCGCGATGTACTGGTACTCCAGGAACTCGTCGATCCCGACCCGGCCGCCCTCACGGCCGAGCCCGGACTGCTTGACCCCGCCGAAGGGCGCGGCCGGATTGGAGACCAGGCCGGTGTTCAGGCCCACCATGCCCACCTCCAGGCCCTCGCTGACGCGCAGGCCGCGGTCGAGCCCCTCGGTGAAGACGTAGCCGACGAGACCCCAGGGCGTGTCGTTGGCCCGGCGCAGGACCTCGTCCTCGTCGTCGAAGGTGAGGATCGCGGCGACCGGGCCGAAGATCTCCGTGTCCATGAGGCGGCTCTCGGGGGAGACCTCCGCGAGCACGGTCGGCGGGTAGAAACAGCCGGGCCCTTCTGGCGTCTGGCCGCCGACCAGCACCTCGGCGCCGCGCTCCACCGCGTCGGCGACCAGCTCCTCGACCTTGGCGCGCCCGACGATGTCGATCAGCGGGCCGACGTCCACACCGTCCCGGGTACCGGGGCCGACCTCGAGCGCGCCCATCCGCTCGGCGAGCCGCCGTCCGAACTCCTCGGCGACCGACCGGTGGACGAAGAAACGGTTCGCGGCGGTGCAGGCCTCGCCCATGTTGCGCATCTTGGCGACCATCGCGCCGTCCACGGCCACGTCCAGGTCGGCGTCGTCGAAGACGATGAACGGCGCGTTGCCGCCCAGCTCCATCGACGTCCGTACGACGGCGTCGGCGCACTGCGCGAGCAGCAGCCGGCCGACGGCCGTGGAGCCGGTGAAGGACAGCTTGCGGATCCGGCCGCCGCGCAGCAGGGGTTCGCAGACCTCTCCGGCGCGGGAGGTGGTGACGACGTTCAGCACGCCGTCGGGCAGCCCGGCCTCCTTCAGGATCCCGGCCAGGGCGAGGCTGGACAGCGGGGTCTGCGGGGCCGGCTTGAGGATCATCGTGCAGCCCGCTGCGATCGCCGGGCCGATCTTGCGGGTGCCCATGGCCAGCGGGAAGTTCCACGGCGTGATCAACAGACAGGGGCCCACCGGGCGGCGGGAGAGGAACATGCGGTTGCGGCCGTCGGGCAGCGTGCCGCACCCCCCGTCGATCCGCACGGCCTCCTCGGAGAACCAGCGGAAGAACTCGGCGGCGTACGCCACCTCTCCCCTGGCCTCGGCGAGCGGCTTGCCCATCTCGGAGGTCATGAGGCGGGCGAGTTCGTCGGTGCGTTCGAGGATGATCTCGTGCGCGCGGCGCAGGATCTCGCTGCGCGCCCGGGGTGCCGTACGGGCCCACTCGGCCTGGGCCTGGACGGCCGCCTCCTCCGCGAGCCTGGCGTCCTTGGCACCGGCGTCGGCGACCTGGCTGAGGATCTCGCCGGTGGCGGGATCGTCGACGGGCATGGTGGCGCCGTCCGCGGCGTCCACCCAGGCACCGCCGATGAACAGCTGGTTCAGTACCTCGGTCATGATGTCTCTCCTGGTCGGTCGGCGCAGGGGTCGAGGAGCTCCGCGAGGTGCAGGGCGCGGATGCCCCGGTCACCGGCGAGGTGGTCGATCTGGGTGGCACAGCTGAAGCCGTCGGCGACGACGGGTCGTCCGTCGAGGGCGTCGAGGCGCGGTGTGAGAGCCAGGTCCGCGACGGCCATCGAGGTGTCGTAGTGCTCCGCCTCGAAACCGAAGTTCCCGGCGAGTCCGCAGCAGCCCTCGGCCTCGTCCACCGTACCGACGCCGAGGCGGCGCAGCAGGTCGGCGGGGCGGCGGCCCTTGAAGGTGGCGTACTCGTGACAGTGGGTCTGCAGGACGACGTCCTGCGGCAGCGGTGGCGGGGTCCAGCCCTGGTCGGCGAGGTCGGTGAGGGCCCCGGTGAAGGTGTGGACGCGGTCCGCGACGCGCTGTGCGGCCTCGGTGCCGAGCAGTTCGGGCACGTCGCGTTTGAGGGCTGCGGCGCAGCTCGGCTCGGCCACGATGATCGGCCGGTCGTCGCCGTCGTCGAGGGCGGCGACCGTACGGGCCATGATCCTGCGGGCCACGGACAGCTGGCCGGTGCTGACCCAGGTCAGTCCGCAGCACAGGCCCTCGCGCGGGGTGCAGGGAACACCGGCTTCGGCGAGGACCCGGCTCGCCGCCCCCGCGACCTGAGGGCGGAAGGCCCGGGTGAAGCTGTCGACGAAGAGCAGGGCCTTCGCCGGCCCCGGAGCCGCGCTCAGGGTCTTCGCCGCGCGCAGGGTCTTCCGCAGGGCGCGCCGGGAGGCGAAGGCGGGGATCCTGCGCTCGGTGGTCACGCCGCCGAGGCGGGCGAGGAGCCTGCCGAGCGGTCCGCGCAGCAGGGCGTTGACCGGTCGGGCCGCGTATCCGGCGAGTGCGGAGGTCCTGGGCAGCCAGCCGAGCGAGTAGTGGGAGCGGGGCCTCAAGCGGCCCTTGTAGTGCTGGTGCAGGAACTCCGCCTTGTACGTCGCCATGTCGACGCCCACCGGGCAGTCGCTGGAGCAGGCCTTGCAGGACAGGCACAGATCGAGGGCGTCCTTGACCTCGGTCGAGCGCCAGCCGTCCTGGACGGCCTCGCCGCGCACCATCTCCTGGAGCATGCGGGCCCGGCCGCGGGTGGAGTCGTTCTCCTCCCCCGTGGCCCGGTAGCTCGGGCACATCACGCCGCCGGAGTCGCTGCGGCAGCGGCCGATGCCGACACAGCGGCGCACCGCGCCCGTGAAACCGTCGGTGTCGTGCGGGAAGGTGAACGACGTGTCCACGAGCGGGAGTTCACGCAGGGCGAGGTCGGCGTCCAGGGGTGCCGGCTCGACGATGACCCCGGGGTTGAGCAGTCCGTCCGGGTCGAAGATCCGCTTGAAGGCGGCGAAGGCGCTGATCATGCGGTGGCTGTACATGACCTCCAGCAGTTCGCTGCGGGCCCGGCCGTCGCCGTGCTCGCCCGAGAGGGTGCCGCCGTGCGAGACGACGAGCGTGGCCGCCTCGGAGAGGAACCGCCGCATGACGGCCCGGCCGGTGTCCGTGGCCTGGTCGAAGTCGATCCGCACGTGGACGCAGCCCGCGCCGAAGTGCCCGTACAGCACACCGGTCAGCGCGTGCGCGGCCAGCAGCTCGCGGAAGTCGCGCAGATAGGCGGCGAGGTTCTCGGGGGCGACGGCCGCGTCCTCCCAGCCGGGCCAGGACTCCCCGCCGTCCACCAGCCGGGCGGCCAGCCCCGCCCCGTCCTCCCGGACCCGCCACAGCGAGCGCCGCTCGGCCGGGCTCTCGACGACCCGTCCGCCGGTCAGCCGGCCCTGTGCCTTCAGCACGTCGAGCAGTTCGGCGGCACGGCCGTCGACCGCGGCCTGGTCCTCGCCCTCGAGTTCGACGTAGAGCCAGGCGCGGCCCTCGGGCAGGCCGGTGACGGAGTCCGGGCCGCGGCGGACGCGCATGGTGGCGACGATCGCCTCGTCCATGCCCTCCACGGCGCTCGGCGAGAAGCGCAGGATCTCCGGCACGTCCTCGGCCGCGTCGACGACGTCGTCGTAGCCGAGGGTCAGCAGCGCCGAGGCCTGTGCGGTCGCCACCAGGCGGACCGTCGCGGCGGTGACGACCGCACAGGTGCCTTCGGTGCCCACGAGCGCGCGGGCCATGTCGAAGCCGTTCTCCGGCAGCAGGCGGTGCAGCTGGTAGCCGGAGACCTGGCGCGGGATCCGGCCCAGTTCGGTGCGGATCGGCGCCAGGTTGTCCTCGATCAGCTTCCGGAGGTCGGATTCGAGCCGGGCGACGACTCCGGCGTCGCGGGGCTCGGCCGGGTGCAGGCCGGTGCGGTCGGCGACGGCCCGCACGCCGTCGGCCGTGACGATCTCCAGGGCCTCGACATGGCCGCTGGTCCGCCCGTCGCGCACCGACCGGTTGCCGCACGCGTCGTTGCCGATCATGCCGCCGAGGGTGCAGCGGCTGTGCGAGGACGGGTCGGGGCCGAAGTCGAGCCCGTGCGGGGCGGTCGCGGCGCGCAGCGCGTCGAGGACGACACCGGCCTCGACGCGTGCGGTGCGGGTCTCGGGGTCGATGTCCAGGATCCGGTTCATGTACCGGGAGAAGTCCAGGACGACCCCGAGTCCGACGGCGTTGCCCGCCATGCTGGTGCCGCCGCCCCGGGCCGTGACCGGGACGCCGGTCTCCCGGCAGGCCCGCAGCACCGCGACCACGTCGTCGGCGGTGCGCGGGAAGGCCACGGCCCAGGGCAGCACCCGGTAGTTGGAGGCGTCGTAGGCGTAGGGGCCCGTCGCCCCCGGGCCGGTCTCCACCCGCAGACCGGGCGCGGTCTCGGCGATCCGGGCCGTCAGACCGGCCAGGTCGCGGGTGGCGGTGGTCATCGGTCCCCGGCTCCCGACGTGCCGGCCTCGACCGCCTTCGCCCAGGCCCGCAGGCCCTCGTCCACGCCCGCCTCGTCGATGACGAGCGCCGGGATCATCCGGACCACCTGGTTCCAGGCGCCGCACAGCAGCAGGAGCAGACCCTCGTCGACGGCGGCGCGCTGCACGCGGGCGGCGGTCTCGGGGTCGGGGCTGCCGTCCTCGGTGACGAACTCGCTGGCGAGCATGAGGCCGAGGCCGCGGACGTCGCCGATGCCCGGGGTGCGGTCGGCCACCGCCTCCAGGCCCTGGCGCAGCCGCTGGCCCATCGTCTCGGCGTTCTCGACGAGCTTCTCGTCGCGTACGACGTCGAGGGTGGCGCAGGCCGCGGCGCAGGCGACGGCGTTGGCGCCGTAGGTGCCGCCCTGCGAGCCGGGCCAGGCCTTGGTCATCAGTTCCTCGGAGGCGGCGATGCCGGAGATGGGGAAGCCGCTGGCGATTCCCTTGGCGGTGACGAGGATGTCGGGGGTGACGCCGAAGTGGTCGTGGCCCCAGAAGCGGCCGGTGCGGCCGACGCCGGTCTGCACCTCGTCGAGGATCAGCAGGAAGCCGTGCCGGTCCGCCCGCTCCCGCAGCCCTTCGAGGAAGGCGCGGTTCGCGGGCACGTACCCGCCCTCGCCGAGCACCGGCTCGACGATGATCGCGGCCGTGTCGGCGGGCGAGGAGATCGTCTGGAGGGTGTAGTCGAGTTCCTTCAGGGCGAAGCGGGTGGCGGCTTCTTCGTCCCAGCCGTACCGGTAGGCCGTCGGGAACGGTATGACGACCACACCGCTCATCAGCGGGGAGAAGCCGGACCGGAAGCGGATCCCGGAGGTCGTCATGGAGGCGGCGGCGACCGTACGGCCGTGGAAGCCGCCGTGACAGACCAGGACGTTGGGCCGGCCGGTGGCCTGGCGGGCCAGCCGCAGCGCCGACTCGACGGCCTCGCTGCCGGAGTTGGTGAAGAACAGGCTGTCCAGGCCGGCCGGCAGCACCTCGCCGAGCTTCTCCACGAGGCGGCGCAGCGGCTGGTGCATGACGGTCGTGTACTGGCCGTGGATGAGCGTGCCCACCTGCTCCTGTGCCGCCGCCACGACCTTGGGGTGGCAGTGCCCGGTGCTGGTGACGCCGATGCCGGCGGTGAAGTCGAGGTAGCGGCGGCCGTCCTCACCGTAGAGATGGACGCCCTCGCCCCGGGCGGCCACCACGGGCGTGGCCTGGCGAAGGTGCGGCGACAGTGCGGTCATGTTCGTCTCCCGGCCGTACGTCGAGGTCTGCTTGCGGTGATCCGCGGTACTGGTCCGACAACCCCGAGCATCCGGGCCGTCGCGGGGCGCGACAACGCGTGATCTGTCCAGCCGGAACGCGTTGTTCGGACGTTGTGTCAACCACCGGACCCCCCTGACACCCCCTGTCCCTCCCATGGACAGCTCTTGCGCAGGTCAGTGCGGCTTGTCAGAGTGACCAGGCATGCAGGGAGCCATCGTGAACCCACACCCGCCGAGCGTCGCCGACATCCTGGCCCTGCCCGTCCTGGCCGCCGGGCAGCCCCAGGTCGTCACCGGGCCGGCCGGGCTGGACCGGCCGGTGCGCTGGGTGCACATCACCGAGCTGACGGACCCGGCGTCCTTCCTCAAGGGCGGCGAGCTGGTCCTGACCACGGGCATGCCCCTGCCCGACGACACGGCGGGGGTGCGCCGGTACGTCGACGAACTCACGGATGTGGGCGCGGCCGCCCTGGTCATCGAGCTGGTACGGCGCTACCACCGGCCGCCCGACGCCCTGGTCCAGGCGTGCCGGGCGCGGGGGCTGCCGCTGGTCACCCTCGCGCGGGACGTCAACTTCCTGGAGGTCACGCAGGTCGTCCACGCCCTCATTCTCGGCAGCCAGGCCGACGCGATGCGCCGAACGCAGCGGATCCACGAGGCGTTCACCGGGCTGACGCTGCGCGGCGCGGGCCCTGAGGACGTGGTGCGCGCGGCGGCGGAGATGAGCGGCCGCACGGTCGTCCTGGAGAATCTGGTGCACCAGGCGCTGATCTGCGAACCGTCGGGGAGCACGGTGGAGGAGGCGCTCGGCGACTGGGAACAGCGCTCCCGGGCCACCGAACCCGGCGACCACACCGGGGCGAGCGGCCCGGAGGGCTGGCTGACGGCGCCCGTCTCCTACCAGGGCGAACAGTGGGGCCGCCTGGCCATGCTCCGGGGGGCCGCCGACGGCGGCCCGGCGTTCGGGCCGGAGCATGTCACCGTCCTGGAGCGGACGGCGATGGCCCTGACCGTCGCCCGGCTGATCCACTCCACGCCCTGGGAGCACACGGCCCATCGCTCCGCCCTGCGGGAGCTGGCGGAGCAGCGCCACCACTCCCCCGAGGATGCCCGCGCCCGCTGTGCCGCGCTGGGCCTGCCCACGGAGGGCGTCGGCTATCTGGCGATCCTCCTCGACCTGGGCCCGGGTGCCGAGGGAGGCGAGCTGGAGACCCGGCTGCACGGCGAACTCCGGTCGGCGGGGATCCCGGCCCTCGTCGGCGAACTCGCCCCCGGGCGCCTCGGCATCCTGCCCGCCCTGCGCCCCGACCGGCCCTGGCGCCCCGTGGCGGAACGGCTGTCCGGCACCGCGCTGGGTCTGGTCCCCGGGGCGATCGTCGGCGTCGGCTCGGAGGTGACCGACCTCGCCGACACGGCACGCTCCTTCCGGGAGGCGGCCAGGGTCATAGAGGCCACCCCGCCCGGCCAGCCCCTCCCCCCGGACCGCTCCTTCCACGAACTGCCGGACATCGACCTGCGCCGTCTGCTGTACGCCCTGCGCGAGGACACGCGCGTCCAGGACTACACCGAGCGCCGCCTCGGCCGGCTCATCGACCACGACACCAAGCACGGCACCGACCTGCTCACGACACTGGGCCACTACCTCGACGCCGCCGGCAACAAGACGACAGCGGCCCGTCGCGGCGGCTTGTCCCGGGAGACCATGTACCAGCGCCTGCGCACCATCGAGCGACTCCTCGAGTCCGACCTGGAATCCGGGGAGCGGCGCACCGAACTCCATGTGGCACTCACGGCGTTGCGCGTGCTGCGCGCCGGGTGAAGGATGCCTCAGTGCCGAGGCGTCGGCACCATCTCTTGAGGGGGTTCGATGAAGGTCGAGCACGATGGAAGGGGCGGCACTTGAGTACCCGTCGGCGGATCGTCGTCGTCTGGGCGGGGGCGTGCCTGGCCGGGCTCGCCGCCACCTCCACGCTCAACTCCGGTTCCTATACGGACGATTCAAACACTCCGGCCCAAGAAGCCACACCGACCGGCACGTACGACTGCCAGGAGATCTACGACTCCATCGAGCAGGCCCGGGCCGAGGCCAGGCGCGAGCAGCAGGACATGATCGACGCCTCGCCGGACGTCGCGTACCAGTCGGTCATCGTGGGGGACGTGGCCGTGCCGGAGGAGTGTCTCGGCGAAGCGAAGTCCCCCTGAGAAACACCCACTTGCGAGAAGGCGACCGGCACCTCAGGTGTCGAAATCCACCGTCAGCGCGTCGGAGACCGGGAACGACTGGCAGGTGAGGACGTAGCCGGCGTCGACCTCGGCCGGTTCGAGGGCGAAGTTGCGGCGCATGTCGGCCTTGCCGTCGGTGACCAGGGCGCGGCAGGTGCCGCAGACGCCGCCCTTGCAGGCGAACGGCAGGTCCGGGCGGGTCTGCTGGGCGCCTTCGAGGATGCTCCGTTCCCGGGGGAGGGCGGAGGTGGTGGAGCGGCCGTCGAGGGTGACGGTGACCTGGCTGACCGGGCCGGTCGGGCCGGTGTCAGCGTGGTGGACCTCGCGCACGGGCTCGTCGTCGGCGTAGAACAGCTCTTGGTGGACGCGGTCGGCGGGCACGCCGAGGCCGGTCAGGACCTGCTGGGCGGCTCGGACCATGCCGTGCGGGCCGCACAGCCACCAGTGGTCGGCGGAGTCCACGTCCACCAGCGCGTCGACGAGGGCCGACAGCCGGTCGGCGTCGAGGCGGCCGGAGAGCACCTCGGCCTCGCGGGGCTCGCGGGAGAGGACATGGGCGAGCTGGAAGCGCGTCGGGTGGAGGTCCTTCAGGTCGGCGAGCTCGTCGGCGAACATCACGGTGCCGGTGCGGCGGTTGCCGTAGAGGAGGGTGACCGTCGAGCGGGAGTCGGCGGCCAGGACGGACTCGGCGATGGAGACCATCGGCGTGATTCCGGAGCCGGCGGCGATCAGGACGTGGTGGCCGGGGGCGGTGAGGTCGGGTGTGAAGGCGCCGGTGGGGGCCATCACCTCGACGGTGTCGCCGGGGCGTACGTCGCGCACCAGCCAGGAGGAGAACAGGCCGCCCGGTACGACCCGGACGCCGATGCGCGGGGCGGTGCCGGCGGGTGAGCAGATCGAGTAGGAGCGGCGCTCGTCGCGGCCGTCGATGTCGCGTCGCAGGGTGAGCGACTGGCCGGGCTCGAAGGTGAACTCTTCGGCGAGTTCGGCCGGGATGTCGAAGCTGACGGCGGCCGCGTCCTCGCACAGCGGCCGCACGGCGGCGACCCGCAGGGGGTGGAAGACCGGACGTCGGCGGGCACGCGCGCGTGCCGCCGGGGCGGGGGCGGGCTCCATCAGGTCGTCCATCAGATCTCCTTGACGTACTCGAACGGCTCGCGGCAGGCGAGGCAGCGCCACAGGGACTTGCAGGACGTGGCGGCGAAGCGGGAGGTCTCCTCGGTGTCGTGGAAACCGCAGCGCGGGCAGGGCACCGAGCGGCGGGTCGGTGACAGCACGAGCGGTACTGGGCCGGGGTTACGCGCGGGCGCGGCCCCGGGCGGGGCGATGCCGTGCTCGGCGAGCTTGCGCCGGCCGTCCGGGGTGATCCAGTCGCTGGTCCAGGGCGGGTCGAGGACGGTGCGGATCTCCACACGCGCGTAGCCCGCGTCCCTCAGCCGGGCGGCGACCCCGGCGCGCATCTCCGCCATCGCCGGGCAGCCCGAGTAGGTCGGGGTGAGGCTCGCGACCACCGTCCCGTCCGGGGTCAGGGACACGTCGCGCAGCACTCCGAGGTCGGCCAGGGTGAGCATGGGCAGCTCGGGGTCGGGCACCTGCTCGGCGATGCGCCGGGCCCGCCGCTCGTCCAGGAGTGTCGTCACCATGTCGCCTCCGGGTGGGCGCGGGCGATGCCCTGCAACTCGGCCAGCAGCGGGGCGAGATGCTCGGTGTGCTCGCCGGTGCGGCCCGAGCCGGGCAGCGGCCGGTAGACGGGCATGGGCAGTCCGGCCGCCTCGGTGACCTGGCGCAGGACGGCGACGACCTCGTCCCGTACGTCGTACGCCGTGAACAGCTCGCCCAGATACGGTGCCACCTGTTCCAGCGCCGCGCGCGTCCGGCTGTGCGACTCCTCGGTGCCGTCGCCGAGGCGGACCACCCACTCGGCCGCGTACTGCCGGTGGTACGCCAGCTCCTTCACGCCCTTGGCGGCGATCGCCGCAAGCACCGGGTCCCGGTGGGCGGTGAGCCGCTCGAAGTACGCCAGGCGCCAGCTCGCGAACACCAGGAGCCGTACGGTCGAGAACGCGAAGTCGCCGTTGGGCAGTTCGGCCAGGCGTACGTTGTGGAAGTCGCCGGCGTCCCGGAAGTAGGCGTAGGCGTCCTCGCCGCGGCCGGTGCCGTCGACCTGGCCGGCGCGGGCGTAGAGCAGACGGGCCTGGCCGAGCAGATCGAGTCCGATGTTGGCCAGGGCCACCTCCTCCTCCAGCTCGGGGGCCCGGGTGGTCCACTCGGCGAGCCGCTGCGCCGAGACCAAGGCGTCGTCGGCCAGGGTGACGCAGAGGGCGGCCAGTTCACCGGCGTCGACACCGTCGGGCACGGTCGTGTCCACGCCGTGCAGCGGGTCCTCGAAGCCGGTGCCGTAGGCCCAGCGGGTGTCGTCCTCGTGTCCCTCGGCGAGGGTCATGTAGACGTGGTCGTCGCTCATGCCCTCTCCTTCAGATGTGCGGGACGTCGTCGGGGATGTCGTAGAAGGTCGGGTGCCGGTAGACCTTGTCGGCGCTGGGCTCGAAGAACGGGTCCTTCTCGTCGCGGGTGGAGGCGGTGATGTGCCCGGAGAGCACCACCCAGATGCTCACGCCCTCGTTGCGCCGCGTGTAGAGGTCGCGGGCGTGGGTGAGGGCCATGCGGTCGTCGGCGGCGTGCAGCGAGCCCACGTGGACGTGGTTCAGGCCGCGCTTGCCGCGCACGAACACCTCGTACAGCGGCCAGTCCTTCTTGTCGGCGGCGCTCATGCCACCGCTCCCTTCTGTGCGCGGGCCGCCTGTTTGGCGGCGTGGGCGGTGGCCGCCTCGCGCACCCAGGTGCCCTCCTCGTGGGCCGTGCGGCGCCGCTCCGTCCGCTGGTCGTTGCACGGGCCGTCGCCCTTGATGACCCGCATCAGCTCGTCCCAGTCGGGGGTGCCGAAGTCGTGGTGTTCCCGCTCTTCGTTCCAGCGGAGCTCCGGGTCCGGGAGCGTGACGCCGAGCTTGTCGGCCTGCGGGACGGTCATGTCGACGAAACGCTGCCGCAGTTCGTCGTTGCTGTGCCGCTTGATCTTCCAGGCCATCGACTGCGCGGAGTTGGGCGAGGCGTCGTCGGGCGGGCCGAACATCATCAGGGACGGCCACCACCAGCGGTCCACCGCGTCCTGCACCATCTCCCGCTGTGCCGCGGTGCCGCGCATCATCGTCATCAGCAGCTCGTAGCCCTGCCGCTGGTGGAACGACTCCTCCTTGCAGATCCGCACCATCGCGCGGGCGTACGGCCCGTACGAGGACCTGCACAGCGGCACCTGGTTGCAGATCGCGGCGCCGTCCACGAACCAGCCGATCACCCCGACGTCCGCGAAGCTCAGCGTGGGGTAGTTGAAGATCGACGAGTACTTCTGGCGGCCCTCGATGAGCCGCTCCGTGAGATCCGCGCGGTCCGCGCCGAGCGTCTCCGCCGCCGAGTACAGATACAGCCCGTGCCCGGCCTCGTCCTGGACCTTGGCGAACAGAATGGCCTTGCGGCGCAGCGACGGCGCGCGCGTGATCCACTCGCCCTCCGGCTGCATGCCGATGATCTCCGAGTGAGCATGCTGCGCGATCTGACGGATCAGTGTCTTCCGGTAGCCCTCCGGCATCCAGTCGCGCGGTTCGATCCGCTGGTCCCGCGCGATCGTCGCGTCGAAGTGCTGCTGGAGAACCGGCTCGGAGCCGTCCGTCCCCGCGGGGCTGGAGCGTGTCGTATCCATCCGTCCCACTTCCCAACCGACCATTCGTTCGGTCCATGATAGGACAGGCCAGGCCCCCTTGGTAAGCCCCCGACCCTTGACATGCGCGGAGCCGATGGGATTACTTGGCAACGCCGAAGCTAACCGAATGTTCGGTCGGTAGACAAGGTGGTGCGAGAGGTGACCCATACCGCTGACGCGAGGCCGGCCGCGGAGGCGATGTTCGCCGCGGACCGGGCCTCACACGGGCTCGGTGTCGAGCTGCTGGAGCAGGGCGAGGGGACCGCCGTGCTCCGGATGACCGTGACCCCGGCCATGGTGAACGGACACGGGATCGCCCACGGGGGCTACGTCTTCCTCCTCGCCGACAGCGCCTTCGCCTGCGCTTGCAACAGCCACGGCCCGGTGACCGTAGCGGCCGGGGCCGACGTCACCTTCGTGGCCCCGGCGTACGAGGGAGACGTGCTCGTGGCGCGGGCCGAGGAACGCACCCGGTTCGGCCGCAGCGGCCTCTACGACGTGAGCGTGCTGCGGGGCGAGGAGGTCATCGCGGAGTTCCGGGGGCGCAGCCGCACCATCGGGAGCATGAGTGCGAGTACGGCAGCGAGTACGGCAGCGAGCACTCCCGCGCGTACGACGTCGAAGGAGTCGCGATGACCGGTGAGCCGCTCCCCCACGACCTGCTGGACGACGCCGAGCGCCTCACTCGCGAGCAGCTGCGCGAGCTCCAGCTCGACCGGCTGCGCCGGAGCCTGCGGCATGCCTACGACAACGTGGAGACGTACCGGAAGAAGTTCGACGCCGCCGGGGTCACACCCGAGGACTGCCGGTCGCTGGAGGACCTGGCCCGGTTCCCCTTCACGACCAAGGCCGATCTGCGCGACACCTACCCCTTCGGCATGTTCGCCGTCCCCATGGACCAGGTCAGCCGCGTCCACGCCTCCAGCGGCACCACGGGCCGCCCCACGGTCGTCGGCTACACGGAGAACGACATCTCGATGTGGGCGGACCTCGTCGCCCGCTCGATCCGCGCCGCCGGCGGACGCCCGGGCCACAAGGTGCACATCTCCTACGGATACGGCCTGTTCACCGGGGGCCTCGGTGCGCACTACGGCGCCGAACGCGCCGGGTGTCTGGTGATCCCGGCCTCCGGGGGCATGACCGCACGCCAGGTGCAGATCATCCAGGACTTCGAGCCCGAGATCATCATGGTCACGCCGTCCTACATGCTGACGCTCCTCGACGAGTTCGAGCGCCAGGGCGTCGACCCGCGCTCCACGTCCCTGCGGGTGGGCATCTTCGGCGCCGAGCCCTGGACGGAGGAGATGCGCCGCGAGATCGAGGAGCGCATGGACCTCCACGCCGTCGACATATACGGGCTGTCCGAGGTGATCGGGCCGGGTGTCGCGCAGGAGTGTGTGGAGACCAAGGACGGGCTGCACGTGTGGGAGGACCACTTCTACCCGGAGGTCGTCGACCCGATCACGGGTGAGGTGCTGCCCGAGGGCGAGGAGGGCGAGCTGGTCTTCACGTCCCTGACCAAGGAGGCGCTGCCGGTCGTCCGCTACCGCACCCGCGACCTGACCCGCCTGCTGCCCGGCACAGCCCGGCCCGCCTTCCGCCGCATCCAGAAGATCACCGGCCGCTGCGACGACATGATCATCCTGCGCGGGGTGAACGTCTTCCCCAGCCAGATCGAGGAGATCGTCCTGCGCACGCCGGGTGTCGCCCCGCACTTCCAGATCCAGCTGACCCGGCGCGGTCGCATGGACCACATGACCGTCCATGTCGAGAGCCGCCCCGGCGCAGCTGCTGAGCAGCGCGAGGCCGCCGCCCGTGCGATCGCGCAGGACGTCAAGGATGGCGTCGGTGTCACCGTCGACGTGGAGGTCGTGGAACCGGAGACGCTGGAGCGGTCGGTGGGCAAGCTCCGGCGGGTGAAGGATCTGCGGTGACGGCCTATCGCCCGGCCGGGCAGCCGGTTTCAGCGGACTGGTCGGGCAGGTAGCGGGACCGTTCCAGCGGGGTGAGCGTGGTGTCGATGGCCCCGCAGATGTCGCGGATCGCGCGGGCCGGGTCGGGGAGGTCGACGTTCCACAGCTCGACGGAGGTGCCCGCGCTGATGGCCAGGGTGTGACCGTCCCGGCTGAACGTCACGGCTTCTGCGGGCGAGCGGGTCGGCAGGGTGCTTCTGATCTGGCTGGTGGAGAGGTCCCAGAGGTGGACTCCTCGTTCGTTGCTCGCCGCCAGGGTGCGGCTATCGGAGCTGAAGGCCAGCGCCGCTACCTCACCGCTGACACTGAAGCTGTCCTGGAGCTGACCGGTGCGTGCGTTCCACGTCTTCACGGTTCCCTTGGCGCTGCTCGCGGTGGCCAGGGTGTGGCCGTTCGGGCTGAAGGCGAGGGACAGCACCATTCGGGAGCTCGGCTTGATGATGCGCTGGGTCCGGCCATTGGCTGCGTCGAGCAGCTTGACCTGTTCGTGGCCTGCCCGGACGTGCGCGACGGCGAGTGTACGGCCGTCCGGGGTGAACGCCAGCGTCCTGACGGGTTCGCCGTGGCCCGGGTCTACGGTGCGTAGTGCGCCGGTCGAAAGGTGCCAGATCCGAACGGATCCGTCATGGCCGATGAGCGCGAGCCGTGTTCCGTCGGGGCTGAAGACCGCCTCGCCGGTGTCGCCCCGGGCACGGCTTTGGCGAAGGCGGCCCGTGGCGACCTCCCGGACCTCGATCACGCCGTTCTCGGTGGCCCGGACGGCCAGGGCGCGCCCGGTCGGGCCGAACCCTGCGGCTTTGAGGCGAGAAGTCGCGATCAGCAGTCGGTTTCCCCGGCGCACCGGGCCGGTGTCGAGCGTCAGTGTGGCTTCGCGATCGCCGGTCCTGGCATCCCAAAGCTGTACCGAGCCACGGCCGGGCCGCTCTTGGCGAACCGCGGCAACCGTGCGTCCATCCGGACCCAATGCCAGGCCCGCGATGTACGCGCCCTCGTGGCCTCGCAGAGTGGTACGCGGGTGATACGCAGTCAGACGGTGGACGCGAATGGTGGGGTCTGAGTTGCCGCTGGTGACCAGATTGCGGCCGTCCGCACTGAGGGCCACCGTCGTGAGTCCGCGCCCATGGCGACCGGCGGTCACGGTGCCTCGGGCCGCGCCGGAGGCGGTGTCCCACAGGTGCACCGTGTCCCCATGGTCCGGGATGGCGAGGGTCCGCCCGTCCGGGGTGAAGGCCAGTCCGTCCAAGTTCATGGGAAGACCGTCACTGATGGTGCGCCGGAGGGCGCCGGTGTCCACCTCCCGCAGTTGCACCGAACCGTCGGTGCGGACAAACACGTATGTCCGGCCGTCAGGGCTGATGGCCACGGCACGGCCCTCGATGTGGCTGTCGTGGGTGATCCGGGTGCGGCCGGTGGCAACGTCCCACACCCGCACCAGTCCGTTGAAGCCTACGGCGGCGACGGTACGTCCGTCCGAGCCGAAGGAGACGGCTTCCGGATCGGGGAGACTGGTGAAGCTGTGCCTCGTGCGGCCGGTGGCCACGTCCCACACTCGTACAGCGGCCGGGGAGGTGGCGGCCACGGTACGACCGTCAGCGCTGAAGGCCAACCCGCCTACCGCACCGTCTGGGATGGCGAGGGTCCCGAGTTTCCTGCCGGTGACCGGATCCCACATACCTATCTCCGTGCCGGATTCACGGGCCATAGCGACAGCGAGGGTGCGTCCGTCGGGGCTGAACGCCGCGACTTGGTCAGTGTCGTGGCCGGTGAACGTCTGTCGGAGTCGGCCTCCGGGCAGATCCCAGATCCGAACTTTGCCATCTCTGCTGTGTGTGGCGACGGTGCGTCCGTCCGGGCTGAGGGCGATGGAACCCACGGGCTCGGTGCCGCTGACCAGACGCTCACTCAGCGGTAACGCCGCAGCGGCATACAGCGCCGCGGCGGCCTCACGCGTCGGACTGATGCGGTACGCATGCACAGCGAGCAACGAAGCCAGATCAGGTTCAGAATCCAGCAGCGCCCCGGACTGAGCCGCCAACTGCCGTGACTGGGCCACATGCTGGGCACTCACCGCGCTCTGCCACTGCCCCACAGCGAGACCGGCGGCGACAAGCGCGAGGCACAGCGCGGCGGTGACCGCCGTGAGCACCAGCCGGTACCGGCGACGGCCCCTCCGCTCGTGGCCACCACTCGCGTCGAGGAAGGCACGCTCCAGGTCGGTCAGCTCCTCGCGCGGTGCGTCACCGAAGTGCTCGCGGGCGGCGGCGAGCCGACTCCCCCGGTACAACGCGCCCTCCTCACGACCCAGTTCCTGCCAGGCGTGGGCCGCTTCGGTGAGGTCCCGGTGCGCACGCAGGCGTTCGCGGTCGTCCTCGATCCACCGCCGCAGCCGGGGCCAGGCCGTGATCAGGGCCTCGTGGGCCATCTCGACCGTGTCACCGTCCAGGGTGAGCAGCCGAGCCCCGGCAAGTGCGTCGACCACCTGGGCGGTGCCCGGCAGTTCCGCGCGGTCGACGGGACGGCGAGTGTCGGGGGTGCCGTCGCCGGGGGCCACCAGGCGGAGCAACACGCGGCGGGCGGCGGTCGCCTGTTCGTCGGTGAACCGGCCGTAGGCCTCCTCGGCGGTCCGGGCGATCGCACCGTCCAGGCATCCGGCCGCCTCGTACCCCGCCAGAGTCAGTGTCTTGCCGCGGCGGCGGCGCCAGGTCTCCAGCAGCGCGTGGGACAGCAGCGGCAGTCCGCCCGGCGCGTCGGCGACCTCCTCGACCAGCCGGCCGGTGAGGGCGCGTTCCACGGTCAGTCCGGCGGCCTGGGCAGGTTTGACGACGGCGGCCCGCAGTTCGGCCCGGCTCATCGCTCCGGCCAGGAGGTTGGCGTCGCGCAGTGCGTCGGCCAGGTCGCGGGCCTCGGCGCAGCGGCCGTAGAAGTCGCCGCGTACCGCCAGCAGCACCCGCAGGCGGCTCTCCGGCTGCCGGGCCCTCAGCAACAGGTCGATGAAGCGGGCGCGTTCGGCCGGGTCGTGGCAGAGCGTGAAGACCTCCTCGAACTGGTCGACCATGAGGAAGGTGTCCGCTCCGGCGCTGCCGTCGGGGGGTGTCGCGGGGATCAACAGGGATGCGTGGTTGCGGGCGGGGCGTTCGCCCGGTGTGAGGATCCGGATCGCGGCCGGGCGCAGGTCCGGCTCCTGGGCGTGCCGGAGCACGGGTATCAGGCCGGCCCGTAACAGGGAGGACTTGCCGCTGCCGGAGGGTCCGAAGACCGCGGCGAACCGCCGTCGGCGCAACAGCTCGACCAGGTCGTCGGTGAGCTGCTCCCGGCCGAAGAACAGCCCGCTGTCCCCGGTCTCGAACCGTGCCAGCCCCCGGTACGGCGGGAGGGATCCGTCGTCGCCCCGGGAGCCGTCACCGGCGGACTCCTCCACCGCCTCCTTCCACCGGGCCTCCCACTCGGCCGGGTCCCCGCCGCACGCCTCCGCGTAGGCGAGGGCCACCGGCAGCGTCGGCAACCGCTCGCCACCCGCCGCCTGGGACAGCGTGGTCACCGAGTAGCCCGCCCGCCGGGCCAGCGCCCGGTAGGTGATCCCGTCCGCCTCCGCCCGAAGCTTGCGCAACTCGAACGCGAACCGCTGCACCGGACCCGCCGCCGGATCCACCGGCACCTCATGCCGCCCCGCCACGCCCGCACCCCCTCCGGCCCGCCCATTGTCAGGCCGCCAGAACGGTACTGCCGAACAATGATCCGGCCGCTGAACTCGGCCGCATGGAATCCCCACCCCTCGTCCCCGCCGCCCCGACGCATCTCTCGCGGTTGGGCTGGCTGGACGCGTTGCGCGGCATCGCCGCACTCGTCGTGGTGTTCGACCACTCGTCGTACACCTTCATGCCGGAACTCAGGCGGGAGCTGATGCCCGAGTTCAACACCAGCCGCTACGGGATCATGGTGTTCTTCCTGGTGAGCGGCTACATCATCCCCGCCTCGCTGGAACGCCGGGGCTGCGTCCGGACGTTCTGGATCGGGCGGATCTTCCGCGTGTATCCGCTGTGGGCGGCCGTCGTCGCCGTGCTGTGCGCCCTCGGCCTCATAGGCGTCGCGGAGTTGCGTGACTTCGGTGGGCTGGGCGTCGTCACCGTGGCGGTCGCCCACGCCACGATGCTCCAGGAGTTACTGGGGACACCCAATCTCCTGCTCGTCCTGTGGACGCTCTCGTACGAGATGTCCTTCTACCTGCTGGTCGTCGCCCTGTTCACGGTCCGTCTGCACCAGCGGTCCTCGGCGGTCTCGGTCGTCCTGGCCGGGCTCGCCGCCGTGAGCGTGGCGGCAGGGGTGGTGCTGCCGGTCTCCGCTCTGTCCGGGCTGGTCGGCACCGGCCCGCTGGTCGCGTGCGCCTCGATCGCCATGATGGTCGCCATCGGCTGCGCGAGTTCCGGCTCACCCGCGCTGCGGGTGTTCGGAGGTGTGCTGGGCGGGGTCCTGGCGTTCGTCCTGGTCCTGTTCAACGGCACGGTCCCAGTGTGGGAGGGTCTGGTGATTCTCGCCGTGATGTTCCTCGGCACCGCCGTCCACCGTGCCGAGCACGGTCGGAGCACCTGGCGCGCCACGGCTGTCACTGCCCTCTTGGTGGTCGTCTGTGCCGTGGGGAGTGCCTACCGGTACGGCGACGGTGACCACTTCACTCGGCGCGGCTGGATCGTCGCGTTCCTGCTGGCCGTGCTCACCTTCGGCGCCGGACTGTGGTTCCGCCGCCGACGCGCACCCCGGATGCTGACCGTCTTGGGAACGATCAGCTACTCGGTCTATCTGGTGCACCCCGTGCTGCTGGCGGTGATCGACGGCACGATGGGCCGACGGCGGCAGGACAGTCTCGCGCTGGAAGTGGCGTTCTTCGCCGTGCTGTTGCCCCTGTGCCTGCTGACCCACCGTCGCGTCGAAATGCCCGGCCAGACCTGGGGCCACCGGCTCACCCACCGCCTGCGGCCACGCGACGAGCGTCAGCGGCACCCCGCCTCGCACACCGGAACCTGAGCCGGGCTGCCCGGATCGATCGCCGCCGCGACGTCCGCCTCGGACGCGGCGGGCTTGCGGATCAGGAGCAGGGCCGCGTCGTCGTGCAGCCGTCCTCCGACGTGGGCCAGCAGTTCGTCGTGGAGTGCGCCGAGGGTGCGGGCCGGCTCGTGGGAGACATGGCGCTCCAGGCCTTCGGCGAGCGGGTAGAAGGTCCGGCCGTGGTCGCGGGCCTCGGTGACACCGTCGGTGTAGAGCAGGAGCTGGTCGCCGTCGGCGAACGGGATGGCCTGGAGGCCGGGCGCGTGACCGGCCAGGGCGCGCAGGCCGAGGGGCGGGGACGGCAGGTCGGGCTCGACCGGGGTGACGCGCCCCGAGGCGCTGACCAGCAGCGGAGGCGTGTGCCCGCAGTTCACCACCTCCAGATGCCCGCCCGACGGATATCCGGCGACTATGGCGGTCACGAAGTCGTCGTGGCCGAGGTTGCGCGTCAGGCTGCGCTCGATCCTCTCGACCACGGCGAGCAGGTCGGGCTCGTCATGGGCGGCCTCGCGGAAGACACCCAGCACCAGCGCGGCCGTCCCCACGGCGGGCAGGCCCTTGCCGCGTACGTCGCCGACGATCAGCCGTACCCCGTGCCGGGTGGGTATCAGGGCATAGAGGTCGCCGCCGATGCGGGCCTCGGCGGCCGCGGCGCTGTAGCGGACGGCCACCTGGAAGGGACCGACGTTCGCCGGTACGGGCCTGAGCAGCGCGTGCTGGGCGGTCTCCGCGACCGAGCGGACTGCTGCGAGCACCCGTTCGCGGCGCCCGCGCAGGACACTGGCCAGGCCGCTCGCGAGCGTGACGGCCAGCAGGGCCGTCAGTACCGCGGCCAGTTCACGGCTCGGAACGCCGTCCCGGACCCCGAGCAGCGCGCCGAGCACCGCGGCGAGGAGACCCACGCAGACGACACCGCGCGGCCCGTTGGTCGTGGCCGCGAGGGCGGGGCCGGCGGCGAGCAGGGGCAGCCAGATCATCCCCGCGCCGTCGGCGAGATCGGCGAGCAGGACGGCTGTGACGACCAGGACGGGCAGGACGGGCATACCGGCGGCCAGCTGCGCGAAGGCGCGCCTGCGGGCCGAATCCCCGGCACCGGCCACTCGACTGCTGGACGGCCCCGCAGGCCGGTGGTCGGCACCGAGGTCACGCGCATGGCTCATGTTGGTATCCGGGTCCCTCACCTGTGCGCGGGGCGCGACTCTGGAAGCACACCCCTGAAATGTCTGTTTCATCCAGATAAAGGGGTGACCTGGGGCACCGGCAAGGAGCGGATTTTCAGATAGTGAGCGAGAGGCTGCGGGTGACCCGGCTCGCGGTCGGGAGCAGCCGCTCGCGGACCTCCTGCAGCCGGGAGAACCGGTTCACCGGCAGGGAGACGCCGAGGGACCCGAGCGTGTCCCCGCTGTAGACGGGGACGGCGACGCAGACGGTGCCGAGGGCGTACTCCTCCAGGTCCGTGACGGCCGGGGCCATGGGCTCGGCCTCCAGTCGGCGCAGCAGCTCCGGCAGGCTGGTGATCGTCCGCGGGGTGAGGTCGGCGAGCTGGTGGCGGGAGAGGTAGTCCTTGCGGGCCTCTTCGTCCAGTTCCCGCAGCACGGTCTTGCCCAGTGCGGTCGCGTGCCCCGCGTCCTCGAAGCCCACCCAGAGATCGACGCGGGGTGTCCCGGGGCCGTCGACGATCTCGGCGACCCGGATCTCGCCGTCCTCGTAGAAGGTGAGGTAGGCGGCCGACGCGAGCTCGTCCCGGAGCGCGCCGAGCGTGGGGCGGACGCGGCTGAGCAGCGCCTGCGCCCGGCCGGTGGTCTTGAGCGTCTGCAGCTTGTCGCCGAGGACGAAGCCGCCGTCGTCCAGCTTCCGCACGTATCCGTCGTGGACCAGGGTCCGCAGCAGGTGATAGGCGGTGGCCAGGGGCAGGCCCGTCTCGCGTGCCAGTTGCTTCGCCGGCGCGCCGTTCTCGTGCGCGCTGACCGCCTCCAGCAGGCGCATGGCCCGCTGGACGGACGTGATCAGCGTAGGCCCGGCTTGCTCAGCCATAGGACCAGCCTGCGTCAGCCGTACGGAGGGGGCAAGGCGGCCGGTCATCCGGCCCGGCCCACCCTCCGGCCTGGAGGCCGGCACCGACTCGGCTCCCCCTCGCCCCCGGAGCCGCCGTTGCGTTTGTGACGACTTCTTCACAGCCGGAAGGGTTGGCTGGAAACCGCCTGCTCGCTATCGTTCACGGACTTCACTCAATCGTTCAGTGAACGAATAGCGACAGGGAAGGTCGGTTCATGTCCGGCATGCACCACCCGGGGCGCCGCTCGGTGCTCGCCGCGGGCACCGCCTGTGCGGCCTCGCTCGGCGCGTCCTGGCTGCTGTCCGGCTGTTCGGGCGCCACCGCCGCACCCGTCCTGCCGGCCGCCGCCCAGCGCGGCGCGCCCGACCGTGGCGGGACCCTGCGGATCGCGCGTCCACCGGCCTCAGACGCCGAGACCCTCGACCCGGCGAGCTCCCTGTCCGCCTACGAGTACCTGGGCGCCCTCTACAACCGGCTGGTCCGCATCGGCGCGGACGGCGAAGTGGCTCCCGATCTCGCCGAGTCCTGGGAGCCGGACGGCGCGGCCCGCACCTGGACCTTCCGGCTGCGCAAGGGCGTCACCTTCCACGACGGCCGGGCCTTCACCTCCGCCGACGCCGCCTACACGCTGCGGCACATCCTGGACAAGGCGACGGCGTCCCCGCAGGCCGGCGTCCTCGCCCCGCTCGTCGACCCGCGGCGGCTGCGCACACCCGACGCGCACACCCTCGTGGTGCCGCTGAAGTCGCCGAACGCCGAGTTCCCGAGCCTGCTCACGCACTACAACTGCTACGTCGTCCCCGAGGGCAGCGGGAAGTCGATCGGCCGCACCGGCATAGGCACCGGCCCGTTCCGGCTGGAGTCCTTCGCACCGGCGGGCCCCGGCCGCGTCACCGCGTACAAGGACCACTGGGCGGGCCGCCCCGTGCTCGACGCGATCGCCTTCTACTCGGTCGCGGACATGTCGGCCCGCTCGAACGCCCTGCTCGCCGGGCAGGTCGACCTGCTGTCGCAGACCAACCTGGACTTCGCCACCGCCCGCGTCGTGGCCGCCTCCGACCTCGCCACCATCGCCCGGGTGAAGAACGCCCAGTGGTACGTGCTGCCGATGCTCACCACCGACAAGCCCTTCACCGATGTCCGGGTCCGCCGGGCCATGAAGCTCGCCTACGACCCCGAGCACATCGTGAAGGCCGCGCTGCAGGGCGCGGGCAGGCCCGGCTGGGACAACCCGGTGCCCCCCGACGACCCGGCACACATCTCCGCGCACCCCGAGCACGATCCCGAGCAGGCGCGGTACCTGCTGAGGAAAGCGGGCCACGAGGACCTGGCCGTCGACCTGTACACCTCCGCGTACGACCCCCTCTTCACACCCATGGCGCTCGCCTACCAGGAGTCGGCGAAGCGGGCGGGCGTCCGGATCCGCGTCAAGACGGCGTCGGCGGACTCGTACTACACACAGATCTGGATGAAGCAGCCGCTGATGGCCACCTACTGGTACACCGGCCGGCCCGTGGACCAGCTCTTCAACCAGGTCTTCCGCAGCGGCTCCTCGTACAACGAGACCGCCTGGTCCGACGAGGGCTTCGACGCGCTGCTCGACCGGGCCCGTGCCGAGACCGACGACGCGAGGCGCCGTGACCTCTACGGCGAGGCGCAGACCTGGGTGATCGACAAGGGCGGCGCGATGACCCCGATGTTCGCCGACCGGCTCGTGGGCATCTCGCGCAAGGTGCGCGGTTACGCCGAGCACGGCTTCGAGTTCGACTACCTCGGCATCGGCCTGAAGGGGGCCTGAGCATGCTCTCCTTCACAGCCCGCCGGATCGCGGCAGCGCTCGGCACGCTGCTGCTCTCCTCGCTGCTGGTCTTCCTCGCCGTCCAGGCACTGCCCGGGGACGTCGCCACCCAGGTCCTCGGCAAGGACGCGACCCCGCAGGCGGTCGCCGAGCTGCGCGGCAGCCTCGGCCTGGACCGGCCCGCCGTCGAACGCTACGGCGACTGGATGTGGGGCGCCCTGCACGGCGACTTCGGCACGTCCCTGGTCTCCGGGACGGCGGTCGGCGGTGAGGTCACCCAGTACCTGGGCAACTCCATGCTCATCGCGGCCCTCACCATCCTGTTCGCGGTGACCGGCTCGCTGCTGCTGGGCATCCTCGCCGGGCTCTACCGCGACCGCTGGCCCGACCACCTCATCTCGACGGTCAGTCTCGTCGGCATGAGCGTCCCCGAGTTCGTCGTGGCCACCGTCCTCGTGCTGTGCTTCTCGGTCGCGCTGCCCTGGTTCCCCGCGGTCGTCCTCTACGGCCCCGACGCCACCGTGGGCCAGCTCCTGCCCGCCGTGTGGCTCCCGGCGCTCGCCCTCGCGGTGGTGATGGCCGCCTACATCGTCCGTATGGCCCGCACCTCGGTGATCGACGTGATGGCCAGCGAGTACGTCACCACCGCCCGCCTCAAGGGCCTGTCCACCTGGCGGGTCGTCACCCGGCACGCCCTGCCCAGCGCCCTGCTGCCCGTGCTGCATGTGATCGCGCTCAACGTGGCCTGGCTGCTGGGCGGTGTCGCCGTCGTCGAGAACGTCTTCAACTACCCGGGCATCGGCAAGCTGATGCTCTCCTCGGTGCAGAACCGGGACCTGCCCGTCATCCAGGCCATCGCCCTGATCAGCGCCGTCGTCTACGTCGTGTGCAATCTCGCCGCCGACCTCGGCGCCATGGCCCTCAACCCCAGGCTCCGCACCCGAGGGAGGACCCGATGACCACGCTCGACACCGTCCGGGCCGACGCCCCGGCCTCGCGCGCCGCCCGTGTGTGGCGCACCCTGCGCTCCTCGCGCGCGGCCGTCGTGGGGCTGGCGATCGTCGGCGTCCATGTCGTGATCGCGCTGCTGGCCCCTCTGCTCACCTCCTACGATCCGATCGCGGGCGACGCCTCGCAGGCCCTGCTCGGTCCGGGCGGGGAGCACTGGGCGGGCACCGACCAGTACGGCCGCGATGTCCTCGCGCGTGTGCTGTACGGCGGCCGGTACGCGCTCGGGGTGTCCGTCGCCGCCACCGTCGTGAGCGTCGCCCTCGGCACGGTCATCGGCTGTGCGACCGCCCTGCGCGGCGGCTGGTTCGACGACCTGATCGGGCGGGTGCTGGACGCCGTGCTGGCCATTCCGGCGGTGCTGGCGCTGCTCGTGGTCGTGACCGCCCTCGGCACCGGACCGGCGGTCATCGTCCTCGCCGTCGCCGTCGTGTTCGTGCCCCAGGTGGTGCGGGTGGTGCGTGGCGCCGCCCTGGCGGTGGTGCCCGCCGACTATGTGACCGCCGCCCGGGCGCGCGGGGAGGGCACCTGGCCGATCCTGCGGCGGGAGGTCCTGCCGAACATCGTCGACGTGGTGTGCGTCGAGTTCGCGATGCGTGCCTCCTGGGTCGTGCTGCTGATCTCCTCGCTGTCCTTCCTGGGCTTCGGCGCCGACCCGCCGACGCCGGACTGGGGCCTGATGGTCGCCGAGAACCGCACCGCCATCACCGTCGTGCCGATGGCGAGCGTCGCGCCGATCATCGCCCTGGCCACGCTCGTGATCGGACTCAATCTCGCGGCCGACGGCCTCTCCAAGGCCTGGGGCGTCGACCGGATCAGGGAGGGCCTGTGATGACCCCGCTCGTCTCCGTCGACTCCCTGTCCGTGGCGTACCGCTCCGGCGGCCGTCGGATCCCCGTGGTGCACGAGGTGTCCGTCGAGGCCGCCGCGGGCAGCACGCTCGCGCTGGTCGGCGAGTCCGGCAGCGGCAAGTCGACCCTCGCCGCCGCCCTGCTCGGGCATCTGCGGCACGGCTCCCAGGTCACCGGCGGTTCGGTGACGGTGGACGGCCGGGACGTCTTCGCCCTGTCCGCGCCCGAGCTGCGGCGGCTGCGCGGCCGGACGGTCGCCATGGTCGCCCAGAACGCGGGCCAGGCGCTCACGCCCTCGATGCGCGTCGGCCGGCAGATAGCGGAGGCGGGCGGCGACATCCCCGTCACCGATCTGCTGGACCAGGTCCGGCTGCCGCGTCCCGCCGAGCTGGCCCGCCGCTATCCGCACGAGCTGTCCGGCGGCCAGCAGCAGCGCGTCGCCCTCGCCATGGCCATCGCGGCCCGCCCCAAGGTGCTGGTCCTCGACGAGCCGACGACCGGCCTGGACGTCGTCACCCAGCGGGGTGTGCTGGACCTGATCGCCGCCCTGCGCGACGAACTGGGTCTGGCGGCCGTGCTGGTGAGCCATGATCTGGGCGTCGTCGCGCACCTGGCCGACGAGGTGTGTGTGCTGAAGTCGGGCCGTGTGGTGGAGTCGGCGCCCACGCGGCAGGTGTTCGCGACGCCCCGGGAGCCGTACACGAAGCGGCTGCTGGCGAGCGTGCCCCGTCTGGACGACGCCGGTCTGGCTCTCGTACGGGAGTCGGGCGAGCGCGAGATACGGCCCCGGGCCGTGGTGCCCGAGGACGCGCCGGTCGCCGTCTCGGCCCGTGACGTCACCGTCGACTACGGCAGCTCCCGTGCCGTGGACGGGGTCTCCTTCGAGGTCCGGCGCGGCGAGGTCCTGGCCCTGGTCGGCGAGTCGGGCAGCGGCAAGTCCACGCTGGCCTGGACTCTCGCGGGGCTGCGCACCCCGTCCGGCGGCACCATGACACACGAGTCGGGCGATCTGGCGCGGCCCGCGCAGCGGCGGCCGATGTCCCTGCGGCGGCGGGTGCAGCTGGTCTTCCAGAACGCGGACACCTCGCTCAACCCCCGGCGCTCGGTGAGCGACGCCATCCGGCGTCCGCTGCGGTTCTTCGGCACGGCCGGCGGCCGGGCGGAGTCGGCCGAGCGCGCCCGGCGGCTCATCGCGGACGTACGTCTGGACCCGGCCTTCGCCGACCGGCTGCCCGCGCAGCTCTCCGGCGGCCAGCGGCAGCGCATCGGCATCGCACGGGCGCTGGCGGGCGAGCCGGACGTCCTCATCGCCGACGAGATCACCACCGCGCTGGACGTCTCCGTCCAGGCCGATGTGCTGCACCTCGTCGACGATCTGCGCCGGGAACGCGACCTGGCCTGTCTGTTCATCAGCCATGACCTGGCCGTGGTCCGGGGCATCGCGGACCGTGTCGTCGTCCTGCGGGGCGGTGTCGTGGTCGAGGAGGGTCCGACGGAAGCCGTCTTCTCGGATCCCCGGCACCCCTACACGCGGCAGTTGATGGCGGCCGCCCTCGAACCGGACCCCGACGCCCAGCCGCCGGTGGAGGCGGCCCCCGACTGGGCTGACGCCGCCCGGGAGGGCGAGGTGTGGACCGACCACGGCGACGGCCACCGCGTGCGCCGCTGGCGGCCCGCCGGCACCCCCGACGACACCCCGACCTCTCCCGTCGCAGAAGGAGTTTCGTGAAGTACCGCGACCGGTTCGAACGCCAGGTCGTCCGCGAGGACGTGTGGATCCCCACCCGGGACGGCGACACCCGCCTGCACGCCCGGATCTGGCGCCCGGCCGACGCCGAGTCGGACCCCGTCCCCGCGCTGCTGGAATACCTGCCGTACCGCAAGAGCGACTGGACCGCCCCGCGCGACGCCCAGCGCCATCCCTGGTACGCCGGGCACGGCTACGCCTCCGTCCGGGTCGATGTCCGAGGCCACGGCGACAGCGAGGGCACGCCGGGCGACGAGTACGACGCCCAGGAACTCGCGGACGGCGTGGACGTCGTCAACTGGCTCGCCGCGCAGCCCTGGTGCACCGGCAAGGTCGGCATGTTCGGCATCTCCTGGGGCGGCTTCAACTCCCTCCAGATCGCCGCCCTCGCCCCCGAGCCGCTCAAGGCGGTCGTGACGGTCTGCTCCACCGACGATCGCTACGACAACGATGTGCACTACACGGGCGGTGCCGTCCTCGGTATCGACATGCTCGCGTGGGCCGGCACCATGCTGGCCTTCGCCGCACGCCCGCCGGACCCCGCGAGCGTGGGCGCGGACCGCTGGCTGCCGATGTGGCGCGAGCGCCTGGACGCGCTGGAACCCTTCCTGCACACCTGGCTGGAGCATCAGCAGCGGGACGACTACTGGCGGCACGGCAGCGTCTGCGAGGACTACACGGCGATCGACGCGGCCGTCCTCGCGGTCGGCGGCTGGAACGACCCGTACCGGGACACCGTGCTGCGGCTCGTGGAGCACCTCCCCGGCGATCAGGTGCGGGGCATCGTCGGGCCGTGGTCGCATCAGTACCCCGACCGGGGGCTGCCGCCCGGACCGGCGATCGGGTTCCTCCAGGAGACCCTGCGCTGGTGGGACCAGCATCTCAAGGGCGTCGACACGGGCGTCATGGCTGAGCCGCTGCTGCGCTCCTGGCTGAACGACCCCGTACCGCCCTCCCCGTCGCACGAGGAGATGCCCGGCCGCTGGGTGACCGACGCCGAGTGGCCGAGCCCCGACGTCACCTGGGACACCCGGCCGCTGGGCGAGGGCCGCGACCCGGTCGTGGTGCGCTCTCCGCTGCACACCGGGCTCGACGCCGGACGCTTCTTCCCGTTCGGCAACGCCGCCGACCTGCCGCCCGACCAGCGCGAGGAGGACGGCCGGTCCGTCTGCTTCGACTCCGCGCCCCTGGAGCAGCGCGTGGAGATCCTCGGCCGGCCGCGTGTCCGGCTCCGCCTCGACAGCGACACACCGCGGGCCCATGTCATCGCCCGCGTGTGCGATGTCGCTCCCGACGGCTCGTCCACACTCGTCACCCGGGGCGTGCTCAACCTGCTCAGCAGGAAGGGCCGCGAACACGCCGTCGAGTGGACTCCGGGGACGTACGAGGACGTCGAGTTCGAGCTCAACGGCATCGGCTACGCCTTCCCGCCCGGCCACCGCGTCCGTGTCGCCGTCTCCGACGCGTACTGGCCCTGGGTCTGGCCGCACGGCGAACGCGGGGCGCTGCACGTCGTCCCGGCCGACAGCGCGGTCCTGCTGCCGGTGCGCGAGGCCGCCGACGAGGCCGCCGTCCGCTTCGAGGAACCGGAGCAGGCGGTACCGATGCCGGTCACCTACGACACTCCCCCGGACCCCCGCCCCGAGCGGCTGGTCACACACGACGTCGCCAAGGGCGAGTGGACCCTGGACGTCGACCCCGGATACGGGGGGTCGCGGACGTACCCGGACGGGCTGCGCTACGAGGAGAGCGCCCGCGAGACGTACACCATCCGCACCGACGATCCGCTGTCGGCGCGGGCCGTCTCCGAGTGGCGCATCCGGCTGCGGCGCGGCGATGACTGGGACGCTGAGATCATGGCCCGGACGGAGCTGCGCGCCACGGCCGCGGAGTTCATCATGGACAGCCGTATCGAGGCACGGGGGAACGGAGAGACAGTGGCCGAGCGCGCATGGCACCGCACCACCCCGAGGACATCGGGATGACCGCCGCCGAGCAGCCGCGGCAGGGCGGGAAGGGCCCGCGCCGTGCCGTCGCGGCCCGGGACCGGACCCGGCAGCCCACCGAGGTGCGGCGGCGTCTCATCGTCGACGCGGCCGTGCCGCTGATCGCGGAGCGCGGCTACAAGTCGGTCGGCGTGCGCGACGTGGCAGCGGCGGCCGGAGTGTCCGTCGGCACGGTCACGTACCACTTCGACAGTGTGCAGGAAGTCCTCTCCGAGGCCATGGTGCTGCACATCGAGCAGTACTACGCGGCGCTCAGCGAGGCCGCCGAGCACGCGACCAGCGGGGCCGAGGCGCTCAGGCTGCTCGTCGACGCACTGTTCACGGAGGACACCGACCGGCACTGGCGGATGTGGTTCGACTTCTGGCACGCGGGCGAGCAGAGCACGGACGAGACCTTCGCCCGGGGGCAGGCCGACCGGTACGCGGCCTGGCACCGGCAGATCCGCGCCCTGGCCGAACGGGGCGTCGCAGACGGCGAGTTCATCGGCGACGACCTCGACGGCTTCACGGCCCGCTTCGCCGCCCTCGCCGACGGCCTCGCCCTGCAACGCCTGCGCCAGGCACCTCCCCTGACCACTCAGCAGGCACGGCACCACCTCAACCGATTCATCGAACGGGAGCTTGTTCCCCAGCCCGGTAGGTGACCTCGTCGAAGTCGGCAGGGTGCCCGCCCCCGCCGAGGTCCCAGGCCCACAGGCCGACGAACGCGCCGGTGAAGCCGAGGGAGCGGATCTGTCCGTCCTCGATGTGCTCGGCGTGCTCGTCGGAGAGGACGGTGGCGTCCAGGACGGCACCGAAGGGCTCCCAGCCCCGGCCGGTGTCGTACCGGAAGCGCAGGTCGGCCCCGTCGAAGTCGAGGCCGAGCCGCAGTCGTGCGGCGGGGCCGAGCTGCGCCTGGCCGGTTTCGTCGACGCTGAGCACGCCCCGGTCGCAGCTCGCGACGCGCAGGACGGGCTGACCCTCGTCGTCCACGGTGACGTACAGGTAGTACCAGTTGCGGGTGTTGTAGTACGCGGTGATCCCGGCCAGGTGCTGGAACGCCTCCGGCCGGTACTCCATCGTCGCCTCGAACGAGCAGCGCGCCCCGGTCACGCGGCGGGCCACCAGGCTGGGTTCGACCAGGCTCTGCGGTGACCGGCCGCCCCGGAGCCGCAGATGGGACGGGCGTTCGGTGAGCGAGACCCAGTCGGGGGTCGGAGGTCGGCGCAGGGTCGACCACTGGGGGCCCAGGGCCGGGCCGTCGAATCCGTCGGTGTCCTCCGCGTCCGTGTGGTCCTCGCCCGCCCTGGAGATGCCGGCCGGAACTTCCAGCGCGGGCAGGCCGGTCTCGACACGGGGCCATTCGTCGGCGGTCCAGATCACGGGTGCCAGTGCCGTCTCCCGGCCCAGGACGCACGGTCCTCGCCGCCCGAGGGGCCGGGCCACGAGGTAGGCCAGGTACCAGTCGCCGTCGCCGGTCTCCACCAGGCTGCCGTGCCCGGCCTTCTGCAGCGGTAGGTCGGGATGGTCGCGGGCGGTGAGGAGCGGGCCGTCGGGGTCGCGAGTGTAGGGGCCCGTCAGGGTGCGCGAGCGGGAGACGGTGACCTGGTGGTCGTAGCCCGTGCCGCCGTCCGCGGTGAGCAGGTAGTACCAGTCGCCCCGGCGGTAGAGGTTCGGGCCTTCGATCCAGCCGGACTGCGGCGGCAGCCCGATCCGCACGGGGTCGCCGACGAGGCGGCGTGCGGCACGGTCGTAGCGCCGGGCCTCCAGGCCCGCCGAGCCGCCGTGGCCGGGGCGCCAGTCGTGGACCAGGTTCAGCAGCCGGCTGTCGGAGCCGTCGTGGAAGAGGGAGGCGTCGAAGCCCCGGGCGTGCAGGGGTACCGGATCCGACCAGGGGCCCTCGATGGAGGGAGCGGTGATCAGGTAGTTGGGGCAGTCGGTGAAGCCGCCGACGTAGGTGGAGACGTTGCTGTAGACGAGGTGGAACAGGCCGTCGGCGTGGGTGAGGCTGGGCGCCCAGACGCCGCCCGAGTCCGGGCAGCCGGTCAGGTCGAGCAGGCGGGTGTGGTCGAGGGCGCCGCCGAGGGGGCGCCAGTGCACCAGGTCCGTGGAGTGGTGCAGGCGCACGCCCGGATACCACTCGAACGTCGAGGTGGCCAGGTAGAAGTCCGGCCCCACCCGCAGGATCGACGGGTCCGGGTGGGACCCGGGCAGCACCGGGTTGCGGATGACGCCGGCCGACCGGTTTCGCATGCGATGTCCCCTCGTGACGCCCGCTCCGGCGTACGCCGGGCGATCACCGCAGGACCGTAACGTCGAATACGTTCGCGAGCAACGCCCACCTGAAAGGTTTTCCAACTCAGGGCGCTCCCAATACTCTTGACACTTCATCAGCTCACTTCTACGTTGCGAAAACCTTTTAGGTCGTTTCCGTGCTCTGCAGGTCCGGACAGGGAGCTCCGATGAGAAGACCGCAGACCCTCCTGGCCGCACTGGTACTCGCCGTCTGTTGCGTGGTCCCCGCCACCCCGGCCGCGGCGGCGCAGACCATCGGTTTCCCCAGTTTCAGCGGCCCCGCGATCCCCGCCCCGCCCGTCGCCCACACCTCGGGCGACATGATGCGGGCGATCTACGACGCGGAGAGTTCGGGGACCGACTTCTGGATGGACCGGCTGCTCGCCCGCTCAGGCAACGATCCGGCCGGGCCCTGGCTGATGAGCCGGGGACGCGCACTGTTCATGAAGGAGCACGACCCGGCCCGGTTCGGTTTCGGCGGCAAGGTCGCCTACTGGGAGAACATCAACGGCAACAGCGCCTACACCGTCGCGGTCACCCCGGGGACCTTCACCGAGCAGGTCGCGCAGCGCCGGCAGACGCCCAGCCACTGGAAGAGCGTGCACACCAGCGGCTCGGTCACGGTCGACCAGACGAAGTTCATCACGGACAGCAACGTGGCCGTGACGAACCTGTCGATCAAGAACAACGGCTCGTCCGCCACCACTCTCCAGTTGCGGGCGACCTCGCCCTACACCACCTCGGGCAGCGGCAGCGAGCTGACCGGGCAGGTCAACGCCTACAACAACCTCACGACGCTGCGCCCCCGGCTGACCGGTGACGGGTTCGCCGTCTCCAGCGGCGGCCTCAACCGGTCCGTGACGGTCGCGGCCGGTGCCACGGTGACCGCGAAGGTCGTGATGGGTTTCGTCACCGACGAGATCCCCGAGTCGCGGAGCGAGTACGACGCCTACGCGGGCTACTCGGCGGCCACCGCGTTCGCCACCCATGTCCGGGCCTACAACCGGTGGTGGGCGCAGAACGTGCCGTACATCGACGTGCCCGAGCCCGCGATCAAGAAGAACATCTACTACCGCTGGTGGCTGATGCGCTTCAACCACCTGGACGCCGACATCCCCGGGCAGACCTTCCAGTTCCCGACCTCGACCGAGGGCGTCCTCGGCTACAACAACGCCATCGCGCTCACCCAGCCGATGCACATCGACGATCTGAAGTATCTGCGCGATCCGTCGTACGCCTACGGGGACTGGCTGAGCGTCGGCCAGACCTCCAAGGGCGGCCGGTTCCTGGACAACCCGGGGGACCCGGAGAACTGGTCCAACAGCTACACCCAGTACATCGCAGAGGCGGCGTGGAAGAGCTACCAGATCCACGGCGGCCAGCCGGGCATCGCCGCGAGCCTCGCCCGCTACGCGGAGGGCGATGTCAAGGGCCAGCTCGCGCACTACGACCGTGACAACAACAAGCTCATCGAGTACGACTGGGGCGCTCTGACGGGCAATGACGCCGACGCCGTCTCCTTCCACTGGAAGCCCGGCACCATGGACCGCGCCGAGTCCGCCTACCAGTACAGCGGGGCGCTGGCCGCCGCGCAGGCCTACGAGGCGACCGGCAACACGGCCAAGGCGAGCGAGATGCGCACCCTCGCCAACCAGATCAAGGACGCCATCGTCAACGTGCTCTGGAACCCCAACCGGCAGCTGTTCGAGCACCGGCTGAAGTCGACCAACGAGTGGGTGCCCTGGAAGGAGATCAACAACTACTACCCGTTCTCGGTCGGCGCCGTCCCCGACACGGCGACGTACAAGCAGGCCCTGCGGCTGTTCGACGACCCGGCCCAGTACCCGATCTTCCCGTTCTACACGGCCAACCAGGTCGACAAGAAGGCGGCGGCCGAGGCCGGGGAGCCGGGCTCCAACAACTTCTCCACCATCAACTCCACCGTCCAGTTCCGGCTGTACTCCTCGGTGCTGCGCAACTACTCCAACTCCTGGATGAGCGCCACCGACTACAAGAAGCTCCTCTACTGGAACACCTGGGCGCAGTACGTCGGCGGCAACACCCAGTGGCCGGACGCGAACGAGTTCTGGGCCGACTGGAACGGCAGCTCCGTCAACTACCGCTCGTGGATCCACCACAACATCCTCGGCAGCAGCAACTGGACGGTGATCGAGGACGTGGCGGGGCTGCGGCCGCGCAGCGACGCGAAGGTGGAGCTCTCCCCCATCGACATCGGCTGGTCCCACTTCACGGTCAACAACCTGCGCTACCGGGGCGCCGACCTGTCCGTCGTCTGGGACGACCCGGCCGACGGCGTGGTGCGCTACCCCGGTATCCCGGAGGGCTACTCGATCTACGTCAACGGCACCCGGGCCGCCACCGTCAGCTCCCTGGTGCCCTTCACCTGGGACCCGGCCAGCGGCGAGGTCACTACGAAGGGCACGGTCACCCACCGCACGGCCGTCTCCGGGCTGAAGGCCCCCCACCAGGTCGTGCAGGACAGTCCCCGCATGGTCGACATGCTCGCCAAGGCCGGTGTCGACCTGACCGGCGACCCGGCCAACCTCGCCTCCGGCGCGACCGCGTCCGCCTCCCACACCGGGTCGGGCAGCGCCGTCTCGGGCGCGGTCGACGGGCTTCCCACCAATGAGCCGTTCTGGGGCGCGGGCGGCTCCTCGAACAGCCAGGACTGGTACGAGCTGAACTTCGGCACCGCCCGGACGCTCAACGAGGTGCGCCTGTACTTCAAGGACAGCCGCCCCGCCAGTACGACCTACCGGGCGCCGTCCTCGTACACGATCCAGTACCACAACGGCACGTCCTGGGTGAACGCCGACGGCCAGACCAAGAGCCCGGCCGCGCCCCGCGCCAACTACAACCTGGTGCGGTTCCCGGCGATCAGCGCCCAGCGCATCAGGGTCCTGGCCACCAACGCCTCCGGCGCGAAGACGGGCCTCACCGAGATCAAGGTCCACAACCGGGGCGGCGCCCAGCCACCCGCCAACCTGGCGACGTCCGCGACGGCGTCCGCCTCGTACACCTCCTCCTGGGAGAGCGTCACCGCGATCAACGACGGGGTCGATCCGCCCTCGTCCAACGACACCGTCAACACCCGCTGGGGCACCTGGCCGGAGAGCGGGCAGCAGTGGGCCGAGCTGACCTGGCCGTCGGCAAAGACGGTGAACAAGGCCGAGGTGTACTTCTTCGACGACGACCAGGGCATCGACATGCCCGCCTCGTGGAAGCTCCAGTACTGGAACGGCAGCGCCTATGTCGACGTGCCCGGCGCGAGCGGCTACCCGGTGGCGAAGAACCAGTACAACGCGGTCACGTTCACCGCGACGAACACCACACGACTGCGTGTGCAGCTCACCAGCAACGGCAACAACTCCGTCGGCCTCCTCGAAGCGAAGGTGTACGGCCCGTGACCCGTTTCAGATGTCTGTCCGCGCTCCTCGGCGTCCTCACCATGATGGTCGCCTTCCTTGCGGCACCGCAGCCCGCTGCCGCCGCCGTCGCGTTCACGTCGACGGGGGTGAACCAGAACGGCGGCAACTGCCTTGATCTGCCGGGTGGTTCGTCGACGAACGGGACGCAGTTGCGTGCGTTCGCGTGCGGTTCCGGCGCCAACCAGAGTTTCCGCTTCGCGCCGGTCTCGGGGTCCGGTTCGGGTGACACGTACACCATCACCACGCAGTCCGGGCAGTGCGTCGACGTGTCGGGCGCGTCCACCGCGGACAACGCCACGGTCATCCAGTGGCCCTGCCACGGTGGCACCAACCAGCAGTGGCGGCTGGTGCCGGTGAGCGGCGCCGACAAGGCCTTCAACCTGGTCTCCACGGCCTCGGGCAAGTGCGTGACGCCGAGCGGGGGTTCGTCGGCGTCGAACACCGGCCTGGTGCAGCTGCCGTGCTCCGCCGCGAACGGCAGGGTGTGGCGTCTGGCCGGCTTCACCGGCGGCGGCACGAGCCCGGGCACCTTCACCAACCCGATCGCCCAGCGCGGCCCCGACCCCTGGCTGACCTACCACGACGGTTACTACTACCTCGCCACCACGACGTGGAACTCGACGGTCACCATGCGCAAGTCCCGCACGCTGGGCGGCCTCGCCACGGCCACGGAACAGGTGATCTTCAATCTGACCAGGCCGAACGGGGCGGGCACGATGTGGGCCCCGGAGTTCCATCTGCTCGACGGCCCGAACGGCAAGCGGTGGTACTTCTACTACACGGCCGGGCGGGAGCCCTTCGATCTGGGCACCCAGCGGATCCATGTCCTGGAGAGCGCGGGACTCGACCCGATGGGCCCCTACACCTTCAAGGCCGATCTGCTCGACCCGTCCCAGGACAACACCTGGGAGCTGGACCCGGGCATCCTCCAGCTCAACGGCAAGCTGTATCTGCTCGGTACCTTCTACAACGGCTCGCAGCCGATGTTCATCCGGCCGCTGTCCAACCCGTGGACCGCGAGCGGCACACGCCGGATCCTCTCCACCCCCACATACGGCTGGGAGACGGTGGGCGGCGCGGTCAACGAGGGCGCCGAGGTGCTGCAGCGGAACGGGAAGACCTTCATCGTCTACTCCGCCAGCCACTGCTCCACACCCGACTACAAGCTGGGCATGCTCACCTACAACGGCGGCGACCCGCTCAGCTCCTCCTCCTGGGTCAAGTCACCGAACCCGGTGTTCCAGCGGTCCAACGCCACCGGGGTGTACGGCCCCGGCCACAACGGCTTCTTCAAGTCGCCGGACGGCACAGAGGACTGGATGGTGTACCACGCCAACAGCTCCGCGGGCGGCGGCTGCGACATGAACCGCTCGACCAGGGCACAGAAATTCACCTGGAACGCCGACGGGACACCGAACTTCGGCACCCCGGTCGGCCTGGGGGTTCCGCTGACCGCACCGTCGGGAGAGTAGCCCGGAAGCGGGCGAGGGCCGCGAAACGCCGCGGTGGTCCTTCTCGGCCCTCGTCCGAACGGCGAGCATGCCATGTCATGGACATCTTGCTTGTCGCCAGCGCGTTCAACAGCCTGTCCCAGCGTGTGTACGCGGAACTGTCGGACGAGGGACACCGGGTGGACGTCGTCCTCGCCTCGCACGGCGCCGACGCGGTCCGGGCCGCCGTACAGGAGGTGCGTCCGGACCTGGTCGTCGCCCCGATGCTGAAGACGGCCCTGCCGGAGGACGTGTGGCAGCAGCACACCTGCCTGATCGTGCACCCGGGGCCACCCGGCGACCGGGGGCCGTCCTCCCTGGACTGGGCGATCGCCCAGGAGGCGCCCGAGTGGGGTGTGACGGTGCTTCAGGCCGAGGCGGCGATGGACGCGGGCGACGTGTGGGCGGACGGGTCCTTCACCGTGCCGCCGGCGGGCAAGAGCAGCATGTACGGGGGCGAGGTCGCCGACGCCGCGACCGCCGCGGTCCTCCAGGCCGTGCGGCGCTACGCCGACGGCTCGTACAAGCCGCGTCCGCAGAGCGAGCCCGGGGTCGACGTGGTGTGGCGGGACTTCTTCCGCCAGGAGCGGCGGCGGATCGACTGGGAGCGGGACACCACCCGGACGGTGCTGCGCAAGCTCCGCGGGGCCGACTCGCAGCCCGGCGTCCGGGACGAGATCTGCGGCCGGGAGGTGTTCCTGCACGGCGGGCATCCCGAGGACCGGCTGCGGGGTGAGCCCGGGGAACTGCTCGCGACCCGGTCCGGCGCGGTCTGCCGGGCCACCCGGGACGGCGCGGTGTGGATCCCGGAGCTGCGCCCCCTCAAGAGCTCCGGCGACCCGGCGCCGTTCCGCCGCCCGGCGGCCTCCGTCCTGGCCGGTTTCCCGGCCCCGCCCGGATCCCACGGCATGCCGATCTCGAGCGACCGCCCGCACTGGCTGCCCGAGATCGCCGCGCCGCTCGAGCTGCCCCCGGACCGCAGCACCTGGACCGACATCCGCTACCGGCAGCAGGGCGAGGTCGGCTTCGTGAGCTTCTCGTTCCCCGGCGGGGCGATGAGCACCACCCACTGCCGCAGGCTGCTGGCCGCCTACCGGTACGCGCTCAGCCGCCCCACCTCGGTGCTGGTGCTCGGCGGCGCCCGCGACTTCTTCTCCAACGGCATCCATCTCAACGTCATCGAGGCGTCGAGCGACCCGGCGGGCGAGTCCTGGTCCAACCTCAACGCCATGAACGACCTGGTCGAGGCCGTGCTGCGCACCACCGACCGGCTGGTGGTCTCGGCCCTCGGCGGCAACGCGGCGGCCGGCGGCGTCATGCTCGCCCTGGCCGCGGACGAGGTGTGGTGCCGCACGGGCAGCGTCCTCAATCCGCACTACCGGAACATGGGCCTGTACGGCTCGGAGTTCTGGACGTACTCCCTGCCGCGCCGTGTGGGAGCCGAGACGGCCGAGCGGCTGACCAGCGAGGCGCTGCCGGTGAGCGCGGCGACGGCCGCGCGGATCGGGCTGGTGGATCGTCTGGTGCCCGCCCGGCCGGACGAGTTCACGCCCGAGGTCGAGCGGCTGGCCGCCGCGCTCGCCGACGACCCGGATCTCGCCGGCCGGATCACCGCGAAGACCACGGCTCGGCACTCGGACGAGCTGCAGCGCCCGCTGGCCGAGTACCGGCGGACCGAACTCGCCCGCATGCGCACGATCCTCTTCGACCGCCAGGCCCCGTATCACGCGCTGCGGTCGGCCTTCGTCCGCAAGCTTCCGACCGGCTCCCCGCGGCCCCTGGGAGGTGCGCGATGAGTGCGCGGCTGCTCGTCGCCGGGGTCGGCAACATCTTCCTCGCGGACGACGCCTTCGGCCCCGAGGTGATCCGCGCCCTGGAGCGGAACCCGCTGCCGCCCGAGGTGCGGGTGCGGGACTTCGGCATCCGCGGGATGGATCTGGCGTACGAACTGCTCGACGGCTACGACACGGCCGTCCTGGTCGACGCGGCGGTACGGGGACACGCGCCGGGCACCCTGTCGCTGGTCGAGCCGGACCTGCCCGACGGTGCCTCGGGGGGCGCCCCGCCCGAGGCGCACGGCATGGACCCGGCGAAGGTCCTCGCCCTGGCCGCCCACCTGGGCGACGAGCCGCTGCCGCGTGTCCTCGTCCTGGCCTGCGAGCCCGAGCTGCGGGCACCCGCCGACGAGGACATCGCGCCGGGCATCAGCGCGACGGTGCGCGAAGCGGTCGGGCGGGCCGTCGCGGCGCTGCACACCATGGTCCCGGAGCTGCTCACGGACCCGGCTGCCACGCCCACGTTGAGCCGCCCGGAGGAATCCGCCGCCCTGTCGTCGGCCGGGCTGCCGGGCACGGTGAGCGGTGGCGCGGAGGATCGGTAGCGGACTGATTTCCCTACCGATGTGCTTACCGACCGCGAGGAGCGGCTCCATGTGCGATTCCGTGGACGAGGTCACCCAGGCCGTCCTGGCGAAGAACGACTCCCTGGCCGCGGGGCTGCGCGAGGAGCTGGCCCGGCGGGGCGTGAGCGTGGTCAACCTGCTGTCCAGCCCGGGCAGCGGCAAGACGGAGCTGCTCGGGCGGGTGCTGGCCAGGGCGGTGGAGCGGGGGCTTCCGGTGGCCGCGCTCACCGCCGACCTGGCCACCGAGAACGACGCGCACCGGCTCGCCCGCTCGGGGGCCCCGGTGAAGCAGCTGCTGACGGACGGGCTGTGCCATCTGGAGGCGCGGCAGCTGCGCGGCCATGTGGAGAGCTGGCTGCCCGAGGGCACCTCGCTGCTGTTCGTCGAGAACGTCGGCAACCTCGTCTGTCCGGCCTCCTACGATCTCGGCGAGCGCCTGCGCATCGTGCTGATGGCGGTGACGGAGGGCGAGGACAAGCCGCTGAAGTACCCCACGGCCTTCGGGTCCGCCCATCTGGTGGTGCTCACCAAGGTCGATCTGGCCGGGCCCGCCGATTTCGACCAGGCGGCCTTCGCCGCCAATGTCCAGCGGGTCAACCCCGGGGTGGAGCTGCTGTTCTCCTGCGCCCGGACCGACGACGGTGTCGACACGCTGCTGGAGCGGGTGCTCGCCGTACGGGACGGGGCCCCTGTGCACCGGCCTCCTCTGGCGCCCCGCCCGCACTCCCACTCGCACTCCGACTCCCACTCCCACTCCCACTCCCACGAGGGCACCGAAGCCGGCCTCGTCTCGTGACGGCGCCCGCCGCTCAGGCGGTGCGCCGTCGCGTCACCGTGCGCGGCACGGTGCAGGGCGTGGGGTTCCGCCCCTTTGTGCACCGCCTGGCCACCGATCTCGCGCTCGCCGGGTTCGTGAGCAACACGGCGAGCGGTGTCCTCATCGAGGTGGAGGGACCGCCGGAGGGCGTCGCCGACTTCTGCGACCGGCTGGCCCAGGAGCCGCCGCCGTTGGCCACGGTCACCGGCGTCGGGTTCGAGGACCTGCCCGTCAGCGGCGCCGACGACGCCTTCGGCATCCGTTCCACCGACCGCTCCCCCGGCCGCACCCTCCTCCCGCCCGACACGGCGACCTGCCCCGACTGCCTGCGGGACCTGGCCGATCCGGCCGACCGCCGTCACCGGCACCCGTTCGTCACCTGCACCCACTGCGGGCCCCGCTTCACCATCGCCACGGGCATGCCGTACGACCGGGCGGTCACGACCATGGCCGGCTTCCCGATGTGTACCGGCTGCGCCCGGGAGTACGGCGATCCCGGCGACCGGCGCTTCCACGCCCAGCCCGTGGCCTGCCCCGACTGCGGCCCCCGGCTGCGCCTGCTGCCCGCCTCCGGCAGCGACATCCGCCCGGCGCGGGACGCCGACGCCCTGGCCGGGGCGCGGGCGCTGCTGGCCGCCGGGCGGATCGTCGCCGTCAAGGGCCTCGGCGGCTACCACCTGGCGTGTGACGCCGCCGACGCACGGGCCGTCGAGACGCTGCGCGCCCGCAAGGCGCGCGGCGGCAAGCCGTTCGCGGTGATGTGCGCGGACCTCGACGCCGTACGGCGGATCGCCGACCCCAGTACGACTGAACTGGCCGCCCTCACCAGCGCCCGGCGCCCCATCGTCCTGCTGCGGCGGCGAGCGGAGCGGGCGGGCCTCGCGCCGGGTGTCTGTCCCGGCAGCCCGCACCTCGGCGTCATGCTGCCCTACACGCCCGTGCACACCCTGCTGTTCGGCCTGCCCGGTGATCCGCCGGGCCCGCGCGTGCTGGTGATGACGAGCGGCAACCGCTCCGGCGAACCGATCGTCACGGACGACGACGAGGCACTGACCCGGCTGGCCGGTCTGGCCGACGCCTGGCTCGCCCATGACCGGCCGATCTCCTCGCCCTGCGACGACTCGCTGCTGCGGGTACGCCCCGACGGCACCGAGCAGGTGCTGCGCCGCTCCCGGGGGTATGTGCCCCGACCGCTGCGGCTGCCGGTCCCGGTGCGGCCGACGCTCGCCGTGGGCGGGGATCTGAAGAACGCCCTGTGCCTCGGCGAGGGCGACCACGCCTGGTTCGGGCCGCACATCGGGGACATGGGCGAGCTGACCACCCTGGAGGCGGCCCGGCGGGCCGAGGCGCACCTGCGGTCGCTGACCGGCATCACCCCCGAACTCGTCGCCGCCGACCGGCATCCCGGATACCACTCCGCGCGGTGGGCACGGAGGCGAGCCCACCGGCTGGCGCCCGTCTTCGTCCAGCACCATCACGCGCACATCGCCTCGACGATGGCCCAGCACGGCCTCGACGGCACCGCGCCCGTGATCGGTGTCGCCTTCGACGGCACCGGCTACGGCGACGACGGCACGGTCTGGGGCGGCGAGATCCTGCTCGCCGACTACACCGGCTACCGGCGCCTCGCCCGTCTGGCCCCCGCCCCGCTGCCCGGCGGCGACGCGGGCGTGGCCAACCCCTGCCGCCTGGCCCTGGCCCGGCTGTGGTCGGCGGGCCTGGCGTGGGACGCGGATCTGCCCAGTGCGGCCGCCTGTTCGTCCGAGGAACTGGCCGTTCTGCACCGTCAGTTGACGCGCGGGGTGGCCTGTGTCGCGACCTCCAGCATGGGCCGGCTCTTCGACGCCGTGTCGTCCCTGGTCGGCGTGTGCCATCGCGCGGGGTACGAGGCCCAGGCCGCCCTGGAGCTGGAGGCCGCCGCCGCTTCGGCCTGGGGCGAGGGCACCTCGGCCTACGACTTCGGCTTCACCGCCGGTGCGTACGACCCGGCGCCCGTGCTGAGCGCCCTCGTCGCCGATCTGCGGCGCGGCACCCCGGCCCCCGTGCTCGCCGCCCGCTTCCACCGTGCGGTGGCGAGGGCCGTCGCGGAGGTCTGCCGGCGTGCGCGTCAGGACACCGGCCTGGCGACCGTCGCCCTCAGCGGCGGGGTCTTCGCCAACGCGCTGCTGGAGGAGGAGTGCGCGCGGCTGCTGGCCGAAGCCGGCTTCGCGGTGCTCCGCCACGGCGAAGTCCCGCCGAACGACGGCGGGCTGGCCCTCGGCCAGCTGGTGGTCGCGGCGCACCTACGACAGGAGGAGTGACCCATGTGTTTGGCAGTGCCCGGCAAGGTCGTGTCCATCGACGACAGTTCGGAACCGCTCACCGGGCTGATCGACTTCGGCGGAGTGCAGAAGCAGGCGTGCCTGGAGTACGTGTCCGATGTGCGGGTGGGTGAGTACGTCATCGTGCACGTCGGTTTCGCGCTCCAGCGGCTGGACGAGGAGTCGGCCCTGGCCTCGCTGAAGCTCTTCGAGGAACTGGGTCTGCTGGAGGAGGAGTTCGGGGACGCCTGGGAGCAGGCGGCGAAGGAGGCGGGAACGGCGTGAAGTACATCGACGAGTTCAACGACCCCGGGCTGGCCCGGCGCCTGCTGGACGAGATCCGCGCCACCGCCACCCGGCCGTGGGCCCTGATGGAGGTGTGCGGCGGGCAGACCCACTCGATCATCCGGCACGGCATCGACCAACTGCTGCCCGAGCAGGTGGAGTTGATCCACGGCCCCGGCTGCCCCGTCTGTGTCACGCCCCTCGACGTCATCGACCAGGCGCTGGAGATCGCCTCGCGGCCCGGCGTGATCTTCTGCTCCTTCGGCGACATGCTCCGCGTGCCGGGCACCGACCGCGACCTGTTCCGGGTCAAGGGCGAGGGCGGCGACGTACGGGTGGTGTACTCGCCGCTCGACGCCCTGGAACTGGCCCGCCGCCACCCGGACCGGGAGGTGGTGTTCTTCGCGATCGGCTTCGAGACCACGGCCCCCGCCAACGCGATGGCCGTGCACCAGGCGCGGCGTCTCGGGCTGAACAACTTCAGCCTGCTGGTGTCGCATGTGCGGGTGCCCCCGGCCATCGAGGCGATCATGACGGCGCCCGCCTGCCGGGTGCAGGGCTTTCTGGCCGCCGGGCATGTGTGCAGCGTGATGGGCATGGCGGAGTACCCCGAACTGGCCGCGCGGTTCCGGGTGCCGATGGTGGTGACCGGCTTCGAGCCGCTGGACATCCTGGAGGGCATCCGCCTGGCGGTCCGGCAGCTGGAGCGCGGTGAGCACCGGGTGGAGAACGCCTACCCGCGTGCCGTGCGCGAGGAGGGCAATCCGGCGGCGGTGCGCATGATCGAGGAGGTGTTCGAGGTCACCGACCGGAACTGGCGTGGCATCGGGCCGATCCCGCTGAGCGGCTGGCGGCTGACCGACGCCTTCCGGGCGTACGACGCCGAGCACCGCTTCGACGTCACCGGGATCCGCACCGAGGAGCCCGCCGAGTGCCGCAGCGGCGAAGTGCTCCAAGGGCTGATCAAGCCCACCGAGTGCGAGGCGTTCGGCACCACCTGCACCCCGCGCACCCCGCTCGGCGCCACCATGGTCTCCAGCGAGGGCGCCTGCGCGGCCTACTACCTGTACCGCCGGATGAACGCCGCGACACCGCAGGCCGAGCGGGCCGCGCGGGAGGAGATGAACCCCGTTGCCTGAACAACTCGCGGACACCGTCGACCCGGCGAACTGGACCTGCCCCGCTCCCCTGCGCGACCAGCCGGTGGTGGTGATGGGCCACGGCGGCGGAGGCGCGCTGTCGGCGGAGCTGATGGAGCAGGTCTTCGTCCCCGCCTACGGCAACGCCACGCTGGCTGCTCTCGCCGACTCCGCCGTCCTCGAACTGGGCGGCGCGCGGCTGGCGTTCTCCACCGACTCCTACGTGGTCAGGCCGCTGTTCTTCCCGGGCGGCAGCCTGGGTGACCTCGCGGTCAACGGCACGGTCAACGATCTCGCGATGAGCGGCGCCCGGCCGGCCTACCTCTCCGCAGCCTTCGTGCTGGAGGAGGGCGTGGAGCTGAGCGTCGTCGGACGGATCGCGCGCGCCATGGGGGCTGCGGCCGAGGCTGCCGGGGTCACCATCGCCACCGGTGACACCAAGGTCGTCGAGTCCGGGCACGGCGACGGGGTGTATGTGACCACGGCCGGGGTGGGGCTCGTGCCCGACGGGGTGGACATCCGGCCGCAGCGCGCGCGGCCCGGTGATGCCGTGATCGTCAGCGGGCCGATCGGTCTGCACGGGGTGGCGATCATGAGTGTGCGGGAGGGGCTGGAGTTCGGGGTCGAGATCGCCAGCGACACCGCGCCGCTGGCGGATCTGGTGGCGGCGATGCTGGCCGTCACCCCGGACATCCATGTGCTGCGCGACCCCACCCGGGGTGGCCTCGCGGCGTCCCTCAACGAGATCGCCCGCGCCTCCGGGACCGGGGTCCGGCTCCAGGAGCGGGCCGTTCCGGTGCCGGACGCCGTGGCGAACGCCTGCGGCTTCCTCGGGCTTGATCCCCTGTACGTCGCCAACGAGGGCCGGCTGGTCGCCTTCGTGCCACCGTCGTCGGCGGACGAGGTGCTCGCGACGATGCGGGCCCATCCGCAGGGCGCCGGGGCCACGGTCATCGGCGAGTGCGTCGCCGAGCACCCCGGGATGGTGGTGGTCGCCACCGGTCTGGGCGGGACACGGGTGGTGGATCTGCCGCTCGGCGAGCAGTTGCCGCGCATCTGCTGACCGGGCATGCGCGTGGGCCCCGCCGAAGGTCTCGGCGGGGCCCACGCGCGCTATGCCGAGGCCGGTGCGGGCTCGATGCCCGTGATCTCCAGTTCCCGGCCGCTGCGCAGGTCGCTGGAGGGCTGGTCGCAGCGCGGGCACCAGAAGAACGGGGGCATGCCCACCGGGAACTCCTCGGCGCACGGGCCGCACCAGGCCTGCCCGGGGACCTGCTCGACGACGAGCCGGGCCCCCGCGAGGGCGGTGCCGTCGCGGGCCACCTCGAAGGCGAAACCGAGGGCGTCGGGGACGACGCCCGCCAGCTCGCCGACCCGGACGGTCACGGTCGAGACGGCGTCCGTCCCGTCCGCCCGGGCCAGCTCGTCGGCCCGCTCGATGATCGCGGTCGCGATCGACAGCTCGTGCACGGCCGGCTCACGGATACCGTTTGCCCGCGCGGAGCCCGCCGGACATCCGCCAGATCCGGGCCTCCCGCCTCAGGCTGGGCCACTCCCAGCACAGCAGGGCCAGCACCGCACCGCCCACCAGGACGGCCTCGGCCTTCAGCACCCGCTGTCCGCTCATCCCGTCGCGTCTGCGGGCGACGGGTCTGCGTGCTCGTTTGACCTTCATTGCGACGACTCCCTGCTCCGTCCGGGAACGGCTCTCATCCCGGCGAGATGTTCGGCATGCTCTCCACGAGGGCGTCATGCCGCTTCCAGTGGATCCCCGTGGAGCGGCGCGCGTCGGCGGTGCCGTCCTCGTGGTGGCCCTTCTGCTCCGCGTACCGTCCCTTGTTGCCCTGGTGCAGTCCGGCGACATGCCCGGGGGTGTCGGGCTTCGCCTGGGGCCGGCCCACTCTGATGCTGCCCATGGGGTGTTCTCCTTCCTCGCCTCCGACCTTCGGAGTGCGTGCTCATGGCCGCTCGGTGAGGTCCTCGAAGAACTGCTCGACGACCGGCCAGATCCGGCCTCCGCCGGACAGGCCGCGCCACTCCCGTCGTACGACGGCGACCATCCGGTAGCAGTCGTCGACCGGCACGATCCAGTGGTGGTCGAGACCGTGGACGGTGTTGACCAGCAGGGCCTCCACCTCGGGTTCCACGGTGGCGAGCTCCGGAACCGTCCCGGCCAGTTCCCGCCAGGCCGCCGCGTCCACCTCCCAGCGCATGGCCCCCGCCGGGCTCGGGCCCTGCGCGGTGACGGTGCCGTCCGCCCGGGGGACGAAGAAGACCAGACCGACCGGTACGCCCAGGACCGCCGTGTCGACATGCGGCAGCCGGATTCGGCGCCGGGGCACGAGCCGGTACTGGCCGTCGCCCGCCCCGGCCTCGGCGAACAGCACCGAGCAGGGCCGGCAGGCGCAGCGCACCTCATCCTGCCCGGCGTCGTGCAGATGGGCGTGCTCGTCGGCGAGGGGCGCGGCGCACAGGTCGCACACCTCCTCCGCGGCCGCCGCCGTGCGGTCGGCCGAGGAGCGGATGAGGCGGGCCAGTGCCCCGTCGGTGGTCACCGCGCGTCCCGGGTCGTCAGGGTGGTCAGCGGTACGAACGCGGGGGCCGGCGTGCTCGGCAGTGGTTCCACCGCCGTCAGCTCGGGAGCCACGGCGAGGACCGCGGCCCGGACCGCGTCGGTGACCTCGGATCCTCCGCCGCCGCAGCCGGAGCCGCATCCGCCGCCCGACGTCAGGCGCACCCGGCCGACCCGCCCCTCCACCCCGGCCCACTCCACGTCGCCGCCGCGCTCCTGGACGGCGGGCCGCAGCCGCTCTACGGCACGGGCCGCCCGGCGCTCGGCGGGCTCGGGGTGGATGTCGTGCAGGACCAGCAGATGGCCCAGCAGTTCGTCTCCGGCCAGGTTCCCGGCCAGCGTCCCGTCCGCGTGGTCCATGACGCGGGCCAGTGCCTCGCCGTAGACCTCGGTCAGGAGCGCTACCGCCTCGGTGGCGGAGCGGGTGGTGGGGCCGGGCGCGGACTCCAGGCCTTCCAGCAGGTCGTCGAGCCGGGCGAGCCGGGCCTCCACCTCCGGGTCGGCCAGCCGCGCTCCGGCGGCCTCAGCCATGGTTCGCCCCGTAGGTCGGCGAGTGCAGGGTGGTCAGCGTCTTGCCCTTGCCGACGTACATGTGCACACCGCACGGCAGACAGGGGTCGAAGCTGCGGACGGTGCGCATGATGTCGACGCCCTTGAACTCGTCCGGCCCGTTCTCCTCGAAGATGGGCTGGCCCTGGACGGCGTCCTCGTACGGCCCGGGGGTGCCGTAGATGTCGCGGGGGCTGGCGTTCCACGGGGTGGGCGGGTAGGGGTGGTAGTTGGCGATCTTCTTGTCCTTGATCACCAGGTGGTGGGAGAGGACGCCGCGCACCGCCTCGTGGAAGCCGCAGCCGATCGCCTCGTCGGGCACCTCGTAGTTCTCGAACACCTTGGTCTCGCCCGCGCGCACCATCCCCATGGCCTCCTCCAGGAACTGGAGGGCCATCGCGGCCGCGTACGCGACGAAGTACGGCCGGGCGCGGTCGCGCTCGATGGTGTTGCTCCACTTCGGGATGCGCCACTCCAGAGTGGTCTCCGGCAGCGACTCGCCCTTGGGCAGCGAGATGCGCACGCTGTGGCCGGTGGACTTGACGTACGGGGTGTCGACGATGCCGCTCAGCGCGGTCGACCACAGGCGGGCGAGCGGGCCGCCGCCGGTGTCGAGGGCGAGGTGCGCGTCGGTCCGCTTGTCGTACCAGCGCGGGCTCATGACCCAGCTGTACTTGTCGTCGAAGTCGCGCTTCTGCGGCACCGGGACGGTCGTCTGGTTCCACGGGTGGCGCATGTCGACGGGGTTGCCGAGCGGGTCGTGCGTGACGAAGGGCGATTCGTTGACCCAGTCCTCGTAGTACGAGCTGCCCAGCATGATGCGCAGGCCGAGGTTGATGTCGACGAGGTTGTTGGTGACCAGTTCGCCGTCGACGATGATGCCGGGGGTGACGTACATGTCCTTGCCCCAGGAGTTCATCGTCTCGTAGCGGTAGTCGACGGTCGCGGGGTTCTGGAAGGCGCCCCAGCAGCCCAGCAGGGTGCGGCGGCGGCCGACCTCCTCGTAGCCGGGCATCGCCTCGTAGAAGAAGTCGAAGACGTCGTCGTTCATGGCGACGGACTTCTTCACGAAGTCGATGACCCGCATGAGCCGGCTGAGGTAGTCGGTGAAGGCGGTCGGCTGCGGCATCGTGCCGACACCGCCCGGGTACAGCGTGGAGGGGTGGACGTGCCGCCCCTCCATGAGACAGAACATCTCGCGGGTGATCCGGCTGACCTTCAGGGCCTCCTTGTAGACCTCGCCCTCGAAGGGGTTGAAGGCGCGCATGATGTCGGCGATCGTGCGGTAGCCGTGGGTCTCGCCGCGGGGCGCCTCGGTGCGTTCGGCGCGGGCCAGCACACTGGGGGTGGTGGCCTTGACCATCGCCTCGCAGAAGTCCACGAAGACCAGGTTGTCCTGGAAGATCGTGTGATCGAAGATGTACTCCGCCGCTTCGCCGAGGTTGACGATGTGCTCGGCGAGCGGGGGCGGTTTCACGCCGTAGGCCATCTGCTGGGCGTAGTCGGAGCAGGTGGTGTGGTTGTCGCCGCAGATGCCGCAGATCCGGGACGTGATGAAGCCCGCGTCGCGCGGGTCCTTGCCCTTCATGAACACCGAGTAGCCGCGGAACAGCGACGAGGTGCTGTGGCATTCCACGACTTCCCGGTTGGCGAAGTCGATCTTCGTGTAGATGCCCAGGTTCCCGATGATCCGGGTGATCGGATCCCAGGACATGTCCACGAGTTGGGGCGGCTTGCGCTCCGTGGGCCGGGCCTCGGTGGTCGTCATCTGTGGTACTGCCCCTCGCTGTCGGTGGTGTGGGGGTGGGTGGTGCGGTGGGTGCCGGGCGTCACGAGGACCGCCAGTGCGGGTCGTAGCCGCTGGTCAGCTTGCGCTTGTTGTGGCGCCATCTGGGCTCGTGGTTGACGAGCTCGTTGGTCACGCCGCGCAGCCGGCGGATGACGGATCCGTAGGGCTTGATGACCATGGACGACAGGGTGCTGCCCGGAGGCTCGTCCATGAACGGCATGAACGCGTCGGGGAAGCCGGGCATCGTGCATCCGATGCAGATGCCGCCGACGTTCGGGCAGCCGCCGATGCCGGCCATCCAGCCGCGCTTGGGCACGTTGCAGTTGACGACCGGCCCCCAACAGCCCGTTTTGACCAGGCACTTGGGCGAGTTGTAGTCCTTGGCGAAGCTGGCCTGCTCGTAGTACGAGCCGCGGTCGCAGCCCTCGTGGACCGTCTTCCCGAAGAGCCACTGCGGGCGCAGCATGTGGTCCAGCGGCGGCGGGGGTGCGGAACCGGCCGCGTGGTAGAGGACCCAGACCAGGGTCTCCATGAAGTTCTCGGGCTGGATCGGGCAGCCGGGCACGTTGACGATGGGCAGCCCGCCCTGCGAGGTGTAGTCCCAGCCCAGGTAGTCGGCGAGGCCCATGCAGCCGGTGGGGTTGCCGGACATGGCGTGGATGCCGCCGAAGGTGGCGCAGGTGCCGGCGGCCACCACGGCCCAGGCCTTGGGGGCCAGTTGGTCGATCCACCAGTTCAGGGGCTGCGGCTCGCCGGTCTCCGGGTCGTTGCCGAAGGACGTCCAGTAGCCGTCGCCCTCGATGATGTTCTGGTTGGGGACCGAGCCCTCGATGACGAGGATGAACGGGGCGAGTTCGCCGCGTACGGCGGCCCGGTAGGGGGCGAGGAAGTCCTCGCCGCCCAGGCTCGGGGAGAGCACCTTGTTGACCAGGTTCACCTTCGGCAGGCCCGGGATCAGGCCGAGCACCAGGTCCTCGATGGAGGGCTGGTCGGCGGCGGTCAGCGAGACGGTGTCGCCGTCGCAGCTCATGCCTTCGGAGATCCAGAGGATGGTGATCTCGTCGATGCCCTGACGGTCCTCGGCGCGATCGGGTTCCTTGCTGACCTCGGCTGTACCGCTGTTCGTTGTCATGTCAGTCGGCCTCCGCTGCGGGGGTCTCGGAGTCGGTCGTGTGCCGCGCTGGTGCCGCGGCGGGAGCCGGTGCCGACGGCTCGTCCGGGGTTCCGGCGGGCGCGAGCGGTTCGAGCTCGTCGGGCCGGAAGTAGTGGAAGCGGCCGTACCAGGTGTGCAGTTCGGCCGCGGGGTCGTCGTCGAGGGTGACGGCGAGGTGCACGCTGCCGTCCACGTCGTGGAAGACGGCGGCGACCTCGGCGGTCCGGCCGGCCAGGAACATGTCCTGCGCGTCGGCGCCCCGTACGCGGGGGCGGAGCCGGACGCGGCTGCCGCCGCCGAGGGGCACGCCGTCGACGAGCACGGTGTCGGTGGTCGGCGAGAGACCGTCGTCGGCGCCCTCCTGCCACCAGGCGGGGCGTTCGGCGGCCGCGGCTGCGGCCGCCGCAGGGGCGACCGGTGCCGGGGCGGCCAGTGCCGGGGCGGCGACCGGTGCCAGGGAGCGGACGGCGCCGTGCAGCCGTTCGAAGACCTCCTGCGGCATGGTGTCGACCCGGTCGAGGATCGCGGCCGCCCTGGGATCGGTGGCCCGCGCCTCGCGCTTCTCCTCGTCGGTCAGCAGCATGGTGCGCAGGGTGAGGATCTCGTCGATCTCCGCGGCGTCGTGCAGATCGCCCGGGCTCTCGGGGGCGACCTGGGGGTGGTCGGGCAGGATGATCGGCGCGGACAGCAGGAGGTGCCCGTGCCCGGCGTCCTCGACTGCCCCGTCCTCGGCTCCGCCGTCCTCGGCCGTGCCGCCGAGGACGGGGAAGGTGAACTCGTTGCGGCACGCGCGCGCGGGTGCCGCCAGGTCCGCCGGGGGGTCGATCAGCGAGACGAACTCCACCCCGTCACCGCCGATGAGGGTGTGGGTGGCGATGAGGGCGCGTCGCAAGGCCTCGTCACGTGCGACCCGTCCCTCCGGCGCGGTCCCGGTGTTGGCCGTCCGGACGCGCAGCCGGCAGAGGTCGTCGGTGAGTCGCTCGGCGGTGACGGTGGCCTCGGCCCGCACCTCGTCGCGGTGCCGCACCACCCGCCCGGCGCCCGCGGGCAGCAGCTCGACGTCCACGCCGGCCGCGGCGCCCACGGGAACGGTGCGTCCCGTGCCGAGGAGCTCGTCGAGGGGGACCACGACCTCGCACTCGCGCGGTACCGCCTCGTCGAAGGTCAGATGCACCGTGCCGTCGTCGGTGCGCAGCGACGCGACGGGGTGCCGGCCGCTGTCCTCCACCTGCTTGCGCTGCGTCTGGAGGTAGCGGATCCGCACGCGGACGGAGGCGTCGCCGGGCCGCCGGACGCGCATGAGGCACTCGGTCTGCTGGTACCAGGAGTCGGCGGAGCCCGACACGCCGGGGACGACGGGGCCGTCCGCCTCCACCCAGTCCCGGGGGAAGAGCACCCCGAACTGCCATCGGACGCGGTTCTTGGCCGAGGACCGGCGGTAGGGGTAGAGGAGGTAGCCCTCGTAGAGGACGGCGTCGGCGACGGCGCCGAGCCGCTCGAGGACGCCCCGGGACCGTTCCGGCGGCTGTTGCGCGCCGCCCGTCGTGGCAGCGCTTGCCCTGCCGCCCTCGACCAGTCCCGCCATCGTGCCTCCTCGTCCGTGTACGCAGGCGCGTCCCTTCCACCACGGTCACACCGCTCCCCCGCCCTTGCCTCCTCCGGAGCGTTCGGTTGGGCCGTTCGGGGCGGGGAAGTCGTCACGTCATGGACCAGCCCATGAATCACCACCCCCGCACCACCACGAGCCCCGCCGTCACGACCCTGGCCGACCCGCTGGTCAACAAGGGCACCGCCTTCAGCCGGGAGGAGCGTGCGCGGCTCGGGCTCGACGGGCTGCTGCCGCCCGCCGTGGAGACCCTGGACGAGCAGGTCGCCCGCGCCTACGAGGCGTTCCGCGGCTACGACAAGCCCCTCAACCGGCACATCTATCTGCGGCAGCTGCAGGACACCAACGAGGTGCTCTTCTACCGTCTGGTCACCGAGTACCTGGAGGAGCTGCTGCCCGTCGTCTACACGCCGACGGTGGGTGAGGCCTGTCAGCGGTTCAGCGAGATCTACCGGCGGCCGCGCGGGCTGTTCCTGAGCTGGGAGGACCGGCACCGCTTCCAGGACATCCTGCGCAACCGGCCCTACCCGGACCACGACGTGGACGTCATCGTCGTCACCGACGGGCAGCGCATCCTGGGGCTCGGCGACCAGGGCGTGGGCGGCATGGGCATCCCGATCGGCAAGCTCAGCCTCTACACGGCGATCGGCGGCATCCACCCCGCCCGTACGCTGCCGGTCCTGCTGGACGTCGGCACGGACAACGAGGCCCTGCTGGACAACCCGCGCTACCTGGGCCGGCGTGACCGCAGGCTGACCGGTGCCGAGTACGACGAGATGATCGAGGCCTTCGTGTCGGCGGTCGAGGCGGAGCTGCCCGGGACGCTGCTCCAGTGGGAGGACTTCGCCACCGCCCACGCCCATCCGATCCTGGCCCGCTACCGCGACCGGCTGCTCACGTTCAACGACGACATCCAGGGCACGGCTGCCGTCGCGCTCGGCGCCCTGTCCACCGCGGCGGACGTGGCGGGCACTCCGCTGCCCGACCAGCGGCTGGTGATCCTCGGCGCGGGGTCGGCGGCCATCGGTGTCGCCGACATGATCCGTACGGCGATGGTCGACGAGGGGCTGTCGGAGGACGAGGCCACGGCGCGGTTCTGGATCCTCGACGTCGACGGCCTGCTGGTGCGCTCCCGCGACGAACTGACTCCGCAGCAGCGGGTGTTCGCGCGCGACGACAGCGAGGTGACCGACTGGGACGGCACGGGCCTCGCCGAGGTGGTGCGCCGCGTCGAGCCGACGGCGCTGATCGGGCTGTCGACGGCTCACGGCGCGTTCACCGAGGAGATCGTGCGGCAGATGGCCTCGACATGCGAGCGGCCGGTCGTCTTCCCGCTCTCCAACCCGACCTCCCACTCCGAGGCCGAGCCCGCCGACCTCACCCGCTGGACCGACGGCCGGGCGCTGATCGCCACCGGCTCGCCCTTCCCGCCGCTGACGGTGGACGGGCACGAGGTGCCGGTGGCGCAGTCCAACAACGTGTACGTCTTCCCGGCCATGGGGCTCGCGGTGACCGCGAGCCGTGCCACCCGCGTCACCGACCGCATGCTCGTGGCCGCCGCCCGTGCCGTCGCCGAATGCGCGGTCCAGGCGGCGGACGGCGTGGACGGGCCCGTGCCGCTGCTGCCGCCCCTGACCGGGATGCGGGACTCCGCCCGCGAGATCGCCCTGGCCGCGGCCCTCGCCGCCGTCGAGGACGGGGTGGCCCCGCACGCGACGGAGGAGGAGCTGCGCAAGGCGGTCGCGCAGGCGCAGTGGACACCCCGCTACGAGGTCTAGGAACCCGTCCGAGCACTCCGGGGGACGTACTGTCGGAGCCACGACGGTCGACCCCGGAGGCATCGGCAGCATGGACCAGCGGCAGCCCCTCGACGACGCGCTGGACGCGGCGGCGGACGCCTTCGAGCGCTTGCGTCCCCGGCTGTTCGGCATCGCCTACCGCGTCCTGGGCAGCGTGTCCGAGGCCGAGGACGTGGTGCAGGACGTGTGGCTGCGCTGGCAGGGCGCCGACCGGAGCGCCGTGCGGGATCACGGGGCGTTCCTGGCGAAGATCACCACCCGGCTGGCGATCAACGTGGCCCAGTCGGCGCGGGTGCGCCGCGAGGCCTATGTCGGGCCGTGGCTGCCGGAGCCCGTGGACACGAGCGTCGATCCGCAGGTCGGCGCGGAACGCGGCGAGGCGCTGGAGCTGGCCGTGCTGCTGGTCCTGGAGCGACTGAATCCGGTGGAGCGGGCGGCGTACGTGCTGCGCGAGGCGTTCGACTACGCGTACGACGAGATCGCGGGCATGCTGGAGCTGAGCCAGGCCAACACCCGGCAGATCGTCAGCCGGGCCCGTAAGCGGCTGTCCGCCGAGCGGCGGGAACCGGTCGACACGGCGCAGCACCGGCGCCTGCTCGACGCCTTCGTGGCCGCCGCGCGGCACGGTGACGTCGCCGCGCTGGAGACCGTGCTGTCGGCCGATGTCGTCGCGTACGCGGACGGCAACGGCATGCGAGGTGTGGCGCGGCTGGAGATCGTGGGGGCCGGGCGCGTGGCCAGGGTGACGGCCTTCGCCCAGAAGTTCTTCCCCGGGGCCGACTACGGCATGGTCCAGGCCAACGGACAGCCCTGCCTGCTGCTCGCCCGGGACGGGGTCGCCGTCGCCCTGGTGAGCGCCACCGTGGGCCCGGACGGCATCGACGGGCTCTACTGGGTGCTGACGCCGGACAAGCTGAGGGCGTACGAGCGGTCGGCCCGCAGGCTCACCGACCGCCCGTAGCCCCTGGCTTCATCAGTGCTGCTGGAGCCACTCCTCGTAGCGGACGGCCGAGAGGTGCGCACTCTCGTCGCCGGTGAGCACGTCGGGCATGCCGGCGAACAGACTGGCGGTCTCGTCCGTGACGACGGTGCGGCCGTCCGGCTTCGCCGCCAGGGTGAGTTCGCCGAACCAGTCCAGGCCGTGGGTCTCGGGTCCGGCGATGTTGCGGATGCCGTTCGACGGTTCGCCCTGCGCCGCCTCGGCGACGGCGGCGGCCACCTCGGCGGAGGCGATCGGACGCAGCCGCAGGGACGGCAGGCGCACCTCGCCGCCCTCGGTGGACATGTCCATCACCGGGGCGATGAACTCGAAGAACTGGGTGGCACGCACGAGGCTGTAGGGCACGCCGCTGCCGCGCACGGCGTTCTCCTGGGCGACCTTGGCCTCGTAGTAGCCGTAGCCGGGCACCTGGTCGACACCCACGATGGACAGTCCGACATGGTGCCGGACGCCCGCCTCCTTCTCGGCGGCGAACAGGTTCCGCGCCGAGCGGGTGAAGAAGTCCAGGGCCGGTTCGGTGTCGAAGGACGGCGAGTTCGACACGTCCACGACCACGTCCGCGCCCTTGAGGACCTCGGCAAGTCCCTCGCCGGTGAGGGTGTCGACGCCCGTGGTGGGGGCGGCGGCCACGGCCTCGTGTCCCTTGTCACGCAGCAGCGTGACCACCTGCGAGCCGATGAGGCCCGTACCGCCGACGACCACGATCTTCATCACTGTCTCCGTTCACTGGTTGACTGACTCACCAGAGAGACAGGGCGGCGTCCGGGTCTGTGACAGCCGGCGGCGATCTCACTCCGTCGGGACGGTGTCCGGCAGGCCGAGTGCGGTAGAGACATGGCGCCATACGGCGGTGAGGGCCGTGTCGAGGGTGACCGTCGGGTCGCGCAGCATGAGGCGGATGCCGTAGCCGTCGCTCAGGGACAGCACGAGCGTGCTGAGGTCGTCGACGTCGGTCGGCGTGAACTCGCCGGAGTCGATACCGCGCCGTACCGCGTCCCCCACCCAGGCGTGCAACTGCGCGTAGAGGTCCACGGCGAAGACCCGGGTGGTCTCGTCGCGCAGCGCCCTGACCCAGAGTTCCTGCCAGAGCCGCCAGTCCTGGTGGAGCTGGGGATCGGTGGGCAGCAGGTTGCGCAGGATGCGGGCCAGGATGACCGCCGCCGGGGCCGTCTCCGCGTCGTGTTCGAGGTCGACGGCGGTGTGGGCGAAGGAGTGGGTCATCGCCTCGGTGAACAGCTTCTCGCGGGTGTCGAAGTGGTAGTGGAGCAGCGCCGTCGACACTCCGGCGCGCTCGGCGACCATGCGCATGCGGATCTTCTCGAACCCGATGTCGGCGATGACCTCGCACGCCGCGGTCAGGATGCGCTCGCGCGTGTCTGCCGTGCGCACCTTGGTGGACACCCTGCGGCTCCCCTCGTTCGGTGGTCGTACGCCATGACCATCTTCCCTCACGGCCGCCTCGCCGGTACGGGGGCCTCGTGCCGCGGCTCTTCGTCGTACGTGTGGAAGCCCCGCCCGGACTTCCGCCCCAGCAGACCGGCCTCCACCATCCGGGACAGCAGCGGGGGCGGCGAGTACTGGGGCTCGCGGAACTCGGCGTACAGCGACTCGGCGATGGCGCGTGTGGTGTCGAGGCCGATGAGGTCCGTCAGGGCCAGCGGGCCCAGCGGATGCGCGCAGCCGAGGACCATGCCCCGGTCGACGTCCTCGACGGTCGCGCTGCCCGACTCCACCATGCGGACGGCCGCCAGCAGATACGGCACGAGCAGCGCGTTGACGACGAACCCGGCCTTGTCGCGGGTCCGGACCACCTCCTTGCCGAGAGTACCGGTGACGAACTCCTCGGCCCGTGCCGCCGTGACGGGCGAGGTGAGCAGCGAGGGCACGAGTTCGACGAGGCGCAGGACCGGTACGGGGTTGAAGAAGTGCACCCCGACGACCCGGTCGGGCCGGGTCGTCGCGGCGGCGAGCCTGATGACCGGGATGGAGGAGGTGTTGGTCGCCAGAATGGTGTGGTCGCCGGTGAGCACGGAGTCGAGGCGGGTGAAGACGTCGACCTTGAGGGCCTCGTCCTCGGCGACCGCTTCGATGACCAGGTCGTGGTCGTGCAGTGCCTCGAGTTCATGCACGACGGTGATCAAGGCGTCGGCGGCCTCCCGTCGTTCGTCGCTCAGTCTGCCGTGTGCGGTGGCCCGGTCGAGCGAGCGGGTGATGCGGAGGCGGCCGGCCCGGGCCGCCTCCGCGTCGCGCTCCACGACCGTGACCGGTACGTCGGCCCGTGCGCAGACCTCGGCGATGCCGGCGCCCATCAGCCCGCAGCCGACGACTCCCACGCGCTTGATGTCGGTCATCCGTCTTCCTCTCTCCGGTCTGCGACGATGCGGCTCAGGCGGCGGGCAGGTCCAGGACGCCCGTGCCGCGCTTGACGAGTTCGTTGGCGATGATCAGCCGCTGGATCTCGGAGGTGCCCTCCCAGATGCGGTCCACGCGCAGCTCGCGATAGAGCCGTTCGACGGCGTAGGAGCGGTCGTAGCCGCGCCCGCCGTGGATCTGGAGGCAGCGGTCGATCACGCGCCCCGAGGCCTCGCTCGCCGAGAGCTTGGCGATGGCCGCCTTGGCGTGCAGGGTCTTGCGGTCCTCCGCCGTGGCCTGGTCGATCTCCCAGGCGACCTGGTGGGTGTAGGCGCGGTTGACGGCGATGTCCACGGCGCAGTCGGCGAGCATGCCCTGGATCAGCTGGTACGAGGAGATCGGCGCCCCGAACTGCTCCCGCTCCACGGCCCAGTCACGGGAGAGTTCCAGCGCCCGCTCGGCCGCGCCGATGGTACGGGCGGCGATCATCAGGCGCTCCTCGGTGAACCAGGAGCGCGTGATGTCGTAGCCCTCGCCGATGCCGCCGAGGACGGCGTCATCGCCGACCTGGACGTCGGTGAAGGTGAACTCGGGGTGCTCGTAGACGAAGGTGTGCATCCAGCGCGGGACCCGGGTCATCTCGATGCCGGGGGTGTCCTTGTCGACCAGGAAGAGGGTCGGTGCGCGCTCCGGGCCCGCCGCCGCGAGGACGATCATGAAGTCGGCGTGGTCGCCGACGGTGACGAACCACTTCTCGCCGTTGAGCACCCAGCCCTGGTCGTTCCGGGTGGCGGTGGTGGCGAGGTTCTGCGGGTCGGACCCGGCGCCGGGCTCGGTGACGGCGTAGCAGTCGCGCCGCTCGCCGTTGATCACCGGGATGAGGAACCGCTCGCGCTGCTCGGGGGTGCAGAAGCGGAGCGCGTTGGCGGGCCGCCACACCATGTCCCACAGGGCGCCGGTGAGCCGCCCCAGCTCCTCCTGCACGGTGGCCTGTTCGGCGATGGTGAGTCCGGCGCCGCCCCACTCGGCGGGCATGTTGACGGCCTGGAGTCCGGCGTCGAGGACGGCGTCACGGACCTTGGCGTGGGCGTCGGCGGGCAGGCCGTTGTCCTCCTCGCACTGGGTCTCGTAGGTGGCGATGAAGTCGGTGAGGGCGCGCGCCTCGGCCTTGAGCTGTGCCTGGCGCGGGGTGAGACGGAAGTCCATGGAAGTCCTCGCTGGTGAAGGATGGGGAGTCAGTGCGTGGGCAGGGCGAGGGCGCGGGTGCCGCGCTTGATGAGCTCGTTGGCGATGATCAGCCGCTGGATCTCGGAGGTGCCCTCCCAGATCCGGTCGACGCGCAGTTCGCGGTACATGCGCTCGACGGGGTAGGTGCGGTCGTAGCCCCGGCCGCCGAAGATCTGCAGACAGCGGTCGGCGACCCGGCCGGCGGCCTCGCTGGCGGCGAGTTTGGCGGTGGAGGCCTTGGCGTGCAGCGTCTTGCGGTCGGTGCCGGGCTGGTCGGCCTCCCAGGCGACCTGGTGGGTGTAGGCGCGGTTGACGGCGATGTCCACGGCGCAGTCCGCGAGCATGCCCTGGATCAGCTGGTACGAGGCGATGGGCGCCCCGAACTGCTCGCGCTCCACGGCCCAGTCACGGGCGAGTCGCAGGGCACGCTCGGCCGCGCCGACGGTCCGGGCCGCGATCATCAGGCGTTCGTCGGTGAACCATTCCTTGGTCAGCTCGTAGCCGTTGCCGACGCCGCCGAGCACGTCCTCGTCGGCCACGAAGACGTCGGTGAAGGTGAACTCGGGGTGCCCGTTGACGGCGGAGTGCATGAAGTGCGGCACCCGGGTCATCTCGACGCCGGGCGCGGCCCGGTCCACGAAGAACAGGGTGGGCTGCCGCTCGGGTCCGGCGTCCGCCTGCACCAGCAGGAAGTCGGCGATGTCGCCGCAGGTGACGAACCACTTCTCGCCGTTGAGCACCCAGCCGCCGTCGGTGCGGTCGGCCGTGGAGGTGCCGGAGGACGGGTCGGATCCCGCGCCCGGCTCGGTCACCGCGAACGCGTCGAACTTCTCCGCGCGGATCACGGGCAGCAGGTACTTCTCGCGCTGCCGCTCGTCGCCGTAGGCCAGGACGTTGGCGGGCCGCCAGGGGATGTCCCACAGGCAGTTGGTGACCTTGCCGAACTCCTCCTCGACGATGACCTGGTCGAGCAGGCTGAGCCCGGCGCCGCCCCATTCGGCGGGCATGTTGATGGCGTAGACGCCGGCGTCCATGGCGGCCCGGGTCAGTTCGGTCACGAGCTGCTGCGGCAGCGGGCCGCCCGCCTGCTCGGACTGGTCCTCGTAGCGCATGAGCAGCCGTGCGTAGTCGGCGGCGCGACGCTTCAGATCGGTCTGCTCGGGGGTGTAGCGCAGGTCCATGGGGGCCTCTTCCAGTGGGGTCAGGCGAGTACGGCTCGGGAGTCGAGGGCGAGCACGCCGTCGGGGCGTACGAGCAGGGGGTTGACCTCGATCTCGGCGATCTCCGGGTGGGCGGCGGCAAACGCCGTGATCGTCTCGACGGCCTTCGCGGCGGCGACGACGTCGACGGGTGGCTTGCCCCGCACCCCGTCGAGCAGAGCGGCGGTGCGCAGTCCGCGCAGCAGGGTCTCGGCCCGGTCGGCGGAGACGGGGGCGAGGGTGAAGGCGACGTCGTGCAGAGCCTCCGCCAGCACACCGCCCAGGCCCACCATGGCGACGGGGCCGAAGCGGGGGTCCCGGTTGACGCCCACGATCAGCTCGATGCCGTCGGTCAGGTCGGCCATGGCCTCCACGGAGTAGGAGGAGGCACCGAGCCGGGCACGCATCTCGCGGAAGGCGGCGAGCAGTTCGCCGGGCCCGGCCAGGCCGAGTGCCACTCCCCCGGCGTCGGACTTGTGCAGGAGGTGGAGGGCCTTGAGGACGTACGGCCCTCCGAACTCCTCTGTGACTGCGTGGAGTTCGGCCTCGTCGTGGACCTCGCGGGCGGCGGGGAAGGCGAGTCCGGCTTCCTCCAGGGCTCTGCGGGTCTCCAGGTAGCCGCTCTCGCGCAGCGGGGACGCCGGCCGGGGCAGCGGTGTGACCCCGGTGCGGCGGCCGACGGGAGCGGTCGCGGCGAGGGCGCGGGCCGCGTCCTCGGTGGCGGCGAAGACCGGTATGCCGGCGGCGGCGAGCGTGCGGCAGCTCGGGGACTCGGGGTACATCGACTGCACCACGATGGGTTTGGCGGTGGCCCGGTGCCGGGCGGCGATGAGGCGCGCGGCGTCCTGTTCCCCGGCCGCGAGCGCCGCACCGCCACCGCCGAGACCGCCTCCGGCGGCCGCGTAGCCGCCGAAGTAGCCGGTCATCAGCACGGCGTCGACCTCCTCGGCCGCCAGGAGGGCATCGACGGTCTCGGCGTACGAGCCGGGGTCCTGCTCGCCCATCCCGGCGAGGTCCACCGGGTTGACGACGGCCGACGGCTCCCAGAGGGCTTCGCGGAGCTGTCGCCTGGTCGGCTCCCGGAGTTCGGGCACGGCCAGCCCGGCCGCCTCCACGGCGTCGGCGGCGACGACGCCGTGCCCGCCGCCGTCCGTGAGTACGGCCACCCGGTCTCCGGCCGCCCGGCGTCCACCGCCCAACGCGGCCAACGCGACGGTGAGTTCACGCGGGGTGGCGACCAGTTCCACACCGGCGTCCCGGCAGGCCGCGCTCACCACATCGGCCGAGGTGGTGAGCGCGCCGGTGTGCGACTGCGCGCTGCGCGCGGAGGCGTCCCCGCGCCCGGCGGTGAGGAGCACCACCGGCTTTCCGGCGTCGGCGGCGGCCTCGGCGAAGGCGCGTCCGTCGCCGAAGTCCTCGGCGTAGACCGCGATGGCCCGGGTGCCCTCGTGGCGGGCGCAGTCGGCGAGCAGGTCGACGAGGGTGACGTCGGCCTGGTTGCCGAGCGACACGAACCGGGAGAAGCCGAGGCCGTGCGGGCGGAAGCGGAGCTGGAGTTCGAGGGCGAGGTTGCCGCTCTGGCTGAGCAGCGCGACACCGCCCGGGGTGAAGGTGTCGGAGGCCAGGAAGAGGTCGGTGGTGTTGTCGGCGATCCCCAGGCAGTTGGGGCCGACCATCACGGCACCGGCGGCGCGGACGCGTTCGGCGACGGCCTGCTGCCGTGTCCGGCCCGCCTCGCCGGTCTCGGCGAAGCCGGCGGTGATCGCGACGATCGCCCGGGCCCCGCACCGCAGGGCCTCGTCGACGGCGTCCTCGAAACCGGCGGCGGGCACGGAGACCACCGCCAGGTCGACGGGTTCGCCGATGGCGCTGAGGCTGGGGGCGACGGTGCGGCCGAGCACCGTGCCGCCACGGCGGTTGACCATGTGCACGGGGCGCCGGCCGCCTGCACGGACGGCCTGGGCGGCGATGGCGTGGCCGTACTTGGCCGGGTCGTCGCTGGCTCCGACGACGGCGACGGAGACGGGGTCGAAGAGGGCGGAGAGGTCGCGTCCCATGTCACTTCTCCAGTCGCAGCGCGGAGTTGGGGCAGGCGGCGACGGCGGCCTCGGCGGCGTCCTCGTCGCCGTGCGACACCTCGGCCGGGCGGACCTGCGCGTAGCCCCACTCGTCGAGCTCGATCAGCTCGGGTGCGGGTTCCTGGCAGAGGCCGTAGCCATGGCAGCGGGTCGAGTCCAGCAGGAGTTTCACGGCGGGTCCTTTCGGAGCGGCGGGGGCCGGGGGACGTAAGGGAAGAGCGGGGTATGGCTCAGGGCACCGGCACGGTGAAGCGGCGCCCGTCCTCGGGTGCGGCGCCCGCGCAGGCGGGGCAGCCGGGGCGGTGGTGGGTGTCGATCCGGTCCGGGAAGTGGGTGAGGAGGGTGCCCGCGATCCGGGCGGCGGCGTCGAGCAGCCCGCAGGCCCCGCGGCCGGGCAGTTGCTCCGACCAGCGGCGCAGCTTGCCGACCGCGTCATCGCCGGCCTCGCCGCGTGCGACCGCCGCGAGGGTGTCGGCCAGCGCCCCGGTGCCGGAGACGCACACCCCGCACTGCCGGGCGCTCTGGGCCGCGAGATAGGAGACGGCCTCCACGGCCACGGCGAGCGGGCAGTCGCGCGGACCGGTGAAGTACAGCGCTCCGCACCCGAGCGCACCCCCGGCCGCGCGCATCTGGTCGTGATCGAGCGGCAGGTCCGTCCAGCCCTCGCCGTACAGACCGCCGAACAGGCCGCCCAGCAGGACCGCTTCCGCCCTGCCGTATCCGCGGAGGTCGGCGAGGACCTTCAGATGCGTACCGGCGGGCACCTCGACGAGCGCGGCGTCCCCGGCACCCGAGAGGGTCACCAGCTGTGCACCGGCGACGAGGTCCGTGGCGTCGGGCCGCGCGTGGATCAGCGCGATACGGGCCAGGGTCTCCACATTGGCGACGAGGGTGGGCGCACCGCCGACCCCGCTTTCGAACGGGCGCGGTGGTTTCGCGGTGGGCAGGGCAGGACCGCCGTCGATCCGTCGTACGACCGCCGTCTCCTCCCCCGCCACGTAGGTGTGCTCCGTCCGTACGACGTCCACGGGCAGGTCGGAGGGCCGCTCGGCGAGCGCGCGCCGGACCGCCTGCTCGGCCGGGTCGTCGGAGAGGTACACACAGCCGCGTCCCGCCCGGGTGACGGCGGCGGCCAGCCGCAGTCCGTCCAGGACCGCGTGCGGCCGGTGGCGCAGCAGCCAGCGGTCCTTGACAGAGCCTGGTTCGCCCTCTTCGCCGTTGGCGACGACGACGTGCGGGCCCGGTGCGTCACGGACGGCGCGGAGCTTGACGGCGGCGGGGAATCCGGCGCCGCCCCGGCCGCGCAGTCCCGCCGCGCCGATCAGGTCGAGCAACCGGTCGGGCTCGGGCACCGGCGCGTAGCCGCCCCCGGCGAGATACCGGGAGAGGCCCTCGGCGCCGGTGGACGGCGGGATCAGGACGTGTTCGGGGAGGAGGGAGATCACGCCGGTCACAGGGTGCTCCCGAGCTCGGAGTGTCCCAGGGGTTCGCGAGACCTCAGCCGGACCAGCGCCCCCTCCAGCTCTCGCCGCTGTACGGCGGTGCGCTCGTAGCCGGCGCCGGGCAGGCCGATCAGCATGCGGTGGTGGTCGAGGACGACCTCTCCGGCCAGCACGGCCGCCCCCGGGTCGGCGGTCCGGGATCCCGCCGCCTCGACGACCAGATCCGTGACTTCGCGCAGGTAGCGCAGCCAGCCACGCTGTGTGCCGCGCAGCACCAGCCGCTCGACCCGCTGTCGCTCGGCGGCGACGAGGGGCGACGGCGGGCGGCCGTCCGCCCGGGCCCGCAAGGCGGCCACCGCGGTGGGCAGCTCCTGTTCGGGCTCGGGCGTGAGGCCGAGCCAAACCAGACTTCGGCGATCGCTCATGCGTGCCTCCGGGGTCGCGCCGTCTCCGGGTGGTCCGCAGACGGGGGTGGCGCGGCGATGACGGGAGTGGGGATGCTCCGGCGCCGTGAGGAGAGGGGCGGGGAAGCTGTACGGGGGCGGGGTATGCCTGGGCATCCGTCGTCGGATCCCGGCCAGCCGCCTGCCACGAGACTAACTAACCAATTAGTCAGCCCACAAGTCTTGACTTGCCTCCGCGGTGGTCCCAGTCTGACTAACCAATCAGTCAGCCGATCGCGGCAGCTCCTGGCGCCGCACCGGCCACAGCCTCACCGCCCATCGCCGCCGCAGCGGCGCGGAGGAGGACCCCATGCACCCCTCGACCACCCGGGCAGAGAGCCTCGCCTCGTCCCCACCGGAGTCGCCGCTCGAGCACCCCGGGGAAGCGCTGCCCGCCCGCTACTACACCGATCCGGCCGTCGCCGAGGCCGAGACCGAGCGGATCTTCGCCAAGTCCTGGCAGCTCGTCTGCCACGAGTCCGACCTGCCGGGGCCGGGCGCCCGGCTCACCGCCACCGCCGCCGGCCGGGAGGTGCTGGTCGTCCGGACCGAGGACGGCGGCCTCGCGGCCCACCTCAATGTCTGCCGGCACCGCGGCACCCGCCTGGTCTCCGCCCCCGAGCCGTCGGGCAAGGCGATCCGCTGCCCGTACCACGGCTGGACCTACAAACTGGACGGACGGCTGGTCGGCGCCCCCGAGGCCCGCCGGATCCCCTGCCTGGACAAGCCCAAGCTGGGCCTGCATCCGGTCAATGTCGAGTCCTTCCTCGGCTTCGTCTTCGTCAACCTCGACCTGGAGGCGACACCGCTCTCCGAGTCCTGCGCCGGGCTCGCCGAGGCCGTCGGCCGCTACGCGGGGCCCGGTCTGGTACCCGTCGGCAAGCACCGCATCCACGATCTGACCGGCGGCGAGGAGCAGAACGCCAACTGGAAGGTGATCGTCGACAACTATCTGGAGGGCTACCACGTCCCCGTGGCCCACCCCTCCCTCATGCGACTGCTCGACTACCAGGCGTACACGGTGGACGTGCGGGAGAACTACGTTCTGTTCGAGTCCCCGCTGCGCGACAAGCCGTCCTCGAACTGGACCGAGCGGCTCTACCAGCGGCTGGCGACCCCCATGCCGGGGCTGGCCGAGGCCGACCGGCGGGTGTGGCGGTACGCCGTGATCTACCCCAATACGCTCATCGACTTCTACCCTGACCACGTGCTCGCGTGGACCGCCCTGCCCACCGCCCAGGACCGGGCGGCGATCCCCGGCGCCTTCTACACCAAGCACGGCGAGGACGTCCGCACCCGGCTGGCCCGGCGGCTCAACATCCACATCGGCTGGGTCACCAACGACGAGGACGCCGAGCTGGTGGAGCGGGTGCAGGCCGGGATGGGCACCCCCGGTTTCGAGCCGGGCCCGCTCTCGCAGCGCGAGGCCGCCGTCGGCTGGTTCGCGCGCCGGGTCCGGGAGGACCTGGAGGGGATCACCGAGTGAGGCCCTTCGGAGCAGCCGACTCACCGCATCCGCGCGACGCCGCCGTGCGGCTCCTGTCGTCCTTACCGCGCGCCTTCTGAGCCGCGCGTACGCACCCTCCCCAGACCGGTCATCACTGCGGAATCAGGGCCTGAAGTGAGCCGACCAGCCGGTCCCGCCCTGGAGTTGTGCCGTTCCTCGACGGAGAGGACGTTCATGTCCCCCGAGGTAATACCGCCGTCCCGTCGCGCCGTGCTGCGGGCGGGCGCCTGCGGCCTGCTGGGCGCCGCGGCCGGCGGCTGCGGGTTCATGCCCGCGAAGAAACCCGACGCCGACCGGCTCGCTCCGGTCGAGCCGCGCGTCGACGGCGATCTCGTCTACTTCAACTGGGCCGACTACGTCGACCCGGCCGTGTTCAGGGGCTTCGAGAAGGAGTACGGCGTCAAGGTCGTCCAGTCGAACTTCGACTCGATGGAAGGCATGGTCGCCAAGCTCAACGCCGGCAACCGCTACGACGTCGTCTTCCCCTCGGCCAAATGGGCCCAGCGCCTGGTCCGCGGCGGCCGGCTGCGCCGTATCGACCACTCCCGGCTCACCAACGCCCGCGCCGTGTTCGGCACCTACGACTACTTCGCCGACCCCTGGTACGACCCCGGCTCGGCGCACACGGTGCCCTTCACGGCGTACAAGACCGGTATCGGCTGGCGTCGCGACCGGATCGGTGAACTCGCCGACAGCTGGAAGGACCTGTGGAGCGACAGGGGCAAGGGCAAGGTCTTCCTGCTGGACGACCGCGACGAGGTGCTCGGCATGGGCGCCCTCGCGCTCGGCCTCGACGTCAGTTCCGGTGACACCGGCGACCTCGACCGGATCACCTCCCTGCTGGGCACCCTGCGACCGCGGCTGCGCGGCTTCTCCAGCGACAGCTACAACAACCTCCTCAACGGCAACGCGCTGATCCAGCAGGCCTGGAGCGGCGACATGGCCGCCATGCTCAACCAGGCCGAGGACCCGTCGGTGTTCGGCTTCCAGGCCCCCAAGGAGGGCTCGCCGATCAACTCCGACTGCTACGCCATCCCCTGGAACGCGCCCCACCCCGGCACCGCGATGCTGTTCATCGACTACATGCTGCGGCCGGAGAACGTGAAGCGGAACATCGAGTACATCGGCTACCCGATGCCGGTCGCGGGCGCCGAGAAGGTCTACGCCGACCTGGTCGAGCCCTTCCCCGAGTGCCTCGTCACCGAGGCCGATCTGAAGGCCGACCTGTTCTTCCGCAACGGCGGCCGCGCGGCGGAGGACGCCCGCGACGCCGCCTGGACCCATGTGAAGGCGGGCTGAGACATGGCACCGCTCCGCCCCTCCTCCCGCCCCCGCCGCCGGGATACCGACGGCACCCGCGTCTGGACCTGGCTCATGCTGCCCGGCACCATCTGGATGACCGGCTTCCTGATCGCCTCACTGGTCCTCGTCGGCGTCCTCGCGGTCGGCACCACCGACGAGCTGGGCAACCCGCGCTTCGGCTTCGACCTCGCCGGTGTGCGCGCCCTCGCGGACCCCGCCTACACCGAGGTCCTGGCCCGCTCCCTCGGCTACGCGCTGCTGACCTGCGTGGTCTGTCTGCTGATCGCCTATCCGGTGGCGTACACCATCGCCCTGCACGGCGGGCGGTACAAGCACGCGCTGATCGCCGCGATCGTGGTGCCGTTCTTCGCCAACTACCTGGTGCGGATGTACGGCTGGTCGGTGGTCCTCTCCGACGACGGGCCCGTGCTGCGCACGCTGCGCGCGGTGGGTATCGCCGACGCCGGCACGAAGATCCTCCACAGCGGCTTCGGCGTGGTCGCGGGGCTCGTGTACGGCTTCGTCGTCTTCATGATCATCCCGCTGTACGCGGCGCTGGAACGCCTCGACGTCTCCCTCATCGAGGCCGGCCGCGATCTGTACGGCGGCCCGGTCCGCACCTTCTTCTTCGTCACCCTGCCCGCCACCCGGCAGGGCGCGGCGGCCGGGCTCGTCCTGGTCTTCCTGCCCGCGATGGGTGACTTCGTCAGCGCACAGCTCATGGGAGGCCCGGACCAGATCATGATCGGCAACCTCATCCAGGACAAGTTCTTCCAGGGCCAGAACTGGCCGCTCGGCTCCGCCCTCACCATGCTGCTGATGCTGGTCCTGCTGATCGGGATGCTCGGCTATCTGCGGCGGACCCGCAAGGACGAGGCGGAGGCCCGCCGATGACCCTGCTCCGGCTCCCCTCCCCCACCGCCCCGGCCCGTCCGGCCGCCCGGACCCCCGCACGGCGCGGCCGGGCCCACCGCAGGCCCCGCGTCCTCATCGCGGTCACCGGTCTGTTCTTCGCGCTGCTCTATCTGCCCATCGCCGTGGTGGCGCTGTTCTCCTTCAACTCCCAGAAGTCGCTGACGGTGTTCGACGGTTTCAGCCTGCGCTGGTACCGCGCCTTCGCCCACGACGAGGTCCTCCTCGCCTCCCTGGGCACCAGCCTGCGGATCTCCCTGGTGGCGATGGCCGGTTCGCTGCTCCTCGGGGTGGCGCTCGCGCTCGGCCTGGTCCGGTGCCGCACCCGGCTGGGCTCGCTGGCCGGCCTGGTCATGCTGGTGCCGCTGATCACGCCGGAGATCGTCACGGGCGTGGCGTCGATGCTGCTCTTCAAGGGCCTGGGTGTGCCGCTGTCCACGGGCACGGTGATGCTCGCCGAGATCACCTTCTCCATCTCCTACGTCACGGTCGTCCTGCGCTCACGGGTCGCCGCGCTCAACCCGGAGGTGGAGGAGGCCGCGATGGACCTCGGCGCCACACGGTGGCAGGCGGTCCGGCTGGTGACGCTTCCGGCGCTCCTGCCCGCGGTGCTGGCGAGTGCCGTGCTGATCTTCGCGCTGGTCTTCGACGACTTCGTGCTCGCCTACTTCACCACCGGCGTCGACCCGCAGCCGCTGTCGGTGCGGATCTACTCGGCGATCCGTTTCGGGGTGCAGCCCACCATCAACGCGGTCGGCACCCTGATGCTCGCGGGATCCATCGCCCTGATCGCCCTGGCCTTGTTCATCCCGCGCCTCTTCGGCCGCCGCGGCGGCCTCGACCTCTTCTCCGGGAAGTGACCCATGGACGCGACCCCCGCCGTCCGGCTCGACGGCGTCTCCAAGCAGTTCGCCGACTCCTACGCCGTCCACCAGCTCGATCTCGACATCGAGACCGGCGCCTTCTTCTCCCTGCTGGGCCCGTCCGGCTGCGGCAAGACGACCACGCTGCGCATGATCGGCGGGTTCAGCGATCCCACCGAGGGAGCGGTGCTGCTCGGCGGCGAGGACGTGACGGCGCTGCCGCCGAACAAGCGCAACGTCAACACGGTCTTCCAGAGCTACGCCCTCTTCGACCATCTGAGCATCGCCGACAACGTGGGCTTCGGCCTCAAGCGCAAGGGCGTCGACCGGGCGGAGATCCGGCGGCGGGTCGGGGAGATGCTGGAGCTGATCCAGCTCGCCGGGCTGGCCGACCGCAAGCCCGGGACGCTCTCCGGCGGTCAGCGGCAGCGTGTCGCGCTGGCCCGCGCGCTGGTCAACCGTCCGGCCGTCCTGCTCCTCGACGAGCCGTTGGCCGCCCTCGATCTGAAGCTGCGCCGGCAGATGCAGGTGGAGCTGAAGCAGATCCAGCGCGAGGTCGGCATCACCTTCGTCTTCGTCACCCACGACCAGGACGAGGCGCTGACCATGTCCGACCGGATCGCCGTGATGAACGGGGGCCGCATCGAGCAGTGCGGCACCCCCGAGGACATCTACGAGCATCCCGCCACCAGCTTCGTCGCCTCCTTCATGGGCACCTCCAACCTGATGACCGGCACCTACCGGGGCGGTGAGGTGACGCTGGAGAAGGGCCCGGCGCTGCCCGTCGGCTCCCGTTCCGAGATCGCGGACGGCACCGCCGTGAGCGTGTCCGTGCGCCCCGAGAAGATCTGGCTCTCGGACTTCGAGGCCGGTATGTCGATGCTGAGCGGTGTCATCCGCGAGACCGTCTACAGCGGCCCGACCACGACCTATCTGATCGAACTCGCCCCGGGCGTCACGCTGTCGGTGCTGGAGCAGAACACGGACCGGGCGCGCATGGAGGACCGCTGGTGCGGCGGCGAGACGGTGGAGTTCGGCTGGCGGCCGGAGCACTGTCTGGTGCTGGCCTGAACGCCCCGACATCTCTGAAGAAAGCGAACCCATGCATCACGACGTGATCGTGCTCGGGGCCGGACTCGCCGGGCTCGCCGCCGCCCGGGACCTGGCCGCCGCCGGCACCGACGTGCTCGTCCTGGAGGCCCGCGACCGGGTCGGCGGCCGGGTGGAGCAGACCCGTACGTCCGACGGCCGTACCGTCCAGCTGGGCGGTGAGGTCGTCGGCCGCGGGCACACCGCCTATCTCCGGCTCGCCGAGGAACTCGGGCTGAGGCTGGTCCCCAGCTATGTCGCCGAACCCGGCCGCATGACCCGGGCCACCCCGGAGGGCAGCTCGGCGGGCGACCCGCCGCACTGGTTCGGCCCCGGCGACCCGGCCCTGCACGAGCGCATGGGCGCCGAGTTCACGGCTCTCTCCGCCACCGTCGACCCGGACGACCCGTGGTCGCATCCGGAGGCGACCGCCCTGGACCGGCTGTCGGTGGCCGACTGGCTGCGCTCCCGGCAGGCCACACCCGCCGTGGTACGTCTGTGGGACATCGGCCAACTCGCCCTGGCCGGCGGCTCCTACGAGCGGGTCTCCCTGCTGGCGGCGCTGCGCAAGAGCGCGGCGGTCCCCGGGTCGGGCACGGGCGACTACGACTACGAGGACTGGGAGGGGCTGCGCCTGGCCGACGGCTCGGCCACGCTCGCGGAGGTCATGGGTCGCGAACTCGGTCCGCGTATCCGGCTCGGCTCCCCCGTCGCCGCCCTGGACGTCCGCCCCGACCGTTGCGCCGTACGCCTGGTCACCGGCGAGGTCCTCACCGCGACGGCCGTGGTGAGCGCCCTCCCGGTGGGCCCGCTGCGGTCCGTCGCGATCAGCGGGGTGAGCGAGGCCCGGCTCGCCTCACTGCACCGCCAACGCCACGCGACGGCGGCGAAGTTCGCCGCTGTCTACGACCGTCCCTTCTGGCGGGAGGCCGATCTGAACGGCCTGTCCGAGGCCGAGGGCGTCCTGGGCAGCACCTGGCCGCAGAACGAGGGCGTCCTGTCGGCTCTGATCCCGCCCGAGCGCTACGGCGTCCTGCTCGGCACCCCGCCGCACCTGCGCACCCCCGAGCTGCTCGCCGAGATGGCGGGCATGTTCGGCGACGAGGCGCTCCGCCCGAGCGCGTGCCATCTGCGGCTGTGGGGCACCGACCCGTGGACCCAGGGCTATGTCACCCAGTGGCCGCCGGGCGAGGTCATGGCGGTCGGCCCGCTGCACGGCACCCATGAACCGCCGTTCTACGTCTGCGGCTCCGACCAGTGGGTCGCCGGATACATGGAGGGCGCCGTCCGCACCGGCCGCGCCGCCGCCGAGGAGGCACTGCGCCGTGGCTGACAACGACCGCTTCACGATCGTCCTCAACCACATCGGCGGCAAGGAGATACCGGCCGTCTCCGGCGCCACCCTGCGCCTGATCGACCCGGCCACCGGACTCGCGCACGGCACGGCCCCGCTCTCCGGCCCCGAGGACGTGGACGCGGCCTGCCGGGCGGCCGAAGAGGCCTTCCCCGGCTGGTCGGTGACGACTCCGGCGCAGCGGCAGGCAGCGCTGCTGCGGATCGCCGACGCGCTGGAGCGGGAGGCCGGTGCGGTGGCGGACGCCGAGGTGGCCGACACGGGAAAGCCGCGCGCCTTGTTCCTGGGTGACGAACTGCCCGCGATCGTGGATGTGTTGCGGTACTTCGCGGGAGCCGCCCGCAATCTGCCGGGCGCCGCGGCCGCCGAGTACACGCCAGGCCGTACCTCCGTGCTGCGGCGCGAGCCGGTCGGCGTCTGTGCCCAGATCACCCCGTGGAACTATCCGCTGATGATGGCCGTGTGGAAGATCGCCCCGGCGCTGGCCGCCGGCAACACGGTCGTCCTGAAGCCGTCCGACACCACGCCGTCCTCAGCGGTGCTCCTGGCCCGGCTGGGCGCCGAGCATCTGCCGTCAGGGGTGCTCAACGTCGTGTGCGGCGACCGCGACACCGGGCGGTCCCTCGTCGGCCATCCCGACGTCAGGCTGGTGGCCGTCACGGGCAGTGTGCGGGCGGGGCAGGAGATCGCCGCGGCGGCGGCCGGCGACCTCAAGCGGCTGCACCTGGAACTCGGCGGCAACGCGCCGGTGCTGATCCACGCGGACGCCGATCTCGACGACGCGGTGGAGCAGTTGTCGTCGCTGTCCTTCTACAACGCGGGGCAGGACTGCACGGCCGCGACCAGGATCCTGGTCGACCGTCGGATCCACGACGGCTTCCTGGCCCGCTTCGCCGACCGGGCGGCCGACCGACGGCCCGGAGCGCCGGATGACGAACAGGCGGCGTTCGGCCCGCTCGCCAATGCCGCTCAACTCACCCATGTACGCGGTCTGTTGGACCATCTTCCGGCCCACGCCGAGATCGTCACCGGCGGCACGGCTCTGTCCCGCCCCGGGTACTTCCATCAGGCCACGGTGGTCGCCGGGGCACGGCAGGAGGACGAGATCGTACGGGGCGAGGTGTTCGGCCCGGTCGTCACCGTCCAGCCCTTCGCCGACGAGTCCGAGGCCTTCCGCCTGGCCAACGGCGTGCCCCAGGGGCTCGCGGCGAGTGTCTGGACCCGCGACCACGATCGGGCCATGCGGGCGAGCCGCGCGCTGCGGACCGGCATCGTCTGGGTCAACACCCATGGCACGACGGTGTCGGAGATGCCCCACGGCGGTGTACGCCACTCCGGGTACGGCAGCGACCTGTCGCTCACCGGTCTGCTCGACTACACGCAGGTCAAGCATGTGATGCTGTGAGCCACGGTGCGAGCATCCCGCCCCGCTTCAGGGATCCGAGGACCATCGACACATCCACGGACGCCGCCTGGTCCAGCCATGGGGAGCGCGTCACGAAGTCGTGGAGGGCCGCCTCGTCCGGGAAGGCGGTGAGGGCGAGCAGTTGGCGTTCGCCGGTGACGAAGCTGACGTACCGGACGTGCGGGGACTCGGCGAGCGCCGCCGCGACCCTCTCGACCCCCGCCGGGACGGCCCGTACCCACAGCACGGCCTCCACCGGCAGCCCGAGCAGCACCGGTTCGATCACGGCCCGGACGCGGACGCGCCCCTGGCGGCGCAGGGCGCCCAGCCGGCGTCGGGCCGTGGCCTCGGACACCCCGGAGACCCGCGCCAGTTCGTCGTAGGTGCACCGCCCGTCCTCGGCCAGGGTGTTCACCAACAGACGGTCGGAGCGGGTGAGTTCGGTGCCGTCGTGGGCGGGCATGAGGTCCGCCGACGCGGCGGGGGTGCTCGCGGGCGTGCCCTCGGCCAGTGCGGCGATCTCGGTCTCGGTGAGCAGGCCGGCGTGCCACTCGCGGATCGTCCGCGCATGGCGCAGCACCGGCAGCGTCAGGGTCCGGACGACCCCCGGCAGGCCCGGAAGCTCGTCCGTCACAAGTCCCGCGAGCCGGTCGCGGGGGCACTGCACCTCCGCGACACAGTCCCAGGTCCCGGTCAGGACATGGGCGAAGACGCAGTCGGGTCGGCGTGCCAGCGCGGTGGCGACGACGCGGGCCTGGCCGGGTGCGCAGCGCACGCCGATCACAGTGCTGCGGCCGCGCACCACCATGGCGCCGATCCGTACGAGCCCGGAGTCCAGCAGGCGGGTGCCCCGGCGGACGACGGTGCGTTCCGGTTCGCCGAGGGCCGTCGCGATGCGGTGCCAGGAGGCACGGCCGTCGATCTGCAGCGCGCTGATGATGCGCCGGTCCAGCGAATCGGCCACGAATCCGGGGTGCGGTGCGTCCATCGGCCTGAGCGTATGGCCGATTCCGTCGATTTCACAGGGATCGTTGTTCCCTTCCGTCAGCCTGCCCCACTCTGCCGGGAAGCCCGGATCGCATACGGAGGTGGCCGACGTGACCGCGACTCCTGGAAGTCCCCCTCACCACGAGGCGACCGCGCCCCCGCTCGCCCCCGTCTCCCGGCGCGGGCGGCTGGCCGTCCTCGGTCCGGGTCTCGTCCTCGCCGCCACCAGTGTGGGCGCGGGCGACATGGTGACCTCGCTGGCGGGCGCGGCGGGCTACGGCATGGCCCTGCTGTGGGCGATCCTGGTGGGTGTCGTCCTCAAGTACGCGCTGACCGAGGCGGTGGGGCGCCTGTATCTGGGGAGCGGTCTGACCGTGATCGCGAGCCTGCGCGCCGCCGCCCGCTGGCTGCCGTCCGCCTTCTTCGCGTTCGTGCTGGTCATCGGGCTGCTGTACGGGGCGGCCCTGAGTTCGGTGGCCTCGCTCGCGCTGACGACACTGTTCCCCGCGCTGCCGCTGAGGCCACTGGCCGTGGTGATCGCGCTGGCGTCGGCCGGGCTCGTGTACGTGGGCCGGTACGCGCTGTTCGAACGGGTGATGAGCGGGTTCATGCTGGCCAAGTTCGTCGGCATGGTCGTCCTGGCCGTGGTCACGCTCGTCACCCTGGACGACCCGTCCGCCCTGATGTCCTCGCTGCGGCCGCGGCTGCCGGAGGGCGATGTGGTCACCGTGCTGGCCCTGGTCGGCGGGGTGGGCGGCACGGCCGGGGTCGCCTCGTACAGCTACTGGCTGCGGGAGAAGGGCTGGCAGCACCGGAGCTGGCTGCCCGTCATGCGGGCGGACACGGCGGTGAGTTACGGGGTCACGTTCCTGTTCGTGGTGTGCACCTCGATCGTGGGGACCGGACTGCTGTACGGCAGCGGCCGGACGATCACCGGCAACGACGGGCTGGCCGCGCTGGCCGAACCGCTCGGCGCGGACCTCGGGTCGGTGGCACGGGTGCTGTTCCTGGGCACCTTCTTCCTCGTGACCCTGAGCGCCCTGGTCGGCGGCTTCAACGCCCTGTGCTATCTGCTGGCCGATTCGCTGCGCACCCTGCGCGGGATGCCGGACACCGAGGCCGAGCGGCACATGGGCCAGCGTAGCCGTCCGTTCCGCCTGTTCGTCCTGTACTGCGCGGTCACGTCCGTGGCGGTGACCTTCGTGGGCAAGCCGGTCCCGCTGGTGCTCGCCTACGCGGCCGTGGGCTCCCTCGTCCTGCCGCTGCTGTCCGGGGCGCTGCTGGTACTGCTCAACAAGCGCGGCCTGCGCCAGCCGTACCGCAACAAGACCGTCTCCAACGTGCTGCTGTCGAGCTCCTTCGTGCTGTTCGGGGTGCTCGCCGCGGTCCAGATCAAGCAAACCCTGGGAGGACTGTGAACCCCGCCGACCTGTGCTTCACCACCGCGACCGACCTCGCCGACGCCCTGCGCCGCCGCGAGGTGTCCGCGCGTGAGGTCGTCACCGCCCACCTCGAACGCGTCGACCGGGTCAATCCGTCGGTGAACGCGATCGTCACGCTCGTCGCCGACCGGGCGCTGGAGGAGGCGGCGGAGGCGGACGAGCGGCTCGCCTCGGGGGCGGAGGTCGGACCTCTGCACGGGCTGCCCGTCGCGCACAAGGACCTCCACGACACGGCGGGCATCCGCACGACGTACGGCTCACCCGTCTTCGCCGACCACGTCCCCACCCGGGACCATCTGGTCGTCGAACGCCTCAAGGGTGCCGGGGCCATCACACTCGGCAAGACCAATGTGCCCGAACTCGGCATGGGTTCCCACACCGTCAACCCGGTCTTCGGCGCGACCCGCAACCCCTACGACCTCTCGCGCAGCGCGGGCGGCAGCAGCGGCGGCGCCGGGGCCGCCCTGGCCTGCGGCATGCAGCCGCTCGCCGACGGCAGCGACACCGGGGGCTCCCTGCGCAACCCCGCGTCCTTCAACAACGTGGTCGGGCTGCGGCCCTCCCCCGGCCGGGTCCCGTCCTGGCCCGACAAGGCGCCCTGGGGGCAGCTGTCGGTGAAGGGCCCCATGGCGCGCACGGTGCGGGACGTCGCGCTGATGCTGTCCGTCCTCGCCGGACCGGACCCGCGCAGCCCACTCGCCCTCGACACACCGGGTTCCGCCTTCGCGGGCCCGCTCGACGGCGACATCCGTGGCCTGCGGGTCGCCTGGTCGCCCGACCTCGGCGGGAGCGTGCCCGTCGACCCGGAGGTGCGGGACGTGGTGCGGGGCGCGGTGGAGGTGTTCGGCGCGCTGGGCTGCGAGGTCGAGGATGCCTGCCCCGACCTGTCCGGTGCCGACGAGGCCTTTCTCGTCCAGCGCGCCTGGCAGATGGAGCTCGCCTACGGGCCCCTGCTGGGCGAGCACCGGCACCGCATGGCCCCGGACGTGGTGTGGAACATCGAGGAGGGCCGCAAGCTGACGGGCCCGGACCTGGGCCGCGCCGAGCTGCTGCGGGCCGCGCTCTTCCACCGGGTGCGTGAGTTCTTCGCGTCGTACGACGTCCTGCTGCTGCCGGTCAGCCAGGTCGCGCCCTTCGACGTCGAGCTGTCCTACCCCGCCTCCGTGGACGGCACGGCGATGGAGACCTATCTGGACTGGATGCGCTCGGCCTACCTGATCACGATGACCGGCTGCCCGGCCCTGTCGGTCCCGGCCGGTTTCACCCCTTCCGGGCTGCCGGTCGGGCTCCAGGTGGTGGGGCCGCACCGGGGCGACGCCGCCGTGCTGAGGGCGGGGCACGCCTTCGAGCAGGCGACGCGGGTGGGGGAACGGCGGCCGGGGGTCGTCGCCGGGGGCCCGGCGGACGGCGGCGGGCCATGAGGGGCGTGGTCAGCCGAGCGGGACGCCTGTGAGGCGCTCCAGGGTCTCGATGAGGCGGGCCTGGAACGCTTCGTCCCGCGCGGCGGGGTGGGGTGTCTATACCCGCTGGTGGTACCAGTAGCCGCCGGTGCTCGGGGTCGTGTCGGAGTGCGTGGCGAGCCACACCTGGGTCTGATGCCCGGCGGTCAGGTCGTCCGGGGCGCCGCGACCGCCCATCCGGGTGGGGACCCACCCGGGGTCGACCGCGTGGCTGGACGTTCCTTCCCAGCGGGACGCGACAGCGAGCGCGAGGGCGGTGACCCACAGCTTGGTGTCGTCGTAGGAGGCGGAGCCGGAGGTCCGCCGGGCGACAGGCCCTTGGACGCCAGCACCCGCATCGCCTCGCGGACCACGGTCTTGCTGACGCCGAGTTCCGTCTCGAACCTGACCGGGTCGACCACGGAGCCCGGGGGGAGTCGCCGCGGATGATGCGCCGGCCCAGCTCCTCCACGGCTTGGCCGTGCAGCCCCCTAGCGGGATGGGTCACCACGTTCTCCGCTTCCGTTCAGGCCCGGAACCGGGCCTCCATGGACCACGAGGCCCGGGTGGTGAGACCCGCGTCGACTCCCGCCGAGGGGCGATCTACTCGGCGTCGATCTGGTGGTCGGCCCAGACATAGCTCTCGGGGAGCAGGTCGGTGATGCGGACGGTTCGGGCGCGGTCGCCCTCGCCGACAATGACCCCGATGGCGGGAAAGTAGTCGAGAAGGACCTGACGGCACCGGCCGCACGGCGGGACGACGCCCCGGTCCCGGTCTCCCACGGCGACGATGGTGTCCAGGTCGTGGATGCCCTGCGTGGCCGCCACGCCGATGAGGGTGAGTTCGGCGCAGGGGCCTCCGGTGAAGTGGTAGACGTTCACCGCCGTGACGATCCGCCCGTCCTGGGCACGGGCAGCGGCCGCCATGGTGTGCTGGTCGCCCCGGCAGCGCGTGCGGGCGATGTGCGCCGCCGCCTCGATGAGTTCGTGGTCGACGTGGTGCGTCTGCGTGGTCATCGTCTCTGCTTTCGTGAGGTCCGCTGCCGCGAAGGATCCTCACGAGTGTCGGTGATAGGCCTTGTTGGCGATGCGCCAGCCCTCGTCGGCACGGACCAGCAGGAAGATGTCGGTGAAGAGGTCGGCGCCGTGCCGCAGCGTCATGGTGGCGGTCGCGACCGTGCCGTGGACGTCGACGGCGTCGATACGGCGGGAGCGGGCCGGTTCGTCCGGGGCCGGGCGGCCCGGGAAGAGAGCGCAGTACTCGTCCAGGCGCCAGGAGACGAACGCCCGGTCGCGGATTCCCTCGATGTGCGCGGTGGGCAGGAACGCCTCACGGAAGTGGGCGGGGTCGCCGGTGGCGTGTCCGCGTATGTAGGCGCGCAGTGGTTCGAGCACGGTGTCCGCCACGGCGGGAGCAACGGCGGCGACGGCGATGTCGGCCTCGGGGTCGGCGGGGGTGTCGGCCAGGCCGGCTGCGCCGCCCAGCGGGGTCTTCGACGCGGCGGCCAGCAGGGCCATGTCCTTGGCCAGCGCGCCGATCGTGAACTCGGCGGCGCCGACGGCCGATTCACCGGCGAGGAAGGCTTTCTTGGCGGTCACGAGTCCGCCGAGCCGGCCGAGTTCGAGGACGTCCAGCACCCGGGCGCGGGGCAGACCGAGGGCGTCGGCCTGCCGCAGCGAGTCGCGCAGCGCGAGGACCGCCCCGGCGAGACCGCTGTTGGTGATCAGCTTGAGGGCGGCGGCGGTGGAGGCGTCGTCCACGCGGCGCACGGTGCCCAGCGAGTCCAGCACCGGCCGGGCGCGGCCGACCGCGTCGTGATCACCGGCAGCGAGCAGGTGCAAGGCGCCCGCGGCGGCCGCCCGCACGGATCCGAGCACGGGCGTGTGGACGTAGGCGGGGCCGAGTCGCCGGGCCAGGTCCGACGCTTCGGTGGGGGCGACGGTGCTGGTGTTGAGCACGATCGCGTCCGGGCACAGCGCGTCATGGACCTCGTCGAGGACCTGGCGGCAGGCCGAGCCGTCGAACAGCGCCAGGAGCACGAGATCGGCCCTGGCCACGGCCTCGTTCGGATCTGCGGTCGTCTCGACGGTGCCTGCCGTGCGCCCTGAGCGGGTCCAGCCGACGACGTGCCGGCCCTGGGCCGACAGGCGGGTGGCCATCGCGTCGCCCATGCGCCCCAGGCCGAGGACGGCGATCGTGTGTGGTGTGGTCATGCGCGCCAGATTCGTGCACCGTGTCGGCTGCGACAAGCGCAGATCTCGCAGCCCCGCCATGCGGAACTCGCATACCTCCTGGGCATACTGACGGCATGGAGCTGACGGTGTGGCGAACCTTCGTGACCGTGTGCCGCCTGGGTTCGCTGTCGGCGGCGGCCGCCGAACTCCATCACACGCAGTCGGCCGTGTCCCGGCAGATCGCCGGACTGGAGCGGCAGCTCGGTGTACCGCTGATGGAACGTCATGCGCGCGGTGTCCGTCCGACGCCCGCCGGGGAGGTGTTCCGGCGCCACGCGCTGACCACGCTGACCGAGGCCGACCGGGCCGTGCGCGCCGCGCGGGACACTCATGACGGGGCGTCCGGCCGGACGCTGGCCGTGGGTGCGACGCCTTCTCTGGCCACCGGGATCGTGCCCGAAGCCGTCCGGACGTTGTTGCGGCAGGCCGGATCCGTGCGGTGGAGCCTGCTCCCCGCCCTGAGCCCGGAACTGCATCAGCGCGTGCTCGACGGTGCTCTCGACATCGCCGTCGTCACCGACGCGCCGCCGGGGCTGCCCCATGACCAGCGGGTCGAGCGGCGTTTCCTCGGGCTGGACGAGATGGTCGTCGCGCTGCCCGTCGACCATCCGCGGGCCGGGCGCGGCCCGGTGCACATCCACGCCCTGGCCGACCAGATCTGGGCCGAGGACAACGACGGCTCGGCGGCGCTCCTGCTCCAGCACGCCGAGCGCGCCGGGGTCGGCGCCCGTATCGACCTCGTCGCGGCCGATCTGCCCGGCAAGCTGGCCCTGGTCGCGACCGGTCACGCCATCGCGCTCATACCCGGCGTGCTGACACGCGCCCTGCGAACCGACGTCACCACGGTCGGTCTGGTCGACCCTCCGGCCCGGGGCCTCTACACGATCACCCCTCGCCACGATCCGCACCCCTGCGCGGCGCCCCTGCTCGACCACCTCGCCACGGCGTTCACCTCGATCCGCCCGGGGGCGGCCCAGGCCACGCCGCTCAGCGATCCAGCGCGGGCAGCCGGTCCAGGCCGGTCTCGAGCATGATGCGGTCGACGGTCTCGTGCAGGGCGCTGTCGGCGCCGATGACGCTCTCGATCCCGCCGGGCAGCAGATCGAGCGGCCGGTGCCAGTCGCGCAACTGTGCCTCGCCGACCTCGTCGGCGATCGGTTTGCCGGCGTGCCGGGCCAGGGTCTCGGCGAACGGTACGTCCAGGTAGTAGCCGTGGGTCGGGCCGCGGTGCTCGGCGCGCAGCCGGGCCAGCATGTAGCCGTAGCGGTCGGCGTAGAGGATGCCTTCGACGACGACGTGGAATCCGGCGTCCAGGGCGTAGCGGGCCGTCAGGTCGATGAGGCCGATGTTCGCGGCACCGGGCCGGTCGCGCTCGCGCAGGACGATGCGGCGGAGGTTGTCCTGGCCGACCAGGGCCAGGCCGCGGCCGAACCTCTCGCGGAGCGCGGCCGCGACGGACGACTTGCCCGAGGCGCTGTTGCCGCGCAGGACGACCAGCCGGGTTTCTTCTGTGCCCACCATCACGGCGGTCACGTTACCGACGGCGAGCGTCACCTCGTCGGGTCCGCCACCGGATAGGGCACGAACGTGCTGCTGTTCTGGTCGATCCGCAGTGCGCGGCCGAGGGGTGGCACCGCGCGTTGGGGGCATTCGAGGCGTTCGCAGACGCGGCAGCCCATGCCGATGGGGGTGGCGGCCGAGGCGTTGGCGAGGTCGAGGCCGTCGGAATAGACGACCCGGTGGGCGTGGCGGATCTCGCAGCCGAGGCCGATGGCGAAGGTCTTGCCGGGTTCGCCCCAGCCGCCGCGGTGCCGGGTGACCGCCCGGGCGGTCCACAAGTACCGCTGCCCGTCGGGCATTTCGGCGATCTGGACGTGGATGCGGCCGGGGGCGGCGAACGCCTCGTAGACGTTCCACAGCGGGCAGGTGCCCCCGGCCCGGGAGAAGTGGAACCCGGTCGCGGACTGCCGCTTGGACATGTTGCCGGCCCGGTCGACGCGGACGAACGAGAAGGGCACACCGCGCAGCCGGGGGCGTTGCAGAGTGCTCAGCCGGTGGCAGACCGTCTCGTAGCCGAGGCCGTAGCGGTCGGTGAGGCGTTCGATGTCGTAGCGGAACTCCTCGGCCGCCGTGTGGAAGGCGGTGTACGGGAGGATCAGGGCGGCGGCGAAGTAGTTGGCGATGCCGATCCGGGCCAGGGCGTGGGTGGGGGAATCGGCGGGGAAGTCGTCGGCGGCCTGGCGGTCGAGTTCGTCGCCGTATTCGAGCAGGGCGAGTTGGATGGCCATCCGGAACGCCCGCTGTCCCGGGCGGAGTCGGGCCGACAGATGGAGGGTGCGGGCCGCTTCGTCGTAGTGGTGCAGCCGGTCGCCGGTGGTGGCGGCGAGGCGGACGCCGTGGCTGTCGGCGAGTCGGGCGGTGAGGGCGCGGACGACCTCGCCGGGCCGGATGCTGATCTCCCCGGCGAGTTGTTCGGCCGCGAGGTCGGTCTCGTGCAGGTAGTTCTGGCGGCGGTAGAAGAAGTCCCGGATCTCCTCGTGGGGTGAGGACGCCACGCCCTGGCCGTCGGCGGCTCCGACGAGCCGCTCGGACAACCGCTGGTTGCGGCGGCCGAGGTCGAGCAGGACCTGGGCGACCTCCGGCATCCGGGAGGCCAGTTCGGCGAGGTCGTTCGGGGACACCCGGGCCTCGGCGATCTCGCCCGACAGCGTCTCGCGCAGATCCGCCATCAGCCGGCTCGTGTCGCGCTCGGAGAAGAAGCCCGGGTCGACGCCGAAGGCCTCGGTCAGCTTCAGCAGGACCGGGACGGTGAGCGGCCGGGAGTCGTGCTCCATCTGGTTCAGATAGCTGGGCGAGATCGCCAGCACACGGGCCAGCTCCGCCTGGCTCATCCGGCGCTCCTCGCGCAGCCGCCGCAGCCGCGGGCCCGCGTAGATCTTGCTCACCCTGCTCCAACCTCCCCTGAGACGTCCGTCAGCGTACGCGACGCAGAGCCGCCGCGACCCTTCGCAAACTTGGCAAATGCAGCCGTGAAGATTCGCAGAAGTTGGCAGACGTCCACCCTTGATGGCACTGAGTGCCACTGCGAGAGTCTGAGTGCGGCCCGCCGGACCTCCGGCAGCGCAGGCCCTGCACCGGGCACGATTCATGCCCTGACGTCGGATACCCCGGCAGCAGGCAGCGCTTCCGGGCAAGCATTGCTCAGCTCCGCCCTACGGCAGGCGGGCGGGCCGCACTCCAGTAAGAGACACACAGTGCCACCCCTCACAGCGACGAGGTGGGGATTGGCACCCCTTTACATACCGAGGAGACGGTGACAGTCATGGCAGAGGCGAGGACGCAGGCAGCCGAGGAACTCGCGCGGCGCTGGGCCACCGATCCCCGGTGGCAGGGCATCGAGCGCACCTACACCGCCGAGGACGTGGTGCGGCTCTCCGGCAGTGTCCGTGAGGAGCAGACCCTGGCCCGGCGCGGCGCCGAGCGGCTGTGGCGCCAGCTGCACGAGCTCGACTACGTCCACGCCCTGGGCGCGCTCACCGGCGGCCAGGCCGTGCAGCAGGTCAAGGCCGGGCTCCAGGCCATCTACCTCTCCGGCTGGCAGGTCGCGGCCGACGCCAACCAGGCCGGCCACACCTACCCCGACCAGAGCCTGTACCCGGCCAACTCCGTGCCCCAGGTGGTGCGCCGGATCAACAACGCGCTGCTGCGCGCCGACCAGATCGCCACCGCCGAGGGCGCCGGCGACACCACCGACTGGCTCGCCCCGATCGTCGCCGACGCGGAGGCCGGGTTCGGCGGCCCGCTGAACGCCTTCGAGCTGACCAAGGGCATGATCGCGGCGGGCGCGGCCGGCATCCACTACGAGGACCAGCTCGCCTCGGAGAAGAAGTGCGGTCACCTCGGCGGCAAGGTCCTGGTGCCGACCTCCCAGCACGTCCGCACCCTGAACGCGGCCCGGCTCGCCGCCGACCTCTCCGACACGCCCACGGTGATCATCGCCCGCACCGACGCGCTCGCCGCGAACCTGATCACCAGCGATGTCGACGAGCGTGACGCCGAGTTCGTGACCGGTGAGCGCACGGCGGAGGGCTTCTACCGGGTCCGCAACGGCATGGCGTCGGTCATTGCCCGCGGCCTGGCCTACGCCCCCTACGCCGACCTCATCTGGGTCGAGACCGGCACCCCGGACCTCGCGCAGGCCCGTGAGTTCGCCGAGGCGATCCACGCCCAGTACCCGGACAAGATGCTGGCGTACAACTGCTCGCCGTCCTTCAACTGGAAGGCCGCGCTGGACGACGACCAGATCGCCAAGTTCCAGCGCGAACTGGGCGCCATGGGCTACAAGTTCCAGTTCATCACCCTGGCCGGCTTCCACTCCCTCAACCACGGCATGTTCGACCTCGCCCGCGGCTACGCCGAGCACGGCATGACCGCCTATGTCGACCTCCAGGAGCGGGAGTTCGCCGCGCAGGCGCAGGGCTTCACCGCCGTCAAGCACCAGCGCGAGGTCGGCACCGGCTACTTCGACCTGGTCTCCACCGCCGTCAACCCCACCTCCTCCACGACCGCGCTCTCCGGTTCCACGGAGGAGGAGCAGTTCCACTAGGCCGTCCCCGAGGACGCCGCCCGGTCCGCCCCGGCCGAGCGGGGGTCGTACCACCGTCCCGGTACGGCCCCCGCTCTCCTCCCTCCCTCAGGAGCACCCATGTCCACCAGCGCACTGACCCACCACGTCCGCGTCCTCGCGGCTCCGGGCGACCGGCACGACGAGATCCTCACGCCCGCCGCCCTCGACTTCGTCGGCCACCTGGCCGCGGCCTTCGGCGAGCGCCGGCAGTCGCTGCTGAAGGAGCGCCGCCGGCAGGCCCTGCGCCTGGCGAGCGGCTCCCCGCTCGAGTTCCCGCTGGTCACCTCCACCGTCCGCGCGGACCGGTCCTGGCGCGTCGCACCGCCCGCGCCCGGTCTGACCGACCGGCGGGTGGAGATCACCGGCCCGCCCGAGCGCCGTATGACCGTCAATGCCCTGAACTCGGGTGCCAAGGTCTGGCTGGCGGACTTCGAGGACGCCACCTCGCCCACGTGGGACAACATCGTCGGCGGCCAGCTCAATCTGCTCGACGCCATCGAGCGCCGGATCGACTTCACCACGCCCGAGGGCAAGGAGTACCGCCTCAAGGGCCGCGAGCAGCTCGCCACCATCGTCGTCCGCCCCCGTGGCTGGCACCTCGACGAGGAGCACCTGGAGTTCGACGGCCGGCCGGTGCCCGCCGCGCTCGTGGACTTCGGGCTGTACTTCTTCCACTGCGCCCAGCGGCAGATCGACGCCGGCCACGGCCCGTACTTCTACCTGCCCAAGCTTGAGAACCGCTACGAGGCCCGCCTCTGGAACGACATCTTCGTCACCGCCCAGGAGTTGCTCGGCATCCCCCGGGGCACCGTCCGCGCCACCGTTCTCATCGAGACGATCACCGCCGCCTTCGAGATGGAGGAGATCCTCCACGAACTGCGCGAGCACAGCGCGGGGCTGAACGCGGGCCGCTGGGACTACCTGTTCAGCCTGATCAAGACCTTCGGCCACCGTACCGACTTCCTGCTGCCGGACCGGGCCAAGGTCACCATGACCGCGCCCTTCATGCGGGCCTACACCGAGCTGCTCGTGCGCACCTGCCACCGGCGTGGCGCCCATGCGATCGGCGGCATGTCCGCCCAGATCCCCGGCAAGGAACCGGCCGCGCACGAGGCCGCCCTCGCGAAGGTCCGCCTCGACAAGGAACGCGAGGCGGAGGACGGCTTCGACGGCTCCTGGGTCGCCCACCCCGGGCTGATCCCCGTCTGCCGGGAGGTCTTCGACGGTGTCCTCGGCGAACGCCCCCACCAGCTCGACCGCACCCGGGACGACGTGGAGGTCACTCCGGCGGACCTGCTGTCGGTGCGCCGGATCAGCGGACCGCCGACCGCCGAGGGCGTCCGCACCAACATCGCCGTCACGCTGCGCTACTTCGCCGCCTGGCTGCGCGGACAGGGTGCCGTCGCGCTGTACGGCCTGATGGAGGACGCGGCGACCGCCGAGATCGCCCGGGTGCAGATCTGGCAGTGGCTGCGGCACCGCGTCATCGACCGGGAGTCGGTGCTGCGACTGCTCGACGACGAGGTGGACGCGCTGGGCGCCGAGTACCCGTGGGCACCCGTGGACGACATCCGCGCCCTCTTCGAACGGACCGCGCTGACCGGCGAGTTGCCGCTGTTCTTCACCCCGGACGCGTACGCGCGGCACCTGGTGCGGCGGACGGAGGCCGGGGCGTGAGCGGCGGGATCCGGCGTGTCGGAGTGGTCGGCGGCGGACAGATGGGCGCGGGCATCGCCGAGGTGTGCGCCCGGGCCGGCCTCGACACCACGGTCTGCGAAGTGGACGCGATGGCGGCCCGCGCCGCCCGGGAACGGGTGACGGCGTCGCTCGACCGGGCGGTCCGGCGCGGCAAGCTGGAGGAACCGGCAGCCCGGGACGCGCTCGCCCGTCTGACGTTCACCGGCAGCCTGGAGGATCTCGCCGACCGGCAGCTGGTCGTCGAGGCCGTCGTGGAGAACCCCGACGCCAAGACCGAGATCTTCGGCGCCCTCGACAAGATCGTGGAGGATCCGGAGGCGGTGCTGGCCACCAACACCTCCTCCCTCCCGATCATGCGGCTCGGCATGGCGACCGGCAGCGCGGACCGGGTCGTGGGCCTGCACTTCTTCAACCCGGTGCCCGTGCTGCCGCTGGTCGAGGTCGTGACCTCCCTGCACACCTCGCCCCGCACGGTGGCCGTCGTACAGGACTTCGCGACCGGGGCGCTCGGCAAGACGGTCATCCACTCCCGGGACAGGGCCGGGTTCGTCGTCAACGCCCTGCTGATCCCGTATCTGCTCTCGGCCGTCCGCATGGCGGAGTCCGGCTTCGCCACGGCCGCCGACATCGACACCGGCATGGAACTGGGCTGCGCCCACCCGATGGGCCCGCTGAGGCTCGCGGACCTGATCGGCCTCGACACGGTCGCGTCGATCGCCGAGTCGCTCTACGACGAATTCAGGGATCCCCTCTACGCCCCTCCCCCGCTGCTCCAGCGGATGGTGGAGGCGGGACTGCTCGGCAGGAAGACCGGGCGGGGGTTCCACACCTACGACCAGGACTGAGGGCCTGGTACGACGCGGGCTGAGGGGCCCGCGGGGTGTCACAGGGAAGGGCGGGAAGCGCGAGTACGGCGCTTCCCGCCCCGGCATGTCGGCGTCAGGTCACGTCGCCGATCCCGATGCCAGCAGTCCGTTGACCACCAGCGTCGCCAGGGTCTCCGCCGTGGCCGTGAGCTGTTCCGGCGAGGCGTCGTCGGGCCGGCCGAGGCGGCGGGCCAGCGGGACCTCCACCATGCCCGAGACGGGCGGGATGACCGCGAAGAACAGCACGTCCCTCGGGACGGGCGCCATGCGCCCGGCCGCCACGAGCCGCTCGATGCCGGGCTCCATGCGCTGCAGGGTCGGCGCGATGTAGTGCTCGTAGAGGTAGTCCAGCCGCTCGGTGTCCCGGGTGAACTCGTTGACGAAGAGCCGCCCGATCAACGGCTCGTCCACGGCGGTCAGATAGAAGCCGGTGATGATCCGCCGCAGGGCGTCGGCGTCGTCGAGCGTGTCATCCACCTGCGGCAGACGCGCCAGCTGCGCTCCGAGGGCGTGGTCCACCACCGCGCGCCAGAAGGCCGCCTTGGAGCCGTACCGGTCGTTGATGAAGTTGTGGCTGACACCCAGGCGGCGGGCCAGCTCTCGCGCTGAGGCGTGGTCGTAGCCCAGCTCGGCGAAGGCCTCCAGCCCGCGCCGCAGGATGCTCTCCTCGGCGGGAACCGCGGGAGTGTCCGCGCCGGGGCGCCCCGGCCGTCGAGCGGATTCGGCTCTTGCTCCCACGACTGCCTCCATACGTGCGTCCTGCGCCGCTTGTGCTCCGGGCCATCCTAGGGACCCTTCTCCAGCTTACTTGACACCTGTCAGATTCAAACTAATCTGACAGGTGTCAGGCAGTTCGGTGGGTCAGGCAGTCCGCGAGACCACTCAGCCGGATCACGTGACGAGCTCCGTCGACGCAGCCGTCCCGCACCGCATCACCACCGGACATCCGATCCCCTGCCCCGCTTCCTCTGGAGTTCCGTCATGTCCAAGACCTCCACCGACACGGCCGCCACGGCCACCGTGTCCTCACTCCCGACGGCCGGCGCGCCATCGCCGCATCGCTGGTGGATCCTCGCCGTCATCGGACTGGCCCAGCTCATGGTGGTGCTGGACAGCACGATCGTGAACATCGCGCTTCCCTCGGCCCAGAAGGATCTGGGCTTCTCCGACGGGGACCGGCAGTGGGTCGTCACCGCCTACGCGCTCGCCTTCGGCAGCCTGCTGCTGCTCGGCGGCCGCATAGCCGACCTGTTCGGACGGAAGATGACCTTCCTGGTCGGGCTGGTCGGCTTCGCCGGGGCCTCCGCGCTGGGAGGCGCCGCGGGCAGCTTCGAGGTGCTCATCGTCGCGCGGGCCGCGCAGGGTCTGTTCGGCGCCCTGCTCGCCCCGGCCGCCCTGTCCCTGCTGACCACGACCTTCACCGACGCCAAGGAACGCGCCAAGGCCTTCGGCGTGTACGGCGCCATCGCCGGCGCGGGCGGCGCCATCGGCCTGCTCCTCGGCGGCTTCCTGACCGAGCACCTCGACTGGCGGTGGACCCTCTACGTCAACCTGGTCTTCGCCGCGGTCGCCCTCGTCGGCGGCGCCCTCCTGCTCCAGCGCACCACCCGCGACAAGAGCGCCCGCATCGACATCCCCGGCGCCGTCCTCGTCTCCGGCGGCCTGTTCTGCCTGGTCTACGGCTTCTCCAACGCCGAGAGCCACGACTGGAGCTCCGTGCAGACCTGGGGCTTCCTGGTCGCCGGCGCCGTCCTGCTCGCCGCGTTCACCTGGTGGCAGACCCGCGCCGCCCACCCCCTGCTGCCCCTGCGTGTCCTGCTCGACCGCAACCGCGGCGCCTCCTTCGTCTCCATCCTGATCACCGGCGCCGGCATGTTCGGTGTCTTCCTCTTCCTCACCTACTACCTGCAGCAGAGCCTGGGCTACACCCCTATCAAGACCGGGCTGGCCTTCCTACCGATGGTCGCCGCGCTCATGCTGTCCTCCACGCTCGCTTCCACGGTGCTGATCCCCCGCTTCGGCCCCAAGGCCATCGTCCCGCTGGGCATGGGCCTCGCCGCGGCCGGCATGGCGTGGCTGACCGGCCTCGGCCTCGACAGCGGCTACACCACCGACATCCTGCCCCCGCTGATCGTGGCGGGACTCGGCCTCGGCCTGGTGATGGCCCCGGCCATGAGTCTGGCCACGGCCGGGGTGAAGGCCGAGGACGCCGGTGTCGCCTCCGCCGCCGTCAACACCATGCAGCAGGTCGGCGGCTCCCTCGGCACGGCCCTGCTCAACACCCTCTCCACCAGCGCCGTCACCGACTACCTCTCCGGCCGCAACCCCAAGGACCTCACCGTCCTCGCCCAGGCAGGCCTGGAGGGCTACTCCACCGCCTACTGGTGGTCCGCCGCCTTCTTCGCCGCCGGCCTGCTCATCAGCGTCCTCCTCTACCGGCGCGGCACGCCTGCCCACGACCCCGACGCGGCGCCGGTGGTGCACATGTGAGGTCGGGGCGGGGCGTTCCCGGAAGGGGTGAAGGCGCCGACGCCGCCCATCGACACGGGTACGGTACGGCCGGGCGCATCACGAGCAGCGGGCAACGGGAGCGAAATGCGGGCGACGGACACGGCGATACGGACGGTGAACGGCCTGACGGCCCGCTGGGCGTCGGCAGTCCGCGAGGGCACGGTGTTCTCGGCGGCGGGAATCTGGCCGCTGCTCGCCCTCCTCGCGGACGGGGCGACAGAGGAGGTGCGCGAGGAACTGGCGGAGGCGCTGGGCCTACCGTCCGACCGGGCGGGGGCGGAGGGCCGCGAGTTGCTCGCGCTGCTGGCCGGGATCGACGGGCTGGAGTCCGCACTCGGGCTGTGGACCGCACGGACTGTGGAACTGCGCGAAGAATGGGCGACAGCGCTGCCCGTCGAGGCGCACGGCGTGCTCACGGGGGATCCGCAGCGCGACAAGCGGGCCCTGGACGCGTGGGCCGCCCGGCGGACGGGTGGAGCGATCGAACGGATACCTGCGGACCTGAGGCCGGACACGTCCCTGGTACTGACGACCGCGCTGGTCCTGCGGACCGAATGGGAGGTCCCGTTCAAGGGCGACCTCATGCCGTGGCGCGGCCACGACCGGGCCGGCCTCACCCGCACTCACGCCGGCCTGGACGCCGTGGCCGTCGCGCGGACGCCATGCGGTGCTGTGACCGTGGCCACCGTACGCGGCACGAACGGCATCGACGTCCTTCTCCTGCTGGGCGACGAGGAGTTGGCACCCCAGGAGGTCATCGACGCGGGTGTCGGCGTGGTCTCAGGGACCCTGCCGGCCGTTCCCGGGGAGCGGCTGCCGTACGGTCAGGCAGGGCCCGGGCTGCGGCTGGAGCGCGTGAGCACCCTGCGTCCTGAGCCGCCGTCCCTGACGCTCAGAACCGTCGAGTTCACCCTCACCGCCGGTCATGACCTGCTGGCCCAAGCCGAGTTGTTCGGCCTGGCCACGGCCGCCGACGGCTCCCCGGGCCACTTCCCGGGCATCAGTGCCGCACCGCTCGCCTTGGCCTCCGGCCGGCAGTCGGCCACGGCGACCTTCAGCGCCGAGGGGTTCCGGGCAGCGGCCGTGACCCTGATGGAGGCAGTGTGGCTGGGCTGGGAGGACCGGCCCGAGCCGCAGTACGAGACGACCCGGGCCCACGCCGTCTTCGACCGCCCCTTCGGCTTCCTCGCCGTCGATCGAGCGACGGACCTCGTGCTCGCGGCGGGCTGGGTCACCGATCCGAAGCTTTTCCCGGAGGACGAGGACGCCTACGTACTGGACACATCAGGTGGGGCGGATGAATGAACGCTCTGTGCACGCGCCACCGGCGAGGACGCCTTGGAGTGCATTCGGCGGGCTGGGCTCAGACCGACCCACACCCCGGCGGCGCCGCTGTACGAACGAGTCAGGGCGTTTCGTTTGCTGGTCCAGGTCCTGGGACTCGCGGACGCGCGGCGGCGACAGCGCCATTGTGCCAACGGATGCCGGCATGAATGGCACCAGTTGGGACACGGCCGCGATGAGGTTCCCGCCCGGGGTCACGACCCGAAGAAGGGGTTCGCGGCGACATACCCGGTCTCGCACTCGTCGGCGGTTCCGGGCGCGCTGCGGCACACGGTCAGCGTGAGGCTTCTGATGCCGGTCGGGTCGGTGGCGGTGATGTTCTGGAAGTCGGCGGTGGTGTCACAGCCGTCGGTGTTGTGGTTGTCGCCCAGCGGGCGGGCGGCGCCGGATCCGGTCTGGACGGTGAGGGTGGCGTGGACGGACCGGTCGTCGCAGGTCTGGTCGGTGACGGCGAGGACGCCGTCGTGGAAGGAGTTCCGGTCGACCCAGGTCACCTGGACGCGCGCCCGGTCTCCCCAGCTGGTCGTGATGTCGCCACTGGTGGTGTCCGCCCAGCCCTGGCCGGCGGTCCCCAGCGTGAGCGCGGTCGTGGCGGCGACGACGAACCCTGCACGGCGCATGTACATGCCTCCTCCGGCGTGGCGGCCGGCTGTCCTGCCGCACATGTCGCGTCAATCCTCGACCGCTCCCGGCCGTCACTTCTCGCGAAGGACCGCCAAACGCGTGAGCTGCCGGGGAGGAGTGCCGGCTGCGGAGACCGTCGCTGCCGGCGTCGAGGCCTTCCGAGTCTCCTCGGACCGCCGCTGCACCGTCCTCACCCGAGGCCGCGGACCTGCGCCTCCGCCTCCGGTTCCGCCCGGGTGTCGGGGTGGGGCAGGCCGAGGTGGTCGCGGAGGGTGGTGCCCGTGTAGTCGTGGCGGAATACGCCGCGTTCCTGGAGCAGCGGGACGACGGTGTCGGCGAAGTCGTCCAGGCCGCTCGGGGTGATGTGGGGGACGAGGATGAAGCCGTCGGCGGCGTCCGTCTGGACGTAGGTGTTGATGGTCTCGGCGACGGTGGCCGGGGAGCCGATGAACGACTGGCGGCCGGTGGTCTCGATGACCAGGTCGCGGATCGAGAGGTTCTCCGCCTCGGCGCGCTCGCGCCATTGCCGGGCGACGGCGACCGGGTCGCGGAACATGCGGACGCTGGCACGGCCGCGGGCGATGGTGTGCTCGCCGGGGTCCGGGTCGATGTCGGGGAGCGGGCCGTCGGGGTCGTAGCCGGAGAGGTCGCGGTTCCAGACGTGTTCGAGGTACTTGATCGCGGTCTGGCCGCTGACCTGTTGCCGTCGTACCTCGTGCGCCAGCTCCTGGGCCTCGGCGTCGGTGTCGCCGAGTACGAAGGTCGCCGCGGGGAGGATCAGCAACTGGTCGTGGGTACGGCCGTGGTGGGCCAGTCGCCGCTTGACGTCGGTGTAGAACTCCCGGCCCGCCTCCAGGGTGCTGTGCCGGCTGAAGATGGCGTCGGCGCTCGAGGCGGCGAACTCGCGGCCCTCGTCGGAGTCGCCCGCCTGGAAGACGACCGGGCGGCCCTGCGGGCTGCGCGGGACGTTGAAACGGCCCGCGATGTCGAAGTGCTGTCCGCGGTGGACGAAGGCTCCGGCTTGCGCGTCCTTCAGGAAGATGCCGGATTCCTGGTCGGCGACGATCTCGTCGCCGTGCCAGGAGTCGAACAGCTCGGTGGCGGTGGCCAGGAACTCCTTGGCCCTGGAGTAGCGCTCCTCCTGGGGGAGGAAGCCGCCGCGCCGGAAGTTCTCGCCGGTGAAGGCGTCCCAGGAGGTGACGACGTTCCAGGCGGCGCGTCCGGCCGAGAGGTGGTCCAGGCTGGCGAACTGGCGGGCCACCTCGTAGGGCTCGTTGAAGGTGGAGTTGATGGTGCCGGTGAGGCCGATGCGTTCGGTGACGGCCGCGAGGGCGGTCAGGACGGTGAAGGTGTCGGGGCGGCCCACCACGTCCAAGTCGTAGATCTCGCCGCCCTGTTCGCGCAGTCGCAGCCCCTCGGCGAGGAACAGGAAGTCGAACTTGGCGCGTTCGGCGGTGCGGGCGAAGTGCGCGAACGAGCTGAACTCGATGTGGCTGCCCGCGCGTGGGTCGCTCCACACGGTGGTGTTGTTGACGCCGGGGAAGTGGGCCGCGAGATGGATCTGCTTCATGGTCGTTGGACTCCTCCGGCTTCAGACGGCGGCGTAGCGGTTGGCGGGGCGGGCGAGCCCGAGCAGCCCGCGCAGGGTGTCCGCCTCGTAGGCGTGCCGGAAGGCGCCTCGGCGTTGGAGTTCGGGAACCAGGCCACGGGTGATCCGCTCCAGGTCGTGGCCGATCGCTCCGGGGCGCAGCCGGAAGCCGCTCAGGCCGGCCCGGCGGCGCTCCAGCAGCAGGTCCGCCAACTGCCCGGGCGTGCCGGTGAAGATCTGGGCGTCGCTGGTGTACGGGTAGCCGGCCAGGCCGTCCAGTCGGGCCTTGCGGTCCGCAGCCGCTGTGGGATCGTCGTCCAGGAACACGACCAGGTCACCGAAGATGTGCAGTGGTTCCTCCGCCCGGCCTGAATCGGCCCGCGCGGCACGGATCTCGGCGACGACGGCCCGGGCCTCGTCGGTGTCGTGCGGGGTGACGTACCCGATGTCGGCGGAACGGCCCACGAGTTGATACGGCACGCTCTGGTGCGCGAGCGCGCTGACGACGGGCTGTCCCTGCGGCGGCCGAGGGGTGATCGAGGGTCCCTTGACGCTGAAGTGCCTGCCCTCGAAGTCGATGTAGTGCAGCTTGTCGCGGTCGACGAAGCGCCCGGTGACGACGTCGCGGATCTCCGCGTCGTCCTCCCAACTGTCCCACAGGCGGCGTACCACCTCGATGTGGTCGGCGGCCTCCTCGAAGAGCTCGGCGATCAGCTCCCGGCCGGCCGGGGTGTCCCGGTCCTCGGCGCGCAGGGACGGGAAGGTGCGACGGCCGAAGTGCGCGGCCTCGTTCTGGCGTGCCGACACCTGGACGCGCAGGCCGGCGCGGCCGGTGCTGACGTAGTCCAGGGTGGCGATCGCCTTGGAGATGTGGAACGGCTCGGTGTGGGTGGCGACCACGGTCGGCACCAGCCCGATGTGCCGGGTCAGCGGTGCGACCCGGGCGGCGATCAGTACGGCGTCCAGCCGGCCCCGCACCTGGTCGGTGCGCTCGTCCGGCTCTGTGACGTGCGAGGACTGCGGCCCGAAGGCGTCCTCGAAGGTCACGAAGTCGAGCAGGCCGCGTTCGGCCTCCGCCACGAGACCGGCCCAGTATCCGGCGGTGAACACATCGTCGGGACGGGCGCCCGGCTCACGCCATGCCGCCGGGTGCCAGCCCGTGCCGTCCAGCGCCACGGCAAGGTGAAGAGGGGAGGGTGCGGACACGGAGAGGGTGCCTTCCAGGTCGGCCGTACGGGATCACCAGCCCTCCCGAGGAGGGCACGGGGCCCGCCATGTTCCGGTATGGCGGGCCCCATGTCGTCGGAGATTAGGCGGAGTCGGGTCGGCGAAGGTGGAGGGCGTATTGCGGTTCCATGAAGCCGTCCGGGCCCTGCCGGGCGGGCCCGTCCGCGATGTGTTCGGCCCAGTCGAGGATCTGTACCGCCGCCCCCGCGGCCTCCAGCCCCTGGCACCGGTCGTGGTGCCTCATGGCGATGCCGTCCAGGTCGAGATGGCGGCCGAACGCGGGGTGGGCGGCGAGCCGTCGGGCGTAGGTCCACAGGTGCGGATGGTCGGCGATGCGGTGGACCGCGGCGGCGTCCAGATGCAGCCGGTGCACGGTGTCGAGCTGGACCAGGGCCACCCACAACCGTACGTCGGCGGCGGTCAGTTCCTCGCCGAGGACGAAGCCCTGACCGGCGAGACGCCACTCCAGTGAGCCGAGGACCCTCAGGAGAGAACTGAGGGCCGTGTGGCGTGCGGTGGCGTCGGTGTCGGCCTGTCCGGCGCGCTGTGCGGCGTCGTTGATCCGGTCGTCACAGAGGCGTTCGACGGCCTCTATCTCCTCCTCCGCGCCGTGCGGGTAGAGCACGGGCCGGTCGGTGCCGTCGTCGCCGAAGCACCGGGCCAGGTCCCGGAGGATGTGCGAGGAGTGCGTGGTGACGATCCGCCCGGTCCAGGTGTCGCTCAGCACCGGTGCGAGGGCCGGACCTGGATGACGGTGCGAGCTGGCCTCGTACAAGGGGCTCAGCGCGGAGTGTCCGCCGTCGGGCCGGTCGGGGAGGGCCGGCAGCAGCACGACCGGGAGGGTGTCCTCCAGGCCGAGCAGGCTGTGGGTGATGGCGATGCGCAGACAGTTGGGGCACGACAGCGAGAGGTGGAGGCGGTAGCGGCGCGGGGCGGCGTAGTAGCCGCTGCCGGCGTCACAGCCGATCCTGCCCCGGAACGGCGGCGGTGAGGGGAGGGACGGGACGGTGGTCAGGGGTGCGGCGGGCATGTGTCTCCCTGGGTCCGGGTCCGGCTTCTGGGGGTGCGGCGGGCAGGCGCACGCGGGGGGACGGGTGCGCGGCGGCGTCGGCGCATACCCGTGCGCGGCGGGGCGCGGCGCCCGACGGGCGCCGACGGTTCAGCTCTGGGGGTTCGCCGCGCTGCAGACGCGCAGGAGATCGATGTGCCGGCGGGAGGTGAGGAGCAGGGACCAGCGGCCCGCGCGCAACGCGCGGTCGGCGGGCGGCTCCAGTCGCTCCATCATTTCCTACCGATGCACTAGGAATCTCTGCTCTGGAGTGTCAGGCGGCTTTCCCGCCACGTCAAGAGGGCCCGCGCAGGCACGGGCCGCCCTCTGCCGGTGCATCAGTCGTTCGCCAGTTCTCCGAGCAGCTTCCAGGTGCGGCGTCGGTCGGCCTCGCCGCCCAGGTCCGTCATGGTGAGGACCACCTCCGTCGCCCCGGCGTCCCGGTATCGCGCGACCTCGGCGGCGACGGCCTCCTCGTCCCCGATCACGGCCTGGTCGACGGCCCGGGTGCCGCCGGACAGCCCGATGACGCGCTGGTAGGAAGGGAACCGCTCGTAGAACGCGAGCGCCTCGGTCGCCTTCTCCCGCACGCTCTCGGCGTCGGCGGTGACCACGCCGGGGACGAACGCCACGATGCGGGGCGCGGGCCGGCCGGCCGCCTCGGCCGCGGCGGTGACGGCGGGGACGATGTGGTCGGCGAGGGCGCGCGGGCCGGCGAGGTACGGCAGGATGCCGTCGGCGAGTTCGCCGGAGGCGCGCAGTGCCTGCGGTGCCATGGCCGCGACCAGCAGCGGCACGGGCGGTGCGGCACCCGGCACCGCGCCCGGCAGCGGGGTGGTGGCGGTCAGCAGCTCTCCGTGGAAGTCGGCGCTGCCCGTCTCGACGAGTTGGCGCAGGGCGGTGAGGAACTCCCGGAGCAGGCGGATGGGGCGCTCGTGCGGGATTCCGAAGCCGGTCTCCGTCAGGTACTTGGTGCCGAGCGCGAGCCCGAGGTGGTAGCGGCCGCCGGTCGCCGCCTGGGCGGTCTGGGCCTGGCTGGAGATGAGGAGCGGATGGCGGCCGAAGACGGGGATCGCGGAGGTCCCGACCTGCAGCCCTGGTACCTCGCGGCCGACGATCGCGGCGAGCGTGGGTGAGTCGTAGGCGAAGGTCTGCCCGAACCAGGCGGAACGCAATCCGGCTTCGTGGGCTTCCCGTGCCAGCCGCACCGTGCCGTCGATCTCATGGTCAAGGGGAAGCGCTACTCCGATGGTCATGCCCAGGGCAACCGGCCTGCTCTCGACCGGCATTCCTGCTCACGCATGACAAGCTCATGACCGCCTTGTAACGGGGATTTTCTCCTCCGGGCGGCTCGGCTACTTTTCGGGCCATGCAGCGATCCGCACACCTGACGACGCGAGGTCATGTCGACCTGAAGCGTGTGTGCTCCGCGGCGTGTCAGCGGGCCTGAGCGCTTCCTGCCCACCGGGTTCGCGACCTGGGCAGATGCACGCACCGCCAGCACCCGCCCGCCGCCGCTGCCACCGAGCCTGGAAGACAGCCGTGAAGAGTCTCTCCGCGTACCCCCGACGTGCCCCCGCCTCGCTGCGCCGCTCGGACATCCCCGCCCCCGGACCGGCCCGCCGTGTCACGGGTGCGGCATCCGTTCTGAGCGCAGTACTCGACCACGGCCCGGTCGCCCGCTCGACCGTCGCCCGGCTGACGGGCCTCTCCCCCGCGTCCGTGTCCGGCCACTCCGGCCGACTGCTGTCCCGCGGCCTCGTCCGCGAGAGCGCGGAGGCCACCGGACCGACGGGGCTGGGGCGTCCGCACATACCGTTGGACATCGACACCCGGATCAAGATGCACGGACTGCTGCGCGAGCTGTACGAGCGCCATCGCCCTGCCGTGCTGCTGGTCACCCATGACGTGGACGAGGCCGTGGAACTCGCCGACCGGGTGCTGGTCCTGGAGGACGGCCGTATCTCCGTGGACCTCGCCGTCGATCTGCCCACTCCGCGTTCCCCGCGGGACCCGCGCTTCCAGGAACACCGCGACACGCTGCTCGCCGCCCTCGGGGTGGCGCGGCACCGGCCCAGCACCTCTTGAGGAGACGACACCCCATGTCCCGTACGACCGGCGGCCGTGAGCCGCTGCACCTGAACGCGTTCCTCATGTCCACCGGGCACCACGAGGCCTCCTGGCGGCTCCCGGAGAGCCCGGCGGAGGCGAACGCGGACATCGAGCACTACAAGAATCTGGCGCGGATCGCCGAACGCGGCAAGCTGGACTCGCTGTTCCTCGCGGACAGCCCGGTGCTGATGGGCGACCCGGGCAGAAGGCCGGCGGCCAAGCTGGAACCGACCGTCCTGCTGACGGCGCTGGCCGGGGCCACCCGGCACATCGGCCTTATCGCCACCGCCTCCACCAGTTACAACGAGCCGTACAACCTGGCCCGCCGGTTCGCCTCGCTGGACCATGTCTCCGGTGGCCGGGCCGGCTGGAACATCGTCACCACCGCGGGCGCCGACGCGGCACGCAACTTCGGCCTCGACGACACGCCGCTGCACAGGGTCCGCTACCGGCGGGCCGCGGAGTTCGTCGAGGTCTCCACCAAGCTGTGGGACAGCTGGGCGGACGACGCGGTGGTCGCCGACAAGGAGCGCGGCGTGCACGCCCTGACCGAGCGGGTGCGCCGTATCGATCACGTGGGTGAGTTCTTCCGGGTCGAGGGGCCGCTGAACGTCCAGCGCCCGCCGCAGGGTTACCCGTTGCTCGTCCAGGCCGGCTCCAGCGAGGACGGCAAGGACTTCGCCGCCCGGTACGCGGAGGCGGTGTTCACCGCGCAGCAGACCTTGGAAGAGGGCATCGCCTTCTACAAGGACGTCAAGCAGCGGGCGCGACTACTCGGCCGCGACCCGGACGGCGTCAAGATCCTGCCCGGCATCGTCCCCGTCATCGGCGACACCGAGACGGAGGCACTGGAGCTGGACGCGGAGCTGGACCGGCTCATCGTCCCCGAGTACGCCAAACGGCAGCTCGCCCAAACGCTGAAGCTCGCCCCCGAGGCACTGGACCTCGACGCGGAACTCCCCGCGGACCTGCCCGGCGAGGACGAGATCGAGGGCGCCAAGAGCCGCTACACGCTCGTCGTCGAACTCGCGCGGCGCGATCGGTTGACGGTACGTCAGCTCATCGGGCGGCTCGGCGGCGGCCGCGGCCATCGCACCTTCGCCGGTACGGCGGAGCAGGTCGCCGACACCATCGAGCACTGGTACGACAGCGGAGCCGCCGACGGCTTCAACATCATGCCCGCCGTACTCCCCTCAGGCCTGGAGGTCTTCGTGGACCGGGTGGTGCCGATCCTCCAGGAACGGGGCCTGTTCCGCACCGAGTACACGGGCTCCACCCTGCGCGCCCACTACGGCCTCCCGCGCCCCGCCAATCGGCTGTTCGACACCGTCGGCTCGGCCGAGGGACACATCGGCGTCGCCCTCGCGTAGCCGCATGCGGCGCTTCACCCCAGCGCCGTCATCACCAGCCCGCGAATCTCCCGTTCCGACACGCTTCCACCGCTCACGAGCCGGTCGAAGACCAGCCCGTCCACACGGCATCCGGACGCCCTGTCCGCGATGCGCCGGCGCTTCGGCGACTGGCACGATCCGATCCCCGCGCTGCTCGACGCCACCCGGCCGGACGCCGTCCTGCACCACGACATCCACGAACTGGCAACGCCCCTGCCGGCGTTCGCCGATGGCCGGGTGGTTCTCCTCGGCGACGCGGCTCACGCCATGACGCCGAACCTCGGCCAGGGCGCCTGCCAGGCCCTGGAGGACACGGCCGCGCTGGCCGCCGCGCTCGCTACCGAGCCCACGGTCGATGCGGCACTGACCCGGTACGACGCCGAGCGCCGCCCGCGCAGCCAGTCCGTAGCCCGCGCCGCCCGCCAGGCCGGTCGGCTGGGCCAGCGACTGACCCACCCCCTGGCCGTCGCCCTGCGCAACACGGCCCTCCGCCTGACCCCCTCCCGCGCGACCGTCCACGCCATCCTGCGCCATGCCGACTGGACCCCACACAGCCTGGAACGGCCCGGCCCGACCGGGGACACACGCCCCGAGACCTGAAACCGCGTCGTGCCCGTCCGCCGCGACCCGGCTTCCACGTGTGCACTCTGCTCGGCTCCGGGTCGGCGGCGATGCCCTGCCGGGGCCTTCGGGAAAAGCCGAGCGGCCTATCGTTGCGGTCATGGTCTTCGAGTCAACGACAGAGCCCGCCGTCTTCCACGCCTCGTTCCGCGATCAGTTCGAGGTCTTCCTCGACGAGCATCGGTCCGCGCTGCACCACAGTCTCGACGGGCTGACCGAGGAGCAGGCGCGCCGGTCGCTGGTCGCGTCCAAGACCACCCTGCTCGGCCTGCTCAAGCACGCCACGTTCGTCGAGAAGGTCTGGTTCGACGAGGCGGTCACCTGCCGTACCCGGAGCGAGATCGGCATTCCGGACACGCCCGACGAGTCGTTCGACCTCCATGACGACGACACGATCGCCTCGGTCCAGAGCGCCCATCAGCAGGCGTGCGCGGCGTCCCGCCAAGCCACGGAGAAGCTGACGCTGGACGACGTCCTCCAGGGCAACCGCCGGGGCCCCCTGCCGCTGCGCTGGATCTACCTCCACACGCTGCGCGAGCTGGCCCAGCACTGCGGCCACGCCGAGATCCTCCGCGAGCAGATCCTCGACGACACGATGCGCCACAGCTAGTCCGGAGCGCCGACCTGGGCGCCGCCGCCACGTCCCGTAGGGTCAACATCGTTGCACCGCGTGGGACTTGGGAGGGCGCAGACATGGGGCGGGACGAGCTGATCCGGCCAGTGCCGGAGCTGTTGCGGCGGCACGCCGAGACGGCCGGGCAGCGGATCGCCTACGCCGATTCCGCGCGCGGCGTCACCTACGCCGAACTGGAGCGCCGCACCCGCTCGCTGGCCTCGTACCTGAGAACCCGGACAGCGCTGCGCGGCGGCGACCGTGTCGCGATCTGCCTCGGCAACTGCGTGGAGTCGGTGGAGAGTTGCCTCGCCGCGCTGCGCGCGGGGATGGTCGGCGTACCGCTCGATCCGCGGTCCTCCGACGCCGAGCTGGCCCACTTCCTCGCGGACAGCGGCGCCGGGTTCGTCATCACCGACGCCGCGCATGCCGCCCGACTGCGCCGCCTGGGGCCGCCGTACGACCGTCTGGGCGTCCTGGTCACCGGGGCCGGCCCGGCTCCGGACGGCGCCGAGTTGTTCCTGAGCGCGGTCGAGAGCGACGCGTCCGCGGAGATCGATCTGCTCGGGCTCGACGATCCGGCCTGGATGCTCTACACCTCCGGCACCACGCACCGGCCCAAGGGCGTGCTGTCCACGCAGCGGGCCGCGTTGTGGTCCGTGGCCGCCTGCTACGCCCCGATCTTCGGCCTCTCGCCCGACGACCGGCTGCTCTGGCCGCTTCCGCTGTTCCACAGCTTCAGCCACTCGCTGGCGATCCTGGGCGTGACCGCTGTGGGCGCGAGCGCCCGGATCGCCGGTGAGCTGCTGCCGCCGGGCGGACTGAGGCAGGAACTGCTCACGGGGTACGAGGGGCTCGGCGGGCCCTTCACCATGCTGGCCGGCGTGCCGACGACGTATCGCCGGCTGGTCGACTCGCCGGGTGAACTCCCCCAGGCGCTGCGGATGTGCGTCGTGGCCGGTGCGCCGAGCGGACCCGCTCTGCGCGCGGCCGTGGAGGAGACTCTCGGTGCGCCGCTGCTCGACGCGTACGGCAGTACCGAGACCTGCGGCATGATCGCGGTGAACCGCCCCGACGGGCCCAGAGTCGACGGCTCCTGCGGGGCGCCCGTCCCCGGCACGGACGTACGCCTGGTCGACCCGCGCGGCGGCGAGGACGTCCCGGACGGGGCCGAGGGCGAGGTCTGGGTGCGGGGGCCGGGCCTGATGACCGGGTACCACGGGCAGCCCGAGGCGACCGCGGCCGCGCTGCGGGACGGCTGGTACCGCACCGGCGACCTCGGACGCCGCGTCGAACACGGCCACCTCCGGCTCACGGGCCGGGTCAGCGAGTTGATCATCCGGGGTGGCGAGAACATCCACCCGACGGAGATCGAGCAGGCCCTGTCGCGGTGCCCGGGCGTGTCCGAGGCCGTCGTCGTGGGTGTGCCGCACGCCGTGCTCGGCGAGGTGCCGGTCGCCTTCGTCGTACCGGGTCCGGAGGGGATGGACGCACGGCGGGTGCTCGCCGAATGCCGCACCAGGCTGGCCGACTTCAAGGTCCCGGCCGAGATCCACGAGATCGCCGCCGTCCCGCGCACCGCGTCCGGCAAGATCGCCCGGCACGCGCTGGCCGTCCCGGCCCCGCCCACGGTCGACACCGCGCCCACCGCCCTGCGCGAGCGGCTCCTGCCCCTCTCACCCGAGGACCAGGAACGCGCGCTCCGCGAAACGGTGCTTGCCGAAACGGCCGGGATCTGCCGTCACACGCCCGGCGAACTGCCCGACGCGGCCGTCCCCTTCACCGAACTCGGCATGACGTCCGTCGGCGCCGTGGAGCTGGTGGACCGGCTCGGCGGGCTGACCGGGCTGGACCTGCCGTCGACGCTGGTCTTCGACCACCCCACACCGGCCGAGGTCGCCCGCCACCTGCGCGTGGCGCTCTTCGAGAGCGCACCTGAGGACCACCCGCGTACGCCCGGTGCACGGGAGTCGTCCTCCGACGACGATCCCGTCGTGATCGTCGCCATGGGCTGCCGGTATCCCGGTGACGTCAACTCCCCCGACGATCTGTGGGAGTTGGTGACTCAGGGGCGGGACGCCGTCTCTGAGTTCCCGACCGACCGCGGCTGGGACCTGGACGCCCTGTACGACCCCGATCCCGACCGGATCGGCACGTCGTACACGCGGCACGGCGGATTCCTGCACCGGGCGGCGGACTTCGACGCCGGGCTGTTCGGCATCTCCCCGCGCGAGGCACTCGCGATGGATCCGCAGCAGCGGCTGCTCCTGGAGACGTCCTGGGAGGTGTGGGAGCGGGCCGGAATCGATCCGGCGTCGGTGCGTGAGAGCGACACCGGCGTGTTCGTGGGCGTGATGTACGCCGACTACTCCGCCCGCCTCAACCGCTCCCACGAGCTGGAGGCCCACCTGGGGCTGGGCTCGGCGGGCAGCGTGGCCTCGGGGAGGATCTCGTACGTCTACGGTCTGCGCGGACCGGCGATCACGGTCGACACCGCGTGCTCGTCCTCGCTGGTGACGCTGCACTGGGCGGCGCGGGCGCTGCGCTCGGGCGAATGCTCGATGGCGCTGGCCGGCGGGGTCACTTTGATGGCGACGCCCAAGCCGTTCCTCGCGTTCAGCCGGCAGCGCGGGCTGTCGCCGGACGGGCGCTGCAAGTCGTTCTCGGCGGCGGCCGACGGCACGGCCTGGGGCGAGGGCGTGGGCCTCGTCCTGCTGGAGCGGTTGTCCGACGCGCGGCGGGGCGGCCATCCGGTCCTGGCCGTGCTGCGCGGCTCCGCCGTGAACTCCGACGGCGCCTCCAACGGGCTCGCCGCGCCCCACGGGCCGGCCCAGCGGCGGCTCATCACCCGGGCGCTCACGGACGCGGGCCTGCGCGCCGGGGACGTGGACGCGGTGGAGGCCCACGGCACCGGCACCAGGCTGGGCGACCCCATCGAGGCACAGGCCCTGCTGGCCACGTACGGACAGGGCCGCGAGCAGCCGCTGTGGCTCGGCTCGGTGAAGTCCAACCTCGGGCACACGCAGGCGGCGGCCGGAGTCGCCGGTGTCATCAAGATGGTGCAGGCCCTGCGCCACGGCGAGTTGCCCCGGACCCTGCACGCCGAATCGCCTTCGCCTCATGTGGACTGGTCGTCCGGCCGCGTGGAACTGCTCACCGACGCCCGGCCCTGGCCGGCTTCGGACCGGCCGCGGCGTGCGGGGGTGTCGGCCTTCGGGATCGGCGGGACCAACGCGCATGTGATTCTGGAGGAGGCGCCGGAGACGAAGACAGCGGCCTCTACCGAGACGATGGCGGCACCGCCCGTGCGGTGGCCGCTCTCCGCCCACGTTCCGTGGCTGCTCTCGGCCGCCGACGAACCCGCCCTGCGCACCCAGGCCGGCCGGCTCGCGGCCGAGGTGGCGAAACGGCCCGGCCTGTCGCCCGCCGACATCGCCTTCTCGCTGGCGGTGTCGCGCTCCGCCCTCCCCCATCGCGCACTCGTGCCGGCCGGTGACCGGGCCCGGACACTGGACGCGCTCAGCGTGTTCGCCCAGGGCGGGGAGGTCCCGGGAGTCGTACGAGGACTGGCGGACCCGGAGATCCGTACGGCCTTCCTGTTCACCGGGCAAGGCGCCCAGCGCCCCCGGATGGGCGCGGAACTGCGCGCCGCCTTCCCCGTGTTCGCCGACGCCTTCGACGAGGTCTGCCGGTACCTGGACGACCGTCTCCCCCGGCCACTCAGCGCGGTGCTGTCCGCCGAACCCGGCTCGCCGGAGGCGGCTCTGGTGGACCGTACGGACTTCGCCCAGGCCGGACTGTTCGCCTTCGAGGTGGCGCTGTTCCGGCTGCTCGAGTCGTGGGGCGTGCGTGCCGACGGCCTGGTGGGCCATTCCGTCGGCGAGCTGGCGGCCGCGCATGTCGCCGGGGTTCTCGATCTGCCCGACGCCGCGAGGCTCGTCGCCGCTCGCGGCCGCCTGATGGGGGCACTGCCCGACGGCGGCGCGATGGTGGCGCTGGACGCGACCGAGGAAGAAGCCGTGGCAGCGGTCGCGGAGTTCGGGGCGCGGGCAGCCGTCGCGTCGGTCAACGGGCCCCGTTCCGTGGTGATCTCGGGCGCGCGGGACGCGGTGCTCGCCGTCGCGGCCGGCTTCGAGGCGCGGGGCCGCAGGGCCGTACGGCTGCGGGTGAGCCACGCCTTCCACTCGCCCCTGGTCGAGCCGATGCTCGACGACTTCCTGCGGGTGGCCGAGGAGTTGACCTTCCGGCCGCCACGCATCCCGATCGTCTCCACCGTGACCGGCCTGCCCGCCGACCCCGCGGAACTGTGCTCGCCCGAGTACTGGGCGCGGCACGCCCGACTGCCCGTGCGCTTCGCCGACGCCGTGCGCCGGCTCGCGGACGACGGCATCTCCGTCTACCTGGAACTCGGCCCCGGGCCCGTCCTCACCGCGGCGGCCACGGAGTGTCTGCCCGACGCGCTCACGACCGGCTCCGTTCTCACCGTGGCGACACGCGGCGGCGCCTACGAACCGGAGACGCTGGTGTCGGCCGTGGCCCGGCTGCATGTGGCCGGGGCCGCTGTCGACTGGGCGGCGGTGTACGCGAGTTCCGGGGCGCGCCGCGTAGATCTGCCGACGTACGCCTTCCAACGGCAGCGGTACTGGCTGGACGCGCCCCGCCCGGGAGCGGCCGACGGCGGGACGGCCCTGCTCAGCCCGGCGTTCCCGGTTCCGGAGACCGGGCGGACGGTGCTCACCGGGCTGCTGTCCCTCACGACCCACCCGTGGCTCGCGGATCATGTCGTCGCCGGGAGGGTCATCGTGCCGGCGACGGTGTTCGTGGAGATGGCCGTACGGGCGGGAGACGAGGTGGGCTGCGGCGCCGTCGACGAACTCGTGCTGCTGTCGCCACTCGCCCTGCCCGGTTCCGCTGGGGTGCGGATCCAGGTCGTGGTGGGCGCGCCGGACGACTCGGGCCGGCGCACCGTCGACATCTACTCCCGGCCGGAGGAGTCCGCCGAGGACGCCTCATGGACCAGGAATGTCACGGGACAGCTGGGCCGGGGTCGCGCCGCGCGGGACGAACTGACCCAGTGGCCGCCCCAGGGCGCCGAGGCGGTGGACCTCACCGGCGCGTACGGCGCCCTCGCCGACGCCGGGCTCGGCTACGGGCCCGCCTTCCAGGGGGTCGGCGCGCTCTGGCGGCGCGGCGACGACGTCTTCGCGGAGGTCGCGCTCCCTCCGTCGCACCGGTCGGAAGCGGACCGCTTCGGACTCCACCCGGCGCTGTTCGACGCCGCGCTGCACGCGCCGCTGCTGGCCGCTCCCGCCGGCACGGGCACGGGCACGGTCCGCGTGCCGTTCGCCTGGAGCGGGGTGAGCCTGCACGCCTCGGGAGCCACGGAGCTGCGGGTCAGGGTGACGTCGACCAGCCCGGACACGGTCTCGCTGACCCTGACCGACCCGTCCGGGGCGCTCGTGGCACGCGTGGACGCACTGACCACCAGGGAACTCCCGCCCGACCAGGCCGACATGGCAGACATGGCTGGCGACACGGCCGACGACATCGTACGAAGGGCTCTGCTGCGTCCCGAGTGGGCCGCCCTCGATGTCTCCGGCGCCACCGATGAGGGCGCCGCCTGGGAGGTACGCGGGCCCGACGAGCTGCACCTCGCCGAGTTCCTGCCCGGCACCGTGAACCCCGACGTCGTCGCGGTCACCGCCCTCGCCCGTGCGACCGGCACCGGCACTGATCCGCTCGCCGCCGTACACGAGCTGACCGGCCGCGTACTCGAAGTGCTCCAGGACTGGCAGAGCGATCCGGGTACGGCGGGCTCCCGGCTGGTGGTGGTGACGCGGGATGCCACCGGGCCGGTGCCGGACCTGGCCGGTGCGGCGGTCTGGGGGCTGGTGCGTGCGGCACAGGCGGAGCTGCCCGGTCGTGTGGTCCTGGTCGATGTGGACGGTCGGCCCGAGTCGCTGCGGAGGCTGCCGTCGGCGGTCGCCACGGGTGAGACACAACTCCGGTTGCGGGACGGGCAGGTGACGGTTCCACGACTGACGGCGGCCACTGCTGCCCCCGACGACGTGACTCCCTTCGACCCGGACGGCACGGTGCTGATCACCGGAGGCACCGGCGCGCTCGGCGCGGAGCTGGCACGCCACCTGGTCGCCGAGCACGGCGTACGGCATCTGCTGCTGACCGGACGCCGTGGGCCGCAGGCGCCCGGAGCCCGGGAACTGCGCAGCGCGCTGGAGGAGTCGGGAGCGCGGGTCACCATCGCCGCCTGCGACGCGGCCGACCGTGCCGCCCTGGCCGAGGTGGTCGAGCGCTGCGATCCGCCGTTGACCGCGGTGGTGCACGCCGCCGGGGTCCTCGACGACGGCGTGCTGGACTCGCTGACCCCCGAGCGGATGGCCGCCGTACTGCGGCCGAAGGCCGATGCGGCCTGGCATCTGCACGAACTGACCCGGGACATGGACCTCTCGGCGTTCGTCGTGTTCTCCTCCGTCTCCGGTCTGCTGGGCCGGGCGGGCCAGGGCAACTACGCGGCGGCGAACGCGTTCCTCGATGCCCTCGTTCAGCGCCGCGTCTCCGAGGGACTCCCGGCGGTGTCGCTGGCGTGGGGCCCTTGGGAGCACACCGACGGCATGGCGGCGGGACTCCCCTCGCCGCGCTCGCAGGCAAGTGACGTGCTCGTGCCGCTGTCGACACGGCAGGGCTTGACCCTGTTCGACGCCGCGCTGCGCTCGACGGAACCGGTCCTGGCGCCGATCCTGCTGGACCGGTCGACGCTTCGGTCCGGGGCGGAGCACCTGCCACCGCCGTTGCGCGGGCTCGTCCGCCAGAACCGGCCGACCGCCGCGGGGACGTCCCCCGGGTCCGCCGGGTCGTCCGGGTCGTCCGGCTCTTCCGGCCAGATGCTGGAGCCGGGAGCCTGGCGGAAGCGGCTGGACCCCGTACCCCCGGGTGAGCGGGAGGCGGCGCTGACGGAACTGCTGCGGGCCGACGTCGCCGCGGTGCTCGGCTACCCGCACGCCGACGCGCTCCCGGTCGGCAAGTCCCTCGCCGACCTGGGGTTCGACTCCCTCACCGCCGTGCAGATCCGCAACCGGCTCAGCATCGCGCTGAAGCTCCGGCTGTCGGCCGCGGTGGTGTTCGAGCACCGTACGGCCGAGGAACTGGCACGCCATCTGCTCGGCCTGCTGGACGACGAACCGACCACGGCGGCGGCCCCCGAGACCACACCACCCGAGCCACAGGCGTACACCCTCTCCTCCCTGTTCCGGACGGTCAGCGCCGCCGGCCAGCCGGTGGCGGCGATGCACCTGCTCGTCACCGCGTCCTGGGCGCTGCCCACCTTCCCGGCCGCACAGGGCCGCGCGCACACGCTGCCCCCGATCCGCCGCTCCCACGGCCGATCCGGGTCCGGCTCCGCGTCCGGATCCGGATCCGGCTCCGGCTCCGGCTCCGGAAGGCCGACGGTCGTCTACTTCCCGGCTTACCACCCCTCGCCCGCATCGGACGGCGGAGACTTCCCCCGCTTCCACAGCGCGTTCCAGGACGACCTGGATGTCCTGGAGTTCCCGCACCCCGGGATCGGCGCCGGTACCGCAGTACCGGAGGACCGTGGCGCGCTGGCGCGTACGCAGGCCGAGAACGTGCTGCGGCACGTCGGGGACGGGCCCTTCGTGGTCGTGGGACGGTCGGCGGGCGGCAATGTGGCGCACCTGGTCGCCCACCAGTTGGAGCGGATGGGCCGGGCCCCGACCGGTCTGGTGCTGCTGGACACGTACCACATCACGCCGGACAACAGCGGCAAGGACTGGCTGCTGTCCCTGGGCGCCCCACCGCCGCAGGACACCGGACGGCCCCTCTTCACCGGGGACGACGACAGCGCCCTGGCAGCGATCGGCGCCTACAACCGGATCTTCCTCGACTGGGATCCGGAGCCGATCGCCACGCCCACGCTCCTGGTGCGCGCGCTGCGGCCCACGCCCGCCATGGCGGCCTCCGCCGACGCCGACCACTGGCGGACGTCCTGGCCGACGGCACACGAGGTCGCGGACGTCCCCGGCGACCATCTGACGATGATGCGGGAACACGCGGAGACCACCGCATCGGCGATCCGTGCCTGGATCGACGCGCGTACGACGAAGGGAGACCAGTGAGTCAGGCCCGTCCTCCGCAGGACTTCGACGTCATCGTGGTCGGTGGCGGCCCGGCCGGGTCGACGGTCTCGGCGGCCGTCGCCCTGCACGGCCATCGCGTCCTCCTCCTCGAGAAGGAGACCTTCCCGCGCTACCAGATCGGCGAGTCGCTGCTCCCCTCCACCGTGCACGGCGTGTGCCGGATCCTCGGTGTCGAGGACGAGATGGCGCGGGCGGGCTTCAAGCCGAAGCGCGGCGGCACGTTCCGCTGGGGCCGCAACCGGGACCCCTGGCAGTTCTCCTTCGCGCTGTCGCCCCGGCTCGCCGACCCGACCTCGTTCGCCTACCAGGTCGAGCGGTCCCGCTTCGACGCGATCCTCCTGGACAACGCCCGCCGGGTCGGGGTCGACGTGCGGGAGGGCTGCCGTGTGACCGGCGTGCTCGCAGACGAGGAGCGGGTCCGGGGGGTGCGCTGGACCGGCCCCGACGGTGAGATCCGCGAGGCCCGCGCCCGCTACGTCGTGGACGCCTCCGGCAACGGCAGCAGGATCCACCCGCACGTCGGCGGAAAGCGGGTCTACTCCGACTTCTTCCGCAACATCGCGGTGTTCGGCTACTTCGCCGGCGGCGCGCGGCTCCCGGCGCCGAACGACGGCAACATCTTCTGCGCCGCCTTCGAGGAGGGCTGGATCTGGTACATCCCGCTCCGGGACGACCTCACCAGCGTCGGTGCCGTGGTCTCCCACGAGAACGCCGAGGCCGTCCAGGGTGATCCGGCGGCCGCGTGGCGCCGGCTGATCGACGCCTGCCCGGAGATACGCGACCTCCTCGACGGCGTCCCGCAGGCCACGGAGGCGCCCTACGACCAGGTCCGCGTCCGCAAGGACTGGTCGTACTGGAAGTCTCAGCTCTGGCGGCCCGGCATGGCGCTCGTCGGAGACGCCGCGTGCTTCGTCGACCCGGTGCTCTCCAGCGGGGTGCATCTGGCGACCTACGGCGGACTGCTCGCCGCCCGGTCCCTCAACGGCTGCCTCGCCGGAACCCTGGACGAGGACCGGCTGTTCGCCGAGTTCGAGGCCCGCTACCGGCACGAGTACGGCCTGTTCCACGAGTTCCTGGTCTCCTTCTACGACATGCACCAGGACGAACGGTCGTACTTCTGGAAGGCGCGCAAGGTCACCAGTATCGGTACGACGGAGCTGGAGGCGTTCGTCGAGCTGGTGGGCGGGCTGGCGTCCGGCGACGCGTCCCTCACCGGGGCCGGACCGGCCGGCGAACGGCTGACCGCGGTCGCCGACGACTTCGAGCGAGCCGTGCGCCGCCTTCCCGAAGCCGATGACCTGCGCAATCCGCTCTACGAGTCCCAGACCTTCCGGCAGGTCTTCCAGGAGGGGACCGTCCTGCAGGAACGCGGGTTGTTCGGCGGCCCGCTGGAGGACGAGGCGCCGCTGCGCCCGGGCGGACTGGTGGCGTCGGAGGACGGGCTGTCCTGGGTCGAACCCGCGCCGTAGGAATCCCGTGGTCGCCGCCGTGAGACACCCCTTGCCCGGATGTATGGCCTCATGCAGAGTTCTCTGTGCGTGAATAGTGGTCAACTGCCTGGATCGAGGGGTGTTTGCGCTTGATCTCGTCTCAGATGGTGAACACTCCGGACACTCCGAAGGGTGTCGGCCACGGCTCGGCTCTCATCGCTCTCGACGGCACCGGTCTCGGTGTGGCGGACGTCGCGCGGCTCGCCTCCGGGATCGCGCGGCCGACTCCCCGGAGCGAGGCGATGCGGCGCATGGAGGAGTCCTGGAACGCCGCCCGGCAGATCGCCGCGACCGGCCGCGTCTACGGCCGTTCCACCGGCGTCGGCGCCCAACGTACGGAGGACGTGCCCACCGGGGCGGACGCCGCCCACGGTCTGCGCCTGCTGCGCAGCCACGCCGGCGCCATCGGTGAGGAACTCCCCGCCCGTCAGGTACGCGCGATGCTCGCCGTACGGGCCAACCAGCTGCTGGCCGGAGGCGCAGGGCTGCGGCCCACCGTCGTGACGGCCCTGTGCGAGGCGCTGGAGAGCGGGGCGTACCCGGTCGTCAACGAGTTCGGCTCCGTCGGCACCGGCGACATCGCGGCCCTGGCACAGGCGGGGCTGGCTCTGGCCGGTGAGCACCCCTGGCGCGGGGGCACCCCGCCGGAGTCCCTGCCGCTCGACAACAACGACGCGCTGGCCTTCATCAGCAGCAACGCCCTCACCCTCGGCCAGTCGGCCCTCGCCCTGCACGAGCTGCGCGGGCTGCTGGAGGCCACCCAGGTCGTCGCCGCGCTGTCGCTGCTGGCCACCGACGGCTCCCACGAGGCCTACGCCGCCCCCGTGCACGCCGCCCGTCCGCACCGCGGCTGCGCCGACGTCGCCCGCCGTATGCGGGAGTTGATCGGCGCCGCCGATCGCCCGACCCCACCGCTGGACCGTCTCCAGGACCCGTACGGCTTCCGCTGTCTGCCCCAGATCCACGGCCCGGCCCACGACGCGGCGGACGCCCTGGAGGAGGTCGTCGCCGTCGAGATCAACGCGGCCGCCGAGAACCCGCTGATCTTTCCCGAGGACATGGCCGCCTACCACCACGGCGGCTTCTACCAGGCCCAACTCGGCCTCGCCCTGGACCACTTCCGGCTGTCGCTGACGCAGGTGGCACGCCTGTCGACCTCCCGCCTCGCGACCCTGAACGAGCCCGCCTACACCCGTCTGCGCCCCTTCCTCTCCGACCAGGAGCCGGCCTCCTCCGGCGTGATGATCCTGGAGTACGCCGCCGGGGCCGCGCTCGGTGATCTGCGGGCGTTCTCCGCGCCCGCGTCGCTCGGCCACGCCGTGCTCTCACGCGGTGTCGAGGAACAGGCCAGCTTCGCCTGCCTGGCCGCACGCCAGACACTGCGCGCCTGCGGCGCGTACCGGCTCGTCGTCGGCTGTGAACTCGTCGCCGCCGTACGGGCATTGCGCCAGCGGGGCCTGCGGCCCGAGCGGGGGCTTCCGGTGGCCCACGCGCTGGAGCTCGCCGTATCGGTGCTCGATGAGGACCATGCCGACCGGCCGCTCACCGACGATGTGACGGCGGCGGCCGCACTGCTCGACCGGTTCACCGACATCTGGAGGAAGACCGCGTGACGTCACCCGTACGGATCGGCGCACTCGTTCCGCTGACCCGGCCCGGCTGGACCGAGGCGGGCCGACATCTGCTCGCCGGCCTCGAGTTGGGCGTATCCGAAGTCAATGACGCCGGCGGAATCGCCGGGAGACCGCTCGAACTGGTGGTTCGGGACACGGCCGCCGATCCCCAGAAGGCCGTCGCGGCCGTGGACGAGTTCGCCGGCCTGGGCGTGGCGGCCGTGGCAGGGGAGTATCACAGCGTCGTCGCTCGCGCGGCCGCCTCCAGGGCCGACGCCGTCGGTCTGCCGTTCCTCTGCTCGTCGGCGGTTCTCGACGCGCTCACCGAACAGCCGACGGAATGGGTCGCGCGCCTCGCCCCGCCGCAGTCCCACGGCTGGCGGGTCTACGCGGACTTCCTCCTCGGCGCGGGCCACACCCGTATCGCCGTAGCGACCCAGCCGAGTGTCTACTGGGCGTCCGGGACGCGCATCCTGCGGGACCGCCTGGCTCCACACGGCGGCACCGTCACCGAACTCGACATGAGCGCGCTCACCCCGGCGGCCGTGTGCGACGCACTCGTCGGCCATCGCGTGTCGGCCCTCCTGCTGCTGGTCGGCCACCCGGAGCCGGCCGTGCCGATCGTCCGGTCCGTCCGGGGAGACCGGCGCCTCGCGTCGCTCTTGATCGGTGCTCCGGCCGGGCAACCGGAGTTCGCCACATGGGCGGAGCTGCTGGGCGACGACGGCGCCGGGATCCCGTTCCTGCGCTATCTGCCCGAGCACCTCGGCCCCCTCGGCGCACGAGTCGGGACGACCCTGCGCGAGCGGCTGACCGAAGCGCCCTCCTTCGTCGCCTTCGAGGGCTACGACACGATCGTCGTCCTGGCCGATGTCCTGCGGTCGCACGGCACCGACCGGGGGCGCGTCGCCGCATCCTGGCCGCGCGTCGAGGTCGAAGGCACCCGCGGGCAGATCCGGTTCACGCGCACACCGGGCATCAGCGTCTGGCAGTGGGCCGGGCCGCCGATCCAGGTCGTCGACCGGGATCCGGCCGCACCCGACCGCTTCCGGATCCTTCACACCGGCTGAGCCGGGCCCTCACTGAAGGCCGGATCCACGTCGGTGTACAGCAGGTCGTGGTCGGAGTACGGGGTGGTCTGCACCCGGTGCTTGAGCGGGGCGATGCCACGCAGGAAGACGTAGTCGAACTTGCTGCGCCAGTCGGTGGTCGGCTCGCAGACCCCGAAGGACGAGGGACGGCACTCGGGGTCCGTATCGGCGGCCAGTGCCCAGATCGGGGCGAGTTCGGGAGCGTCCGGCACGGCGTTGAAGTCGCCGAGAGCGATCGCACGGTCGTGCCGGGCGACCTCCTCGGCGAGTACGCGGGTCTGGCCCGCCCGGACCGTTTCCTGACGCCGTTGGGCGAGGTGGGTGTTGAAGACCCGGACGGGCTGGCCGCCCACCATGGTGGTGACGGCCATGTACCCGCGGTCCTCGGATCCTCCGTCGGGGTATTCCACCTCGACGGAGTCCGTCATCGGCGCGGCAGAGAGCACCGCCTGCCCGAAGGCTCCGGGATTCCACGGCGCTCCCCCGCAGCGGCCCCAGTCCTGGAGAACCGACCCGTACTCGACGTGGTACTCCAGCCCGTGAAGGCTCTTCAGATACTCCCGGATCCTCTCGACGTCACTCACGCACGCTTCCTGCATGCCGATGACCTGAGGCGCATACGTGGCGATCTCCGCCGCGCGGCCGACGTTGCTCGCATCGCAGGGGTTGCAGATGTTCCACGTCATGACCCGGTTCGGTACGACATCCCTGACGGCGTCGACCGGCACGGACCTGCCGAAGAGCGCACCACTCGGCGCACTGGGCCCCACCAGCACCATGCAGGCCACGACCACGGCGCCCGCGAGCAACCGCGTACCCCTGACGAGCACCATCGCCTCCTCCGCGTAAGGACATGTGGCGCCTGACGTCTCCATGTCCAAGCACGAGGTTATGGGACGGGGCTGTCGGCGACACATGCTTCTGATCCTTCGGCGCTGCCCCGCCAGCTCGTGGATCATGACATGCAGTGCGCGAAGTGCGCGAGACCTCTTGCGCGATTCGCGCAGCCATGCGAGCGTTCTGCTGGCGCCGACGCCTGTCACCCTCGGACGGCGACGCCACCTGCGCATTCCGCGCACCAGGCGCACTCCCGACGCACATCCGGCGTCGACAGCCGCCCATCAGCCACCGAAACGGCCCGCCGCCCCTGGACCGATCGCCCCGCCCGTCCCCTGCCCCGGAAGGAAACGCCGTGACTGTCGGCATCGAACTCCCGCACGTTCCTGTGCCACTGTCCCGTCTCGTCCTGGGCACGATGACCTTCGGCGACACGGTGGACCGTTCGTCGGCGGCGTTGATGCTGGATGCCGCTTTGGATGCGGGTGTTACGGGCGTGGACACCGCGAACGGCTATGCCGGTGGTGAGAGTGAGCGGCTGTTGGGGGAGTTGCTTGCGGGGCGTCGGGAGCGGGTGGTGTTGGCGACCAAGGCGGGGATTGCGCATCCGGACCAGGGGGATCATGCGCCGTTGTCGCGGTCCGGGTTGCGGGCCGCGCTGGAGGGCAGTCTGAAGCGGCTGGGGACCGATCGTGTCGATCTGTTCTATCTGCATCAGCCCGACCGTGCGACGCCGCTGGTCGAGACTCTGGCGGCGGTGGCCGAGTTCGTGGCCGAGGGGAAGGTCGGGGCGCTGGGGGTGTCCAACTTCGCGGCCTGGCAGATCGCCGAACTCGCCCGGGTGGCGGAGGAGGTGGGGGCTCCGCGGCCGGTGGTCGCGCAGCAGTTGCACAATCTGCTGGCGCGGCGTCTGGAGGAGGAGTACGTCGAGTACGCGGCCGTGTCCGGTCTTGCCACGATGGTCTACAACCCCCTCGGCGGCGGTCTCCTCACCGGCCGGCACTCCTTCGGGCAGGCCCCGGAGGGTGGCCGTTTCGGTGATTCGAAGCTGGCCGTCATGTACCGGCAGCGCTACTGGAACGAGGACCTCTTCCGCGCGGTGGGCGACTTGACGCGTATCGCCTCCGAGGCGGGTCTGGCGCTGACTGATCTGGCGCTGCGGTGGCTGCTGTCCCGTCCCTCTACCGATGCGCTGCTGCTGGGCGGTTCGAGGGTGGAGCACCTCCTCGCCAACATTGCCGCTTCTGCGGCGGGTCCGTTGCCGGCTGATGTCACCGCGGCCTGCGACGAGGTCGGTGCCCGGCTGCGCGGCCCGATGCCCGCCTACAACCGCTGACCCCCACCACCCCGGACCGTTACGGAGAATCCTTCATGGCAACCGGCCGCACCCCAGCCGAGTTCACCACCGCGCTGCGTGCCCGCGAGCAGCTGATCGGCTACTGGTCCCTGCTCGACTCACCCATCGCCGCCGAACGTCTGGCCCGCCTCGGCTACGACTACCTCGCCTTCGACGCCCAGCACGGCCTCTTCGGCTACCAGGGCATGCTCCACAACCTCCTGGCCACCGACACCAAAGGCTCCACCGCCGTCGGCATCGTGCGCGTGGAGGCCAACGACCCCACCTACATCGGCAAAGCCCTCGACGCGGGCGCCACCGCCGTCATCGTCCCGTTGATCGACACCGCGCAGGACGCCGCCGATGCGGTCGCCGCCGTGCGCTACCCCCCGCTCGGCCGCCGCTCCTACGGGCCGATGCGTGCCCAGCTCCGTATCGGACCCAACCCGGCCGACACCCACGCGCAGACGGCTGTCCTGGCGATGATCGAGACGGCCGACGGCCTCGCCAACGTCGAGGAGATCTGCGCCACGGACGGTCTCGACGGCATCTACGTCGGCCCCTCCGACCTGCGCCTGGCCATCGGCGGCACCACCTCTACCGACCCCTCCGTACAAGAAGACTTCGAACAGGCCCTGACCCGCATCAGGAAGGCAGCCGAGGCTGCGGGCATCGCGGCCGGCATCCACAACGCCGACGGCGCGAGCGCCGCACGCCGCCTCGCCGAGGGCTGGACCTACGTCTCCATCGCCGCCGACGTCGTCCACCTCCAACAGATCGCCACGACCCACCTCGACGCCGCACGCGGCGGAGCGCGCTGATGCCGACGACGCTCATCACGACCCCGACCTTCGCGCGTCATTCGGCACTCCCCTGGCAGATCCTCGAGGAGAACGGGGCAGGACCGCTCCGCCCGTGCGCCGACGCGGCCCTGCCCACCGCCGAACTCCTCGTCCACGCCGCTGAAGCGGACGCCTTGATCGTCGGCATGGATCTCATCACCGCCGAGGTACTGGACGCCGCTCCCCGCCTCCAGGTGATCGCCAAACACGGCGTCGGCGTGGACACCATCGACCTGGCCGCCGCCCAGGCCCGGGGCATCCCGGTCGTCTGCGCGCCGGGCAGCAACTCCCGTGCGGTGGCCGAGTACAGCTTCGGCCTGCTCCTGTCGGCGGCGCGCTCCCTCACCGCCTCGCACACCGCGGTGGCGGCGGGCGGCTGGCCGAAGCTGTTCGGCCCCGAACTGCACGGCAAGACGCTCGGCATCGTCGGCTTCGGCCGTATCGGGCGGCTGCTCGCCGGCTACGCCCAGGCCTTCGGGATGCGCGTGCTCGCCCACGACCCGTACGTCCCCGACGACGACATCCGCGCGCACGACGCCGAACCGGCCGCCCTCGACGACCTGCTGGCCCGCGCCGACGCCGTCAGCCTGCACACCCCGCCCGACCCCTCCGGCACACCGCTGCTGGACAGCGCCCGTCTCGCGGCGATGCGGCCGGGCGCGATCCTGGTCAACGCGGCGCGCGGCGGCCTCGTCGACGAGCGTGCGCTCGCCGCCCTGCTGTGCTCCGGGCACCTCGGGGCTGCGGCTCTCGACGCCTTCGCCACCGAGCCCCTGCCCGCCGACCACCCCCTGCGTGAAGCCCCTCGCACTCTCCTCACCTCGCACATGGCCGCCTGCACGCCGGAGGCCAACCAGGCCATGGGCGCGATGGTGGCCGAGGACGTCGTACGCGTACTGGCGGGCGAGGCGCCACACCACCAGGCCCGTTGAGCCCAGCTACCACCAGGCCGTTTGAGCCCAGCCACCAGCAGGGCCGGCCGCCCCCGAGTCCCCTCCCCCACACCTGTCCCCGTACCGGATACCGGCGACGACGCCGGAAGATCCCCTAGGACCTGACATGGCCATCACCTCGACCGACGGCGCTGCCGCTGCGCCGCCCCCCGCGCAGCCCGACCCGTACGCGCTGCGCGCCGAAGACGCCCGCCCGGCTCCCGAGACCTTCCGCGGCCGTCTGCGCCACCTCGGCCCCGGGCTCATCCTGTCCGCCGCGGTCGTGGGTTCCGGTGAACTGATCACCACCACCTCGCTCGGCGCGAAGGCGGGCTTCGCCCTGCTGTGGCTGGTGATCATCTCCACCGCGGTCAAGGTCTGGGTACAGATGGAACTGGCCCGCTGGACGATCCTCAACGGCCGTCCCGCCCTGGACGGCTTCCGCGACGTCGGACCCCGCATCGGCCGGCTCAGCTGGATCAACTGGCTGTGGATCGGCATGGACTTCGCCAAAATGTTCCAGCGCGGCGGCATCATCGGCGGGACCGCGGCCGCCTGTTCGATCCTCTTCCCGATCCATGGCGGGTCGCTGAGCGCCTCGTCCCTCACGATCTGGGCCGTGATCGTCACCGCGGCCGCCGTCCTCATCCTCCAGACGGGCAAGTATCACGTCGTCGAGCGGGTCGAGGTCATCGGCATCACGCTCAAGACGGTGATCACCGTCGGCCTGGCCCTCGCCCTGCCGCTCACCGCCTTCGGGTACGGCACCGAGCAGCTCGCCGGCGGGCTCAGCTTCCAGATCCCGGCCGGCACGGTCGGTATCGCCCTCGCGATGTTCGGCATCACGGGCGTCGGCGCCGACGAGATGACGACGTACACGTACTGGTGTCTGGAGAAGGGCTACGCCCGCTGGACCGGCCCCGACGACGGGACCGAGCAGCGCGCCCGGCGTGCCGAGGGCTGGCTCAAGGTCATGCGGCTCGATGTGGGCGTCGCCTGGTTCGTGTGCACGATCTGCACCTTGTCCTTCTACGTCATCGGCGCCTCCGTGCTGCATCCGCAGGGTCTGGTGCCCGAGGGCAACGAGATGATCACCACGCTGTCGCACAGCTACACCGACACGCTCGGGCCCTGGGCGGAGTACCTCTTCCTGGCCGGCGCGATCTCCGTGCTCTTCTCGGTCACCGTCGCCTCGTCGGCCAGCGTTCCGCGGCTGTGGACCAACACCCTCGGTCTGCTCGGCGTGATCGACTGGAAGGACATGCGCGTCCGCACCCGCACCATCCGGATCCTCACCTGGTGCCTGCCGCCGGTGTGGATGAGCTTCTTCCTGTGGGTCCAGTCCCCGGTCCTGATGGTGCAGATCGGCGGCATCGGAGGCGGCATCTTCCTCCTCGCCGTGGTGATCGCGGTCTGGCGCCTGCGCTACACCGGCGTCCCGCCCCGCTTCCGCGCCAACCCCTGGATGACCGCCGCCCTCGTCCTCAGCAGCGCGGCGATCCTCTTCCTCGGGGTGTACGGGGTGCTCGACACGCTGGGCCTCACGCCGGGCGACTGAACCAGCCCCGCGCCTCCCCCGCCGTTCAGGTAGGCCTGAGCGGCGGGGCGCTCACGGGGGAGCGCTCCGATCGGCCGAAGCGGCGAGCATTGGCGGGCGCGCGCTCCGATCCGTCGAAGCCCCGATGCTCAGCCGCGCCCGGCGGCGTCGTAGACGGCCCTCGCGGTCTTGTCGAGCGTCGGCCCGTACATCGGGGAGCCGCCGTTGCCCTCGCCGTGGCTGTTGACCGAGACCACGGTGCCCTTGCCGGTGGCGGAGTCGAAGCCCGCGAGCCAGGGGCCGCCGCTCGCGCCACCCCCGAGGTCGCACGGGACGCGCTGCTCGCCCTCGGGGGCGCGCTGGGAGGTACCGGCGCAGTGCAGCAGTTCCTCGCCCCGCTGGGGAGTGGTCCCGGGATAGCCGAAGGCGGTGACCCGCTCACCGGCCGGACGGCCGAAGGCGATCTTCTGCGCCCCCACCGCGTCGGTGAGCCGCTTCCCGCCTGCCGGGGTGGCGACGACCATGGCCGCGATGTCGTTGACGGTTTCCTCGGCCCAGGAACGCGGCGTCATGGTCGCCTTGACGGCATAACGGCCGTGCGGTGCCTTGCCCTTGGCGTAGCCGGGGACGAAGACGATGTCGCTGTAGGTGTTCACGGGCGAGGAACCGAGGCGCGCGCAATGGGCGGCGGTCATGATCACCGAGCGGTTGGCGCTGGTGACGGCGCTGGCCGTGCACCAGGTGTCCTGCCCCCGCGAGTTGACGAAGAAGAGCCGGCCGATGCTGGGGACTGCCTTGCCCGTCCAGGGCTTGCTGAGCGGTCCGGTCGCCCCCAGATCGACGGTGCGGCCGACCTGCTTCATACGGGCGGGCGTCCAGTGCGAGAGGGCGGCGGCCTGCTCCGCCGCCGTGTAGGTCACCGTGCCGACCTCTCCATTTCCGGCCGCGGCCGCCGTTGGTACGACCGGGGCCGCCAGAGGACCGGCCAGGGCCAGCAGGGCGGTGGCGAGACCGGAGACGGTGCGGCGCGCGCCTCGGGACGGGCTGTGCGACATGGGTGTCCTCTCGGATGATCGGGATCGGGCGACCACCCGGAAGGACGAGGTTTCGGCGGGAGGGGTGCATCCGCCGTCTGATCTTTCCTTCAGGCGATGCTTCGGGCAGGCTCTCCTGCATGGTCTCGGTATTGCAGAACGTGGCGATCGACTGTGCGAACGCCTATGAACTGGCGCGGTTCTGGAGCGAGGTGCTCGGTTGTCCCCTGCACGAGGACGACAAGCCAGGCGCCCCCGAAACCGAGGTGATGCTGCCGGAGGGCCCGCTGCTGTACTTCAATCAGGTGCCGGAACCGAAGACCATCAAGAACCGCCTCCACCTGTGCCTGCGCCCGACGACCACACGCGAGGAGGAGGTCGACCGACTCCTGAACCTCGGCGCCACCCTCATCGACGACCGCCGCGAGCCCGAAGGCCCCGGCTGGGCCGTCCTCGCCGACCCCGAGGGCAACGAATTCTGCGTCCTGCGCAGCGAGTCCGACCGCGCGGCAACGCCTTCCTGAGCCTCACTCACGCCATCACGCCACGGCATTGCCGGTGCGGACGCGGTCAGTTCGAGGCTCCGACGCTACTGACCCAGACGCGGAAGGGCGGGCTCTCCAGGTCGTCCGGGTCCGGCCAAGCGAGAAGGCCCGGCTCGTTGTCGGCCAGAAATCCCTCGACGATCGGACCAAGGTCGCCGGACGCCGCGTACGGACCGCTGAACGGCAACGCGTCCGCGGACACGGAACCGGTCGAGCACCGGAGCTGCCCGGCCTGTTCGTCGTGCCACACATAGAACGTCGCCACCGCGGGAAACCCCAGATCGCGAATGCGCCCCCGGATGGCAGCAGCGGTCCGCTCGAAGGCAGCCACCACCTCGGCGGCAGCCAACGCCCCCCTGTCCTCCTCTGTCGCACCCAGCGACCAGGTATTGGTCTCCCACTCCACGGACCGGTCAGCCGGCTCCAGCACCAGGGGCTCGTCGGCCACCTCGGCGATCCACTTCAACAGCACCCCGGCAGTATCCCCGCACAACGCGATGCACGTGGCGAGGCCTCGGCCATGGCGCATCGGGGGGGCTAGGATCACGGCCGTGTCGACCGCACAACACCTCCCCGTGATCCGGCCCGCGACCGGGGCTGACCTTGATGACCTCCAGGCGCTCGCGCGGCGCACGATCGACGCCCGCTACCGCGCGTTCCTCGGTGACGAGGCAGTGGACTGGTTCATCGGCAGTGGGGCTTCGGACGCTCACGTCGAGAGTCATCTGGAGAAGGGTGCTGTGCACTGCCTCAGCCAGGAGGGCGGGATCCTCGGCTTCTCCATCCTCGACGGCCCGACGATCGACTTGATGATGATCGACCCGGATCATCACCGTCGAGGGCTCGGCCGTCTGCTGCTCCATCACGCGGAGGAAACGCTCCTGGCCCGGCATTCGACCATCCGGCTGGAGAGCTTCGCGGACAACACCGCGGCCAACTCGTTCTACGAGGCGTGCGGATGGCGCCCCGGGGACCTGCTCGAGGGCGAAGGGCCAGCCAAGGTCGAGTACCTCAAGACCGGTCGAGACCAGCCGGGGCCTCGGCCGCGAGTTCGCTGAGAGGCTCGCCGCTCAGTCGGCACACCCTCCACTCGTCGAGGAAGTCCACGCCGAGCGACTTGTAGAAGTCGATCGTCGACTGGTTCCAGGCCAGGACCCACCACTCGAAGCGCTCGTAGCCTCTCTGCTCGCAGATCGCGGCCAGGGAGGCGAGCAGGGCCTTGCCGTGGCCGCCGCCCCGGGCCCGCGGCCGTACGTAGAGGTCCTCCAGGTGCATGCCGCGCGTGCCGGTCCAGGACGAGAAATGGGGGAACCACAGGGCATAGCCCATCGTCTCGCCCGTCTCGTCGTCCTCGGCGATCAGTGCGGAGACAGCGGGATGCTCTCCGAACATCGCCTCGCGAAGCTGCTCCTCGGTCGCCCGGGCCTGCTCGGCAGAGCGTTCGTACTCGGCGAGTTCGCGGATCATCGCGCGGATCTCCGCGACGTCGTTCACAGTGGCGGCACGGATCATGCCGGAGATCATCGGCCACGGAACCGTGCCGCGTCCATCGAATTCCGGGCGCCGAGGCAAGCACCCACCCCCACGCCCGCAAAGAAGGTACTTTTCCTGATATGAAATGACCCGACTACGAGCAGGGCCTGCCAAGGAATCACCCTCCGTCACGGATCATCCAGAAGGCTCCAGAGGACACGGTGGAGGCAGCGGTGGGAGACGTCTCCGGGATCGACCGCAGGGCCTTCCTGAGTGGAGTCGGCGGAATCGCCGCCGGTGTGGCCGCCGCGACGCTCAGCGCCTGCGACAGCCGTACCGACAGGAGTTCCACCAAGAGCAGCAAGCTCCTCGTGGTCCGTGATTTCGGCGGCGCGTACGGCGAGGCGAATCGCAAGGCGATCTACGACCCGTTCACCAAGGAAACCGGCATCCGGATCAACGTGGTGAACTTTTCCCACACCCAGATCCTCGCCCAGATCAAGGAAGGCCGGCCGCGTTTCGACGTCATGGACATCGACATGTCCAACCTGGTGCGCTTCGAGCACGAGGGCGCCTCCGAGGAACTGGACTACGGCCGATTGAAGAACGCCAGAAACGCGGGAATCGCCGAGTCCCTGCTCACCCCCAACGGCGTGGGCAAGAGTTACTGGGCCAGCGTTCTCGCCTACGGCGCGGACGCCTTCGGCGGGAGGAAGCCCGAGTCGTGGGCGGACTTCTGGGACCTCGGCACCTTCCCGGGCAGCCGGGCGCTTCAGGGCGCGGTGGACTGGCCGGAACTGGAGTTCGCCCTGCTCGCCGACGGCGTGCCCCTCGACCGGCTCTACCCGCTCGACGTGAACCGTGCCTTCAAGGTCCTCGACGAGATCAAGGGCTCGGTGCGGACGTTCTGGGAGTACGGCGCCGAACCGGGTGAGCTGCTGGACCGCAATAGGGTCGTGGCCTCCAGCAGCTGGGCCGGACGCGTCCAGAGCCTGATCAAGAACGGCTCTCCGCTGGCGTACGAATGGAACGGCGCCCGCAGACAGAGCAACGGCTACGGAATTCCCAAGGGCGCCGCCCATCCCGACGCCGCATACCGGCTCATCGATTTCGCGCTGCGACCCGAGGTGCAGGCCTATTCGGCCCGGATCTACCCCGAAGGGCCCGTGGTGCCGGCCGCCTACGGATTCCTCACCGAATCCACCGCCGTGAACCTGGCGAGCACGCCCGGGCACCTTCTGACGGGCTTCGACCTGGACATCGCGTGGTGGCTGGAGAACGGGGATTCCGTGACCAGGCGCTGGCAGGAGTGGATACGCGGCTGACCGACCGAACCCAACCATATGGCCGTATATGACTGTGCATGGTAAAGAGTCGGTATGGCCAGGCACCTTGGTCGACTAGCGGCCTTCCGGCCCCACGCGCACCGCGGAGGGCGCCCTCGGCGGGCCTCACCAGGGGCCGAGGAGCCCGATCCGCAGCCGGAGCCTGACACCCGGCCGCCCAAGCGACGGCGGCCGGGCCTGCCCAGGGTGCGCAGCGTCGCCGGCCGGGTGTTCCTGCTCCAGCTCGTGATCATGGTGCTGTTCGCCGCCGCCGCGGGAGGGGCTCTCGTGGTGCAGGCCCGGGAATCCAACATGCAGGAGGCCCGGCAGTTGTCGATGGGCGTCGCACAGTCCTTCGCACGCGCCCCGGGAACGCTGGACGCCATGAAGACCGGCCGGCCCACCGAACTGCTGCAGCCGCGCGCGGAGGACACCCGCAGGAACACCGGGGTCGACTACGTGGTCGCGTTCGACCCTCAGGGCTTCCGCTGGACCCACCCCGACCCGAAGCTGATCGGCAAGCACATCTTCGCCCTGCGCGAGGGCGGCGCCGCCGACCGGCCCTTCACCAAGACCTTCGAGGGCAGCCTGGGTCTGGCCGTGGACACGACCGTCCCTGTCTACGACACCAACAGGACCACCGTCGCCGGCTTCGTTTCGGTCGGGGTCACCGTCGCCAGTGTGGACGACGTCGTACAGGACCAGCTGCCGCAGCTGCTGGGGTTCGCCGGCGCGGCACTCGCGGTGGCCGCGGTCGGCACGGCGATCGTCTCCTGGCGGCTGCGACGGCAGACCCGCGCCCTGGATCCGTCCGAGATGACCCGGATGTACGAGCACCATGACGCGGTGCTGCACGCGGTGCGGGAAGGCGTGGTGATCATCGGCGACGACGGACGGCTGCTGCTCGCCAACGACGAGGCGCGGCGGCTGCTGGACCTGCCCGCCGACGCCGAGGAACGCCGTGTCAGCGAGCTCGGTCTGGCGGCGGACACCACCGCGTTGCTGGGCTCGGGCCGGACGGTGACGGACGTGGTGCATCTGGCGGGCGACCGGCTGCTGGCGGTCAACCTTCGGCCGGTCGATCCCGGCAGCCGCCCCGCGGGCAGCGTCGTCACGTTGCGCGACACGACAGAGCTGCGTGCGCTGGCGGGCCGTGCGGAGGTGGCCCGGGAGCGGCTGGGGCTGCTGTACGAGGCGGGGATCCGGATCGGGACCACGCTGGACGTGGTGCGCACCGCGCAGGAGCTGGCCGAGGTGGCGGTCCCCCGGTTCGCCGACGCGGCGACGGTCGATCTGCTGGATCCGATCCTGCGGGGTGCCGTCTCGGCCGGTCCCGGGCCGGAGATGCGCCGGGTGGCGGTGCACGGCGTCGACGGTGCCCGGTCTCTCTACCCGGTCGGAGAGCTGATCCGCTTCGTCCCCACCTCGCCCGTGGCCGTCGGTGCCGAGCGCGGCCGTGCGGTCCTGGACGCCGACCTGACCTCGTCCAGCGAGTGGATGAACGCCCAGGACCCCGTACGCGCCCGGCATCTGCTGGACCTCGGCTTCCACTCGCTGATCACCGTGCCGCTCCAGGCCCGCGGGGTGGTGCTGGGCATGGCGAGTTTCTGGCGCTCGGACGCGGTTCCCTTCGGCGAGGAGGATCTGGCCTTCGCCGAGGAACTGGCCGCCCGGGCCGCGGTCGCCGTCGACAACGCCCGCCGCTACACCCGCGAGCACACGCTGGCCGAGACCCTCCAGCGGAGCCTGCTGCCCAGCTCCCTGCCCGACCACTCGGCCGTGGAAGTGGCCCACCGCTATCTGCCCGCCCTGGAGGGCGTCGGGGGCGACTGGTTCGATGTGATCCCCCTGCCCGGCGCCCGGATCGCCCTGGTGGTCGGCGATGTGGTGGGGCACGGCCTGCACGCCGCTGCCACCATGGGCCAGCTGCGCACCGCGGTGCACAACTTCTCCGCCCTGGACCTGCCCCCGGACGAACTCCTCGGGCATCTGGACGAACTGGTCGCCCGGATCGACAGCGACGAGAACGTCGAGCGGGACAACGAGAGCGTTTCCGGAGCCACCTGCCTCTACGCGATCTACGACCCGGCATCCGGAAAGTGCGCCCTGGCCCGGTCCGGGCACCCCGAGCCGGCCCTGGTACACCCCGACGGCACCGTGGAGTACCTGCCGGTGCCCGGTTCACCGCCGCTCGGCCTGGGCGGCGGCCTGCCCTTCGAGACCGCCGAACTCACCCTCCCCGAGGGCTCCCGTCTGGTCCTCTACACGGACGGCCTCATCGAGGACCGGGAACACGGCCCCGACACCGGCCTCGAAGCACTCCGCCTGGCCCTGGCGCACCCGGACCGGACACCCGAGGAGACCTGCCAGGACGTCCTCGACGCGGTGCTGCCCGCTCGGTCGAGCGACGACATCGCCCTGCTCGTCGCCCGCACCCGTCTGCTGGACCCCTCCCAGGTGGCCGAATGGGACGTGCCCGGCGATCCGGCGATCGTCGCCGGCATCCGCTCGGATGCCACGCGCCGCCTGGAGACCTGGGGCCTGGCGGAGATGGCCTTCACGACCGAGCTGATCATCAGCGAGCTGGTCACCAACGCCATCCGCTACGGCACAGAACCGATCCGGCTGCGGTTGGTGCACGACCACGACAGCCTGATCTGCGAGGTCGCCGACGGCAGCAGCACCTCACCACATCTGCGCCGGGCCGCGACCACCGACGAGGGCGGACGAGGACTGTTCCTCGTGGCCCAGTTCGCACAGCGCTGGGGGACCCGCTACACGGCCCGGGGCAAGGTGATCTGGACCGAACAGTCCACCCAGAGCCCGGCGGACGACACCGACGACATGTCGGCCGACGCCCTGCTGGACCAATGGGAGGACGCGTCCTGGTGAGCCGGGCCAGCGAGGGCCGCATGTCTCACGGAGTGCGGAACCCGCGAAACGTCACATGCTTCCGGGTCTCGAACCCGAGCCGCTCGTAGAGCGCGATCGCGCCGGTGTTCGCCTCGGCCACGTGCAGGAAGGGACGTTCGCCCCGGCTCACGATGCGGGCGATCAGGGCCCGTATCAGACGGGCGGCGTGGCCGTGTCCGCGTGCCTCGGGAGCGGTGCAGACAGCGCTGATCTCGGTCCATCCCGGAGGCCGGAGCCGCTCCCCCACCATCGCCACCAACGCGTCACCGTCGCGGACGCCGAGATAGGTGCCGAGTTCATGCGTGCGCGGCCAGAACGGCCCCGGCCGGGTCCGCTCGACGAGGCCGAGCATCCCGGGCACGCTCTCCTCGCCCAACTGGACGACATCGGGGTCCGGTTCGGCACGAGAGGCATTCGGGCCGCGGTCGCCGGTCCAGATCATCTGGCGGCCTTCCAGCACGAAGACCGGCTCCCAGTCCGACGGCGGCAGCGCCGGGCAGCTGAACATGTCGGCGAACTCGCCCCGCCCCAGCAGTTCGGCGAGATCACCCCACCCCTCCGGGTCCGCCTCCACGGGCACCGCGGAAAAGGTCGCGACGCCCGGAAGGTAGGTGACGGCCTTGCCCAGACGGCGAGCGAGATGCCCGTGGTGACCGCGGAGCGATTCCCCCACCGGGTCGTCGAGTACGACGTCGTCGCGGAGACCAATCATCCTGCTGTGCGCTCCTGAAACCTCTGCCGACGTCGGTCGCCCCTGACCGACACGGTGTCATCGGGTGCCGGCGGACTATCGTAGTCACCTCCCGGCGATCGCCCCCGACGGGCCCGGACCGCTCGCGGACGCGGTCATGGACGGTCGGCGTACGCGTCAGCCGCCCCGAAGACCGACCGCCAGGGTCAGTTCAAGGACCCGCTGTGGTGATGCGAGATCCGGGAACAGCTCCCGCAGCTGCGACATCCGGTACCGGACGGTTTGGGGATGGACGAACAACGCCGCCGCCACCTCGTCCCGTCTGCCCTGGTGCAGCAGCCACTCCCGCAACGTCTCCTCCAGCCGCCGTGCGGTCGCGTCAGGCAAGGTCCGCAACGGTGCGAGGGCTCGGGCACGCAGATCCGCGAACGCGTCCGCGTCGGCGCTCAGCACCAGCTCGGGCAGGTGGTCCTCGGTGTCGCGAATATCGAAGGAGAGCAAGCGCGCGCGTATGGCTCGTGCGTACGAGGCGGTCGCGCGAGTCCACGGCCGGGCCGGGCCGGCCACGGCGGTGCGGTCGGTCAGCTGCCGCAGGAGATGTGATCGGTCGGCATCGGGGACGAGCAGCACACCCGTGGCGTCCGGCAGATCGTCGAGGACGAGGGTGCTCGGGTCGAGCACACGGTAGGCAGGCCGGGCCTGGGCGGCTGGCAGCAGGACCGCGGTCAGTGAAACCGGAGGCTGCCACCCGGCCCGTTGAGCGGAGGCCAGCAGCACGTCCGGGCTCGCGCCGGCGAGGAGGTCGCGGGCCAGGTGCTCCAGGTGGCGTTCGTGGGCCCGGCCCCGGGCGGCCAGCTCGTCGGCGTGGCCCGCGGCGCTCGCGGCGGAGAGCTCGTCGATGTAGGCGAAGGTCAGTTCGGCGAACTTGGCGACCTCGGCGGCGGGCAGTCCCGCCGGTACGGCGCCCGCCGCCAGGCACCGCCAGGCCACACGGGCGCCGACGCGGTAGGCGCTGAGCAGGGCGTCCATCGAACGGCCGTCGCGCACCTCGCCGCGGCCCAGCTCGTAGGCCGCGTCGCCGCCGTCGCCGCCCGTGGCGTTCCCGCTCGCGAGGTCCAGGTAGTGCCCCAGAGCGGTGCGCACGGCGCGGCGGATGGTGGCGCCCATGTGGCCCGAAAGGGCGTTGGCGTAGGAAGGGACCTCGTCGATGATCGCCTGGACGACCTCGTCGGCGGTGCTCTTCAGCGCGGCCCGAAGTACGGTGACCGTCGTCTCATCCAGGGCCAGTTCGCTGGCCCTCCGGGTTACATGGCTCACTTTTTGTTCCCTGCGAACAATTCAGCCGACCAGATTCACGTCCTGCGGTCAGGACTTTACGCCCTGAGGCACAGCAAGCTGAAGTCATGACGAGTACAGCCCTCCGCAGCAGGGCGTGGAAACTACTGGAGATGGTCACGACGCCGCTGCTGCCGTCGGACTACCTCGACCTGGTCAGCCCGCTGCGCGCGGGCGCTGACCTGCGGGGGCGCATCGAGGCCGTGCACCCCGAGACGGGTGACGCCGCGACCATCGTGATCAGGCCGGGACGGGGCTGGCGCGGCCACACGGCCGGTCAGTACGTGCGGATCGGGATCGACGTCGACGGGGTGCGCCTGTGGCGTGCCTACTCCCTCACCTCGCCGACAGACCGCCAGGACGGCCGCGTCACGATCACCGTGAAGGCGATCCCGGACGGCAAGGTCAGCAACCACCTGGTCCGCAGGGCCAAACCGGGCACGCTGATCCAGCTCGACCAGCCGACCGGTGACTTCGTGCTGCCGCGTGCCAGGCCCGCCAAGGTGCTCTACCTGACGGCCGGCAGCGGCATCACGCCCGTGATGGGCATGCTGCGCGACACCGAGTTCGAGGACGTCGTCATGGTCCACTGCGCGCCGCGGCCGCAGGACGTGATCTTCCGTAGTGAACTGCACGACCTGGTCGCGGACAAGAAGCTGCGGCTCACCGAGGTGCACACCGACACGGACGGCAAGCTCGACGTCGCCCGTCTCGACGAACTCGTGCCCGACTGGGCCGAGCGCGAGACCTGGGCCTGCGGGCCCACGGGCCTGCTCGACGCCGCCGAAGAGCACTGGAGCGAGCGCGGCGTATCGGAGCGCCTGCACACCGAACGCTTCCGCCCCAGCATCGTCGTAGCGGGCGACGGCGGCGAGGTCACGTTCAGCACCACCGGCAAGACCGTCGACGCGGACGGCGCCACGCCATTGCTGGACGTCGGCGAGGAGGCCGGTGTGCTCATGCCCTCCGGGTGCCGCATGGGCATCTGCTTCGGCTGCGTCACGCCGCTCAAGACGGGCGCCGTCCGCGACCTGCGCACCGGCGAGATCACCGAGGCCGAACCGGGCGTCCTCATCCAGACCTGCGTGTCCGCCGCCGCGGGCCCCTGCGACATCGAACGGTAGGAACAGCTTGACCGCCATCGACCCCACCGCCCACCTGACCGCCGAGCAGATCGAGGAGCTCGGCCGCGAGCTGGACGCGATCCGCGACGAAGTGATCGCCGACCGCGGCGAGAAAGACGCCGCCTACATCCGCAAGGTGATCTCGGCGCAGCGCAAGCTCGAGCTGGCCAGCAGGGGTGTCCTGCTGTTCTCGTTCTTCCCGCCCGCGTGGCTGATCGGCACCGCCGGGCTGTCCGTGGCGAAGATCATGGACAACATGGAGATCGGCCACAACATCCTGCACGGCCAGTGGGACTGGATGCGGGACCCGAAGATCCACTCCACCACCTGGGACTGGGATCACGTCTCGCCGGCCGACCAGTGGAAGCACTCGCACAACGAGCTGCACCACACGTACACCAACGTGATCGGCAAGGACAACGACCTCGGCTACGGCATCATGCGCGTCGACGAGGACCAGAAGTGGCACCCGTTCCACCTCGGCCAGCCGCTGTGGAACTTCATCAACGCCTGCTTCTTCGAGTACGGCATCGCGGCGTACGACCTGGAACTCGGCAAGAACCTGCACAAGCGCCGCCGCAAGAACCCGGAGTTCCGCGCGCGTGCCAAGGACGTGGGCCGCAAGATCCGCAAGCAGGTGCTCAAGGACTACGTGATCCACCCGCTGCTGTCGGGCCCGTCGTTCCTCACCACGCTCGCCGCCACGTTCACCGCCAACCTGGTCCGCAACCTCTGGACCCACTCGGTGATCATGTGCGGGCACTTCCCCGAAGGCGTGCAGGTCTTCGAGCGCCGGTCGATCAAGGGCGAGACGCGCGGCCAGTGGTACCTGCGCCAGATGATGGGCTCGGCCAACATCAGCGGCAGCAAGGCCATGCACTTCATGACCGGCAACCTCTCGCACCAGATCGAGCACCACCTCTTCCCGGACCTGCCGAGCAACCGGTACGCCGAGGTCGCGGTGAAGGTGCGCGCGCTGTTCGAGAAGTACGAGCTGGAGTACGTCACCGGGCCGCTGCCCAAGCAGGTGTTCTCCGCGTGGCGCAAGGTCTTCCGGCTCTCACTGCCGAACAAGAAGCCCAAGCTCAAGACGCCGGACCGCGAGCAGGAGCTCATCGCGGCCTGATTCCCGGCACCGCCTCATTCCGAAGGAATGCGGAACTCGAATTCGGGACGGTCCCAGGGCACGGCGGGCGGGTTCGCGAACGCGGTCCCCGTCCGCACCGCTCCGGCGCGGTGGTAGAAGCCCGCGGCGGGAAGATGCGACACGACCTTGACACGGTCGATCCCGGCGGCACGCGCCTCGGACCGCATGTGCGCGACGAGGCGTCGTCCGATGCCTCGTCCTTGCGCCTCGTCGGCGACGAACATCAGATCGAGCTCCGGTGGCGCGAGGACGAGCGAGTAGAACCCGAGGACCCGGCCGTCCTGCTCGTCGGCGCCCACGGCCACGAAGACGCGGTGGGCCTCGATGTAGTCAGGACCGACCCGGTAGCCCGCGACCGCGGACGCGTACATCCCCTCGTAGGCGCCCGAGCCACGCACGATGCGCGTGAGCCGCTTGGCATCCCGCTCGACGGCCCTGCGTATCGTGATCGGCCGGCTGACCGGGGAAGTGCGTGACCTCATCGGAAGAGTATTACGCGACGCCTCCCCGGCCCTGCGCGGTGGTGCGCCTCAGCGCGAGGGCCGCGATGTCGTCACCGAGCCTTCCGCCGCTGTGCCGGAGCAGATCCTGGTGCAGGTGGTCGAGCAGCTCGCGAGGGTGCTCCGTATCCGGCCGGCGCATCCAGTCCGGCAACGGGAAGAACCGGCCGGTGTGGTCCCGGGCCTCGGATACGCCGTCCGTGTAGAAGAGCAACTGCTCGCCCGGGGCGAAGTCGACGGTGTCGACCCAGTAGCGGTCACCGATGAGTGCCGCGAGGTTGAGGGGCGGCGAGGGGAAGGTGGGCACCAGGACCCGGACCTTCCCGCAATGAGCGATCAGCGGCGGGGGATGTCCGCAGTTGAGAAGTCGTAGCCCGTCGCCATCCTGCGGGATCTCGGCGAGGAGAGCGGTGGCGAAGTGCTCGGGCTGGTCCTGGACGGGAAACGCGGCGCTGTGGCGCGTGACGGTGGCCTCCAGGCGGCGGACGATGCCCCGCAGGTCGGGCTCGTCGTAGGCGGCCTCCCTGAAACAGCTGATCACCGCCGAGGCCGCCCCCACCGCGGACAGTCCCTTGCCCCGTACATCGCCGATGAGCAGCCGGACCCCGTGCGGTGTACCGATCGCCTCGTAGAAGTCGCCGCCGATCCGGGCCTGCTCCTGGGCTGCCAGATAGAGCGACTCGATCTCGACGCCCTCGATGCGGCCCGGCAGGGGGCGTAGCAGCACCTTCTGGGCCGCGTCGGCGACGAGACGGACCTGGAAGAGCATCTCCTCCCGCTGAAGTCGGACATGACTGCCGTACGCGGCCGCCAAGGTGACCGCGATGATCGCGGCCAATGTGTACGGCGTCCCCAGATCGGTGTGGAAGAAGCTGAGGACGACCATGAGCAGGAGGCAGAACGCCCCCAGCGCCATTGTGGGGAGCACGGGCCACATCGCTGCCGCGAGAGCGGGCGCGGCGGGCAGAAGGCGACTGAAGGCGATCTCCCGGGGTGTGGAGAACGCCAGTGCGGCGATGAGAACGGTCAGGACCAGGGGCGACAGCCTGGCAGCTTCCCATCGGCCGCCGGAGGCGGGGCGACGGCGCCACAGCCGTTCAGGCGTGATCACAAAAAGCATCATATCGACCTAATCGGACGTGAAGTGATCCGAACGCGCGTTCGAGGTCGGCCGGGCAAGGATGAGGCGTGCCCTGGCCACTTGGGATCACCGGTGCTAAAAAGGTCGCATGGCGAGTCTTTTCGCCCGTTTTCAACGCCTGTCGGTCAAGCGCCTGATCAGCAAGAACGCGCGGAGCGTGGCCGGGCAGGTGTTGATCTTCCAGGTGGCTCTGGTGGTGCTGCTCGTGGCCTGCGGTGTGTTCGCTCTCATTCTGCAGTCGGAGCGGGACACCAGTGCCGAGGCAAGACGCCGCTCCACGGCCGTGGCACAGACCTTCGCGCACTCGCCGGGTGTCCTGGCGGCACTGCGGACCCCGGACCCCAGCAAGATCCTCCAGCCGCTCACCGAAGCGGCACGCCGGGCCGCCGACGTCGACTTCATCGTGGTCATGGACACCGAGGGCATCCGGTACACGCACCCCTTGCCCGACCGCATCGGAAAGCGGTTCGTGGGCGAGATCGGACCCTCGCTGGAGGGGAAGCTCTACGTGGAGAGCGTCGACGGCCCGCTCGGTCGCGAGGTGCAGGCCACGGTACCGATCAAGAACGCCGACAGGGAGGTCGTGGGGATCGTCTCGGCCGGGATGAAGGTCGAGAACGTCCAGAGTCAGTTGACCCGGCAACTACCGATCATCCTGGGCGCGGGGGCCGGAGCGCTCCTGTTGTCCATCGGCGCGACGGCACTGCTGGGCAGGCGGCTGCGACGGCAGACGCACAGCCTGGCCCCGGACGAGATGGCCCTGATGTACGAGCACCACGACACCGTGCTCCACTCCGTGCGGGAAGGGGTGCTGATCGTGGCCGCCGACGGGCGGCTGATGCTGGTCAACGACGAGGCCAGACGACTGCTGGAGCTGCCCTCGGAGATCGAGGGGCGGCTCGTCTCGGAACTGCCGGGACTCGATCCCGAGACGAAGGCGCTGCTCACCTCCGGGCGCGAGGCCACCGACGAGGTGCACCTCGCGGGAGAGCGGCTGATCGCGGTCAACCAGCGGCCCACCGGGCGCGAGGGCGGCCCCAGGGAAACGGTGGTGACACTGCGCGACTCCACCGAGCTGCAGGCGGTGACGGGCAGGGCGGAGGTGGCGCGGGAGCGGCTCAGGCTGCTGTACGACGCCGGACTCCACATCGGTACCACCCTGGACGTGCTGCGCACCGCCGACGAGCTGGCGCGGGTCCCCATTCCCCGCTTCGCGGACTTCGTGACCGTGGACCTGGCCGACGCGGTCCTGCACGGCGAGGAGCCGGCCCCCACGGGGACGGACATGCGACGCGCGGCCGTGTCCGGCATCGTGGACAACCATCCGCTCACCGAACAGGGCCGGCTTTTCGACTATCTCCCCTACACACCGCAGGCGCGCGGCTACGGCAGCGGCCGCTCCCAGCTGGTGAGCGATCTGCCGACCGCCACGGACTGGCGTGTGCAGGACCCGGAGCGGGCCAAGGCGATCATCGACTGCGGCATCCACTCCCTGATCACCGCCCCCATCCAGGCCCGCGGCGTCGTGCTGGGCATGGCCACCTTCTGGCGCACGCGACAGCATGAGCGCTTCAACGAAGAGGACGTGTCGCTGGCGGAGGAGCTGGTGGCCCGTGCCGCGATCAGCATCGACAACGCCCGCCGCTACACCCGCGAGCACGCCCTGGCGGTCACCCTCCAGCGCAGCCTGCTGCCGCAGGCCATGCCCGAGCAGAACGCCCTCGACATCGCCTACCGCTACCTCCCCGCCCAGTCGGGCGTGGGCGGAGACTGGTTCGACGTGATTCCCATGCCGGGCAGCCGGGTGGCACTGGCCGTCGGCGATGTGGTCGGCCACGGCCTCCACGCCGCCGCCACGATGGGACGGCTGCGCACCGCGGTGCACAACTTCTCCGCCCTCGATCTGCCACCCGACGAGCTGCTGAGCCATCTGGACGACCTGGTCGGAAGCATCGACCAGAACGAGACGGCGCAGAGCGCGGCGGGCGTGGTGGGCGCCACCTGCCTGTACGGGATCTACGACCCCGTGACGCGCCGCTACGTCATGGCGCGGGCGGGGCATCTGGCGCCCGCGCTGGTCCGGCCCGATGGGACCGTCACGTTCCCGGACGTGCCCGCGGGTCCGCCCCTGGGCCTCGGCGGCATGCCGTTCCAGACCGCGGAGCTGTGCCTCGCCGAGGGGACCCAGCTCGTCCTGTACACCGACGGCCTCATCGAGGATCGCAGGCGCGACCTGGACGTGGGGCTGGGGCTGCTGCGCGATGCGCTCACCGGCCACCCCGGCCGGCCGCCCGAGGAGACCTGCCAGGACGTGCTGGACAGGGTGCTGCCCGGGCGCCCCAAGGACGACGTCGCCCTGCTCGTCGCCCGCACGCGGCAACTGCCGCCCGACCGGATCGCCGACTGGGACGTACCACCGGATCCCGCCGCCGTCGCGGGTATGCGCGACGCCGTGTCCCAACGGCTCGAAGCGTGGGACCTCTCGGAGCTCGCCTTCACCATGGAGCTCATCCTGAGCGAGCTCATCACCAACGCCATTCGCTACGGCTCCGGACCGATCCATGTGCGGCTGATCCGCGACCGTACGCTGATCTGCGAAGTGGCCGACGGCAGCAGCACCTCACCGCATCTGAGGTACGCCGCGTCGACAGACGAGGGCGGCCGGGGCCTGTTCCTGGTGTCGCAGATGGCCGAGCGCTGGGGCACCCGGTACACCCCGCAGGGAAAGGTGATCTGGGCCGAGCAGGCCCTGCCCGAGGCCGTACAGCGGCCTGCCCCGGCAGGCCCGTGACGCGGATCGTCGCGCTGTCACCGGTCGGGCGCGCCCGACGCGTTTCATCGCCATGCTCCCGACAGGCGCCGGGTGACCACGGCACTGAAGGTGCGTACGCCTCGTGTCGATCCAGGGTCGATGCCCGTGAGCTCACGGACCCGGCGCAGGCGGTAGTCCAGGGTGCGGGTGTGGACGTTGAGCGAGGTCGCCGTGGCACCGCGGTGCATGTCGTGGCGGTAGTACGCGTCGAGGGTGGTGAGGAGGTCGGGGCCACTCTCCAGGCGGCGGGCCAGGGTGCGGAGCCAGTCGTCGACGAGTGGCACGTCCGCGACGGCGAGTTCGACGAAGACATCGGCCAAGGTGTGCGGCCGCAGCCGGACGGATGACCGGCGCAGCGGGGCCGCCCGGCTGACCCGGCGAGCGCGGTCCAGAGCGTCGGCCAGCTCCGGCAGCGGTGCGACGGACGCGCCGACGGCGCAGGGGCGGCCGAGGGCCTGGGCGACGTCCTGTACGAGGTCCGGCAGGTGGTCGGGAGCAGCGTGCGGTGGTGCGCTTTGCGCTGCCTCGGGGCCGGAGAACAGGGGAAGCAGGGTGATCAGCTCACCGCTCCCGTCGCCGCCCTCCGGTCCCCACATGATCGGCGCACGGTGGCTCTTCACGAGCGCCCGGATCTCGCTTTCCAGGAAACGATCGATGGCGGGCCGGTCCGGAATACGGAAAACCGTCACCGCGTAGCGGTCCGGGAGTTCCATTTCGACTGCTGCGGCGAGTTCCGCAGAAATCGGATCTCCGTTCAGCAATGACCGGGCCAGCAGGGCGACCTGCTCGGTGTACGGCATTCGTCGGCGCAGTACGCGCACGAATCCCTGGCGGTAGGAGGCGATACCTCGTTCACCCTGGGGGGCGAACCAGGCCATCATGCGCATGATTTCTTCGACACCGCCGCCGCGCTGAGCCTCGGTCGCCTCGTTGATCTCCCGCAGCATGAGGGCGGTGTGCACGCGCAGCAACCGCTGCCGCGCGTCGGGCGACATGCCGGCACCTGCCCGCAGCTCCCCCATCGAGGCGATGTAGCCGAGATCCTCTTCGCTCAACTCGCTGTTGTCCGGAGCGAGTTCAACGGTACGACACCGGAGCCACATCGCGTGTTCCAGCGTCTCGGCCCGCGCCCGGGAGTCCTTGTCCAGGAACCCGAACTCCGGGATCTCACGTGTGTATGTCTCGACCTCACGACGGGCGTTGGTCGACGCCTGCCGGGCCAGCTCGGCGAAGAGGCTCCCCATGAACGCGAGCATGCCATTCAGGACGAGCGGGCCGACAGGAGGGATCCGGACGGCGTTCATCACTCCGCACAAAACGGTGGCAGGTGTATCGACAGGGCTTTTATCACAGTGCGCAAAATTCCCGGATCGGGGTGTTTCCGTCAACCTTTTCGCTTGTGGAGGAACTGTGAAGCGGCCTTAATGAGAACCGCCTTCGGCACGATCCGGTGATCAATAACGGGAGGGAAACTCCGATGACAGCAGACACAAGAAAGAGAATCATGGCGGCGGTCGCGGTCATGGTCACATCGACGGCGCTCATGCTCGGCGCGCCCGGCACCGGCTCGGCCGCCCCCGCCGCCACGCCCAGCCTGCGCGCCTTCGGGATCAGCGGCGACGGCACCCTGATGGCCACGTTCACGACCGACCGGCCGCAGGTCCTCGACTGGGTCAGGGCCGTCACCGGCCTCAGCGGCGACACAGGCCTGATCGGGATCGACTTCCGCGTGCAGGACGGCCTCATGTACGGCGTCGGCAACAAGGGCGGCATCTACACGATCAAGACCCCGCCGGCCACCACGGACGTGGTGGTCACCAAGGTGTCCCAACTGCAGTACGCGCTGCACGGCGCGAACTTCGGCGTCGACTTCAACCCCGCCGCCGACCGCCTGCGCGTGATCAGCGACAACGGCCAGAACCTGCGGCACAACCTGGGCGACCACAGCACCATCCAGGATCTGAACCTCACCACCCCGCCGACCGAGGGCACGACCAAGGGTGTCTCGGCCGCCGCCTACACGAACAACGACCTCAACGCGGCCACCGCGACCACGCTCGTCGACATCAACACGACCACGGACCAGGTCGTCCTCCAGTCCCCGGCGAACAACGGCACGCTCGCCCCGACCGGCAGCCTCGGCATCGACGCCGGAATCAACGCCGGCATGGACATCTACAGCACCCTGTCCGGCGGGAAGACGGTCGACAACGCCGCGTTCGCCTCCCTCACCCCGTACGGCGCCAACACCCCCTCGCTGTACAGCGTCAACGTCTTCACCGGCCAGGCCACCTCCATCGGCCAGTTCCCGCTGAACATCACGGACCTGGCCGTCTCCCTCACCGGATCCTGACCCCCTGCCCTCGCCGCGGCCCGGCCACCGCCGGCCCGCGGCGAACCGGCGCCGGCATGGTGCCCCCACGCACTCCCGCCCCCAGAACTATGGTGTCCCACCACATACGCCACTGACCTGCGGATTCCTACGGTATGGCGACACACAACCGTCCCCGCCAACCGCCTGGAAGTGGTGCCGATGACCTCCCCCGCGACCGCTCCCCCACCCCCCGCCAACCTCAAGCGCATCGTCACGGCCAGCCTCATCGGCACCACCATCGAGTGGTACGACTTCTTCCTCTACGGCTCCGCGGCCGCCCTTGTGTTCAACAAGCTGTTCTTCCCGGACTCCGACCCGCTCGTCGGCACACTGCTGTCGTTCCTGACGTACGCGGTCGGATTCGCGGCCAGGCCCCTCGGCGCGCTGGTGTTCGGGCACTACGGCGACCGGATCGGGCGCAAGAAGCTGCTGGTGCTGAGTCTGCTGTTGATGGGCGGGGCGACGTTCGCGATCGGGCTGCTGCCGACGCACGCCACGATCGGGACGGCCGCGCCGGTCCTGCTCACCGTGCTCCGGCTGGTCCAGGGGTTCGCGCTCGGCGGTGAGTGGGGCGGTGCCGTGCTGCTGGTGTCGGAGCACGGGGACGCGCGGCGGCGGGGATTCTGGGCCTCGTGGCCGCAGACCGGCGCGCCGGCGGGGCAGTTGCTCGCGACCGGTGTCCTCTCCCTGCTGACGACCCTCCTGTCGGACGCCGCGTTCGGAAGCTGGGGCTGGCGGATCCCGTTCCTGCTCTCCGGGGTGCTGGTGATCGTCGGTTTGTGGATTCGTCTGTCTGTCGACGAATCGCCGGTCTTCAAGCAGGCGTTGGCGCAGGCCGAGGCCCGCAAGGCGGACCGGGCCGCGGAGGCGGAGAAGCTGCCGCTCGTCGCCGTGCTGCGGCACCACTGGCGTGACGTCCTGATCGCGATGGGCGCGCGCATGGCGGAGAACATCAGCTACTACGTGATCACCGCGTTCATCCTCGTCTACGCCACCACCTCGGCCGGTGTCTCCAAGCAGACCGCGCTCAACGCGGTGCTGATCGCCTCGGCCGTGCACTTCGTGGTCATCCCGGCGTGGGGCGCGCTCTCCGACCGGATCGGTCGCCGGCCCGTCTATGTGATGGGGGCCGTGGGGGTCGGGCTGTGGATGTTCCCCTTCTTCTCGCTGATCGACACCGGCGGCTTCGGCAACCTGATCCTCGCCGTCACGGTGGGCCTGGTGCTGCACGGGGCGATGTACGCCCCGCAGGCCGCGTTCTTCTCCGAGATGTTCGCGACGCGCATGCGCTACTCCGGAGCGTCCATCGGCGCGCAGTTCGCCTCGGTCGCGGCGGGCGCGCCCGCACCGCTGATCGCGACCGCGCTGCTGGCCGACTACGGCAGCTCCACGCCGATCGCCCTGTACGTCATCGCCGCCGTCGTGCTCACGGTCGTCGCGGTGGTGGCTGCCAAGGAGACCCGCCACCGGGACCTGGCCGATGTCGCCCCTGACGCGGACGCGGACCGGACGGCGGCCGCTCCGGCTGCGGACGCCCGGACCAGCTGACCCTCCGGGGTCTGTCGGCCCAGCCCCCGTACGTCCGTGCCGGTCACGTACGGGGGTCAGTGCCGTCCGGGCTCCGACAACCGGTGCAGACGCAGGGCTAGCTGGATCTCCAGGGCGCGGGCCGGGGTCTGCCAGTCGTCGCCGAGGAGGCGGCCGACCCGCTCCAGGCGCTGGGCGACCGTGTTCACATGGACGTGCAGTTCGTCCTTGGTGCGGGCGGGGCTCATACCGCAGGCGAAGTACGCGTCGAGGGTGCGCAGCAGTTCGGTGCCGCGTCGTCGGTCGTAGGTGACGACCTGGCCGATGGTGCGGTCGACGAAGCCGGGTATGTCCCGGTCGCCGGCCAGGAGCAGCCCCAGGAAGCCGAAGTCCTCGGCGGCGGCCCCGTCCCCGGAGCGGCCGAGCAGCCGCAGGGCGTCGAGGCAGCGCCGGGCCTCCGCGTAGGCCGTCGCCACGCCGTCGGTGCGGGTGGCGAGGTCCTCGGCGGGTGCGGAGGCTCCGACGGTGACCGGCGTGTGGACCGCCGTGCCCAGGTGGCGGGCGGCGCGGCGGGCCAGGTCGGTGGCGCTGTCGCCGGGACCGAGGGGCAGCAGCAGGACGGTGCCTCCGTCGCGCGCGGCGGCCAGGCCGTGCCGGGTGGCGGCGAGGTGGGACGCCGCGGCCGCCAGGCGTCTGCGGGAGTCCGCCTCCTGGTCGGCGTCGGCCGCGCCGCCTTCGAGACGCGCGGCCAGCACCACGTGGACGGCGTCGAGGTCGGCGTGCAGTCGGGCCGCGCGCTCCCGCAGCAGGCGCGGATCGCGGTCGCGGGCGTCCAGCAGGTCGTCGAGCAGTTCGCCGCGTACGCGCTGTTCGGCCTCGGCGGCGGACCGGCGGGCGAGGAGCAGCAGGGAGGTGACCATGGCGGCGCGCTCCAGGGTGCGCTGGTCGACGGGGTCGAGCCCCGGGTGGCCCCGCAGCACCAGGGCGCCGAGCAGTTCCCCACCTGCTGCGACAGCGGCGATCCAGTCGTCCTCGAACCGCACGGCGTGCCCGTCCGCGCGGGACGATTCCAGGGCCTCGGCCGGTGCGGCGGCGGCCTCGGCGAAGACGACCGTGCCGTCGAGGACCTCGGAGACCGCGGCGGCCACGTCGTGCACCCCGCCGCCCCGCAGGACCAGCTCGGCGAGCCGGTCGTGCACATCGGAGGCCCGCTCGATGACGCCGCTGCGGTCCCGGATGATCTCGTTGGCGAGCTCCAGATCGGCGAGGGCCGACCGGGTCTCGGCGAGCAGGTTGGCCGTGTCGATGGCGGCCGCGGCGAGGGCGGCGAAGGAGCCGAGCAGGGCGATCTGCTCCCGCTCGAAGACCCGGGCCCGGCGGTCCGCGGCGAAGAGCACGCCGATGACGTGGTGCCCGAGCATCAGCGGCACGCCGAGGATGGCCACGAGCCCCTCGTCCCGCACGCCCGCGTCGATGGTGCGGGTGTGCTGGAAGCGGTCGTCCTTGAAGTAGTCGTCGGTGACGTACGGGCGGGCGGTCTGCGCGACCAGACCGCCGAGGCCCTCCCCCATGCCGAGCCGCAACTGCTGGAAACGAGCCGCGACCGAGCCCTCGGTGACCCGCATATGGGTGTCGCCTCTCGCCGGGTCGTTCAGGCTGAGATAGGCGACGTCCGTGCCCAGCAGCGAACGGGCTCGCTGCACGATCGCCTGGAGCACGGCGTCGAGGTCGCGCAGCCCGGCGAGGTCGTGGGCGGTCTCGAACAGGGCGGACAGCTCGGCCTCGCGACGGCGCCGTCCCTCCAGCTCGGAGCGCACGCGCAGCGCGAGCGGCTTGGCCCGCTGGAGCGCGGCGATCCACTCCGCGGACCGGCCTTCGGCGCGCGCGAGCAGCACCGGCTGCTCGTAGGCGTCGGCGGAGGCGCCCCGGGCCAGCAGCTCGAGGAAGGGCGTCTCGGCATCGGCCGGAGGCATCCCGGCGTCGGCCCGAGGCATCTCGGCGTCCGCCGGAGGCACCTCGGCCTCGGCCGCCGGCGCTTCGACGGCACCGGCGGCGGAGCGCTCGGCTGACTGCACGTGATCGCTGGACATGCTCACAGGATTCACCATGACCCGGCCGTCCCGTCAGCCCTGTGGATAACCCGGGAACCGACACTGCCGGGCCAGGAGATCAATGGGCGGTCCAGCCGCCGTCGAGCGCGAGCGACGTGCCGGTCACGAAGGACGCGTGCGGGCCGCACAGATACACCACGGCCTCGGCGACCTCCTCCGGTTCGATGAGCCGCTTGAGGGAGCTGTCCTGCAGCAGCACCTCGGACAGGACGCGCTCCTCGGGGATGCCGTGCGCCTGCGCCTGGTCGGCGAGCTGCTTTTCCACCAGGGGTGTGCGCACATAGGCGGGGTTCACACAGTTCGAGGTGACTCCGTGGGGTGCGCCTTCCAGGGCGGCGGTCTTGGAGAGTCCCTCCAGGCCGTGTTTGGCGGCCACATAGGCCGACTTGTAGGCCGAGGCACGCAGCCCGTGGACGGACGACACATTCACGATGCGGCCCCACCCCTGGCCGTACATGTGGGGCAACGCACCGCGGATGAGCCGGAACGGTGCCTCCAGCATCACCGTGAGCACCAGGTGGAAGGCGTCGGGCGGGAACTCCTCGATGGGGCGCACCAGCTGGAGCCCGGCGTTGTTGACGAGCACGTCGGTGCCCGCGGCGGCCTCTTCGGCGGCGTCCAGATCGGTGAGGTCGAGGACGTGCGGTTCCACCGTGCCCGCGAGGCCGTGGCCCTGTTCGGCGAGCGTCTCCAGGCCCGCGGCGTCCCGGTCGACGGCTCTCACCTTCGCCCCGGCAGCCGCGAGCCGCAGCGCGCAGGCGCGGCCGATGCCGCCGGCGGCGCCGGTGACGAGCGCGGTGCGGCCGCCGAGGTCGAGCGAGGAGGCGTGGGGGGCCGGGGAGACACGGGGCGCGGTCATGCGTCGACCTTAGAAAGCGCCCCTGCCCGGCCCCATGTGGTCACGCCCCATAGTTCAGCTGGGGGCAGTGGGGTCGAACCATGTGGGGGTGTCCGACACAGCCTGCTTGATCCGGAGCAGGCCGAACTCGTTCAGTTCGGGCAGGGCGTCGATGTCGAACCAGCCCACGTCCAGCGACTCGTCGTCGTTGACCCGTGCCTCGCCGCCGACGGCCCGGCAGCGCAGGGTGATGTCCATGTACTGGCAGGTGTCACCGTTGTCGTAGGTGACGGGGCTGAGCGCCTGGACGAGGACGACCCGCTCGGCGACGCAGTGCACGGCCGTCTCCTCGTGGACCTCCCGTACGGCGCAGGCCGCGGGCTCCTCCCCCGGGTCCGGGATGCCGCCGATCACGGACCACTTGCCGGTGTCGGACCGGCGGTTGAGCAGCACTCTGCCCTGGTCGTCGAAGACGATGGCGGTGACTCCGGGGAGCCAGAGCAGCTGATGGCCGGCCGATGCGCGGAGGGTCCGGATGAAGTCAGGAGTAGCCATGCCCACGACCCTAATCGGCCGGTCGCGGTGTCTCGCGCGATTCAGGCAGCGTGCGACGGGCGTACGGCTATACGTCACCAGCGCGTCGTCCGCGCAGACCGGCGCCGACGGCCCAGCCCAGTCCGCCGGCCGCGACCAGCACGAGGGCGATCTCCGGCAGGATGCCGAGCCGCGTGGCGGGGGTCTGGGAGGACCGCAGCGGCACCTTCTGAACGAGTGAGTCGGCGACGAACATGCCGGTCTTCTGCGTGATCTTGCCGTCCGGCATGATCATCGCGCTGACTCCGCTGGTCACCGGCACCGTCACGGTCCTGCTGTGCTCGACCGCGCGGACCCGGGACATGGCGAGCTGCTGGTAGGTCATCTCGCTGCGGTCGAAGGTGGCGTTGTTGCTCGGCACGGAGATCATCTGGGCGCCGTCGGTGACCTCGGAGCGCACGGTCCAGTCGAAGGCGGCCTCGTAGCAGGTGACGAGGCCGACCTTGGCGCCGTCCATGGTGAACACGCCCGGCTCGGTGCCCCGGCTGAAGTCCTGGCGGACCATCGCCGTCCAGTTCTTGTTGATCGCGCCGATGAACGAGCGCAGCGGCAGGTACTCGCCGAACGGCTGGATCTGACGCTTGTCGTAGGTGTCGACGGGGCCCTTGGCCGGGTCCCAGAGGATCTGCTCGTTGTACAGCTTGCCGTCGCGCTCGACGACGCCGCCGACCGAGATGGGCACGCCGATGGCCCTGGCCGCCTTGTCGATCACGGCGCGGGCGTCGGGGTTGGCGAAGGGGTCGATGTCGGAGGAGTTCTCCGGCCACAGGACGAAGTCGGGACGGGCGACCTTGCCGGCCTTGACCTGGGCGGCCAGGCGTTCCGTCTCGCGCGCGTGGTAGTCGAGCACGGCCCGGCGCTGGGAGTTGAAGTCGAGGCCCGCGCGGGGCACATTGCCCTGGATCGCCGCGACGGTCACGCTGCCGTCCTCGGCCTTGTCGCTGACCAGCGGCCGTGCGGCCACGGCGCCCACGACGGGGACGGCCACGCTCAGCAGGCCCACGGCCGCGGCGGCCCGTCGTACCGTCCCGGTCCGCCGGGTCTCCACGGCCAGGCGGACGACCTCGTACAGTCCGAAGCCGCACAGGACCACGGCGAAGCCGAGCACCGGGGTACCGCCCACGGCCGCGAGCGGCAGGAACACCCCGTCGGCCTGACCGAACGCGACCTTCCCCCAGGGGAAGCCCTCGAACGGCACACGCGCGCGTGCCGCCTCTCCGGCGATCCACACGGCGGCCGCCCACAGCGGCCAGGCGGGCAGCTTCGACACCGCCGCGACGCCCGCGCCGACCAGGGCGACGAAGACCGCCTCGATGACCACCAGGGCGAGCCAGGGGCCCGGCCCGACCTCCACTCCGGTCCACACCAGCAGCGGCAGCAGAAAGCCGAGGCCGAAGAGGTAGCCGAGGCCCAGTCCCGCCTTCCAGCTCCGGCCGCGCAGCACCCAGCCGAAGACGGCGAAGGCCGGCAGGGCCAGCCACCAGAGGGTGCGGGGCGGGAAGCTGACGTACAGGAGCAGGCCGGAGAGCGCGGCTGCGGCGGCCGGAAGCAGACGCCGGGCCCACGTCCGCGCCCGGGGCGCGTTCCGCGGCTCCAACTGGTCCGACTCGCCGACGGAGGTTGCGGTGACGGTCACTCCCGGAGTCTAAGGCGCGTGACCTTGAGGCCGACAGCGCGGTCCGAGGGTCGACGGCAGCACACCGTACGGGGGTCCACGCGCGGCGTGGCCCCGCCCCCGCAGCATCGTTCCTGCTCATTTCGTCACGACACATCCACAAACCGTCCACCAGCGGCTACGGTGTGCCGAAGTTTCAGTCGTGCGGCCGGTTACGGCCGGTGCGGCCGGGGGTCTTCACAGGTCGGGGGCGACGTGGTGCGGGGGCGGGGCGGGGTGGGTTCACGTGGGCTGACGTCCGCGTCCGGACTGGACGCGGACGGCGAGAGAAGAATCGTTTCCGATGCGGCGGGCGTCGTGGTGCTGGGAGCGTGCGCGGGCTGGTCCCTGCTCACGGCCGCGGTGCACGAGGGCCGGCCCGAGGGGGTGCTCCTCGCGGTGCTGGCCGTGGCGGCCGGCTACGCGGCCGGGCGGATCGGCGGGGCGCTGCTGCCGGTCGGCACGCCCTGCGCCGGTGCGCTGGCGGGTGTCGCGCTGACCGTGGCCGTTCCGCATCTTGCTCCGGGCCCGCAGATCACCGCGCCCCTGGGACATGCCGGGGCCACGGCGGCCGTGCTGACGCTGTCCGCCGGTGCCGCGTGCTGCGCGGCCTGGGCCGCCGCCGCTCCGGCCGCCCGGATCGCCCTGCGCCTGCTGGCCGCCGGGACCGCGGTACTGGCGGCCGTGCTCGGCTCGACCACCGGCTGCGTCACCTGCCTCGCGGTGCTGTTGTGCTCGCTCGCCGCGGGCCGCACCCGCCGTCGCGGCGCCGGCCTGGTCCTCCTGGCCGCGGTCGCCGCCCTGGTGACCTGTCTGGCCTGGGCGGTTGCCGCGCGGGCCGTACCGGGCGGGCTGGTGGCCGCCCTCGAAGGGCGGCTGACTCCGCACCGCGTACGACTCTGGGAGGACGCGTGGCAGCTGCTGCGCGAGGACGCCGTGCTGGGGGTCGGCCCGGGCCGCTTCGGGGAGCTGAGCACGACCTCCGCCCAGTCGCTGCTGTCCGACGGCAAGCCCCACTCGGCGCCTCTGCAGCAGGCGGCCGAGCAGGGCCTCGTGGGCGTGGCCCTGATGGCGGCGGCGTTCGGCTGGGTGTTGTACGCGCTGTGGCGCGGTCCGCGCCCGACGCCGGTGGTGCTCACCGCGGGCGCGACCCTGACGGCCCTCGCCGCCATCGCCGCGATGGGCAACGCGCTGAGCTTCACCGCGGTGTCGGTCGGTGCGGGTCTGCTGGCGGGGACGGCCACGGCACGCCCCTGGGCCGACGAGCAGGCGACCCGCGCCCCGGACACCCACCCGCGCGGCGCCGGACGTACGCCTGCCTGGTGAGGCCGCCCCGGTGATCACGGCCGGCGATCCACCGCGCTCAGTGCGCGGGAGCCTCCGGCTTGGTGGGCCGCAGCCGTGCCTTGATCACCTGCACGGCCGCCTCCGCGTCGTCCACGGTGACCGTGAAGGTGTGGCCGTCCCACAGCTCCAGCACGACGCCCTCACCCCGGCGGACGACCACCGCGGTGCCCTTCTCGGGCCGCCAGCGGTAGCCCCAGCCGCCCCAGTGCCGGGGGGTGACATACGGCAGGTACGTCGCGCCCGCCACATGGGAGAGCGGGATACGACGGCGGGGCAGCCCGATGTGGCCGCAGCGCACCTCGAGGTGCTCGTCGTCGACCCGGAGCGCGACGTGCACGAAGGCGAGCGTTCCGAAGAGGACCAGCAGCCCGGCGGCGATGCACCCGACGACGGCCATGACGAGCGCGGCGCCGGACCTCCACGCCGAGTCGACGGCCAGCTCGATGCCCAGCGCCAGGCAGGCGGCACCGACCAGCGCCAGCAGCCACTGGACCCGATTGGTGGCACGGCCGGTCCAGACATCGGGGTGCGAGTGGGAGGTGTTCTCGCCGTGGGGGTGGTCCCTCATGCATATGAGGTTACTCAGGTTTCGCTCCGCCGGTACCTCGTGGCGGAGCGTGACTGCGCCGACCGGCGGAGGCCCGTCCGGAACGGGCTACGGCCGGTGACAGGTGCCGGTCAGCGTGCGGGGGTGACCGCCTGGAGCAGTCGCCCTTCGTCGTACGCCAGGGCGGGCGCGGGCAGCGTGCCCTCGCGTCCGCTCAGCAGCACGGTCAGGGTGCCGTGGGGCGGGGCTCCCGGTGCGGGCTGCTCGCCGAGCCGGCGCAGGGCCTGGGCGGCGACGGCGCCCGCGGAGCCGTGCAGCACGAGGGGCGGGCGGCCGGGGCGCTGGACGGCGGCCCGGATGCGCTCGGCGACCAGTTCGTAGTGGGTGCAGCCCAGGACGACGGTCGTCACCTCGTCGGGGGTCAGCGCGGCGGCCGCGGCCACGGTGGCGTCGATCGCCGCCTCGTCCGCGTGTTCCACGGCCTCGGCGAGGCCCCAGCAGGGCACCTCGGCGACGGGCACTCCGCCGGCGAAGTCACGGATCAGGGCCTTCTGGTACGGGCTGCCGGTGGTGGCCGGGGTGGCCCAGATGGCTATGGGCCCGCCGCCGGCCGCGGCGGGCTTGATCGCCGGGACGGTGCCGACGACCGGGAGTCCCGGTTCGAGGCGGGCGCGCAGGGCGGTGAGCGCGTGCACGGTCGCGGTGTTGCAGCCGACGATCAGGGCGTCGGGGCGGCGCTCGGCGGCCGCCTCGGCGACGGCCAGGGCACGCTGGGTCAGGTCCTCCGGGGTCCTCGGTCCCCACGGCATGCCGTCGGGGTCGAGGGAGAGCACGAGATCGGCGTCGGGGCGCAGACGCCTCATCGCGGCGGTGGCCGCCAGCAGACCGATTCCGGAGTCCATGAGCGCGATCTTCACCCGATCACGATAGACGATGAGCCTTCCCGGGCAGGCCCGGTGGGGCAGACTGCGCGCGTGAGCGCCGTTGTGTGGACCGCCGCTGGATCACTTCTCGCCTGGCTGTGGCTGCTGCTCTGCCAGGGCTTCTTCTGGCGCACAGACGTGCGACTGCCGCCCCGCCGGGACCCGGAGGCGTGGCCCTCCGTGTGCGTCGTCGTCCCCGCCCGCGACGAGGCGGCGATGCTGCCCGCCGCGCTGCCGTCCCTGCTCCTTCAGGACTACCCGGGGCGGGCGGAGGTCTTCTTCGTCGACGACGGCAGCTCGGACGGCACCGGTGAGCTCGCGCGGGAACTGGCGCGCCTGCACGGCGGGCTGCCGCTGACCGTGGGCTCGCCGGGCGAACCGCCCCCGGGCTGGGCCGGGAAGCTGTGGGCGGTGCGCCACGGCATCACCCTGGCACGCGCGCGTGATCCGGAGTATCTGCTCCTGACGGACGCCGACATCGCGCACGCGCCGGACAGCCTGCGGGAATTGGTGGCGGCGGCCCGCACGGGAGGATTCGACGTGGTCTCGCAGATGGCCCGGCTGCGGGTGGGGAGCGCCTGGGAGCGGCTCGTCGTGCCGGCCTTCGTCTACTTCTTCGCGCAGCTCTACCCCTTCCGGCGGATCGGCAAGGAGGGCACGCGGACGGCCGCCGCAGCCGGTGGCTGCGTACTGCTGCGTACGGAGACCGCCGAGCGGGTGCGGGTCCCGGACGCGTTCCGGCACGCCGTCATCGACGACGTGGCTCTCGCCCGGGCCGTCAAGGGCGGCGGCGGGCGCGTCTGGCTGGGGCTCGCCGACCGGGTGGACAGCGTGCGGCCGTATCCACGGCTGCACGACCTGTGGCGGATGGTGTCGCGCAGCGCGTACGCCCAGCTGCGGCACAACCCCCTGCTGCTGGCCGGCACGGTCGCCGGGCTGGCACTGGTGTACCTGGTGCCGCCGGTGGCGGTCGTGGCCGGCCTGGCCGCGGGGAGCGCGGCGGCGGCGACCACGGGCGGACTGGCGTGGCTGGTGATGACCGGGACGTACGTCCCGATGCTCCGCTACTACCGGCAGCCGCTGTGGCTCGCTCCCCTGCTGCCGTTCACCGCGTTCCTCTATCTCCTCATGACGGTCGATTCGGCGGTGCAGCACTACCGGGGACGCGGTGCGGCCTGGAAGGGCCGCACCTACGCCCGTCCGGAAGCCGTGCCCGACGAGGGCTGACGGCCGTCGGCGGGAAGGGCGGTCACTTCCTGCCGGGGGTCCAGTTCATGCCCCAGCCGTAGGCGTAGTCGACCGTGCGCTGCGGGCTGACCCCGCGCTCGGGCACCAGATAGCGCGCCTCCCGCTGGACGACCAGATCGCCGCCCGTGTTGGTGATCAGGGCGAGCGCGCACACCGGTGAGGGGACCGTGCACTCGTCGAGGGAGAACTCGATCGGGGCGCCGTACTGCGGCTGGAGCGTGACGGTGGCGTTCAGGTCGGCGAAGGAGCGGGCGCCTTCGTAGATGGTGACGAAGACGAGGAGGCGCCGGAAGGCGTTCTTGTGGTCGAGATTGACGGTGAGATTCTCACCGGCCGCCACGGCGCCGGTGCGGTCGTCGCCGTCGAGGTGGATGTACGGAGGCTGGTGCAGCGCTCCGAAGGCGTTGCCGAGGGCCTGTACGACGCCCTTGCTGCCGTCGGTGAGTTCGAACAGCGCGCACAGGTCGAGGTCGAGGTCGGAGTGCATCGCGGCCGGGCGGCCGAATTTGCCGCTCCACCCCGAGAACTGCTTGCGCACCTCCCAGTTGAGGTTCACATGGAGGGCGCCGGAGGTGCCGCCCTGCTTGGTGAGCGAGACGGAGGGGGCCGCCTTGGTGAGCGTCACCTTGGTCAGACGAACCGGCGCAGGTGCCGCCGGTGCCGCGGGCGGGGGCGCTGCCGCGGCCGGGGCCGTCCGCTGCGGTTCGTCGACCGTGATGCCGTACTCCGTGGCCAGCCCTTCGAGCCCGCTGCTGTAGCCCTGCCCGACGGCGCGGAACTTCCAGGCGCCCTGGCGGCGGTAGAACTCACCCAGCACGAAAGCGGTTTCACTCGTGGCGCCCGGGTTGTCGAAGCGGGCCATCGGAGTGCTCCGGCCGGCGTCCTGGACCTCGATGTACAGGTCCGGGACCTGCCCGAAGCTGCCGCCGTCGGCGGAGGCGGCGAGGACGACCGTCTCGATCGAGGGCTCCACGCGCGTGAGGTCGACGAGGAGCGCGTCGGTCACCCGGCCGTCGGTGTGGCGCTTGCCCTCGTGGCGGATCGCGCCGGAGGAGTGCGCGGGCTGGTTGTAAAAGACGAAGTCCGCGTCGGAACGCACCTTCCCGCTTACCAGCAGCAAAGCGGAAGCGTCCGCGTCGGGCACGCCAGGTCCGGTCCGCCAGCCCAATTCCACGCGCAGTGCCGCGGTAGGCACAGGAGTGTTTGAACCTTTCAGCATTTGCATGTCCGCCCCCATCGCGTATCACCGCGCCAGGCACATCCCGGCCGCCTGTCGAGTTCCGTGCGCACAACCTATTCCTCCGCGCGGCGAACTCCCATGCGCCGCCGCCGGAAGACCGCCGGCCAACCCCTGGTAACCGGCTCGGAACTCGGCCTTTACAGGATCAGAACCCTGTTCGGTGCCCTTTTTTGGCGAGTTCGCTCGCATTGGGGATCCCAGGTCACGGGGGACGCGGAAAACAACCCTCTTATCGGTCTCCCCAACCAGCACATCGTTGGCTTAACTTATGTGGCATGACCTCCCCCCGCTCCACCTATGGCGGCGGCTACTACTCCGCCTCCTTCCCGGACACCCCGATCTACGACAGGCTCGTCGCCGAGCGGGGCACCCCGCAGATCGCCCCGATCCGGGTCCCCGCGCAATACGACATGCCCGGCAGCAACCTGCCCGCCCTCCCGTCGGCGCTGCCCGCCCTCCCGGCAGCCCCCTCCCAGCCCGCCTATGGCTATCCGCAGGCGCAGCAGCCCGCCCCGCTCCAGCAGGCGCCCGCGGCGTACATCCCGCAGCAGGCCTCCGCACCGCGCGGCTATCCCGGCCCTCAGCCCCAGCAGCCCCGCCCGGCGGCGCCCGGCGGCTACGAGGCGATGCGCCCGGCGGCTCCCCGCCCCGCACCGGCTCCCTATCAGGACCCGTACAACAACCAGCAGTACCGCGGGTACTGAGCGGTCCCGGGGGTTGTCGGTGCCGGCTGGCACGATGACCCCATGGGGAACGCACGTCTGCACTCGATCCACGTCCATCCGGTCAAGGCGGTCCGGGGCCTGGCGCCCCGGAAGGCCGTCGTCGAGCCCTGGGGGCTGGCCGGAGACCGGCGCTGGGTGCTGATCGACGACGGGGGAAGGGTCGTCACGCAACGCCAGCAGCCGCGCCTCGCGACCGCCGCCGCGGATCTCCTCCCGGACGGCGGCGTCCGGCTGTCCGCGCCCGGCATGGAGCCGCTGACGGTGCCCGTTCCCCGGCCCCTCGGCATGGTGCCGGTGCAGATCTTCCGCGACAAGGTCGACGCGGTCCCGGCCGAGGACGAGGCCGCGCACGCCTGGTGCAGCGCCTACCTCGGCATCGACGCGCGCCTGGTGTACATGCCCGATCCGGCCACACGCCGACCCGTCGACCCCGAGTACGCGCGCCCCGGCGAGACCGTCTCCTTCGCCGACGGCTTCCCGCTGCTGCTCACGACGGCGGCCTCGCTCGACGCCCTCAACACCCTGATCGCGCAGGGCGACCACGCGGACGAGGGCCCGCTGCCCATGAACCGATTCCGGCCCAACGTGGTCGTCGCGGGCACCGACGCCTGGGCCGAGGACACCTGGTCGCGCATCGCCGTCGGGGAGGTGTCCTTCCGGGTCGCGAAGCCCTGCGGCCGGTGCGTGGTGACCACCACCGACCAGGGCTCGGGCGAGCGCGGCCGCGAGCCCCTGTACAGCCTCGGGCAGCACCGTCGGCTCGGCGGCAAGCTGGTTTTCGGGCAGAACCTGGTACCCCTCTCCGAGGGCACGATCCAGGTCGGGGACCCGGTCAGGATCCTCGAGCGGCGCGGGCGGGAGGTCCCCGACCGGGATGGGAACAGGGCCGCGGGCCCGGGCGTTGGCCTGGTGTGAGAAGTTCATGAGAGACCCGTGAGAGGTGATCTGGCTCTCTCTTCTACGGGTCCGCGCGTGGAGGGCTCCGCGGGGGGTTATCACGGAGCGGGAAGGGGGTGCGGTCGGTGCGTGCGATCAGGGGACTCTGGCGCTGGCGGCGCAATCCACTGTGCCGGGCGACCGATCTGGCCGAGGCGTGGGTGGCGCTGGCGGCCCTGCTGCTGATCCTCCTGGTCGCCCCGGTGGCCGGATCCTTCGTCGGAGTCGCCGCCCAGGACACGCTGCAGCAGTCTGTCCGGGCACAGCACGAGGCCCGGCATCAGGTGACGGCCACGGTGGTCCGCAAGCTGGACCGCTCCCCCCTCGACGCCGATCCCGAGACCTCGTCGGGCAGGGACCTGCGCAATCGCGTCCTCGCCGACTGGACCGCCCCGGACGGCACCGCGCACCAGGGCCCGGTCCTGGCGGGCCTCAAGGACCCGCAGCAGGGCGACGAGTTCCGGATATGGACCGACCGGCAGGGCCGGATGGTGGCCCGCCCGCTCGACCCCGCGACGGCGTCGACGCACGCGGTCATCGGCGGCATAGGCGCGGCCCTGGCGGCTGGCGGCCTCGTGGAGGGCGCCAGGCGGCTGATCGTCTGGCGCATGGTCCGCCGCAGGTACGCCCGTTGGGACCAGGCATGGGACAAGGCGGGCCCGGACTGGGGCAGGACGGGCACCGGCAGCTGAGACGGCCTTTCGACTCTGGTCAACCCATCACCCGCGCGCACGCTACGGTGGTCCGGCCGAGACGATCGGCACAACCCGCGCGCGAGCGAGCAGGAGGGGCGCGCCGGTGTCGCTGCCGCGTGCGCGCGCAGGCCACAGAGGCCGAGCACGGCCGCGACTCACGACACGGGCTGAAGCGCCCCGAGGGCGAACGAGCCATCAGTACGACCGAGGTGGGGGCACAGCTACACCATGGCACAGGGCACGGTCCAGGTGACGCACACCGGCACGTCGCGGTGGCGGCGCCGCACGGGTGAGTACGCATCGCTCGCCGCCGCTCTGGAGGCCGCGGCCGACGGAGACGTCCTCACCGTCGCCCCCGGCACCTACCGGGAGAACCTCGTCGTGCAGCGCTCGGTGACCCTGCGGGGGCCCGAGGGCTCCCCCGGCTCGGTGCGGATCGCGCCGCTGGACGGGGTGCCTCTGACCGTGCGCGCCTCGGCGGTGGTGCAGGACCTGCATGTGGAGGGCCAGGACTCGGCGGCCCCGGCCGTGCTGGTGGAGGAGGGCACACCGGAGCTGCGGGACGTGCGGGTCGTCACGCGCTCGGCGGCGGGCATCGAGGTCCGCGGCAACGCCCGGCCCACGGTCCGGCGCTGCGCGGTCGACAATCCGGCGGGCGTCGGCATCGCCGTACTCGACGGCGCGGGCGGGTTGTTCGAGGAGTGCGAGGTCGTCGCGGCCGGCCAGTCCGGCGTGGCCGTGCGCGGCGGCGCCCACCCCCGTCTGGAGCGCTGCCGGGTGCACCACACCTCGGGCTCGGGCCTGTCGGCGACCGGGGAGAACTCGGCGCTGGAGGCGGTGGGCTGCGAGATCTACGAGGTCCGGGGCAGCGGGGTGCAGATCACTGGCCGGGCCACCGCGCACCTCACGGACTGCGATGTGCACCGGACGACGGCCGACGGCGTCACGCTGGACACGGACGCCGTGCTGACGCTCGCCGACTGCCGTATCCACGACATCCCGGAGAACGCGGTCGATCTGCGCTCGCGTTCGGTCCTCACGCTGACGCGCACCACGGTGCGGCAGTTCGGGCGCAACGGCCTGTCGGTGTGGGACCCGGGCACGCGCGTGGACGCCAACCAGTGCGAGATCTTCGACAGCACGGGCGACTATCCGGCGGTGTGGGTGAGCGACGGCGCCACGGCGGTGCTCGACTCCTGCCGGGTGCACGACGTGCCGGACGCGCTGTTCGTCCTCGACCGCGGCTCGCGCGCGGACGTCGTGGACAGCGACCTGTCGCAGGTGCGCAACACGGCCGTGTCGGTGAGCGACGGCGCGACCGCCCAGCTCGACGACTGCCGGATCCGGGACGCGGCGACGGGCGCCTGGTTCCGCGACCACGGCAGCGGCGGCACCCTCAGCAACTGCACGCTGGACGGCACCCAGACCGGCGTCATCGTCACCAAGGGCGCCGACCCCACCGTGGAGCGCTGCACCATCGACTCCCCGGCGGAGGCCGGGGTCTATGTCTCGGCCGGAGGCCGCGGCAGCTTCCAGAACTGCCGGGTGACGGGCAGCGGCGGCTACGGCTTCCATGTGATCGACGGCAGCCGTACGACGCTCAGGAAGTGCCGCACGGAGCGGTGCACGCGCGGCGGTTACGAGTTCGCGGACAGCGGCTCGGACGCGTCGTCCGGCACGGGCCCCGTGGTGGAGGACTGCACCAGCGACGAGAGCGCGGGGCTCAGGGCGACCGCGGCGCGGGAAACGGCCGTGCAGACGGTGAGCCACTCCCCCGGTCTGCTGGGCGCCCTCCCGGGACAGCGCACCGAACCGGAGCCCCCTGCCCCGGCCGTGGAGCCCGAGGAGCCGTCCCGCACGTCCAAGGCGGTCCTCGGTGAACTGGACGCGCTGGTGGGCCTGGAGAGCGTCAAGCGCGAGGTGCGTGCCCTCACCGACATGATCGAGGTCGGCAGACGTCGGCAGCAGGCCGGCCTGAAGGCGGCGTCGGTCAAGCGGCACCTGGTCTTCACCGGCTCCCCCGGCACCGGCAAGACGACGGTCGCGCGGCTGTACGGCGAGATCCTCGCCTCCCTCGGTGTGCTGGAGAAGGGCCATCTGGTCGAGGTCTCCCGGGTCGACCTGGTCGGCGAGCACATCGGCTCGACCGCGATCCGCACCCAGGAGGCCTTCGAGAAGGCGCGCGGCGGCGTGCTGTTCATCGACGAGGCGTACGCGCTGTCCCCCGAGGACGCGGGCCGCGACTTCGGCAAGGAGGCCATCGACACGCTGGTGAAGCTGATGGAGGACCACCGGGACGCGGTCGTGGTGATCGTGGCGGGCTACACGGCCGAGATGGAGCGCTTCCTGTCGGTCAACCCGGGTGTGGCGTCCCGCTTCTCGCGGACCATCACCTTCAGCGACTACGGCCCCGAGGATCTGCTGCGGATCGTGGAGCAGCAGGCCGAGGAGCACGAGTACCGGCTGGCGCCGGGCGCCGCCGAGGCCCTGGGGAAGTACTTCACGGAGCTCCCCAAGGGCCCGGCCTTCGGCAACGGCCGTACCGCGCGGCAGACGTTCGAGGCGATGGTGGAGCGGCACGCGAGCCGCGTCGCCCAGGTCGCGGAGCCGAGCACGGACGACCTGACGCTGCTCTACGACGAGGATCTGCCCGAGCTGCTCTGAGGATCCTCCTCCGGGCCCGGGCAGGGCGCCTCGCCGGGGTGCCGCGGGGCCGGCAGACCCGGTGTCAGGCGGGCCAGCAGCTTGCGGCGTTCCTCGGCGAACGCCGGGTCGGCCTGGTAGTCGGAGTGGCCGAGGATCGGCGCGGGCAGCGGCAGCAGATCCGTACGGCCGTAGGCGAGCGGGTCCTTCAGGGGGCCGTGGTCGACCTGGTGGCCACGGTCCTCGGGCAGGCGCATCGGGCCGCCTATGGGGTCGGTGAGCCGGTAGAGGTTGCGCCAGCAGTCGACCTCCCGGTGCAGTGAGCCGAGCGCGGCGGGGCCGAAGTGCGCCGGGAACCAGCGGCCGTAGAGGCGTTCCAGCGGGGAGCCGTAGGTCAGGAGCGCGACGCGTTTGCGGGCGGCGGGGGCGAGTTGCCAGGCCGCCGCGGCGGCGAGCACGCTGCCCTGTGAGTGGCCGGAGATGACGAGCCGTCCGCCGGTGGTCCGGGTCCAGGTCGCCATCCGCCAGGTCAGGTCGGGCACGGCGCGTTCGGCGTAGCAGGGCGGGGCGAAGGGGTGGGCGGCGCGCGGCCAGAAGGTGCCGACGTCCCAGAGGATGCCTATGGTGCGGCGGGCCGCCGCGTCCTTGTAGGCGCGCCGGCCCCAGGTGACGAACAGTATGAAGCCGAGGCCGATCAGCCAGGAGCCGAGGGCCTGGGCGGTCTCCGCGGCGCCGTGGACGACGGGGTAGGAACCCTGCGCGGCCTTCCCGGGTGTCTCGTCGGTGGTCAGGGCGCCCACCAGGGCTCCGGCGCCGAGCAGCAGGGTGACACCGGAGGTGACGGCGACGACGCGGGGTCCCCGGTCGGTGAGCGCCGCCATCGCGCGGGTGTAGGCGATACGGCGGGTCCGGGCGCGGTCCTGGGCCTCGTCCGGGTAGTCCCGTGCCACGGCGTCGCGCTCGGCGCGGGCGAGCTGCCAGGCGCGCCGGCCCAGCCAGCCGAAGAGCACCAGCAGCACCACGATCAGGGGCGGGATGACGGAGGCCTGCCAGGTCAGCAGGACCGGTGGGCCCTCGATCGACGTGCCGGTTCCGTCCAGCCAGTCGGACACGCGCTGGGACACGCCGCCGGACATCACCCCGCCCAGGGCGCAGGCCAGCATCGCGACGGCCGGTCCGCCGAGGCCGCGCAGCACGGCCCGCCGGTCGGGGTCGGTGCGATGCAGGGCGTGGGCGACGACGGCGAGGACGAGCACGAGCAGCCCCTGCACCAGGGCGATGCCGCCGAAGGTCATGTCGCCCGGCAGCCGCCCGGCCGACTCCCAGCCGGGGCGCTCCCACCCCGCGTACAGCAGGGTGAGACCGAGCAGGACGAGCGCGGCGACCGGCAGGCGTCGTACACAACGTTCGTCGAGTTCCCGGTCGAGGCGCCTCTCGCTGCGGCCCCGGCGGCACACGACCCACACCACGGCGACCGCGCAGGCCGCGAGGGCCGCCTCCAGGAGCAGGCCCAGGATGTTCAGTACGGCGGGGCCGCCGGGCTCGCGGTCGCGGCGGGCGGCGGCGCCGGCGACCGCGGCGGCGACGGTGATCAGTCCGGCGGCGGTGTGCGCGGCGCGCAGCCGGGCCACCAGCCGGCGTCCGTACCAGAACCCGGGCCGGCCCAGCGCGGTCGGGCTGCCGTCGTCGGGCTCGGGGGCGCGTTCGATCGGCTGCTGGGACTCGTAGTCGGTCCAGGTGCGCTTGGACAGGTACCACAGCAGCGCGGTCAGGGCGGTGGGGACGAAGGCAGCGAGGGCCAGCCTGCGGCCGGGGCTGCTCCACCAGCCGCCGTCCGAGACGGTGGGCGAGAGGAAGCCCAGCCAGGAATGGCGGTCGGCGCAGGCGGTAGTGCCGGCGCACTGCCAGGCCGCCAGGTCGAGGGCGACCTCGCAGGCCGCCGCGACGAGCAGCACCGTCAGGGTGAGCCCGGCCAGCCGTACGAGGAGGCCGTAGAGGCGCACCGTGCGTCTTCGGCCGCGGGCGGTGGGGCGCATCCAGTGGGCGAGGTTGACGACCATGAACGGCAGCAGCAACAGCCACAGGGCGCGGGTGCCGTTACCGGAGGTGAGGTTGCACCAGACGTAGGCCTCGGGCACGGGTCCGTCACGGCGGTGGGCGTCGGGGCTGGTCTCCGCGTCGACGTCGTCGGCGCGCCGGAAGACGGCCGCGATGTTGTCGCCGGTGATCCGCACCGTCCGCGGATCGTTGAGCATGTCCTGCGGCGTGGTGCCGCCCACGCCGTGGACCAGGAGTTCCAGGGCGGTCCCGGTCTCGCCGGGCCGCCCGCCGGGCTGGTCCGGCCCGCCGGTAGAGACCTGTTCCTGCGCACGTTCCACTGATTCGCACTTCCCCCGTGACACGCCGTCGGCTCTGTCCGTGCGGGCACAAGGATCTCCGCTTTCGGGGCGCCGCACACCTCCTGTCACGGAATCTCCCCGATCCGTGACCCTGGGAAGCGACGGATGAGCCACAAGTGACATGTGCGCGACGAGCAGTCGGTGGCGCCGCCGACTCCGCGACATGCGAGGATGAGACGTCCGCGCATCGGCGCCCGGGGAGAATGTCCTAGTGGGGGCGGGTGTGCCGGGCGAGTCGGACGGCATTGAGGCGAAAGGACCGGAGCGTACGTGAGCGAGAATCAGAACCTCCTCGCGGAGCAGCGGCGATCCCTGATCCTCGACGAGGTCCGCCGCCGGGGCGGCGTCCGGGTCAACGAGCTGACCCGCAAGCTCGGCGTGTCGGACATGACGGTCCGCCGCGATCTCGACGCGCTGGCCCGCCAGGGCGTTCTGGAGAAAGTGCACGGCGGCGCGGTCCCGGTGGTCGAGGCGAGTACGCACGAACCGGGCTTCGAGGCCAAGTCGGGCCTGGAGCTGACCGCCAAGGAGGACATCGCGCGGGCCGCGGCCAAGCTGGTCGCGCCGGGCGCGGCGATCGCCCTGTCGGGCGGTACGACGACCTTCGCGCTCGCGCACCAGTTGCAGGACGTGCCGGATCTGACGGTGGTCACCAACTCGGTGCGGGTGGCGGACGTCTTCCACGCGGCGCAGCGCACCTCGGGCCCGAGGCAGGGCGCGGCCACAGTCGTGCTGACCGGTGGTGTGCGCACTCCGTCCGACTCGCTGGTGGGGCCGGTGGCCGACCAGGCGATCGCGGCGCTCCACTTCGACCTGCTGTTCCTCGGTGTGCACGGCATATCGGTCGAGGCCGGTCTGTCGACGCCGAACCTCGCGGAGGCCGAGACGAACCGGCGGCTCGTGCAGTCGGCCCGGCGGGTGGTGGTGGTCGCCGACCACACCAAGTGGGGCAAGGTGGGCCTGAGTTCGTTCGCCTCCCTGGAGCGGATCGACACACTCGTGACGGACGCCGGTCTGCCGGACGAGGCCCGCGGCGTGGTCGTGGAGCATCTGCGGCGGCTGGTGGTGGCCGGGGAGCCCGAGGACGGGGCAGACAGCTGACGGACCGCCAGCTAGGGTCTGCCTGACAAATCCCCGTCGTCCGCCCGAAGGACGGGCTCCGCGGCGTCTGGTGCGTGCGATCGCAAGGCGCCGGAGCACCATCGTGGCGGAGCCACGTGGGCGTTTCGGCAACGCGGCGAGCGTGCGTGCCAGACGCCGCGGAGCAGGCGGGGGTTTGTCAGGCAGACCCTGGGGTGACGCTTCCGGTCATCGCCCGTTCCGTGCGAGGAGGGCTTCGTCCATGGCTCACCGTCTGCGCCCGGTCGGGCTCGACTTCGCCGGGATCGCGCCCGTGCGGCATGTCTCCGAGCTGGTGATCTCGGCTCCGGTGGAGGCGGTCTACCGCGCGCTGGCGGACGTGCCCGGCTGGGTCGACTGGTTTCCGCAGGTGACGGTCGCCCGCGCGGTCGACGGGGGCGCCGGCCGCGACATCACGCTCAGCGGGGGCGTCCGGTTCCGCGAGTCCGTCATCGCGGCGGAGGAATCCGAGGTGTACGCCTACCGCGTCGACGTCACCAACGTGCCCGGGGTGCGCGCGATCGTCGAGGAGTGGCGGCTCGCGCCCGCCGGCGACGGCACCCGGGTGCGGTGGACCTTCGCCACCGACGGGACGGCGGCGTACCGGCTCGCCATGAAGCCGATACGCATCGGCCAGGCGCGTGCCTTCCGGGACGCCGTCTCCGCGCTGGAGCGGAGGCTGGCGGCCTGACTCTGGGGCCCCTGGCGGCCTGACTCCGCGGGCCCGGCCTCAGTCGGGCCAGACGCCCGTCTCCAGCAGCGAGTCGATCGCGGTGGTGTAGGGCGCGATGTCCAGCCCCTGGGCGGCCAGCCAGGTGTCCGAGTAGTACTTGTCGAGATACCGGTCCCCCGGGTCGCACAGCAGGGTCACGACACTGCCCTGCCGGCCCTCGGCCACCATCTCGGCGACGATCTTCAGCGCGCTCCACAGACCCGTGCCCGTCGAGCCGCCCGCCTTGCGGCCGATGGCGCGCTCCAGAGCCCGTACGGCGGCGACACTGGCCGCGTCGGGCACCTTCATCATCCGGTCGATCGCGCCCGGCACGAAGCTCGGTTCCATACGGGGCCGGCCGATGCCCTCGATACGGGAGCCGGAGTCGCACGCGACGTCCGGATCGCCGGTGGTCCAGCCGGCGAAGAAGCAGGAGTTCTCCGGGTCGGCCACGCAGACGCGCGTGTCGTACTGCATGTAGTGGATGTAGCGCGCGAGGGTCGCGGAGGTGCCGCCGGTGCCCGCCGTGGCGACGATCCACGCCGGCTCGGGATACCGCTCCAGGCGCAGCTGGCGGAAGGTGGATTCGGCGATGTTGTTGTTCCCGCGCCAGTCCGTGGCCCGTTCGGCGTAGGTGAACTGGTCCATGTAGTGGCCGCCGGTCTCCGCAGCGAGACGGGCGGACTCCTCGTACATGGTGCGAGGGTCGTCCACGAAGTGACATCGTCCGGAGTGGAACTCGATGAGGCGGATCTTCTCGGTGCTCGTCGTGCGCGGCATGACGGCGATGAAGGGAACGCCGATGAGCTTCGCGAAGTACGCCTCGGAGACGGCCGTCGAACCGCTGGAGGCCTCGATCACGGGCCGGCCCGGCCGGATCCAGCCATTGCACAGGCCGTAGAGGAAGAGGGAGCGGGCGAGCCGGTGCTTGAGACTGCCGGTGGGGTGGGTCGACTCGTCCTTCAGATACAGGTCGATGCCCCATCGCTCCGGCAGGGGGAACTGGAGCAGGTGTGTGTCGGCCGAGCGGTTGGCGTCGGCCTGGACCCTGCGGACGGCTTCTTTCAGCCACGCGCGGTAGCCGGCGTCGCTGTGGTCGACGTCGAGGGTCACGCCGGTCCGGGTCTTCTGGGGAGTGCTCACGAGGTGCTCCTAACGGTGCGCGCCGACGGCACGTCGCGCGGCCGACACCTCGATGATAAGCAGCTTCCACACGCTTCTCACCTGCATAAACGCATCTTTGAGCCCCCCAAAGCGCCCCCAGGGGCAGAGGCCGGGGCAAGGGGGCGCGCGGTCCCGGGGGCGCATTCGCGTGTGTGCTGCGGGCGCCCCCCGGCGAGGGGGTCGCACGTACTGGTGCTCGACGCCGGGTGCGGGCAGACTTCACCGCGGGACCGAGGACCCGCACGGGATACCGGCTAGAGGTACCGAGGGGTACGACGCACCGCCGGAGCAGGCTTCCGAGGCACACTGGATCAGGGCAGAGCCCGTACCGGGCGCCGCGGGGAGCGCGGGCCGGTACACCGAGCGCACAAGGGGGCGGGTGGCATGGCGGAGCCGGAGTTCAAGGCCACGGGCGTGCGGATCGGGAAGCGGCTGCGTTCGCTCACCCGGGCCGGGCAGGTCCGGATCAGCGACGGCCGGGTCGAGCTGCTGACCAGCTACGGCAGTGAGATCGACAGCGCGCCGGTACAGGCGGTGCGCGCGTCCAAGCCCTGGTTCGGTCCCGACGACCGGGCCACGGCGGATCTCAACGGCAATCGGTACCTGCTCACCCTGGGCGATCACGACCCCGCCCCGGGCGAGCCGGGGCCGCCCGCGGCACGGCGGTTCATCGAGGCCGTGCGCCGAGCGGCGGGGCGTGGCGACTGAGATGTCCGCGAGTTGCGGTACCTCACCCCCTGCGTCACTCTGGTCTCACGTCACTCTGGGTTTACCGGCGATAACGCTGCGAACCAGCCCGCCGGCCACGACAGCGGGCGGCAGCGTCCTGAAGGCGCCCTGCTGGATCCGAACTCCGTGTTCTTCCGGACCTCACGTCGGGGAGTCGCAGCCGTGATCAGCTACCCAAACAGACACTGCACGGTGGAGCTCCAAGCTCTGCCGTCGCGGATCGGCCAGGTCCGCAGAATCGTATCTGCGCAGTTGCGCTACTGGCATCTGGACGCCCTGATCGACCGGGCCTCGCTCGGCGTGACGGAGCTGTTGTCCAACGTCCACCGGCATGCCCAGCCCGACAAGACCTGCACGGTGGAGATAGAGCTCCTCCTCGACCGGCTCACGGTCTCGGTGCACGACCACGACCCGCGGATGCCCGTGGTGGACGACGCCGAGCCGCTGGCGACCTGCGGGCGCGGGCTGGCGATGGTGGCCGCCATGAGCGAGAGCTGGGGCGTCCGCCCGGACGGCGAGTCCGGCAAGGTCGTGTGGTTCACCCTGCCGACCGCCGTCGTGGCGGCACCCTCGCGCCGGGCCCGCCGCCCGGTGCAGGAGAAAACGGCGCGCAGGTTCGCGGAGGTCGGATCCTCCACCGACGGGCTGCGGCCCGACCATGCTCCCGCCCGGTCCGCCGTTGCCGGTTGACCGGGCGGTGACCACCCTTCGCACGGCGGTCACGCCGAGTTGACTCGTTCGGCCAGCATGCTCAGGCACCACCGCCCTTGGCCGAGCGCCCGAACTCCTCGTTCAGCACGGACAGCCGGCGCCAGTACTCGTCCTCGTCGATCTCGCCCGAGGCGAAGCGGTGGCCGAGTACGGCGATGGGTGAGTCGTTCGCGACGGCGGGCCGCCGCCAGGGTCCGCCGCCTCGACGGCCTCGCCACACGGTGCGGCGCAGCAGCACGACGGCGCCGCCGATCACCAGCGCCCAGATCAAGGGCAAGAACAGGATCCACGGGCCGGGCCCGCCGCCGTCGCCGAAGTTCGCCAGGGTCTGCATGTCGTCCAACTCCTCTGATGCGTTGCCGCGATGTTCTTTCCGTGCTTCCGAGAGTGACCCCGCGAGGGGTCACCGGTCGTCGTACGGCCAGCGGCAGTCTGCGTACTTCGTGGGGAGTAGGCGTCGAGTAGCAGGCCTCGACGTCTGTAACTACTGGTATGTACAGTAGAGGGCATGAACACCCCGGAACGGCTGATCGAGTCCACCCGTGAGCTGCTGTGGGAGCGCGGCTATGTGGGCACGAGCCCCAAGGCGATCCTGGAGCGCGCGGACGCCGGGCAGGGCAGTATGTACCACCACTTCAAGGGCAAGCCCGATCTCGCGCTGGCCGCGATCCGGCGGACGGCCGAGGAGATGCGGGCTACGGCCGAGGGAGTGCTCGACGGCCCCGGAACGCCGTACGAGCGTGTCGAGGCGTATCTGCGGCGCGAGCGGGATGTGCTGCGGGGGTGTCCGATCGGCCGGCTGACCATGGACCCGGATGTGATCGCGAGCGACGAACTGCGGGCCCCGGTCGAGGAGACCCTGGACTGGATCCGGGGGCGCATCGCCGGGATCGTCGAGGAAGGCAAGGAGCAGGGCCAGTTCTCGGCCTCGCTGGACGGGGCGGAGATCGCGGCGGCGGTCGTGGCCACGGTCCAGGGCGGTTATGTCCTGGCCCGTGCGTCCGGATCCCCCGCCGCTTTTGACGCGGGGGTGCGGGGGTTGCTCTCGCTGCTGGCATCCCGTCCCGCCTGAGGAGGATTCCGTGCACGCCATGCAGTACGAACTCACCTTGCCCGCCGACTACGACATGGGCGTCATCCGCGACCGGGTCGCCCGGGTGGGGCGGCTGCTCGACGACTGGGACGGGCTGGGCCTCAAGGCCTATCTGATGCGCGAGCGCGGCCTGCGTGGCTCGCCGGTCAATCAGTACGCGCCGTTCTATCTGTGGAACACCGTGGAAGGCATGAACTCCTTTCTGTGGGGCGGGGGTTTCCAGCGGCTCGGTGACGACTTCGGGCGGCCGTCCGTGCGGCAGTGGACGGGGCTCACGTACGAGGAAGGGGGCGGGTCTCGGGCGCGGTTCGCGGTGCGGCATCGCCGACCGGGCCCCGATGGAGGGCTGTTGGCCGATGTCGTGGCGGAGGCGGTGAGCGAGGCCGAGCGGCTGGCGAAGGAAGACGGGGCCCTGCTCGCGGCTGCCGCCGTCGACACGAGCCGGTGGGAGCTGGTGCACTTCTCGCTCTGGGAGCACGACACGCCCAAGGCCGACGGTGAGGTGTTCGAGGTGCTGCATCTGTCGGCGCCCGGCCGGGAGCGGCTGCCCCGGGGGCGCCAGTGGTGAGCGCGATACGCACGGTGCTGGGGGACGTAGGCCCTGCGGACCTGGGCGTGTGCGACGCCCACGACCATCTGTTCTTCGGCAGTCCCCGGCTGCCCGGCCAGGAGCTGCGCAGCGTGGTGGCGGCGCGGGCCGAGCTGGCCGCGTTCCGGGAGCAGGGCGGCGGGGCCGTGGTGCAGTGGACGCCGTACGGGCTCGGGCGAAGGGCCGCCGATCTGCCGCCGCTGTCCCGGGAGACCGGTGTGCACGTGGTGGCGGCGACCGGTCTGCATCAGGCCGTGCACTACGACGAGGACACACTCACCGGGCTGCGGGGGCGGCTCGCCGATGTCTTCGTCTCCGAACTCACCCAGGGCATAGGGGTGTCGGGGGTGCGGGCCGGGCTCGTCAAGGTCGCGGGCGGGTTCCACGCCCTGGACGCGCACGCCCGCTGGACGATGGAGGCGGCGGCCGAGGCGCATCACGCGACGGGGGCGGCCATCGCCGTGCACCTGGAGCAGGGCACGGGCGCGCTCGACGTACTGGACCTGCTGTGCGGGGAGTTGGGGGTGCCGCCGCACCGGGTGGTGCTCGGGCATCTCAACCGGTCCCCCGACCTCGTGGCGCACCGGCAGGCGGCGGAGTCCGGCTGCTATCTGGCCTTCGACGGGCCGTCACTCGCCCATCACGCCACGGACTGGCGGATGCCGGACGCCGTACGGGCCCTCGCCGACGCCGGGTTCGGCGACCGGGTGCTGCTGGGCGCGGACACCACCACGGCCGCCGCCCGCTCGGTGGGCGGCGGCCCCGGGATGCCGTATCTGCTGCGCCGGGTGCGGCCCCGGCTGGTCCACGCCGTGGGCGAGGAGCTGGTGGGGCGCATCCTCACGGAGAACCCGGGCCGGGCGTTCGCGGTGGAGTGGCCCTGACCGGAGTGGTCGGCGGGATCAGCCTCCGGCCTGGTCGCTGTCCTTCAGCTCGCCCCAGCCGTGCCAGCGGTCGACCTCGATCCAGGCGCTGACCCGGGGGCGTACGCGGTCCGGGTAGGGCTTGCCGATGTAGTGCCCGGCGAGGCGGTCGATGTCGGCCAGGCCCTCGTCGTCGTACATCTCGGTGACCCGGCCGATGAGGGTGACATGGGTGTACCAGTTGTCGTCGGCGAGGACGGTGAGGGTGACGCGCGGGTCGCGGCGCAGGTGCTTCAGGCGTACGCGGCCCTCGTCGAGATTGATCAGGACACGGCCGTCCTGCCACAGGTACCAGGTGGCGGTGGAGACGGGAGTGCCGTCGGAGCGCAACGTGGCCATGACGCACGGGTTGGGCCGGCTCAGCAGGGCGTCGGCCTCGGGCGGCAGCGGCGGCTTGGACATGCGGGGACCTCCTAGGAGTTGGGCTTCTCGTCGAAGCTGGCGAAGTAGGCGGCGACCATGTCCTCGTCGGCGTGGCCCTGGGCGGCGGCGCGCTCCATGCGGGTGGCGGCCGCCTCGGCGACGTCCAGGCGGACGCCGTTGTCGGTACCGGCCTTGACGATCAGGCGGGCGTCCTTGGCGGCGGTGGTCACCGAGAACTGGGGCGGTGTGAGCCGGTCGTCGAGGACCAGCTCGGACTTGGCGCGCAGATAGCCCATGTCGAGCGGGCCACCGGCGACGAGGTCGAAGAAACCGTGCGGGTCGACGTCGAGGGCCTTGGCCAGTGCCAGGGCCTCGCCGGCGGCGGCCGTGACGGCGAGGACCCAGCTGTTGGCGACGAGCTTCAGCCGGGTGGCCCCGCCCGCCGCCCCGTCCTCGCCGGTCCACACGGTGCGGGCGCCGACGGCGTCGAAGACCGGCGTCACCCGGTCCCGCCCTTCGGCGGGCCCGGCGGCGAGCACGGTCAGCTGCCCGGCCTCGGCGGGCTGACGGGTGCCCAGGACGGGCGCGTCGTAGAAGACCAGGCCGTGCTCGCTGGCGAAGGCGGCCAGGTCGGCGATGCCCTCGATACCGGCGGTGGTGGACTGCACCCAGGCGGTGCCGGGACGCAGGGCCGGCGCGGCCTCGCGCATCGTCTCCAGGGCGGCCGGACCGTCGTAGAGCATGGTCAGGACGACATCGGTGTCCTGGACCGCCTGCGCTGGGGTGTCGTCGATGTGCACGCCCTCGGCGGCCAGCGGCTCGGCCTTGGCACGCGTGCGGTTCCAGGCGCGGACGGTGTGTCCGGCCCGGGCGAGGTTATGGGCCATGGCGGCGCCCATGATGCCGGTGCCCAGGACGCTCACGGTGAGCTTGTCGGTCATTGCGCGTCTACTTCCTCGGTGGTGCGGTGCGGCGGGCGTACTGCCTGCGAACCAGCCTGCCCGCTCGGGGCTCGCCTGCCCGGGAGCGGCGCGGGCACTCCTATGGGGCGTGCCCTCTAGGCCAACGCCCCCAGCGGATCGTCCAGTACCGGCTGCCACGCCAGTTCCGCCGCGCCGACCAGGCTGTTGTGGTCGAGGGTGCACGGGAGGATGGGGACGCCGCCGCTCTGACCCCAGAGGCTGCGGTCGGCCACGACGGCGCGGAGGCGGTCGGGGTCGGCGTCCAGGAGGGTGCGGTGGAGGCCGCCGAGGATGATGCGGTCGGGGTTGAGGATGTTGACCAGGCCGGCGAGGCCGAGGCCGAGGCGGTCGATGAGGGTTTCGGTGGCGGTGCGTACGCCCGGGTCGTCGTAGTGGTGGCGGACGAGGTCGATGGACTGCTGGAGCAGGGAGACCTCGGGGCCGGGGGCGCGGTCCGCCGCCGTGAGGAAGGCCAGGGGGTCGGTCTCGACGTCGAGGCAGCCGCGGCTGCCGCAGTGGCAGGGGCGGCCCACGGGGTGCACGGTGAGGTGTCCGACCTCCAGGGCCAGGCCCGAACTGCCCCTGTGGAGGCGGCCGTCGAGGACGAGCGCGCCGCCGACGCCCCGGTGGCCGGTGGCCACGCACAGCAGGTCGCGGGCGCCCCGGCCGGCGCCGTGCCGGTGCTCGGCGATCGCGGCGAGGTTGACGTCGTTCGCGGCGAAGGCGGGTCCGTCGATGCCGGCCGCGCGCACCTGTTCGGCGAAGATGTCGCGGACGGGCGCGCCCGCGGGCCAGGCCAGGTGGAGGGGGTTGAGGGCGAGGCCCTCGGGTTCGGCGACCGCGGAGGGGACGGCGAGTCCGGCACCCACGCATCGGCGTCCCGTCTCGCGCAGCAGTTCGGCGCCCGCCGTGACGACGGAGGCGAGCACCTTCGCCGGGTCCTCGTCGACGACCTCGCAGCCGGGCGCGGTGGCGACGATGCGGCCGCCCAGCCCGACCAGTGCCGCCCGGAATCCGTCGGCGTGCACCTGCGCGGCGAGCGCGACGGGCCCCTCGTCGGCGACGGACAGCTTGTGCGAGGGCCTGCCCTGCGAGCCGGCCGCGGCGCCCGGGCGGGCGTCGACGCGGATCAGCCCGAGCGCCTCCAGTTCGGCGGCGACCGCGCCGGCCGTCGCCCGGGTCACTCCCAGCTCGGCGGTGAGGACGGCCCGGGTCGGCGCGCGTCCGGTGTGGACGAGTTCCAGCGCGGGTCCGAGCGCCGCGCGCCCCCGGTCCAGCCGCGTCCTCGAGGTGCTCCCGTCCCCCGCCTGCCGGGGGTCCGCCTTCCCGCTCATGAGGGCGAGTCTCCCATGATCCGCCGGACCGGCGGCCTACAGGCCGCTGACCCGGAGCGTGATGTTGAGCCGTCCGGTCAGACCGAGACCGGGCGGTGCCGTGCCCCCGTGTACCCGGGGAACGCCGTGGTAGGCGAGCCGGGAGGGGCCGCCGAAGACGAACAGGTCGCCGCTGCGCAACTCGACGTCGGTGTAGGGCCGGGTGCGGGTCTCGGTGTTGCCGAAGCGGAAGACGCAGGTGTCGCCGAGGCTCAGCGACACCACCGGGGCGTCGGACTTCTCGTCGCCGTCGCGGTGCATGCCCATGCGGGCGTCGCCGTCGTAGAAGTTGATCAGTGCGATGTCGTAGGGAGCCGGTATCGGGGTGCCCAGGGCGTCCCGGACCGCTCGGCGGCCCAGGTCTCCGAGCCACTCGGGGAACGGCTTGACCGGGGTGCCCTCGCCGTCGGCCACCGTGCGGGCGTAGGCGTACGGGTACCAGTGCCAGCCGAGGCACACCTGCCGGGCGGTCATCGTGCCGCCGCCGGGGGTGCGGACCGTGCGCAGTCCGGCGGGTGGGCGGGCCCATGCGCGGCAGGCGTCGAGCAGCGCGCGCTGGTGTTCGGCGTCCAGCCAGTCCGGCAGGTGCACCGCGCCGGGTGCCACCTGCGTCCGGGCCCTGGGGAACAGCTCGCCGTCCATGCTTCCCATCCTGCCCGACACGGCCTGAGCTGCGGCTCGGCTAGCCTTGACGCACGATGAACGACCGTATGACGACACCGTGGGGCGAGTTCGCGCTGACCCGCTTCCCCGAGGATCCGCGGGACAGGCTGCGTGCCTGGGACGCTTCCGACGAGTACCTGCTGAGGCATCTGGCGCAGGAACGGGTCCCGCTGTCGGGCACGGTCGTGGCCGTCGGGGACCGGTGGGGCGCGCTGGTGACGGCGCTCGCGGAGCACGGGCCGACGCAGATCACGGATTCCCATCTGACGCAGGAGGCGACCCGGGCGAACCTCGCGCGGCACGGCGTGGAGCCCGGCGCGGTCGGGCTGCTCACCACGCAGGATCCGCCGCCCGACCGCGTCGACGTCCTGCTGGTGCGGGTGCCGAAGAGCCTGGCGCTGCTGGAGGACCAGTTGCTGCGGCTGGCGCCGGCGGTGCACGCGGGGACCGTGGTCGTGGGCACGGGGATGGTGAAGGAGATCCACACCTCGACGCTGCAGTTGTTCGAGCGGATCCTCGGCCCGACCCGCACCTCGCTCGCCGAGAAGAAGGCGCGGCTGATCTTCTGCACGCCGGATCCCGCGCTGGAGCGGCCCGCGAGTCCATGGCCGTACGTCTACACGCTGCCGGACGGCATCGGCCCGGCCGCGGGAGGCACCGTCGTCAACCACGCGGGTGTCTTCTGCGCCGACCGGCTCGACATCGGCACCCGGTTCTTCCTCGGGCATCTGCCGGGCAGCGGGGGTCGACGGGTGGTGGACCTGGGATGCGGCAACGGCGTGGTCGGTACGGCGGTGGCGCTGGCCGACCCGGAGGCCGAGGTGCTGTTCGTGGACGAGTCGTTCCAGGCGGTGGCCTCGGCGGAGGCGACGTACAAGGCGAACGGGGTGCCGGGGCACGCCGAGTTCCGGGTGGGCGACGGGCTGGACGGGGTGCCGTCGGGCAGTGTCGACCTGGTCCTCAACAACCCGCCGTTCCACTCCCACCAGGCGACGACGGACGCCACGGCCCGGCGGATGTTCACCGGGGCGCGGCGCGCGCTGCGGCCGGGCGGCGAGCTGTGGGTGATCGGCAACCGGCATCTGGGCTACCACGTCACGCTGCGGCGGATCTTCGGCAACAGCCGACTGGTGGCCAGTGACTCGAAGTTCGTGGTGCTGAAGGCCGTCAAGCGGTAGCCGGGCCTAGGGCCTTAGGGTCCGCAGGGCTCTACGGTCCGCAGGGCTCTAGGGTCCGCAGGGCTCTGGCCACCGCCCGTGTCATCGCCTCTCGCGCCACCGTGAGGTAGCCGCGCGGGTCGACGGCGTCGGGGCGCTCGGCGAGGAAGTCCCGGATGGCGCCGGTGAGCGCGATGTTCAGGGCGGTGCCGATGTTGACCTTGGCGATGCCGCCCGCGACGGCCGCGGTGAGTTCGTCGTCGGGGACGCCGGAGGAGCCGTGCAGGACGAGCGGGACGTCCAGGGCGGCCGAGAGGCGTTTGAGGAGGGCGTGGTCGAGGGTCGCGGTGCGGGTGGTCATGGCGTGGGTGCTGCCGATGGCGACGGCCAGGGCGTCCACGCCCGAGTCGGCGACGAAGGCCCGGGCCTCGTCGGGGTCGGTGCGGGCGCCGGGGGCGTGCGCGTCCAGCGGGGGCCTGCCGTTCTTGCCGCCGATCTGCCCCAACTCGGCCTCGATCCAGAGGCCTTGCGCGTGCGCCCAGTCGACGGCTGCCCGGGTCGTGGCGAGGTTCTGGGCGTAGGGCAGCCGGGCCGCGTCGTACATCACGGAGCTGAAGCCGGCCTCCGCCGCCTGGTACAGCAGGGCGTCGCTCTGTACGTGGTCGAGGTGCAACGCGACCGGGACGGCTGCGCGTTCGGCCTCGGCGACGGCAGCGCGGGCGAGCGGGAGCAGCCGACCGCCGCGGAACTTGACCGCGTTCTCGCTGACCTGGAGCACGACGGGGGCGTGTACGGACTCGGCGCCCGCGATGACGGCCTCGACGTGTTCCAGCGTGATGACGTTGAACGAGGCGACGGCCGAGCGGGCGGCGACGGCGCGGGTGACGAGCTCGCCGGTGGTGGTGAGGGGCACGGTGCCTCCGGGGTCAGTGGACGAGGGTCACCGAGGTCAGTGGGTGAGGATGACCGAGCGGGTGAGATGGCGGGGGCTGTCCGGGTCGAGGCCGCGTGAGGCGGCGACCGCGACGGCGAGCCGCTGGGCGCGGACGAGTTCGGCGAGCGGGTCCAGGGCTCCGGCGATCCACAACGCGCCCGTGCCGCGCACCTGTTCGGCGAGGCCGTCCGGCGCGTCCCCGAACATCCAGGTCGCGGTACCGCTGGTGGTGACGCTGATGGGCCCGTGCCGGTACTCCATCGCCGGGTAGGCCTCGGCCCAGGACAGCGACGCCTCGCGCATCTTCAGTCCGGCCTCGTTGGCCAGGCCGACGGTCCAGCCGCGCCCGAGGAAGGCGAACTGGGCGCATTCCACCAGGCCTTCGGGCAGGGGCTCCGCCAGGGCCGTGCGCGCGTCGGTGACAGCCTCGTCGGGGTGGAGTCCCAGATGGGCGCGGAGCAGGGTGAGGGCGGTGGTCGCGAACCGGGTCTGCACGACGGAGCGTTCGTCGGCGAAGTCGAGCACCGCGAGCTCGTCGGCCGCCGACTTCACGGGCGTGTCCGGGTCGGCGGTGATCGCGGTCGTGCGGGTGCGGCCCTTCAACCGGCCCAGCAGGTCCAGGACTTCGGTCGTGGTGCCGGAGCGGGTGAGGGCGACGACCCGGTCGTAGGCCCTGCCGTAGGGGAACTCCGAGGCGGCGAACGCGTCGGTCTCGCCCTGGCCGGCGTCCTCGCGCAGGGCCGCGGCGGCCTGCGCCATGAAGCACGAGGTGCCGCAGCCGACGATCGCGACCCGCTCCCCCGTCGCCGGCAACACCTCCGCGTACCCCGCCGCCTCCGACGCGGCGCGGGTCCAGCACTCGGGCTGGCTGATCAGCTCGTCCTCGACATGCGTCATGCCACACACTCCGCTCTGATTGTTCCTGCAAGATATCGCCACCTTTCGAGCAACATCAAGCATCGGGGGAGATCGGGTGCGCTAGGGTCGCCCGGAGATCGAGACGTGGAGGTGCGGATGTCGCGCGACGCCCGCTGGAAGGCGCTGCTGGACCTGCTCGTGGAGCGCGGCCGGCTGGACGTCGAAGAGGCGGCCGGGGAGCTCGGGGTGTCGGCCGCGACGATCCGCCGTGACTTCGACGGGCTGGCCGAGCAGCAGATGCTGGTGCGGACCCGGGGCGGCGCGGTCGTGCACGGTGTGTCGTACGAGCTGCCGCTGCGCTACAAGTCGGCCCGGCACGCCTCCGAGAAGCAGCGCATCGCGAAGGCGGTGGCGGATCTGGTCGCCCCCGGCGAGGCGGTGGGACTGACCGGCGGGACGACCACCACCGAGGTGGCGCGGGCCCTGGCCGTGCGCGGTGACCTGACGTCCGGGTCGCCCGCTCTCACCATCGTGACGAACGCGCTGAACATCGCCAACGAGCTGGCCGTCCGGCCCCAGTTCAAGATCGTGCTGACCGGCGGGGTGGCCCGGGCCCAGTCGTACGAGCTGGTCGGGCCGCTCGCGGACGGGGTGCTCGGGCAGATCACCGTCGATGTGGCGGTGCTCGGCGTGGTCGCCTTCGACGTCACGCACGGGGCGGCGGCGCACGACGAGGCGGAGGCCGCGATCAACCGGCTGCTGTGCGAGCGGGCGGAGCGCGTGGTCGTGGCCGCCGACTCCAGCAAGCTGGGGCAGCGGGCCTTCGCCCGGATCTGCGCGGCCGAGGCCGTGGACACGCTGGTGACGGACACGGCGGCCGACGCGGAGACGCTGCGCCGCTTCGAGGAGGCCGGGCTGCGGGTCGTCACGGTGTGACACCCGGCCGCTTCCCCTCGGCGGGCCTAAGCTGAAATCCAGGCGCTCAGCGGGGCAGGGAGGCTGCCATGCCGAGAACAGCGGACGGGCGGCGGTATCTGCCGATCGCCGAGCACGGGCTGATCGGTGATCTGCGCAGTGTGGCCCTGGTGGGGACGGACGGCACGATCGACTGGTACTGCTGCCCGGCCTTCGACGCGCCCAGTGTGTTCGCCTCGATCCTGGACGCGGAGCGCGGCGGCTGCTTCGAACTGGCGGCGACCGTGCCGGCGCGGACCAAGCAGTTCTACTTCCCCGACACCAATGTCCTGATGACCCGGTTCTTCACCGAGGACGGGGTCGGCGAGGTGCAGGACTTCATGCCGGTGGACGGCGAGCCGGCCGAGGCCGAGCGGCACCGGCTGATCCGGCGGGTGGTGTGCGTCCGCGGCTCGGTCCCGTTCCGTACCCGTGTCGCTCCCCGCTTCGACTACGGCACCCGGCCGCACACCGTCCGGCTGAACGGTGAGTCGGCGCTCTTCGAAGCCGACGGGATGGCGCTCGCGCTGACCGCGACCGTGCCGCTGGAGGTGGACGGCCTTGACGTGCGCGGGGACTTCAAGCTCGGCGAGGGCGAGTCGGCGGTGTTCGCGCTGGACAAGGTCGGGGGCGAGGTGTCGCCCCGGCGGTGTGCGCGTACGGAGGCGGAGGAGCAGCTCGCGGCGACGGTGACGTACTGGCGGACCTGGCTGGCGTCGTCGCGGTACCGCGGCCGCTGGCGGGAGATGGTGCACCGCTCGGCGCTGACGCTGAAGCTGCTGACGTACGCGCCGACCGGGGCGATCGTGGCCGCGCCGACGACGAGCCTGCCCGAGCGGCTCGGCGGCGAACGCAACTGGGACTACCGGTACGTGTGGGTGCGCGACGCGGCGTTTTGCGTCTACGCCCTGCTGCGGCTGGGCTTCACCGGCGAGGCCGAGGCGTTCATGGACTTCGTGACCCGGCACATCAGCCCGGGCGACGGCAAGCACTCCGGCCCGCTGCAGATCATGTACGGCATCGACGGGCGTGCCGACCTGCCCGAACGCACCCTCGACCATCTGGAGGGCCACGAGGGCTCCGCACCGGTACGGGTCGGCAACGCGGCGGCCGACCAGCTCCAGCTCGACATCTACGGCGCGCTGATCGACTCCATCTACCTCTACGACAAGTGGGCCAAACCCATCTCCAGCGGCCAGTGGGACGATGTGACCGCGCTGGTGGACTGGGTGTGCGCGCACTGGGACCAGCCCGACGAGGGGGTCTGGGAGACCCGGGGCGGCCGCAAGAACTTCCTGTACTCGCGGCTGATGTGCTGGGTGGCGATCGAGCGGGCCATCCGGATGGCCACCCGGCGCGGACTGCCCGCCGATCTGCCGCGCTGGCGGGAGTGCCGCGACACCATCTACCGGCGGATCATGAGCCGGGGCTGGTCCGAGGAGCGCCGGGCCTTCGTCCAGCATGAGGACGGCGATGTGCTGGACGCGGCCGTGCTGATGATGCCGCTGACGAAGTTCATCGCCCCGACGGATCCCAAGTGGCTGTCGACGCTGGACGTCCTCACCGAGGAGCTGGTGTCGGACTCGCTGGTCTACCGCTACGACCCGGAGTCCAGCCCTGACGGGGTGCGCGGCGACGAGGGCACGTTCTCCATCTGCTCGTTCTGGTACGTCGAGGCCATGGTGCACGCCGGCCGGATCGACGAGGCCCGCCTCGCGTTCGAGAAGATGCTGACGTACGCCAACCATCTCGGCCTGTACGCCGAGGAGATCAGCCACACCGGGGAGCAGCAGGGCAACTTCCCGCAGGCGTTCACCCATCTGGCGCTGATCAGCGCGGCCTTCAACCTGGACCGGGCGCTCGGCTGAGGGTCAGTGCCCGTGACCGTCGCCTGCATGCCCCTCAGGGGTACCCGGCCTGTCGGACGGGGCTCCGCCTGCCCGGACCGTGAACGCCGCCGTGTGGACCTTTCCGTCGTGCTTGAAGTCGAGGAACAGGCGGTAGGAGCCGGTGCTGGGTGCCGTGGCCGTGAACGAGACGTCCGGGCCGGGCCGGGTCTTTCCGTCGCCGGGTTCGCCGTTCGGGTGGACGTGCAGGTAGGCGAGGTCTCCGGAGCGCAGGGCGACCAGGTGGCCGTAGGCGCCGAGGTAGGGCTGGAGGTCGGTGACGGGCCGGCCGGCCCGGGAGACCTTCAGTTTCAGTTCGCTCGCCTTGCCCGGGCGCAGGGCGCCGGCCAGCTCGACGTCGTAGCCGTTGGTCTCGGCCGTGGTGCCCGGTGCGGGGAGTTTCTGCGGCTGGTACGGGCCGGAGGCGGCGAGGTCCGCGCCGAGGGTGAGGTTCCGGGCGTTCTTCTTCGCCGGGGTGAAGTCGGCGAAGACGCGGTAGCCGCCCGCGCGGGGCAGGTCGACGGGGATGCTCCAGGTGCCGTCGGCGGCGCGGGTGGGGTGCAGGTGGCGGTAGGTGACCAGGTCGCGTGAGGCCACGATGAGGTGGAGTTCCTTGTCGTGTTCGCGCTGGTAGGCGGTGACGGCCCGGCCGCCGCCGTCCCGGACGGTGAAGCGCAGGTCGGCCCGCTGTCCGGCGGTGACGCGCGGGGTCTCGAGGTCGAGGGTGTAGCCGCCCTCGGAGATCTGGAGTCCGCCGGCCGGGGGTGTTCCTCGTCCGGCGTGGCCGCCGCCCTCCTCCGGCTCCGGTGCGGGCCGGGTGTGCTCGTCCTCCTCGTGTTGCGGCGGGGCTTCGGCGACGACGGGGTCGATGCCCTGTCCGACGCCGTAGGCCGTGCCGAACGTGGCGGCCAGGGCGGCGGCGAAGGTGGTGATCTTCAGTCCGGTGTTCATGGCCGTCGGCTCCTTCGGCTGCCGGGGCTCGCGCTCGGATGCGGGGCCTCCATGCACTTCACCATACCCCTAGGGGGTACCCAGTCAAGCTGTCGCCGCACTTGCCGATGATACCCCTAGGGGGTATACAGGGAGCATGACCACCGGAACGATCGGCACCGACACCGAAGTCGAACTCGTCATCGGAGGCATGACCTGTGCCTCCTGCGCGGCGCGCGTCGAGAAGAAGCTCAACCGCATGGACGGGGTCACCGCCACCGTCAACTACGCCACCGAGAAGGCGAAGGTCAGCCACTCCGGTGACGTCTCGGTCGGGGATCTGATCGCCACCGTCGAGGCCACCGGGTACACCGCTCACGAGCCGGCGCCGCCCGAGCGCCCCACCGAGCCCGAGGAGACCGACGAGCTCCGTCCGCTGCGCGAGCGGCTGGTCACGGCCGTGGTGCTGGCGGTCCCCGTCGTGGCCATGGCCATGATCCCGGCGCTGCAGTTCGCGTACTGGCAGTGGCTGTCGCTCACCCTGGCCGCGCCCGTCGTGACCTATGCGGCCTGGCCCTTCCACAAGGCGGCGTTCACCAACGCCCGGCACGGTGCGGCCACCATGGACACGCTGATCTCGGTGGGTACCTCGGCCGCGTTCCTGTGGTCGCTGTGGGCGCTGTTCCTCGGCACCGCGGGCACGCCGGGCATGACGCACCCCTTCGAGCTGACCATCGAGCGCACGGACGGCGCGGGGAACATCTACCTGGAGGCCGCCGCGGGCGTGACGGCCTTCCTGCTGGCCGGGCGGTACTTCGAGGCCCGTGCGAAGCGCACGGCGGGAGCGGCGCTGCGGGCGCTGCTGGAGCTGGGCGCGAAGGACGTCACCGTGCTGCGGGACGAGGGCCGCGAACAGACCGTTCCGGTAGCGGAGTTGAGGGTCGGTGACCGCTTCCTGGTCCGGCCCGGCGAGAAGATCGCCACGGACGGGACGGTCGTCGAGGGCTCCTCCGCCGTGGACGCCTCGATGCTCACCGGCGAGTCCGTACCGGTGGAGGTCGGCATCGGCGACCCGGTCACGGGCGCCACGCTCAACGTCGGCGGGCGGCTCGTCGTACGCGCCACCCGGGTCGGCTCCGACACGCAACTGGCACGCATGGCCCGGCTGGTGGAGGACGCGCAGAACGGCAAGGCCGCGGCGCAGCGGCTCGCGGACCGGATCTCCGCCGTGTTCGTGCCGGTCGTGATCGCCCTCGCGCTGGGCACGCTGGGCTTCTGGCTGGGCAACGGCGTCGGTCTGACGGCCGCCTTCACGGCCGCGGTCGCCGTCCTGGTCATCGCCTGCCCGTGCGCCCTCGGTCTGGCCACGCCGACCGCGCTGATGGTCGGCACCGGGCGGGGCGCCCAGCTCGGCATCCTCATCAAGGGCCCGGAGGTGCTGGAGTCGACGCGCCGGGTCGACACCGTCGTCCTCGACAAGACCGGCACCGTCACCACGGGCCGGATGACCCTGCTGGCCGTGCACACCGCCGACGGCACCGACGAGGCCGAGGTGCTGCGGCTGGCCGGGGCCCTGGAGCACTCCTCCGAGCACCCGATCGCCCGTGCCGTCGCCGACGGGGCGCTGGAGCGGCTGGGCGGCGCGCTGCCCACGCCGGAGGACTTCGCCAATGTGCCCGGACTCGGCGTGCAGGGCGTCGTCGAGGGCCACGCCGTGCTCGTCGGGCGGGAGCGGCTGCTGGCCGACTGGTCGATGGAGCTGCCGGAGAGCCTGACCGAGGCCAGGGCGGTGGCCGAGAAAGCCGGACGCACCGCCATCGCGGTCGCCTGGGACGGCGAGGCGCGTGCGGTGCTGGAGGTCGCCGACGCGGTGAAGGAGACCAGCGCGGAGGCGGTCGAACGGCTGCGTGCCCTCGGGCTCACCCCCGTCCTGCTGACCGGCGACAACGAGGCGGTGGCCAGGTCCGTCGCCCGCGAGGTCGGTATCGCCACGGAGGACGTCGTCGCCGAGGTACTCCCGCAGGACAAGGTCGATGTCGTCAAGCGGCTTCAGGCCGAGGGCCGTTCGGTGGCGATGGTCGGTGACGGTGTCAACGACGCGGCGGCCCTCGCCCAGGCCGATCTGGGGCTGGCCATGGGCACCGGCACGGATGCCGCGATCGAGGCCGGGGACCTGACCCTCGTGCGGGGCGACCTGCGGGCCGCGGCGGACGCCATCCGCCTCTCCCGCCGCACCCTCGGCACCATCCGCTCGAACCTGTTCTGGGCCTTCGCCTACAACGTGGCGGCCCTGCCGCTGGCCGCGGCCGGACTGCTCACGCCGATGATCGCCGGGGCTGCGATGGCCTTCTCCTCGGTCTTCGTCGTCGGCAACTCGCTACGGCTGCGCACCTTCCGAGCCGCCGGCTGAGCACGCGGGTCAGCGGTGGTGCCACACCAGCGTGCAGCGCCAGAACAGGCGGCGGCGCAGACGGGCACCGGGCAGGACGGCACGGGCCTCGCGGAGGATCTCGGGGAAGGTCATGTCCGCCGGTCTCGTGGGGGCGGTCATCGAGGCCGGGCGTGCTGCCCGGCGGCCGCGGTTCTTGACCAGGGCCATGACGATGTTGAGCGGGATCGACGCGATGCCGAGGACGTGGTCGACGGGGGTCCGTTCCCGGGAGACCCCGACGACGACCAGCGTGCCGCCGGGGGCCAGACGCTCACGGAAGGCCTTGAGCGTCTCCGCGAACGGCAGGTGGTGGAGCACGGCGACGCAGGTGATGACGTCGTACGGCCCGTCGGAAAGCCCGGCCGGCGCGTCGGCCACCGCGTAGGTCACCGGGACCGCCGCCGGGGTCAGCTCCCGCGCCCGGGCCGTGATCGCCGGGTCGGCGTCGATCCCGTGCACCTGTTCGGCCCGGCCGGCCAGCAGCCGGGCGAGGTCACCGCTGCCGCACCCCACGTCCAGGGCGTTTCCCGCACGCGCGGGGAGTTGCCGCAGGATCCAGCGATGGAAGTGGGCGTTGTGGTCCCAAGGGCGGGCGGAGTGGAAGCGGTCGAGTGCGCGCAGGGCCCGGTGGAGCGGTGACGTCATGCCGCAAGTTCAGCAGGTCGCCCGGGCGGCGGTGCCGGGGCCGGCTCACGGATGGCCGTCCGCCGCGTGGGCACTCGGCGGGTACCGGCCCGCGGGGGCGCCGAGCGTGCGCCCGGCGTGAGCCGGTACCTTGCTGGGGAAAGGCCACTGCGGGGAGAAGCAACATGACCGATCCGACGATCACAGACGCGGACGCCCCCCGTCCGCTGCCGAGCGAAGGGAAGCCCGCGAGCGGACCCGGCCGGCTCCTGGCCGCCGCACTCGGCGATCTCAGGGCCGTGGACGGCGCCCTCTACGCGGCCGTGGCCGCCACCCCCACGCCCACCCTCGACCGGACGCTGCGCCATCTGTCCCACGCGGCGGACCACTCCAAGATCTCGTTCGGCATCGCCGCCGCCCTGGCGCTGGCCGGGAAGCGTCCGCGCCGGGCCGCGGTCGTCGGCGTCGGGGCGATCGCCGTGGCGTCGGCCTCCGCCAACCTGCTCGGCAAGCGCTTGGTGCGCCGGGCCCGGCCGGACCGGGAGGCGGCCCGGGTGACGGTGGACCGGCATGTCCGGATGCCCACGTCGGCCTCGTTCCCGTCCGGGCACACCGCGTCGGCGGTCGCGTTCGCCACCGCCGTCGGTGTGGTCCTGCCGCCCGCCGCGGTGCCGCTCGGGGCGCTGGCGAGCGCCGTCGGCTACTCCCGTATCCACACGGGCGTGCACTACCCGGGCGACGTGGCCGCCGGCGCGGTCCTCGGCATCGCCAGCGCCGCGGCGGCACTGGCCGCGGCGGCGGCCACTCCCTCGGCACGGACCCAGGCCCTGCTGACGGCGGCTCGGTCGTGGCCGCGGATCAGCATCGGTTCCATCGGCCGTTGAGGTTCCGGAGATCCTGGACGGGCGGAGACCGTTGAGGTTCCGGAGATCCCGGACGGCCTGAGACCGTTGAGGCGCCGGAGACCTTTGAGGCGCCGGAGCCCATCCGTGCGCTGCGAGCCGTTGAGGCGCCATGGGCCATGGACGCGCCTCAACGGCCCCTGATCTCAGGAACGTTCCAGGAGAACCACAGCCGACCGGCGCACATCTACGGCCGTGAGCGCCATGGCCAGCGGCCCCGGGGCCAGGAAGGCCAGGGGCAGCAGCATCCAGGCGCACAGCGCGGCCGTCGCCACGGCCAGCAGGACCAGCCCGCTGCCGCCCACGTCCGCCACGGCGTCCCGGGCCGCCCCGCGCACCGCCGCGCGCCAGTCGGTGAGTGACTCGGGGCGTGCGCAAGCTCGCAGGCCGATCACCAGCGCGCCGGCGCCGATGGCGGCGGCGGCCACCGCGAACAGCCGCGCCCCCGGCAGCCCCGCCCCGGCCAGCGCCAGATCGGCCGCGAGGAGCAGCAGGCCCGCCAGGGCGACGAAGCCCGCCAGCAGGTCACCGGCCCTGAGCCGCCGTCGCAGCAGGGCGACGTACCGCCCCGCCGTGACGGGCCGGTCCTGTCCCGCGCCACGCAGTACGGCGCAGGCCGTCGACAGCGCGGCCGGTGCGGTGAGCAGCGGGAGACAGGCCGCCGCCGTGGCGAGGCCGACACTGAGCACGTCGGCGAAGAGGGCCGTGCGCGGTCCGAACACCTCGCCGGGCTCACGGGTCCGCACCCCGCTCATCCCTTGACTCCGGAGCTGGCCATGCCCTCCACCAGGAACCGCTGGAAGGCGAGGAAGAACAGCACGATCGGCAGCAGCGCGATCACCGACAGCGCGAACATCGGGCCGAACGCGGAGGTGCTGGAGGCGTCCACGAAGGAGCGCAGCGCGAGGGTCAGTGTGAACTTGTCCGGGTCGAAGAGGTAGATGAGCTGGGTGAAGAAGTCGTTCCAGGTCCAGATGAAGGTGAAGATGGCCGTGGTGATCAGGGCCGGGCGGGTGAGCGGCAGTACCACCTGGAAGAAGCTGCGGAAGGGCCCGCAGCCGTCGATCCGGGCGGCCTCCTCCAGTTCGCGCGGCAGTCCGCGCATGAACTGCACGATGAGGAAGACGAAGAACGCCTCGGTGGCGAGGAACTTCGGCAGGATCAAAGGCCAGTAGGTGTTCACCAGGCCGAGCTGGTTGAAGATGATGTACTGCGGGATCAGCACCGCGTGGTGCGGCAGCATGATCGTGGCGATCATGAAGGCGAACAGCGGCCCGCGGAAGCGGAACCTCAGGCGCGCGAAGGCGTAGGCGGCGAGCGAGCAGCTGAGGACGTTGCCGAGGACGGCGCCGCCCGCGATCAGCAGGGAGTTGGAGAGCAGCCGCCAGATGGAGACGTCGTTGACGCCGTCCAGGGCGGTGGAGTAGTTCGACCACTCCAGGTGACCGGGCAGCAGGTTCAGGCTCGCGATGACCTCGTCGGCGGGCTTGAGCGAGGTGGCCAGCAGCCAGGCCAGCGGGTACAGCATGACCAGCAGCGCGGCCAGGCAGCCGAGGTGCACGGCGACACGGCCCCAGCGAACGGGCTTGTGGGAAAGGGCAGTCGAGGTCATCGGTCCCCCTCGGAGGCGTAGAAGACCCAGGAGCGGGAGGTGCGGAACAGCACCGCCGTGACGACGCCGATCACGACGAGCAGCACCCAGGCCATGGCGGAGGCGTAGCCCATGTGGGAGGCGACGAAGCCCCGGTCGTAGAGGTACATGGTGTAGACGAGAGTCGAGTCGGCGGGCCCGCCCTTGCCGCCGCTGACCGCGAAGGCGGGCGTGAACACCTGGAAGGCCTGGATGGTCTGCAGGACCAGGTTGAAGAACAGCACCGGGGACAGCATCGGCACGGTGACCGACAGGAACTGCCGCCACTTCCCGGCCCCGTCCACCGCCGCCGCCTCGTACAGCTCGGCGGGGATCTGCTGGAGCCCGGCGAGGAAGATGACCATCGGGGCGCCGAACTGCCACACCGTCAGCAGCGCGACGGCCAGCAGCGAGAAGCCGGGCTTGTTGACCCAGCCGCCGGTGCCGAGCAGGTTGTCGACCGTGCCGCCGTCGTTGAAGACCGCCCGCCAGACCAGGGCGATGGACATCGACGCGCCGAGCAGCGAGGGCGCGTAGAAGGCGGAGCGGTAGAAGCCCTTGCCACGTTTCATGCCCTTCAGGGCGAGCGCGACGACGAGGGCGAGCGCGAGTTGCAGGGGCACGGCGATGACGACGTACGTCAGGGTCGTCAGGACCGAGCGCCAGTAGCGCGGGTCCTCGGTGAACATCTGCGTGTAGTTGCGCAGGCCGACCCACTGCGGCGGGTTGAACAGGTCGTAGTCGGTGAACGACAGGTACAGCGAGACGGCCATCGGCAGCAGCGTCAGGACGGTCGCGCCGAGCACCCACGGGGACAGGAACACCCAGGCGGCGCCCTCGCGTTCGCGTTTGGGGCGGCGCTTCGGGGCGGTGGCGGGGGCGTGCTTCGCCTCCGGGGGGATCGCGGTGGTGGTCATGACCTCAGCTCCGCCTTCGCCTCGGTGACGTAGTTCTCGGCCGCCTCGCGGGGCGACATGCGCGCGTAGGACACCTGGTCGTAGTCGCGCTGGAAGGTGGTCTGCAGGGCGTTGTCACCCGAGGGCGGGGCCTGGGGCGGGTCCTTGAGCTTGCCGTCGAGGGATGCCTGGAAGTCGGCGATGGTCTTGTCGAAGTCCTTGAGCTCCGGGCCGATCTCGTCGCGGATGGTCTCGTTGACGGGGATGCCGCGGCCGGCGCCGAGGATCTTCGCGGCCTCCCGGTCGTTGATCATGAAGTCGACGAGCTGGGCCGCCTCCTTGGGGTGGCCGGTGTTGGCCGAGACGCCGAGGAACATGGACGGCTTGAAGTACTGGCCGGGGGTGCCGTCCTCGCCGGACGGCATGGGGGCGAGGGCGACTCCGCTCGGGACGAGCGCGAGGTAACCGCTGGACGGGGCGTCCCAGTTGGTGTCGGCGGTCGCCTTGCCCCGGCCGAGCGGGGTGTTCTCCACGGAGCCGTCGAGCTGGGTGGTCTGCTCGGCGGGCGAGACGGCGCCCTCGCGGCGCAGCTTGTCGGTGAAGGTCCACCAGCGGGTCAGGTCCCCGGCGGTGAAGCCGAGCCCGCCGTCCTCGGTGTAGAGGGACTTGCCCCGGCCGCGCAGCCAGACCTCGAAGGCGTCCTCGCTCTGGCCGGGGTCGGTGGCCCCGGGCCTGCCGGTCTTCTTGGCGAGGGCGCGCATGGCGTCGGCCCACTGGCTCCAGGTCCAGCTCTCGCCGGGGAGCGGGACTCCCGACTTCTTCCAGGTCGTGACGTCGTGGACGACGGTCTCGGTGCCGCGGCCTTGCGGGATGGCGTACTGGATGTCGTCCACGCGGCCGGTGGCGAGCAGGCCCTGGTCGATCTCGGAGGTGCGCAGGACGGACTTCTGCTGCGCCAGGTCGAGCAGCACTCCGCCGGAGGCGTACTGGTCGATCTGGCGGTAGTCCAGCTGCATCACGTCCGGGGCGTCACCGCCGGCGGCCTGGGTGGCGAGCTTCTGCTTGTAGGCGTCGTAGCCGGAGAACGACGTCGTGACGTCGACGTTCGGGTGCTGTTTCTCGAACAGCGCGACGGCCTGCTCGGTGCGTGCCGCACGGTCGGGGTTGCCCCACCACGTGTAGCGCAGCACGACCTTGCCGCCGCCGGCGGTCTCCCCGGATCCTGAGCAGCCTGCCAGCATGACGCACAGTGCCAGTGCGGCGGCCGACGCGCAGAACCCCGTTGTCCTGTGTCCGGGCATGCCGAGGTCACCTCTCCTTTCCTCGGACTTCCTGTTGGCCCCCCTCGGCCTGTGGCCCCCCTTGGCGCCCTTGCCGGGTTACTCGCCCTGGTACGGCAGCGTGGTACCCGGCAGGTTGTACTCGTCGCGCCGGCCGCACATGCCGAAGCCGCCGAGCCGGGTGGGCGCCGCCTCGTGGGCGGTGGCCTCGTCGAGGTGGAGGGGCTCCCCCACCTCCAGCGCGTCGAGCTGGGCGCCGGTGCGTTCGGCGGTGGCCAGCGCACCCGCCCGCCACAGCTCACGCCAGGTGGGCACCTTGTCGCGCACGAGGCGCGCGGCGGCCCGCTGGAACTCCAGGTACGGGGCGTTGTCGCCTGCTTCGAGGGCCTCGCGCAGGACGACGTAGCCCTCGACGGCGAGGTCCCTGCGGCGCCGGGCGGCAGCCGCCGTCTCCGGTCCCGTGCCGGGCGGCAGCTTCGCGGCGGCGGCGTACTTCTCGGGGTCGGCGAGCACCTCGGGCGGGAAGGTGAACACGGCGTCCCCGGCCTCGGGCAGGCCGCTGTTCTGCATCAGGACGGTGATGCGCAGGTCGCCGCCCTGCACCATGCGGTGGACGGTGCCCGGGGTGAACCAGGCGAGGGAGCCGGCCGCGAGGGGGATGTCCCGGTAGCCGTCGGGGCTGAGCGTCTGGACCGCGCCCCGGCCGCCGGTGACGACGTACGCCTCGGTGCACACCAGGTGCAGATGCGGGCTGCCGCCGCAGACGCCGTCGGCGGCCTCCCAGTCGTAGGCGCTCAGATGGGACAGGCCGATCGCGCCGGGCAGCGGGTGCGGCAGGGCGGGCTCGGTGTCGCTCACCACGGCAGGCTCTCCATGTGGGTGCCGACCCGGTCGCGGTCCCAGGCGCCGTCGGCGACGACCAGCCGGTAGCGGTAGGCGAAGGACTCGCCCGGCGGGAGTGCGAACTCCTCGAAGAACGCCCAGGAGAAGGCGACCGTCGGGAAGGGCTCGGCGCGGACGAACCAGTGCGACTCGTGGATCGCGGACGACTCGTCGAGGTTCTCGGGCGCGTGCGCGAAGACGAGGGTGGAGTGGCCGTCGACGTCGTCGTGCTCGGTGGTGAAGGCGAGCCAGGGGCCCTGGGTGCCCATGAGCTTGCCCACGTCGGCGTCGGTGTCCGGGGCGAAGACCGTGCCGCCGGTGAAGTCGCGCGGGCCGCGCCACTGCAGTCCGGTGTAGCCGGCCATCTCACGGCCCGCGGTGGTCGGTGAGCCGAAGGACAGAGGCTCGGAACGGAGGTTGGTGAGGCGGATCGACCAGTCGAGGGCCCAGGATCCGGCCTCCTCGTCCACCGAGTGGACGGTCAGCCCCCGCACCTCGCGGGCCCACTCCTCGCCGCCGTTCTCGACCCACGTGAGGTTCTCGGTGAAGGCGAGCCGGTCGTCCTCGACCGTGAAGTCCGGGAAGCCGTCGTGCCGCATCGAGCCGACGCGCTCGGGCAGGGGCAGATAGCCCTGGCCGTGGACATAGCAGTTGCCGCCCCAGAAGTTCTGGCCGGACAGATGGCTCGAGGTCATCTGCAGGCCCTTGTGCCAGCGGTGGTCGTTCGGGCGGTAGCCGGTGACCGTGCGGCCGGAGAGGGTGCGTACGGGGTGGGCGTACGGCTTGCGGGACTCGAAGGGATCCGGGTCGGGGCGGTAGACGTAGCGGAGGATCTCCGTGCCGCCTGCCGCCGTGACGGCGATGTCCTCGCCGTGGGTGTGGGTGACTCGGATGCTCATGCGCGCTCCTTGGGGGCCCAGTCGGGGTACTGGCCGTGCATGGCCTCGTAGAAGGGGTCGCCGGGGCCGATCTCCCCCGCGTGCACCGAGCGGCCGGTGAACGCCGCCTTGTACAGGGCGGCGGCGAACTCGAGGGTGGCGCGGGCGTCCTGGCCGCTGCCCGGTGGCCGGGCGCCGGTGTCGTAGGCGTCGAGGAGCGCGCCGAGCTGGGCCGTGTGGGAGCTCGGCACGTCGTGCGCGGGGGTGCGCCAGGCGGTGGCGCGCTCGGAGGCGACGTGCGGGGCCGGGGTGTAGGCCCAGCTGTCGTTGCTGTGGCCGTACAGATGGGTCAGCTCGACCGTGGCGTCCGCGCAGTCGACGCGGATGCGGCTGACCTCGTCCGGGGACAGCACGCTGTTCACGACGGTCGCGAGGGCGCCGCCCCGGAAGCGCACCAGCGCGGTGGAGACGTCCTCGCTCTCGGTGTCGTGGACGAGGCGGGCCGCCATGGCCTGGATCTCCTCCCACTCGCCGAGCAGGTGCAGCAGCAGGTCGTACTGGTGGATGCCGTGGCCCATGGTGGGGCCGCCGCCCTCGCTGGCCCACTTGCCGCGCCACGGCACCGCGTAGTACGCGGCGTCCCGGTGCCAGGTGGTCTGGCAGTGCGCGACCAGCGGGGCGCCCAGCTCGCCGCTGGTGATCAGCTCGCGGGCGTGCACGGCGCCTGAGCCGTAGCGGTGCTGGAAGACGACCGCCGCGTACGCCCCGGAGGCCTCCTCGGCGGCGGCGATCTCGTCGTACTCGGAGAGTGACAGGGTGAGCGGCTTCTCGCACAGCACCCAGGCGCCCGCCTTGAGCGCGGCCACCGTCTGCTCCCGGTGGAGGGAGGGCGGTGTCCCGATCAGGACCAGGTCGGGGCGTACGGCGTCCAGCATCGCGTCCATCGAGGTGTATCCGGCGACCTGGTCGCCGGCCAGCTCGCGGAAGGTGTCGAGCCGCTCCTGGTCGACGTCGACGGCGGCGACCAGCTCCACCCGGTCGGAGTGGGCCCGCAGCGCGGGCAGATGGCTGCCGCTGACGATGGCTCCGGTGCCGACGACGGCCACGCGGCGGCGGGTGGGAGACCCTGGGGACACGGACATGCGGCGCTCCTCGGACGGCCGGTGGACTCACGCTTGGAAAGCGCTTGCACTCGGAAGGTGACCCTAGGCGCGGGACCATGTCTGGACAACCCCCCTGCGGCGACCTGCACAAGGTCTGCGCGAGCGTTCTCCCAGCTTGGGGCGGATATTCCGGTTGTTGTCGGCGCCATGGAAACGGCATTCCCCCGCATCCTCCCGGGGGTTGGCCCCACCGTGAACGGGCTGCCAGCCGGAGTGATCGGACGGCGGCCCGTCCCTAGCGTTCTGTCCCACAGCAACCCCTTCCGCATGTCCATGCCGGACGGCCGAGGGGAGTTCCGCCACAGAAGGGACACCCACGTGTTACCCCGTTCCCCGGCAGCCCCGGGACGAGCCGCCCTGGCGCTGACGGCCGCCGCCCTCGCCCTCACCGTGCTGCCCGCCACGGCCGAGGCGGTCCCCGGCCCCGACCCCCTCGCCCGCTACCAGCAGCAGCGCCTCACCTGGAAGAGCTGCGTGCTCGGACCTCAGGACACGACCGGCAAGGAGCTGGAGCAGTCGGGCGCCCGCTGCGCCGACGTCACGGTGCCGCTGGACTACTCGGACCCCGGCGGCCGCACGATCACCGTCGCGATATCCCGGATCCGCGCCACCGACACCGACCGCCGCGTCGGCCCGCTGCTGCTCAACGGCGGCGGCCCCGGCGGGCCGTCGCTCGGCGATCCGCCGTGGGTGCGCAAGGCGATGAAGGACGTCGCCGCACGGTACGACGTGGTGGGCGTCGATCCTCGCTTCATCGGCCGCAGCACACCGCTGGACTGCCGCTGGCCGACCGGCTCGGCCTGGCGCGGGGCGGGTGCGGACCGGGCCGGGTTCGACCGCACGACCGCGTTCGCGAAGGACCTCGCCGCGCGCTGCCGCGCCAACGCGGGCGATGCCCTGCCCCACGCCACCACCCGCAACACCGCGCGCGACATGGACGTCGTCCGGGCCGCGCTGGGCGAGCGGCGCATCTCCTACCTGGGCTACTCGTACGGCAGCTACCTCGGCGAGGTGTACACCACGATGTTCCCCGGCCGCACCGACCGGGTCGTCCTGGACGGTGTGATCGACCCGGACCGGTACGGGCCGAGGCTGCTGCGGGGCGTCGAGCGGGCCAACCGGCACGCGCTGGAGGGCTGGGCGTCCTGGGCCGCCGCGCGCGAGGCGACCTACAGGCTGGGCGGGACACGGGGTGAGGTGCTGGCCGCCGTGGACCGTGTCCGGAAGGCCTCGGCCCGGACACCACTGCGGCTCGGCGACCACCGGCTGGGCGAGCATGTGATGCCCATGGTCGTCTTCAACGGCCTCTCCCAGCACAACGACGCCGCCTACGGTGACTTCGCGCAGGGGATGCGGGACATGCTGCGGGCGTCCGAGGGGCAGCGGGTGACGCCGTCTCCCTGGCTCGCCGGGGTGCTCGAGTTCATGCTGACGGGCACCGACTCCCCTTACGGCAGCGCGCAGACGGCGATCCTGTGCGGCGACGGGGCCGCGCCTCGCAACCCGGAGGTCTACTGGCGCGACGTCCAGCGCGGCCGGGCGCAGGACCCGCTGTTCGCGCCCGTCACGCACAACATCAACCCGTGCGCGTTCTGGGACCGGCCGCGCGAGCGCCCGACCACGATCCGCGACGATCTGCCGGCCCTCCTCGTCAACGCCACCGGGGACCCGCGCACCGACCAGGACGGCGCCAGGACCGTGCGTGGCATGTGGCCGTCCTCGCGTCTGGTGACGCTGAACGGTGCCGATCAGCACGCGGTGTACGGCGTCTACGGTGCGCCGTGCGTCGACGACACGGTCAACGCGTACCTCGCGACGGGCCGCCTGCCGGCGAAGGACGTCGACTGCGCGGCGAGGTAGCGGGACGCTCGCCGCTGCTCCGGCCGGCGACCAGAACAGCGCGCGTACCTCCGGGCCACGGGCCTCTCGGGCCGGGCGAACCTGCGGCTCGGCAGGGCGCTCGGAGTCGTCGCGCCCCGTGCGAGCCCGGCTCCGCCGCCGCCCCCTGCGCAGCCGCTCCCGATAGGCCTAGGCCCGCGCCTCGCCCCCGGGCCGGAGCGCGGCGGGGCCGCGGAAGCGGTAGCGGCGTTCGGGGCGGCCCGCCACGCCGTAGCGCAGGGAGACCTCCACGCGGCCGACGGTATGGAAGTGCTCCAGGTAGCGGCGGGCGCTCACGCGGGAGACGCCGGTCATCGCGGCGCACTCGCTGGCGGACAGGGTGCCGTCCGTCTCGCGCAGGGCCCGCTCGACCAGCTCGGCGGTCTCCACGCTCATGCCCTTGGGCAGGGCGGCGACGGGCGAGGACCCACCGGAGGCTCCGGCCAGCACCCGGTCGACGTCGGCCTGGCTGCGCACGACCGTGCCGAGCAGCCGGCCGCGCCGGTCGGCGTAGCGCTCCAGCCTGGCGCGCAGTTCCTCTGACTCGAAGGGCTTGAGGAGGTAGTCGACGACCCCGTGCCGGACGGCGCCACGGACCGTCTCGGCCTCCCGGGCGGCGCTGACGACCATGACGTCGCAGTCGTGGCCCGCGGAACGCAGCCGGGGGATGACGTCGAGGCCGAAGATGTCCGGCAGGTGCAGGTCGAGCAGCACGAGGTCGGGGCGCAGCGCGTCGGCGGCGCTGACGGCCTGGGCGCCGGTACCGGCGACGCCGACGACGCGGAAGCAGTCGACGCGCTCGACGAAGGCCCGATGGACCTTGGCCACCATGAAGTCGTCGTCGACCACGAGGACGTCGATCGTGCCGCTGGTGGCGGACGTGCGGGGCTCGCTGGTCATCGGGTCGCTCCTTCCGTGCCGGGGCCGCCCATCATGGCGTCCACCTGCGGTGAGGGAAAGGGATGTGCACGGTTGCGGTCCAGGGGGCCGGGGTGCGCACGGCGTTCCGCCGACCACAAAGACCAAAACCTCCGTTGGTTCCGCAAGAGAGACAGCCCGTCGGCACCCGGTGCAGCATGTGGCCCACATCACCCTCCCCCACAGGGCTCTTACCTACCCGCATCGACGTACCGACAGGTGGTGGCACTCGTGCGCCTGCGCACTCCCCTCGCCCTGCTCGGGGCCGCCGTGCTCGTGCTCGTCGGACCTCCGCTGCTGACCACCGGCAGCGGCGCCGAGACCGGCACACAGATCCCGGGCCTGCGTTTCATGGTCCCCAACACGCCCGGCGGCGGCTACGACATCACGGCCCGTACGGCCGCGAAGAACGCCGAGGACGCCGGACTGACCCACAACATCGAGGTGTTCAACCTGCCCGGAGCCGGCGGCACGGTGGGCCTCAGCCGGCTGGTGAGCGAGCACGGCAACGGCAAGCTCGCCATGTCCATGGGCCTCGGGGTCGTGGGTGCCGTCCGCTCCAACGACGCGCCCAAGACGCTCGGCGACACCACGCCGATCGCCCGGCTCACCGAGGAGCAGGACGTCGTCGTGGTCGCCAAGGACTCCCCGTACAAGACGATCGACGACCTGATCGGCGCCTGGAAGGAGAACCCCGGCAAGCTCCCGGTGGGCGGCGGGTCCTCCCCCGGCGGGCCGGACCATCTCGCGCCGATGCTGATGGCGCGGGCCGCCGGGATCCCGCCGAAGCAGGTGAACTACATCCCCTTCGACGGCGGCGGCGAGCTGCTCGCCTCCATCCTCGGCAACAAGGTCGCCTTCGGTGTCTCCGGTGTCGGCGAGTACCTGGACCAGATCAAGTCGGGCGAGCTGCGTCTCCTCGCGGTCACCGGCCCGAAGCGGGTCGCGGGGCTCGACGCGCCGACGCTGACCGAGGCCGGGTACGACGTGAACTTCACCAACTGGCGCGGCATCGTCGCCCCGCCCGGCCTCACCGACGGCGAGCGGGACAAGCTCGTGCGGCTCGTCGAGGAGCTGCACGGCTCCGACGAGTGGCGGAAGTCCATGAAGCAGAACGGCTGGGACGACGCCTTCCTCACCGGTGACAAGTTCGGCGCGTTCCTCGACGCCGAGGACAAGCGCGTGGTTTCGGTGCTGAAGGAGCTGGGACTGTGACGACGCAGACCGACATTCCCCCCGCCGAGACCGGCGGCGGACGGCGCTCGTGGCTGCGCGAGCACTCCGAACTCGGCGTGTGTGTGCTGCTGCTGGCCCTGGGCGTGCTCGTCCTGACCGACGCGCTCACCATGGACGTGGACATCGCCCAGCGCGGCCCCGTCGGCCCGAAGACCGTGCCGATCGTGGTCGGGGCCGGGCTGCTGGTAATCGCCGCGCTGCTCGCCGTGGACGTGCTGCGCGGCGGCCGGGGGCAGGCCGAGACCGGCGAGGACGTCGACTTGTCCGAGCCCGCCGACTGGCGCACGGTGCTGCTGCTCGCCGGGGTGTTCCTCGGCGCGGCCGTCCTCATCGAGCCGCTCGGCTTCCCGGTCGCGGGCGCACTGCTGTTCTGGGGCGCGGCGTACGCGCTCGGCAGCCGCCGGATCGACCGCGATCCGCTCATCGCGGCCGGGCTGTCCCTCGTCACCTACACCGTGTTCAACAATCTGCTCGGAGTGCCCCTGCCCGGCGGTCCGCTGATGGGAGTGCTGTGACATGGATGCCTTCAACTCCCTTCTGGACGGCTTCGGTACGGCCCTCACGCCGATCAACCTCCTGTGGGCCGTCATCGGTGTGCTGCTGGGCACGGCGATCGGCGTGCTGCCGGGCATCGGCCCGGCGATGGCGGTCGCGCTGCTGCTGCCGGTGACGTACGGGCTCGACCCGATCGGCGCGTTCATCATGTTCGCCGGCATCTACTACGGCGCGATGTTCGGCGGTTCGACCACCTCCATCCTGCTCAACACGCCCGGTGAGAGCGCGGCGGTGGTGGCGGCCATGGAGGGCAACCCCATGGCCAAGTCCGGGCGCGGCGCCCAGGCCCTCGCGGCGGCCGCCGTCGGGCACTTCGCGGGCGGTCTGATCGGCACGCTCCTGCTGGTGGCGCTCGCGCCGACGGTCGCCAAGCTCGCCGTGGACATCGGCGCGCCGGACTACTTCGCCATCATGGTGCTGGCGTTCATCGCGGTGACCTCGGTGCTGGGATCGTCCCGCATCCGCGGCCTCGCCTCCCTGCTCATCGGTCTCACCCTGGGCCTGGTGGGCCTGGACCAGATGACCGGCCAGCAGCGTCTGACGTTCGGCTCGCTCCAACTGGCCGACGGTATCGACGTGGTGATCGTCGCTGTCGGACTCTTCGCGATCGGCGAGGCCCTGTGGGTCGCCGCCCATCTGCGGCGCAGGCCGCCGGAGCCGATCCCGGTCGGCCGGCCGTGGCTGGGGCGCGACGATGTGAACCGGACCTGGAAGTCATGGCTGCGCGGCCCGTTCATCGGCTTCCCGTTCGGCGCGATCCCGGCGGGCGGCGCCGAGATCCCCACCTTCCTGTCGTACGTGACGGAGAAGCGTCTGTCCAAGCACAAGGACGAGTGGGGCAAGGGCGCGATCGAGGGCGTCGCGGGGCCGGAGTCGGCGGCGTCCGCCTCGGCGGCGGGCACTCTGGTGTCGATGCTGACCCTGGGCCTGCCGACCACGGCCGTCGCGGCGGTCATGCTGGCCGCCTTCCAGCAGTACGGCATCCAGCCCGGCCCGCTGCTCTTCGAGCGCGAACCCGACCTGGTCTGGGGCCTGATCGCCTCCCTGTTCGTCGGCATGGTGCTGCTCCTCGCCCTCAACCTGCCGCTGGCGCCGGTGTGGGCGAAGCTGCTGCGCATTCCGCGGCCGTACCTCTACGCCGGGATCATGTTCTTCGCGGCGGTCGGCGCGTACGCGGTCGGCGGCGAGGTGATCGACCTGGTGATCCTGCTGATCATCGGCCTGATCGGCTTCGGCATGCGCCGCTACGGCCTGCCGGTGCTCCCCGCCGTCATCGGCGTCATCCTCGGCCCGAACGCCGAGCAGCAACTCCGGCGTGCCCTCCAGATCAGCGACGGCAGCGTGACGGGCCTGGTCAACACACCGTTCGCGGTGACCGTGTACGCGGTGATCCTGGTGCTGCTGGCGTGGCCGATGCTGGCGAAGGCGGTGAGGCGGGGGCGCGTGGAGGCCTGACGCGCTTCAGGTCCTGAGGGCGTGGCTCACCATCCGGGCCACGCCCTCTCGGCATGTCACGGCGCGACCGACTCCCGCGTGCCGTCCGGGAACCGGATCTCCACTCCCCCGTCGCCCCCGGCCCGTACGCGGGTCCCCTCGACCTGGGCGTGCACCGCGGGGTCGGCACTGAGTACGACCAGTGTCACGAGGAGGTGGGTGCCGCCGGGGTGGGACGGCAGGGTCAGAACGGGCGTCGCCGAGTGGTGGCCGTACGCGTTGCCGCCCACTGCCGCTACGACCGTGCCCTCGTCGTCGCTCCAGCCGTGCAGGCCGACGAGCGCGCTGGTCAGGCCGTCCGTGCGCCGGGCCAGGGCCAGGCCCGGGCCGGTGCGGGGCGTCGGGGGCGTGGTGTCGTCGGCCACGGCCCAGCCGCCCTCGCGCACGGGCGTGCCGGGGGGCGCGTCGACGCGGTGCACTCGGACCTCCCAAGGGCCGTGCACCACGCTGACCGTCTCGATGCGGTGGCCTTCGCCGCTGCCCGGGAGGAGGGCTCGGTGCCAGGAGGCGGCCCGGGCGCCCTCGATGCCGAGGGGGTGGATACGGCCGCGCGGGGTCGGTGTGCCGTCGGGGGCGAGCAGGGCGATGTGCTGGTCGGGGCCCGTGTGCGGGGCCGGAGGGGTCTCGGGTGCCGTGGCACTGGAGTAGGCCAGCCGGGCGTAGTGCGGGCTGTCCTGGGCCTCGGCGGGTGGAGGCGGCAGGCGGTCGCTGCCGTGGTTGACGAGCCGTACGATCCCGTCGGCCGCGGTGGAGTGCAGCAGCCAGCCCGGGGCGGGTAACGCGAGGCGTACGTCGGCCGATTCGACGGGGCCGGGTTCCTCGGGCGCCGTCCACACAGGGTGGTCGGTGGGCAGGAGCAGGCCGAGGAAGGCCTTGCTCGCCCAGTACGGGGAGGCCGGGCCCGAGTATCGCTGGGTGACGGGCAGGAAGGGGCCGTACCAGCCGAGCGTGAGCAGCCCCTGCTCGTCGGGCACGCCCCGCTCGGCGAAGTGCTTCAGCGCGCCGGAGGCGAGGCGGCGCGTGCGGCCCGGCGGCAGCGGAGTGGCGTCGGCGAGGACACCCGCCCACAGGGGCGCGGTCGTGGCGAATCGGTAGGTGAGCGAGCGGCCTTGATGGACGGGCCCACCGTCGGCGCCGAAGAAGTGCTGATGATCGTGGAGGAATCTCCGAAGGCGTGCGCGGTGAGCCGTGACCGGCCCCGGGTCGGCGCGCGGTCCGGCGATACGGGCCCAGAGCACCGGATACAGGTGCAGGGCCCAGGCGTTGTAGTAGTCGAACTTGCGGCCGTCGCCGTCGGTGTACCAGCCGTCGCCCCGGTACCAGTCCTCCAGGCGTGCCAGCCCGTCCTCGATCTCCCGGCGGCTGTGCGGGGCGCCGACGGAGGCGAGGAACTCCTCGGCGATGACCTGGAACAGCCGCCAGTTGGAGTCGTTGACGACGGCTCCGACGAAGCCGCCCAGCCAGTCGGCGATCCGCTGCCGTACCCGGTCGTCGAGCCGGTCCCAGATCCACGGACGGGTCTCGTGCAGGGCGATCGCGAGGGACGCGGCCTCGACCATGGGCTGGCCCCGGTCGGTGATGGGCGGCCAGCGGTCGGGGCCGCGCGGGTCGGTGCCCGCGGCGAGCCCGGCCGCGTACCGGTCGATGAGACCCGGATGGTGTCCGCCCGAGCCGGCGATACGGAAGGCCGCCAGCAGGAAGGAGCGGGCGAAGCCCTCGAGGCCGTCCGACCAGGGCCCGGAGTGGCTGGGCGGCCCGGGGAGCCGGTACTGGGCCAGGCCCGGCGAGGCGTAGGGCAGCAGGGCGTCCAGGAGGCGGTCGGCGATCGCCTCCCAGTGGGCGCGGGTCCAGCCGGTCAAGGGTGAGGTCAGCGGGTCGGGGGGCGGCAGTTGGGGAAGGTGGGGGAAGGGCGTCGGGCCGGGGAGCGACACGTGCGGCGCGCTCATACGGGTACGGTTCCTCCGTTGGTCACAGGGCACGCCCGGGCGGGGGCGCGCCGACGCTGTCGCGGACGACGATGTGGGTGCCGAGCAGATGGTGGGCCCCGGCGGCGTGCTCGGGGTCGCGCAGCGCGATGCGCACGGCGGCGCGGCCGAGTTCCTCGGCGGGGGTGCGGACGGTGGTGAGCGGCGGATTGAAGTCCTCGGCGAGCGGGATGTCGTTGTAGCCGACGACGGAGATGTCGCCGGGGACGCTCAGTCCGCTCTCGGCGATCGCCCGCAGGACACCGGCGGCGACCATGTCGTCCCCGGCGAAGACGGCCGTGAACTCCCGTGTCCGCTTGAGGAGTTCGGTCATGGCGCGATGCCCCGGGGCGCGGCCGAGTCCGCAGTCGACGACGTGGGCGGCCTCGGGCGGCAGCCCGTGCTCGGCGAGGGCGGCGCGGTAGCCGGCGACACGGGCGTCCAGGGCGGTGTTGCCGGGCAGCCCGCCGAGAAAGACGATCCGGCGATGCCCGGCCGAGAGCAGATGGGCGGTGACAGCGCGGGCCCCGGCCTCGTTGTCGAACTCCACGACGAGCGCCGGGATCTCCGGGTCGGGCGCGGGCCGCCCGCAGAGCACGAGCCGGGCTCCGGAGGAGTCCAGGGCGTGGGCGTAGTGGGCGACGCGCTCGCGGTAGGCGTCGTCCTCGACGACCCCGCCGACCAGGATCACCAGCCGGGCGCCCTCCTCCCGCATGAGCCGCACGAAGTCCATCTCGCGCTGGGCGTCCCCGCCGGTGGCGCCGACCACGCAGAGCCAGCCGCGGTCGGCGGCCTCCGCCTCCACGCCCTCGGCGACCTGGGCGTAGAAGGGGCTGGTGACCTGGCGGACCACGACGGCGGCCATCTTGCGGCCGCCGCCGACCAGGGCGCGGGCGTGCGCGTTGGCCACGTAGTCGAGGTCGCGGGCCGCGCGCAGGACGCGGGCCCGGGTCGCGGCGGGCACCGGGTGGTTGCCGCTGAGCGCGCGGGAGGCGGTGGCGGTCGACACGCCCGCCCGCTCGGCGACCTCGCGGATCGTGACCCGCCCCTTGGACACCATGTCGTTCCCCATCCCCCGCGTCTCCTCTTCCGCCCACCGCTGTTCAGGTGTTGGCCTCGTGGTCCTTCGCGTACTCCTCGGCCATTCTGTCGCCGCCCCGGCTCCGCCACTTCTTCACCGTCGCGTCCCACTCGGACAGCGGCAGCCGCCCGGCGATGATCCCGGTGGCGGTGTCGTCGAGGAGGGTCTTGAGGGTGGCGCCCTGGGAGTTGTTCGTCGCGGACTGCAGCCCGAACGAGGCGTTGCGTACGGCGTGCGGTACGACCTCGCCCTGCCAGGTGTGCAGGGCCCGAACGGCGTCGGGCATGCCGGGCACGAACAGCACCTGGGGGCCTTCGGCGAGGTACTTCAGCGGCAGGTTGGTGTTGTTCTCCACCTCGCCGAGCTTGGTGTACTCGGGCGAGCCGTCCTTGGCGCGGGTGAAGTGGACGCCCTCGACGCCGTAGTGGACGAGTTCCCACTCCGCGCTGCCGAAGGGCGCGGCGAGGTAGTCGAGGACGCGCAGGAGGAGTTCGACGCGCTCCTTCTTCGCCTGCTTCAGGATCGTGTAGCCGAAGGAGCGGCGAGCGGCGACGATTCCGCCGGGTTCGCCGCCGACGCTGTACGGGAGGGCGGCCGCCGGGCTCATCTTGCCCTGGGACTCACGGTACTTGGGCAGGTAGGCGCCGAACCCGTCCTGCATGGAACCGACGGTGCCGTTGTAGTAGAGGGTCGTCAGGTCGATCTGCGAGATGGACGTGGCGTCGGGGTGGTAGGAACCGTTCTTGCGCAGCTGGGCCTGGAACGCGATCGCCGCCTTGTACCGTTCGTCGGCCGCCCCCGCGAGGAAGGTGCCGTCGTCGGTGACGGCCCAGCCCTGGGGCGCGTTGTGGGCGGCTCCGTGGTAGGCGTTGCCGAACAGGGACTGGGCGGCGGCGCCCAGCATGTACGTCTTGCCGCGGGTGCCCCGCCGTGCCACGGCGGTGAAGTCCTCGGTCGTCCAGCCCTCCTTCATGCCCGCGTCGGCGAACATGTCCTGGTTGATCCAGAGGGTCGACCCGGGCAGCGGGCGCTCCAGCGGGATGCCGTAGATCCGTCCGCCGATGCGGCCCATGTCGCGCCAGGCATGGGTGGGGATATTGGCGAGGTTCGGGTAGTCGGTGATGGCGTCGCCGGACAGATACGGGGTGAGGTCCTGGGCGCGGCGCTGCACGAACTGTGCCTCGCGGGGCAGGGTGAAGCCGGAGAACATGTTGATGACGTCGGGCAGGGCGTCGGCGTCGCCGGCCATGACCGTCGCCATCTTCTTCTGGTAGTCGGCCTGGGAGATGATCGTGTACTCGATCTTCACGCCGAGGGCCTTCTCCACGGCCGCCCAGAACCGGTTCGCCGAGGCGGGCTTGGGCGGTGTGCCGAACGAGACGGTCATGACACGGACGGTGGAGCCGTCGCCCGGGGTGCGGGAGACCGACTTGGCCAGGTCGGAGGGGTAGGACGTGTACCCGGCCTGGACGCCCTCCTCGGTCGGGGCGAGATCCGGCTTCGGTCCGGTGGCGGGGCGGTGGGCCGGCCAGGGGGCGAGCTTCTTCCCGGCGTTGGAGACGTCGCCGTCGCCGGAACCCGAGGAACAGGCGGTCAGCAGACCGGGGACGGAGACGGCGGCACCACCGGCGGCCACGGAACGCAGCAGGGTACGTCGGGACATGCTGGGCATGGGTGAATCACCTCGTGTCGGCTTGAGTCGGCTCTTGCCTGAGTCAGCTCTTGATGGCGCCGGTGAGCACGCCCTTGGTGAAGTACTTCTGCAGGAACGGGTAGACCAGCAGGATCGGCACGGTGGCGATCACGAGCACCGCCATCTGCACGGTCTGCGGAGCGGTCACGGTCGCCTCGCCGGTCGTCGCGTCGGTGAGCCCGGCCCCGGCCACCACATAGGTGCGCAGCACCTGCTGGAGCGGCCAGTGGTCGCTCTCCAGGTACAGCGAGGCGTAGAACCAGGAGTTCCAGTAGGCGACGGCGTAGAACAGGCCGACGACGGCGAGCGCGGCCTTGGACAGCGGCAGCACCACCGACACCAGCACCCGCCAGTCCCCCGCCCCGTCCAGCCGTGCCGCCTCGTACAGCTCCTCCGGGATCGACTGGAAGAAGCCGCGCAGCACGACCAGGTTGAACACGTTGACCAGGACGGGCAGGACGAGCGAGGCGTACGAGTCGAGCAGGCCGAGTTCCTTGACGAGCAGGAAGCTCGGGATCATGCCGGGCGGGAAGAGGAACGTGAACAGCACCAGCAGCAGCACCGGTTTGCCGCCGAAGACGCCCGGGCGGGACAGCGCGTAGGCCAGGGTCACCGTGCAGACGAGGCTGAGCAGGGTGCCGACGATCGTCACGCCCGCGCTGACGCCGAGGGCGTGGGTGACGATGCCGCCGTCGAAGATGTCACGGTAGGCGTCGAGCGTGGGCTCGCTGGGCCACAGCACCCAGCCGCCGTTGTCGACGACCTCCCGGGTGGAGGCCAGGGACGTCGACACGATCACCAGGAACGGCACGCACACCAGCAGCACGACCGTGGCCAGGGCGAGCGCCTTCGCGGTCTGGGTGAGCGGCCGGGGCTTCTCCATCCACCCGGGCCGGGCGGACGCGCTCATCGGTAGACCCCCTGTTCGCCGAGCCGGTGGGCGGCCTTGTTGGCCGCGTAGACGAGGAGGGCGCCGACGAGCCCCTTGAACAGGCCGGCGGCCGCCGCGAAACCGTAGTCGCCGCCGACGATGCCCTGGTAGTAGACGAAGGTGTCGATGACCTCGGCGGTCTCCGGTCCGACCGCGTCGCGCTGCAGCAGCATCTGCTCGAAGCCGACGGAGAGAATGTCGCCGAGCCGCATGATGAGCAGCAGCACCACGACCGGGCGGATGGCGGGCAGGGTGACGTGCCAGAAGCGCCGCCAGGGTCCGGCGCCGTCGATGGCGGCCGCCTCGTACTGCTGCTCGTCGACCTGGGCGAGCGCGGCGAGGAAGATGATCGTGCCCCAGCCGGCGTCCTTCCAGATGACCTGGGCGACGACGAGCGGCCGGAAGGCGTCGGGGTTGCCGATGATGTCGACGGTGTGCAGACCGGCCCCGCTCAGGCCGCTGTTGAGCAGGCCGGTGTCCCCGAGCACCTGCTGGAACAGCGCGACGACGATCACCCACGAGATGAAGTGCGGCAGATACGCCACCGACTGCACGAACCGGCGCACCGAGCTCCAGGTGAGGGTGTGCAGCAGCAGGGCGAGACCGAGCGGCACCGGGAAGTAGAAGACGAGCTGGAGGACGGCGATCCAGAGGGTGTTGAGGACCGAGTCCCAGAACGCCGCGTCCTCGAACATGCGCTGGAAGTTGCCGAGCCCCACCCAGGGGCTGCCCAGGAGACCGTCGAACGGCACGTACTCCTTGAACGCGATGACGTTCCCGGCGAGGGCGCCGTAGTGGAACAGCAGGAAGTAGGCGACACCGGGCAGCATGAGCAGGAAAAGCGTCCGGCTCTGAAAACCTTTACGCTCACGCCGCACTCCGTCGGGACCGGGGTGGGAAGGACTCACCCCCTTCGCACCTGCTCGTTCCCGTAACTCGGTTGCCACGGCTCCCCCTCACCTCGGCCTGTCCGGTGAAGGGAAGTTAAAACGCTTTCACGACTCGGTCAACACTTCTGACAGAGCCGGGACTTCACGCCGAGAGTGATCGAACGACGTTCGAACCTATAGTGGTGATGACTGAGTGTGATGAATCGACTACACACGCTCCACGCGGGCGACGGGGGAACAAGTGCTGCCGCAAGACGCTCTGTTCGAGGCGGTCATGCGCCGCCGGGCACGTGACGGCGCGCCCGAGCGCTGGCGCGAGGCCCTCGCAGGCTCCGCCGCCCCGCCCTTGCGGTTGCGGTGGGCCCGCCGGTCCAACCTGTTCGCCATGATCACGCCGCCGGTCGCGGTGCCGCTGCTGCCGACGCTGCCCGCGCCGCTCTTCCCGCTCGCCATGGTCTGCGCCGTACTGATCTCGCTGCGAATGGCACTGAGCACCTGGGCCACCCGGGAGTTGCTCCGTCCGGCTCTCCTGCGACGGCGGCTGCGTCCGCTCGCCGTCGTCCCCGCCGTCGCGGTCGCGGCCACCCCGCCCGGCGAGTGGCTCGCGGACGTCTGGTCCTCCGTCCCGGTGCTGACCGGTGTCGGAGGAGGCGTGCTGCTGGCAGGCGCCACCGTCATCGGGCTGGCCCTCGCCGCATCGGCCCCTCATGTGCCGTCGAAGGGAGGGCAGTTGCTGCTGCGGGCGCCGCGCGTCGTCCTCGGTCGGGGCAGCATGATGTTCCTGCTCGCCGGGGTGTTCCAGCCCCGCCGTGAACTGCTGGTCGCCACGGTCTTCGTCCTCGCCGTGGAAGTCCTCGCGGCCTGGGCCATGGGCCGAGTGGACCGAAGCCTCCTGTGGCGGCCCGCATGGGCCCGCCTGCGCGGCGGCAGCGGTCCCGCCTACGACTCCGCACTCGCGTCCTGGGCCTTCGACCGCGTCCTGGCCCGGCCGATCGGGCCCGACTACCGGGCCGTCGTCGCGCTGACGACGTACGCCTGGCAGTCCTACCGCGGCGCGCTGACCGAGAAGACGCGGGACGTCCGGACGGACTTCCTGCTGCACGAGGGCGCGCAGGAGACCTTGGAGTGGTTGATCCTGGCCGACAACGCTCTGCTCGCCGTGGAGATGAACGCCGACGCCGTGCTGCGGGGAGCCAGGCCCTCGATGCTGCGCGCCCACCTCACGGCCACCGTCCTCGTACAGGCCACCGCAGTCGTGACCTGGGGCAATCTCGACCGGCCGGAAGAGGCCCACGAGGAGGCGCGGGGCGCGGCACAGGACTTCGGGCTGCTCGGCAAGCCTCAGTGGGCGGAGCTGTACCGGGTGTGCGCCGCCGCGGTGAGCGCACGGCGCGGGGACAACCCCAACCGGGCGGCGGCCGAACTGCGTGCCCTGCTGCGCGAGCGCACGGCGGCCGGACGGCACGACGGACCGGCCCAGCACAACGCGATTCTGACGGCCGCCATGGTGGCCCACCACGTCACCATGCGGGAGGAGGCACTCGAACTGCTCGCCTCCCTCCGGGGTCTGCCGGCGGACGGGGGTCTCGCCGACCTGGAGACCGACGGCATGACGCCCTGGGTCGCGGGCGCGCTGTGGGACGCCGCCGTCTACGACGTGAACCGCTACTTCGTCGAACGCGACCTCCGGGAAGCGTCGGGCGGGCCGTCGTACTTCCGGACCGCCCAGTCGACCAAGGGGGTGGAGTTGACGCCCGGTACCGGCAGACGGCTGACCGAGGACGTCGCGGAGGTGAGGACGCCGCCAGGTGAGGGACCGGCCGATGTGACGCGTCGCGCCCTCGTGGTGCTGGAAAGGATCATCGAGCGCTACGGCCCGGACCAGCCCGGGACCCGCATCGAGCGGCAGCACATGAGCGCGGCGGAGAGCATGATGGCGCTCGGCGAATCGGTGCACGCCCTGGACCGGTTGCACGACCAGATCGACCGGAGTCTGCGCTCGATGGGCAAGACGCCCGCCCCACGCTCCCCTGCCCCGCCGGGGCCGTCCGGCCTCGCCGCCAAACGTCTCTACGCCGGCGAGACGCTGCGCCTGCTGCTGTCCGACCCGGACACGGACAGCGGACTGCGGAAGGCGTTCAGCCACACCGAGAACGTACGGGCCATGAAACTCAGTGCCGAACTGGCCCGGCGCACCATGGCCGATGGGCCGAAAGCTCCGCCTTCGTCCCTGTACCAGCGACAGGACCGGCACGCCTCTCCGGCTCGGGCCGTGCTGACCCCGCAAGCCATCGCCCGGGCCCGGACAGGCAGCCTGGGGCACGCGGAGCTGAACCGGCAACGCGGCGTGTCGGAGTTCGGCCAGGTGAGCGAGTTGCTCGCCACGATCGGCCCGGAGACGCTCCTCATGGCGTACTGGCACGACGAGGACGAAACGCTCGTCTTCCTGCTGCGCGCCGACGACTCGGCTCCCCGACTCGTCACCATCGCCCACACCCCGGCGGACCATGCCGCACTGCGCGACGCCCTCAGGGGCATCGAACCGGACGACCGGCACCTCGCGCCGACCCCGTGGGACACGCCCTTCCGTCCCTTGGTGGAGGCGGCGGTCCGCCACAGCCGCCCCGGGGAGACGGTGTGGCTGGTGCCCGACGGGCTCCTCCACCACGTGCCCCTGCACGCCGTCGGACTGCCCGACGGCGGGGCCCTGAGCGACCGCAACCCGGTGTGCTTCTCGCCGAGCGCCTCCCTGATGCGACTCTGCCTGGGCGACGCCGAACCGCCCGCCACCCCCGCCTCCGCCCTGCTCATCGCGGACCGCACCTCCGAAGACGCCCTGGTCTTCGCCTCCCTGGAGACCCACGCCGTCACCGCGCACCTCCCCGACGCCACCACCGTGTCCGGAAAGCGCCAACTGCTCGCGCAGTTGTCCGCCCGCCCGTACGACGTGCTCCACCTGGCCTGCCACGGAGAGTTCCGGCCCGGCCGGCATGAGACGTCCGCCGTCGTCCTGGGCCGCGACGAGAGGCTGACCGCGTACGACGTGGTGGATCTGCGGCTGCGCGTCGGGCTGGTCACGATCGGCGCCTGCGAGAGCGGCTTGGGCTCCCTCGACCTCGCCGAGGAACGCTTCGGGCTGGTACGCGCCTTCCTCCAGGCGGGCGCGAGGTCCGTGCTGGCCACGCTCTGGAAGGTGGACGACCTGTCGGCGGCCCTGCTGCTGGACGACTTCTACGCCCGGCTGAGCCGAGGTGTCGCCCGGGCCGAGGCACTGCGGCAGGCCCAGCTCGCCCTACGCCGGACCCCCGCGCGGGCGGTGCGGCAGTACTGCCTGTCCAAGCGGCCCCTGGTCGTGGCCCCGGAGGAGCGGGCAGAACTGGACCAGGTCCTCTCCGGCCTCGACGAACTGCCCCCGGACCGGCTCGTCTTCGACGACCCCTACCACTGGGCGCCGTTCCAGTTGTACGGCGACTGGAGGTGACCGCGTGCCCACGACCTTCGTCCAGCTCGCTGTCGTGATCGTCGCCGTACTGCCGGGCGTGACCTACCAGTTCACCCGGGAACACGCCCGCGGCCCGTCCGTGCGGCACGCCGACCTCGGCGAGCGGCTGCTGCGGGCCCTCGCCGCCTCCCTCGTCCTGGACATCGCCTACGTCCTGGTCTTCGGGAGGGTGCTCACCGACCGACTGCCCCTGTCGGCGGCACGGTGGGAGAAGCTCTCCGCGTCCCCGCGTCCGGCCGCCGTGCTCGCGCTGCTGCTGCTCATCGTCGTCCCGGCCGCCGCCGCGTGCGCGGTGTCGCTGTGGCAGCGCCGGGGCCGCCCGGCCCGGTACGTCGCCGCCCCCTCTGCCTGGGACCACGTCTTCGCCGGCCTGGGGCCGTGCTTCCTCCGCGCCCGCCTCAAGAGCGGTTCCTGGGTGGGCGGTTGGTACGGGGCGGGCTCCTACGCGTCCTCCCACCCCGCCTCCACCTACGACCTGTTCCTGGAGTCGGCCTGGCGGCTCGCCCCCGACGGCAGGTTCCTGTCGAGGGTGGACCGGACCCAGGGTCTCTACATCCGTCTCGACGACATCGAAGTACTGGAATTCCTCACCTCGGAGCAGCGATGAACGACGGCATCTTCCGGTCCCGGCCCCGTGGTTACCGGCCGCGCGCGGTACAGGCCGAGCCCACCACGCCCCCACCCGGCGCGGCCGGTCCGAGCGCTCCCGACGCACCGCTCGAACAGGACGACGAGGCGACCACGACAGACCCGCCGGGTCTCGACGACACATCGGGCGCATCCGCCTAGGCCGCGTCCTAGGTAGTGGGTGAGTCTTGGGCGGACAGTTCTTCCGCCAGTTCCATACAGCGCTGGCGGGCCGGGGAGAAGTCGTACGGCATCTTGCGGGTGGCTTCGAACACGCTCATGGAGTCGGCCTCGCCCTCGCCGTCATCGGCGGTGGCAGGGTGCACAGTGTCCCAGGCATCGAAGAGGGCATCGTCGTCCTCACCCAGGCCGGACTCCTCGATGACGGCCTGCAGGGCGGTTTCGAAGGCATGCCGCTCGACGGCCACTTGAGCCACCCGTGGATCATCGACGGCGACGCTGTCATCGAGCGCCTCCTCGGCGTCATCGATGCGGTCGGAATCCTCCCGCAGAGCGGGATGCGTGGCCAGGACTACGAAGCGGGTGGCCTGGACGGCCGCGCCGAGCGGGCCGAAGATCCGCTCGGTGACCAGCAGACTGTCCAGGTCCGCCTGACGCAGGGAGCCCTCGGGCAGGCTCTTGAGGCGTTCGGTGACGAAGTCGGAGAGCAGGCCCATCCGGCTGCCCTCGGTGCGCATCCGCTGCACGGCGGTCCGTTGACGCCGCAATTCCGCCTCCTGCTCGGCGAGGGTCTCCTCCAACCGCTCCAGGATGCCCGCGATCCCTTCTCCGCTGTCCGCACGGGCGGAAGCGGTGCCGGTGGTGAAGGCGTCACGGATGTCGTCCAGGGCGATACCGGCGTCGGCCATCTTGCGAATCCACAGCAAGCGGATCATGTCCTCGTACCCGTAGCGGCGGCGGTCGTCGCCGCCCCGCTCAGGCTCGGGGAGGAGGCCGATCTCGTGGTAATGGCGAATCGCCCGTGGCGTGCTGCCGACGAAGGCCGCCGCGTCCCCGATCTTGACCTGACGGGGTGGCATGAAAGACGAACGCATGAGCAGGGACCTTTCCTCAAGGCATCGGCACGTAAGTCCACCGGACCACATGCCGCTACGGAAGGTGCAACCCCCTGCACACCGCGCCGCGACCTGAACCGCCGCCTCGAACCGAACCCACCCTCAAGTGGTCGGCCCGGCCCGCCCACCTCTTGACGCGTCAATGACAACAGTGGCTTGATGTCATGGGAGCGCTCCCACCTCACCCAGGGAAGGGACCACCATGCGCAGAACCGCCCGCTCGTCCCCGCACTTACGGATCGTCACGGTTCTCGGCCTCCTGGCCACCCTGCTCCTCCCCCTCGGCCTGACCGTCGCACCCCGAGCGACGGCCGCCCCGGCCGCGGACCCCGTCCGCGTCATGCCGCTCGGCGACTCGATCACCGGCTCGCCGGGCTGCTGGCGGGCGGTGTTGTGGAACCGGCTGGTGAACAGCGGCTACAAGGACATCGACTTCGTCGGCACCCTCCCCACGCAGGGGTGCGGGCAGGCGCACGACGGCGACAACGAGGGTCACGGCGGCGAGTTGGTGACGAACGTCGCCGACCAGAACCTGCTGCCGGGGAGGCTGGCCGCCACCCGCCCGGACATCGTTGTCATGCACTTCGGCACGAACGACGTGTGGAGCAGCATCGCCCCCGACCGCATCCTCGCCGCCTACACCAAGCTCGTGGCGCAGATGCGGGCCTCCGATCCGGACATGCGGGTCCTCGTCGCGCAGCTCATCCCGATGAACCCGGGCAGTTGCGCGGCCTGTGCGCAGCGCGTCGTCGACTTCAACGCGGCGATTCCCGCCTGGGCGCGGGCGACCAGCACCGACCGTTCCCCGGTCACGGTGGTCGACCAGTGGACGGGGTTCAGCACGGCCGCCGACACCTATGACGGCGTGCACCCCAACGCCTCCGGCGACGACAAGATCGCCGCCCGCTGGTACCCGGCCCTGGCGGCCGTCCTCGACGGGGGCGTCCCGCAGGACCCGGGTGATCCCGGTGACCCCGGCGAGGAACCCGGGGCCTGCACCGCGCGGTTCCGGGCCGTCTCCTCCTGGCAGGGCGGCTATCAGGGCGAGGTGACGGTGACGAACGCGTCCGCCTCCGCCGCCTCGGGCTGGACCGCGACCGTCGTACCGGCGGGCGGCGCGCGTCTCACCCAGGTCTGGAACGGCACCCACACGACGGCCGCCGACGGCACGGCCACCGTCACGAACGCGGCGTGGAACGGCGCACTGGCCCCCGGTGCGAGCGCCACGTTCGGCTTTGTCGCCACCGCACCGGCAACGGCCGGGACCCCGGCGGCGACCGTCACGTGCACGGCGAAGACCCCGGCCGCCTGACACCCGGCGCGGGCCCGACTGTCCGTCAACTCCTCTTCTCTGGAGCCGCTATGAGATCTCGCACCGCATCCGTCCCACGAGTGGCCGGAGTGGCCGCCGCCCTCCTGGGACTTCTGCTCTCCTTACTCTCTTTCAGCACTCCGGCACAGGCCGCCGCCACCGGCCTGCGTATCGAGAACGGCCGTCTCGTGGAGGCCTCCGGGAACGACTTCGTGATGCGCGGCGTCAACCACGCCCACACCTGGTACCCGGGTGAGACGCAGTCGCTGGCCGACGTCAAGTCGCTGGGCTCCAACACCGTCCGCGTCGTCCTCTCCGACGGGCACCGCTGGACCAAGAACAGCGCGCAGGACGTGGCGAGTGTCATCGCCCGGTGCAAGGCCAACCGGCTCATCTGCGTGCTGGAGGTGCACGACACCACCGGCTACGGGGAGGAGTCCGCGGCCGGGACCCTCGACCACGCCGCCGACTACTGGATCGGACTGAAAGAGGTGCTCGCCGGTCAAGAGGACTACGTCATCATCAACATCGGCAACGAGCCCTGGGGCAACACCAATCCCGCGGGGTGGACCAATCCCACCATCGCCGCCGTCAAGAAGCTGCGCAACGCCGGATTCGCGCACACGATCATGGTGGACGCGCCCAACTGGGGCCAGGACTGGCAGGGCGTGATGCGCGCCAACGCCAAGTCCGTCTACGACGCCGACCCCACCGGCAACCTGATCTTCTCGATCCACATGTACAGCGTCTACGACACCGCCCAGGAGATCACCGACTATCTGAACGCCTTCGTCAACGCCAAACTCCCCATCCTCATCGGCGAGTTCGGAGGACCGGCGGACCAGTACGGCGACCCCGACGAGGACACCATGATGGCCGTGGCCCAACAGCTGCGGCTCGGCTACCTGGCCTGGTCCTGGAGCGGCAACACCGACCCGATCCTCGACCTGGCGATCGAGTTCGACCGCACGCGGCTCAGTTCCTGGGGTCAGCGCGTCTTCAACGGCGCCAACGGCATCGCCGCGACCTCGAAGGAAGCCACGGTCTTCTCCTCGGGCGGCGGTGACACCACTCCCCCGACGGCTCCCGGCACACCGACCGCCTCGGAGGTGACCTCGTCGTCCGTGAAGCTGGCCTGGTCCGCCGCCACGGACGCCACCGGCGTCACGGGCTATGACGTCGTCCGGGTCAGTGGCGCGACCGAGACCACCGCCACCACCACGACGGGCACCTCCGCCACCGTCACCGGCCTCTCCCCGTCCACCTCCCACACCTTCGCCGTCTACGCCCGTGACGCCGCGGGCAACAAGTCGCCCCGCTCGGCCACGGTGACGGTCACGACCTCCCCCGGCGGCTCACCGTCGGCCTGCGGTGTCGGCTACCGGGTGACGAGCAGCTGGCCCGGCGGCTTCCAGGGCGAGATCGTCCTGCGCAACACCGGCACGTCGGCGATCAACGGCTGGACGCTGCGCTGGGCCTTCCCGGACAGCCAGCGCGTCACCAACCTCTGGGGCGGTACGGCGACGCAGAGCGGCTCCGCGGTCAGCGTCGCGGCCGCCTCGTACACGGCGACGATCCCCGCGGCGGGCTCGGTCACCCTCGGCTTCACGGCCACCCGTGGGTCCGCGAACCCCAGTCCCACGGCGTTCACGCTGAACGGCAACGCCTGCTCGGTGAGCTGACACGCCGCGTGCGACGGTGCCGGCACGCTTCCCGGCGTCCGGCGTGGCGGCATCGTCGCCGTGGCTGTGGCTGTGGCTGTGACCGTCGCCGTGGCTGCGGCTGCGGCTGCGGCTGCGGCTGCGGCTGTGATCCATACGACATCGCACCGGAAAGCGGTTTACCGCGCCCCGCAGCGGTGAGGCGGCGGGGATGTCTCACCGGCACCCCACTGCCGTATCTCCGGCAAGATGCGCCCGCGCCCGTTCCGGTTCCCCCCACCGTGTGCGGGAGGCGCGATGAGCGAGGACACCCTGCGCATGCGCGCCGTCGCGCCGGCCGACGGCGGGCGGGGACGGAAGGACGCCTCCGAGGCCGCCGCCCCCGCGCAGCGGTCCGGGCAGCGGGACGCGTTCTTCGACAACGCCAAGTATCTGGCGATCGTGCTGGTGGCCATGGGGCACTCCTGGGAGCCGTTGCGGGACGGCAGCCGGGCGGCGAGCGCCCTGTACATGGTGGTGTACGCCTTCCACATGCCGGCGTTCATCATCATCTCCGGCTACTTCTCGCGCTCCTTCGACGCCGCCCCGGGGCGGATCAGACGTCTGATCACCGGGCTGGCCGTGCCGTATGTCGTCTTCGAGACGGCGTACACCCTGTTCACCCGGTGGACCGACCAGGAGCCCGACCGGCCGATCAGCCTGCTGGACCCGCTCTATCTGACCTGGTTCCTGGTGGCGCTGTTCGTCTGGCGGCTGACCACGCCGGTGTGGCGGCATGTGCGGTGGCCGCTGCCGGTCGCGCTCGCCATCGCGATGCTGGCGACGCTCTCGCCGGACATCGGCAACGACCTCGATCTGCAGCGCACCCTGCAGTTCCTGCCGTACTTCGTCCTCGGCCTGTGCCTGAAGCCGGAGCACTTCCGGCTGGTGCGCCGCCGCAAGGTGCGCATCCTCGCCGTGCCGGTCTTCGCCGCCGCCCTGGCCGTGGCCTACTGGGCGGTGCCGCGGATGACGGGCGCCTGGTTCTACCACCGCGACAGCGCGGAGGAACTCGCGGCGCCCTCCTGGTCCGGGCCCCTCATGACGCTGGTGATCTTCGGCTGCTCGCTGGTCCTGGTCGCCTGCTTCCTCTCCTGGGTACCGGGACGCCACGCCTGGTTCACGGTTCTGGGCGCGGGCACGCTGTACGGCTATCTGCTGCACGGCTTCGTCGCCCAGGGCTCCAAGTTCTGGGGCTGGTACGACCCGGCGTGGATCCACGGGCCCCTGGGCGCAATCGTCGTCACGGCCGTCGCCGCCGTCGTCGTGACCGCGCTGTGCACCCCGCCGGTACAGCGGCTGTTCCGCTGGGTGATGGAGCCGGACATGGCATGGGCGTTCCGCCGTGACGCCCGCGATCAGGCCCGGGAACGCAACGCGGCACGCGAGCGGGCTGCCGTTCGGGAGTGACGCGCGGCGCCGCCCCGCCTAGTCGTCCTGCGTGAGCCGGATCAGCAACGCCCCGGGCGTGCGCGGCACCGTCACCGACAGCACGTCCCCCTGCCACACCGCCCGGCCGGCCCCGGCCATGGTCGGGTGCAGGACCTCCGCCCGGACGGCCCGGCCCGCGAGGTGCCGTAGGGGGACGCGTAGTTCGGCCGGTCCGCCGCGGCGCCAGACCGAGAGGTAGGCCGTGCGGTCGCCGGGGCCCCTGAGGCCCAGGGCCAGCCACTCGTCCGTCCAGCCGGGCAGGCCGAGCGGCCAGAAGGGCAGGGCCCGGGCGAGGTCGCCGCGGATCGACTTGTAGACCGTGACCGCGTCCCGTACGAGGGCCAGTTGGTGCTCGGACATGCGGTTGAGGTGGCCCGAGAGGTGGATGCGGCCGAGCAGGGCCCCGCCCAGGGTCCAGGTGATCAGGTCGTCGTCGAACCCGGGCTGTGGGTAGGCCCAGACGGCGCCCTGCTCGGGCGGGACCGCGCTCGGCGCTGCGGCGGCGATGGGCGCGTAGCGCAGCGGGTCCTGCTGGTCGCTGGTGGACTGAAGCTGGGCGACGGCCAGGGTGGCGCCGTCCATGCGCATGCCGCCCGAGGCGCAGTTCTCGACGACGAGGCCGGGGTGGCGGTCCAGGACGGCGGAGAGCCAGTCGAGGTACGCGTGGGCGTGGCCGAGGAGGCCCGCTCCCGGTGCGAGGTCGCCGGGTGCCTGGGTGCCCGGGTCGACCAGGATGTTGTAGTCGAGCTTGAGATAGCCCACGCCCCAGTCGCCGACGATCCGGTCGACCGTCTTGTCGAGGTGGGCCCGGGCGGCCGGATGCCGCAGGTCGAGCTGGTGACGGCCCTGTTCGGTCAGGCGTACGCCGTCGCGCTGGAAGAACGCCTCTGGGGGGAGTTCGGACGCGACGGGGCTGCGCACACCGACGACCTCCGGCTCCAGCCACAGCCCGGGCACCATGCCGCGCTCCCTGATCCGGTCCAGGACCGCCTGGATGCCGCCGTCGGGGAAGCGGCGCGGCGAGGGCTGCCAGGCGCCGACGCTGTCCCACCAGCCTCGGGTGTCGTCGTCGTACCAGCCCGAGTCGATGCAGAAGTACTCCGCGCCTGCGTCGGCGGCGGCGTCGATCAGCGGCAGGAGTTTGGCCGTGGTCGGGTCGCCCATGAGGGTGTTCATGTAGTCGTTGAAGACGACGGGGAGGGCGGTGTGGTCCGGGTGGGGGCGGCGGATCGCCCGGCGGTAGGAGGTGAGGGCGCCCATCGCGGTGTCGAGTCCGGAGCCGAGTGCGAGGGCCCCTGGGACGGTGGTGAACTCCTCGGCCGGTGCGAGCCGGAGCCGCCACTGGTGCTCCGCGTCCGTGGGGCCGTTCAGGGCCAGGTAGGTGCCGTGGGCGCGTTGGCCGACGTCCCAGCGCCAGCCGGCCGGGGACTCCACCTGCCACACCCAGGCCCGGCCGCCGTCCCGCTCGGTCAGCGCCCCCATGGCCAGATGGCCGTCGGTGGGCCAGCTGCCGCGCCCGGTGAGGGCGAGGGCGGCCCGGCTGTCGTGCTCGTGGACGTCCATGTTGATGTCGGCGACGGCGGCGCGCAGCGGCTCGGCGTACCAGCGGCACTCGGCGAGCCAGTCGTTGCGGGCGCGGTGGACGTCGAGGGCGTCCGGTGAGGGCAGACCGCCGAGCAGCAGGCTGCTGACGGACTGGACGACCAGGGGCTCCCCGCCCTCGTTGCGCAGCCGGACGCGGGAGCGCAGGACGGGCAGGCCGGTGGGTGACGTCAGCTCGGCGAACGCCGTCAACCCGGTGGCCGGGTCGTGGAGTTCGACGGTCAGCCAGTCCCAGCCGTCGCGGCTGCCCGTGCGGTGGGCCCGGTAGGCGAGCCGTGCGCCGAAGGCCGTGCCCGTGAAGCGGGGGCCGGACCAGCCGCTTCCGTGGCCGAGGGCGGTGAGCTCCACGAGCGGGAGCGCGGAGTCAGGGGCGGCGGGACCTTCGCCGTCGGGCCCGGCCAGTTCGACCAGGCTCAGGGTCCCGTCGGCGGCGACGGCGAACCGTGCCCGGAGGGTCTCATGTCCCCAAGTGAAGTCGTTCTGCCGCTGGTTGGAGGCCATGTGCGCCGCTTCCGCCGTGCCGGTCAAGGTGCTCCCCCTCCTGACCCCGCCCCGTTCTCCGGGAGCGGAGGTCCGCGTGAATCCCTCGTTACGGTCTCTTGACGACCCAAGTGTGACCGGTCACAATCCTCGCATGAATGTGACCGGTCACACAAGGCGCCCGGCGAGCATCAGGGACGTCGCGACCGCGGCGGGGGTCTCCTATCAGACGGTCTCTCGGGTGATCAACGGCCATCCGAGCGTCCGGCCGTCCACCCGGGATCGGGTGCTCGCCGCCATCGACGAACTGGGCTTCCGTCGCAACGCGACCGCCCTCGCCCTGGCCAGCGGACGCAGCCGGGCCGTGACCGTGCTGACCGCGAACACCACCCACTACGGCTACGCCTCGATCCTCCAGGGCATCGAGGAGGCCGCCCGCGCCGCGTCGTACGCGGTCGGGATCGGGGTGCTGGAGTCCGCCGACGACGCGGCCGTGGCCGCGGAGGTGCAGCGCGCGGCGGACGCGGGCGGCGGGCTCATCGTGATCGCCTACGATCCGGCCGGTGTCCGGGCGCTGGGAGCCGTGCCCGCGACGCTGCCGGTGGTCGGCGTGGTCGAGACCCCGGCGAGTCCGCCCGGCGGCGACCTCCCGTGGGTGTGGACCGACGACCGCGAGGCCGCCTACCAGGCGACCCGGCATCTGCTCTCCCTCGGCCACGAGACCGTGCACTATGTCGCCATCCCGTCCAGCACGCGCCGCACCAGCGCCCGCACCAGCGGCTGGCGGCAGGCGCTGAAGGAGGCCGGTGCCCAGGAGCCCCGCCCCGTACAGGGCAGTTGGGGACCGGCGGGCGGCCACGCGGCCGGGCTGAAGCTGGCGGGCGACCCGTCCGTCACGGCGATCCTGTGCGGCAACGACGATCTCGCGCTCGGCGTGCTCCGCGCCCTGCACGAGGCCGGCCGCTCGGTACCGGGCGAGGTCAGCGTGGCCGGTTTCGACGACGCCCCGCACTCCGCCTTCCTCACCCCGTCCCTGACGACCGTACGCCTGGACTTCACCGGCCTCGGGCGGTCCGCGTTCGCCCTGCTGCACGGGGTGCTGGAGGAGTCGGCGCAGGTCGCCCCGCACCCCGTGTCCGTACCCGAGCTGGTGGTGCGGGAGAGCTCGGGGCCACCGCCCGCCGGTCACTGAACACCGCACATCCGCCCAGCAGTTGTGAGTACCGCTTCCTGAACCGCACCGCCTGCTCCGGAAAGGCTCGTGATGAAGAGAAGAGTTCTCCCCGCCCTGGCACTGATATGTGCCGCCGGCCTGGCCGCCACCGCGTGCAGTGACCCGACCGCCGGGGACTCCGGCGACTCCGGTTCGGGCGGGAAGAAGGCGGAGGTCGACCCCACCGCCCGCCTCGACGGCGTGAAGCTGACCATGTGGACCGCGCAGAACACGGTGAACGCGCCCAAGCAGGTCATCGACGCCTTCGAGAAGGCCACCGGCGCCCAGGTCGACACCCAGGCCATCCCGGACCTCTACGAGCAGAACGTGCCGACGAAGCTGGCGTCCGGCGACCGCCCCGACCTGATGTTCTGGCAGCCCTCGATCTCCACCCTGCCGTTCATCCAGCCGAAGCAGAACCTCCTGACCCTGGACGGGGAGCCGTGGGAGGCCGAGCTCGGCGAGACCGAGAAGTCGCTCGGCATGATCGACGGCAAGCGGTACGCGGCGATCGTCACCAGCCCCGCCATGCTCGGCGTCTACTACAACAAGGACGTCTTCAAGCAGGCGGGCATCGCCGAGAAGGACTTCCCCACGTCCTACGACGACCTGCTCGCCCTCGGCCGCAAGGTCGTCGACAAGTCCGACGCCGCCGCCTTCTACGAGGCCGGCGGCGACAAGTGGCCGCTCCAGTGGCAGATGCAGGTCCAGCTCACCGACCTCGACCAGCAGTGGTGGGCCGATCTGAACACGGGCAAGAAGAAGTGGACCGACCCCGTCGTCGTCGGCGCCATCAAGAAGTACAAGGAGAAGCTGCTCGACGCAGGGCTCGCCCAGAAGAACTACCGGACGGGCACGTTCACCGGGCAGGCCGACGCCCTGTGGAAGGGCGAGGCCGGCATGGTCCTCAACGTCACCTCCTTCCAGAGCCAGTTGCAGGCCAAGTACTCCACCGCCGAGATCGACAAGAAGATCGGCTGGTTCCCGGTCGCCAACTCCTCGGCCACCGGGCTGTACTCGCCCGACCAGACCAACGGTGTCGTCGCCTTCAAGACCGGTGACGACAAGCGGCAGAACGCGGCCCGGCAGTTCCTCGCCTTCTGGCTGGGGCCGGACTACCCGGACTACATCAAGACGATGAAGATCCCGTCCGTGCAACCGGAGGTGCCCACCCCCGGCGGACTGCCCGAGACGTCCAAGGCCCAGGTGGCGGCCCTGCCCAAGGCCATCGGCGTATTCCAGGCCAAGGCGATCGTCGCCCCGGACACCCACCTCTACCTGGCCGACATGATCTTCGGCAAGAAGAGCCCGCAGCAGGTCGCGCAGGCGATCCAGGACCAGTTCGCACAGGTGGCCAAGGCCCAGGGCGCGCCCGGGTTCTGACGATGGCGGACACGGTCGTACGTACCAAGCCCGCGCCGGTCAGGGGCGCGCCGAAGAAGGTGGGGCGGCTGCCACGCGCGGCCGTGCACCACCCCTGGTGGTTCGCGCTGCCCGCGATCGTCGTCTTCGCCGGCTTCTTCCTGGTGCCGAACCTGCTCAACTTCTACTACCCGTTCACCAACTGGTCCTCGTACCACGCGGACATCGCCTTCACGGGCCTCGACAACTTCAAGACCATCGCCGAGGACGGCTCGCTGCTGCGGGCGATCCGCACGACCCTGGTGTACGCGCTGCTGGCCGCGCTGTTCCAGAACGGCTTCGGGCTCGTGCTGGCCCTGCTGCTGGAGGACGACAGCCGCTTCAACCGGTTCTTCCGTGCCGTCTTCTTCCTGCCGGTGCTGATCTCGGCCCTGGCGACCGGCTACGTCTTCCAGGCGCTGCTCGACCAGGACGGGGCCGTCAACTCCCTGCTGGGGACGGACATCCCCTGGCTGGGTTCGACGACCTGGACGCTGGTGATCGTCACACTCATCCACGGCTGGAAGTGGATGGGCCTGTCGATGCTGATCTATCTGGCCGGGCTCAAGGGCATCCCCGGCGAGATGCTGGAGGCCGCGAAGTGTGACGGGGCGGGGCCCTGGCGGACGTTCTGGTCGGTGCGCTGGCCGATGCTGGCGCCGGCCGTCACCTTCAACGTCACCACGGCGCTCATCGGTTCGATGAACACCTTCGACATCGTGCAGGCCACGACCGGCGGCGGCCCCGCGGCCTCCACGGAGGTCTTCAACATCTACATGTTCCGGATCTTCGGACAGGGCCTGTACGCCCAGGCCTCCGCGATGAGCCTCGTGCTGTTCCTGGTGGTGGTCGCCGTGGCGATTCCGCTGGTCGTCGGGCTCCGGCGAAGGGAGCAGACGCTGTGACCGCGGTGTGGCGGTACGGCCGCCCTTCCCTCGTCGTGCTGATCGCGGTGCTGGCCGTCGGTGTACCGCTGTGGCTGGTCGCCGTCACCTCGGCCAAGCCGCAGGCCGAGGCGATCGAGCCGAACCTGGACCTGCCCGGGCACTGGCAGCCCGCGAGCAACTACGCGGACGCCGTCAGCGAGGGCGAGATGCTGCGCGGCTTCCTCAACTCGCTGCTGGTCGTGGTGCCTTCGGTGGCCCTGGTGCTGATTCTGGGCGCGGGCGCCGCCTGGGTCTTCGCCCGTCGCAAGTCGAAGCTGGTCTCGGCGGCGTACGCGCTGTGCATCAGCGGACTTCTGCTGCCGCCCGCCGTCATCACCATCGTGATGGAGCTGCGGCAGATGGGCCTGGCGAACACCAGGCCGGGCATGATCGCCGTCTACACCGGCATGTATCTGTCGACGTCGATCTTCTTCATGACCGGGTTCATCCGCGCCATCCCCACGGAACTGGAGGAGGCGGCCCGGATGGACGGGGCGACGCCGTCACGGATCTTCTGGCGGATCGTCCTGCCGCTGCTCCGGCCGGTGATCGCCACCGCGACGATCATGGTGATGCTCTACGCCTGGAGCGACGTCTTCTACGCGTTCTTCGTCCTCGGCGGCGGAGAGCGGGCGACCCTGCCGCTCAACCTCTACCAGGTCGCCAGCGCCCAGCTCTACCTCAACAACTGGCATCTCGTCTTCGCGTACGTCGTGGTGATGAGCCTGCCCATGGTCGCCGTGTTCCTCGTCGGCCAGCGAAAGATCGTGTCCGGAATCACCAGTGGAGCCGTCAAGTGACCGGAGGTCCAGCAGCGTGAGCACCCCCGCCCGCACCAGATCCCGCACCAGAACCGCACTGATCACAGCACTACTTGGAGCAACCGCCATGGCAGGCACCCTCCCCGCGGCAGGCCCTGCCGCCGCTGCCGATCCCCAACGCCTCACCGTCGACCTCAAGACCTCCGAGGGCCCGGTGATGCTGGGCGCCAACGGCTCGCTGTACGGGCTCAGCGACGACGGGGTGCCCAGCGATGCCGCGATGGCGCCCCTGAAGATCACCAGCGTGTCGCAGAAGCCGGAGGGCGGCGCCCAGCACCCCAACGGCGACGCGCTCACCGTCTCCAAGTCGTTCTTCCGCAACGGCGGCGGCGAAGTCAACGTGATGATGCAGGACATCTACGCCAAGTGGCCGTACGAGGACCTCGGCATCGACGACTACCTCCCCAAGGTCGACAAGATCGTCAAGGAGGTCTCGGCCGACCCGAACAGCGACCGTTTCGTCTACATCCCGTTCAACGAGCCCGACCAGATCTGGTACAAGCTCGACGTCCAGGACCAGGCCCAGTACGAGAAGAACCGTGACCGGTTCTTCAAGGACTGGAAGACGGTGTACCAGCGGATCCGTGCGATCGACCCGGACGCACGGATCGCCGGACCCAATGAAGCGGCTTACCACACACGCCTGTTGAAGGACTTCCTCGCCTTCGCCAAGCGGGAGAACGTGCTGCCCCAGGTGATGACCTGGCACGAGCTCGGCTCGGGATCGCTCCGCGACTTCCAGGCGCACTACGACGACTACCGCTCCCTGGAGCGCGAGGCGGGCATCGCCCCGCTGAAGATCAACATCGACGAGTACGCCAACCGCCGCGACCTGTCCGTGCCCGGACAACTCGTGCAGTGGGTCTCCATGTTCGAGCGCAACAAGGTGTACGCCAACATGGCGTACTGGGACGCCGCCGGCAATCTCAGCGGCCATGTGGTGCGCTCCAACATCCCCAACGGCGGCTGGTGGCTGTTCCGCTGGTACGCGGGCATGACCGGGAACACCGTGAAGGTGACGCCGCCGCAGCCCAACTCGATCGACACGCTCCAGGGCCTCGCATCCCTCGACACCTCCCGCCGCCAGGCGCAGGTGCTGCTCGGCGGCTCCGCCGCGGACTCGGACGTGGTCGTGCGCGACGTCCCGCGGTCGGTGTTCGGCCGTACGGTCACCGCGACGGTCGCCGAGGCGGCCTGGTCAGGTTATGAGGGGCAGCACGCGGCGCCGCGGGTCCTGGCGCGCACCAAGGTGAAGGTGGCGGACGACGGTTCGGTGACCGTCCCGCTGCGCGGACTGCACAAGATGTCGGCGTACCGGGTCGTCCTCACCCCCGGCGGTTCGGGCACCCCGTCCGCCGCCTCCGTCCCGTGGTCGGCGTCGTACGAGGCCGAGGACGCGGCCATCACCGACGGCAAGGTGTACACGCAGGGCACCGTGCAGAACGCCAACGGCTACGCGGCCTCCGGCACCAAGGACGTCGGTTCGCTCAACCAGCCCGGCAGCAAGGTCGCCTTCACGGTGTCGGTGCCGAAGGACGGCACGTACGACCTGGCGATCCTGTACGGCAACCAGTCCGGCGGCCCCGCCACGCAGAAGCTGATCGTCGACGGGGGCGACCCGGTGACGGTCGGCTACTCCTCCACCGAGAACTGGACGTACCGCGCCAAGAAGGAGGTCAGTGTCCAGCTCAAGGCGGGCACGCACCAGTTGGCCCTGTCCAAGGGCGACGCCGAGGTCACCCTCGACCGGATCGACCTGACCACGCGGACGGGCGCGGCCTCCGCGTCGTACGAGGCGACTCTGGCGGACATCAGCGGCAGGCCGTCGTACGACTACTCGTCCTCGGCCGGTGTGGGCACGGGCGCGCTGGTGCTGCGCTCGGGCGACAAGGCGGTGTTCGACGTCTACGCCCCGCGTGACGGTTACTACACGGTGACGCCGCGGGCCTCGGCGGCGGTGAAGCTCGCGCTGCACGGGGAGACGGTCACGGCCGCGCCCGGCCGGCCGCTGCGGCTCTACCTGGTCGCGGGCAACAACCGCATCGGGATGACGTCGGGCCACGCCGCCGTGCGCTCCCTGGACGTCTCCGGCGACGGTTCGGCCTCCGGCACGCTCTCCTACGAGGGTCCCTCGGCGGTGCTCGCAGGCGGCGCCAAGCTGGTCGACTCCCCGCACGCGTCCGCCGGCTCGTACGTCGGCCGGCTGGGCAACAGCGCCTCCAGCACAGCCGAGTTCACGGTGAACGCGCCTCGGTCCGGCCGCCATGTGCTGGTCGTCCACTACGCGCACAACGACCGCAGGGACAACGGCCACGCCTACAACACGGACATCATGTCCCGTACGGCGGACATCACGGTCGGTTCCGCGGCGCCGGTGAAGGTCACCTTCAAGAACACCTGGAGCTTCGACGACTACTGGACGGTCGGCGTCCCGGTCGATCTGAAGAAGGGTGCCAACAAGGTGACGTTCGGCAACGCGAGTGCCTGGGCGCCGAACATCGACCGCATCGAGCTGGGCCGGGTCGTGGGCTGAGCGGTGTGGTGACGGGAGGCGGTTGCGGAGGAGCCCTATACTTCTACATGCTTGTAGAGAATCAGTACACGCATGCGAAGGAGTGGACGCCACCATGGTGTTCAAACGACTGCTCGGCGCGCTCGGTGTGGGCGGCCCGACCGTCGACACGGTCCTCGACCCGTCTCCCGTCCTGCCCGGTGGCACGCTCACCGGGCAGGTTCAACTCGTGGGCGGCAAAGCCGACTTCGATATCGAGCACATCACCCTGGAGCTGGTGGCCCGGGTCGAGGCCGAGCACGAGGGCGGTGAGAGCGAGGGTGTCGTCGCCTTCGACCGTTTCACCGTCGGCGGCGGCTTCCGGCTCGCCGAGGGCGAGCAGCGCGGTGTGCCGTTCAGCGTGACCCTGCCGTGGGAGACGCCGGCCACCCAACTGCACGGGCAGAGCCTGGGCGTCGTCCTCGGCGTGCGCACCGAGCTGTCGGTGGCGGGGGCGAAGGACAAGGGCGATCTGGACCAACTGGTCGTCGCGCCGCTGCCGGTGCAGGAGGCCGTGCTCGAAGCCCTCGGCGGGCTCGGGTTCGGTTTCAAGTCGGCCGACCTCGAGTACGGGCGCATCGGCGGCACCGGCCAGCAGCTGCCGTTCTACCAGGAGATCGAGCTCGTCCCGTCGCCCCGGTACGCCCAGCAGGTCAACGAGATCGAGCTGACGTTCCTGGCGAATCCGGGCGGCATGGAGGTCGTCCTGGAGGCGGACAAGCGCGGCGGCTTCCTGTCCTCCGGCCACGACGCGCTCACCCGCGTCAACGTCTCCCACGAGGGCGTCGAGCAGCAAGACTGGCCCACGATCGTCGACGGCTGGATCCAGCAACTCGTCGAGCACCGGGCGTCGTACGGCTCCCCGGTGGGCTTCGGCTCCCCCACCGCGTTCGCCCCCGCCGGCCACGGTCACGGTCACGGGGATCATCACGACGGCCACCGCTCAGGCCCCGGCGTGGGAACGGCCGTCGCCGCGGGCGCGGCCGGACTCGCCGTCGGCGTCGCCGGCGGCATGGTCGCCAGCGAAGTCGTCGACGAGGTCGGGGACTTCTTCGAGGGCGAGGAGGAAGAGGAGGGCTGAGGCCGGGCTGGTCGGGCTGGTCGGGCTGGTCGGACCAGCCCGGTGCCCGTGCAGGACGCGATGCCCCGGGCTGCCGACTCCCGGGCACGCGTCCGGCGGGCAGACAGAAGCCCGACCCTCAGGCCTCGGACCGCACAGTCGAGGCCCCCCGAGGGGACCCACCTGGGCGATCCCCCCGTGGGTCTCACAAAGGCGTCGCCGCGTGCAGGATGAGCACCATCGTGACGGCGGAGTTCGCGGACGACATCGCCGACACCGCCGTTCCCGCGGCCGCGCCCCAGGCCGCGAGGCCGACCGAGGTGAAGACCGAGGGCCAGGTGCGGACGGCGGGTGCGGGGCCGAGGAGGGCCGCCACCCGGCGTGGGACCGGGCCGGGGGCGGCGAGTCCTGCGAGTGTGGGGGCCGGGGTGCCCCGGGAGACGAGGGCGGCCGTCCCGATGGCCCGGGCCACGGTGCGGCGGCTGCCGATCGCCCGGGCCGCTTCCTCGTCGGCCCAGCGCTCGGCCGTATAGGCCACGGCCGTGCGCAGGGGCCGCAGGAACGGGTTGGCCCGGGCGGCGAGCTGCACGGTGAGCAGGAACCGGTCGTGCCGGGCGGCGAGGTGGGCCCGCTCATGGGCGAACAGGGCCCGGCGCTCGGCCGACCGCAGCCGGTCCAGCATGCCGGTGGTCACCACGACACGCCCCGCACGCGGGCCACGGGCAGGACGACTGGCATCACCACGAGCGGCACCGGCGCCCCGGCGACTGCCGACGCCTGCACCCGGAGCATCACCGCGGTGACGGCGAAGGCCGCCGCGCAGGACACCACCGGCCCGACGCCCGGCGCCGACCCGCGTCGCGCCTGGCAGCGCGTACGCGTACGGCACGGCGTCCGGCAGGACGGCCACCTCCGTGTCCGGCAGTCCGGCCAGTGCGCGGTGGGCCCGGCTGCGTACGCGGGCGTGCCGCCACAGGGTGCGGCCGCAGGCGACGAGTACCGCGCACAGCGCGGGAATCGCGGCCTTGCCGACGATCTCGTCGTACGGCACCGCCGCCCGGACCTCGGGGTCCGACCAGCCGTCGGGCAGCGGGTTGCCGGGGAGCTGGGCGGTGCCGACCACCATGACCAGGCCCAGGCACACGGTGCTGCACAGCGCGAGCACCGCGGCCATCACGGTCAGCAGCCGGGTCGCGGTGCGCGGGTGCAGATGTTGTTCGGCGAGGCGGGCGACCGGCCATGCCGTGAGCGGCAGGACCAGTGGCATAAAGACGAAGACCCCCATGAGGCTTCAGTCTTCCCCTTCGCCATGTGCCTGATCCAGCAGGTCACGCAGCAGCCGTTCGTCGTCCGGGCCGAGGCCGGTGAGGAAGCTGGCCAGCACGGCCTCGCGGTCGCTCTCGGCGTCCAGCACCTTGCGCATCTTCCGCGCGGCCAGGCCCGCCTGGTCCGAGGCAGGGGTCCAGACGAAGGACCGGCCGACCCGCTCCCGGGTGACCGCGCCCTTGCCCAGCAGCCGGGTCAGGATCGTGATCACCGTCGTGTACGCGAGGTCACCGCCGAGGCGTTCCTGCACCCAGCCGGCCGTCGCCGGACCGTCCGCCGCCCGCAGCGCCTCCAGCACCAGCGCCTCCAGCTCGCCCTGCCCCCGCCGGGGTCGCTGTCGGGGATCCGTCACCGCCCTGCCTCCCTTCCACCGCCCTGCGTTGCCCGTGCCGACATCGTATAGATCCGCGGGACCGGCCCCCGCACCTTCTACAGTGTTGTAGATTTTAGTTCCGGGTTCTTCCCGGGCGCGGAACGCACCCGTCGAGAACCAGAACGCACCCGTCGAGAACCAGAACGCACACGTCACGAAGGAGTACCCGTGGGAGTTTCCCTGTCCAAGGGCGGCAACGTCTCGCTCAGCAAGGAGGCGCCGGGCCTCACCGCCGTCCTGGTCGGCCTGGGCTGGGACGTCCGTACGACCACCGGCACGGACTACGACCTGGACGCCTCCGCCCTGCTCCTGGAGGCCTCCGGCAAGGTCCCCTCCGACCAGCACTTCGTCTTCTACAACAACCTGAAGAGCCCGGACGGCTCGGTCGAGCACACCGGCGACAACCTCACCGGCGAGGGCGAGGGCGACGACGAGACCGTGAAGGTGAACCTCGCCGCCGTGCCCGCCGAGATCGACAGGATCGTGTTCCCGGTGTCCATCCACGACGCCGAGAACCGCGGCCAGAGCTTCGGACAGGTCCGCAACGCGTTCATCCGGGTCGTCAACCAGGCCGGCGGCCAGGAGATCGCCCGCTACGACCTGTCCGAGGACGCCTCCACCGAGACGGCGATGGTCTTCGGCGAGCTCTACCGGAACGGCGAGGAGTGGAAGTTCCGCGCCGTGGGCCAGGGATACGCCTCCGGGCTGGCCGGTATCGCCTCCGACTTCGGCGTCAGTGTCTGACAGGGACCTACCCGTTCCGCCGGGCCCCGCCAGCGTAGGGCGGGGCCCGGTGGCCGCATCAGCAACCGACCGGGAGACCCTGTGGCCGAATCGCCCCGCCTCCGCCCCGAGGACCGCGCGGATTTCGAAGCGGTACTGCACCTGGCCCTGAACACCGCGGACATCCGCGGCGCTCTCGACGCCGACCCGACCGGCCGGACGGCCGCGCGCCTGCGCGCCCACGCACTGGCCCACGCCGACGACATCGCGGCGGCCGCCGGTGAGCCGTACCGCGCCTATCTCGCCGTACGGAACGCGGCCCGGCACGAGGCGCGGGGCTCACGCGACACCGGCAGCCTGCTGCCGGCCCTCGCGGTGCTCACCCCGCTCGTGGCGGCCACGTCCGCCGGGGTGCTGCTCCTGCTCGGCGGACTGCTCCAAGTGGCCGCCGCCCCGGGGCCGTTGCCCGGATCGCTCCTCGCGGCCGGCTGGACCCTGGCACTCGTCGCGGCCCTCACCGGCCTCCTCGCCCTGGCCGCGCTGCTGCGCACGGCCCTGGGCCGACGCGGCGCACCGACGGCCGGCCGCGTGGAGCACGCCCGGCTGGCCTGGCAGCAGGCGCTGCTCGACCTCGGCGTGCTGCCCCACCTGCGCGGGCAGCAGGCCCTGCGACCCGAGGCGGCGATGACGCCGTCCTCCCCGCCCGATACGCTCGCGCCGTGCCCGGCCCGGGCGGGAAAGGACAGGACACCATGTTCGGACTGAGCGAGTTCGCGATCCTCCTCATCGTCGTCATAGCTGTGATCGGAGCGAAGAAGCTCCCCGAACTCGCCCGCTCGGCCGGCAAGTCGGCGCGCATCCTCAAGGCCGAGGCACGCGCCGCGAAGGACGAGGAGGCCGGGACGGGCACCGCGCCGCGGGTGGTCCAGGGCGAGATCGTCCCGCCGGGCGGCACCGGCACGACTCCGCCCGGGGCGCGAGCGGCGGGCACCCCGGACCACCCCTGATCCGTCCCGTGACCCGTCCCGGGGCTACAGCGTGCGCTCCAGGCGGTCCGCCACCAGCTTGACGAAACGGGCCGGGTCCTTGGGCTGGCCGCCCTCGGCGAGCACCGCCAGCGTGTGCAGCAGCTCGGCGGACTCGACGAGACCCGAGCGGTCCTCGCGCTCCTTGTACGCCTGGTTCAGGCCCTTCACGAGCTGGTGGCCGGGGTTGAGCTCGAGGATCCGCTGGGCGCGCGGCACCTCCTGGCCCATCGCCCGGTACATGTTCTCCAGAGCCGGGGTCAGATCGTGCGCGTCCGAGACGACACAGGCGGGAGAGACGGTGAGCCGCGCCGACAGGCGCACCTCCTTGATGTCCTCGCCCAGCTGCTCCCGCATCCAGCCGAGCAGCCCGGCGAAGTCCTCGGCCTGCTTCTCCCGGTCCTCGTCGGCCTTCTCGTCCCCCTGGGCGTCCAGGTCGATCTCGCCCTTGGCGACGGACCGCAGCCGCTTGCCCTCGTACTCGCCGACGGCGTCCACCCACACCTCGTCGACGGCGTCGGTGAGCAGCAGGACCTCGATGCCCTTGGCGCGGAACGCCTCCATGTGCGGGGAGTTCTCGATGCTCTGCCGGGACTCGCCGGTGAGGTAGTAGATGTCGTCCTGGCCGTCCTTCATCCGCTCCACGTACCCGGCCAGCGTGGTCGGCTCGTCGTCGGTGTGCGTGGTCGCGAACGAGGAGACGGCGAGGACGGCGTCGCGGTTCTCGGAGTCGGTGACCAGGCCCTCCTTGAGGACGGTGCCGAACTCGCGCCAGAACGTGGCGTAGCGGTCGGCGTCCTTGGTCATGAAGTCCTTGACCGTGGAGAGGACCTTCTTGGTCAGCCGGCGCCGCATCATCCGGATGTGCCGGTCCTGCTGGAGGATCTCGCGGGAGACGTTGAGCGAGAGGTCCGCCGCGTCGACGACGCCCTTGACGAAGCGCAGGTACGGCGGCAGCAGCTCCTCGCAGTCGTCCATGATGAAGACGCGCTTCACATAGAGCTGGATGCCGCGCTTGAAGTCCCGCGTGAACAGGTCGTGCGGGGCGTGCGCGGGGACGAAGAGCAGGGCCTGGTACTCGAAGGTGCCCTCCGCCTGGAGGCGGATCGTCTCCAGCGGCTCGCGCCAGTCGTGGCTGATGTGCTTGTACAGCTCGTGGTACTCGTCGTCGGACACCTCGTCGCGCGAGCGCGCCCACAGGGCCTTCATGGAGTTCAGCGTCTCGGGCTCGGGCGTGTCCTCGCCGTCGGCCTGCTCCGGGACCATCCGGATCGGCCAGGTGATGAAGTCCGAGTACCGCTTGACGATGTCCTTGATCTGCCACGGGGAGGTGTAGTCATGGAGCTGGTTCTCGGGGTCGGCGGGCTTGAGGTGGAGGATGACGGACGTGCCCTGCGGCGCGTCGTCGACCTTCTCCAGCGTGTACGTGGCCTCACCGCGCGACGTCCAGCGGGTGCCCTGGCTCTCGCCGGCCCGGCGGCTCACCAGCGTCACCTCGTCCGCCGCCATGAAGCCGGAGTAGAAGCCGACGCCGAACTGGCCGATGAGCCCCTCGGCCCCGGCCGCGTCCTTGGCCTCCTTCAGTTCCTGGAGGAAGGTGGCCGTGCCCGAGTTGGCGATGGTGCCGATGAGCTTCCCGACCTCGTCGTACGACATCCCGATGCCGTTGTCCCGCACCGTGAGGGTGCGGGCGTCCTTGTCGACGTCGATCCGGATGTGCAGATCCGACACGTCGGCGTCGAGCGAGTCGTCCCGCAGCTTCTCCAGACGCAGCTTGTCGAGCGCGTCGGAGGCGTTGGAGACGAGCTCCCTCAGGAAGACATCCTTGTTCGAGTAGACCGAGTGGATCATCAGCTGGAGCAGCTGACGGGCCTCTACCTGGAACTCAAACGTTTCGGTCGTCATGTCTCGCGTCTACCTCGCAGGTCCCACAGTCGCCTGAAATCGTGGCAGCAACTGTAAAACACCAAGTCAGGCCGTGGTCCCGGAAGTCAGACGAGGTGGGCGAACACCACCAGGTTCTCGGTGTAGTCGCGGGCCTTGCGGTCGTAGGTGCCGGAGCAGGTGATGAGCCGGACCTGGGCATCAGGTGTGTCGCCGTAGACGCGCTCGTCGGGGAACTCGTCCTTCTCGAAGGACTGTGCTCCGTCGACCACGAAGGTGGCCCGGCGGCCGTCGGCTCGCGTCACATGGAACCGGTCCCCCTTGCGCAGTTCGCTGAGCCGGGCGAACACGGCCAGGGACGTCGCGGTGTCCACGTGGCCGGCGATGATCGCGGTGCCGGTCTCCCCGGGTGAGTGGCCCTTGGCGTACCAGCCGACGAGGTTGGTCTCGTCGGGCGGCGGGGGCGCGAGCTGACCCGAACGGTCGATGGCGAGGGCGGTGAAGGGCGCGTCGACCGCGATCTTGGGGATGAGGAGGCGGACCGGCCTGGACCGGGGCAGATGTGGTCGGGCCTTGGACGAGCCGGCCCGGTGGGGTCCGGCGGACGTGGACGGGGCGGCCGCCGAGACGGCCGGTGGGGCGTGCGGCGGGCCAGAGGTGTCGGACGACTCGTCGCCGCCGCCGACCAGGCACAGGGTCAGGACCAGGGCGGCCACGGCCCAGAAGGCCGTCACGGCGGTGCGGAATCGCCGCCTCGACTTCTGCGGCTCGGAGCCTGAATCGGCAGGGGTGGGAGTGCTGGCTGCCATCGGGGACCACCTCATTCGGGCACGGCAGCGCATCGGGCGGGGCAGCGGGCACGACACGCGTGGACGACGAGCCGGGCCGCCGCGACGTGAGGGGCACGTGCGGCGGCCACGGCGGCTATGTGGTCAGGCATCGGTCATGCCGTGCCCCGCGAGGCCCGCTGGCGTCGCAGCGCGTACAGCCCGGTGCCGGCCACCGCCAGCACGGCGAGGCCGCCCGCGGTGACACCCGGCGAGGCGAGCGCGCCGCCACCGGTGTGGACGCCGCCGCGCGGCTTGTCGTGCTTGCCGTGCTCGTCGTGCCTGCCGTGCTCGTCGTGCTTGCCGTTCTCGTCGTGCTTGTCGCCCCAGTCCTTGCCGTGCTCGTCGCGCTTGTCCCAGTCCTTGTCGCGCTTGTCGCCGTAGGGGTCGTCGTGCTTGTCGCCCCAGGGGTCCTCGCCGCGCTCGCCGTCCTTGTAGGTGTCCGGGTCGTGCTTGGGGTTGTCCCAGTCGTCGTCGGCGTTCACGGCGGCCAGCGCTCCGCCACCCGTGTGTACCCCGCCGCGCGGCTCGTGGTGCTTGCCGTCCTTGTGGTGCTCCTTGCTGTAGGAAGTGGTGTCGTGGTCGCGGTCGCCCATGGCCTCGGCACAGGCGGTGGGTGCGGCGATCACGAGGGCCGCCGTGGCGGTTGCCGTCGCGAGAAGAATGCGGGCAGAGCGCATCGGTAGTCCTTCCGTCGCGGGCCGGGCAGCTGACGCCTCGCCAGCTCAGGAGACCCGGCCTCGACGTGAACCACCGTCAGTCATGCCGGGCGGCCCCACCATCCAGGACGATCACATGGGTTACGGCCGCACTCTTCCGGCGGCATCGGGGCGGTCACCGCGAAGATCGCAACCTCTCGCCCCTCAGGCCCGTCTCCTCCGGCGAAACGGGGCGAGGAACGCTCTCCCCGGACCGTCACGGGAGGCGCTCATGGCCATGGTCGGCCTGTTCTGGATCGGCGAGGACGCGGTGTACGTGGGGGCCGAGCCCACGGGAGCGGCCTCCGGTGTACGGCTGTCCGAGGACGGTGTCGAGGCGCCCGGGGCCGGTCGGGGCAGGTTCTGGACCTGGGACGAGGTGGTCCGGATCGAGACGCGCCACGTGGCCGTACGCTCCGGGGTGCGCAGGCTGGCGTCCATGGCCTTCGACGCCGCGTCCGTCATGGTCACGGGGGACGGCCAGCTGCCGCCCGCCTTCGAGGTGGAGGTGGCGACGGCCGAGGAGAGTGTCCTGGTCGATGTGCTCGCGGCCGTCACCGGCGGGATCTATCTGCCCTCCGAGTACGACCTGTCCACCACCCTCCTCCGGCGGCTCGCCGACGGCGGTGCCGAGATCGGCGATCTCCTCGCGTGGGGCCGTGAGCACGCGGCCGAGGGCACTCCCTCGCGCGAGGAGCGGGAGGCGCTGCTGCGGAAGTGGACCGGGGCGTAGCCCGCGCGGCCGCCGTCCCACCCGTGGGCGCGGCGGCCATGCCCCTCAGCGTGGCGTCACCGCCTTCTCGGGCCCTGACGTCCCAGGCGGCTCGGGTCCGGGTCGACCAGCTGGGCCGACATGCCGACCACGACCAGCCCGGCCGCGATGAGCAGCCCCTGGGCCAGGGCGATGCCACAGCCCAGGACGGCCACACCGAGTGCCAGCGCCCACCAGGCTCCGGTACGCCGGTACTCCCGGGGCGGGGCCGGTCGGCCGGATCGCAGGGCCCGGGCGAATCTGGGGTCTTCCCGCTCGAGTCGCGCTTCGAGGTCGACGAGACGTTCGTCTCCGGACTGGGGCACGGCTTCTCCTTCCCGGAACCCGACAGCGCTTCGAGGCAGGGCACGGCCGAGGCCATGGCGAATCCTGGGGGTGTCGGGCCACGTGACGGTGCGGAGGGAGACGGCCCGCCGACGCGCCGCGCGGCCGGTCTCACCAGGGCTTCAGCTTCTCCCCCCTCCAGCGGCCTCCGCCATCGGGCCCCACCCTCATCCTTCCCGGTGGCCGCCCTGTACGAACGCCGTGTCGGAAGGCCGGTGTTCGCCTCGAGGATGGGTGGTGTCACGGATGGCGGCGGGGCCGGGCAGCGCACACGCTGGAGGGATGACGGAGGCTGACAGGTCGGTGGAGGCGGTACGCGGTGCCCTTGTTCTGGCGGATCTTCCTGCTGAACGCCCTCGTGCTGATCACGGCGACCGCGCTGCTGCTGGGGCCCGTGACCGTCTCCACGCCGGTGCTGCTCACCGAGGCCGCGGTGCTGACGGTGGGACTGGCCGCGATGCTCGTCGCCAACGCCCTGCTGCTGCGGGTCGGACTCGCCCCGCTCCAGCGCCTGACGCGTGCCATGACGACGACCGACCTGCTGCGGCCGGGACGGCGTCCGGCGGTCGGCGGCCAGGCGGAGGTCGCCGAGCTGATCACGACCTTCAACACCATGCTCGACCGGCTGGAGGACGAGCGGGCCACGAGCAGCGCCCGGGTCCTGTCCGCCCAGGAGGCCGAGCGGCGCCGTATCGCACAGGAGCTGCACGACGAGGTCGGTCAGACCCTCACGGCCGTGCTGCTCGAACTGAAGCGGGTGGCCGGTCATGCCCCGCCCGATCTGCTGGAGGAGCTGCGCCAGGTGCAGGAGACCACCCGGGCCGGTCTGGACGAGATCCGTCGTATCGCCCGCCGGCTGCGCCCCGGTGTGCTGGACGAACTCGGTCTGGCGAGTGCGCTGAAGTCCCTCGCCACCGACTTCGGCGGGCCCTGTCTGTCCGTACGGCACCGTCTGGACGCGGATCTGCCGCCGCTGGGCCCGGAGGCGGAACTCGTCCTCTACCGGGTGGCGCAGGAGGGGCTCACCAATGTGGCCCGGCACGCGGAGGCCCGGCGCGCCGAGATCGCGCTGCGGCGGACCGCCACGGGCGTGCTGCTGTGCGTCCGTGACGACGGACGGGGCACCGGCGACGCGCCGGAGGGGGCCGGGATCCGCGGCATGCGGGAACGTGCCCTGCTCGTCGGCGCCGACCTCAGCCTGGGCCCCGGCCCGGACAAGGGCACCGAGGTGCGCCTGACCGTCCCCGTGCCCGTACGCGACCCCGACCGGAACGGCCGATCATGACCGACTCCCCCACGCGCATCCTGCTCGCCGACGACCACGCCCTGGTGCGGCGGGGTGTCCGGCTGATCCTGGACGCCGAGCCCGATCTCACCGTGGTCGCCGAGGCGGACGACGGTGCCGAGGCCGTCGCCCGGGCCCGCGAGCACCAGCCCGATCTCGCCGTACTCGACATCGCCATGCCCCGCCTGACGGGGCTGCAGGCCGCCCGGGAGCTGTCCCGGAGCTGCCCTGAGACGCGGATCCTCATCCTGACCATGTACGACAACGAGCAATTCTTCTTCGAGGCGCTCGGTGCCGGTGCCTCGGGCTATGTGCTCAAGTCCGTGGCGGACCGCGATCTGGTCGAGGCGTGCCGGGCCACCATGCGGGGCGAGCCCTTCCTGTATCCGGGGGCCGTCGACGCGCTCGTCCGCGACTACCTCGACCGCGTCCGGGAGGGCGGCGCACCGCCCTCCCGGGCCATCACGGACCGTGAGGAGGAGATCCTCAAGCTCGTCGCCGAGGGCCACACCTCGCAGCAGATCGCCGAGCTGCTGGTCATCAGCCCGAAGACGGTGGAGCGCCACCGCGCCAACCTGCTCCAGAAGCTCGGCCTGAAGGACCGTCTGGAGCTGACGCGCTATGCCATCCGTGTGGGGCTGATCGAGCCGTAGAGCGCCTGGGCCGGCTGTAGCCAAGCCGGGGCCGGGCAGTCCCTTCGTTCGACCGGTCGGGCGGCAGCGCGTGCCAGGCGTCATGGGGCAGGCGGGACCGTGCGGACCCCGCCTAGCGCTCGGCCGTCTCGGCAGGCCGAGGCTCGGACAGCGCGCTGTCGGCCTCGGGTCGGGTCCTGGTGCCGTCCGCCGCGCCTGAGCCGGCGTCGTCGTACGACGGTCCCCCGCGGCCCGGCATCAGGTCCTGGGCGGACCGGAGCGCACGGGCCAGCACGGAGGAGCGGCCGGCGGCGATGGGGCCGAGGACCGCGAGGACGAGGACGTATCCGGCGATGAACGGGGCGAGGCGGTTGTCGAGTCCGGCGCTGGCGGCCATGGCGGCCAGGATCAGCGCGAACTCCCCGCGGGCGACGAGGGTGGTGGCGATCTCGGCGGCGGGCTCGGCGCCGTAGCCGTACACGCGGGCGACGAGGAGCCCGGCGACGATGTTCATGACGACGGTCAGCGCGGCCGCCGCGGCGACCGGGCCGACGACGGACAGGATGTCGCCGGGGTCGATGGAGAGGCCGAAGGCGAAGAAGAAGATCGCCGCGAAGGCGTCGCGCAGCGGATGCACCAGTTCCCGGATGCGCGGGCCGGAGGAGGTGCCGGCCAGGATCAGGCCGACCATGAACGCGCCGATGGCGTCGGCGACTCCGAGGACCTCGGCGACCCCCGCCACGAGAACGGCCGCGCCGAGGAAGGTGATGACGAGCAGTTCGCTGTCACGGGTCGCGATCAGGCGCCCGGCGAGCTTCGTGCCGTAGCGGGCCGCGGCGGCCAGGACCAGCAGGAAGCCGAAGGCCTTGCCGCCCTGGAGGACCATGTCTCCGACGCCCTGGGCGCCGCTGATGACCGGCTGGAGCGCGGCGAGGTACAGCGCGAGGAAGATGTCCTCGACGACGATGACGCCCAGGATGAGACGGGTCTCCGGGCGGCCGATGCGGCCCAGGTCGATGAGGATCTTGGTGACGATGGCGGACGAGGAGATGCCGAGGACACCGGCGAGCACCAGCGCCTCCCGGACGCCCCAGCCCAGGGCGAACCCGAAGGCCAGACCCGCGCCGACGTTGAGCAGCAGATAGATCCCGCCCGCGGTCAGCAGACGCCGGCCGCCGCTCTTGAGGTCGTCGAGGTGGAACTCAAGGCCCAGGTAGAACAGCAGCAGCACCAGTCCGAGCGCGGAGAGCATCTCGAAGTCGTGTGCGTCCTCGACGATGACCAGGCCCGGGGTGTGCGGGCCGAGCAGGATGCCCGCGAGCATGAACAGCGGGATCGTCGGGAGTCCGATCCTGCCGCCGAGGCGGGCGAGGAACGCGGCGGCCAGGAAGGCACCGCCCATGGCGAGGAGGCTGTCAGCGTGTCCCACGGGTCACCGCCTTCGTGGGAGCGCGGTAGGCGGATCGTTTCACCTTGCGGGGATGGATAGGGGCTCCTCCTTCGAAGGGGCTCTGAACGGGCAGCGTCGTCCGCCTCTCGGCGCAGACCGAGGCCGCGGCCATGACAACCGGCACGAAAGCCTCGGCGACGCTGCCAGCCTCACACGCGCAACGATGGCGTCACCATCGGTGCCCGCACCCATCTCCGGGCGGGGACGACACCCATCCGCCCGTCATACGCCCCGGTGCTCGATGCCCAGCAGGCTCGCCGCCGCCCGGAAGTCGGCCGCGTGGTGGCCGAGGGCGAGGGACCAGTGGTGGCCGACGCCCGTGGCGCTCCACGCGTCCACCCATTCGCCCGGGTCACGGCCGAAGTCGACGCGGCTGGTGGTGTTGCCGATCTCCAGCAGCGGTCCGGGGACGACGGCGCCCTCGGAGGTGATGAAGGACAGGCTGCCATCGGCGTCCTGGCCGAGGCCGAGCAGGGTGACGGGACCGTGCCGGACGTCGAACTCGACGCTCACGCCCCAGCCGCGTTTGCCGTGGTAGACGCCGAGTCCGCGCAGCAGCGGGTCGCGGGCGCTGACGGCGAGGTGGGCGGGCCCGTCGTGGCCCATCTCCACGACACCGTCCTCGAAGTCGAGGGCCTGGATCTCGGTGAAGGAGCCACCGGCGCCGATGCGCTGGGAGGCGAGCTGGGCGACGCTGGTGCGCAGCTCGTACTCGCCGGCCGCGGGGACGCCCCGGGCGGTGAGCAGGGAGGCGCCCAGGATCATGCCGGCGCCGAGCCGCTCGTGCAGTTCGCCGTCGAGGCCGCGGTGGTAGTAGGCGAGGGTGTCGAGCCCGAAGTCCTCGACGAGGCGGTCCAGTGCGACCGACACGGTCGCGCCCCAGGCGAAGTCCTCGTCCACCACGCTGTCATCGAGGGTGAAGACCTGCCGGGCGAGCGCCATGCGCTCCCGGGACTCCGCGTCGGTCACGCGCTCCACCCGGTGCCGCAGGTCGTCGAACTCCAGCACCTCCACATGCGAGCCGAACGTGGTCGCCAGCAGCGTCGGATCGGTCTGGACGTCGAGCATGCCGGGGTAGACGTGCCCCATGAGGCCGTGCCGGGCGTGCCGGAGCGCGGCGCGGATGTGCGCGGCCCGGATCCACTGCTCGATGCGCCGCCACGCGGATTCCTGGCGCAGCCATCCCGAGACCGACCGGAAGGGGATGCCGGCGCGCCGGAAGACGTTGCCGACCTCGGGGACGGAGCACTGGGCGCAGTAGGCCAGCCAGTCACCGGTGTCGAAGGTGGCGTGGTTCATCCGCTCGGTCGGCTGAAGGTCGATAACCAGGACGGGGGTGTGCGAACGCCGGGCGATCGGCAGCACCATCGAGGAGGTCAGATACGTCGTCAGGAACAGCACGATCAGATCGCAGTCGGCCCGGCGCAACAGCTCGGCGGCCCGCGCGCCCTCCTGCGCGTCGGAGACGAATCCGGCGTCGGTCACCTCCGCGTCCATCCCTCGGAAGCGCTCGGCGACATAGCCGGCCGACTCCTTGAGCTGCGGGAGGAGCCCGGGGAACTGCGGCCAGTAGGTGCCCAGTCCGCCGGCGACCAGCCCGATCCGGGTGCGGCGCCGGGCGACCGGCGGAAGCAGGTCGTGCAGGGCGGCGGCGGTCCCTACGGCCGTACGGTCGGCGGTCGTTGCCATGGTCGGGGCTCCTTGTCAGGTCTGCTGCGGCTCAGGTGCTGGGGACGCGCAGGTCCGCTCTGTCGCGCACCGCACCGGAGGAACGCGGCACCAGGACGCGGATGATGAACACGCCCGCGAACGCCGCCACCGTCATACAGGCGGTGATCGTCCAGAGCAGGACGGTCGGGCTGTAGTCGGCGAGGGCGGGGGTGAAGAACGCGGCGACCGCGAAGACCCCCCGCGACACGGCGTAGGTCAGGCCCTGGGTGGTGCCCCGGGTGTCCGCCGGCAGCGTGAGCTGCGACCACACCTTGTAGTTCGCCTCTCCGGCGAAGGGGTGGGAGAACTGGTAGAGGACGAAGAAGACGAGCATGCCGACGAGCGCGCCCGCGGTCAGGGACGCGATGACGAAGGCGAGGATCTGCACCACAGCGGCCACGCGGAACAGCCGGTCGCGCCACGGGGTGTCGGCGACCCGGACGAAGGCGATGGTCAGCAGCACTCCGATCGGGATGAAGGCCAGGTTGATCCCGGTGGCCAGGCTCTGTGAGGCGTCGCTGACGGTGACGAGCAGATAGGTGCCGAACTGGCCGAAGGTGTTGGCCCCGAGGCCCCAGGTGACATAGAAGACGAAGGTCGCGGCCATCGGGAGCAGAGCGGCGCGCGTCCAGACGTTCTTCAGGGAGACACCCCGCGGGGCGGCCTCCGCTTCGGTCTCCGACGGCTCGTCGGACAGCTTCAGACGGGAGCGGAAGGCCCAGGTGACGAGGGCGGCGACGGCCAGTTGCCCTGTGATGAGCCGGGCCCCGGTCATGCCGGTGGTGGACAGGACGAAGCCGAGGAAGATGGCGACGGCGATGCCCAGCATCCACATGACCTGGGTGAAGGCGACGAGCCTGCCCCGGGCCCAGGAGGGCGCGGCGTCCGAGACCACGGCCAGGGACGTCGGCAGATCGGCGCCGGCCGCGAGCCCCGCGACCAGAACTCCGATCAGCAGCGTGATGTCGTCCGGCGCCAGCGTGATGACGATCGCGCCGAGGGCGAAGCAGAAGATGTCCCAGTTGTAGACGCGGCGGCGCCCGAAGAGGTCGGCGAGCCGTCCGCCGACCAGGGACCCGACGGCGATGCAGCCGGTGACGATCGCGCTGATCGCACCGGCCATCCACACGCCCATGTCGTAACTGTCGCGGTAGATGGCCAGGTTGACGGAGATGCTGACGATCAGCCCGGCATCGAGATAGGAGGCCATGCCCGACAGGGCGGCGGCCTTCCAGAGCTGTTTCGGGATGGGGCGGGTACCGGCCATGATGCGACTCCGTCGTCTGGTGACATCGCGGTTCCGAGGGCCTGGTCGCAGCGAATATAGGGCGAGAAAAACGTTGCAACAAGATGTCGCGCGCGAATGCGTGACAGGACGTCGGCCGCGCCGCCACGGTGCGCGGTATGGCGTCACCGTGCCAGGTCCCCTACGGTGAAAGTGGCCTAAAAACGTTTCAGGGGAAGGACCGCGTCCGTGATCTCCCCCGCGCTCCGGCGCCTGTTCGACGACCCGCCCCGCGACTTCGGCCCCACTCCCCTGTGGTGGTGGTCCGGCACGAAGGTCACCCGGGAGCGCCTGGCATGGCAGCTACGGGCGTTCGCGCAGGGCGGTGTCCACAACCTCGTCGTGATCAACCTGGCCCCGGCCGGTCCGACGTTCGCTGCCCGGGCCGACGATCCGGCGTGGTTCGGCGAGGAGTGGTGGGCGCGCTTCACCGACGCCTGCGAGATCGCCGCCGAACTGGGCACGCGCCTGTGGTTCTACGACCAGATCGGGTTCTCCGGCGCCAATGTGCAGGGCGGTGTGACACAGCGTCACCCCGAGGCGGCCGGCCTCTCCCTGCGCTGCCACGACCTCACGGTCACCCAGGGCACGGTCGCCGTCGGCGATGCCGAGACCCCGCTGGCCGCCTACACACGGCAGGGCCGCCGCCTCGATCTGGCCACGGACGGCCCGGGCGGCACTACAGGTATCGCCGCCGCCGACGGAACCGAGGTACGGCTCGTCACCACCGTCCCCACGGCGTTCGACTACCTCGACCCGCACGCCGTGGGCCTGTTGATGGACACCGTCCACCACGAGTACGACCGTCGTGTGCCCGACTACCTGGGCACCGTCATCGCGGGCAGCTTCCAGGACGAACTGCCGGGCACGAACGCGTGGAGCCACCGCTTCGCCGACGAGTTCCGCACCCGGCGCGGCTACGACCTGCTCGACCACCTGCCGGCGCTGTTCGGGACGAACGCCACCGTGCCGGACGGAGAGATCCGCGCCGACTACTACGCGGTCCGCGCGGAACTCACCGAAGAGGCCCTGTTCCGGCCGCTCTCCGACTGGCACCGCGAGCGCGGCCTGCTGCTCGGCAGCGACCAGAGCCACCCCGCCCGCGCGGGCTACCCGGCGCAGTCGACGCAGATCTACACCGACTACTTCCGGACCCACCGCTGGTACAGCGCCGCCGGCAGCGACCATCACGGTGACGCCAAGGTGCACTCCTCCATGGCCCACCTCTACGGCCATGAGCGGGTGTGGATCGAGGCCTTCCACTCCTCCGGCTGGGGCGGCACGCTGGAGGACACCTACCACTGGCTGCTGCCGTTCCTGCGCAGCGGCGCCAACCTGTACAACCCGCACGCCAGTTACTTCGGCACGGCGGGCGGCTGGTTCGAGTGGGCGCCGCCGTCCACCGACTGGCGCCAGCCCTACTGGAAGCAGTACCCGGCGTTCTCCCGGGCCGTGGCCCGGATCTGCTCGATCATGTCCTGGGGCGGCTACGCGGCCGACGTGGCGGTCCTGCACCCGACCGCGACCATGCAGGCGCTGATCCCGCTGGACGCGCAGGTCCAGCACTTCGGTGACGGCCGGCTGGGCGACGGTCATGCCGACGCCGACGAGACTCAGCGCCACTACCTGGACCTGTGCGGCACCAACAACTGGCTCGCCCCGCACATCGGCAGCCTGGACCGGCACGGGATCTCCTTCGACGTCGTGGACGACGACTCGGTGCAGCGCGCCAAGGCCACCGACGGCGCCCTGCGCATCAGGGACCTGGCGTACCGCGCGGTGCTGCTGCCCTCGGCGAGCGTGCTGGAGGAGGAGACGGCGCGGCGGCTGGCCGAACTGCTCGACGCGGGAGGGCGGGTCGTGGTCGTGGGACGGCCGCCCGGGACCGCAGCGGGCCGGTCCGGAGACGACGCGGTGGTGGCGGCCCTGCTGGCCCATCCACGGCTGGAACGGGTGCCCGACCCGAAGGCCGGTGCGGCGGCGGTGGCCGATGCGGCCGGGTACGCCACCGGTGAGGTGCCGCTGCTCGTCAGGCGGCAGGGGAACGAGGCGGTGGCGCTGGTCACGGCGGCCTTTCCGGAGATCGGCGCGCATCCGCTGCGTCCCGATGCCGCACCGGCAGGCCTTGCCGTCGGCATGTCGTCGGTCACCGTGCGGGCCGAGGTCGCCGAGGCCGAGGTCTGGAACCCGGCGACCGGCTCACGCTGCCCCGCGCGGGTCACCGTCTCCCACTCCGCCGACGGCGCCGTCTCGACCATCGAGGTGCCGCTGGACGGCGCCCCCGCGGCCCTGGTCGTCTGGCGTGAAGGCCGCCTGACACCGAAGGCGCCGGAACATGCCGCGCCCGACCGGGTGCTCGACCTCTCGGCCGGCTGGCACGGCCGCCTGGTCCCCACCCTGGACAACACCTGGGGCGATCTGGCACTGCCCCCGGGTACGTCCGTGGACGAGCCGCAGATCTGGACCATGGAGTGGACCGAGGGCACGGTGTGGGAACGGACCCGGGCCACGTACGGCAACCGGGTCCGGGTCCTGCCCCCGGTGCCCCTCGGCGAGGTGCCCGAGCCGCTGGACGCCGACCGCGCCGAACGCGTCCTGGCGGGCGAGCTGCCCCTCGTACCGCCGGACGCGGGCTGGGACGTCGCCGTGTACTCGTCGAGCCGGGGCATCCCGGACCCGGGCGGGCTGCTGGGCATCAAGGGGCTGGTGAACGAGGAGTTCGTCCGTGTGCCCGTACCGGTCGGCGCGACGGCCGCCCGGGTCCGGGCGATCGTGGAGACGGACCACCGGGGGCCGGCCGAACTGCATGTCGGCGCAGAGGCCGGCAAGCGGGTGTGGTGGAACGGCGAGCGGCTGGACCCGGACGCCGAAGGGTATGTGGCGTCCACCCGGATCACGGTGGCCCGCGCCCGCAACGTGCTCGAGTACGAGCTGTCAGGCGCCGAGAGCCGTCCCACGGCGATCTCGGCCGAGGACTGCACCCCGCTGGGCAGCTTCTTCTGTCTGTCCGCGCCGGGCGGGCTCGGGCCGCGTCCGCGGTTCATGCGCCCGCCGGACGGGGTGCGACCGGACGGCGGGGTGACGTACCGCGCGCGGCTGCGGGGCCCGGGCGAGGGGGCACGGGCGGTGCTCGTGGTGGGTGCCGCCTCGGCGGTCACCGTGCTGCTCGACGGGGCGGTGGTGGCTCGGCAAGAACAGGTGGAGTACTACGCGGCGGACTGGGGCGCCGTACCGCAGTTCTTCCGCCACGAACCGGCGCTCGGGGCGGGCGAGCACACCCTGGAGGTCGTGTCCGACAGTGCCGACGCCCGGGACGCGGTCTTCGTCGACCTGGTGGTGCGGTCCGGGGACGGGGTGACAGCCCTTGTCAGCGGCGCCGGCTGGGAGGCCGACACGGGCGGGTGGCGGGGGCGGACCGTCGAGGACGACCGCAGGCGGGGCGAGCTGCGGCACTGCCACGCCGCGGTGCGGCCGCACCCGCTGCCGGACACCGGGTGGCTCACCGGCCGGCCGGTCCTCGCCGGCACCGTGTGGCCGTCGCGGTCCACGGACGACGTCCACGCGACCCCGCAGCGCTTCCGGTTCACCGTCCCGGCGGGCACGGTGTCGCTCGATCTGCCGCTGGCGCTTCCCGCGAGCGTGCGGATCGGGGACGGACCGGAATCGCCCCTGGACGAACCTCGACTGACACTCCGCCAGCCACTGTCGGCGCCCACGCCGGTCGAGGTGGTCACCGAGCCGACGGCGGTGCTGCGAGGCGGCTCCGCCTGGCGCGGGCCGGTGCGCGTGCGGACCGTACCGGCGCCGCTGCCGCTCGGCGACTGGCGTGAGCTGGGGCTGGGCAGTTGGAGCGGCGGCGTGACGTACGCGCGTGCGCTTCAGGTACCGCCGGGGCCCGAACCGGTACTGGACCTCGGGCGGGTGCGGGGCAGTGTGGAGGTGTCGGTCGACGGCGAGGCGGCCGGTGAGGCGTTCTGCGCGCCGTACCGCTTCCCGTTGCGCGGTGCCGCCGGGCGTACCGTCCGGGTGGAGGTGACGGTCCGGGGGACGCTGGCGCCGTATCTCGCGGAGGCCACACCGACGGCCTGGGCGTTCGACTCCCAGTTGTCGTCGGGGCTCCTGGGGCCGGTGACGCTGCGGGTGCCCTCCGGCGACTAGTCGACTAGTCGCCGGGGAGCGGCCGGGTGGAGTCGCGCAGGACGAGGCCGGGGGCGAAGACGCGGGTCTCGTGGAGGTGGTCCGCGCGGGCCTCGATCTCGTCGAGCAGCATCTCCACGGCCGCCCGGCCGAGGTCCTCGACGGGCTGCCGGACCGTCGTCAGGGTCGTCGCCCCGAAGGTCGCGACATCGAGATCGCCGTAGCCGACCACCTGCACGTCCTGCGGAACGCGCACGCCCCGCTCGGTCAGTCCCCGGCACAGCCCGGCCGCGAGGAAGTCGTTGGTGCAGAAGACCCCGTCGGGCAGGTGCTCCAGCTCGCGCGCGATCTGTGTGCCGTACGCGACGGTCATCCGCTCGGCGACGACCTGGTCCAGCCGTGCCTCGCGCCGGCTGCGGACGGCCTGCCGGGCGCCCTGGTACCGGTCGGCGCACTGGCGTATGCCGCGTTCGCCGTTGACGACGAGGATGTCGCGCGCCCCGCTGTCGAGGAGATGCTCCACGGCGATACGGCCGCCGGCGATGTCGTCCACCGAGGCCGAGCAGCCCTCCCGGTCGGGCATCGCGCGGTCGGCCAGGACCAGCGGGATGCCCCGCTCGCGCAGCCGGGCCAGCCGTCCCGGGTCGGCGCTGAGCGGCACGACGACCACGCCCACGGCGCGCTGTTCGACGAGCATGCTGAAGTAGCCCTGCTCCCGCTCCGGGGCGTCGCCGCTGTGGCAGAGGACGAGGGAGTAGCCGTGATCGTAGGCCGCGTCGGCCGCGCCGCGTGCGATGCGCGCGTAGAAGGAGTTGGTCACGTCGGGCAGCACGAGCCCGATGGCGGAGGAGTGTCCGGTGCGCAGGCCCGCCGCTCCCGGGTGGGGGACGTAGTCGAGTTCGGCGACGGCGACACGGACGCGCTCGGCGGTCTGCGCGGTGACCCGCTCGGGCCGGTTGAGCACGTTCGACACCGTGGACACCGAGACGCCGGCGGCGGCCGCGACGTCCTGGATGCGGGCGGGGCGTGCCGGAACGGCGTCCACCCCCTCGCTGTTGCGGCCGTGCGACCAGGCACGACGGCGGCCTCCATGAGCGGCCGCAAGTATAACGTGACCGGGCGTAGAACGTTTTTCCCCGCCCGGTCTCCGTCGTCTCCGGAGTTCAGGCCGGGAATTCCCGCTTCAGCCAGTCCCCGTCCAGGCGGATGTGTTTGATGGTGCGCCGGTGGTGGGTGTAGGCGATGTGGAGGGTGCCGTCGGGTGTCTGGGCGAGGGAGGGGTAGGACAGTTCGCGGTTGAGGCCATCGCGGGAGTTGTTGGTCAGGCAGTGGCCGTCGCCGGTTTCGAGGTCGTGGCGCAGCGGCCAGGAGCGGCCGTCGTCCGGGGAGAGGGCCAGGGAGAGCGGGGCTCGGGGGGCGCCCCAGAACGCGTCGCCCGAGGGGGCGGTTTCCGCAGGTGTCCCGGCCACTCCCCCGTCGTCGATCTCGTCGTACAGCGAGACCCTGCGGGCGACGGCGTCCGCCGCGCTGCTGTGGTTGTAGACCAGGGCGAGCCTGCCGTCGGCCAGCACGGTGTACTGGATCGAGGAGTTGTTGTTCGGCAGGTCCAGGGCGCGCGGTTCGCTCCAGGTCTCGCCGCCGTCGGACGACACGCTGCTGTGCACGGCGTCCGCGCGACGGCTGCGGAAGAGGGCCAGGAGTGAACCGTCGTGCAGCGGGCGGATGTTCATGTGGACGAGGCCCGTGCTGCCCGGGACGGGGCGTTCGCGCCAGGTGTGTCCGCCGTCGTCGCTGATCATGACGGAGCTGGTGTCCCGGTCACCTGACCAGGCGATGCCGGGGGTGGCGACACAGCGGAACACGGGGAGCAACAACCGCTCGCCGTGCGGCACTTGGACGACGGGCTGGCGTACGAAGACGCCGCCCTGCTCGGTGGCCGCGAACAGGACGCGGGCCGGACCCCAGGTGGCGCCCTCGTCGTGGCTGACACGCAGCCGGACCTCGGCCGTGTCCTGGTGGCCCGCGCGCTGGGCGGTGTGCAGAAGCCAGAGTTCGCCCGAGGGGGCCGGGAAGAGGAGCGGGTTCTGCTCGGAGCGGGTGTCGTCGGCGGAGAGCCGCACGGGGAGGGACCAGGTGTCGGCACCCCGGGCGAGGCGGGAGAACCACACCGAGATGTCGGCGACGCCCTCCTGGGTACCGCCGAACCAGACGCAGCCCAGGTCCCCGCTGGGCAGGACGGTCAGGTTGGCGGCGTGATTCTGCACGGCGGGGGCGGCCAGATGAGTCTCGGCGCGGCCGGGCTGGTCGGGGTGGGGACGCAGGGTGCCGTCGGGGGTGGTCATCGGGACTCTCCCTTCTGACGCGCGGCGTCGAGGTGGGTCGTGGCGATCTGTTGGAGGTGGACGACGTCGGCGGCGATGGAGACGTAGGTCCAGCCTTCGGCGAGGCGGCGTGCGGCGCTCGCGCCGTCGGCGTTGTGGATGCCGGCCGCGATGCCCGCAGCCTCGGCTGCCTTCCTGATACGGGTCAGGGCCTGTTCGAACTCCTCTTGTACGGAGGGGTCGGTGGAGGTGGTGCCGCCGATGGCCAGGCGCAGGTCGGAGGGGCCGACGTAGATGCCGTCGAGGCCGTCGGTGGCGCAGATCTCCTCGACGTTGGCGAGGCCGTCGGCCGTCTCGATCATCGCCAGGACGGCGGTCTGGGCGTGGGTGTCAGCCGGGTTGGGGCCGATACGGAGCTGGGCGCGCATCGGCCCGTAGGAGCGGCGGCCGAGCGGCGGGTAGCGGACGGCGGCGATGGCGTCTGCGGCGTCCTGCGCGGTGTCGATCAACGGGACGATGACGGCGGTGGCGCCCGCGTCGAGGGCTTTGCCGATGTAGGTGGGGTCGTTGGCCTCCACGCGCACGATGCCGACGGCGGTGGAGCCTTTGGTGTCGGTGGCCAGGAGGTTGTGGAGCATGCCCTGGTAGCCGAAGAGGCCGTGCTGGGCGTCGAAGGCCAGGTAGTCGTAGCCCAGACGGGCCAGACGCTCGGCGGCGATGGGTGAGTCGAGCAGGGACCAGTAGCCGATCAGCTGCTCACGGGCACGCAGGGCGGCGGTGAACTCGGCTGGGGTGCGGCCGGTTGCCATGAAGGATTCTCCGTAACGGTCCGGGGTGGTGGGGGTCAGCGGTTGTATGCGGGCATCGGGCCGCGCAGCCGGGCACCGACCTCGTCGCAGGCCGCGGTGACATCAGCCGGCAACGGACCCGCCGCCGCTGCCGTGATGTTGGCGAGCAGGTGCTCCACCCTCGAACCGCCCAGCAGCAGCGCATCAGTGGACGGGCGGTCCAGCAGCCACCGCAGCGCCAGATCAGTCAGCGCCAGCCCCGCATCCGAGGCGATACGCGTCAGGTCACCCACAGCGCGGAAGAGGTCCTCGTTCCAGTACCGCTGCCGGTACATGACGGCCAGCTTCGAATCACCGAAACGCCCACCCTCCGGCGCCTGCCCGAAGGAGTGCCGGCCGGTGAGGAGACCGCCGCCGAGGGGGTTGTAGACCATCGTGGCCAGCCCGGACACGGCCGCGTACTCGACGTACTCCTCCTCCACACGCCGCGCCAGCAGATTGTGCAACTGCTGCGCGACCACCGGCCGCGGAGCCCCCACCACATCCGCCACCCGACAGAGCTCGGCGATCTGCCAGGCCGCGAAGTTGGACACCCCCAGCGCACCGACCTTCCCCTCGGCCACGAACTCGGCCACCGCCGCCAGAGTCTCGACCAGCGGCGTCGCACGGTCCGGCTGATGCAGATAGAACAGATCGACACGGTCGGTCCCCAGCCGCTTCAGACTGCCCTCCAGCGCGGCCCGCAGCCCGGCCCGCGACAACGGCGCGTGATCACCCTGGTCCGGGTGCGCAATCCCCGCCTTGGTCGCCAACACCACCCGCTCCCGGCGGCCCGCGAGCAACTCCCCCAGCAGCCGCTCACTCTCACCCCCCGCATAGCCGTTCGCGGTGTCCACGCCCGTGACACCCGCATCCAAAGCGGCATCCAGCATCAACGCCGCCGACGAACGGTCCACGGTGTCGCCGAAGGTCATCGTGCCGAGCACCAGCCGCGAGAGCGGGACGGTGGTGTTCGGCAGGGTCAGGGCGGTGGTCACGAGGAGCTTCCTTCCAGTACGCGGCGGGGTTTCACGCCGTGGATGGCGGTCGGGTCGAGGGCTGCGCGGCGCAGGGCGCGGGTGTAGGGGTCGGACGGGGCGGCGAGGACGGTCTCGGTCCGTCCGGCCTCGACCACGCGCCCGGCCCGCATCACCACCACGTCGGTGCTCATCTCGCGCACCACGCCCAGGTTGTGCGCGATGACGAGGTAGGCGATGCCGGTCTCCTCCTGCAACTCCCTGAGCAGTGCGAGCACTTGGGCCTGTACGGAGACGTCGAGCGCGGAGGTCGCCTCGTCGCAGACCAGCAGGTCGGGCCGGGAGGCGAGGGCACGGGCGATGCCGATGCGCTGGCGCTGGCCGCCGGAGAAGTCGGCCGGGCGGCGCTCCAGGGCGGACGGGGGCAGGCCGACCTGGTCGAGCAGTTCGGCGGCACGGCGGGCCCGTTCGGCGCGGTCCGACACTCCGCCGAGGCGCAGCGGCTCGGCCACGATCTGCTGGGCGGTCAGATGGGGGTCGAGGGAGCCGTAGGGGTCCTGGAAGACCATCTGGACGCGGCGCCTGAGCGGTCGCAGTCGCCGCTCCGGGAGGGTGGCGATGTCCGTGCCGTCGAGGACGATACGGCCGGACCGTGGGGTGAGCAGCCGGACCAGGGCACGGGCGAGGGTCGACTTGCCGCAGCCGGACTCGCCGACCACCGCGAGCGAACCGCCCTTGTCGAGCTGGAAGCCGACCTGGTCGACGGCGCGGAAGGGGCCGTTCGGGGTCGGGTATTCGACGACCAGGTCCTCTACGGACAACAGAGTCATGTGGCGGCTCCCGGTACGACGGACTCGTCCCAGTCGCCCAGGCGGGGCACTGCGGCGAGGAGGGCTCGGGTGTAGGGCTCGGCGGGTTGGTCGACGATGCGTTCGGCCGGTCCGGACTCGACGAAGCGGCCGTCCTTCATGACGTGGATGCGGTCGGAGACGAGTCGGGCCACGCCCAGGTCGTGGGTGATCATCAGCATGCCGATGCCGGTGCGTTCCTGGAGTTCCATCAGCAGGTCCAGGACGCTGGCCTGCACGGTCGCGTCGAGGGCGGAGGTGGGTTCGTCGGCGACCAGCAGTTCCGGGTCGCCGGCCAGGGCGATGGCGATGAGGATGCGTTGCAGCATGCCGCCGGAGAACTGGTGCGGGTAGGACTTCCAGCGGGTCTCGGGGCGGGTGATGCGCACCTGGGCGAGCAGCTCGATGCCCTTCTCGCGGGCCTGGGCCCTGGACAGTTCGGGGTGGCGCAGGCGGATCGCCTCGCCGAGCTGCCGGCCGATGGTGTGGACGGGGCTGAGGGCGGTCATCGGGTCCTGCGGGATCAGGGAGACCGTCCGGCCGCGTACCGCGCATGCCGCGCCGGGGTCGGCGACGACGTCCCGGCCGCCGATGCGGACGCTGCCCGACAGCACGGCGAGGCCCTCCGGCAGCAGGCGCAGTACGCCCATCGCGGTGGTCGACTTGCCGGATCCGGACTCGCCGATGAGGGTCACGGTCTCGCCGCGGCCGACGGTGAAGGTCACGCCGTCGACGGCCCGGACGACGCCGTGCGCGGTGATGAGTTCGATCTGGAGGTCTCGGACGTCCAGCAGGGGTGTCTCGGTGCTCATGCTCCGGCTCCCTTCCGGCGGCGGGTGCGGTCCCGCAGTCCGTCGCCCAGCAGATTGACCCCGACCACGAGGAGGGCGATGACCAGGCCGGGCAGGGTGACCAGCCACCACGAGGTGGTGATGTAGGCCTGGCCGTCGGAGATGATCCGGCCCCAGGTGGCGAAGGGCCGCTGCGGTCCGGCGCCGAGGAAGCTCAGCGCGCTCTCCAGCAGCACGGCCTGGGCGAGCAGCAGCAGGACGACGAGGCTCACCGGCCGTACGACGTTGGGCACGACGTGCCGGGTGAGGATCTGCCAGCCTCGCAGGCCCAGGACGCGGGCGGCGGCGACATAGGGTTTCTCGCGCTCGACCAGGACGAGGGAGCGGGTCAGCCGCGCCACCTCGGGCCACTGGGCGACGGCGATCACGCAGGTGATGACGGTGACGGAGGGCCCGAAGAGGGCGACGACGAGCAGCAGCATCATCAGCAGGGGCAGGGCGAGCTGGGCCTCCAGGAAGCGGGAGACGAGCGCGTCGACCCAGCCGCCGAAGAAGCCCGCGGCCGCCCCGGCGACGATGCCGATCAGCCCGGACACCAGGACCGCGAGGACGCCGACCGACAGGGAGACCTGGCCGCCGTGCAGGATGCGCGACAGCAGGTCGCGGCCGAGCTGGTCGGTGCCGAGCAGATGCCCCGCGCTGAGCGGCGGCAGCCTGCGCTCCGAGAGGTCCTGGGCGTTGGCCTCCGGCAGGGGCAGCAGGCCGGCGAGGGCGACGGGCAGGACGACCAGGGCCGTGCACACGGACCCGGCCCAGATCTTGAAGCGCGAGCCGCGCCGCTGGCGGGTCGCGGTGGCCCGGGCGAGGTCGCGGGCGCCGACGGCGCTGGGCCGCTCGGTACCGGCGACCGGGGTGGAGATGACACCGGCCATGGTCAGGCCGCCTTTCCGAGTCGTACGCGCGGATCGAACAGCGGGTAGGCGAGGTCGACGAGGAGCTGCACGAGGATCGCGAGGGTGGCCGTCACGAGGACGGTGGCCTGGATGAGCGGGTAGTCGCGGGTCTCCAGCGCCCGGACGACGAGTGAGCCGACGCCCGGCCAGCCGAAGACGACCTCGACGACCACGACACCGTTGAGCAGGGCCGCGAAGCGGGTGCCGAGGGCGGTGACGAGCGGCACGGCGGAGTTGCGCAGGCCGTACTGCCAGGTCAGGGTGCGTTCGGAGACGCCGCGGGAGCGGGCGACCGTGGTGTAGGGGGCGGCGAGCGCGGTGGTCATCTCGCGGCGGACCAGGCGGGAGATCAGGGCGAGCTGGAGGACGGCCACGGTCACCGTGGGCAGGATCAGGCCGCTCCACGAGGTGAATCCGGAGGCGGGCAGCACCGGGAGCAGCACGGCGAAGACGGTCAGCAGCATCACGCCGGTCCAGAAGTCCGGCATCGACTGCCCGGTGATCGTCAGGACGTTGGCGCCCAGCTCCCGCTTGGTGTCGGCGCGCCGTGCCATCCACACGCCGAGCGGTACGGCGACGACGGTGGTGACAGCGATGGCCGAGACCGCGAGGGTGATGGTGTATGGCAGCCGGTCCATGACCACCTGGAACGCGGAGGAGTGGAAGGAGTAGCTGGTGCCTAGGTTCCCGGTGCACAGGTCCCGCAGGAAGATCCCGTACTGGGTGATGAGCGGTTCGTCGAGGCCGAACTGGGCGCGGATGCGGGCGAGGTCGGCGGCCGTGGCGCTGGGGGCGGCGTAGGCGGCGGCCGGGTCGCCGGGAGCCAGGCGCAGCAGCAGGAAGACCGTGGTGAGGGTGAGGAAGACGGCCAGCAGGCTCTGGCCGATGCGGCGGGCGAGATAGGTGGCCACGGCTCAGCCCTCCAGCCGTACGGCGGACAGATCGTAGGAGTTGAGCTGGAGCAGGCCCAGGTCGTGCACGCGTTCGCGGCGGGCGAGCAGGGTCTTGGGGGCGAAGGCCCACAGGCTGGGCCAGGTGTTCCAGACGGCGTGCTGCGCGGCGGCCAGCTTGCGGTCGCGGGCGGCGGCGTCGGTCTCGGTGGCGGCGTCCTCCAGGCGGCGCTGGATGTCCGGGATGACGTACCCCATGTAGGTGTCGCGGGTGCGTTCCCGCTCGGGGGTGCCGCCGTACATGCCCTGGAGGGAGGTGAGGGCCTGGCCGGTGGTGCCGGGGAAGCCGTTGCCGATGACGTCCCAGTCGCCGCCGCGGCCCTGCCGCCACTTCAGGATGTCGCCGCCCGGTTCGAACTGGAGCAGGGAGGCGCGGACGCCGATGTCGCGGAACATGTCGGCGACGGCTTCCATGACGGAGCTGTCGGCGGCGAACTCGCCCGACTCCCAGATGACGCGGATCCGCAGGCCCTCGGCGCCCAGTCGCTTCAGCTGCGCCTTGGCCTTGCCCGGGTCGTAGGTGTAGGCGCCGGTACGCACCGCGCCTTCGAGGGCGAGGGGGACGACTCCCTCGGCGGCTTCGGCGGAGCCGGTGAGGACGTCCTTGGCCAGTGCCTCGCCGTCGATGGCGTAGGTGAGGGCGCGGCGTACGCGGGCGTCGGCCAGGGGGTGGTCGTCGGGCTTGCGGAAGTTGTAGAAGAGCTGGCAGATGCGGACGCCGGAGGTCTCCTCGACGGTGACGCCGGGCAGGCCGGTGAGCTGCTCGGCCGAGTCCGGGGTGAGGGTGTCGACGACGTCCAGCTCGCCGCTGCGCAGGGCGATGACCCGGCTGGACTCCTCGGGCACGAAGCGCACCCGGACGGTTTCGACGTGGGCCGGGCGGCCCCAGTAGCGGGGGTTGCGGGCGAGGGTGTACTCACCGGCGCCGCTGTTGGCCTCGATCACCTTGTACGGTCCTGAGCCGACGCCGCTCTGGAGTTCCTCGGGGCGGTTGGCGGCGGACGGGGTGATGTGGATGTTGGCCATGAGGCGGTCGAGCACGGGCACCGGCCGCTCGGTGTGCAGCTCGAAGGTGCGCTCGCCGGTCTTCTCGACGGTGGGCAGCTCCGGGAAGAGGCCGAGGAGGAAGGAGCCGTTGACCTTGCCGTACATCTCCAGGGCGGTGGCGACGTCCTCGACGGTGACGGGGCTGCCGTCGGAGTAGCGCACGCCCTCGCGCAGCCGCACGCTCCAGGTGGTCGGCCCGGTCATCGCGAACCGGTCGGCGAGGACGAGCCGGACGCGCATGGCGGGGCCGATGCTCGTGAGGGCCTGGCGGACGGCGCGCTGCACGGTGACGGCGGCGTCGAACTGGTTCAGCTTGTTGTCCAGGCTCACCAGGGAGCGGTTCAGGCCGAGGGTGAGGGTGCCGGGGCCGGGGGCTCCGGTGGGTCCTGCGCAGGCGGAGAGGGGACCGAGGGCGAGACCCGTGCCGCCGAGCGCGCCGAGGCGCAGCAGGGTGCGGCGGCGGACGGGGCGGCCGAGGGGCCGCCACTGGGGGCTGTGGTCCGGGGGTGCGTCATGGGGGCTTGGGGTCATCGTCGACCTTCTCGCGTTCCGGGGGCGACCGGCTCGTGGTGTTCGTGCGGCTCTCGCTGTGGCTCGGTCGGGGGTCCGGCCGGCGGGATACGAACAGGTGTCGCGCCGAAAAAGGTGGCACGACTGCGCGAAGTGCGCAAGAGGTCTCGCGCATTTCGCGCAACCCATGTCATCATCGGTTTCCGAGGCAGCCCGACCGGGCCGCCCGAGGAGGTACCCGTGTCCCTCTCCGCTGCCGGCTCCGGCGGCCCCGTCCAGGCCGCCCACCGGCCCGTACTCGCTCTCGCCGATGATCTGTCCGGCGCCGCCGAGACCGCGGTGGCGCTGCGCTCGCCCGCCCGGATCCTGCTGGGACCGGTCCCCGGACCGGTGGCGTCCCTGCCCGGTGAGTCCCTGGTGCTCGACCTCGACTCGCGGCAGCTGCCCGGCGCCGAGGCGGCGCGGGCGGTCCGGGACGTCACGCACGCGGTGCCCGACCGCACGGTGCTCTTCAAGAAGGTCGACTCGCTGCTCAGGGGCAACCTCGCCGCCGAGGCGGCCGCCTACGCGCGGGACGCTCGGGGCGTGGTGATCGCGACCGCGCTGCCGGCCGCCCGGCGCACGGTCCGGGGCGGGGTCGTCCACCTCGACGGGGTGCCGCTGCACGAGACGGACGCCTGGCGTGCCGAGGCGCGGCCCGCCCCGGCCTCGGTCGCCGCCGCGCTCGGTGACCTGCCGTCAGCTCCGGTGCCGCTCACGGACGTACGCGGTGCGCCCGGCGCGCTCCGGGAGGCGCTGCGTGCGTGTTTCGCGCAGGGACGGCATCCGGTGTGCGACGCGGAGACCGAGACCGACCTCGATGCGATCGCCACGACGGTCCTCGAACTGGGGCCCGGGATAAGGCTGTTGGGCACCGGCGGGCTCGCGGGCGCCCTGGGGCGGCTTCTGGGCACGCACGGGGAGAACACGTTCGACGCCGGGGACGTGGTCCGGCCGCTGCTGATCGTCGTAGGCACGGCCGAACCGTCGGCCCGCGAACAGGTCGCGCATCTCCTCGCGGACGGAGCGCACGAGGTCTCCCTCACCACCCACGAACTCCTGCACTCCTCTCGGCGGCTCGCACCTCCCGTCGCCGCCGTGACGGTCGTCCGCGTCACCGGAGCGGCCGACCCCTCCCTCGCGCGCCGTCTCGTCGCCGCGCTCGCCGACAGCGTCGCCGACGCGGCGCGCGACTGCGACCTGGTCCTCACCGGCGGCGAGACCGCCCGCCGCGTCCTGGACGTCCTGCGCGTCACCGATCTGCGCCCGGTGGGCCAGATCCACCACGGCGCGGTCCTCTCCCGCACACCCGACGGCCGCTCGGTCGTCACCCGGCCCGGCAGCTACGGCGGGGCCGACTCCCTGCGGCGCATCGTCCGGGCCCTGCGCCCCGCACCCGTACGTCACGTTCCGACCGACCCCACAGGAGTAGCCCCGTGAACGCAGCCCCCTCCTCCGCCGCCACCGCCGGCCAGACCTCCGCGGCTTCCCGGCCGCTCCCGGTCATCGCGGTGACCATGGGCGACGGCGCGGGCATCGGGCCCGAGGTCATCGTGCCGGCGCTGCTGCACCCCGACACCCTGCGCGACTGCCGCCCCGTCGTCGTGGGCGACGCCGAGCGTCTGCGCCAGGCCGCCGATACTCTCGGCATCGCCTGCGACATCGTGCCCGTCGACGGTCCGGCCCAGGCCGAGTTCACGCCCGGCCGGGTCAATGTGATCGACCTCGGGCTGCTCCCCGCCGACCTGCCCTGGGGCGAGCTGTCCGCCGTCGCGGGCGACGCCGCCTACCACTACGTCCGGGTCGCCGCCGAACTCGCCCTGCGCGGCGACGTGGACGGCATCTGCACCGCCCCTCTCAACAAGGAGGCCCTGCACTCCGCCGGTCACCTCTACCCGGGCCACACCGAACTCCTCGCCCATCTCACGGGCGTCGAGGAAGTGTCGATGATGCTGTCGACGCCCCGGGTGAAGGTCATCCACGTCACCACCCACATCGGGCTGATCGACGCCGTGAACCGCATCGAGCCCGGCCTGGTGGAGCGCACGGTGCGCCGTGGCCACGAGGCGATGGTGCGCGCCGGGACCCCCGACCCGGTGATCGGTGTCTGCGGCATCAACCCGCACGCGGGCGAGAACGGCCTGTTCGGCTACGGCGAGGAGGAGACGAAGATCGTCCCGGCGCTGGAGAGGGTCCGCGCCGACGGCATCGACGCACGCGGCCCGCTGCCCGCCGACACGGCGTTCTACCTGGCCTCGCGCGGCGACTACGACCTCATCGTCGCGATGTACCACGACCAGGGGCACGGCCCCGTCAAGGTCCTCGGCATCGAGGCCGGGGTCAACCTCACCGTCGGACTGCCGGTGATCCGCACCTCCGTCGACCACGGCACGGCCTTCGACATCGCCGGAACCGGCCGGGCCGAGCCCGGTAGCATGGTCGAGGCTCTGCGCCAGGCCGCCGAGATGTCGACCGCTCCGGCCGCCCGCTGACCGCGGTTCGCGTCAGGCACGTGTGAGACCCAGGACGGCCCAGGACTATCGAGGACCTGAAGAACCTATGTCTGTGACCGGATCCAAGGCGCGGCGCGACCGCATCGTCCACCTCGCCACCACCACCGGCCTGGCGAGCGTGGAGGAGCTGTCGCAGCTGTTCGGCGTGACGGCCTCGACCATCCGCCGCGACCTGGCCAAGCTCACCACCGACGGGCGGCTGGCCCGCACCTACGGCGGGGCCATGGCGCTGGCCGCGCACCCCGAGGCCTCGCTGCGGCAGCGCGTGGGCGAGGCCTTCGAGGCCAAGCAGGCCATCGCCCGCTGGGCGGCGGCCCAGGTGCGGCCCGGTGAGACGCTGCTGCTCGACGCCGGGTCCACGGTCGGCGCACTCGCCCATGAGCTGCGCACGGCCGAGGACCTCACCGTGGCGACCACCGGACTCACCGCCCTGCAGGCGCTGTCCGATGTCGAGACGGTGCACGTCGAGTGCCTCGGCGGCACCCTGCGCCCGCTCAGCCAGGGCTTCGTCGGGCCCCTCACGGAAGCCGCCCTGGAGCGCCTGACGTTCGACCGGGTCTTCCTCGGCACGGACGGCATCTCCCCCGAACTCGGCATCTGCGAGGCGGATCTGCGCCAGACCCGCCTCAAGGAGCTGATGGCCCGCCGCGCCGACCACGTCTACGTCCTCGCCCACGCGGCCAAGCTCGGCCGCCGCCCCTTCCACGCCTGGACGGCCCTGTGCGAGGGCTGGACGCTGGTCACGGACGACACCGCTGACCCGGCCGTCCTCGCGGAGCTGCGGGCGCGCGGGGTGGCGACCGTGACGACGACGCCGGAACCGGAGACGGCCGGCCCGCACGGCGACATCGCGTAGCAATGGGGCCGTAGCGCCGCCGCCCGGCGCGCGGCGGCAGGGCCCACTCGTGTGCCGCACGCCGCCGGGCCGTACCCGGCGAGGAGCCGGACGGGCCACTAGCCGGCGGGCGGCATCCGCCTCCTCGGAGTGGGGACACCGCCCGACGCCGCCGCGTCGAGCAGACCGCGGAAGGTGGGGCACTCCATGTGGCTGGGCGCGGGGCAGGCGGCGGCGTGCCGCAGGGAGTCGCGGAGCACGCCCAGTTCGCTGATCCGGCGGTCCAGCTCCTCCGCCTTGTCCGCCAGCATGCGCCGGTCGATCCGGGGCGGTCCGTCCGGCGCGAACATGTGCGCGATCTCGTCGAGCGAGAACCCGGCCGTCCGCCCCAGCGCGATCAGCGCCAGCCGCTCCAGTACGCCGGGATCGAACTGCCGGCGCAGCCCGCGCCGCCCCGTCGGGGCGATCAGCCCCTTCTCCTCGTAGAACCGCAGCGTCGAGGCGGGCACCCCGGCGCGCCGCGCCACTTCGGCGATGTCCAGGTCTGTCATTTCCTTGACCTCAAGTCGACTTGAAGTAGAACGCTGTCATCTCGCCCCGACCGAAGCAAGACACAAGGCAAGCAGACGGCAAGCAGAAGGAGAGCCGACGACCATGGACGCCGAGCGCAGGAACGACGACGAACAGACCGCCCGCTGGAACGGACGCGCCGGTCACGCCTGGGTGGATCTCCAGCCGGTGCTGGACGGGATGTTCAGGCCCATCGAGGACCTGCTCGTCGAGGCCGTGTCCGCCGAGGGCGTGGAACACGTGCTCGACGTCGGCTGCGGGACGGGCGGCACCACCCTGGCCGTCGCGCGACGGCTCGGACCCGCGGGGACTTGCGTCGGTGTCGACATCTCCGAGCCGTTGATCGACACCGCCCGGGCACGCGCCGAGCGCGAGGGCGCACCGGCCTCCTTCGTCCGCGGCGACGCGCAGGAGCACTCCTTCGAGCCCGGCACCTTCGACGCCGTCATCTCGCGTTTCGGTGTCATGTTCTTCGAGGACCCCGTACGGGCCTTCGCCAATCTGCGGAGCGCCGCCCGGGACGACGCCGCGCTCCGGTTGATCGTCTGGCGGGACCCCGCCGAGAACCCGTACATGACGACGGCCCAGCGCGCCGCCGCACCGCTGCTGCCGGACCTGCCCGTGCGACGGCCCGACGAGCCGGGACAGTTCGCCTTCGCGGACCCGGACAAGGTCCGTCGCATCCTCACCGAGAGCGGCTGGGCCGATATCGACATCCGGCCGGTCGACATCGTCTGCACCCTGCCCGAGAAGGAGCTGGTCCGCTACTTCACCCGGCTCGGGCCTCTCGGCATGGCCCTGCCCGAGGTGGACGAGGAGACGCGCGCACGGGTCGTCGAGACGGTCCGCGCCGCCTTCGAGCCCTTCGTGCACGGCGCGGAAGTCCGCTTCACCGCGGCCTGCTGGACGGTCGGCGCCCGGGCCTCGGCCGCGAAAGTTTCGTGAGGTCCGGCCCCCTTTTCGAAGCCCGGGCGCCCCGCGCATAGTGAGATCACGATGACGCAGAAAAGAGCCCTGGTTGTCCGAGGCGGTTGGGAAGGCCACGAGCCGGTCAAGGCGACGGAGCTGTTCCTTCCCTTCCTCCGGGACAACGGATACGCCGTCCGGGTCGAGGAGTCGACCGACGTCTACGCCGACACCGCCGAGATGGCGGCCACCGACCTCGTCGTGCAGTGCGTGACGATGTCGGAGATCACACGCGAGCAGGTGACCGGACTGAGTGAGGCGGTCGTGGCCGGCACCGGCTTCACCGGCTGGCACGGCGGCATCGCCGACTCGTTCCGCGCCTCGGCCGACTATCTCCACCTGGTCGGCGGCCAGTTCGCCACCCACCCGGGCAAGGAACCGTGCGAGCGCCGGGGCGGGGCGGAGGACAACTTCCTGCCGCACACCATCAATCTCACCGAGGCCGGCCGCGCCCACCCCGTCACGGCGGGCATCGAGGACTTCAAGCTGGACACCGAGCAGTACTGGGTGCTCCACGACGACCTCATCGACGTCCTGGCCACCACCACGCATCCCGCCCGGCCGTGGCAGCCCTGGCACCGGCCGGTCACCTCACCGGCGGTGTGGACCCGCCGGTGGGGTGCCGGGCGCGTGCTGGTGACGACACCGGGGCACAGCCTCGACGTGCTGGAGCACCCCGACGTCCGCACCATCATCGAGAGGGGCATGCTGTGGGCGACGCGCACCGCATCGGCGTCGTAGGACTCGGCGTCATCTCCCGCGCGTACCTCGACACGCTCGCCGGGCATCCCGCCGTGCGCGTCACCGCGGTCGCCGACCTCGACGCCTCCCGGTCGGCAGCCGTCGCCGCTGAACTGCCCGGCGTCGAGGCGCTGACGGTCGAGGAGTTGCTGAGCAGCCCGGACGTGGACACGGTGCTGAACCTCACCACCCCGGCCGCCCACGCCGGGATCGCCCTCGGCGCCATCGGCCACGGCAAGCACGTCTACGGGGAGAAGCCGCTGGCCGCGACGCTCGCCGACGCCCGTGCCGTCGTGGAGGCCGCCGCGAAGGCGGGCGTCGGTGTGGGGTGCGCGCCGGACACGGTCCTGGGCACCGGGGTGCAGACGGCCCGGGCGGCCGTCGAGGCGGGGAGCATCGGACGTCCCCAGTTCGCCTCGGCCGTGATGGTCACCCCGGGCCACGAACGCTGGCATCCTCACCCCGACTTCTACTACACCGAGGGCGGCGGTCCCCTGCTGGACATGGGGCCGTACTACCTCGCGTCCCTGGTCCACCTGCTGGGCCCCGTGCGTGCCGTGATCGGGGCGGCCGGCCGGCTGCGCGCCGAGCGGGTCATCGGTTCGGGGCCGCGCGCGGGCGAGCGGATCCCGGTCGAGGTGGACAGTCATGTCTCCGGAGTGCTGGAGCACGCGGGCGGGGCACTGACGACGATCACGACGAGCTTCGACGGTGTGGCCACCACGGCCGCGCCCATCGAGGTGCACGGCGAGACCGGGACCCTCTCGGTGCCCGATCCGAACCGCTTCGACGGCGAGGTCCGGCTGCACGCGCTCGGCGACACGCGCTGGCGCACCCTGCCGGTGTCGGCGGGCTACGAGGACGGCGCACGCGGCGTCGGACTGCTCGACTTCGTCGCCGCCGACGGGCAGCGGGCGCCACGTGCGAACGGCGAACTCGCCCTGCACGTCCTGGACACGATGACGGCCCTGCTGCGTTCGTCGGCCGAGGGGCGGCGGATCGAGCTCACGACGTCGGCGCAGGCGCCCGATCCGGTGCCGTGGACGGCTGCCGGGGACTGGAAGGGTCAGGTCGCTCCCGGCCGGGCGTGAGCCGGCGATGCCGCGGGGTCAGTCGACGGGCCAGGTGTGTGCGGGCGCGTTCATGTGCATGTAGTCCATGTAGGTCTTGGTCATCTGCCGCAGTGCCTCGCGCCGGTCGGAGATGCCGGCCTCCTCCAGATGGTGGACCGTCTCGGCCTGCCAGAGGGCACCGTTGCGGTCGGTGACACAGCGCTGCTCGATGATGCCGAGCAGCGGTTCGCGCCAGGCGTCGTCCATGCCGGCCAGCTCCAGGCCCCGGTGGGCGAGGGGCAGCAGGCGCCGCAACACCAGTTCCGTGACCGGCACTTCGCCCACTCCGGGCCAGTAGATGCGGGCGTCGATGCCGTCGCGGGCCGCGGTGTGCAGATTCTCCTCGGCGACGGAGAAGGACATCCGCGTCCACACCGGCCGGTCCTCGTCGACCAGGGCGCGGGTCAGTCCGTAGTAGAAGGCGCCGTTGGCGATGGTGTCGGCGACGGTGGGGCCCGCGGGCAGCACCCGGTTCTCGATGCGCAGATGCGGACCGCTGTCGGTGACGGCGTAGATCGGGCGGTTCCAGCGGTAGATCGTGCCGTTGTGCAGGGTCAGTTCGTCCAGTTGCGGAACGCCGCCCCGGTCGAGTGTCTGTTGCGGGTCCTCGTCGTCGCACAGCGGCAGGAGGGCCGGGAAGTAGCGCACGTTCTCCTCGAAGAGATCGAAGACGCTGGTGATCCAGCGTTCCCCGAACCACACCCGGGGGCGGACGCCCTGGGCCTTGATCTCCTCGGGGCGGGTGTCGGTGGCCTGCTCGAACAGGGGGATCCGGGTCTCGCGCCACAGCTCCCTGCCGAAGAGGTAGGGGGAGTTCGCCGCGAGGGCGATCTGCACGCCCGCGATGGCCTGGGCCGCGTTCCAGTAGTGCGGGAACTCCTTCGGGGCGACCTGGAGGTGGAACTGGGTGCTGGTGCAGGCGGCCTCGGGGGTGATGGTGTCGGCGTACGTCGCCAGGCGCTCCACTCCGTCGACCCGGATCCGCAGGTCCTCGCCGCGCGCCGCGAAGATCTGCTCGTTGAGCAACTGGTACCGGGGGTCGCCGGACAGGGCGGACTCGCTCACATGCGTCTCGCCCAGCGTCGGCAGGATGCCGACCATGATCAGGTGGGCGCCGACCGCCGCGGCGCGGTCCTCGGCGTGGTTGAGGGCGTCGCGGATCTCCCGCTCCCAGTCTCCGGGGCCGCCCGTCGTCAGCTCACGGGGCGGGATGTTGATCTCCAGGTTGAAGCGGCCCAGCTCGCTCGACCAGGCGGGGTCGGCGATCGCCTGGAGCACGTCGGTGTTCCGCATCGCGGGCAGTCCCTCGTCGTCCACCAGGTTGAGCTCGATCTCCAGCCCGACCCGGGGGCGCTCGCTCTCGAAGCCCGACTCGCGGAGCATCCGCGCCAGCACCTCGAGGTCGGTGTGCATCTTCTGCCGGTAGCGACGGCGGTCCTCCCGCGTGAACACCAGGGCCGGCACGTCACGTCCCATGCGTCCTCCCGAGTTGCCTCGGCTTCCCTCTGGGCGGATGCCTCTCGTCCTAGAGTCGCACCTTGTAGCCGCCTCCGCACCCACCTAGTCTGAGTTTGTGCCGCAAATAAACAAACCCCGAACGCACAGCGCCGTGCCGGGCGACGGCAGCTCTCTGACCCGACTCCGTATCGCGCTCACCGTCTTCTTCGCCCTCGACGGCTTCGTCTTCGCCGGCTGGGTCGTGCGCATCCCTGCCATCAAGGAACAGACGAACGCCTCCGCCAGCGCCCTCGGCCTCGCCCTCCTGGGCGTCTCGGCCGGTGCCGTCATCACCATGACCCTCACCGGTCGACTGTGCCGCCGCTACGGAAACCACCAGGTCACCGTCGTCTGCGCCGTCCTGCTCTCCCTCAGCGTGGCCCTGCCCCCGCTGACCCACTCGGTCCTCGCGCTGGGCCTCGTGCTGCTGCTCTTCGGCGCCGCGTACGGCGGGATCAACGTCGCCTTCAACAGCGCGGCCGTCGAGCTGGTGGCCGCGTTGGGGCGGCCGATCATGCCGAGTTTCCACGCCGCGTTCAGCCTGGGCGGCATGGTCGGCGCGGGTCTGGGCGGGCTGGTCGCGGGGGTCCTCTCCCCCACCCGGCATCTGCTGCTGCTCACCGTCGTCGGACTGCTGGTGACGGCCCTGGCGGGACCGACGCTCCTGCGGCACGAGCCGCCGACACCCCCGGAGCGGGAACGCCCCGCGCAGGACGCCCCGCGCCGACTGGACGGCCGCACCCGCGGGCTGGTGATCGTCTTCGGCGTGATCGCGGGATGCACCGCGTACGGCGAGGGGGCGCTGGCCGACTGGGGCGCCCTGCACCTGGAACAGGACCTGGACGCCTCGCCGGGCGCCGCGGCCGTCGGCTACTCCTGCTTCGCGCTCGCCATGACGGTGGGGCGGCTGACCGGCACCACGCTCCTGGAACGACTGGGACGGACCCGGACCGTCGTCGCGGGCGGCACCACTGCGGCGGCCGGAATGCTGCTCGGCTCGCTCGCCCCCTCCCTGTGGGCGGCCCTGCTCGGATACGCGATCACGGGTCTCGGCCTCGCGAACCTCTTCCCCGTCGCCGTGGAACGCGCGGGCGCCCTCGCCGGCCCCAGCGGCGTGGCCACGGCCTCCACCCTCGGCTACGGCGGCATGCTCCTCGGGCCGCCCGCGATCGGCTTCATGGCGGACTGGTTCACCCTGCCGGCCGCCCTGACCAGCGTGGCGGTCCTCGCGGCGGTGGCGGCGGCGGTCGGGGCGCTCGTGGGCGCGGCGACGCGGCGGCCTGCCGAGCACTGAGGCGACTCGGCAGCGGGAAACCCCGGGCCTGGAGCGGGCTCCATACGGCAGACTCGGCGGCATGGAGACCGCCGAGTTCCTGCACACGCTGGAGTCAGAGGGCCTGCTGCTGGCCGCGGCCGCCGAGGAGGCCGGGACGGACGCGAAGGTGCCGACCTGCCCTCAGTGGCAGGTGCGCGACCTGCTGCGACACACGGGCGCGGTGCACCGCTGGGCCGCGTCGTACGTCGCCGAGGGGCTCACCGAGCACCGCCCGCTGGGTGAGAGCCCGGACCTCGACGGCGCCGAACTCGTGGCCTGGTACCGCGACAGCCACCGCCACCTCATCGCCACCCTGGCCGGTGCCTCGCCCGGCGTGGAGTGCTGGGCCTTCCTGCCCGCGCCGTCCCCACTGGCCTTCTGGACCCGGCGGCAGGCGCACGAGACGGCCGTGCACCGGATCGACGCCGAGTCCGCACGCGGGGGCGCCCCGACCGCCGTCGCCCCGGACTTCGCGACCGACGGCATCGACGAACTGCTGCGCGGCTTCCACGCCCGCTCCAGAAGCAGGGTGCGCACCCCCGAGCCCCGCGTCCTGCGGGTGCGCACGGAGGACACCGGCGCGGTGTGGACCGTACGGCTGTCCCCGGAACCGCCCGTGACCACGCCGGGCGGGACGGACGAGGCGGAGTGCGAACTGTCCGGCCCGGCCGAGCAGTTGTACCTGGCCCTGTGGAACCGGGCCCCGCTGCCGAACGTGACGGGCGACCAGGCGCTCGCCACGCTGTGGCGGGAGACGTCCGGAGTCTGACGGCTCCGCGCCCCGGGCGGCTCAGTCGTCCGTCAGCATCCGCGCGAGCACCGCGCGCTGCACCGGCAGCACCTCGCCGTGCAGCGCGCGCCCCTTCGCCGTGAGCGCGACCTGCACGCCCCGCCGGTCCTCGGAGCACATACAGCGCTCCACGAGCCCTTCCTTCTCCAGCCGGGCGATCAGCCGCGACAGCGCGCTCTGGCTCAGATGGACCCGGTCGGAGATCTCCTGCACACGGTAGGACGGGGTGCCCTTCGGCGTCCGGCACCCGGCGAGGACGTCGAGCACCTCGAAGTCGCTGGCGCACAGGCCATGGCCGTGCAGGGCACGGTCGAGTTCGCACTGTGTTCGCGCGTGCAGCGCCAGAATGTCCCGCCACTGTTCCACGAGCGCCTGCTCGGCCTGCTTCCCCGACATGGGCCGCACCGTAACAGAGAGCCGGGATTGTTGCACCCGAATTAAGTGCACTTGCATCTCATGCATGTGCATGTAGTGTCTCGGCCATGACCTCTCCGCTCACCACCCCCACGTCCGACGGACGTTGGACTCCGCGACTCTGGGGCACCCTGCTGGTGCTCTGCGCCGCGATGTTCCTGGACGCCCTGGACGTGTCCATGGTCGGCGTCGCGCTGCCGTCCATCGGCGCCGACCTCGGCCTGTCGACCTCGGCGCTGCAATGGATCGTCAGCGGCTACATCCTCGGCTACGGCGGTCTGCTGCTTCTCGGCGGACGCGCCGCCGATCTGCTGGGCCGGCGCCAGGTCTTCCTGGTGGCGCTGGGCGTCTTCGCGCTGGCCTCGCTGCTCGGCGGTCTCGTCGACTCCGGGCCGCTGCTCATCGCCAGCCGCTTCATCAAGGGCCTGAGCGCGGCCTTCACGGCCCCGGCCGGCCTGTCGATCATCACCACGACGTTCCCCGAAGGCCCGTTGCGCAACCGGGCGTTGGCCATCTACACCACCTGCGGCGCCACCGGCTACTCGATGGGCCTCGTCTTCTCCGGCCTGCTCACGGAGGCCAGCTGGCGGCTCACCATGCTGCTGCCCGCCCCGATCGCGCTGATCGCCCTGCTCGTGGGCCTGAGGCTGCTGCCGCGCACTGAGCGCGAGCGCGGGCAGGGCGGCTACGACATCCCCGGCGCCGTCCTCGGCACCGCCTCGATGCTGCTGCTCGTCTTCACCGTCGTCGAAGCGCCCGAGGTGGGCTGGGCGGCGGCCCGGACCATCGCGTCCTTCGTCGCCGTGGCCGTTCTGCTGGTGGCCTTCGTCGCCGTCGAACGGCGCAGCCCCAGCCCGCTGATCCGGCTCGGGGTGCTGCGCTCGGGGCCGCAAGTGCGGGCGCAGCTCGGCGCGTTGACGTTCGTCGGCAGCTACATCGGCTTCCAGTTCCTGGTCACCCTCTACATGCAGCAGTTGCTCGGCTGGTCCGCGCTGCACACGGCCCTGGCGTTCCTCCCGGCGGGCGCGCTGGTGGCGCTGTCCGCGACGAAGGTGGGCGCCGTCATCGACCGGTTCGGCACGGCCCGGCTGATGGTGCTCGGCTTCGCCCTGATGGTGACCGGCTATGTCCTGTTCCTGCGCATCGACCTGAATCCCGTCTACGCGTCGGTGATCCTGCCGACGATGCTGCTGGTCGGCTCGGGCTTCGCGCTGACCTTCCCGTCCTTCAACGTCCAGGCCACCAACGGCGTGGACGAGCACGAGCAGGGCATGGTCTCCGGGCTGCTCAACACCTCGGTCCAGGTGGGCGGCGCGATCTTCCTCGCCGTGGTGACGGCGGTGGTGACCGCGAACAGCCCGGAGCAGGGCGCCGCCACCCCGCAGGCCGTCCTCGACAGCTACCGGCCCGGCCTGGTGGTCGTGACGCTCATCGCCCTCGCCGGTCTGCTGATCACCCTCACGGGCCTGCGGACCCGCCGGGACCGGCCGTCCGTCGTGGTCGCCAAGTCCAGCCCCAGGGAGGCGGAACGCGTATCCGTACGCGACTAGGGGGAACGCCTTCCACGGTGCGCCCGGCGGGACGGCTTGCCCGCCGGGCGCACGCCTGTTTGACTCGCCTCATGACGAGTCACGGGGGACGGCGTACTCAGGCCGAGCGGGACGCGGTCACCGTCGAGATCGGGTACGCGCTGTGCAGTGCGGCCTTCGCGGCGGCGGTCGTCTTCGGGGCCGTGGCGGGTCCCGCGCTGCTCTTCGCGCTTCCGCCCACATGGGGGACCCTGCTGGTGCGCGCCGGGCTGGTGCTCGCGCCGGTGCTGTTCGTCGCCCGGGTCGTCAGTGTGCTGCTCCGGTTCCGGTCGGGGGCTCAGCCCAGCCAGCCCGGCCGCACCAGCCCCGACTCGTAGGCGAGCACGACCAGTTGGGCCCTATCGCGGGCGCCGAGCTTCACCATGGTGCGGCTGACGTGGGTCTTCGCGGTGAGCGGGCTGACGACCAGCCGGCGGGCGATCTCCTCGTTGGACAGGCCGATACCGACCAGGGCCATCACCTCCCGCTCCCGCTCGGTGAGCCTCGCCAGGGCGTCGGCCGCCGCGGGCTCTTTGGAGCGGGCCGCGAACTCGGCGATCAGCCGGCGCGTCACCCCCGGCGAGAGCAGTGCGTCGCCCGCGACCACCGCCCGTACCGCGCGCAGGAGTTCGTCCGGCTCGGTGTCCTTGACGAGGAAGCCGGAGGCACCCGAGCGGATCGCCTCGAAGACGTACTCGTCGAGCTCGAAGGTGGTGAGCATGACCACCTTGACGTCCTTCAGGCCCGCGTCCCCGGTGACCTTCCGGGTCGCGGCCAGGCCGTCGAGCGCGGGCATGCGGATGTCCATCAGGACGACGTCGGGCCGCAGTTCGCGGATCCGGCGCACGGCCTCCTCGCCGTCGGCGGCCTCCGCTGCCACCTCGATGTCCGGCTGTGCGTCGAGCAGCGCCCGGAACCCTGCCCGGACCAGTGACTGGTCGTCGGCGAGCAGTACGCGGATCACCGGTCCTCCTTGCGTCGTCCTCCGGTCCGCCGACGGTTCACTCGGCAGCGGACGCCGTCAGCGGCAGTACGGCGAGGACCCGGAAACCGCCGTCCGGGCGGGGCCCCGCCTCGATGGTGCCACCCAGCGCGGCGGCCCGCTCCCGCATGCCGACCAGCCCGTTGCCGCCGCCGCCCGCGTCGGCGCCGGTCGCGGGCCCGTCGTCGTCGATCCGCAGCCGCAGCGTGTCCGCGTCGTGCGCGAGGCGCACCCGCGCGTGCCGCGAACCCGAGTGCCGTACGACGTTGGTCAGGGCCTCCTGGACGATGCGGAAGGCGGCAAGGTCCGTGCCGGGCGCGAGGCGCGGCGGCTCGCCTTCCACCTCGACCGTGAGACCCGCGCTCGCCGCCTGCTCCACCAGCTCGGACAGCCGGTCGAGCCCGGGCGCCGGGGCGCGAGGGGCGTCACCGGGCGCGCGCAGGGTGTCGAGCACCTGGCGCACCTCGCCGAGCGCCTCCTTGCTCTGGTCCTTGATCGTGGTGAGCGCCGTACGGGCCTGCTCGGGGTCGGAGTCGAGGAGCGCGAGGCCGACGCCCGCCTGCACATTGATCACGGAGATGCTGTGTGCGAGGACGTCGTGCAGTTCCTGTGCGATCCGCAGCCGCTCCTCGTCGGCCCGCCGCCGCGCCGCCTCGGCACGCTCGGCCCGCTCCCGGACCCACTGCTCGCGCCGGACCCGGAACAGCTCCGACACCGCGGCGATCGCCACCACCCAGGTGGCGACGACGATCTCCTCGCCCCAGGAGGCGGCGGAGTCCCCCGACGGCGGCAGCCACTGAAACAGCCAGTGCGCCACCAGGACGTGCCCGGCCCACAGCGTTCCCATCGCGGCCCACGCCGCCCGGCGGTGCCCGGCGACGATCGCGCTGAAGCACGCCAGTGCGACGGTGAGGAGCACCGGCCCGTACGGATACCCGGCCCCCAGGTAGAGCAGGGCGGCAGCCGCCGTGCCGAAGACCACGGCCACCGGATACCGCTTCCGCCACAGCAACAGCCCTCCGGCCACCAGCAGCAGCAAGCGCGCGAACAGGTCGAGTTCCGCCCGCTCGCCCTCCTGGCCGTGCGCGGCGAAGTTCGAGCCGACCAGCACGAAGACCGTGACGGCGACGGTGGACCGCCAGGGCCACCGGGGCGCACGCTCCCCCTCCCCCCACCGGTCCCACCACGGAGGCCCATGGCGCCACCACTGAGGCGGCCCACCCCGCGCGCGCTGCTCGTCCATACCGGCCACGCTAGACGCCGCCCGCCCGGAGCGGCGTCAGCCAGGCGTGGTGATCACGTGTACTCCCCGGGAAGTACACGGCCGCCCGTTGTCAGGCTCCCCTCACTTCCGTGGAGACACCCCGTGGAGAGGATGCGAGATGCCGTCGCCGGAGTTACCGGAGTTCCCACGCTGCTCCTGAGCGAGGGCACCCCGCCCACCGCCGACATCAGCGGCCTGGCGCTGCGCCCTCGGTAGGTCCGGTTACCAGCCCCACCCCCTGGGCGAGTCGCCCCGCCGCGTGGCGGAAGAACGTCTCCCGGTCCTCCACGACCCGGTGGAACTGCCCGAACAGCTCGAAGCCGACCAAGCCGTAGAGCTGGGCCCAGGCCGCGACGAGAGCCGCCGCCGCTGCCGGGGGGAGGTCGGGCGCGAGGTCGGCGGCGATCCGCTCGGCCTCCGGGCGCAGTTCGGCCGGCAGCGAGGGTCCGGTCAGGCCGGCGGCGTGGTGGGCGTCGCGGGCGATGCCGATGAGCAGCAGGCCGACGCGGGCGGCGGGCGGGACGGTGGTCTCGGGGGCGGTGTAGCCGGGCACGGGCGATCCGTAGATCAGCGCGTACTCGTGGGGGTGGTCCAGCGCCCAGCCCCGCACCGCCTCACAGACCGCGACCCATCGCCGGAAGGGGTCGGCCGCCGGCTCATGGGCCGCCTCGGCCCGCTCGCCGAGGGAGTCGTAGGCATCGATGATGAGAGCGGTCAGCAGGTCATCACGGCTGGGGAAGTAGCGGTACAGCGCGGAGGAGACCATGCCGAGCTCACGGGCCACGGCACGCAGGGAGAGCCTCGCGGCGCCCTCCGCGGCGAGCTGTCTGCGGGCCTCGTCCTTGATGGCCGCGGTGACTTCGATCCTGGCCCGGGCCCGGGCGCCGTGTGCGGTGCTCATACGGCGAAGTGTGCCATGAAAGTAGAGCAGTGCACACAAACGAGAGCAGTGCTCTTGCCCTGGAGTGCCGACCTCGGGCAGACTGAACCCAGCGAGAGAGAGCAGTGCTCACAAAAGAGAGCACCGATCCGCCACCCGGAGACCAGGGGGACCCCATGTCCACACACGTCCAGAAGCCCGGCTGGGTCACCGTCAACGTCATCAACCGCTTCGTGGCCTGGATGACCCGCCGCGGCATCAGCGTCTGGGGCTCCCGCGTCCTCGCCGTCCGCGGCCGCAAGAGCGGGCAGTGGCGCACCACCCCGGTCAACCTGATGACCCTGGACGGCCGCAAGTACCTGGTCGCGCCCCGCGGTCATGTCCAGTGGACGCGCAACATGCGCGCCTCGGGCGGCGGCGAACTGCACCTCGGCAAGCGCGTGGACACCTTCACTGCGACCGAGGTGGCCGACGACGACAAGACCCCGATCCTGCGCGCCTACCTCAAGCGCTGGAAGGCGGAGGTCGGGGTCTTCTTCAACGGGGTGGGCCCGGACTCCCCGGACGACGAGCTGCGCCGGATCGCCCCCGACCACCCGGTCTTCGAGATCACGGTGACGAGCTAACCTCGCCGTCCGACGCGGGACGACGGTCAACCGCCGTCAGCGCCCGCTGGGCCATGGGATGGGTACGGACGATCTCGCCCAGCGACGTGGCACCCCGCGTGATGTCCTTGAAGCCCTTCCAGGCCGGGCGGAAGCCCATCAGCGCACCGTGGAACAGACCGGGGCGACGCTCGAACGCCGTCAGCAGCCGCTTGCCGACGCTCATCTCCACGCCGAGCCCTGCCTTGACCGCGAACGCGTAGTTGAGGGCCTGCCGGCGCGTGTCCACCGCGTCGTGCGCCTCGGCGATCCGCACCGCCCACTCCCCCGCGAGCCGGCCGGAGCGCAGCGCGAAGGAGATGCCCTCGCGGGTCCACGGCTCCAGCAGCCCCGCCGCGTCGCCGCAGACCAGCACCCGGCCGCGCGACAGCGGCGAGTCGTCGGCCCGGCAGCGGGTCAAGTGCCCGGACGAGATGCTCGGTTCGAAGCCGGCGAGGCCGAGGCGGCCGATGAACTCCTCCAAGTACCGCTTCGTCGCGGCGCCTTCACCCCGGGCCGAGATCACCCCGACCGTGAGGGTGTCGCCCTTGGGGAAGACCCAGCCGTAACTGCCGGGGATCGGGCCCCAGTCGATGAGCACCCGCCCCTTCCAGTCCTCGGCGACGGTCTCCGGCACCGGGATCTCCGCCTCCAGGCCGAGATCCACCTGGTCGACCTTGACCCCGACATGCGCCCCTATACGGCTGGCGCTGCCGTCCGCCCCGACCACCGCTCGCGCGAGCAGGACCTCGCCACCCTGCAGGACGACCGCGACCGTGCGCCGGTCCGGCACCTCCGAGCCGTGCTGCTCGACCCGCTGGACGGTGACACCCGTCCGCAGCTCGGCGCCCGCCTTCTGCGCGTGCTCGACGAGCTGCTGGTCGAACTCGGGCCGGTTGATCAGCCCGAACAGCATCTGCTTGGACCGGCGGGTCCGCGTGAAGCGGCCGTTGTGCGAGAACGTCACCGCGTGCACCCGGTCCTTGAACGGCAGCTCGAAGCCCGGCGGGAGGGCGTCGCGCGAGGGGCCGATGATGCCGCCGCCGCACGTCTTGTACCGCGGCAGCTCCGCCTTCTCCAGCACCAGCACACGTCTGCCCGCGACCGCCGCCGCGTACGCGGCCGAAGCTCCCGCGGGTCCCGCACCCACCACGACGACGTCCCACACCTGCCGCGCGTCGTCCGCCGAAGAGTTCTCGCTGCTCACGATGGTCTACTGCTCCCGATCAAGCCGCCTGCCCTGCTGTCTCCCGCATCCTACGGCGGACCTGGTCAGGGCCCGCTGTGGGAGGATCTACAGCACTCAACTCTTCAACGTCGCACCCACAAGGAGCGTGCCCATGTCGTCGAATCCGGTCGCCGAGACCGTCGCCTCTCTGATGCCGGAGGCGAAGACGGAACTCACCGAACTGGTGGCCTTCCGGTCGGTGGCGGACTTCGACCAGTTCCCGAGGAGCGAGAGCGAGGGCGCCGCCCGCTGGATCTCGGACGCGCTCACCGCCGAGGGCTTCCAGGACGTGGCCCTGCTCGACACCCCCGACGGCACCCAGTCGGTCTACGGCTACCTCCCCGGCCCGGAGGGTGCGAAGACCGTCCTGCTCTACGCCCACTACGACGTGCAGCCGCCGCTGGACGAGGCCGGCTGGACCACCCCGCCGTTCGAGCTGACCGAGCGCGACGGACGCTGGTACGGGCGTGGCGCCGCCGACTGCAAGGGCGGTGTGATCATGCATCTGCTCGCGCTGCGCGCGCTGAAGGCGAACGGCGGCGTGCCCGTGCACGTCAAAGTGATCGTCGAGGGCTCGGAGGAGCAGGGCACGGGCGGTCTGGAGCGGTACGCCGAGGAGCACCCGGGCCTGTTGGAGGCCGACACGATCGTCATCGGCGACGCGGGCAACTTCCGAGTCGGCCTGCCGACGGTGACCTCCACGCTGCGCGGTATGACCCTCGTCCGCGTCAGCGTCGACACCCTCGCGGGCAATCTGCACTCGGGCCAGTTCGGCGGTGCCGCGCCCGACGCGCTCGCCGCGCTGATCCGCGTCCTGGACTCGCTGCGCGCAGAGGACGGCTCGACGACCGTCGACGGGCTCGCCTCGGACTCGGCCTGGGAAGGCCTGCAGTACGACGAGGAGCAGTTCCGGCAGGACGCCAAGGTGCTGGACGGCGTCGAGCTGATCGGGTCCGGCACGGTCGCCGACCGGATCTGGTCGCGCCCGGCCGTCACGGTCCTCGGCATCGACTGCCCGCCCGTCGTCGGCGCCACCCCGTCCGTGCAGTCGAGCGCCCGTGCGCTGATCAGCCTGCGGGTGCCGCCGGGCGTGGACGCGGGTGCGGCGACCAAGCTGCTCCAGGCGCATCTGGAGGCGCACACGCCCTGGGGCGCGCGGGTGAGCACCGAGCAGATCGGCGAGGGCCAGGCCTTCCGCGCCGACACCACCAGCCCGGCCTACCAGGCCATGGCCGCCGCGATGGCGGTGGCGTACCCGGGCCAGGAGATGCAGTACGCGGGCCAGGGCGGCTCCATCCCGCTGTGCAACACCCTCGCCGCCCTCTACCCGCGTGCGGAGATCCTGCTCATCGGGCTGAGCGAGCCGGAGGCCCAGATCCACGCGGTCAACGAGAGCGTCTCCCCCGGGGAACTGGAGCGGCTGTCGGTGGCGGAGGCCCTGTTCCTGCGGAACTACGCGGCGATCTGACGCCCCGGCGGTCACCGACCGCCGACCACCGCAACACACCCCGCACGAGGGCCGGTTGCGAACTCTTTCGGGTGAAGCCCCGTGCCGCCGCCGACGGCACGGGTAGCTCTCCGGAAAGGGCTTGAAACCGATCCTTGGAGCGCCCATGCGAGTCCGCACCCTGCTCACCGCGCTGCTCACCACGGTGGCCGCGATGTCCCCGGTCACGGCCGCCCACTCGGCTCCCGCGCCGTCAGCGGCGGCGCGAGCGCAGTGCCCACAGGGTCATATCTGTCTCTGGGAGCACGCCGACTTCCAGGGTTTCCAGTGGGGCGGCCCGCCCGTCCCGAACGAGGAGCCGAACGGCTGTCACGACTTCGCGGAGCTCTCGCCCGGATCGGTCATCAACAACTCCGACCGGGCTTACTACGTCTTCAGAGAGGGCAGCTGCACGAACCCGGGGCGCAGCCTGGAACTGCCCATCGGAGAGTCGCCGCGATTCCCGTGGCGGATCGGCTCCGTCTCCTGGTGCCGGAGCTGCTGACCGGTTTCAGCGGTCCCGACGGCCCGCAGGGGTCACATGGGGTGCGGTGAGCGGCGGTCCCGAGCGGGCGGCGGGGCGCCCAGTCCCGCGTCGCGTGCCTGGGAGACGGCCTCGGCGCGGCGGGTGACCTGGAGCTTGGCGAAGATGCGGCTCACGTTGTTGCGTACGGTCTTGTCCGAGAGGACCAGTTCCCGGGCGATGCGGCGGTTGTCGTAGCCGCGCGCCACCAGCTCCAGCACCTCCCCCTCCCGCCGGGTCAGTTCGGGGAAGGGCTGGTCGGGGAGCGCCCGGCGCGCCCCGGAGAGCAGGGCGGCGATCCGGTCGGCGATCTCGGGCCCGAAGACGGCCCCTCCGGTCGCGACGGTCCGCACGGCGCTGAGCACCGCGTCCCGCCCCGACCCCTTCACCAGATACCCACGTGCCCCCGCGCGCAACGCGGCGAGAACACTGGCGTCGTCCTGAGACATCGTCAGCATCAGGACCGGCAGCCCGGGGTGGCTCGCGGCCAGCCCGCGCACGGCCTCCGTGCCCGAGATTCCGGGCAGCCCCACGTCCATGACGACCACCTGCGGCCGGGTGTCGGCCACGAGGGCGCCCAGCGTCTCGGCGTCCCCGGCCTCGCCGACGACATCGATGTCCTCGGCGCTGTCGAGCGCGGCGCGCAGCCCTGAGCGGAAGAGGGGATGGTCGTCGACGATCAGGACCCTGAGGTGCGGGTGTTCTTCGACGGTGTCCGCCACGGGCGCATGGGTGTCTGCCACAGGCGCATGCTACTTGTAGTGGCGTGATCACAAAGGGTGGCGGCCGGGGGGCGGTCGATGCGCGGCGCCCGCGCCAGGTCGCGGCCCGGGAGCGGGAATGGGCGGCGGCGGCCTTCAGTCTTCTGCTGTGCGTGGTGTCCGTGCTGGGCTGGGGAGCGCTGTGCACCCTCCGCCCGCCCGTGGGCGGCTGGCGCCTGGACATGGGCACGGATCTGTCCACGGCCCTGGTCGGCCTGCCGTGCGCCGTCCTGGGCTTCCTGGTCCTCGTACGTCCCGCGGACCGCACGGCGGGCTGGCTGCTGCTCGCCACCGGGCTCGGGCTCACGCTGCCCTTGCTGACGGGACAGCTCGTCCTGCTGGCCGAGCCCGGTCCGAGAGTGCGCTTCGCCGCGCACCTCTTCGCCCAACTGTGCTCGCTGGCGCACGCGTACGCGATGGTCGTGCTGCCTCTCACCTTCCCGGCGCCCCGCCGCGCGGGACGCTTCGTCCGTCTCTACGCGGGGGCGCTGGCCGCGGTCCTCGTCGTGATCACGCTCGTCGCCACGGCCGTGGAGGACGCGCCCGGCGCGGGCCCGCATCCGTTGCGCGCGAGCCAGTGGGAGCGCTTGGCGCTGGCCGTTCTGGAGCCCTGTATCGCCCTGAACCTCTGGCTCGTCCTGGTGTGCGCGCTGGTGAACGCCTCCGTCGTCGCCCGTCGTTGGCGCCGGGCCGGGCGGTGGGCGCGCCGGGAGGCCGTCGCGTTCTCGGCCGCGTATCTGCCGTGGATATACGGGGACATCGCCGAGGAACTGCCCTGGATGCCGACGTGGACGGTGATCGCGGCTTTCGTCACGGGGGCGGTCGGCTGGTACACGGCGGCCGGGTACGTCATCGGCAAGGGCGGCATGTGGCAGCTCGACCGCACCAGCCGCCGACTGCTCGTGACAGCCGTCGTCGTCACGACCGTCGTCGTCGCCTACACGGCCGTCGCGGCCACGGTCTCCACGGTGCTGCCCGACGCCGACGGGCCCGGGGCGTTCGCCGTCGCGGTGGTGGCCGTGCTGATCGGCTCCGGTCTCAGGCCCCTCACCTCGTGGGCGAGCCGCCGCGTCGACCATGTCTTCCACGGCAGGAGCGCGGCGCCGTACGAGGCGGTGCGCGGGCTCGCGCGGCGGCTGCGCGAGGCGCCGGAACCGGACGACGTGCCGGTGGTCCTGTGCCGTAGCGCGACGGAGGATCTGCGCTTTCCCATGGCCCTGGTCGAGGTGGTGACCCGCTCCGGTCCCTGTGTCCTGGCCACCTCGGGAGGGGCGTGGCGGGGCGAGGGTGCGCACGAGTTCCCGCTGCGCCATCACGACGAGGTGATCGGCACACTGCGGGTGGCACCGCGCTCGGGGGAGCCGCTGCTGTCGGGGCGGGACGCCGAGCTGCTGCAGTTGCTGGGCGACCAGGCCGCTCCCGCGATGGCCGCGCTGCGGCTGGTGCAGGACGTGCGGGCGGCCCGGCGGCAACTCGTCCTCGCCCGGGAGGAGGAGAGGCGGCGGCTGCGCCAGGAGCTGCACGACGGCCTCGGCCCGCTGCTCGCCGCGGCCCGGATACACCTGGACACCGCCCTGGCGGTGCTTCCGCCCGCCGCCACACGACCGGCCCCGCCCGCCACATCACCGGCCCCGCCTGCCGCGGCCCTGCCGTCGGCGCGGGCGGCGGCGTCCGCCGGTGTCGAGACCTCTCTGCGGCCGGCCGTGGAGGCCATCGCGCAGGCGACGGTCGAGGCCCGGCGTCTCACCGACGGTCTCGGTCCGGCCGTGCTGGCCGAGCAGGGACTGGAGTCGGCGCTGCGGGACCTGGCGCAGACGCTGACGGCGCCCGGGATCGTCGTCACGGTGGTCACGGAGTCGGGGTCCGCACAGGAATCGGGGTCCGCACAGGAATCGGCAAGGCAATCGGCATCGGAATCGCCGCCGACGCCCGCACCGATGTCCCCACCGGACGGGGACACGGCAGCGGCGCCCGAGTCCGCGCTGCCCGCGGCCGTGGAGAGCGCGGTGTACCGGATCGCGTCGGAGGCGCTCGCGAACACCGTCCGGCACGCGGGGGCCACCCGGTGCGAGATCCGTCTCACCCGGCATCCCCACGCCGCCGTCCTCAGCGTCGTCGACAACGGCACGGGGCTGCCCGCCCGGGTGCGTACCGGTGCGGTGGGGCTGGCGTCCATGGCGGAACGGGCCCGGGAACTGGGCGGGGTCTGCCAGGTGACGAGCGGCTCGTCCGGTACCCGGGTGCGCGCGGTACTGCCGACGGTCGCCGCCGCGCCGCCCCCGCACGAGCGGTTCTTCCCCCATGTCCCGGCCGCGGGACGGGACGAAGACGAGACCGGCGCATCGTGCGCCCGGGACACCGGGCGGCACAAGCTCTGATCACGGCGCCGGAACGGCCGGCGCGCCTCGTGGAAGAGGAAGCCTCCCATGACCATCCGTACCCGCCTGCGGTCGGCGACGGCCGCTCTGGCGACAGCGGCGACGCTCGTGCTGACCGCGCAGAGCGCGGTCGCCGCCCCGCAGGTCTCCGGCCGCTGGGACATGCCCAACGGCGTGCTGTGGGCCGAGACCGGCGAGGAGTTCGGCGACGTGGCCTACCAGCGCACCGGAAACACCGCGGCCAGCGTGTCCATCGGCTTCGTCGACACCGACGGCGAGCGCCGCTCCCACACCCAGCTGCTGCGCAAGGGCCAGACCATGGCGTTCCGCTGGCAGCGGGCGGCCGTCCCCGCCGACTGCGTCACGGTGTTCGTGCAGTTCACCAGCGAACGCGTCTCGCATCAGCTGTGCCGATGACGGCCCGCACCACCCCCGTGTCCCACCCTCCCGAGAGAAGGAACAACCTCATGCCGACCAGCCGCAGCCTCATCCTCCTGTCCACCGCCCTGGCCTCCGCCGCGCTGTTCGCCGCCCCGCCGGCCACGTCCGCGCCCAGCGGGTACGACCGCTGCCCGGCGAACCACTTCTGCCTCTTCGACGGCCCCGACGGCACCGGCCTCATGGCCAGCTTCCGCAGCGGCTCGCCCGACCTCGCGCGGCAGAGCATGGACAACCGGGCGTCGTCCCTCATCCACAAGGTCCCTGACTCGGTCTGGTGCGTCTACGACGAGCGCGGCTACGGCGGCACCGAGTATCTGCGCATCTACCCGGGGGCCAAGGGCCCGTTCCAGTCCGACTGGGACAACAGGGTCAGCTCGGTCCGCAAGGGCGAGTGCAGCCCCTGACGCGGATGCCGTCCACCGCCTGCCCGGGCCGCTCGGTCAGGGGCTCTCCTTCAGCCCCGTGAGCGCCGGATCGAGGACGATGTCCCGCGCTCGCGCCGTGACGGTCGGCTCCTCGGGGAAGTGGCAGGCGGTCAGATGGCCCGAGGGGCTGCCCTCGACGCGCACCAGCGGTGGCTCCTCGGTGGCGCATCTGTCCTGGGCCTTCCAGCAGCGGGTGCGGAAGCGGCAGCCGGAGGGCGGGTCGATCGGTGAGGGCACGTCGCCGGCCAGCCGGATGCGTTCGCGCCGCTCGGTCGCGTCCGGGTCGGCCTCGGGTACGGCGGACATCAGCGCGTGCGTGTAGGGGTGCCGCGGGCGGGTGTAGAGGGACTCGCGGTCGGCGACCTCGACGATCTTGCCGAGGTACATCACGGCGACCCGTTCGGAGAAGTGCCGTACGACGGCTAGGTCGTGGGCGATGAAGACGAAGGCGATCCCGAACTCCCGCTGGAGGTCCTGGAGCAGGTTGACGACCTGCGCCTGGATGGAGACGTCCAGCGCGGAGACGGGTTCGTCGGCGACGATCAGCTTCGGGCGCAGGGCGAGTGCGCGGGCGATACCGATGCGCTGGCGCTGGCCTCCGGAGAACTCGTTGGGGTAGCGGTTGTAGTGCTCGGGGTTGAGGCCCACGGTCTCCAGGAGTTCCTGGACGCGCTTCCTGTGGCCCTGGGGCGGGTTGATGCCGTTGAGCCGCATCGGTGTCTCGATGATGGTGCCGACGGTGTGCCGGGGGTTCAGCGAGGAGTACGGGTCCTGGAAGATCATCTGGAGGTTGCGGCGGGCTTCCCGCATCCGTGCGGCGGGCCGGTGGGTGATGTCCTCGCCGTCGAACAGGACGGTTCCGCCGGTGGGTTCGAGCAGTCGGGTGATCAGCCGGCCCGTGGTCGACTTGCCGCAGCCGGACTCGCCGACCAGACCCAGCGACTCGCCGGGCCCGACCGCGAAGTCGATGCCGTCGACGGCTCGGACGGCCCCGATCTGCCGCTGGAAGATGATGCCCTGCCGGAGCGGGAAGTGCTTCCGCAGACCGCGCACTTCGAGGAGGTTCTCACCGGCGGGGCGGTCGGTGGTCGGCCCGGTGAGGGGCTGCGTGGTGCTCACGGCGTGTTCCCTTTCGTCGGCTCGTGACCGTCGGCCCCGCCGCGGATCTCCTGTTTGGCCTCGTCGGTGAGATGGCAGGCGGCGAGGTGTCCCGCCATGCCGGAGACGAGGCGCAGCTCGGGCCGCTCCACCGTGCAGCGCCCCTGTGGCTCCCAGCCCTTGTAGGCGCAGCGCGGGTTGAAGGAGCAGCCGTCCGGCAGGTTGATCAGGCTCGGCGGGGTGCCGGGGATGGGGTTCAGCCGCTCGCCGACGTCGCCGGTGAGGTGCGGCATCGACTGCAACAGGCCCCAGGTGTAGGGGTGCTGGGGCGACTTGAGCACTTCGCGGGTGGTGCCGTACTCGATGCGGCGGCCGCCGTACATCACCAGGATGTCGTCGGCGACGTCGGAGACCACGCCGAGGTCGTGCGTGATGATGACGACGGCGGAGCCGAACTCCTCCTGCAGATCGCGGATCAGGTCGAGGATCTGGGCCTGGACGGTGACGTCCAGGGCGGTGGTGGGTTCGTCGGCGATGAGCAGGGCGGGGTCGCAGACCAGGGACATGGCGATCATGGCGCGCTGGCGCATGCCGCCGGAGAACTGGTGCGGATAGTCCCTGACGCGGCGCTCGGGCTGCGGAATCCCGACCCGCTTCAGCATCTCCACCGCACGCTCCCTGGCCTCCTTCTTGGAGACCTTGTGGTGCACGCGGTAGGCCTCGGCGATCTGGGCGCCGACGGTGAAGAAGGGGTGCAGCGCGGACAGCGGGTCCTGGAAGATCATGGAGACCGTACGGCCGCGCAGTTCGCGCATCTCGGCCTCGGGCAGGGAGACGAGTTCCCTGCCCTCCAGCCGGATCTCGCCGGAGACCCGGGCGCTGGTGCCCTTGTGCAGTCCGAGCAGGGCCAGCGAGGTCACCGACTTGCCGGAGCCGGACTCGCCGACGATGCCGAGGGTCCTGCCCTTCTCCAGGCTGAAGGAGACGCCGTCGACGGACTTGACGAGGCCGTCCTCGGTCGGGAAGTGCACCCTCAGGTCGGTCACGTCGAGGAAGGGTGCGGGTGCGGGCGTGACGTCCGCGGGCTGCGGTGAGGTCTGAACGGACACGGGTGTTCCTAAGGACGGAAGAAGGGCTCAGGCGAGGCGTACGCGCGGGTCGACGAGGCCGTACACCAGGTCGACGACGACGTTGGCGAGGACGACGAACGTCGCGGCGAAGAGCGTGGTGCCGAGGATGACCGGCAGGTCGGAGTTCTGGACGGAGTCGACGGCGAGCTTGCCGATGCCGTTGATGCCGAACACCGACTCGGTGATGACCGCGGAGCCGCCGATCAGGGAGCCGACGTCCATGCCGAAGATGGTGATGATCGGGGTGACGGCGGCCCGCAGCCCGTGCTTGAGGACGACGGTGCCGGCCGGCAGGCCCTTGGCGCGGGCGGTGCGCATGTAGTCCTCGGCGAAGACCTCCAGCATGGAGGAGCGGGTGAGCCGGGTGTACATCGCGAGGTAGACGATGACGAGGGTGGTCCACGGCAGGAGCAGCCCCTGGAACCAGCCGGCCGGGTCCTCGGTGATCGGCGTGTAGCCGGAGGTCGGCAGGATCTGGAACTTGTCGACGAAGAGATACAGCAGGAGCAGGCCGATGAAGTAGATCTGCACCGACACACCGAACAGGGCCAGTCCGACCGCCGCCTTGTCGGCGGCCCGGCCCCTGCGGACCGCGGCGACGGTGCCGAGGCCGACCCCCAGGACCAGGAACGCCACCGCGGCGCCGAGACCGAGGGAGAGGTCCGCCGGGAAGTCCTGGAGCAGCGTCGTCAGGACGGGGGTGTCGGTCTGGAAGGAGACGCCGAGGCAGGGAGCCCCGCAGTGGATGCGGACGCTCTGGTCGCCGAAGTCACGGCCGGCGACCAGCCCCTTGAGGAACTCCCAGTACTGCGTCAGATAGCCCTGGTCCAGGCCCAGCGAGTGCTTGATCTCGGCGAGGCGGGAGGGGGAGCAGGTCTTTCCGCAAGCCAGGAGCGCGGGGTCGGACGGCAGCGCGAAGAAGATGAAGAAGGTGATCGTGGTGATCACCAGCATGATCACGGCCGCTGCCAGCAGGCGTCTGATGAGGTAACGAAACATGGGGTGCCGGGACCTGACGTGAGTGGGCTGCCCGCCGGCGGCCGGAACCGCCGGCGGGGTTCAGATAAGAGGCGTCAGTGCTTGACGTAGACGTGGACCAGGCTCGGCTCGGCCAGGATCGTGTCGGGGATGACACCGCCGACCTTGGAGCCGGACATGTCGCTGAAGTTCATGTACGTCAGCGGGACCACGGCGGCGTCCTTCAGGATCTGCTGGTCCATCCGGCCGTAGGCGGCGTTGCGCTGCTTGACGTCGGTCATCGTGGCGGCCTTGTCGATCAGCGCGTTGACCTTCGGGTCGTTCAGGTAGGACAGGTCCTGGTTGGCCTGCGGGTTCTTCTTGATGAGCCGGCCGTCGAAGAGGGTGGGCAGCACCGTGGAGGCGTTCGGCCAGTCGGCGATCCAGTCGCCCCAGGTCAGGTCGTACTGGTTCTTCGTGTTGTCGACGGTGCTGAAGTAGTTCGCCGCGTCGATCGGGCTGATGTTGACGTGGATGCCGATGCGCTCCAGCGCGGTCTTCACGGCGTCGGCGAAGTGCTCCTGGGTGGGGGTGTTCTCCACGGCGATCGACATGGCCGGCTTGGGGTTGCCGGCCTGCTTCATCAGGGCCTTGGCCTTGGCGAGGTTGCCGGCCGGGTTGGCGCTGTACAGGTTGAACTTCTGGTAGCCGCCGATGCCGGGGCTGAGCATGGAGGTGGCGTAGTCGCCGTACGCGGAGCCGCCGAAGGCGCCGCGGACCGTGGTCTTGTCGATGGCGTACTCGATCGCCTGGCGGACCTTGAGGTCCTTGACGCGGGTGGTGTTGATCGCCAGGTAGTTGATGCCGGGCGCGGGGATCTTGTAGTAACGGCTCTTCAAGGAAGGGTCGTTGGCGAGCGACGCAAGGTCGGAGCCGGCGATCGGCCACTGCTGGATCGACGTCTGGGCGGTGCCGGCGTCGGCCTTGATCTGCTGGTCGATGGCCGACTCGTCCTGGCCGAATCTGACGTCCATCTCGTCGACGTTCTGCTGCCGGATCGGGTCGGTCGCCTGGGACCAGTTCTTGTTCCGGGTGAGGACGAGTTCCTTGTTCTTGGTGTACGACTTGATCATGTACGGGCCGTCGGACCACACATGGGTGTCGTAGGTCGAGCCGGTGTCATGGGCCTTGGGCACGGCCGCCCAGCCGGGCATCGCGGTGGTCTCGTTGAAGTCGGCCACCGGCTGGTTCAGATGGAAGACGATGGTGTACTTGTCCGGCGTCCCGATGGAGTCGAGCTCCTTGCCCTGGTACGGGCCCTTGTAGTCGGAGCCACCGACGAGCCACTGGCCCGCGTAGGGCGGTCCGCCGTTGATGTCGGAGGAGAAGAACCGCTCGACGCCGTACTTGATGTCCGGTGCGGTGACCTCGGCGCCGTCCTGGTACTTGACGCCGTGCCGCAGATGGAAGGTCCAGACGGTGGCGCCCTTGCTGGGCGTTCCGGTGTCGGTGGCCAGGTCGCCGACCAGTTTCGGCGTCGAGCCCGTCTCGTCCCAGCCGGTGAGGGTCCGGACGATCTCCTCGTCCATGCTCGAACCCTCGGTCGTGTAGACGCGCTGGGGGTCGAGGTGGTCGAAGTCCGCCTTGTCGAGAACGGTCAGCGTGCCGCCCTTGCCGGGGGCGCCGCTGCCGCCGGCGCCGGAGGACCCTCCGCATGCGGTGGCTCCCAGGGCGATCACCACGGCGGTTGCCGTGAGAGCGACCGTGCGCGATCTGCGCGTGCTGCGCGTCATTGAGGAAACTCCTTCTTGCTACGGGCGCGGCGGCCGTTCGTGGGGCCGCCGGGCCGACACTCGGAGGGGGGGGTGGCTCGGTCAGCCGCGCCGGGCGCGGGGATCCAGGGCGTCCCGGACGCCGTCCCCGAGGAGGTTGAGCGCCAGGACCAGGAGGAAGAGCAGGACGCCGGGCACGAAGAGGTACATCGGGTCCTGGAGGAAGAACTGGGAGGCGTCCGAGAGCAGGGCACCCCAGTCCGGGTTGGGCGGGATGACGCCGACGCCCAGGTACGACAGGGCCGCCTCGGTGGTGATGTTCTGCGGGACGGCCAGCGCGAAGGAGATCAGGATCGGCGCCCACAGGTTGGGCAGCAGCTGCCGGAAGAGGATGTGCCGCCGGCCGGCGCTCATCAGCCGCGCGGCGTCGACGAACTCCCGCTCGCGCAGGGACAGTACCTGTCCGCGCACCAGACGGGCGGTGTACGCCCAGGCGAAGACGGCGATGTTGAGGACCAGGACGAGAAGGCGGAGGTTCTCGTCGGTGCCGCCGTGGGTGTTGGTCTGCAGCGCGTTCTGGATCACCGGGGTGAGCGCGATGATGAACAGCAGCTGCGGGAACGCCAGCATCACGTCCATGACCCGGGACAGCAGCGAGTCGACCCAGCCGCCGAAGTAGCCGGCCGCGAGCCCCGCGACGACACCGACCACGGTGGACAGCACCGCCGAGGCGAGGCCCACGTACAGCGAGGTGCGCAGGCCGTAGACGATGCGGGCGAACAGGTCGTAGCCCGTGCCCGGTTCGACGCCGAGCAGATGCCGGGCGCTGATGCCGCCCAGCGATCCGTAGGGGAAATTGCCCGTGTCCGGGTTGATCGCCTTGTTGTCGGGGGTGATCGGCCCCCAGCCGGTCAGCGCCGTGAGGACGGGCGCGAGCAGGGCGATCACGATGAACAGGACGGTGGCCACCAGGGCGGCCGTGGTGACCTTGTCCCGCCTGATCCGCCGCCAGGCCATCCGGGCCGGTGAACGTCCGGCGACGACGGGGCCGCCGGGTCTGCTGTCCTGCGTCGACGGCTCGGTCAGCAGCGCGGTGCCGCCGCCGGTGTCGACCGGCTGGTGTTGCGTGGTCATCGTACGGACATCCTGGATCTGCCCCTGAGGCAAGGAAATTGAGTGGCGGTCGTGAACGCCGCCGTGAGACATTGCGGACTTTCGCAATGCCGTGCGAGGCCGGTCAAGCCGCACAGGGGTCAGAAAAGGGATTGTTTGCGGTCATGGAAAAGTGTTGACGAGAGCGGGGAATGTGATTACCCGCCACGTGAGGGAATGAGGGAGATTCCTTGGGCGGTGATTGACATTGTCGCCGGGTGCGTTTCCTCTCGCTTTTCCCTCGGAATCCCCCGCGCCGGGTAAAGGGCGCCCACGCAGACCCCGGCTCAGCCGACCGGCACCCCGGCCTCCAGGTAGTGCGCCGCTCCGCGTTCGCGCGCCCTCAGGGCCCAGCGCAGCCGCTCGTAGCGCACCGGTGGCAGCAGGTCGGCGGCCTCCTCCTCGGTGACGAACCGCCAGCCGCGCAGCTCCGGCCCGGGCAGCAGCACCCGGCCGGCCGCCGCGGAGTCGAGGAGGCCGCCGTCGAAGAGGAGGCGCAGGCCGCCGAAGCCGGGGGGCGCGGGGCGCTCCCAGTCGACGACGAGCAGGCTCGGCACCTCGTCGAGGTGGATGCCGGTCTCCTCGGCGACCTCCCGCACACCGGCCCGTGCGGGCGCCTCACCCGGCTCGACCACTCCGCCGGGGAACTCCCAGCCGGCCTTGTAGGTGGGGTCGACGAGCAGCACACGGTCCTGCTCGTCGAAGAGGAGCACACCGGCGGCGAGCGTCTCGGCGGTGGGCTCGGGCGTCTGCACGATGTCGCAGGCCGGCACGGAGCCGCTCCGCACGGCCTCGGCGATGCGGACGGCGGTCTCGTACGGGGTGAGGTCACTGGTGTCGACCGGGTGCGCGTCCGCGGTGAGCCAGGAGGCGAGCGCGGCCCGGTACGGCTCGATGTGGTCGGCGGACCACTGGCGTATTCGTATCTCCCCGTCGGGGAGGTCCCGTGGCACCTCGCGGCCCGCGATGCGCTCCCGCAGTATCGTTTCGGCCGGAGCGAGCAGGATGTGGCTGACCGGAATCCTGCGCGCGGCCAGGCCGCCGAAGATCTCGTCGCGGTACTCCTGCCGCAGCAGCGTCATCGGGACCACCAGGGTCCCGCCGAGCTCGGCGAGCATCGCGGCCGCCGTGTCGATCACGAGCCGCCGCCAGATCGGCAGGTCCTGGAAGTCGCCGACCTCGGCGAGGCGCTTGGGCGGGAGCAGATACCGGAGCGCTCCGCCGATGACCTCGGGGTCGAAGAGCGTGCTGTTCGGGATCAGTTCGATCAGTTCCTGTGCGGTGGTGGTCTTCCCCGCACCGAACGCGCCGTTGATCCAGACGACGGTCACAGGTCCCCCTCTTCTGTTGGCCCCCTGAGGCTTGCCCGCTCCACCCTGCCACGGAAACCAGCCCCAGTTGAGGGCGCATGACGACGGCGCCGGCGCTCCCCTCGCACGGGGAGCGCCGGCGCCGTGGGCCGGGGCCGGAGCGGCTCGTCAGCCCTTCTTCTTCTGAACGCCCTTCTTGTGGGCAGCCTTCTTCTGGGCGCCCTTCTTCTGGAGGCCGTCCTTTCCGGCCACGGACAGGCCGTCCTTGCCGACGGCCTGGTTGAGCGTGTTGAGGGTCTCGTCCACGTTGATCCCGGGGAGCTTCTCCGCGACCGCGTGCGACGGGGTGACCGCCGCGACGACGAAGCCGGTGGCCAGGGAGGCGATGGCGAGCATGCTGCGCTTCTTCATGACCGACTCAACTGCCGGAACCGCTCCGGGGTCACGCCACTGGGCCGTTCGGGCGACACGACGGCTTCATCCGGAACCGTCGTCCCAGGTCCCGGGCCCGCCGCCGCGCCATTCGATCAGCCCCGACGAGGCCGCGTACGCCGCGTCCGCGTCCTCGATCCCCGCCCGCCGCAGGAACTCGGCGACGTCCAGCAGCCCATAGGCGATCCCGAGGAACTGATCGTCCACACGGACCCGCCTGCCGCCGTCCGCGGCGGGCGGGTAGACCACGACGGGCTTCACGGACGCCATGCCACCAGGGTGCGCGGGGAGGGCGCCGGACGCGCGCCGGGATGGGCCGTTCAGCCTGCCTCTCGCGTCCGCGTCAGGCACCCACGTAGGCCGCGAGATGCTCCCCGGTCAGGGTGGAGCGGGCCTCGACGAGTGCGGCCGGGGTGCCCTCGAAGACGATCCGGCCGCCGTCGTGTCCGGCGCCCGGGCCGAGGTCGATGATCCAGTCGGCGTGCGCCATGACCGCCTGGTGGTGCTCGATGACGATGACCGACTTGCCGGCGTCGACGAGCCGGTCCAGCAGGCCGAGCAGCTGCTCCACGTCGGCGAGGTGGAGTCCGGTGGTCGGCTCGTCGAGGACGTAGACCCCGCCCTTGTCGCCCATGTGCGTGGCCAGCTTGAGCCGCTGCCGCTCGCCGCCGGACAGGGTGGTGAGCGGCTGGCCGAGGGTGAGGTAGCCGAGTCCGACGTCCGCCATCCGTTCGATGATCCGGTGGGCCGCCGGGGTGCGTGCCTCACCGGCGCCGAAGAACTTCTCGGCCTCGGCCACCGACATCGCCAGCACCTCGCTGATGTCGCGGCCACCGAAGCGGTACTCCAGTACCGACGCGTCGAACCGCCTGCCCTCGCACACCTCGCAGGGGGTGGCGACGGTCTGCATGATCGCCAGGTCGGTGTAGATGACACCGGCGCCGTTGCAGGTGGGGCAGGCGCCCTCGGAGTTGGCGCTGAAGAGCGCCGGCTTCACCCCGTTGGCCTTGGCGAAGGCCTTGCGGATCGGGTCGGCCAGTCCCGTGTACGTCGCCGGGTTGCTGCGCCGGGAGCCGCGGATGGCGGTCTGGTCGATCGACACCACGCCCTCGTCGGTGGGAATCGAACCGTGCACGAGCGAGCTCTTGCCGGAGCCGGCGACCCCGGTGACGACGGTGAGCACGCCGAGCGGGATGTCGACGTCGACGTCCTGGAGGTTGTTCGCCGTCGCCCCGCGGATCGGAAGGGTGCCGGTGGGCTCGCGGACCGTCTCCTTCAGCGCGGCCCGGTCGCCGAGATGACGGCCGGTGACGGTGCCGCTCTTGTGCAGCCCCTCCAGGGTGCCCTCGAAGCAGACGGTGCCGCCCGCCGTGCCGGCGCCTGGGCCGAGGTCCACGACATGGTCGGCGATGGCGATCGTCTCCGGCTTGTGCTCCACGACGAGCACGGTGTTGCCCTTGTCGCGCAGCCGCAGCAGCAGGTTGTTCATCCGCTGGATGTCATGGGGGTGCAGTCCGATGGTCGGCTCGTCGAAGACGTACGTGACGTCGGTGAGCGAGGAGCCGAGGTGCCGGATCATCTTGGTGCGCTGTGCCTCGCCGCCGGAGAGGGTGCCCGAGGCCCGGTCGAGCGAGAGATAGCCGAGCCCGATCTCCACGAACGAGTCCAGGGTGTGCCGGAGCTTGGCGAGCAGCGGGGCCACCGACGGATCCTCGATCCGGCGGGCCCATTCGGCCAGGTCGCGGATCTCCATCGCGCAGGCGTCGGCGATGTTGACCTTGCCGATCCGGGAGGAGCGGACCAGTTCGCTGAGCCGGGTGCCGTCGCACTCGGGGCACTCGGTGAAGGTGACCGCCCGGTCCACGAAGGCCCGGATGTGCGGCTGCATCGACTCGCGGTCCTTGGCGAGGAAGGTCTTCTGGATCTTCGGGATCAGCCCCTCGTAGGTGAGGTTGACGCCGTTGATCTTCACCTTGGTCGGCTCGCGGTACAGGAAGTCGTGCCGCTCCTTCTTGGTGTACTTGCGGATCGGCTTCTCCTTGTCGAAGAAGCCCGACTCGGCGATGACCCGCACCACCCAGCCGTCCCCGGTGTAGGTGGGGATGGTGAACGGGTCCTCGGAGAGCGACTTGGAGTCGTCGAAGAGCTGGGTGAGGTCGATGTCGGAGACCTTGCCCCGGCCCTCGCAGTGCGTGCACATGCCGCCGGTGCGGCTGAAGGTCACCTTCTGCGTCTTGGTCTTGTCGGCACCCCGGTCGACCGTGATGCCGCCGCTCGCCGAGACCGTGGCGACGTTGAAGGAGAACGCGCCGGGCGGGCCGATGTGCGGGGTGCCGAGCCGGCTGAAGAGGATGCGCAGCATCGCGTTGGCGTCGGTGGCGGTGCCGACGGTGGAGCGCGGGTCGGATCCCATGCGCTGCTGGTCGACGGTGATCGCGGTGGTCAGCCCGTCGAGCACGTCCACCTCGGGGCGGGCGAGGTTCGGCATGAAGCCTTGGAGGAAGGCGCTGTACGTCTCGTTGATCAGCCGCTGCGACTCCGCGGCGATCGTGTCGAACACCAGCGAGCTCTTGCCCGAGCCGGAGACGCCCGTGAACACCGTGAGCCTGCGCTTCGGAATCTCGATGCTGACGTCCTTGAGGTTGTTCTCGCGCGCACCGTGCACACGGATCACGTCATGGCTGTCGGCAGCGTGCGGCCCGGGCGACCGTCTGTCCGTCGTCGTGGCCTTGCTCATCGTGTCTCCATCTGTCGCTCGGACGTTCTTTCCCCGCACCGGACCCGGGGGTGCGGTGCGGGGGACGGGCTCTCTGGGGGACCGGCCGCCGCTACGGCGTCACGGCTTCAGCTGCTGGATGCGGATCATGTTGCCCGCGGGGTCGCGGAAGGCACAGTCGCGGACGCCGTACGGCTGGTCCACCGGCTCCTGGACCACCTCGGCGTCGCCCGCCTGGAGCCGCTCGAAGGCGCCGTCGACGTCGGTGGTGGCCAGGACGATGCTGGCGTAGGTGCCCTTGGCCATCATCTCGGCGATGGTGCGGCCCTCGTCCTCGGTGATGCCCGGGTCGGCGGCCGGCGGGTGCAGGACGATGTTGGTGCCGGGCTGGCCGACGGGACCGACCGTGATCCAGCGCATGCCCTCGTACCCGACATCGTTGCGGACTTCGAAGCCGAGGGTGTCGCGGTAGAACGCCAGAGCGGCGTCCGGGTCGTCGTGCGGCAGGAAACTGGCGTGAATGTTGAGGTCCATGGCCACCACGCTAGTTTCGGCTCTGGGCGGGCGCTTCTCGATTCCTGACCGGTCTGGTGACCTGCTTCGCCACGCACGACGGGATCCCCGCGGTCGCCCGCGCCGCCTCACGCCGATAGGCGCTGGGCGGCATGCCGACCAGCTCCGTGAAGCGGGTGCTGAAGGTGCCCAGCGAGGAGCAACCGACCTCGAAACACACCTCGGTGACACTGAGGTCGCCCCGGCGCAGCAGGGCCATCGCCCGCTCGATGCGCCGCGTCATGAGGTAGCTGTACGGCGACTCGCCGTACGCCTGCCGGAACTCGCGGCTGAGATGCCCGGCCGACATGTGCACACCCCGGGCCAGCGCCTCGACATCCAGCGGCTGTGCGTACTCCCGGTCGATCCGGTCCTTGACCCGGCGCAGACGCGCGAGGTCACGCAGGCGCTGCTCTGAGGTGGGTCTGCTGGTCACATGCCGGATCGTGCCACATCGCACGGACATTCGGACGATTTCGGAGGGAAAAGCCGGTGTTCCGGGCCGGGGCCCGTCAGGTGAAGTACGTGTCGAACGTTCCGATCCACCAGGCCGCGAGCGGCAGGAGGCACACCTGCACACCCGCCGTGATCCAGCAGCGGCCGAGCATCGCGATCCCGACGGTCCACCACGCGGTGGAGCGCAGCGCGTCCACGACCGCGGCCTGGTAGCCCCGACCGGTGGAGTCGACCATGCCGGGGTAGCCCATCCAGTCCTCGGTGAAGACGCCGTCCGCCCCGAACACGACGATCGCCGACACGAACCACAGGTCGGCCAGGAGGGCCGTCACGGCGAGCGCCACGTCGAAGCGCCGGAAAGCGGGCGCCGGCAGCAGCAGCCGCACCGCGGGGTGCCCTTGGCGGCGCACCCACTCGTGCCGCCGGACCCGCACCAGCGTGACGACGGCGAACACCAGCGCCCCGAGAGCCGCCGCCCACCCGCCCATGAAGACCAGCCCGAAGAACAGCATCCCGGCACTCACGCCGGGCCAGATGCCGCGCCGGGGCGGAGTGGTTCCCTCCGGCTCAGGGACGGGTGGGGCCGGAGAGGCGCTCCGACCCCACCGCTTGAACGTTCCTGCCCGTGCTCACACCCCGGCCGCGGCCGCGTCCGGCCGCTTCGCGAGTGCTGCCGCCGCGGCGCCCACCAGGCCGGCGTCGGTGCCCATCTGGGCCGGTGCCACCGTCAGGTTCCGGACGAAGGACAGGGTCGCGTAGGTGCTCAGAGCCTTGCGCAGGGGGGCGAAGAGGATGTCGCCCGCCTTGCCCACTCCCCCGCCGATCACCGCTATGTCGATCTCCACGAGGGTCGCGGTGGCGGCGATCCCGGCGGCCAGCGCCTGGGCGGCACGCTCGAAGGAGGCGAGGGCGACCGGGTCGCCGGACCGGGCGGCGGCGGCCACCGCGGCGGCGGAGGTGTCACCGTCGGGGCCGGGCCGCCAGCCGTTCTCCAGGGCCCGCCGGGCGATGTTGGGACCGCTCGCGATGCGCTCGACGCAGCCGTGCGAGCCGCACGGGCACAGATCTCCGTCGAGGTCCACGCTGATGTGGCCGATATGGCCGGCGTTGCCGGTGGGCCCGGGGTGGAGCCGGCCGCCGAGCACCAGACCGCCGCCGACCCCCGTGGAGACGACCATGCACAGCGCGTTGTCGTGGCCCCGGGCGGCGCCCTGCCAGTGCTCGGCCGCCGTGATCGCCACACCGTCGCCGATCAGCTCCACGGGCAGGTCCCCGGCCGCGGCCCGGACGCGTCCGACGAGCGGATAGCCGCGCCAGCCGGGCACGTTCACCGGGCTCACCGTGCCCGCCGAGGCGTCCACGGGCCCGGCGCTGCCGATGCCCACGGCCGTGACGCGCCCCCACAGCGGCGACACGGTGAGCTCGCCGAGCACCTCCTCCACGGCCCGCATCACGGTGTCGCCGTCCTCCCGGGCGGGCGTCGGCCGCTGGGCGCGGATGAGGATGTGGCCGTGGCCGTCCACGAGAGCGCCGGCGATCTTGGTGCCGCCGATGTCGAGCGCGGCCACGAGGTCGGTGTGCATCAGTGTCGGATCTCCCCGTCAACCATGAGAAAGAACGCCGAGCGGCACCGGTCCCGCACGGGTGCGCGGGCCGGAGATTGCGGTGGACAGTCTCCCCCGAGCCTGACAACGTTGTCCAGGCTCTATGCTCGACGCCACATCCTCATACAAACCCCGGACCGACGCACCCCCGTGGACGACAGGACAGGACACCGCACCGTGCCCCAGACCCCCCTCCGATCCGCAACGCGCTACGGCACCCGGCCGACCATGAAGGACGTCGCGGCACGCGCCGGAGTCGGGCTCAAGACGGTCTCCCGGGTGGTGAACGGGGAGCCGGGGGTCACCCCGGAGACGGAGCGGCGGGTCCAGGAGGCGATCGACGCCCTCGGTTTCCGGCGCAACGACAGCGCGCGGGTGCTGCGCAAGGGCCGCACGGCCAGCATCGGCCTGGTCCTGGAGGACCTCGCGGACCCGTTCTACGGGCCGCTGAGCCGCTCGGTCGAAGAGGTGGCCCGCGCGCACGGCGCCCTGCTGATCAACGGCTCCAGCGCGGAGGACCCGGAGCGCGAGCAGGAGCTGGTACTGGCCCTGTGCGCACGGCGGGTGGACGGGCTGGTGGTGATCCCTGCCGGTGACGACCACCGGTACCTGGAACCGGAGCTCAAGGCGGGCGTCGCCACGGTGTTCGTGGACCGGCCGGCCGGTTACATCGACGCCGATGTGGTCCTGTCGGACAACTTCGGCGGCGCCCGCGGCGGCGTCGCCCATCTCATCGCGCACGGGCACCGCCGGATCGGCTTCATCGGCGACATGCCCCGTATCCACACCGCCGCCGAGCGGCTGCGCGGCTATCGGGCCGCGATGGAGGACGCGGGCATACCGGTGGCGGAGTCCTGGATGTCCCTCGGCGTCACCGACCCCGAGCGGGTGCGCAGGGCGGCCGAGGAGATGCTGTCCGGGCCTGACCCGGTCACCGCGATCTTCACGGCCAACAACCGGGTGACGGTCACCGTGATCCGCGTGCTGGCCGAGCACGCGCGTCGTGTCGCCCTGGTCGGCTTCGACGACATCGAGCTGGCCGATCTGCTCCAGCCGGGCGTCACGGTTGTCGCCCAGGACGCGGCCGACATCGGCCGCACCGCGGCGGAACGTCTCTTCCGGCAGCTCGACGGCACCCAGATCGCCCCCGAACGCGTCGAGCTGCCGACCCGGCTGATCACCCGCGGCTCCGGTGAGCTGCCCCCGGCGGACTGAGCGGCCCATGGATCACCTCACCGATCGCACGCTGCGGTCCCTCGGCCTGGCCGAGGCGCCGCGCGAGCATCCGCTGCTGTATCCGGGCGCGTGGCCGGCCGACTCCGGCCTTCTGGACGGCGACCGCTTCCTGCCGCTGGAGCAGCTCGTGCACGAGGACCGCACCCCGGTCCTCGCCATCGGCTCCAACGCCTGCCCGGGACAACTGCGGCACAAGATGGCCGAGTTCGGCATCATGTCCCCGCTCCCGATGGTCAAGGCGCGGGTGCGGGGGGTCGACGCGGGCGTCTCGGCGCATGTGAGCCGCATGGGGTACATGTCCGCCTCGCCCGTCAGCGCCCCGGACACCGTGCGGGAGCTGTTCGTCCTCTGGCTCGACGACGAGCAGCTCGCGGTGATCGACGCCAGCGAGGGCGCGCCGGTGCCGAGCGGCAATTTCAACCGGGCCTGGCTGCCCGCGCCCGAGGTGCGGATCGACCTCGCGGACGGCACCCGGCTGCCCGGCGCGTACGCGTACGTCAACCGGCACGGGGTCCTGCACGACGGCACCGGTGCGCCGCGCACCCACCCGGGCCAGCGGGAGCTGCTCACCGAACTGCTCTCCACCCTGCCGCGGTTCAGGGAGCTGTTCGGCGCGGTGCCCGAGGAGTTCAGCTCACGGGCCCGCGGTGACCGGCGGTTGTGCGAGCGGGGCACGCGGCTGTTCATCGAGGAGAGGCTGGTGACCGCCTCCGGCCTGGAACGGTACGTCGATTCCGGGCCGGAGGGGTCTCAGCAGACCGGGAGCCCTGGGACCGGCGCGTCGTTGTCCCCGCCCTTGACGTAGACGTCACTGACCCAGACGTCCGTGTTGCCGCTGTCGTCGTCGGTCTTCGCCCACCAGACGTTGGTCCACCGGCCTTCCGTCACGCGGCGGCCCAGATTCTGCTGGCAGTAGAAGTAGTTGGTGCCCGCGTTGAGGACACCGACCTTGGTGCCGACGGCGGTGTGGGAGTCGGCGGTCTTCCAGACGTGGCAGTTGTACTTGCCGCCGCCGATGGCGTGGCAGGCCGCTTCGGGGGCCGGGGTGGTCGGAGCGCCGCTCGTCCCGCCGTCGCCGGAACCGCCTTCGGTGTCGCTGCCACCTGAGGGCTTGGACGGGGCCGAAGGGGTGGGCTCCGGGGCCTTCTTGCCGTCGGGCTTCTGGGAGGGGGCCTTGCCCTTCTCGTCGCCCTGCTCGGTGGGCCGGGGTGCGCTCGAGCCGTCGTCGGTGCGGCCGGGTTCGGAGGAGGCCGCGGCATCCGCACGGGCGGCGTCGGTCCGGCTGCCCGTTTCCTTGTCGCCGGAGTCGCTGAGCACGGCTGCCGTGACACCGGCTGCGGCGAGAACGACGGCGGCGGCCGCGGCGGCGAGCAGGACACGGGGCTTACGGCGGGGCGGGCGGACGGAGTTGACCGGGCTCGTGGGCGCGGAGGCGGCGAGGGCGGTGCTGCCCGGCTGGACATGCTGCGGTGGTCCGAACCCCGGCGGTACCGCCGGAACGCTCCGCTCCGTCTCCGGGGGCGGTGGCGAGGGCTGGGGCTGGGGCTGGGGCGATGCCGCAGCGCCTCGCAGCACAGAGGTCGGTGTGTCCGTACCGCGCGCGTCCGCCACCGACTGGAGCAGCTCTCGGGCCTGGTCGGCCTCCGGGCGGGACTCGGGGCGCTTGTCCATCAACCGCTGGAGGACGGGGCCGAGAGGGCCGGCCCGCAGGGGCTCGGGCAGCGGCTCGGTGACGATCGCCGTGAGCGTCGAGAACGTGGACGTACGGCGGAAGGGCGAGGCCCCTTCGACGGCCGCGTACAGCGTGGCGCCCAGGGCCCAGATGTCGGAGGCGGGGCCCGGGTCGGCGCCTTGGGCGCGCTCGGGGGCCAGATAGTCGAGGGAGCCGACGAGTTCGCCGCTGCGGGTGAGGTGGGTGGTCGAACCGTCGCCCGGGTCGTCCATGGTGGCGATGCCGAAGTCGGTGAGGACGACCCGGCCCGAGCGGTCGAGCAGGATGTTGCCGGGCTTCACGTCGCGGTGCAGGACGCCCGCCCGGTGGGCGGCGGACAGCGCGTCCATGACCTCGGCGCCGATCCCTGCCGCCTCGCCCGGGTCCAGCGTGCCGCGTTCGCGCAGGACGTCGTCCAGGGACGGCCCGTCGACCAGTTCCATGACGATGAGCGGCCGGCCGTCGACCTCCGCGATGTCGTGCACGGCGATGACGCCGGGGTGGCGCACCCGGGCCGCCGCACGGGCCTCGCGCTGCATCCGCAGGCGCAGCGCGGCCAGTTCGGGGCCGGCCACATCGGTGTAGGTGCGCAGTTCCTTGACGGCGACCTCACGGCCGAGGACCTCGTCGACGGCCTTCCAGACGATGCCCATGCCGCCGCGGCCCAGCGGGGCCGTGACGCGATAGCGGCCCGCCAGCAGCCGACCGGCCCCCTCGGTCTGCCCGTACTCCCCCGTTGACACCGCTGCCCCGTTCCTGTGACACCACTGGATCCACCGACACGTCAGTACGTGGCGTACAGAGTACGGGGCGGCGATGACGACGACAGCCGGCGGCGACGGCTGTGACCGGGCCGGTACGTGCCGGCCCGGTCACGGCGACGCGGTCAGGCGGACGCCGTCAGGTCCGCCCGCCTGGGCGTCGCGAAGCTCTCCAGGTCGGCGCGGGTCAGGCCGGTCAGCCGGGCGACCTCGCCGATGTCGAGGGCGCCGCAGTCCAGGCCGCGCAGCAGGTAGCCGCTGAGGGCCTTGGCGGTGGCGGGTTCGTCCATGACGTCGCCGCCGGTGCGGTTGGCGTAGCGGGCGAGACGGGCGGCGGCCTGCTCGTAGCCCTCGCGGTAGAAGGCGAAGACGGCCGCGTACCGGGTCGGGATGTGGCCGGGGTGCATGTCCCAGCCCTGGTAGTAGGCGCGGGCCAGGGCGCGGCGGGTGAGGCCGTAGTGCAGGCGCCAGGCGGCGTGCACCTTCTCGGTGGGGCCGACGGGCAGCACATTGGTGGAGCCGTCCGAGACGCGGACGCCGGTGCCGGCCGCCGCGACCTGCATGACGGCCTTGGCGTGGTCGGCGGCGGGGTGGTCGCTGGCCTGGTGGGCGGCGGAGACGCCGAGGCAGGCGCTGTAGTCGAAGGTGCCGTAGTGCAGGCCGGTGGCGCGGCCCTCGGCGGCCTGGATCATGCGGGCGACGGTGGCGGTGCCGTCGGCGGCGAGGATGGACTGGCTGGTCTCGATCTGTATCTCGAAGCCGATCCGGCCGGGCTCCAGGCCGTGGGCCTTCTCGAAGGCGTCCAGCAGCCGCGCCATGGCGGTGACCTGCTCGGCGTACGTCACCTTGGGCAGGGTGAGCACCAGCCCGCGGGGCAGGCCGCCGGCCTCCATCAGGCCGGTGAGGAAGATGTCGAGGGTGCGGATGCCCCGGTCGCGTACGGGCGCCTCCATGCACTTCATCCGGATGCCCATGTACGGGGCCGCGGTGCGCTCCTCGTACGCCTCGGCGATCAGCCGGGCGGCGCGGGCGGCGGCCTCGTCCTCCTCGGCGTCGGGGCGGTTGCCGTAGCCGTCCTCGAAGTCGACGCGCAGGTCCTCGATCGGCTCGCGCTCCAGCTTGGCGCGCACGCGCGCGTGGACGGGCTCGGCGAGTTCCTCGGCGAGGCCGAGGACGGCGGCGAAGGACGCGGCGTCCGGCGCGTGTTCGTCGAGGGCCGCCAGGGCGCGGTCGCCCCAGGAGCGGACGGTGTCGGCGGCGAAGACGTCACCGGGGACATAGACGGTGTGGACGGGCTGACGGGTGCCGGGGTCTCCGGGGTAGCGGCGCTCCAGGTCGGCGTCGACCGCCGCGAGGGAGGCGCTGATCTCCTCGCTGACGGCGCCCGCGAGGCTCGTCGCCACCTTCTCCTGCCGGCCCTGCCCCATCCCATACCCTCCATTTTCCGTACAGCGGAATCAAAAATCCGTATGACGAAGCTAACTGTCGATCTTCACTCAGGTCAACACCCTCTTGCAGTGTGATTCCCCATGCTTCACCCTCCGTCACTGCCAACCCGCCCTCATCTTCCGTATCCAGAAGGCAAGCTTCATCCTGACGCACAAGGGGAGGGAGACCACGTGCCGAACGAGGTCGGCGTGACGCGCCGCCACGGGCTCAAGGCGGCGGCCGCCGCCGCCATCGCAGCACCACTGCTCACCACCGCGGGCCCGACACAGCCCGCTTCCGCCGGTGAGCACGCGGGCGCCCTGGACGTCATGACGTTCAATGTGCGTTTCGGGACCGTCGTCGACAAGACACCGCGCTGGACCGTGCGCCGGCCGGTGATGAGAGAACTGCTGCGCCGCGAGCGACCGCACGTCATCGGCACCCAGGAAGGGCTCTACTACCAGCTGCGCATGATCGAGAAGGATCTCGGCGAGCACTACGACTGGATCGGCACCGGGCGCGGGGGCGGCAGCAAGGACGAGTTCATGGCGATCTTCTACGACACGCGCAGACTCGACCCGCTCGAATTCGATCACTTCTGGCTGTCCGGCACCCCGTACGCGATCGCTTCCAACACCTGGGGCGCGGACTGGCTGCGGATGGTGACCTGGGTGCGTTTCGCCGATCTCGCCGACGGGGGGCGGGAGTTCTACGTCCTCAACACCCATCTGGACAGTGTCAGCCAGTACGCCCGGGAGCGCTCGGTGGAGCTCATCGGCGAGACGATCGCCGGGTGGGACCGGTCGTCGCCCGTCATCGTCACCGGCGACTTCAACGCGGGCGCCCACGACAACCGCGTGTACGACCTCATGCTGGACCTCGGGCTGGTGGACGCGTGGGACGCGGCGGCCTCGCGGGGCCCGGCCTACGGGACCTACCACGGCTACCGGGATCTCACGCCCGGCGGGCGGCGCATCGACTGGATCCTCACCACGCCCGGGGTGACCACGCACTGGGCCGGGATGAACACCTACTCGGCGGACGGGACCTATCCGAGCGATCATCTGCCGGTGCAGGCCTCGCTGACCCTGGGATGAAGAACCCCCCGTGACCGTTCGCGCGGTCACGGGGGGGGCTTCCACAGCCGGAGGCGATCAGCCCTTGCGGGTCTTGATCTCCTCGGTGAGGGCCGGGACGACCTCGAAGAGGTCGCCGACGATGCCGTAGTCGACGAGGTCGAAGATCGGCGCCTCGGCGTCCTTGTTGATCGCGACGATCGTCTTCGACGTCTGCATACCGGCGCGGTGCTGGATCGCGCCGGAGATGCCGGAGGCGATGTAGAGCTGCGGCGAGACGGACTTGCCGGTCTGGCCGACCTGGTTGGTGTGCGGGTACCAGCCGGCGTCCACCGCGGCACGCGAGGCACCGACGGCCGCACCGAGGGAGTCGGCGAGCGCCTCGATGACCGCGAAGTTCTCCGCGCCGTTGACGCCACGGCCACCGGAGACCACGATCGCGGCCTCGGTCAGGTCCGGACGGCCCGTCGACTCACGCGGCGTACGGCCGGTGACCTTGGTGCCGGTGGCCTGCGCGGAGAAGGACACGGCGAGCGCCTCGACCGCGCCGGCGGCCGGGGCGGCCTCCACGGCCGCGCTGTTGGGCTTGACCGTGATGACCGGGGTGCCCTTGGAGACACGGGACTTGGTGGTGAAGGAGGCGGCGAACACCGACTGCGTGGCCACCGGGCCCTCGTCGCCGGCCTCCAGGTCGACGGCGTCGGTGATGATGCCGGAGCCGATGCGCAGCGCCAGACGGGCGGCGATCTCCTTGCCCTCGGCGGAGGACGGGACCAGCACGGCGGCCGGGGACACGGCCTCGTGCGCGGCCTGCAGCGCGTCCACCTTCGGTACGACCAGGTAGTCGGCGTACTCGGCGGCCTCGTGGGTGAGGACCTTGACCGCGCCGTGCTCGGCGAGCGTGGCGGCGGTGTCGGCGGCGCCGTTGCCCAGCGCGACGGCGACCGGCTCGCCGATGCGGCGGGCCAGGGTCAGCAGCTCCAGGGTGGGCTTGCGGACGGCGCCGTCCACGTGGTCGACGTAGACGAGAACTTCAGCCATGGGACTTCTTCTCTCCTGCTTGCGAAAGATGAGGGGCGGTCAGCGGATGCCGGGCTCAGATGAACTTCTGGCCCGCGAGGAACTCAGCGAGCTGCTTGCCGCCCTCGCCCTCGTCCTTGACGATCGTGCCCGCGGTACGGGCCGGGCGCTCGGCCGCGCCGTCGACCGTGGTGTAGGCACCCTCCAGGCCGACCTCCTCGGCCTCCAGGTCCAGGTCGGACAGGTCCCAGGACTCCACCGGCTTCTTCTTGGCCGCCATGATGCCCTTGAAGGACGGGTAACGCGCCTCGCCCGACTGGTCGGTCACCGACACGACCGCCGGCAGGGACGCCTCCAGGCTCTCCGTGGCGGCGTCGCCGTCGCGGCGGCCCTTGACGGTTCCGTCCTCGACCGACACCTCGGACAGCAGGGTGACCTGCGGGACGCCCAGGCGCTCGGCGAGCAGCGCGGGGACGACGCCCATGGTGCCGTCCGTGGAGGCCATACCGGAGATGACCAGGTCGTAACCGGCCTTCTCGACGGCCTTGGCCAGGACCAGGGAGGTGCCGATGGCGTCGGTGCCGTGAATGTCGTCGTCCTCGACGTGGATCGCCTTGTCGGCACCCATGGACAGCGCCTTGCGCAGGGCGTCCTTGGCGTCCTCGGGGCCCACCGTCAGAACGGTGATCTCCACGTCGTCGTCGGAGTTCTCGGAGATCTGCAGCGCCTGCTCGACCGCGTACTCGTCGAGCTCGGAGAGCAGACCGTCCACGTCGTCCCGGTCGACGGTCAGGTCATCGGCGAAGTGCCGGTCGCCAGTGGCGTCGGGCACGTACTTCACAGTGACAACGATCCTCAAGCTCACGCCGGCTCTCCTACTGCAATCGTCATTTCTCGGCTGCCTACTTGCACGCAGCATAGGCGCCTCAAGCGGCCGATTCCGGTCGGGGCGACCCACGCTCCGAGCGAAATATTACTCGTCAGTACACCTAGTTCATTCCCGCTAAGCAAGCGCTTTGAACTGTGACCTTCGCAACGCAGCGTAACCGGAACTCGACGGTCCCGCAGCCCGGGGGGTGCGCCCCTCAGTCGGCCAGCCTCCGGAAACGCCCCTGGTGGTAGAGGAGCGGACGGCCCGCGCCCGTGGGGTCCCCGTGCAGGACCTCGGCGAGCACGAGCCGGTGATCCCCCGCGGGCACACGGGCCGCGACCCGGGCCACCAGCCAGGCCGACACGCCGTCGAGCAGGGGGACACCCTCGGGTCCATCCCGCCAGGCGGTGGGCTCAGCGAAGCGGTCGGCTCCGCTGCGGGCGAAGGTGGCGGCCAGCTCCTGCTGGTGCTCGCCGAGGATGTGGACGCCGACATGCTCGGTCGCCGCGATCGCGGGCCAGCTGGAGGAGCCGGTGCCGACGCCGAACGACAGCAGGGGCGGCTCGGCGGAGACGGAGGCGAGGGAGGTGGCGGTGAAGCCCACCGGACCGGTGTCGCCACGAGCGGTGATCACGGCGACTCCCGCCGCGTGCCGCCGGAAGACCGAGCGCAGGAGATCGGGCGTGGCGAGGAGGTCCGAAGGCATGGGGTCAGGCTGACGATAAATGCTGTGCACAGTCAAGTTCGTTTCGTGATGTGGGAGATGACTCACTGGACGCACTCACCGGCCCCCTCGGCACCTCACACCGCCTCCCCCAGCGCGGCGATGACATCGGCCTTGCGCGGCTGCCCGGTGGCCCGCCGCACCACCCGGCCGTCGGCGTCGAGGACCAGCACGGTCGGGGTCTTGAGGATGTCCAGCCGTCGTACGAGGTCCAGCTGGGCCTCGGCGTCGATCTCGACATGGGCCACGCCCGGGACCACGCCGGCGACCTCTCCGAGGACCCGCCGGGTCGCACGGCAGGGCGCGCAGAACGCGCTGGAGAACTGCACGAGCGTGGCCCGCTCGCCGAGTTCCGCGCCCAGTTCCGCCGCGCCGAGCCGCTTGCCGTCGTCCCGCCCGCGCACCCGCACTCTCCCGCTCCGCCGCTGTCGCAGCACTCCGTAGGCGCTCGCCGCCGCGAGCACCAGAACACACACCACCAGTCCGGTCATCATCCGCTTCAAGCGTTCACGAGACCGCAAAGATTCCCGCGCCCGCAACGGGGCCGCGTTGCGGAATGCTTGATTCCCATGGACATCGATGCGAGAGGGCCGCGTTTCGGCGCGGCCGTGACGGCCGTCGTCCTGGCGGTCGTCCTGGTCACGGGGAGCGCGTGGCTGCTGGCCTGGCAGACGCTGGCGTTCCTGCTCGGCGCGGCGGGCGGGGTGCGCCGGTCGCCGTACGGCGTGCTGTTCGCCAAGGCCGTACGGCCGCGACTCGGACCGCCGGACGACTTCGAGGCGCCCGAACCGCCGCGTTTCGCCCAGGCGGTGGGCCTGCTCTTCGCCGGACTCGGGCTCGTCGGCTACACCCTGGGGCCCGACTGGCTGGGACTCGCGGCGACCGGCGCGGCGCTCGCGGCGGCCTTCCTGAACGCGGCATTCGGGTACTGCTTGGGCTGCGAGTTGTACCTGCTCGTACGGCGGGTGGCGGTGCGCGCGGAGTAATACGGGCGTAAAAGCACGAGGTGGGGTCACACGGGCGACGTGACGAGAATCTCCTCCGCGGCGGGCACGAGGACTGGCTACCCGGCCGTTCTTCGGGCACGATCTGCGACAAGCCGTAAACCTACGGCTGCGTAACTTTCCGCTGGGAATCCCTTCCCAGGCAGAGCAGGAAGGGTCCGGCCCGCCCATGGCAGAGCTCGTCTACCGTCCCGTCGTCGGTTTCGCCCGCACGCTGTTCAAGGTGTGGGACCTCAAGATCGACTGCCAGGGTTCGGAGAACATCCCGCGCTCGGGCGGCGCCGTGCTGGTGAGCAATCACATCAGCTACCTGGACTTCGTCTTCGACGGTCTGGCGGCCCTGCCGCAGAAACGTCTCGTGCGCTTCATGGCGAAGGAGTCCGTGTTCCGGCACCGGGTCTCCGGCCCGCTGATGCGCGGCATGAAGCACATCCCCGTGGACCGCAAGCAGGGCGAGACGGCCTACGCGCACGCCCTGGACTCGCTGCGGTCGGGTGAGATCGTCGGGGTCTTCCCGGAGGCGACCATCTCGCAGTCGTTCACGCTGAAGAGCTTCAAGTCGGGCGCGGCGCGCATGGCGCAGGAGGCCGGTGTCCCCCTGATCCCGATGGCGGTGTGGGGCACGCAGCGGCTGTGGACCAAGGGCCACCCCCGCAACTTCAAGCGCAGCCACATCCCCATCACGATCCGGGTCGGCGAGGCGATCGAGGCCTCCCGCGACAAGTACGCGGGCGCGATCACGCGTCAGCTCCGCGAGCGCGTGCAGGAGCTGCTCGAGGCCGCCCAGCGCGCCTACCCCGTGCGCCCGAAGGGCCCGGAGGACACCTGGTGGATGCCGGCCCACCTCGGCGGCACGGCACCGACGCCGGAGCAGGTGCGGGCGGCGGAGGCGCACTGACCGGCGCCCTCACAGTGCCGCGGGGAGCGTCTCCCACAAGTGGGGCCGGTCACGGGCCGAGGTGAGGGCGTCGAGCACCACCGGGTGAGGCGCGGCGTACAGAATCGGGCAGTCCGTCTCCCCGGACGCCTGATCGGGCGTGAAGGCGAGGCGCTCACCGCCCAGGGAGAACCGCGCGTCCACCCCCGGCTTGTTGCCCCGGGGGTCCTGCCGGTGCCACGCCCCGGCGAACCGCACGGCGACCAGACCGTGCACCACCCCCAGTTCCTGGTAGCACAGCGCGGTCGGGATGTCCTCGGCCCGTAGCAGCGCCGCGAGCGCGTGCGCCTTGGCGTAGCAGATGCCGGTGCGCTGTTCCAGGACATCCGAAGCGCGCCAGGTGACACGGAGATCACCCGAGTCCTGCGAGTGCGGAATGGTGTCGCGCACGAAATCGAATGCTGCTCGCGCATACTCATACGAGTCTGCGACACCCTCGGCGAGCCTGGCGGCGGTCTCGCGCACCCGGGGGTGGTGATGGTCGATGACCTCGTCGGCGGCCAAGTAGGCGGAGAGGTCGGGGTTTTCCTGGATCAGCTGCATGCGGACAGACCTTAAAGGCGAGATCACCTGCGGGCAATTCTTTTTCAGATTGTCGCATAGCTATGCATTCACATGCGGTCCTGTGAAGATCGGCTGAACCACGCCGCAACCCCCCGCCCCCGCCACAACCGTTCCCCCACGTCACATGTCTCGGCCTCCGCAGATCTGTGACGAGGGAGAAGACATGAAGCACTCATACCGCCTGCTCGGAGCCGCGGTCGCCTGCTGCGCTTTGGCGGCGGCCGGAGTCGGGGCCGGGCCCGCGTACGCCGCGCAGAACATGCTGTGGATCAACGCACCGTACGAGACGATGCTGCCCGGCGCGGACGCGGACGGTGCGGCACCCGAGCGCAGCCTGGACGTGGACGTCAGCCGTGACGTCGCCAACGGCTCGGTGCCGGCCGGGCGGCTGACGGTCGACGTCAGCGAGATCGCCTCGTTCGCGCGGGTGTCCTGGCCCGCGAACTGCGTGCCCGAGTCGGAGGTCGAGGCGGTCTGCGACATGCCCGCGATGCCCTCCGGGACGGAGAGCGTACGGGCCGCCACGTTCGCGCTGCGCGCGCTGCCGGGGGCGGACGACGGCGCCTCGGGGTACGTGCGCTACTCGGCCGTCGCCGGGAAGCTGACGTCCCACGCCGGCGAGACACGGGTGGCCGTGGCCAACGGGCCGGACCTCGCGCTCGGCAAGGTCGCCGACCGGCGGGACCTCACGCCGGGCACCCGGACGAGTCTGCCGACGACGCTCGCCAACAACGGAAACCGCACGGCGGAGCGCACCCTGCTGTGGCTCTACGCCTCGTACGGGCTGGACCTCGAGAAGCGGCACGCGAACTGCGAGTACCGGGAGGAGGGCATCGGCACCTTCGCCCTGTGCGTCCTGGACGAGGCCGTCGCGCCGGGGCAGCGGTACGCGCTGCCCACCGAACTCGGCGTCGGGAAGCAGGCGTTGTACGAGCGGTTCGACCACTCCGTCCGGCCGTACTCCGACGAGGCGCTCGCGGAGATGCGCGGGGACCGGACGTGGACCCGGGGCACGGACGCGGAGCTGGACCTCGGCCCGGCGGCCTCCGAGCCCGATACCGGTCCGCGGGAGGACTACGAGAGCGTCGTCCTCGAAGCCCGCAACACCGCCGACCTGAGGCTCACCGGCAGCACGGTCGCCGGGGCCGCGGGTGACACCGTGACCGCCCGGGTCACCGTGCACAACGACGGCCCGGCCTGGGTCGCCTCGCTGGGCGTGGGCGCCGCCGTCGCCACGGTGTCGTTCCGGGCACCGGAGGGCACCACGGTCACAGGCCTGCCGGAGGAGGACTGCTGGCCGTCGGCGGGCTCGGCGTCCCCGAGGACCTACTACTGCAAGACGCCCATCCATCTGCGCGACGGGGCCTCCCACACCTTCGAGATCCCGTTGCGGATCGACCGTGTGGTGCCCGGCGCCCGCAGCACCGTCGCCACCGCCAACGACGATCCCGAGCTGAGCATCAGGAAGTTCGACCCGGACCTGAGCAACAACAGCGCGGAGATCGTCGTCAACCGATGACCAGCGTGGGTCAGCGGGCCATCTCCTCCTTCAGCGCGGCCAGGAACAGGTCCACGTCCTCCTCGGTCGTGTCGAAGGCGCACATCCAGCGGACGTCGCCCGCGGCCTCGTCCCAGAAGTAGAAGCGGAACCGCTTCTGCAGACGCTCGCTCACCTGGTGCGGCAGACGGGCGAACACCGCGTTGGCCTGCACGGGGTAGAGGATCTCCACCCCGTGCACGGCGCGCACGCCCTCGGCGAGGCGCTGGGCCATCTCGTTGGCGTGGCGGGCGTTGCGCAGCCACAGGTCCCGGGCGAGCAGGGCCTCCAGCTGCACCGACACGAAACGCATCTTGGAGGCGAGCTGCATGGACAGCTTGCGCAGATGCTTCATGTGGCTGACGGCGTCCTGGTTCAGGACCACGACGGCCTCGCCGAACAGGGCGCCGTTCTTCGTGCCGCCCAGGGAGAGGAGGTCGACGCCGACGGCGTCGGTGAACGTCCGCATCGGGACGTCCAGGGTGGCGGCGGCGTTGGCCAGCCGGGAGCCGTCCACGTGCACCTTCATGCCGTGCGCGTGGGCGTGCTCGCAGATGGCGCGTATCTCGTCCGGCGTGTAGACCGTGCCCAGTTCGGTGGACTGGGTGAGGGAGACGACCTGCGGCATCGCCCGGTGCTCGTCGTCCCAGCCGAAGGCCTGCCGGTCGATCAGCTCGGGCGTGAGCTTGCCGTCGGGCGTCGCGACGGTGAGCAGCTTCAGACCGCCGACCCGTTCGGGAGCCCCGCACTCGTCGACGTTGATGTGCGCGCTCTCGGCGCAGATCACCGCTCCCCAGCGGTCGGTGACCGCCTGGAGGGCGACGACGTTCGCGCCGGTGCCGTTGAAGACCGGGAACGCCTCGGCCGTGGCGCCGAAGTGGCTGCGCACGACGTTCTGGAGGTTCTCGGTGTACGCGTCCTCCCCGTACGCGACCTGGTGCCCGCCGTTGGCCAGGGCCAGGGCGGCGAGCACCTCCGGGTGGGCGCCGGCGTAGTTGTCGCTGGCGAAACCGCGGACTTCCGGGTCGTGATGGCGGCGCGCGTCGGTCTTCGGCGGGTTCACGGCTTCTCGGTGAGCCACAGACGGTTTCCGTTCACTTCGGCGGCGGGCTTGTCCCAGACACCCACGACGGCCTCGGCCAGGTCCTTGACGTCGGTGAAGCCCGCGAACTTCGCGTTGGGCCGCTCGGCGCGCATCGCGTCGTGCACCAGCGCCTTCACCACCAGGATGGCAGCGGCGGACGTCGGGCCCTCGGCGCCCCCCGCCTTGCGGAAGGCGTCGGCCAGCGCGAGCGTCCAGGCCTCGGCGGCGGCCTTGGCGGCGGCGTACGAGGCGTTGCCCGCGGTCGGCTTCGTGGCACCGGCCGCGCTGATCAGCAGATACCTGCCGCGCTCGCTGCGCTGCAGGGCCTCGAAGAAGGCCAGCGAGGTGTGCTGCACGGTGCGGATCAGCAGCAGCTCCAGGAAGTCCCAGTCGTCGAGACTGGTCTTGATGAAGGTCTCGCTGCCGCGCCAGCCGCCCACGAGGTGGACCACGCCGTCGACGCGGCCGAAGTCCTTCTCGATGTGCGCGGCCCAGTCCCGGGTGGACTGCAGATCCAGCAGATCGACGGGCTCACCGATGACGCTGGCGCCGCCCGAGGCGTAGCGCGCCGCGTCCACGGCCTCCGCGAGCCGCTCGGGATCGTTGTCGGCGGCGGCGACCGTCGCCCCCGCCTCGGCCAGTCGCAGCAGCGCCGCGCGGCCCGCGGGCCCGCCCGCGCCGGCCACCGCGATCACCGCACCGCTGAGAGCTCCGTTCCCCGCCATCTTCTTCGCCTCCTGAGCAGTGTTCTCGGTTCCGCGGAGGTTTCCGCCGCTCACGCGGCGATCCGCTCGGCGCCGTCCGCCGTGATGCCCTTGGTGGAGGCGATCACGTTCTTCAGCTTCTTGGACAGTGCCTCATAGAACATGCTCAGCGGAAACTCGTCCGGAAGCACGTCATCGACGAGTTTCCGGGGCGGCTGTGTCACGTCCAGGGCCTCGGGGCCCTTGGCCCACTTCGAGCCCGGGTGCGGGGAGAGGTACGTGGAGACCAGCTCGTATCCGGCAAACCAGTGCACGAGCTTGGGGCGGTCGATGCCGTCGCGGTAGAGCTGCTCGATGTCGGCGCACAGCTGGTTGGTGACCTGCGGGGCACGCTCCCAGTCGATGGTCAGCTTGTTGTCGGTCCAGCGGACGACGTCGTGCTTGTGCAGGTAGGCGAAGAGGAGCTGGCCGCCGAGGCCGTCGTAGTTGCGCACGCGCTCGCCGGTGACCGGGAAGCGGAACATACGGTCGAAGAGCACCGCGACCTGCACGTCACGGGCCTGCGGGACGCCCTCGGCCGACAGCTTCACGGCCTCCTTGAAGGCGGTGAGGTCGCAGCGCAGCTCCTCCAGGCCGTACATCCAGAACGGCTGCCGCTGCTTGATCATGAACGGGTCGAACGGCAGGTCGCCGTGGCTGTGGGTGCGGTCGTGGACCATGTCCCACAGGACGAACGCCTCCTCGCAGCGCTTCTGGTCGTGGACCATCGCGGCGACGTCCTCGGGCAGCTGAAGGCCCAGGATGTCGACGGCGGCGTCGGTCACCCGGCGGAAGCGGGCGGCCTCGCGGTCGCAGAAGATGCCGCCCCAGCTGAAGCGCTCGGGTGCCTCGCGCACGGCGATGGTCTCGGGGAACAGGACGGCGGAGTTGGTGTCGTAGCCGGCCGTGAAGTCCTCGAACTTGATGCCGCAGAACAGCGGGTTGTCGTAGCGCGTGCGCTCCAGCTCCGACAGCCAGTCGGGCCAGACCATGCGCAGGACGACCGCTTCGAGGTTGCGGTCCGGGTTGCCGTTCTGCGTGTACATCGGGAAGACGACCAGGTGCTGGAGGCCGTCGGCGCGGCTCGCCGCGGGCTGGAAGGCCAGCAGGGAGTCGAGGAAGTCGGGCACCTCGAAGCCGCTGTCGGCCCATCGGCGCAGGTCCTTGACCAGGGCCTCGTGGTAGGCGGCGTCGTGCGGGAGCAGCGGGGAGAGCTCCAGCACCGCGTCGGCGGCCCGGCGGATGGCCAGCTCGGCGTCCGCGGGCTCCGGAGCGCCCTCGGCTGCGAAGTCGATCGACCCGTCCTTGGACTGCCATGGCCGGATCCGCTCCACGGCATCCTTGAGCACGGGCCATGCCGGGTGCTCCACCACCCTGGCCACGGGAGGAACCAGGCCCTCCGAACCCACCTGCACAAGAATTTCCGTCATGTCCCACCTTCCACGGGAGAATCTCGCGTACCTCGACCGTATACACACGAGGTTCCTCCCAGCAAGGGCAGCATCCGAAAATTATCCTGCCGCACCCTGTGGTTCGCCGCACTTTTTCCTGTCGGCCATGCTTGTGCCCGGATGTCCGTCGACCATGCCCTCGCCCTCTGCAGAGGGCGGGTACAGGCGATACGGTCCTGGTGGGCCGTAAGGCCTCCAGTGCCGCCTGTCGACGGAAGAGAGTCGCGTCTTGAACTTCCTCACCATCGGTCACCGCGGAATCATGGGTGTGGAGCCCGAGAACACCCTCCGGTCCTTCGTCGCCGCCGAGGAGGCCGGCCTCGACGCCATCGAACTCGACCTGCATCTGAGCAAGGACGGCGCGCTCGTCGTCATGCACGACACGGACGTGGACCGCACGACCGACGGCAGCGGGCCCATCGCCGAGAAGACCCTCGCCGAGCTGCGCGCCCTGGACGCGGGGCGGGGTGAGCGGGTGCCGGTCTTCGAAGAGGTCCTGGAGGCCGTCCAGGCGCCGCTCCAGGCGGAGATCAAGGACGCGCAGGCGGCGCGGGCCCTGGCCGAGGTGATGAACCAGCGCGGGCTGGCCGGGCGGGTGGAGGTCTCCTCGTTCCACGACGAGGCGATCGCCGAGATCAAGCCACTGGTGCCGGGTGTGCGGACCGCGCTGATCGCCAGCCGCTACGGCACCGACATCGTGGACCGCGCCGTCGCGGTCGGCGCCGAGACCGTCTGCCTGAACATCCGCCGGCTCACCCTGGAGGTCGTCGAGCGTGCGCGGAAGGCGGACCTGCGGATCATCGGCTGGGTGGTGAACACCCAGGACCATCTGCGGCTGGTCCGGGCGTTCGGCCTGGACGGCGCGACCACCGACCACCCGGACATCAAGCGCACGGGCCGCTTCACGGCCTAGCCGCTAGCCGAGCTCTTTCACCAGCAGCTCGAACTTCAGGTCGTCGCGCTGCGGGATGCCGAAGCGCTCGTCGCCGTACGGGAAGGGGGTCATCCGACCCGTACGGCGGTAGCCGCGTCGCTCGTACCAGGCGATGAGGTCGTCGCGTACGGATATCACCGTCATGTGCATCTCCGTCACGCCCCACGTCGCGCGGGCCAGCCCCTCCGCCTCCGCGATGATCACCTTGCCGAGGCCCTCGCCCTGGAGCCGGGGGCTGACCGCGAACATCCCGAAGTAGGCGTGGTCCCCGCGGTGCTCCAGCTGGCAGCACGCGACGATCCGGCCCTCCCGCTCCACGGTCAGCAACCGGCTGTCCGCCGACTTGATGACGGCCAGCACACCCTCCGGATCGGTCCGCTGCCCCTCGAGAATGTCCGCCTCGGTGGTCCAGCCGACCCGGCTGTCGTCGCCCCGGTAGGCCGACTCGATCAGGGCGACCAGCTCGTCCACGTCGGCGTCGGTGGCATCACGGAAGGTCAGTCCGGTGGCGGCGGTGTCCATGGGCGGGTGTCTCCGTTTCGGGGCGTGGCTCGGGCAGGGACGAGACTAGCGCCGCCACTAGGCTCTCGTGCATGGTGCATGTACTGAGCAGCCGAATCCTGCTCCGCCCGTCCGACCCCGAGCGCTCCCGCGCCTTCTACGGCGAACAGCTCGGCCTCGCCGTCTACCGGGAGTTCGGCACGGGTCCCGAGCGCGGCACGGTCTATTTCACGGGCGGTGGCTTCCTCGAGGTCGCGGGCCGGTCCGAGACTCCCCCGTCACCGGACGTACGCCTGTGGCTCCAGGTGGACGACGTGGCCGCGGCGGAGGAGGAGCTGCGGGCGAAGGGCGTCGAGATCGTGCGGCCGGCGGTGAAGGAGCCGTGGGGCCTGGTCGAGATGTGGATCGCGGACCCGGACGGGACGCCGATCGTGCTGGTCGAGGTCCCGGCGGACCACCCGATGCGGTACCGGCCCGGTATCTGAGATCACCCGGGGCGGTGCTCCCAGCCCCGGTCGGTACGGGTCAGCTCACGGAAGCCCGCGCCCGCCAGGAGCTCGATCCTGGCGGTGTCGGCGGCCGTTTCGTAGGCGACCAGCCGGTCGACGCCGCACAGGCGGAGCCAGTCGGCGGCCTGGGCCAGGAGCCAGTGCTCCAGGCCGGTGCCGTCCTGCGCGGGGTCGACGTGGAGGTTGCCGATGTCGGCCAGGCCCGCGGCCCGGGCGTGCCGCTCGGGGCGGGCCAGGGCCGTGTCCACCTCGACGAAGCCGAGGGCGTGCGTGTCGGCGTAGGCCCTGAAGCGGGTGCCGCACTCCCCCAGTGTGCGTTCGACCGTGACGCCCGGCCGGGGTTCGTGCGCCGGCAGGTCGGCGACCCTGGCGATCAGGATGACCTCGGTGTCGCCGGTGTGCCGGAACCCCGCGCGCTCGTAGACGGCCCGGATGTGGGGCCAGTTGCGGGGCAGGCCGTGGACGAGCGGGGCGGGCAGTGCGCCGTCGGCGTACCGGGCGCGGACGTCCCAGCGGGCGAGCTGTGCCAGGCAGGCCCGCATCAGCAGGTCGGCGGCCCGGTCGGCGTCCGGCCAGTGCGACGCCGTCGGGCGGTGCACGAACCAGTTGATCTCGGCGCTGTCCCGGTAGGTCTCGCCGACCTCGGCGTCGGCGCGGTAGCGCAGCAGATGGGCCGCGGCGACGACGCACCGGCGCTGCTCGGCGACGAGCGTCGTCCGCTCGGCCACCCACGGGTCGGTGATGAACTCGCCGGGCTGCCGCTCCAGGTCGCCGAGGACGGTGTTCACGGAGACGGAGACGCCGGGCACGACGGCCGCCACATGCATGTTGACCAGGTCGGTGAGCTGGTCGCGGTCGGCTCGGCGGAAGGGGCGAACCTCGAGTGCGGGCATGGGGTACCTCCGGGCAGGTGAAGGAGCTGGAGGCCGCCACGCGGTGCGGTACGGGGTGAGGGTACGTCGGGGCCGGCGCGGCACGCCAGAGGGGGCGGACGCCCCCGGCCGGACAGGTCCGGTTCAGCCCCGCAGCGCGCCCAGGCGACCCTCCAGCTGGCCGAGCAACTCTCCGAGAAGAGCGGCGAGTTCACCCTGCTCGGGGGCGTCCAGGCCGGACAGGACCGCTGTCTCGTAGGCGAGCTGGGCGGGCAGGACACCGTCGACGAGTTCGCGTCCGGCGTCGGTGAGGCGGAGGTGGGCGACGCGACGGTCACGGCTGTCGGCCCGGCGCTCCACCAGCCCGCGTTCGGTGAGCTGCTTGAGTCGCTTGGTGACGGCGGCGCCCGAGGAGAAGGTCTCCCGGGCCAGCTCCCCGGGGGACAGTTCGTGCCCGGTGCGGCGCAGCGCGCCCAGCAGATCGAACTCCGGGCGGCTCAGCCCCGCTCGGCGCAGCGGCGCGTCCTCGGCCTGCTGCAGGAGGGCGGCACAGCGGTTGATCCGGCCGATGACCTCCATCGGCCCGGTGTCGAGCCCGGGGTGCACGGACTGCCACTGCCGCACGACACCGGCGACGGTGTCTCCCCGCCGGCCACCGGCCCGTTCCTCTCCGGTCGTGCGCACCTCGGTGAGGTCGTCCCCCGTCCGCCCGGGTCCGGGCGCCGGTTGCGGGTCGAATCCCGGCTTGTCCCCCGTGGGCGATGACCCTTCCGTCGCCGTCATGGCCGTGCGTCCTCCGTCTCCGTGCCCGTGCCCCGTTCCGGGAGCAGCCCCTGGCGTCGTGCCGTAGCGGCGAGCGTACGGTGTCCCGACTGCTCGGCCAGCACGACCCGCTCCTGGGGCAGGGCGCGCTGCCACCATTCGCCGGCCGCGGCGTCGGCGGTGGCCCGCAGGTCGACCAGGGCGACGGCGAGGCCGCGACGGGCCGACTCCAGGGCGGCCGCGTCGGGGTCCGGCTCAGCCAGGAGGCGGGCGGCGTGCTCGCGGGCCCGGTCGGCGGTGGCCAGGGCTCCTTCGACGCGGTCGCCCGCGCGCCGGTTGGTGACGGCCACGGCGGCGACGAAACCGACCAGGGCGCCGACGACGGTGTCCACGACGCGCTCCGTTATCAGCTCGCCGGGCTGCTGGGATCCGGCGAACTCGGTGATGAGCAGGGCCATGGGGGTCACGCAGACGCTGCCGAGCCAGTAGTTGCGGCTGATCAGCACCTCGGCGCCGAAGCTGAACGCGAGGCAGCACAGCACGAGGAGCGCCTGGTCCAGGTGCGCGAGCGGGGCGACGGCCGCGAAGACGAGCACGCCCACGACGTTGCCGACGACCCGCTGGACGGCCCGGCTCCAGGTGAGGGCGATGTTGGCCTGGTAGAGCGAGGCTGCGGTGACCAGGGCCCAGTAGGGGCGGCCGATGCCCAGGGCGAGGGAGGCGTAGCCGGCGAGTGCGCAGCCGAGCGCGGTACGCACCGCGAGCGGGGTCAGCGGGCCGAGCCGGGTCCAGAGGGAGCGGGCCGCGTCCACTCCGAGCAACTCGTCGGCGGCCGCCCGCGGCAGACCGGCCTGCGGGACGGGCCCGGTGCCGCGCAGCGCCCGGGCCCACGCGCGCAGCCGCCCGGCATCCGACTCCGACGGCGCCGCGAGGGCGACCTCGGCCCGTACGACGAGCCGTTCCAGGGCGCGCCGGGTCCGGGAGGGCGCGCCGGTGGACAGCAGTGACTGCCAGGCGGCCTGGACGGCGGCGTAGCCCGCGGCCCGGGCCCGGGCATGCCCCTCACCCGTGCCGCCGGTGTCTGCGTACGCCGCCGCGGCCCTCAGCGCACCGGCGGTGGCGCGGCGCTCCGGCCCGTGCGGCCGGACCAGCGCGGGCGCCATGCAGACGAGCCAGGCCCAGGCACCCGTCGCGGCGGCCAGCGCCAGATGGCCGGGGACCTGGGCGAGGGTCTGCGGCGCGAACAGCGAGGCCGAGCTGACGAACGTGAGGACGACATTGCCCGGCGGCCCGACCCGCGTGGCGTCGCACAGCACCTTCTGCGCGGCGGCCAGCAGGGCGCCGACCGTGACCAGCACGACGGCGCTGCCGGTGAGCGAGGCGGCGACCAAGGCGACGGCGAGCCCGCCGAGCATGCCGAGCACCACCCACACCAGGGCCCCGGCCCGGGCGGCGTAGGGGCGGTTGTGGGCGTACAGCGCGCACAGGGATCCGGCCATCGTGTACATCGCCAGGTCGAGCCGGCCGAGCGCCAGGAGGGTGAGGTTGGGCGGGGCGATCGACACGACCACGCTCAGCGCGGGCTTGAACCAGATCTCGGAGGGCCGGCCGACGCGCAGCACGCCTGCCAGCGGCAGACGCCGGGCGGGCGGGGAGGCGGGTGTGGGGTTCGCGCTGCTCATTCCCACAACATTAGCAGGTGTTTTACTCGTAAACGATATCGAGCGATCGAGCCGCTCACCTGCTGTGCTCCGTCGAATGCTCCCCGTGTACACCCTTGCGCTCGCGTGCGCGCCGCACGACCGGGGCATCGAAGGACCGACTGTCGAGCGGGGAGGTGCGCGTGCACGGACCGGCTTCGTCCGGCTGGCTGCTGGTGGCGCTCTGTGCGGTGACCGGCGCCTACTGCCTGGTGCGGATGCGCAGCGGCGGCGAGGCGCTGATGGGGTTCGGGATGGCCGCGATGGCGGTTCCGGCGGCGGTGTTCTCCCCGCCGCCGTGGGCCTGGCTCGCGTACGCGTCCGTGTTCGGGGCGGCCGCGGTGCACGCGCTGTGGGCGGCGCGGGCCGGGGCGCGCCATCTCCATCATCTGGCGGGAGCCTCGGCGATGGTCTACATGTCCGTCGTCATGGCCGTCTCGCCCGCGCACGCGCACGGTCAGGGCGCATCGGGAGTTCCGCTCCTGACGGGGGCGCTGCTGCTGTACTTCGCCGGATACGTACTGCTGACCGGCGTCCGGCTGGTGCCGGTGCCCGCCGTGGCCGGGAGCGGGGGCGGTGGGTCCGCCCCGTGGGGCGACCGGCCGGAACTGGCGCGGGCGTGCCGGCTGTCCATGGGGATCGCTATGGTGGCGATGCTGCTGACCCTCTGAGCCGTTGCCTGCGTCACTTTGGCGCCACAAGTCGTACCCCTGGGCGGCGCCGCGCTCATAGGCTGCCTCCATGATGCTCCCCGCGGCACTGTTGCTGCTCGGCGCCCTGACCGCCGTGGTGGCTCCCCGGCTGCTCGCCCGCGCGGACTGGCCGGATCGTGAGCCGGTGGTGGCGCTGTGGGCGTGGCAGTGCGCGGTGGCGGCCGTACTCGTGTGCTGTGCGCTGTCGATGACGCTGAGCGCGGCGGCGGCCTGGCACGCGGTCGGCTGGCATGTCTTCGCGACGGCGCCGAGCGCCGCAGTCGAGGCCTATGCCCTCGGTACGGCGGGCCCTTGGGCGGCGACCACAGCGGTGGCACTGGCCTGCGGAGGGCTGTGGAGCGCGGCGATGCTGGTCCGCGAGGTCGGCCGGGCACGCGCCCGGCGCCGCGGCCGGCGTGCCGATCTGCTGGTCCGGGCCCCGCTGATGCCGGGCGAGGTGGCCGTGTCCGGCCGTCTCGTCGTCCTGGAGAGCGAGCGGCCCGACGCCTGGTGGCTGCCCGGTACCTCGCCGCAACTGGTCGTCACCACGGCCGCGTTGCGCCGGCTGAAGGGCCGGCAGCTGGATGCCGTGCTCGCCCATGAGCAGGGGCACGCGCGGGCCCGGCACGACTGGCTGCTGAACTGCTCCTCCGCCCTGGCGGGCGGCTTTCCGCAGGTGCCGGTGTTCGCCGCGTTCCGCGACGAGATGCACCGCCTGGTCGAACTCGCCGCCGACGACACGGCCTCCCGCCGCTTCGGCCGTCTGACCACGGCCCTCGCCCTGGTCGAACTGAACGAGCATCGCGGGGTGTTCGGCCCCTGCCCGACACCGCAGGCCCATGTCCCGGCGCGGGTGCGCCGTTTGCTCACTCCCCCGGACCGGCTGACCGCGGCACGCCGCCTTCGGCTGACGGCGGCGGCCGCGCTGGTGCCCGTGGTGCCGGTGCTGCTGGCGTTCGTACCGGGGCTGCGGGCGCTGGGATAGCCCGGCGATGTGACGCGGGGGCCGGGAGCCTCGATGCGGCCCGAAGCATGCGGCGCCAGGGCTTCGACGTAGCGGTCGGAGCATGTGGGGCCGGGGCCTCGACATGGCCGAAGCATGCGGCGCCGCGGCCCTCGAAGTGGCCGAAGCATGCGGCTCCCGGGCCGGAAGATCGCCGCCGCACTGGATCCGGAGCCCCCGGTTCGGCGAGGATCGCATCATGCACTCCCCGTCCGTCGACTCCCCGCCCCGTCCCGAGCACCGCACCGCCGCCGGTTTCGCCGGTGTCCTGGCCCTGTGCTCGGCTCTGCTGCTGACCCTCGTCGCGGTCAGATGGAGCCCACTGATCAGCACGGACGGAGACATCTCCGGCACCACCCACCGCTGGGCGGTCGACGAACCCGGCATCACCCAGACGTTCCGCGTCCTCACCGACTGGGTGTGGGATCCCTGGACGATGCGTCTGCTGTGCGCGGCGGTCGTCGTCTGGCTCGTCGTGCGGCTCGCGGCGCGCTGGACGGCGGTGTGGCTGGCGCTGGCCGTCACCCTGGGCACGCTGCTCCAGCAGGGCCTCAAGGCGGCCGTGGACCGTCCCCGTCCGGTCTGGCCCGACCCGGTCGACTCGGCCCACTACTCGGCCTATCCCTCGGGCCACGCCATGACCGCCACGGTCGTGTGCGGCCTGCTCCTGTGGCTTCTGCACCGCCACGGTGTGAGCCCTGCCGTGTGGCGTACGGCCCTGACCGTGGCCGTCGTCTCCGTGATCGGGGTCGGACTGACCCGCATCTGGCTGGGCGTCCACTGGCCGTCGGACGTGCTGGGCGGCTGGCTGCTGGGCGCGCTGGTGGTGGCCCTGGCGGTGTGGGTGCACCAGCGCCGGCATCCCTGAACACCCGCCGGGGCCGGGCGCGTCCTCGTAGGATCACCCCATGACCGCCGTGCTGTTCGACTTCTCCGGGACCCTCTTCCGTGTCGAGTCCACCGACTCCTGGCTGCGCGGCACCCTGGCCGGGACCGCGATCCGGCTCGCCGAGGCGGAGGTGGCCGCCGCGGCGCGGGCGCTGGAGACCGCGGGGGCGCTGCCGGGCGGTGGCGATCCCGCCCGGGTGCCGGAGGAACTGGCCGACGCCTGGCGGATCCGGGACCAGAGCGCCGAGCTGCACCGGGCCGCCTACACCGGCGTCTCCCGCCAAGTCACACTGCCCGACCCGACATTGCACGACGCGCTCTACGACCGCCATATGCACCCGGACGCGTGGGCCCCGTACCCGGACGCCGTCGAGGTGCTCCGCACCCTGCGCGAGCGGGGCATCCCGGTCGGGGTGGTCAGCAACATCGGCTGGGATCTGCGCCCGGTCTTCCGCACGCACGGCCTGGATCCCTACATCGACGTGTACGTCCTGTCGTACGAGCACGGCATCCAGAAGCCCGACCCCCGGCTGTTCGCAGCCGCCTGCGATGCGCTGGGCGCCGATCCGCGCCGGACGCTCATGGTCGGCGACGACCGCAGGGCGGACGGCGGCGCCACGGCCCTGGGCTGCGGGGTGCATTTCGTGGACCATCTGCCGGTGACCGACCGGCCGGACGGGCTGCGGCCGGTCCTGGATCTCGTGAGCTGAGGGCCGCACCGCCAAAACAAGCTGCCCGAGGCGACCATCCGGGCTTCTGCTCGCCCGCCTCGGACGATCCCCCGTGTCGCCCGAGGCAGACGGCATCCCCGGCTGGGACCGCACGGCCCCGGCCGGACGCTCCGAGTATAGTTGGCTGGCAGCCAGTCAACGCAGGAGTTACAGCATGTCCCCGCGCAGCGCCTCGGTCAATGAAGAGTTGCGGAGACGTTCGAAGGAGCGCCTTCTGCAGGCGGCGGTCGAGCTGGTCGACGAGCGCGGGTTCGAGGCGACGACGCTCGGCGACATCGCCGACCGGGCGGGTTCGGCGCGCGGGCTGGTCTCGTACTACTTCCCCGGCAAGCGCCAGCTCGTGCAGTCCGCCGTGCACCGGCTGATGCACCGCACGCTGGAGGAGGCGCTGGAGCGCGAGCCGCGCACCGAGGACGGCCGGGAGCGGATGGCGCGGGCCATCGACGCGATCCTGGGGCTGGCCGGGGACCGGCCCGTGCTGATGCGCCAGCACATGGCCGGGCTGCTGCAGGCCGAGGGCTTCGTGCCCTGCCCGGAGCAGCGGCGGCTGGCCGAACTGCTGCGGGACACCGTCGCCCGGCTCGGGTCGCGGGACGTCGACAGCGACTACCCGATGCTGCGCGCCCTGCTGATGGGCGCCGTGTACGCGGCGCTGGTGCCGGGGGCGCCGATGCCGATCCCGGTGCTGCGGGCCGAGTTGTTCACGCGCTACGGGCTCGATCTGGAGCTGGGTGTCCCGCCGGAGACCGGAGCCTCCGACGGGACGGGCGACAGGGATCTGTCGCGGTTCTTCGCGACCGGGGCCGTACCGGGGCACGGCCCGGAGGGTCAGTCGAAGTAGTCCGGCTGCGTCTGCACGTTGAGCTCGCGCAGGTGGACGCGGCGGGCCGGGTCCGTACGCCGGTCGTCGATCTTCAGGACGTCGAAGCCCCTGGCGTACTCGTTCGACCAGATGTAGCCGTTGTAGTAGTACGCCGACCAGGAGCCGCCCGACTTGATCGTGTCCGTGGTCAGGGGGCCGCGGTCGAAGTAGGCGATCTCCTTCGGGTTGCTCGAGTCGGTGAAGTCCCAGACGGAGACACCGCCCTGGTACCAGGCCTGGACCATCAGGTCCTTGCCCTTCACCGGGATCAGCGAGCCGTTGTGGGCCACGCAGTTCTCGGTGTCCGCCTGGTGGCGCGGGATCTTGAAGTAGCTGCGGAAGACCAGCTTGCGCTTGTCGCCCTTGCCGACGACGTCGTAGATGCCGTCGGCGCCGCGGTCGGGACCGATCTCCGCGTTGCAGGTGGCCGCGCCGCCACCGCCCAGTTCATCGGTGAAGACGACCTTGTTGGCCTTCTGGTTGAAGGTCGCCGAGTGCCAGAACGCGAAGTTGACGTTGTCCTGGACGCGGTCGATGACCTTCGGGCGCTCCGGGTCCTTGATGGAGAACAGGATGCCGTCGCCCATGCAGGCGCCCGCGGCCAGGTCCTTCGACGGCAGCACGGTGATGTCGTGGCAGCCGGTGGTCTTGGAGACGCCCGGGTTGGTGGGTCCGCCCGGGTTGCCGCCGCCGTCCGGCCCCTCACCGGGGAACAGCACGGGGAAGCCCACGACCTTCGCCTTCTCGGGGGCGTTGCGCGGCACCTTGATGACGGAGATGCCGTCGTGCGGCGGCTGGCAGTCGGGGTACGTGGCGTTCGGAGAGTACGAGGAGACGTAGACGTAGACGTTGCGGCGCTCGGGCACCAGCGTGTGGGTGTGCGAGCCGCAGGCGGTCTCGACGGCGGCGACGTACCGCGGGTTGCGCTTGTCGCTGATGTCGAAGACCTTCATGCCCTCCCACGAGGACTTCTCGGTCGCCGGCTGGGTGGTGCTGGTGCAACTGCTGTCGCTGCGCGAGGAGTCGGTGGACAGGAACAGCAGGTCGCCGGAGACGGAGATGTCGTTCTGCGAGCCGGGGCACAGCACCTGGGCGACGGTCTTCGGCGCCTTGGGGTTGCTGATGTCGAAGATGCGGAAGCCGTCGTAGTTGCCCGCGAACGCGTACCTGCCCTGGAAGGCGAGGTCCGAGTTCGTGCCCTGGAGCACGTCCTTGGGGACGAATGCCAGGTGCTGGATGTTGTCGGAGTGGACGACCTCGTCCTGGGCGGGTATCTCGCCGTTCTCGATGGCCTCACGGACCTCGGCCTGGGCACTCTTGGAGATCTTCTTCGGCGCGGGCGGCGCGTCCCCCGGGTCGGGGGTGGCCCCTGCCGGCGCCGCTGTGAGGAGCGCGGCCAGCAGTCCACCGGCGGCCGCGACGACGCCCAGGCGTCTACGGCGTGTTCTGCGGTCGTTCAACAGGATCACTGTTTTCCTCCCTGGTTCCGTTCACTGCGGAACGGTTCACGCACCACGCAGTATCGTCTTCGCCATGCACATACCAACAGGGGGCAACAGAATCGCAATGAAGTTTTGGGATCAATGACCCGAGGAAGCGTGCCAGTACGCCGTCCGCAACACGAGGTGCGTCCCAACTCGCCCGTCACAGGAGGTCGTTGTGCTCTTCCGCCGCGTGTCTCGTGCGTCCGTCGTCACGACGGGACTGGTCGCCCTGGCCGTGCTCGCGGCCGGGGGCTGTGACTCCGGTCCGGACCGGAAGCCGGCCGCCGCCGACGGGCCCGCCGTGATCGCTCCGGGTGAGCCCGGCGAGGCGAACCGCACCCTGTCCGCCGAGGAGGCCGCCGAGCAGAACCCGGAGAACGACTCCCCCAACTCGGCGGACGTCTCCTACGCCCGCATGATGATCGAGCACCACACCCAGGCCCTGGTGATGACCGAACTCGCCCCGAAGCGCGCCGAGTCGAAGGCCGTGAAGCGCATCGCCGAACGCATCGCGGCCGGCCAGGAGCCCGAGATCGAGGCCATGAAGGGCTGGCTGAAGTCGTACGGCAAGCCGCTGAAGGCCGAGCGGCACGCGCACGCGACGATGCCCGGCATGGCGACCGAGGCCCAGCTGAAGAAGCTCCGCGCGGCCGACGGCAAGGCCTTCGACCACCTCTTCCTGACCCTGATGACGACCCATCACCAGGGCGCGATCACCATGGCCTCGGATGTGAAGGGGCAGGGCAACAACATCCGCGTCGAGGAGATGGCCGACGAGGTGATCGCCCAGCAGACCAGCGAGATCACGCGGATGCGGGACATGCTCTGAGCGGACTCCCGGCCTCGGTCGTGCCGGGGGCCGGCCCGCTCAGCCCGGCCCGCTCAGCGTCGGGCGCGGCGTGGTGCCAGCAGGCCCGCGTCCCTGGCCTGGCCGATCAGGCGCAGCGACTTGCGGCGGCTGTGCCCGGTCGCGCACATCACGGCGAGGACCGGGTCGGTACCGCCCTGCTGGGCCGCGCGGTACTCCTGGGCCACCAGCCACCGCCCCTCGGCGCCGCGCGGCCAGACCGGCCGGGCGCGGCGCCCAGGGCCCTCGGAGAGCGGGCCCTGGGCGCCGCACGCCTCGGCCAGCGAATCCTCGAGCCAGTCGGCGAGCACCGCCAGGTCGTCGAGGGACAGCGCGGGCCGGGCGCGCACCTCCTCGACACCGACGCATCCGCCGGCGACGACCGCCAGCGCGTCGACGTGGGCGCCGTCCGTGAAGGCGAGCCGGACGTCGAACCACCGCGTGGCGTCCTCGTTCTCCCGCACTTCCCACGCGGGGCGCACGGACACCGCCCCGTCCACCGGAGAGCGATCAGAAAGATTAAGAAAGGATGCTTCCAGCACACACGCAACGTAACCGCATGATCACATTCGCTATAGATCCGACACGCGCCCCGGTCGGAGCACAGCACCCTGTCAGCGGAGCCCGGCCGGTGCGATGCTGGAGACATCAGAGCTCTCCTGAGATCCCCCGGGATCTGACGGGTAAGGAGTTCCGCCGTGCTGCGAGTCGCCGTCGTAGGCTCCGGGCCGAGCGGGTGCTACACCGCGCAGAGCCTCGTCCAGCTGGACTCCGAGGTGCGCGTCGACGTCCTGGACCGGCTGCCGTGCCCGTACGGACTGGTCCGCTACGGCGTGGCACCCGACCACGAGAAGATCAAGTCGCTGCAGAACAATCTGCGCGCGGTCCTGGAGCACGACCGGGTGCGGTTCCTCGGGGGCGTGCAGGTGGGCCCCGGCGGGGTGCCGGCCGCCCGGCTGCGGGAGCTGTACCACGCGGTGGTGTACTGCGTGGGCGCCGCCACGGACCGGCATCTGGGCATTCCCGGGGAGGACCTGCCAGGGAGCTGGTCGGCGACGCAGTTCGTGTCCTGGTACAGCGCCCACCCGGACGCCGTGGACGGCGGTTTCCTGCGGGACGCGCGATCCGCCGTGGTCATCGGCGTGGGGAACGTCGCCGTGGACGTCACCCGGATGCTGGCCCGGGGGCTGACCGAGCTCAGCCCGACCGACATGCCGCAGGCGGCCCTGACCGCGCTGGCGGCGAGCCGGGTGACCGAGATCCACATGGTGGGCCGGCGCGGCCCGTCCCAGGCCCGTTTCACCACCAAGGAGCTGCGCGAGCTGGGCACCCTGCCGGGGACCGACGTCACAGCGGACCCGGCGGAGCTGGCGGCGGACCCGGGGTACACGGACCCGTCCGCGCTGCCCGCCCCGCAGCGGCGCAACGTGGAGGTCGTGCGCGGCTGGGCCGAGTCCCCGCCGGCCGACGCCCCGCACCGGATCCACCTGCGCTTCTTCCTCCGCCCGGTCGAACTGCTCGCCGAGCGGGGCCACGTGGGCGCGGTGCGGTTCGAGCGAACGGCACCGGACGGGCAGGGCGGCGTGACGGGCACGGGCCGGTACGAGGACATCGAGGCGCAGTTGGTGCTGCGTTCGGTGGGCTATCTCGGAGTACCGATGGAGGGGCTGCCGTTCGACCCGAAGACCGGCACCGTGCCGAACCTGGCCGGACGAGTCCTGCGCGAGGGCGTCGTCACGCCCGGCGAGTACGTGGCCGGCTGGATCAAGCGCGGCCCGACGGGCGTGATCGGCACGAACCGGCCCTGCGCGAAGGAAACGGCAATGTCCCTCCTGGAGGACGCCCCGCTCCTGACCGCCCGGGACGTCCCCCAGGACACGCTCACGGCCCTGCGCGCGGCGGGCACCGACCCGGTCGAGTGGACGGGCTGGCAGTCGATCGAGCGGGCGGAGGCGGAGCTGGGAGCGTCACTCGGACGCGGAGTGGTCAAGCTTCCGGACTGGGAGTCCCTGATGGAGGCCGCGCACAGCGAGGTTCCTTAAGGGGCGAGCCTCCCGGCCTGCCTCTCCGCCGCGTCGAGCACCGCGTCCAGCAGCCCCGGAAACAACCCGTCCAGATCATCCCGCCGCAGCCCGTTCATCTTCGCCGTCCCCCGATAGACCTGCCGGATCACCCCACTCTCCCGCAGCACCCGGAAGTGATGCGTGGTCGTGGACTTCGTCACCGGCAGATCGAACCGCGAACAGGACAACTCCCCGCTCGCCGCGGCAAGCTCCCGCACGATCCGCAACCGCATCGGATCGGAGAGCGCGTGCAGCACATCCTCCAGCCGGATCTCGTCACGCTCGGGATGCGGCAGGGCGCGGCTGCTCACGGCGGGGGACGTCACGGTGACTCCGTTTCTCCAGGGGCTCCCATAGTACGAGAACCATCGTAGTTTGACATCCACCGTACTACGATGCCTATCGTACGAGTCGACATCGGCCCCGTACTGAATGGAGTCCGCCGTGACCGCCCTCTTCGAGCCCTGGACCCTGCGCGATGTGACGATCCCGAACCGCGTGTGGATGGCCCCGATGTGCCAGTACTCGGCGGCGCCCGAGGGCCCGGAGGCCGGCGCCCCCACCGACTGGCACTTCGCGCACTACGCCGCCCGCGCGGCCGGCGGCACGGGCCTGATCATCGTCGAGGCCACCGCCGTCTCCCCGGAGGGCCGCATCTCCCCGTACGACCTCGGCATCTGGAACGACACGCAGGTGGAGGCGTTCCGTCGCATCACCCGCTTCCTCGCCGCACAGGGCACGGTGCCCGCGATCCAGCTCGCACACGCCGGCCGCAAGGCCTCGACGGACCAGCCCTGGAAGGGCGGCGCCCCGGTCGGGCCGGAGGCGTACGGCTGGGACTCCGTGGCTCCGAGCCCCCTCGCGTTCGACGAGAAGCACCCGGTCCCGGCCGAGCTGACGGTCGAGCAGATCAAGGACGTTGTCGCGCAGTTCGTGGCCGCGGCCCGCCGCGCCCTCGCCGCCGGTTTCGAGATCGCCGAGATCCACGGTGCCCACGGCTATCTGATCAACGAGTTCCTCTCCCCGTACTCCAACCACCGCACCGACGCCTACGGCGGCTCGTACGAGAACCGCGTCCGCTTCGCCCTCGAAGTGGTGGACGCCGTGCGGGAGGTGTGGCCGCAGGACAAGCCGCTGTTCTTCCGCATCTCGGCAACCGACTGGCTCGAGGACGGCGGCTGGAGCGCGGACGACACCGTCCGCTTCGCCGCCGATCTGCGGGCCCACGGCGTCGACCTGCTGGATGTCTCCAGCGGCGGCAACGCCTCTGACGCCCGGATCCCCACCGGCCCCGGCTATCAGGTGCCCTTCGCCGCCCGGGTGAAGGCCGAGACGCCCCTGCCGGTCGCCGCGGTGGGGCTGATCACCGATGCCGAGCAGGCCGAGAAGATCCTGGCCAACGGCGAGGCGGACGCGGTCCTGCTGGGCCGGGAACTGCTGCGCAACCCCTCGTGGGCGAGGCACGCGGCGCGGGAACTGGGCGGTGAGGTCCGGGTGCCGGACCAGTACCACCGGTCGGTCTGACCGGCACCCGGATCTCGGAGCAGCTGGCGCGTCAACCGGCCGTGCACGCCGTCCCGTTGAGCGTGAACCCGGCCGGCGCGGCGTTGTTGCCGCCGTGGCTCGCCTGGTAGCCGATGCTGACACTCGCGCCGGGCGCGATCGTGCCGTTGTACGACACGTTGGTGGCGGTGACCGCCCCGGACGACGGCGCGTAGGTGGCGCCCCAGCCGCCCGTGACGGTCTGGCCGGCGGGGAGCGTGAAGCCGAGTTTCCAGCCGTTGACCGTGGTCGTACCGGTGTTGGTGAGGGTCACGGACGCGGTCAGGCCGGTGTTCCAGGCGTTGACCGTGGACGTCACCTTGCAGGCGCCGGGCTGGGGCTGCGGAGCGGGGCCCGAGCTGTCCAGCCCGAAGAAGGTGAGCACCCGTGCCGCCATGCCGTGGGCGTACAGGTTGTGGCCGACGCCCTGGAGGCTGATGGCCTCGACGGGGGCCCGGTCACCGGTGCCGCCGTAGCGGGTGCGGGTCCAGCCGGACTGGGGTGTGTCCGTGGCGGTCGGCGTCTGGCTCACGCCGTGCACGTTCGTCCACTGCTTGATCTGCTCCCCGAAGTTGGGGTAGCGCAGGACATCGTCCTGGGTGCCGTGCCAGATCTGCATCCGCGGGCGGGGGCCGGTGTAGCCGGGGTACGCGCCCCTGACCAGGTCGCCCCACTCCTTCGGGGTGCGGGTGAGCGCGCCGCCCGAGCAGTTGCTGTTCCACTCGGAGCCGTCGGTGGTCGCGAAGCAGGCGAACGGGACGCCCGAGAAGGCCGCGCCCGCCGCGAACACGTCGGGGTAGTCGCCGAGCAGGACGTTCGTCATCATCGCGCCGGAGGAGATGCCGGTGGCGAACACCCGGCCGGTGTCGGCGTCGTAGGTGCGGGTGACCCAGTCGATCATCGACTTGACGCCGACGGGGTCGCTGCCGCCGCCGCGGCGCAGCGCCTGGGGCGAGGAGACGTCGAAGCATTTGCTGCTGCGGGTGACGGACGGGTAGAGCACGATGAACCCGTACTGGTCGGCGAGCGTGTCGTACTCGGTGCCGTTGTACATGTCCGGGCCGGAGCCGGTGCACCAGTGCACGGCGACGACGACCGCCGGGTTCGGCGTGACGCTCTCCGGCACGTAGAGGTACATCCGCAGATTGCTGGGGTTCGTACCGAAGTTCGTGACCTCGGTGAGGGCCGCGGCGGGCACGGCGTCCTCGCGGGCGGACCCGCCGGCAGGCTCGCGGGCGGCGGCCGGGGGCGCGGTGAGCACCGTGGCCGCGAGCATCGGCAGCAGCGCGGCGACGAGCGCGAGGAGGATCGACCGCAGCGGTCTCCTCGCCGTGGGGCGGGGGGTGGCAGGCACGTCCGGGTCCCTTCCGTTGTGGGGTGCGGCTCGCAGGACGTCGTACGGCGGTTCAGCGGTGTGGAGTCGGTCCGGGTCATTCGGCATGGTGACATGCACATGGCCGTCATGGAAGCGCTCCCACGCCGCCTCCGCGAGGCCCCCGCCCCGACCAGGACCGGCCGAATGTGTTCTGCGCGGGGCGTTGACTAGAAAGCGCTTACCCCCTACGTTCCGTTCAGCAGTGTGACCGATGTCTTCGAAACGGTCATACGCAGCGCGCGCGGTGAACAGCATGGCGAACGTCATTCATCTACATGACCGACCAGCACCATGACGGCACCACGAAGGGACGCACCCCACATGCGTACTCCCCCACGCACACGCGTACACCGATCCACCCTCGCCGTCGCCGCCGCGTCCGCGTTGGCGACCGTGGCGGTCCTGGCCGCTCCCCAGCCGGCCGGGGCCGCCGAGACCTCGCCGGTCGGGTTCGGCGCGGGGACGACCGGCGGCGGCAGCGCCTCGGCGGTCACCGTCTCCACGCTGAGCGCCTTCAAGTCGGCGGTGACCGGCAACGCGGCCAAGGTCGTCCGGGTCAACGGCCTGATCTCGCTGAGCGGTCAGGTCGACATCGGGTCCAACACGACCGTCCTGGGCGTGGGTTCGGCGTCCGGGTTCACCGGTGGCGGACTGCGGCTGAAGAAGGTCTCGAACGTCGTCGTCCGCAACCTGAACATCAGCAAGCCGGTCGCGCCCGCCGACGGCATCACCGTCGAGGCGTCCACCAAGGTCTGGATCGACCACAACTCCTTCTCCGCCGACCGCGATCACGACAAGGACTTCTACGACGGCCTGCTGGACGTCAACCACGGCGCCGACAACGTCACGGTGTCCTGGAACACCTTCAAGAACCACTTCAAGGGCTCGCTCGCCGGCCACAGCGACAACAACGCGAGCGAGGACACCGGCAAGCTGCGGGTGACGTACCACCACAACCACTTCGCCAACGTGTACTCGCGCATCCCCAGCCTGCGCTTCGGCACCGGGCACTTCTACAACAACTACGTCGAGGGCGCCGACACCGCCTGCCACTCGCGCATGGGCGCCCAGATGCTGGTCGAGAACAACGTCTTCCGCTCGACGAAGATCGCGGTCACCACGAACCGCAGCAGCGACGTCGACGGATACGCCAATCTGCGCGGCAACGATCTCGGTGGAGCCGCGACCGAGATCTCGCGCGTCGGCAGCTTCACCAGCCCGCCGTACGGCTATACGGCGGAGCCGGCCTCCTCCGTCGTCACCTCGGTGACGTCGGGTGCGGGCGCCGGAAAGCTCTGACGGCCCACCCCTCCCCCATCACTCAGACGACAGAAGGAATCGGGACATGACTTCTGCGACACGTCCGCGCGCCCGCAGGCGCGCGCTGACCGGCACGCTGGCCACCCTCGGCCTGTCGGTTGGCATGATCATGACCACCCAGGCGCCCACGGCGAGCGCCGCCACCTGGCCGACCCCCAACGGCAGCCAGGGCACCTCCACCACCATCTCCGTGTCCGGCACCAAGGACTACGGGATGAAGCGGTACTACGGCACCGGCGCCCTGGCCGGTGACGGCCAGGAGGAGGGCCAGGACCCGATCTTCAAGCTCGCGGACGGCGCGGTGCTGAAGAACGTCATCCTCGGCGCCCCCGCGGCCGACGGCGTCCACTGCGAGGGCAGTTGCACACTGCAGAACGTCTGGTGGGAGGACGTCGGCGAGGACGCCGCCACCTTCCGCGGCGGCAACGGCGCCACGTACCAGGTGATCGGCGGCGGCGCGAAGAAGGCCGCCGACAAGGTCTTCCAGCACAACGGCGGCGGCACGCTGAACATCTCCAACTTCGCGGTGCAGGAGTTCAAGACGCTCTACCGCTCCTGCGGCGACTGCTCCACGCAGTACACGCGCAAGGTCAACCTCAGCAACATCGACGTGACCGGCACGGGCTCCACCGCGCGGATCGTCGGCATCAACGTCAACCGCAACGACGCGGCGACGCTGCGGGGCATCACGATCCGCAACGACTCCGGCCGCAAGGTCGTCCCCTGCCAGAAGTACAACAACAACACCGCTGTCGGGTCCGGGCCCGACAGCAAGAACTGCCTGTACTCCACCTCGGACGTCACCTACAGGTAGTACCTCAGGCAGACCCCCCACGGTGAAGGCGGCCGTGCGCGGCGTCCCGGCGGGCGCCGCGCACGGCCGTCCGCGTCATGCGCCCCCAACGCGCGCGCGGACCTCCCCGATCAGCTGCTGCTGGTAGTCCGTATAGGCCACGCGCAGTTCGGCGCCGGGCCAGTCGGCGGGCAGGAGCGCGGGCGGCAGGACCGGATCGGCCAGCAGGTGGCGCACGACGGCGGCGAAGGCGGCCAGGCGATCGGCCGGGCGGTGTGCGTCGGCGATATGGCCGAGCAGCGTACGGGCCGTGGCCGGCCAGGTGTCCAGCGGCCACAGGGACGCGGCCAGGTCGCGCGGGGGCCGGTCGGGGCGGGCCGTCCAGCGCTGGGACACCCGGTCCAGATCGCCGGGGACGGCACGGTCCAGGTTGGCGGGCCGGAGCCAGACCCCTTCGCGGAGTTCGGCGAGCCGCAGGCCCGTCAGCCGGGCCCGCAGGTCGGCGCGTTCGGCGGGCCCGCGCCCCGTCGCGGTGATCACGACCATCTCCCAGTCGCCGTCCCACGCGCGCGTGCGGGGGTGCACCGCGTCGTCCTGGCGGCGCTGGCGTTCCAGCAGCCGGTCGCTGAGGCGGTAGCCGGTGTCCGTACGCCGCAGGTCACCGGCGGCCACCATCCGGCTGAGCGCCGCCCGCAGCGTGGAGCCGCCCACGTCGAAACCCTCCACGAGCCGCACGAGCTCCCTCACCGGCACCTCGGGGGGATGCGTCCCGAGCAGCAGGCTCAGTACGACCGACCGCGCGGACAGGGGGCGCAGGTCGAGCGCGCCGGGCCGCGCGGGGTCGTTCATCGGCATGGTCACGTACTGTACGCGGCGGCACTCCCTGTTGCAGTATTGCTGCGACCGCAGACAGAGTGCAACACTCACTGTATGGTCTCGACATTGGACGAACAGCTCGCGTACGGCGGACCCGCCACGCACGACGTCACCAACCAGGCCCCGCCCCTCACCCCGTACGACGCCTCCGACGACGCGGCCCTGCTGGAAGGGCTGCGGCGGGAGGGCGCCGGGTGGGCCGAGGAGGAACTGCGCCGGCTCGGCAGGCGGGCCGGCAGCGCCCAGGCCCAGGAGTGGGCCGAGCTGGCCAACCGTCACGAGCCGGAGCTGCGCACGCACGACCGGTACGGCAACCGCGTGGACGAGGTCGACTTCCACCCGAGCTGGCACCATCTGATGCGCACCGCGATCACGGAGGGACTGGGCGCCTCGCCCTGGGCGGACGACAGGCCCGGCGCACATGTCGCCCGGTCCGCGGGCGGACTGGTCTGGGGGCACACCGAGGCCGGGCACGGCTGCCCGACGTCGATGACCTACGCGGCGGTCCCCGCGCTGCGCAGGCAGCCGGAGCTGGCGAAGGTCTACGAGCCGCTGCTGACGAGCCGGGAGTACGAGCCCGGCCTCCGGGTGCCCACGCAGAAGCGGGGCCTGCTGGCGGGCATGGGGATGACCGAGAAGCAGGGCGGCTCCGACGTCCGCACGAACTCGACGACGGCCACGCCCACGGCCGAGCCGGGGGTGTACACCCTGCGCGGGCACAAGTGGTTCACCTCGGCGCCCATGTGCGACGTGTTCCTGGTCCTCGCGCAGGCGCCGGGCGGCCTGTCCTGCTTCCTGGTGCCGCGCGTGCTGCCCGACGGCACCCGCAACACCTTCCGCATCCAGCGGCTGAAGGACAAGCTGGGCAACCGCTCCAACGCCTCCTCCGAGCCCGAGTTCGACGGGACGGTGGCCTGGCTGGTCGGGCCCGAGGGCCACGGCGTCAAGACCATCATCGAGATGGTCAACTGCACGCGTCTTGACTGCGTGATGATGTCGGCCGCGCTGATGCGCAAGTCCCTCGTCGAGGCGGGGCACCACGCGCGCCACCGCAGCGCGTTCGGCGCCCGGCTGGTGGACCAGCCGCTGATGCGCAATGTGCTGGCCGATCTGGCACTGGAGTCGGAGGCCGCCACCACCCTCACCCTGCGGCTGGCCGGGGCGGCCGACCGGACGATCCGCGGAGCCGACGCGGGCGGGGCGGAGGCCGCGTTCCGCCGGATCGCCACCGCCGTCGGCAAGTACTGGGTGACCAAGCGGGGCCCGGCCTTCACCGCGGAGGCCCTGGAGTGCCTCGGCGGCAACGGCTACGTCGAGGACTCGGGCATGCCCCGGCACTACCGCGAGGCTCCCCTGCTGTCGATCTGGGAGGGCTCGGGGAACGTCAACGCCCTCGACGTACTGCGGGCGCTGAGCCGCGAACCGGGCACCGCCGAGGCGCTGTTCGGCGAGCTGGACCTCGCCCGGGGCGCGGACGCCCGGCTGGACGCGGCCGTGACCCGGCTCAAGAACGGGCTGCCCGAAGCCTCGCAGACGACGGCCCGCCGGCTCGTGGAGCAGATGGCCCTGACGCTCCAGGCCTCCCTTCTCGTCCGGCACGCCCCGCCGGCGGTGGCCGACGCGTTCTGCGCGAGCCGGCTCGGGGGCGACTGGGGGCAGGCGTTCGGGACGCTGCCGGAGACGGCCGGCCTCGACGCGATCCTGGAGCGCGCGCTGCCCGACGCGCGCTGACGGACCGGAGCGCCGCTTCCGGGCGCGGGACCGGGCTGTCGTCGGCCAACGGGCGCACAGTTCGCGCACAGTCATCTCCCGATTCCGCTTCGTTGTCAGTGCCGTGGTGCAGACTCCCCGTCAGTTGGTACTTCGCCTGGGGAGGACAACGTGTTCAGGGGGATCGACGAGGTCGACTGGGCCTCGCTGCGGCATGCGTACGGCAGCGCGGAGGACGTGCCCGGACTGTTGCGGGGACTGGCCTCCGCCGACCCGGCCGAGCGGGAGAGCGCGCTCGACGGGATGTACGGCGCCGTGCACCACCAGGGTGGCGTGTACGACGCGACGCTCGCCTGTGTTCCGTTTCTCCTCGCGCTCGCCGTCCGCGAGGAGGTGCGGGACCGGGCGGGGGTCGTGGAACTCCTCGTCAGCATCGGCGACATCGCAGATGACGGGGGTGCCTCGGAGGAGAACGCCGCGCGAGCCCGGGCCGTCCTGCTCGCGGGCGCCGAGGTCTTCGTCCGGCTCGCGGGGGACACCGACGCCGGGGTCCGCCGGGCGGTCCCGGGCGCGCTCGTGCGGTTCCTCGGCCCACCGGAGCGGGTGCTCGCGCTGTTGCGGGAGCGGATCGCCGTGGAGCGGGACGACCGGGTCCTGCTCGCCCTGGCCGCGAGCCTGGGCCTGTTCGTGGAACGGCACCCGGGGCACGCGTCCGAGGCGGTGGACCTGCTGGCGGAGTTGAGCGCGCCCCCGTACGGGCCGGGGCTGCGGCTCGCCGCGCTGGGCCAGCTCGCGAGGTGCGCGCCGGGTCTACTTCCCGCCAATCTCGTACCGTCCGTGGTCCGGTTGCTCAGGGACAGATCCGGGCTGCACCCCCGCACCGGCCCCGGGAGCGACCGACCCGGCACGGACACGCTCGCCGACCGGCTGCGGCGGCTGCGCCCCTCGGACGAGGAGGGCTCCCAGCTGATGCGCACGCTGCACACCGCGCTCGGCAGCCGGGTCACGGACCGGATCGCCCTGCTGCGCGGGCAGTTGACCAGCCCGGACCCCCTCGACCGGTGCAACGCCGTGTGGATGTCGGCCGGGCTGTTCCGCGAGTGGCGTACGAGCGGCGCAGAGCCGGTCGCTCTCATCGGTGCCCAACTGGGCGCCGAGGAGGGACGGTTGCACGATGCGGCGGTGGCCGTGCTGTCGGAGCTGTTCGAGCTGGCCGGGCCGGCCGCGGACCACCTCCACGCGCTGGTGACCCGCCGTCCCGAGTTTCGCGTACGGCACGGGGAGCGGGGGGCACCGACGCTGGGCGGTCCGCTCAAGGCCCTGGCCAGGACGGGGGATCCACGGGCGACGCCGGTGCTGGCCGAGGTGCTGGCCGGTCCGGTCGTACCGGACGACCTGGGCCACGCGATACCCCACCTGGGACCGGCGGCCCTGCCGCTCGCTCCCGCTCTGCGGCGCCGGCTCGCCCGCGTCCCGCTGGACGGCCCCGGCGTGTACGAGCGGGCCGCTCCCCTGCTGTCGGCGCTCGCGGCACTGGGCGATACCGAATCCATACCGGCGGTGTTACGCCTCCTGCGCGGCGCGCAGGACGGGCCACGTTCGCGCGAGGGCGTCATACGGGCGGCGGCCCGTGCCCTCGGCGCGTTCGGCAGTGCCGCGTACGAGGCGATACCGGATCTGCGCCGACTGCTGGCGACGGACGGCTCCGTCGCGGTGGCGGAAGCGCTGTGGTCGATCACGGGCGAACCGGATGCCGTGCTGCCCGTGCTGCTCGGGGAGTTGACGGACACCGACGGCGACCGGCATCGCCGTGCCGCCGCCGCGGACGCGCTCGCGCGACTGGGGCCGGCGGCCCGTCCGGCCCTGCCCGGGCTGCGGCGGACGGCCGGCTCGGGCTCCGGCGCCGTACGGCAGCGGGCCACGGCCGCGTGCGCGGTGTGGCGGATAGCCGGCGAGCCGGAACAGTTCCTTCCGCTCCTCCGCTCCGCGTGGGCGGAGGACCCGCGCACCCGCACGACGGTCGCCGGGTGCGTGGCTGCCCTCGGGCCCGCGGGGGCGCCCCTGCACGACCTGCTCCGGGCGGAGCTGGCGTCCCCACGGCGGCACCGGGCCGACGCCCGTGGCTACGGCAGCCACGACATCCACGAGGACGAGGGGCTGCTGCGCCTGTGCCGGGGAGCGCCGGCCGGGGCGGGGCACGGGTAGGTGGGGTCCCTCAGCGGCCCGGTGGCCGGCCCGATCCGGCTCGGCCACCGCGCCAGCGCGGCCTCACCCCGTCGTACGTCCCCACATCGGCCCGAAGCGGGCCCACTCGGCGTCCCACTGGTCCATGCGTCCGCGTTCCAGCCGGCGGCGCAGGGCACGGCCGCCGACGAGCGGCAGGAGCGCGGCGCCGATACCCGCCACACTGCCGGTCAGGAAGGCCCGTACCTGGGCCTGGGACTCGGTGACGGGTCGGGTCACCTGGCGGCCCTCGGGGTCCGTCCACACCGTGACCGGTGTCCCGGCGGCGCTGCCCGCCGGGACCCGGAGCTGCCCGGAGTGCGCGGAGCCGTCCACGGCGGTCCACGTCGCTTGCGCCCACACCTGCTCGGTACGGGACACGCCGCCGCTCTCGGCGGCCCTCCCGGGGGCCCGCTCGTCGAGCCGGGCCACCAGGGGCCGCCACTCGACGCGCTCCCGGGCGAGCCCGTCCTCGACGGACCGGCTCACCGTCGTGCCGGCCAGCATCCCGAGGAACGCGGTGAGCGTCCACACGCCCAGCACGACCCAGGCCTCCACCCTGTCGGCGCGGCGCTTGAGCGGATTGCGCCGCCAGCGCCACAGCCACACCTTCGGACCTCGTAACGCCATCGAAGGCATCCTCCTCATGCGCGCATGACCATCCCGCCGCCCTCTGCATACGGAAGACGGCCCCTGGATGCTCACTGCACCTACTCCGACGTGACGGTCCCCACGCCTCCCGGCCCCCGCGGGCGCCCTCCGGATCGCGGTCCGGATCACGGCAAGGATCACGGTCCGCCGAGCCTCGCGGCGACCCCCGACACCCGTCTGACCTGCACCGGAGCCCGTTCCAGAGGTGACTGTCAGTGGTGGGGTGCAGACTGGCCGGTGTCAGAGACAAGGGCGTCAATGGCGACGCCGCGGAGGTGATCGGCATGGCCGAGGTACTGCTGGCCGTGGGCACGCGCAAAGGCCTGTTCATCGGGCGCCGGCGGGATGCCGGCGCCTGGGAGTTCGACGAGAGTCCCTACTTCAACGCGCAGGCCGTGTACTCGGTCGCCGTCGACACCCGGGGCCCGAGCCCTCGGCTGCTGGCCGGAGGCGACAGCGCGCACTGGGGCCCGTCGGTGTTCCACTCCGACGATCTCGGCCGCACCTGGACCGAACCGGAGCGCCCCGCCGTCAAGTTCCCCAAGGACACGGGGGCGTCCCTGGAGCGGGTGTGGCAGCTGCACCCGGCCGCCGCCGAGCCGGACGTGGTGTACGCGGGTACGGAACCGGCCGCGCTGTACCGCTCGGAGGACCGCGGGGAGACCTTCGAGCTGGTCCGGCCCCTGTGGGAGCACCCCACGCGCTCGAAGTGGATGCCGGGCGGCGGCGGTGAGGGGCTGCACACCGTGCTCACCGACGCGCGCGACCCGAAGGCCGTGACGGTCGCCGTCTCGACCGCCGGTGTGTTCCGCACCCTGGACGGCGGCGCGAGCTGGGCTCCTTCCAACTCGGGTGTCTCGGCGGTGTTCCTGCCCGACCCGAACCCGGAGTTCGGCCAGTGCGTGCACAAGGTCGCGCGGGACGCCGTGAGCCCGGACCGGCTGTACCTGCAGAACCACTGGGGTGTGTACCGCAGCGACGACGCGGGCGCGCACTGGACGGACATCGGCGAGGGCCTGCCGTCCACGTTCGGCTTCGCGGCGGTCGCACACCCGCACCGGGGTGGCACGGCGTATGTGTTCCCGATCAACGCCGACGCCGACCGCGTCCCGGCCGACCACCGGTGTCGCGTCTACCGGACGGCGGACGCGGGCAAGAGCTGGGAGCCCCTCTCGGCGGGGCTGCCCCAGGAGGACCACTACGGCACGGTGCTGCGCGACGCCATGTGCGCGGACGACGGCGATCCGGCGGGCGTCTACTTCGGCAACCGCAACGGCGAGGTGTTCGCGTCCTCGGACGACGGCGACAGCTGGCAGCAGCTCGCCTCACATCTGCCGGACGTGCTGTGCGTGCGGGCCGCGACCGTCGGCTGAGCACAGGGGCGTCACCGGGCCGGCCGCTGAGCCCGCTCAGGCGTGCGGTGCCGTGGCCCGGATGCCCGCGAGTACCACGCCGACGATGCGCTCCGCGTCCTCGCGGGTGAACGTGCGCATGCCCCGGTTCACGATGAGGTGCACCGGGCCGGAGATCATCTCGCCGAGGAAGGCGCTGTCGACCGGGGGGAGTTCGCCCCGGTCGACGGCGGTGTCCACCCGCCGCCGCAGGGCCGCCACGCGCTGGTCGAGGATCTTGGTCAGCGCCTCGACGGTGGCGCTCTGGCGAGCGGGCTGAAAGGCCTGTTCCAGGGTCCGGCCGAACGGCGTTTCCAGGCCACCGGCGAGGGCCAGCACGAAGTCGGCCAAGTCCCGGTGGATGTCGCCGGTGTCGGCGACCGAGGCGAGGTCCTCGGCGTAGCGCAGCAGGGCTTCGACCACCAGTTCCTCGCGGTCGGGCCAGTTGCGGTAGACGCTGGTCTTGTGGACGCCGGCGAATTCGGCGACCTCCTCGTAGCGGAAGCCCGCGATGCCGTCGCGCGCCACGAGTTCGACGGTCGCGGCGAGGATCTGCGCTCTCACACGCGCGTTGCGGCCACCGGGGCGCCGTGCGGGCGACCGGTCAGCGGTCCCGTCGGCCATCGCCGCGCTCACCTCCTGTTTCTCTGCTCGGTTGCCGATTGTCGTCAGGTGCGGCGTTGCGGTGCAAGCCGGTACTCAGTAAGCTCGCTAAAAGCGACAGCCTGTTTCTTTAAGGGTCGCACACTCACGAGCACACTCACTCTCACCACCGCGACACCTGGAGCGCCTACGTGAAGATGCTTGTCTCCGGAGCCGGAATCGCCGGGCTCGCCTGCGCACTTGAGCTGGGCACCCGCGGCCACGACGTCACCGTCGTCGAATACGCCCGCCGCCTCCGGCTCAACGGCACCCCCATCGACATCCGCGGCGACGCGATCGAGGCCGTGGACGGGATGGGGTTACGTGCCGAGATCCAGAAGCGACGGGTTCGGATGTCCGAGCTCACCCGGTTCGTCGACAGCGCGGGCGAGCCCGTGGCCCGGATCCCGATGGCGGAGGTCAGCGACTCCGACGACGACATCGAGCTGCTCCGCGAGGACCTCGTCCGCATCCTCGCCGAGGCGCTCCCGGACACCGCGGCGATCCGCTTCGGCGACTCGATCGAGACCCTGACCGACGACGGCGTGAGCGGCGGAGGGGACGGCGGCGTCGACGTGCGTTTCGCATCGGGCCGCACCGGGCGGTACGACCTGGTGCTCGGTGCCGACGGCCAGCACTCCGCGGTACGCAGGCTGGTGTTCGGGCCCGAGGAGGACTACCTCCGGCACCTCGGTGTCTACTTCGCCCTCGCCGACCACCCCGGCGAGGCGTCGTCCGAGGGCCCCAACTCGATCTACAACGTCCCCGGCCGCATGGCGGGCCTGTTCCGGTACCAGGGCAAGGCCGTCGCGGTCTTCCAGTTCCGCTCGGAACGGATCGACTACGACCATCACGACCTGGACGCCCAGAAGAAGATCCTCGTCGACGCCTTCGCGGGCTACCGGTCCTGGCGGATACCGGAGTTGCTCGACGCGGCCCTCGCCGATCCCGGGTTCTTCTTCACCTCCGCGAGCCAGATCCACCTGCCCTCCTGGCACCGCGGCCGTGTCGCCCTCGTCGGGGACGCCGGGTACAGCCCGGCCTTCCTGTCCGGCCGGGGCACCTCACTCGCGCTCATGGGAGCCCGCTTCCTCGCCGAGGAACTCGAACGGTGCGGGGGCGACCACACCGCCGCGTTCGCACGGTACGAGGCCCGGCAGCGCCCGTATGTCACGTTCGCCCAGAACCGTGTCCACAGCGGTCGCGACCGCATGCTGCCGACCACCTGGGCCGCCATCGCCGCCCGCAACGAGACGCTGCGAGCGACACAGGCGACACCCGACAGCCCTGAGCGGACCACGCCCCGGCGCGCTGGAGGGGACGCGGAGTGAAGGACACACTGGAAAAGCCCGCCCCCCGCGCCCAGGAGCAGCGCTGGAGCAAGCGGCTCATCGGCTGGGCCGCCGTTCTCACGCTCGCCAACGTCCTGGCCGACGTGGCCATCGGCTCCCCCATGATGGTCCTGCCCCAGTTGATGGAGCACTTCGACACCGACCAGGCCGCGTGGCTGAACGCGAGCGCGCTGCTGGCCGGGGCCCTCTGGTCGCCGCTGCTCGCGAAGAGTTCCGACGTCTTCGGCCACCGCCGGATCCTCATCGGCACGCTGCTCCTCGCCTGCATCGGAGCGCTGGTCTGCCTCGTCGCCCCCAACGTCTGGATCTTCCTGGTGGGGCGCTTCCTCCAAGGCGCCGCCTTCGCCGCGGTCTTCATCACGGTGGCCCTGGCACGCCGGATCTGCACCCCGCGGGTGGCGATGGCCCTGGTCGGGATCGTGACGTCCGGCTCGTCGGTCGTCGGCATCGTCGAGCCGTTCCTGATGCAGCCGGTCATCGATGTGTTCGGCTACCGGAGCGTGTTCCTCGTGGCGGCGCTGCTCGCCGCGATCGCCGCGCTCTGCGTGCGGTCCTTCATCCCGGAGTCGCCCGTCCGCGGCACCGGCCGGATCGACGTGGGCGGAGCGCTCCTGCTCGGCGGTGGACTCGGCGCGGTGCTCGCCTACACCACTCTGGGCAGCGACCTCGGCTGGCTGTCCGTGGGCATGGTCGCGCTGCTGGCCGCCGGTGCCGCCGGGTTGGCCGGCTGGGCGTTCCTCGCGCTGCGGGTCGACGAACCCGTCATCGACATCCGGGCCCTCAGCCGTCCGATCCTGCTGACGTTGCTGGCCCTGGTCCTGGCGGCGGGGTCCTTCCGGAGCATGCTGCAACTGACGGGCATCGTCGCCCAGGTGCCGCCCGGCCTGGGGCTCGGTTACGGGCTGGGCGACGGAGAGGCGGTCGCGGTGCTGCTCGCCGCGCCCAATCTCGGCATCGTGATCGGCGGCACGTGCGCCGGCTGGCTCGCGGGGCGGTTCGGTCCCGCGCTGCCCCTTCTCGGCGGCATCGCCGTCGGTGCGGCGGCGACCCTCGCGATGCTGGCGGGGGTCTCGATGCTCCCCCTGGCGGTCGTCTGCGGCACCCTGCTCGGCGTGGCCGCCGGTGCGATCGGCGCCTCCGGCTACAACCTGGCGACCAGCCTCGAAGCGCCCGAGCGGCAGGGCACGATCGCCGGCCTGGTGTCGGTCGTACTCGCCCTCGGCTCGGTCGTCCTCAACATCGCCGGCGGCGAGATACTCAAGGCGAGCCACGTTCCCGGGACCCTCGCCGACGGCGCCCCGGTGAGCACGGCGACCGGCGTGTACCTCTATGTCGCGTCGGCGGGGGCGTGTTTCGTCCTCGCGGCGGTGCCCGCGACCCTACTGGCACGCGACCGGCGGGCATCTGGGTGGGTGTGACGGACCCTCCCTGACGTTCGCCCGCGGCCATAGCGTCGAGTCATGAATCCTGGACAAGTGATCGCGGACCTGCACGTCCGGTGGGTGTTCGGCTGGGAACGCGACGAGGGCGACCCGCCGTTCGACTTCCGGCGGATCTTCGGCGGGTTCTACGACTTCGGCTCTCCGGACGTCCGCCTCTACGACGACTTCGACCCCGAGCAGCGGGTGGCGACGACAGCCGCCGGCTACGGCTCGATCTGGGAACCCGGCTTTCGCGGCATGGTCTCCGCGCACCACGCCGTCGACGACGGGCCGCACGTCATCGCGGGCCAGGAACTGGCCGCGTCCACCCTGACGTTCACAGCGCGGATCACCCTGCCCGACGGCGCCACGGACCTGCGCACCACGACCTCGCTGGTCTGGCGCCGTACGCCGGACGGCTGGCGGATCGTCCGCGAGCACAACTCGAGCAAGGTGCTGCCCGCCGGGACCCTCGACGGGGCGTTCGGCGCGGGCCTCCCCGCCGTTTCGCAAGAGGCGTGAACCACCCCGGCAGGTGCCCCGTAGAGCCCGGTGTGTGCGGCCCGACGGCCGCGGCGACACGGAGCGACGGAAGGACATCGGCATGGCCGGCGGCAACATCCAGATCAGCCCGGAAGAGATGCAGGAGGCCTCGACCTGGCTGCAGAACCAGAAGGAGCTGATGCAGCAGAGCCTCCACGAGGCCAACACCAAGATGGAGGAGATGGTCGAGGCGGCCTACGCGACGCCGGGCTCCGAGACCAAGTTCCGTCCCTTCTGGGAGGAGTACAAGAACGGCACCCAGGAGGCGATCGAGGGGCTGCAGGGCGTCAGCGAGTTCATCAAGCAGGTCGCCGACGCGTTCGTCGACACCGACGACCAGACGTCCGGCTCCATCGGCTGACGTACCCGGCACCGTCCGGCCCGCGCCCTCCCCGTGAGGCGGGGCCGGACGGCCGGAGCAGGAGAGGAGACGCCGATGGGGCGTATCAGCGTTCCCGTGCAGGACTTGAAGGACACGGCCAGGGAGCTCCAGAACATCGGGGATCTGATCGGCGACAGCGCGACTCTCTTCCACGCCGCGGGCGACCGGGAGGACTTCGAGAGCTTCGTCGGCGACAGCCGGCTCGCGGAGGCTCTCGACGGGTTCGACAAGGCGTGGGTCGCGGGTCACGAACGGGTGCACGACAACGTGAAGAAGTTCTCCGAGAACGCGGACGTGATCTCCGAGAACTTCACGCAGACGGACGAGGACAGCGCCGACTCGCTGGACGAATCGAAGAGGCAAGCGTGACAGGAGACGTCGTGCGGAAGGGAAGGGCGTCATGACGCAGCCGGTCACGGAGCGGCCCGAAGGCGCGCCCGCGGGCTACACGCTGAGGTTCCCCGACTCCTGGTGGCAGCTGGACCTCGACCCGAGCACCCGGGACGCGTCGATCCGCCGCCGTATCGAGTCCCAGGTGAAGAAGGCACCGCGGCTCTCCCGCGAGCAGGTGGAGGAGCTGATCCGCAGCACCCGGCGCACCGCCCGGGAGGCGCACGCGCGGGGCGCGCTGCGGGCGTCGGGGATGCTCAGGATCCTCAAGGCGGGCAGTGGGCCGCTGGTGCTCAGCGCGACGACGGTCGTGGTCCGGATCTCCGTTCCCGAGGATCAGTCGGAGGATCTCGCGGACCTCGTCGTCGCGGCCGGTGTGCAGCTCGGCGACCAGGCGGAGGGCACCGGACTGCCCCCCGGCGAGGTGGAGTTGGTGGAACTGCCGCACGTCGGTGCGGCCGGGCGGATCACCAGGATCGAGGACGTGGACCACCAGGGGACGCCCGTGCCCACCGCGGTGCGGCACACCCTGATCCCGGTGCCGAACAGCCGGGACTATCTGGTGCTCGCCAGTTCCACTCCCAACGTGGATCTGGCGGACCAGTTCTACGAGGTCTTCGACGCGATCGCGGAGTCGTTCCGTTTCGAGGACCCGGCCGGTGTCGGCCCGTTGGGCGAAGCAGACAAGGGAAAGTGAGGTCGCGGCCATGGCGCGCCCAGCGGTGTCCGAGTGGGAATCGGTCTTCGGGTTCTCGGACGACCCGACTCCGGGTGATGCGGAGGTGCTCGGGCAGCTCGCGAGGAGCTATCGCTCCGTGGCGGACAACGCCGGCGATGCCCTCCCCCTCGTCTCCGGGCTGGAGAACCGGCAGGTGGGCGAGGGCAAGTCCATGGAGAAGCTCCGGGACAAGCTGGGCGACCTGGCCGAGCAGGTGCGCAAGCTGCACAGCTCGTACGACCAGGCGGCCGGGGCGCTGGACACGTACGTCCAGTCGCTGCTCGATCAGCAGCGCAACGCCGACAACGCGCTGGAGAAGGGCCGGGAGGCCAAGGAGCGGCTGGCGTCGGCGACCGCGGTGGCGCTCGCGGCCGGTGCCGACATCGGCCGGCTGGACGGGGCCGAACATCCTCCGGACGACGCGGAGGCGCGGGCGAGCACGCGACGGGCGCTCGACGAGGCCCACAGCAAGCAGTCCACGGCGCGGATGCAGGCCGATGACGCGCAGGCGGACCTCGACGCCGCCCGCATGCTCGCCGAGGACGCACGGCAGGTGCGCGAGGAGGACGCCTCCGTCGCGGCCCAGAAGCTGGACGACGCGAAGGACGAGTCGGTCGCGGGCTACAGCCTGTGGGACAAGATCAAGAAGGCGCTGAGCACGGCGTTCGGCATCATCAGCGCGGTCCTGGGTGTCCTGGCCCTGCTGGTGCCCGGCCTGCAGGGGCTGGGCATCGCCCTGACGATCGGCAGCGTCGTGGCCGGCGCCGCGTCGCTGGGGATCAACATCTCCACGATGGCGGAGACGGGCGAGTGGAACATAGCCGAGATCGTGCTCGGCGTCGTGGGCCTGGTCGGGGGCGGGGCCGCGCTCCTCAAGGGCGTCGGGGGGATCGGTTCGGCTCTCAAGGGAGTCAAGCCCGCCTCGATGAGGAATCCGCAGGGCGGCACCCGCCTCAACAGCCGGGCCGCGAACGGCCGTACCTGCAAGACCGACCCGGTCGATGTGGCCAGCGGGGAGATGCTGCTGACGCAGACCGATCTGGAGCTGCCCGGCGTCCTGCCGCTGGTGATCACGCGTACGCATCTGTCGACGTACCGCTACGGCCAGTTCTTCGGCCCGTCCTGGGCCTCCACCCTGGACGAGCGCCTCGAAGTCGACGGCCGGGGACGGGTGCTGTGGGCCCGTGAGGACGGCTCGATCCTGACCTACCCGGGGCTTCCCGCCGCCGGTTCGGACGACGCGGCCTGGCCCGAGGAAGGCCCCCGCCTCCCGCTGACCTCTGCCGGCGCCGAGGGGGAGGTCACCTACCGCATCACCGATCCCCACACGGGCGTCGTCCGCACCTTCGCGGACCGTCCCGACGACGACGAGAACGACTGGTACTGGCTGACCGGGTGGCACGACCGCAACGGCAACGAGGTCACCGTCTCGCGCACGGAGGACGGCACCCCCACCGGTCTGGTCCACTCCGGCGGCTACCGGGTCGACGTGCACTGCCTCGCCGGGCTGCTGACCCGTCTGACGGTGAGCACGCCCGACGGCCCGGTGGAGGTCATGTCCTACAGCCATGACGCGGACGGGAACCTCACGCACGTGGTGAACTCGTCGGGCAAGTCCCTGGTGTTCGGCTACGACGACCGGTCCCGCATCACCTCCTGGACCGACCGGAACGACTCCACGTACCGCTACGTCTACGACGAGGACAACCGCGTCACGGAGACCATCGGCCCCGAGGGCTGCCTCTCCTCGCACTGGAGCTACGACCCCGACCGGCGCCGGACGCACTACACCGACGCCTGCGGCGCCACGACCGTCTACCAGCTCAACGACCTCCACCAGGTCACCGCCGAGACCGACCCGCTGGGACACACCACGACCTCCGAGTGGGACCGCTACGACAACCTCCTCGCCCGCACCGACGCCCTCGGCCACACGATCCGCTACGCGTACGACAGGGCCCACAACCCCACGGCCATCGAGCTCCCGGACGGCAGCCGGTCCACGGCGACGTACAACGGCCTGAACCTCCCCGTCACGCTGACGGGCCACGACGGGGTGACGTGGCGGCAGGAGTTCGACGAGCGGGGCAACCTCACGGCCGTCACCGCACCGGACGGCGCCACGAACCGCTTCACCCATCACCGGGGCGGAGCGGTCGCCTCGGCCACCGACCCGGCCGGCGCGCAGGTCGCCTACGAGGTCGACGGCGCGGGCCTTCCCCTGGCCGTCGGCAACCCGGCCGGACACCGGGCGACGATCGAACGCGACGCGTTCGGCCGGCCCACCACCGTCACCGATCCAGCGGGCGCGATCACCCGCGCGGTCTGGACCGTGGAGGGCCTCCTGTCGGAGCGCACCGCGCCCGACGGCCGGAGTGAGCGCCTGACCTGGGACGGCGAGGGCAACTGCCTCACCAGCACCGACGCCACGGGCGCCACCACCCGCTTCGAGTACACCCACTTCGATCAGTTGGCGGCTCGGACCACGCCCGACGGTGCCCGCCACACCTTCGCCTACGACGCCGAGCTCCGCCGCACCCAGGTCGTCAACCCGCAAGGCCTGACCTGGGACTACACCTATGACGGCGCGGGCAACGTCATCGCGGAGTCCGACTTCGACGAGCGTGAGATCACCTATGAGCTGGACGGGGTGGGCCGGGTCGTCTCCCACACCACTCCGCTCGGCCAGGAGATCACCTTCCGGTACAACTCCGTCGGCGAGCTGGTGGAGAAGAACACGGCCGGGGTGATCACGTCGTACGCGTACGACTCGGCCGGAGCACTCGTCCGAGCCGCCTCCCCCACCTCGACGCTGGAGCTCGAACGGGACCTCCTGGGCCGGATCGTGGCCGAGACCGTCGACGGACGCACCACCCGCTTCACCTACGACGTCCTCGGCCGCCGCACCTCCCGCACCACCCCTGGCGGCGCCGTCACCGAGCTCACCTACGACGGGAACGGCAACCGGGACGCCCTCACCTGCGACGGACACCGGCTGGACTTCACCCACGACGTCCTCGGGCGGGAACTGGCGCGTGTATGGGGCACGTCGGCCTCCCCTGTGAGGGCGACGACCGCTTGGGACATGGCCGGGCGTTCGGTCTCCCACTCCCTGATCACGCCGGGACGCACCCTGCGTGAACGGTCCTACACCTACCGGGCCGACAACCACCTGATCGGCATCGCGGACCACGCGACGGGCCTGCGCCGGGACATGGAACTCGATCCGGTCGGCCGCCCGCTGTCGGTCGCCGGCGACGGCTGGACCGAGTCGTACGCCTACGACCAGGCCGGAAACCAGACCGAGGCCACCTGGCCCGAGAAGGCACCCGGGGCCGAGGCCCGCGGCTCCCGCACCTACAGCGGCACCCGCATCCGGGAAGCGGGGGCGGTGCGCTACGAGCACGACGACGCGGGCCGCATGGTGCTGCGCCAGAAGCGCCGGCCGTCGAGGAAGCCCGACACCTGGCGCTACGCATGGGACGCGGAGGACCGCCTCACCGCCTGTACGACCCCCGACGGCAACCGCTGGCACTACACGTACGACCCGCTGGGGCGTCGCACCGCGAAGTACCGCATGGCCGAGGACGGCCGGACCACCGTCGAAGGCGTCCACTTCACCTGGGACGGTTCCGCCCTCGCCGAACAGACCGACACCACCACCGGCGTCACCCTGACCTGGGAACACGACGGCCACCGCCCCCTCACCCAGCTCGAGCGCAAGCCGAGGGGCCAGGGCGCATACGACGCCCGCTTCTTCGCCGTGGTCACGGACCTCGTCGGCACTCCCACCGAACTCGTCGACGAACACGGCGACATCGCCTGGCGCTCCCGCACCACCCTGTGGGGAACCACCGCGCATCATCGCGACGCCACGGCCCTGACACCCTTCCGTTTCCCGGGGCAGTACGAGGACCGCGAAACCGGCCTCCATTACAACTACTTCCGTCACTACGACCCGGAGAGCGGGCGGTACACGGCACCGGATCCCCTGGGTCTGGCGCCCGCTCCCAACCCTGTGACGTACGTCGACAATCCGCAGGCATTCAGTGACCCGCTGGGGCTGGCCCCCTGCAATGAGGCGGACATCACCTGGGGCGGGAAGGTCAAGTACTCAAAACTCGACGTGAAGAATCGCCCGCGGGGAGTAATTGCCAAACTCGACCAGGGCATGACGGGCGGCAAGACCAGGCCCCGTCCCACGTCCGAGCCGCCGGGCTGGCAGTCGGGCAAGAATCTCAATCGCGGTCATCTGCTCGGCGCCCAGATCGGCGGCTCGAACAAGAGCACGCTGAACTTCGTCACCATGCACCGCAATACGAACGCACCGGTCCATGTGCACTATGAGAACGCGATACGCAAGGCTGTTGACGCCGGAGAAAAGATTGAATACAAGGTGACACCCATATACAAGGGGAGTAACTCCGTCCCGTCAGATATAAGCCTGAGCGTCCGCGGGAACAATGGATTCCAGTTCACCCACCATAAGACCGGGGCTCTCGTGAACAACGTGATCTTCCCCAACAAGCCCAAATAGCGAGGGCTCCCGTCCCGGCCGTCGCCGGGGCGGGAGCCCTCCGCAGTGGGACCTGTGGGACCCGTGGGGCCTCAGCCCCCGGTCGGCGGGATGACCGTCTCCGGCACCTGCACGGTCCGCAGCACCCCGTCGCCCAGGTGCAGGATCGCCCGGCCCGGGCGGGCCGCGCCCAGTCGGCTGCGGGGTACCTTCACGCCGATCAGTTCGCCGTCGCTCATGTTCTGCGGCTTCAGCAGCAGCCCGTACCGGTTGCGGCGGGCCTCGGTGTGCCAGCCGGAGAAGCCGGAGGAGAGCCGGTCGGTCTGGCCGGCGATCACCAGGCCCCGGCCGCTCTCGGCACCGGACTTGGCGATCTGCGTGAGGACGGGCTCCGCCTTCGTCTTCAGCAGCAGGTCGGCGTCGTCGAGGAGCACCACCGCACCGTCCGGGGCCGTGGAGAGCGCCTCCTCCAGCGCCGTCGGGGCGATGTCGGACTCGTCGAACACCGCGAGCACACCCGGCCGTCCGGCGAGATCGCGCAGCGGCGAGCGGACGGGGGCGCCGATCACGACCGGGGTGCCCGACGCGAGCAGCGACAGCGCGACCGTCGACAGGACCGTGCTGCGACCGGACCGGGCCGGGCCCGCCACCAGGAAGGTCGGCGTCATCGAGAAGTCCGGCCCGAAGGCGGTCAGTTCGTCGCCGCCGACGCCGGCCAGCGCCCAGCGCGAGTGCGGCCACGGCTGCGGCGCGTAGCCGGCCGCCTCCTCCCAGGTGAGCCGGTCCGGCAGGGTGTCGACGCGGAACGGCCGGGTGGCGGCGGGCAGGTGAGCCGACCGCTCACGGCACTGCCCGGCGATCCGCTGGAGGGCCGCGGCCTGCGCCTGGCCCCCGGGGTCATCCGTGAGCAGCGCGATCTGCACCTCCGCCTTGTCGGCGGCGCGCAGGGCCCGGCCCGGCGGGATCTCGTCGGGCACCTTCCGCTGGGTGACGCCGATCATGCCGTACTCGGACTTGTCGTTCAGCTTCAGTACGAGCTTGTCCTCGGTGGAGTTGCCGACCCGGCTGGAGAACAGCGCCCGGTCGCCGGTCATCACCAGGTGGATGCCGACGCTCGCGCCGTCCCGGAGCAGGTTCTGCACCCCGGACAGCAGGTTCCCCGAGTCGTACTCGCCGAGCTGCTTGTCGAAGACCTCCCAGCGGTCGATGAACAGCACGATGTGCGGGGGCCGTTCGTCCTCGGGCAGCGCACGCCTCAGTTCCGTCAGGTCGGCGCTGCCGCGGGCGGCGAGCATCTCCTGGCGCCGGGCGAGCTCCCCCGTGAGCCGGGCGAGCAGCCGGGCCACCCGGTCCGGCTGGGTGCGCTGGGTGACGGCTCCGACGTGCGGCAGCCCCTCCATGGCCAGCAGCGCGCCGTTGCCGCAGTCGATGCCGTACAGGTGCAGCTGCGCCGGGGTGTGGGCCTGGGCCAGCATGCCGGCGATAGTGCGCAGGGTCTGCGAGCGGCCCTGCCGGGGCGAGCCGACGATGTGCAGGTGTCCGAGCGTCGCCGGGTCGATCACCAGGGGCTGCCGGGCCTGCTGGGCGGGCAGGTCCACCACGCCGTACGCGACGGGCGCCAGGTCGTAGTCCGAGTCCGGGGCGGGCGGCAGTTCGCCGGTGACCAGCTTCTCGGGCAGCGGGGGCAGCCAGGGGCTGTGCTGCGCGGGGATGCCCATCTCCCGGTCCGCGTCGCGGATCGCCTCGACGAGTCCGGTGAGGTCGGTCTCCGCCTCGGCGGGAGCGGCCGCGGCCCGGGGCCTCGGCGGGAGGGGCTCGCCGAGCCGCTCCCAGCCGACCGCCACCGCCCAGGGCGCCGGCAGCGAGGTCGTCGTGGCGCCGGGCCGTCGGCCGCCGACCCGTCCGGACTGGAACGGCACGAGGGAGTTCTGGCCGAGCCGCACGTAGGCGCGGCCGGGGTTGCGCTGCGAGATCCCGGCGGCTTCGGTGGAGTTGATGACGTCCTGGCTCTCGCCGGAGTCCGTCACCCGCAGCGCGATGCGCAGGTTGGTGTTGGCGCGGATCTCCGAGGAGACGACGCCGCTGGGGCGCTGTGTCGCCAGGATCAGGTGGATGCCGAGGCTGCGGCCCCGCTGCGCGATGTTGACGAGGCCCTTCACGAAGTCCGGCAGGTCGCGCACCATCGAGGCGAACTCGTCGATGACGATGAGCAGCCGGGGCATCGGGGGGTGGCCCGCCGGGTCGCGCTCCAGCGACTCGACGTAGTCCTCGATGTCCTTGGCACCGGCGGCGGCGAGGATGTGCTCGCGCCGGGTGAGTTCCGCCGTCAGCGAGACCAGGGCCCGCTCGACGAGGTGGGCGTCGAGGTCGGTGACCATGCCGACGGTGTGCGGCAGGTCCACGCAGTCCTTGAACGCGGAGCCGCCCTTGTAGTCGACGAGGACGAACGTCATCGCGTCCGGACGGTTCGCCACCGCGAGCGAGGCGACCAGGGTCTGGAGGAGTTCGGACTTGCCGGAGCCGGTGGTGCCGGCGACCAGCCCGTGCGGGCCGTCGCGGCGCAGGTCCAGGTGGAACGGGCCGTCCAGGGAGACGCCGACGGCCGCCCGGGTCGAGCGGCCCCCGGCACTCCAGCGCGCCCGGATGCCGGCGGCCCGCGGCGGGTCGAGGGCGAGGACGTCGAGCAGTCGCGCGGAACCGGGGAGCACCGCGGCCTCCTCCTCGTCCCCGCCCGGGTCGCGCAGCGGGCCCATCGCGCGGGCCAGCGAGCGGCACCAGTCCAGGGACACCGCGTCGGGCCGTACACCGCCGACGGTGCCCCTCCCGGAGCGTCCCACCCGTACGGTGCCGCCGGGCTCCTCGACGACGACGGCGTGGCACTCCTCGGGCAGCAGCCGCTCCTCGGCGTCCAGGCAGACCGCGCGGACGCCGACGGAGGGTCCGTCGCGCAGGATCTGCGCCACGCCCGGCAGCGAACGCAGCCTGCGGGCTCCGTCGAGGACGACGAGCACATCGGGTCCGGCGGACCGGCTCCGGCGGTCCTCCCGTCCGGCGCGCTCGGCGACCAGCGCGGTCAGTTCGGCGACCCGGCGGGCGCAGGTCTCGGTGCCGTAGCCGATGCTGGCCGGGGTGTCGCCGGACTTCTTCCGCACATGCGGCAGCCAGCGCAGCCAGGACCAGCCGTCGCGGCCCGGGCCGCCGGTCGTCAGCAGATGGATCTGAAGGTCACGGGGGCTGTGCAGGACGGCGGCCTGGGCGACTGCCCACCGTGCCACGGAGCGCGCGGCCGAGCCCTCGCCGGCGATGCCGAGGACGTCGTGCTCACGCAGCGCGACGGTCACCGGGACGTCGTACGCGGTCCACGGGTCCTGGCGGCGGTGCTCGTCCTTGGTCGGGTCCTGGAGCACCACGTCCGAGGGCAGGTCGGCGGTTCCGACGCGCAGTTCCAGGAAGTCGGCGTCAAAGGTGCGGCGTTCCCACAGACGGTGCCGGGGGCCGACGGCGGTCAGGACGACCTCGGCGGGGTCGGGGAAGCCCCGGCGCCGGGCGGTGCGTTCGTCCGCCAGGGCCTTCGCCGCGTCGCCCTCGATGCGCGTCTTCTTCTCCTCGTAGGCGGCGACGGCGTCGGCGTGGGACTGGCGTCCGCCCCGCCGGCTCATCAGGTAGTTGCCGAGGATCACGACCGGGGAGAGCAGCCCGAACAGCAGCATCGTCATATGGCCGAGCACCAGCGCTCCGGCCACCGCCATCACCAGCGGGGCGGCCGCGGCGACCCATGGGAGGGGCCGGGCGGCGGGCTGGCCGGGCGGGGAGGGCAGGGAGAAGCGGGTGGCGTTCTCGCTCGGCCGCAGCCGCGGCGGCCGGTTGTAGTCCCAGCCGGTGCCGTCCTCCGACGGCTCCACGGCCGCGTCCGGCCGCTGCGGGAGGGCGAGTTCGAGCAGGCTGCCGCCGGCGAGGAGCTGCGCGCCGGGCGGCCAGGCGGTGGCCTCGGCGAGGTCCTCGCGGTCCAGTTGCAGGGTGCCGACGTCCGGCGCGGACGGGTCGGGCGCCACACGGCAGCGTCCGCCGGGCCCCACCGTCAGGACGGCGAGCGGACGCTCCGGTGCGGTGCGCAGCACCTGGGCGGCCCCGTCACGGGCCAGCCCGATGCGGTACTCGCCGATGTCGAGCCGGTGCACCGCGCCCGCCCCGGTCCCGCCGACCGCGCGGACCTCCGCCAGTCCGTCCGGTTCCGCCGTCGAGGTACCGGCCGGGCGGCCCAGGCCCACGACGGCCGCGTGGTGGAGCGGCGCGTCGCGCAGCGGCAGATCCGCGGGCAGCAGCCGGTCGCCGACGTACAGGCCGAGGCCTTCCGGTGCCGGGACGCCGCCGGCCCCGGCCAGAGCCTGCGCGACGCCGCCCACGGGCGTGTCGGGGTCGGCGTCGAGATGGACGTCGAACGCGTCACTCTCCCCATCGACCACGGTCAACATCAACGACACGAAACGTCCTCCAGCCAGCGTGTTTGCGGGGGCGCGGGAGCCGTGCTCGGCAGCTGTCGCGCCACTGACGGGACCTACGGGGCCCACCGGCAGACGGTTCACGCAGACGCCCGTGAACCGTCTGCCGGTGGGCCCCGTAGACGCCTTGGGGTGCTCGGCTCCGCGACTCCGCCGCTGTGCCGCCCCGCCCCTCCCCCGCTTTCGACCCTCCCGGCTCCTGCGCCGGGTCCCGACAAGGAGTCAGAAAATGATCTGGTGGTACGTCCTGGCCGTGGTGCTGGGGCTGGCGCTGATCGGAGCGGTGGCCGCGCTGGTCGTCACCGAGCGGCAGTCCCGCCCGCCGAAGCCCGTCGCCCCCTCGGCGGCACTCGAGGGGCGGGAGGCGCTGGACGTGGTCGACGCGGGCCTGCGCCGGCTGACGGGCGAGTGCCTGCGCTCGGGCCGCTCGCTGCCCGACCTGTACGCCGTCGTCTGCTCCGAGGAGCGGCTGGGGCTGCTGCTGGCCGGCGCGGAGGAGAACGCCCCCGCGCCCTGGACCGCCGAGGCGGACGGCGAGCGCTGGACGGTCTCGACCGACGCCCTGCGCCGCCCCGGCCCGGAGGGCGAACCGGCCCTGCCCTACGCGCTGACGGTGACGGTGGGGCTGGACGGCGCCGACCGGGTGCTGGTCGACCTCTCCCGGGCCTCGGGCCCCGTCTCCGTGGCGGGCCCCGACGAGGAGGTGCGCAGTCTGGCGCGGGCCGTCGTCACCGAGGCGCTCGCGGGCCCGGTGGGGGCTCTCGCCGAGGTCACCCTGGTGGGATCGGTGGCGGGCGAGGGGCTCGTCGCCGACGACGTACCGCAGGCCTCGCGGCTGCACACCGCGGCCAGCCTGGAGGAGGCCTTCGCCGTGGCGGCCGCGGCGGGGCCGGTGCGGCCGGAGCCCGGATCGGCCGATGTCACCCAGATCTTCCGGCTGATCGAGGGCAGCAGCCGGATCGCCGTCCAGGGCGAGGCGCCGCACCTGTTCGTGGTGGACGCCTCACAACTCCCGCGGCGGGAGGGCGCGCTGGACGGCCTCCGGCGCGGGGACGCGCTGCTGGTGCTCGGCGACGCGCCCGCCGGGTGGCGCTGGCGGGCCGGCGCGGGCGGATCGCTCGACACCGGCCCGCTCGGCCTGGACATCACCCGGCACGTGGGACGCCTCGCCGAGTCTCAGCCGGCGTCGCGGTAGCGGCCGTCCGCGTACAGCCCGCGGCTGTACAGCGCCTCCCGCAGGGCGCGGGAGGCGTAGAACGTCCGCGACTTGACCGTGCCCGGCGGGACGCCGAGGACCCTGGCCGTCTGGTTGACGCTGCGCCCCAGGTAGTGCACGTGCATCAACACCTCGCGCTGCGGCGGCCGCAGATCCCACAGCGCCTCCAGGAGCACCTGGGAGGTGAGCATGCGATCGACGTCGTCGGACACCGTCGGGTGGGCCAGTTCCGGGTCGCCGGTCTCCGCCGGTCTGGCCTGGCGGGCCCGGAGATCGTCGATGACGAGGTTGCGCAGCACGGTGAACAGCCACGGTCTCGCCGCGTCGGTGGTCGGGTCGAGTTCCCCGGCGTGGCGCCAGGCGCGGATCGCGACCTCCTGGAGGACGTCCTCGGCGCGGTGCCAGTCGCCCTGCAGCCGCCGTGCGGCGAACTGCAGCAGGGCCCGGCCGTGGACCCGGTAGAAGGATCTGAGGAACTCCTCGGGGCGGAGTTGCTCGGTGGGGGGACGGGTCGTTCGGTCTTCGGTCGAGGATTCGGTCGAAGTGCTGGCCGACAAGGGCCTTTTCCTCTCCTGTCGCCTGTGGGGAGGCGACGGTGAACGCGCCCCGGTACCGCCGTCGTTCCGGCGGCCGGGGCGCATCGTCCGGGGGCCGGCGCCCCTCGTAGGGGGAGGGGCGCCGATGCCCCGTCAGTGCGGTACGCGGATGTCAGGCCGGTTCGCGGGCGGACAGCGAGCGCACCTCACCGGGCGTCAGTTCCCGGTCGTAGACGTGCACGTCGGAGATGTCGCCGTTCCAGTGGTCGGCGGCCTCCCCGCCGATCTTGCCGCGTCCGATCACCACGTCGCCGGTCGGCTTCTCCTTGCTGGAGGCCTCTCTGCTCCCCGCGAGTCTGCCGTCCACGTAGACCCGCATCCGGTGGTCCTTCTCGCTGTACGTGCCGGTGAGGTGGTACCAGCGGTCGGTCTGCGGACGCTCGGTGTTCTCCGCGACGGTGCGGGCACCGGGGAAGCTGAACGCGAAGTTCTCGTCCTGGCCGGAGTACTGGAGGAAGAACGTGCTGATCCCGAGGCCGTCCTGGGAGACGGCGGTGTGGAAGCCGTTCGTGGAGGTGAGCCGCACCCGGGCGGCGACCGAGTAGTCCGCGCCGGTGGTGTCGACCGGGGAACTGGCGTCCACGTATCCGTTGCCGTCCAGCCGCAGGGCGCCGCCCTCGGGACCCTCGTCGGTCCACTCCACGTCGCCGCTGACCACGGCGTCGGCCTCACCGGCCTTCGCGGTGCCGGACCGGTGCAGGGGCCACCATCCGACGCCGCGCAGCGACTCGGTGCCCGTACTCGGCGCCGACCGCTGTTTCTTGGACTCCCCTGATTCCTGGCCCCGCACCAGTTGAGTGACGACGAAGGCCAGGGCGACGGTCAGTACGGCGATCGTGGTGATGAGCGACCATCTGCGCGTCATGATGCTCCCTGGGCCGTGCGGCGGAGGAATATCACTGGTGATCAAGTGTCCATTCTGGAAGTAGTTTGACGTACCACCAAAGTGTGACAGCCCGATATGAACACGAGTGCAAGCGCCCCGCACAGGCCCGCCTTACGGCAGGCGCCACTCCACCGGGGCGCTCCCCTGCCGCGTCAGCAGATCGTTGGCCCGGCTGAACGGACGCGAACCGAAGAAGCCGCGGTCCGCCGACATCGGCGAGGGATGGGCGGACTCGATCGCCGGAAGGTCTCGCAGAAGCGGCCGCAGATTGCGCGCGTCACGCCCCCACAGGATCGACACCAGCGGCTTGCCACGGTCCACCAGGGCCCGGATCGCCTGCTCGGTGACCTCTTCCCAACCCTTGCCCCGATGGGCGGCGGGCTTGCGCGGGGCGGTGGTGAGCGCCCGGTTGAGGAGCAGCACCCCTTGCTGCGACCACGGCGTCAGATCGCCGTTGGACGGCCGGGGCAGCCCCAGGTCCGTGTGCATTTCCCGGAAGATGTTCTCCAGGCTGCCCGGCAGGGACCGCACCTCGGGCGCCACCGCGAAACTCAGTCCGATGGCCATCCCCGGTGTGGGATAGGGGTCCTGGCCGACGATGAGGACGCGGACGTCGTCGAAGGGCTGCTGGAAGGCCCGCAGGACGTTCGCCCCGGCCGGGAGATAGGTCCGGCCGGCCGCTATCTCGGCCCGCAGGAAGTCCCCCATCGCGGCGATACGTTCGGACACAGGTTCCAGAGCCTTCGCCCAGCCTGCTTCGACAAGTTCATGCAAGGGTCGTGGTGCCACAGCGCGTCACCCTACTGGCACACCCCGGGTCCCCGCACAAGCACGCAAACCCTCACGCCCGGACGCCGCCCTCGGGGCTACCCTTCCTCCTCATCGAGGTCAGGGGATCCCATGGCGTCCGACGATCAAGCCACTCCGCCGAGGTGGCCGGCCGGTGAGCCGGCGACTGGGGTGACCGGGGCGCCGGAGGGAACCGGGTTTCTCGCCGTGGACTCCGGCGGGTCCGGGCTCCGTGCGGTGGTGGGAACCGCCGAGCAGGGGCCGCTGGCCCGACGGGAGTCGGCGGAGCCGGTCCGCACGGGCGACCGGGGCATCGACCCCGAGCACTTCATGGCACAGCTCATGCCCTTGGTGCGTGCGCTGACCACGCAGGCCGGTCCGCTGCGGTTGACCGCCGTCGCCGTCGGGGCCGCCGGGCTCGCCTCCCTGGGCGAGGCGCTGCGCGCCGAACTGCCGGGAGCCCTGGCCCGGGAGCTGGGCGTACGCAGGGTCGCGCTGGCCGCCGACGCCGTGACGGCGTACGTGGGCGCCCTCGGGCCGTGTCCCGGCGCCGTGATCGCCGGCGGTACGGGGCTGATCGCGATCGGCACCGACCTGGTCGGCTGGCGTCGTGCGGACGGCTGGGGGCATCTGCTCGGCGACTGCGGGGGCGGTGCCTGGATCGGGCGGGCCGGTCTCGAGGCCGCGCTGCGCGCCCATGACGGGCGAGAGGGCGGCTCGGCCCGGCTGCTGGCGAGCGCCGAGGAGGTGTTCGGACCCGTGGCCGGGCTGCCCGGCCGGTTGTATCCGCGGCCGGACCGGCCCGCCGTCCTCGCCTCCTTCGCGCCCCACGTGGCCGCCCGCGCGGACGGGGACCCCGTCGCGGCGGACATCCTGCGCGGGGCCGCACGGCACATGGCCGACTCCGCGGCAGCCGTGTGCCCCTCCGGCGGCGAGCCCCGTGTCGCCGTCACCGGCGGGCTGTTCAAGCTGGGCGAGCCGCTCCTCGGGCCCCTGGACGAGGAACTGGCGCGGCGGCTCCCCCACGCGCGGCGCGTGCCGGCCGAGGGCGATCCGCTGCACGGCTCCGTGCGCCTGGCGACCGAGTTGAGCACCGGTCCCCTCACGCTGCCGGGTGACGGGACGATGCTGTCCGTGACAACCCGTCCGGGTGACTAGCCCGACCCGCATGATCCGTACGTAACTCAATCCGTACGTAACTCATCAGACAAAACCGGACGTATACCGCTCACCTGCACCCTCCCCGAACAGGAGAGCCCAGGAAACCAGTAACATGCGGCGCCATGAGTTCCCCCACTGGACCCGAGTCCGGCCTGCCAGTACGAATGCCGCGACCCCGCCAGCCGGGACGGCACCGCCGCCCCGAGCCGCTGGTGGCTCCCGAGGGCGCGCCCGCGCTCGTCCTCGCCGTGCCGGGCACGCCCAGTAGCGCCACGCGCAGCCTCGCCGAGGAGGTCGTGAGCATCGCCCGCTCCGAGCTGCCCGGCCTCGACGCCCGCATCGGGTACCTCGACGGGGACAACGCGGAGTTCTTCACGCTCCAGGCCGTGCTCGCGCACGCCGCCGAGGAGCGCACCGCCCGTTTCGAGCAGGCCCGTGCCGCCGGCATGGACGTCAGGGAGCCCGACGGGCCCGTCGCCGTCGTCGTGCCGCTGCTCGCCGGCCCGGACAGCGCGCTGCTGCGCCGCGTCCGTCAGGCCGTCATGGAGAGCCACATCGCCGCGGAGCTGACCGATGTCCTCGGCCCGCACCCGCTGCTCGCCGAAGCGCTGCACGTGCGGCTCTCCGAGGCCGGTCTGGCCCGCGCGGACCGCGCCCGCCTGTTCACCGTGGCGACCGCCGCCGACGGCATCGTCCTGGCCTCCGTGGGCGGCGACGAGGCCGTGCAGGCGGCCGGGATCACCGGCATGCTGCTGGCCGCGCGCCTGGCGGTGCCGGTGATGGCCGCGGCCCTGGACCAGGAGGGCTCCATCGCGTCCGTCGCCGAGCAGCTCCGCTCCTCGGGCTCGCAGCAGCTGGCCCTCGCGCCGTACCTGATCGGCCCGGAGATCGAGCCGGGACTGGTCGAGGAGGCGGCCAAGGAGGCGGGCTGCTCCGCGGCGGAGTCGCTCGGGCCGTACCCGGCGATCGGGAAGCTGGCGCTGGCAAAGTACACGACGGCGTTGGGCATCACGCCCCAGCAGGTTCAGCAGACGCCGGCTCGCTGACGCGACCCGGGGATGCCGGTCGGGTGCGGGTGCGCTGTGGCTTGTCGCGCAGCTCCCCGCGCCCCTGGGGTCAGCCGATGACCACGCATGATGCCGCCGCCACCCTGATGGCCCCCTCCCGCCTCGGGATGCCCGTGCGCGGGTCTGCGGTGAACCAGGTCACATCGCCGGAGCGTTCGTTGGCAACGTACAGGAAGCCTTCGGACGCGGTCAGGGCGCGTGGCCAGTGGCCGCCGCAGGGGACCGTGGTGATCAGATGCAGTTCCTCCCCCACGACGGCGAACACGGACAGGACGTCCTCGCCTCGGGTGGCGGTCCACACGAAGCGGCCGTCGGGCGAGGTGACGATCCCCGAGGGGTAGGCGTCGCGCGCCGGTGCGCCCGGGAGGACCGGGGTCTCGGTCAGCGGGGTCAGCACGCCCTCCGTCGCGTCCCACCGGCAGACGGTGACGGAGGGGCTGAGTTCGCCCACGACGTAGGCGTACGAGCCGTCCGGACGGAAGGCCAGGTGGCGCGGGCCGGAGCCGGGCCGCAGGGCGGTCTCCCGGTGCAGAACCGGGGCGCCGTCGGTCAGCGTGCACACCCGTACCGAGTCGGTGCCGAGGTCGACGCTGACGATCCAGCGCCCGCTCGGGTCGGGCTGCACCTGGTGGGCGTGCGGCCCGTGCTGGCGCGGGGTGTGCGGTCCTCCGCCTTTGTGCCGGAGCGCTCCGGAGACGGAGCGGGCGAGGCTGCCGTCGGAGCGGACGGGGACGGCGGTGACACTGCCCGAGCCGTAGTTCGCGGTCAGGACGTGTCCGGCGTACAGGCTGAGGTGGGTCGGCCCGCCGGCGTCGAGCGGCACGGGCGGTCCGGCCGCCTCGGGCTTGTCCCCGGTCACGCGGTACGCGGCCACCGCGCCCGCGGCCGTCTCACTGACCGCGTACAGCGTCTCCCCGTCGGGCGAGAGGGCGAGGTAGGCCGGGTCGGGGACGACGTCCACGCCGCTCAGGAAGGTCAGCGCGCCGCTGTCGGCGTCGACCTCCGCCGTCACGATCCCGGGACCGCCCGCCGCCGTGAACGACCCGATGAACGCCCGCCGCCTGCTGCCGTCCGCCATCGCTGTGCTCCTTCGCCCCTGAGCCGTCCGGAATGACCGCGCGGTCGATCATGCGCGGTCTAGACCAAAGGGTCAAGGGGGTGTGGCGGGTGACCGCTCGGGCGTCTGCGCGAGGGTCAGGCGTCAGGAGGCCTGGCGGTCTGGCGGCCAGGCGGTCTGGCGGCCAGGCGGTCTGGCGGTCTGGCGGTCGACCAGCCGCTCAGGCGCCGACCAGCGGAGAGCCCGACGGCGTCCGCAGCGGCCGGGCGAGCTCCGCCAAGGCCCGTTCCAGGCCGTGCAAGTGGGCAAGGACCGGTTCCGACGCGGACGGTCCGTCCGTCTGGACCAGGACGTCGCCGCCCTCGGTGAGCGCCTCGACCGCGGCCTCCACGCGCCGGCAGGCCATGGCCAGGCGGGCGTCGTGCGAGGCCTCCGGGTCGGCGGCGACGGCGACCAGGCCGCGGACCTCCCGGGCGCAGTCGTCCAGGAGGGCGAGCACGTGCCGGGCCCGCCGCTTGCGGCCGAGCATCGGGTTCAGCGGGTGCACCAGCGGGGCGACCGAGAGCCGTACGCGGGCGAGCAACTGCTCCAGCTCGGCCACCCGCGGCGCCGGGTCGGCGTCCACCGCGCCCGCCAGCCGCCGGGCCGCCTCGACCGTGCAGGCGTGGACGCAGCGCAGGGCCCGCTGGATCCAGACATCGTTCGTGGCGTGCGTGGTGACCGGCAGGACGAGAGCCACGGCCAGCGCGGCACACAGCGCGCCCACACCGGTCTCCGCGAGACGGAGCTCGAGCAGGCCGGGGTCCAGCACGCCCAGCAGGCCGTACAGCAAGCTGACCATGACGGTCACCGCCAGCATCATCCAGGAGTAGGAGACGGCGGCGGTGTAGAAGATGCCGAAGACGCAGACGGCGACAAGGGCGGCCGTCGGCGCGGGCGCGCCGTGCAGCGGGATGGCGACCAGCAGACCGACGGCGATGCCGGTCACCGTTCCGACGACGCGGCGGAAACCGCGGACCAGGGTCTCGCCGCGAGAAGCCGTGTTGACGAAGATCCACCAGACGGTGCCGACGGCCCAGTACCAGCGCTCTTCGGAGAGCAGCTGCCCGACCAGAAGCGCGACAGCCGAGGCAGCGGTGACCTGGAAGGCCTGCCGGGTGGTGGGCCGCGCCAAACCGCTGCCGGGCAGGGCCGGCGGGGCCGCCGCGGGCGGGGTGTGGCGCTCGATGGGCCAGAGCACGAAGCGCGTGGCACCGGCCGTGACGAGGGCCAGGCCCACCGCGGTGTACAGCTCGGGCAGCTGGGCGGGAACGGCGTGCAGGAACTGCGTGATGAAGAAGTTCATGAACGCGAAGATCCCGAGCGCGTGCCCCCGCGGGCCCCAGCGGCGGGCATAGACACCACAGAAGACGACGGCCAGGAACGCGACGTCACGGACCGGGGCGATGCCGTGCAGTGCGGTGGCGAGCGCCAGTACGGGGAAGCCCGCGACGGGCAGCAGGGCGGTGGTGATCCGCTGGTCACGGACGGTCGCATCGGTGACCGTGAAGAGGGCGAGCAGTGCCGCGAGCCCCGCGGTGATCGATGCGGTGAGCGAGAGCCCGCAGAGTTCGGAAACGGCGACGGCGGAGGCGACACCGATGACAGCGCGGGTCGCGTTCCGCAGCCTCAAGCGCCCCGGGTCCGGAGCCACGAACATCCTCTTCACGGCGGTGCGCCGCCCCCCTTGCGGTGGTACGCGCCCTCCCCACGGCCGTCCAGGGTGGCGGACGACAAGCAGGCAGGACGAAGGCGCCGCGGTCCGGAACCGGCCTCGTCGCCGTCCGGCGCTACGCGGCGCCGCAAGTACATGGATAGGGCATAGATAAGCACCCTGGGCCCACTGGCTCAACTGTCTCGCCGCTGACTGTGCCAATGGCACAGCCGATCAGCCTTGCTGTCGGCCAATGGGAGACCAATGGACCATGCCGCGCCGCGGCGGCGCTTCCGGTTCGCCCGCAGTTCGTCCAGCAGGTTTCGCGCTCTGGTGTCGCCTCCGTCAGCGGCCTGTCGGGCGAGGCGGTCCGCCTCCTCGTGGTCGCCGGCTTCCTCGCGCATCCTGACGAGCCGGCCCAGCGCGTAGGAGTCGCCCAGGGCGGCCGCCTCCTCGAACAGTGCCTCGGCCCCGCCGCCGCCACAGCTGCCGACGGCGTCCTCACGCAGGTCCGCGAGTTCGATCAGCGCCTCGGTGCTGCCGGCCTCGGCCGCCCGTCGGGCCGCCTGTTCGGCGCCGTCCCGGTCCCCGGCCTCTTCCCGCAGGAGGGCGATCTCTTGCAGTGCCATGGTCCGGACCTGATCCACCCGTGCCGCGCGCCGGAAGAGCTCCTCGGCCCGTCCCCGGTCCCCCGCGTCCTTGCGCTTCTCGGCCAGCCGGAACAGCGCACGGGTCATGCCCTCGTCGGCCGCCCGATGCGCGTAGTGTTCGGCGCCGTCGTGATCGCCCAGGTTCTCCCGTAGCAGGGCCAACCCGTCCAGGGCCGCGACGCTGCCTGCGTCGGCCGCCTCGTGGAACAGGCTCTCGGCTGCGACGACGTCGCCGGCTGCCGCACGCACCGCGGCGAGCCGCCGCAGCGCGTCGGTGTCACCGTCGTCCGCGGCCTGCCGCGAGAGCTGTTCCGCTTCGGCGCTGTCGCCCGCCTTCTCCCGCAGTTTGATGAGCGAGTAGAGGGACTGGGTGCAGCCGGCGTCGGCCGCCTCACGGAACAGGGCCTCGGCCGTCGTGAGATCGCCGGCGAACTCGCGGTCCGTGGCCAGCCGCCGCAGCACGCCCGGCCCGCCCCTGTCGGCGGCCCGCCGTGCGAGCGCCAGGGCCTCCGCGAAGTCTCCGGCCCGCTCCCGGCTGACGGCGAGCTTCTCGAGCGCGTAGTCGTGTCCCGCGGCGGCGGCCTGCCGCAGCAGGTCCTCGCACCCGGCGCGGCCTCGCCTTTCCGCGCGCAGCATCGCGAGTTCGTACATGACGAAGCCGCAGCCGGCAGCGATGGCCTGCCGTGCGAAGTGTTCCGCCTCTTCGTACCGCCCGGTTCGTTCCCGTTCCCGGGCCAGCCACAGCAGGCCGTCGCGGTCACCCGCCTCCGCGGCCCGCTGGTACAGGGTCTCGGCTGCCGACCGGTCCCCCGACTCCTCGTACAGCTCGGCCAGGCGGCTCAGGGATTCCGTACTGCCCGCGTCGACGGCCTTGGCCAGCAGGCGGCGGGCCCAGAGCGTACGGCCACGGTGGGCGGCGGCACGGGCCAGGAGGTGCAGTTCATCGGGGACGTCGAGGTGCTCGTGCGCGGCCGCCCAGAACGACGTCGGGGGGCACAGCCGTCGGCGCTCGCCGGCTCCGTGCTGTTCGAGGAAGTCCGCCAGGCGGCAGGCCGGTGCCGGCTCACCGTCGCCGCCGCCCGTGCCGTCGGGGTCCTCGCGGACCGTACGGGGGCGGACGCGGCGCAGGGGGGCGAGGTTGCCGTGGACGGGCTCACCCGTATCGGCGAGGGCTTGTTCGAACCAGTGGTCGTCGAGGGCGTCCCGCTCGTCGTCGCTGAGGTAGTCCTCGGCCGCCTCGGCGAGGAAGGCCAGGGGAACGTTCAGGCCGACGCCCAGGCGCCGCGCGTCCATGGCCGTGTGCAGCAGTGCGCGCGCCGGGGGCGAGGCGCTGCGGTAGCGGCGCAGCAACTCGGGTGCGCCGGCCAGGAACTGGGCCAGACGCCCGTCGCCCGAGTGTCGCAGGGCATGGGCGAGTTGCGCGTCGCCGGCGTCGGCCAGGGCCTCGGCAGCCTTGATCGACTTTCGGTCGAAGGCATCGGGCAGGACGATCTGCCGTCCGGCGAGCAGGTGTCGTACCTGCGCGTGCGGGTCCGGCCCGTCGGTCCTGGGAAGGGCGCAGTAGGCCCGGGCGTACGAGGACCACAGGGTGCCCAGGATCAGGACGGGGGCGCGGGCCGGGTCGGTGAGCAGCAGGTGCAGGGCGGCGGCGAGCCGTTCGCCCGTTCCGCCGCCGGCTCCGACGTAGTGCTGTGATTCGTTGAGCCACACCACCGTGTGCGGCACGACGCGTTCCATGTCTGCCAGTGCCGCTTCGGGATGAGACGGGTAGCGGGGGTCCCAGAGCAACCAGCCCTGCTCCGCGAGAGGTTGTACGGCTTCCCAGCACGCGCGGGTCTTGCCCGTCGAAGAGGAGCCGACCAGCACGGCCATCCGGCTGCTGCCTGCCGCCGCGGCGGCGACGAGGTCGGCCAGCTCCGCGTCGTGCGGTCGGCGTACGTAGCCGGGCAGCCGGAGTCGCGTCCGCGGCCGGCGGTCGGTCGGGCTCTGTGCGTGGTCGTCACCCGTGTGCCGTGGGGTGTCCGCGGCGGGGTGGACACCGAGGTCGTGGGGACGGCACTGCGCGATGGGCCGCCCGACGCCACCGGCCGCCGAAGGCCCGGCCCCCGACGTCACGGCTGCGGACGGCACTGCCGCCGCACGCGTGGCGAGGGCGTGCAGCTCCAGGAGGGGGCGAGGCTGGAGCGCGAGGGTCCGCGCGACCGCGTACACGGTTCCCGCCGAGGGCGGGGGTGCCGCGCCGCTGAAGGCCGCACTGACAGTGGTCCGCCCCAAGCCCGCGAGTGCGGCGAGCGCCGATTTCGTGAGGCGCTTGGCGATCCGCGCCGCCTCCAGACGTGCGCGCAACTCGGCCAGGGCGGCGGCCGGCTCCTGGAATCCTCGCGCGCTCAGGACGTCCGCCCCGTCCTCGGCGTGCCGATTGTGCCGACTGTTCATCGGTGTTCATCTTCGTCCGTCCGCACACCGCCGAACACGGCTTCGCCCATATTGAGCCGCACCGCCAGCCGGCGGGCGACATCCTCCACCGCGCCGAAGGGGTCCACCACCGTGTCCGATCGCAGCGCCCTGCTCCTCCTCGCATGCGCCCTGACCGTCCTGGTCGCCGCGCTGACCGGCGCGGCAGCCGGCTATCTGGCCCGCCGGGACCACGCCACCTACCCCGCGGCCCTCACCCGCGGGGCCGCGGCCTTCGGTGCGACCCTCCTCCTGACCGCGACCGTCGCCTCGGCCCTGACCCACCGGTGAACCGCTCCTCCGGGGTCCCGGGCGGGCCCGCGCAGTGGGGTGCGGTCAGCGCGGCAGTGCCATCGACGCGTCCGTATGACCGTCCCGGACACCACTGGCTCAGCCCGCCCCTCCTAGACTGAACCATCGGTACAACCGCAGCGGTCGGAGGAGGGCGCGGCATGGCCGTGGACGAGCTCGACACCCGCATCCTGCGGCTGGTGCTGGAGCAGCCGCGTACGAGCGTGCGCGAGTACGCGCGAATCCTCGGCGTGGCCCGGGGCACGCTCCAGGCCCGGCTCGACCGGCTGGAGCGTGACGGTGTGATCACCGGCACGGCGCCGGACCTCTCCCCCGCCGCGCTCGGCCATCCGGTGCTCGCGTTCGTGCACATCGAGGTCACCCAGGGGCATCTCGACGAGGTGGGGGACGCGCTGGCGGCGGTGCCGGAGATCGTCGAGGCGTTCTCCATCACGGGCGGCGGGGATCTGCTGACCCGGGTCGTGGCGCGGGACAACGCGCATCTGGAGGACGTCGTGCAAAAGCTGATCAGCCTGCCCGGGGTGGTCCGCACCCGTACCGAGATCGCCCTGCGGGAGCGTGTCGCCCACCGGCTGCTGCCGCTGGTGGAGTCGATCGGCCGGGCGGCGGCTCGGTCCTGAGCCCCTCACGACGTCCGGATCATGGCCTTTGACATGCTGACTCCATGAGCAATCTCGGCGGCGTATCGGTCATCTTCGATCTCGACGGAACGCTCGTGGACAGCGAGCCCAACTATTACGAAGCGGGCCGGCAGACCCTCGCCGAGCACGGCGTCCTCGACTTCAGCTGGGCGGACCACGAGCGGTACGTCGGCATCAGCACGCAGGAGACGGTCGCGGACTGGAAGGAGCGGTACGGTCTGCGGGCTTCGGTGGAGGAGCTGTTCACCGTCAAGAACCGCCGCTATCTCGAACTCGCCCGCAGCTCCACGCGCGCCTATCCCGAGATGCGCAGGTTCGTCGAGCTGCTCGCGGCCGAGGACGTGCCCATGGCCGTGGCGTCGGGGTCCTCGCCGGGGGCCATCGAGGCGGTCCTGGCCGGTACGGGCCTGGACTCGCATCTGCGCACTGTCGTCTCGGCCGACGAGGTCGCGCACGGCAAGCCGGCCCCCGATGTCTTCCTGGAGGCGGCCCGCCGGCTCGGGGCGGACCCGGCCGGCTGTGTGGTCCTGGAGGACGCCGCCCCCGGCGCCGCCGCCGCGCACGCGGCGGGCATGCGGTGCATCGCGATCCCGTACGTCCCGGCGCAGGCGGACGCCCCGGAGTTCACCACCGCCGGACTGCTCCTGCGCGGCGGCCAGGAGGAGTTCACGGCACAGGCGGCGTTCGACTGGCTGGTCCGCTCGGCCGGCCTTTCCTGAACTCGCCTCCCCCAGAACTCGCCTCCCCCGGAACTCACCCCTCCCGACCCGTTGACGCTCCCCCGTCCCCTCCCTAGGGTCTGGTCGATCACTCGCACGACGTTCGACATATCGAATGCATCGAAGTGTGTCGAACGCGTCGAGTCCGTGGACCCGTTGGCCCCGTGGAGGAGCACACATGGCACGGCCCCTCTCCAGACGATCCCTACTCCAGGCAGCGACCCTCGCCGCCGCCGTACCCGCGCTCTCCGAGGCGGCGACAGGCCGGGCCGTCGCGGCCCCCGCGGCCGCCGCCGCCATCCCGGCCGCCTGGACCGTACGGCCCTTCGGGCTGGAGGACGTGCGCCTCGGCCGGGGCGTCTTCGCCGACAAACGGCAGTTGATGCTGGACCACGCGCGCGGCTACGACGTGAACCGGCTGCTCCAGGTGTTCCGCGCCAACGCCGGTCTCGCCACGGGCGGCGCGGTCGCCCCCGGCGGCTGGGAGGGCCTGGACGGCGAGGCCAACGGCAATCTGCGCGGGCACTACACCGGCCACTTCCTGACCATGCTGGCGCAGGCGTACCGGTCCACGAAGGAGCAGGTGTTCGCCGAGCGGATCGACACCATGGTCGGGGCGCTGACCGAGGTGCGGGCGGCGCTGCGCGGGGAACCGGCGGTGCTGAGTGTCGCCGGGAAGTTCGGGACCGCCGCGGACCAGGTACGGGGTTCCTACCAGTACGTGGATCTGCCGGCCGCCGCGCTCGGCGGAGGCTCGTCCGTCACCCTCTCCGTCTGGGTGCGGCCGACGCATGACGCCAACTGGACCCGCATCTTCGACTTCGGCAACGACACCACGCGTTATCTGTACCTGGCCGCCCGCAACCAGAACGGAGTGCCGCGCTTCGCCGTCACCACCTCGGGAGCGGGCGGCGAGCAGGGTCTCGACGGCACGGCCCCGCTGCCGCTGAACCAGTGGAGCCATCTGGCGGTGACGATCGCGGGCGGCACCGGCACCCTCTACGTCAACGGCACCGCCGTCGCCCGGAACGCCGCGATGAGCCTCACCCCGGCGGCTCTCGGCACGCTGAAGAACAACTGGCTCGGCCGCTCGAACTACTCCGCCGACCCCGTCTTCGCGGGCGCCTTCGAGGAGTTCAACGTCTTCTCACGGGCGCTGACCGCCGCCGAGGTCACCGAGTTGCAGAGCCGCCGGGCCGCCGACGCCTCGACGGGCCGGGGCGACCTGGTGTCGTACGCCTTCGACGAGACGTCCGGCGGGACCTTCGCCGACGCCTCCGGGCGCGGTCTGACCGCCACCCTGCGCCGCACCTGGGGAGCGCCGAGTCACCCCGGGTTCCTCGCGGCGTACCCGGAGACGCAGTTCATCGACCTGGAGTCGAGGACCTCTCCCGACTACACCAAGGTGTGGGCGCCGTACTACACCGCGCACAAGATCCTCAAGGGTCTGCTCGACGCGTACACCGCCACGGACGACGACCGGGCCCTGGATCTCGCGTCGGGCATGTGCGACTGGATGTACTCCCGGCTGTCCAAGCTGCCTAAGGCCACGCTCCAGCGGATGTGGGGCATCTTCTCCAGCGGCGAGTTCGGCGGCATCGTCGAGGCGATCTGCGATCTGCACGCCATCACCGGCAAGGCCGAACACCTCGCGCTGGCCCAGCTGTTCGACCTGGACCGGCTGATCGACGCGTGCGCGGCGGACACCGACATCCTCGACGGGCTGCACGCCAACCAGCACATCCCGATCTTCACCGGGTACGTGCGGCTGTACGACGAGACGGGCGAGGAGCGCTACCTCACCTCGGCGAAGAACTTCTGGGACATGGTCGTCCCGCACCGCATGTACGGCATCGGCGGCACCAGCACCGCGGAGTTCTGGAAGGCCCGGGACGTGATCGCGGGCACCCTGAGCGCGACGACCGCCGAGACCTGCTGCGCGTACAACCTGCTCAAGCTGAGCCGGACCCTGTTCTTCCACGAGCAGGACCCGAAGTACATGGACTACTACGAGCGGGCCCTGTACAACCAGGTGCTCGGCTCCAAGCAGGACAAGCCGGACGCGGAGAAGCCGCTCGTCACCTATTTCATCGGGCTGACGCCCGGTCATGTCCGTGACTACAGGCCGAAGCAGGGCACGACCTGCTGCGAGGGCACCGGCATGGAGAGCGCCACGAAGTACCAGGACTCGGTGTACTTCGCGAAGTCCGACGGCAGCGCCCTGTACGTCAACCTGTACAGCCCGTCCACGCTGACCTGGGCCGAGAAGGGTGTGACGGTCACGCAGACCACCGGATATCCCAGGGAGCAGGGCAGCACCCTCACCTTCGGTGGTGCTCGCGCCTCCTTCACGTTGCGGCTGCGCGTGCCGTCCTGGGCGACCGCCGGGTTCCGGGTGACGGTCAACGGCCGTGCCGTGCCGGGCACTCCGACGCCGGGGAGCTACTTCGCCGTGTCCCGGACCTGGCGGGCCGGTGACACCGTCCGGGTCGCCCTGCCGTTCCGGACGCGGGTGGAGAAGGCCCTCGACGACCCGTCCCTGCAGACCCTGTTCCACGGCCCGGTCAACCTGGTCGCCCGCTCCTCCGCGACGGAGTTCCTGAAGGCCGGGCTGTACCGCGACGCCGGTCTGTCCGGCGACCTGACCGCCTCCCTCACTCCGGTGCCGGGCAAGCCGCTGCACTTCACGCTGGACGGGACCGAGTGGGCGCCGTTCGCCGAGGGGACGGAGGATCCCACGCACGCCTACTTCCGGCGCGCGGAGCCGAAGGTCGTCTTCGGCGGCCGGGACTCGGGCGTCGCGAACCCCGCGAAGGCCGACGGCACCACGCTGCTGGACGAGGTCTGGGCGGGGGCGCCCTTCCGGAACAAGGGGGCGCTGGTGGCGCGGGTGCGGTCCACGGTGGACGCGTGGGTGACGGCCGGGCTGCTGAGCAGGGCCGACGGGGACAAGGTCGTGAGCACGGCGGGAGCGGCCTCGTACGAACCCTGAGCGGAGGGACCGGCGTTCGGGTGGGCCCGGTGCTGTGCGGTTGTGGCACCGGGCCCCGTCACATCCGGAACTTTTTTGCGGCAGGGGTGATTGTTTCGCGTCCGGCATCCGTACTTCTCGGTGTTGGGCCGTTCATACCCCAGGAGGCACGATGCGCATCTCGCGCAGCACGGCAGGAACCGCGTTTGTCGGCGGTGCGATGATCCTGACGCTCACCGCGCTCGCCTACCCCAGCATGCTGGGCGTGGAGAACGCGGCTTCCGGCCAGGACCGCATCATCGCCAACACCCAGTGGGGTCCGCTGACCGAGGCGGACCGCGACTTCGTGGTGCGCGTGCGGGCTGCCGGACTGTGGGAGTACCCGCTGGGGCAGATGATCCAGGAGCGGAGCACCTCGCCGGCCATGAAGGAGGTCGCCGAGCATCTCCTCGTGGGACACGGCCGGCTCGACGCGGGCTGCCGCAAGGTCTCCACGGACCTGGGCATCACCCTGCCGAACGAGGCGTCGCCGCAGCAGCAGCAGTTCGTGGCGACGGCGGAAGGCAGCTCCGGCAAGGAGTTCGAGTCCACGGCCGTGTCCATCATGCGCATCGCGCACGGGGGCATCTTCCCGACGATCGCCAAGATCCGGGGAACCACCCGGAACAGCCTCGTGCGGGAACTCGCCGACACCACCAACGACACCGTGCTCGACCACATCACGGTCCTGGAGAAGACCGGCATGATCAACCACGAGCAGGTCGCCTTCCAGATCACCTCCCCGCCCAAGCTGCCCCAGGACCAGACGACGCCGCCGCCTCCGCAGGCCGGTGCTCCGGTCCGGGTGCTGCCGATCCCCGAGAACCTCAAGGATCTGCAGACGGTCGCCCCCAACCCGTCCTACGGGGCGCCGCAGCCTTCTCCGTCGGCCGGCTGAGGCAGGAGTGGTCCGAGGGCCTCGCTCGCCGCGGCGGGCCCCCGGAACGGACTAGGAACGGCGACGGGGCTTGCCGCGCCCGTCGCCCTTGGGGGCGCCGCGCCCGCCCTTGGCGGTGCGCTTCGCGCCCCCGGACCGCCCGCCCGCCGACTTCCCGGCCCCTGACTTCCCGGGCGCCGGCTTCCCGGACACCGGCTTGCGCCGGGCGCCACCCCGGTCGGACGCCGCGGACTCGTCCGCCTGCGTGCGGCCCCGGGTGCTGTTGACCGTGCGGCCGCGGACGATGCCGATGAAGTCCTCGACCTGGTCCGTCGTCGCGTCCTGCGGCCAGGCCAGTGCCACGCTCGACTCGGGGGCGTCCTTGAGGGGACGGTACGTGAGGTCCTTGCGGTGGTGGAGGCGGGCGAGCGACAGCGGCACGACGAGGACGCCGATCCCGGCCGCGACCAGTTCGATGGCGTCGGCGGTGGTGGCGGGGCGCTCGAGGGCGGGCCGTCCGGGGAGGCTCTCCCAGTCGAGGACGTCGTCGAGGGGGTGCAGCACGATGTCGTCGGCCAGGTCCTCCGGGGACACCTCGTCGACCGCCGTGACCAGGTGGTCCTTGGGCACCACGACGACCGTCTGCTCGGTGTAGAGGGGGATCGCGCTGAAGACCGTCCGGTCCACGGGCAGCCGGACGAGCCCCGCGTCGGCGTCGCCGCCCAGCAGCCGCTCCGCCACCGCCCCGGCGGCCATCTGCGTCAGCTCCAGCGGGACGTCGGGCTGCCGCTCGTTCCAGATACGCACCCACTTGCCGGGCATCACCCCGGGGACGTATACGAGCCGGAACGAGAGAGAAACATCCGAGCCTGTCACCGGGCCAGGTTACCGGGCGTGGTCAGGGGTCGTGCACACGCTCGATACCCTGGGCATCATGACGTCGCACCAGAGCACCCAGACGATGAAGCCCGCCACCGCGGCGAAGAAACTGGGTGTGTACCTCGAGGCCACACCCGCCGAGTTCCAGGAGGGTGTCGTCTCGCGCGCCGAGCTGAACGAGCTCCAGGCGAACCCGCCGCAGTGGCTGCAGGACCTGCGGCACAACGGCCCGCACCCCCGCCCGGTGGTCGCGGCGAAGCTCGGGGTCTCCATCGCGGGGCTCGCCCGCGCCGGTGTCACCGAGCCCCTGACCACCGAGCAGATCGAGACACTGAAGCAGGAAGGCCCCGAGTGGCTGGAGCGGGAGCGCGCCACCCAGGCCGAGGTCCGCAAGGAGGCGGCCCGCATCAAGAAGAAGAACGCCGAGCGGGCGGAACGCCAGGACTGACGCCCCCCGCCCCGAAGGCCCCGACCGGATCATCCGGTCGGGGCCTTTGTCGTTCCCCGGTCGAAGATCCCCCAGCGTACGGCCTCGAGTATGGCCTCGGTGAAATCTTTCGGCCATGTATTGACATGCAGATGAAACGATCCGTAGCTTGGCCGATCATTTAGATTCGTGAAGTGAGTTCACGAATATGAACGGAGAACCATCCATGCGGGATCGCCGACGCTGCATCGACATGCGGCTCCGCCGCCTGGCTGCCGCGCTCGCCGTCTCGGGGCTCCTGTTCGGAACGGCCGCCTGCGGCTCCGGTTCCGGCAGCGCCCGGGCCGGCGATCCGAACACGCTGGAGGTGTGGACCCGGAGCGATCCGGAGTCCGCCCAGACCTATCAGAGGGTGTTCGCCGCCTTCACCAAGAAGACCGGCATCAAGATCGACTACCAGCCGGTCATGAACTTCGACCAGCAGTTGCAGAGCCGCGCGTCCACCAAGGACCTGCCGGACGTCATGATCAACGACACGGCCCTGATGGGCAGCTACCAGGCCCAGGGCCTGCTCAAGCCCGTCACCCCGGACTCGATCGCCGGACATGACGAGATCACCGCCAAGTCCTGGTCCTCCACCGTGGGCCTCGACGGCAGGCACTACGGCATCCCGTACTCCCGCCAGGCCATGACCCTGTTCGTCCGCAAGGACTGGCGGGAGAAGCTCGGCCTGCCGCAGCCGAAGACCTGGCAGGACACCCTCGCCCTCGCCAAGGCCTTCGCCACCCGCGATCCCGACGGGGACGGCAAGAAGGACACGTACGGCATGGTGGTCCCCGGCAGCGCCCAGAACGGCTATGTCGCCTGGTGGGGTTCGAGCTGGCTGTGGCAGGGCGGTGTGCGGATCCTTCAGAAGGAGGGCACCGGCTACCGGCCCGCCATGGACTCGGCTGCGGCCCTGCGCACCGTCAGCTGGATGAAGAAGAACCTCTTCTGCGGCGACAGCGGTGTCATCCAGCCCAGCGCCCTGACCTCCGTCACCGCGAACACCACCAACTTCCAGGACGGCAACGCCGGGATGTACCTCACCGGCCCGTACAACATCTCCACGTTCGACAAGGCGCTCGGCAAGGACACGTACGAGGTCCTGCCCGCGCCCACCGGCCCGGCCGGGAACAACGACGTGCTGGCCGACGGCGAGAACATCTACTTCGGCGCGAAGACCGGAAAGGCGAAGCAGGAGCAGACGCTCGCCGCCTTCCTGGTCTCCCCCGAGGGGCAGGAACTCGCCATGACCGGCGACCACCAGCCGGTCGTGCGCATCCCCGTCAACTCCACCCTCGACGCGGCGAAGGTCCGCGAGGACCCGCGCTGGAGCGTGGTGCAGAAGGCGTACGAGGACGACTCGCAGCAGTTCCCCAACGCCCCCGACTGGGCGCCGATGAAGCAGGACACCGCCGACGCGCTCAACGCGATCTTCACGTACTGCGGCAGCGACGTCCGCTCCGGCCTGAAGGAACTCAACGACACCCTCGCCGGTGACCTCAAGGACCAGGACCTGTTGAAATGACCGCGACCGCGACGACACCCGGGCCGCGCAGAGCCCGGATCCCCGGCAGGAAGGCCGTACTGCCCTGGCTGTTCCTCGCCCCGGGCCTGCTGCTCGCCCTCGTCTTCAAGTTCCTGCCCATGGGCAAGGGCGTCTGGCTGAGCTTCTTCGACGTACGGCCCTTCCTCGGTGACCAGTGGGTCGGCCTCGACAACTACACCCGGGTCCTGACCGACCACCGCTTCCAGGACGCCATCGGCCACACCCTGCTCCTGGGCATCGGGATGTCTCTCGGCGGCATCGTCGCCGGCTTCGTCCTGGCCCTGCTGCTGGAGGGGCAGGCCCGCTCGCTGAAGATCATCCGTACCGCCGTGTTCCTGCCCGTCGTCACCGCGACCGCGGTGGTCGGCGAGATGTGGCGGCTGATGTACTACCCGACCTCCGACGGCCTGATCAACAGCGGTCTCGGGCTGCTGGGCCTCGGGCCGGTGCCCTACCTGGACAACCCCGACACGGCACTGTGGGCGACGATGGCCATGGGCATCTGGATGCTCGCCCCGTACAACATGGTGATCATCCTCGCCGGACTGGCGGGCGTGGACCGCTCGTTGTACGAGGCCGCCGCGATGGACGGTGTCTCGCTCTGGCAGCGGCTGCGCCACATCACGCTGCCCGCGATCCGCCCCGCCCTCGGCATCGTCCTCACCCTCGCCGCCATCCGCGGGCTGCGCGTCTTCACCGAGGTGTACGTCCTCACCGGCGGCGGCCCGGCCGGGTCCACCGATGTGTGGATGACCCGCGCCTACACCCTCGGCTTCACCCGTAACGACATCGGCGGCGCCTCGGCCGCCTCCGTGGTCCTGCTCTGCGTGACGCTGCTGCTCACCGTCACGGTCAACTACCTCCGCAAGAGGGGAGACGTGAGATGAGCGCTCCCGCCATCGACCCCGTCCGGACGCCGGTGACCGCCTCTCCCGCGCGCAAGTCCGCCGGGAAGCAGCGCGCCACCCCCGCCCGCTTCGACACCGCCCTCGGCTGGAGCGACCGGCCGGGCCCCGCCTGGGTCTTGCGCGTCCTGCTCTGTGTGCTCGCCCTGGGCGTCTTCGCGGCGCCGTTCCTGACGGTCTTCTCCGGTTCCTTCAGCGAGAAGGCCAGCGGTTCCACCCTGTCGTTCCTCCCCCACCACCCGACCCTGCTGAACTTCGAGGTGGCGGGCGAGCGCGGCATCTGGGACTACTTCGGCAACTCGCTCCTCATAGCGGGCGGCGGGCTGCTGCTCCAGCTCGTCGTCTGCACACTCGCCGCGTACGCCCTGGCCCGGCATCGCTTCCGTGGACAGGCCCTGATCCTCACCCTGTTCATGCTGACGATGATGCTCCCCGAGGAGGTCATCGCCATCCCGCTGTCCCTGGTCCTCGGGCATGTGCCCGTGGTCGGCATCGACCTCAAGGGCACCGTCTGGGGTGTGATCCTGCCGCTCGGCGCCTGGGGCTTCTCGGTGATGGTGCTCACCGAGTTCATGAAGGACATCCCCACCGAGATCGAGGAGGCCGCCCGTATCGACGGCGTGGGCGAGCTGCGGATGCTGTGGCAGGTCGTCCTGCCGCTGTGCAAGCCCGCGCTCGGTGTGGCCGGGGTGCTCGGCTTCATCATGATCTGGGACCAGTATCTGCTGCCCCTGATCGCCGCCAAGGACCCCACCGACTACACGGTCACCGTCGCCCTGTCCATCCTGCGCACCGACCCCGAGGTCGGCTCCGGGGTGGTGCTGGCCGGTGCGGTCATCGCTCTCGTCCCCAGCCTCATCGTCTATCTGCTCCTGCAGCGCTCGCTGGTCACCGGCATCGCCGCCGGCGCCACCAAGGGCTGACCCCTGCCCCCCACATTTGAGGGAGACATGAAGTTCCACGGAGTGCTGTTCTTCCCGGTCACGCCGTTCACACCGGACGGCTCGCTGGACGAGGCACGGCTTGCCCAGCACATCGAGTCGGGTGTCGCCGCGGGCGCGGGAGGTGTGTTCGTCGCCTGCGGCACCGGTGAGTTCCACGCGCTGTCGGCCGAGGAGATCGAGCGGGCCACCCGGGTCGCCGTCGAGACGACCGCCGGACGCGTCCCGGTCCTCGCGGCGGCCGGCGGCCCCCCGGCGGTCGCCCGGGACCAGGCCGCCCGCGTCGAACGGGCCGGTGCCGACGGCATCCTGCTGCTGCCGCCCTATCTGGTCACCGCCCCGCAGCAGGGCCTCGTGCGGTACGTGGAGGAGGTCACGTCCGCGACCGGGCTGCCCGTCGTCTTCTACCAGCGCGGCACCGCCCGGCTCACCGCGGAGACGGCCGCCGAGATCGCCGCCCTGCCCGGGGTCGTCGGACTCAAGGACGGCATCGGGGACATCGAGCGGATGCACCGCATCGTCCGCGCGGTGCGTGCCGTGCCCGGCACGGAGGACTTCCAGTTCTTCAACGGCCTGCCCACCGCCGAGATGACCGCGCCCGCCTACCAGGGCATCGGCGTCGAGCTGTACTCCTCGGCGGTGTTCGCCTTCGCCCCCGAGATCGCCCTGGCCTTCCACCGAGCCCTCGCCGAGAATGACGACGCCCTGGTCAACCGGCTCCTCGACGAGTTCTACGGCCCGCTGGTCGCCCTGCGCGACGAGGTCCCCGGTTACGCCGTGTCGCTCGTCAAGGCCGGGGTGACGCTGCGCGGCCTGGACGTCGGCGGGGTACGGGCGCCGCTGCTCGATCCGGAACCGGAGCATCTCGCCCGGCTCGCGAAACTCCTCGACCACGGACTGGAGGTGGCCGGCGCATGAGCTCCACACGTATCCGCGAACTGATCGTCACGCCCATCTCGTTCGGCGACCCGCCGCTGCTCAACTCCAACGGGGTGCACGAGCCGCTCGCCCTGCGGATCATCCTCCAGCTGGTACTGGAGGACGGCACGGTGGGCCTCGGGGAGTCCCCGGGCGGCACGGCCCGCCTGGAGCGGCTGCACATCGCCGCGAAGACGGTCGTCGGCCTGGACGTCTTCGACACCACCGCCGTGGCCGCCGCGATCGACGCGGCGCTGCTGCCGACCGTGCCCAGCTCCCACGAGCGCGGCTGGACCACCTCGGCGATCGAGGTGGCCTGCCTCGACGCGCAGGGCAAGCTGCTCGACCGTCCGGTCAGCGACCTGCTCGGCGGCGCGGTCCGCGACGCGGTGCCGTTCGCCGCGTACCTGTTCTACAAGTGGGCCGAGCACCCCGCGCTCGACGGCCGCCCGGCCATCACCGACGACTGGGGCGAGGCCCTGGACCCGGCCGGGATCGTGGAGCAGGCCCGGCTGATGCAGGAGCGCTACGGCTTCAGGTCGTTCAAGCTCAAGGGCGGTGTCTTCCCGCCCGACGAGGAGATCGCCGCGATGCGGGCGCTCGCGGAGGCCTTCCCCGGGCAGCCGCTGCGTCTCGACCCCAACACGGCGTGGACGGTGGAGACGTCGAAGTACGTCGCCCGTGAACTGGACGGCGTGCTCGAGTACTTGGAGGACCCGGCCAAGGGCATCGAGGGCATGGCGGAGGTTGCGAAGGACTCCCCCATGCCGCTCGCGACCAACATGTGCGTGATCGCGTGGGAGCATCTGAAGCCGGCCGTCGAGCAGGACGCGATCCAGGTCCTGCTCACCGACCACCACTACTGGGGCGGACTGCGCCGCGCCCGTGAACTGGCCGCCGTCTGTGAGGCGTTCGGGCTCGCCCTGTCGATGCACTCCAACTCTCATCTGGGCATCAGCCTCGCCGCGATGACCCATGTCGGCGCGGCCATCCCCAACCTCGACCACTCCTGCGACACGCACTACCCGTGGAACTCGGCGGACGACGTGATCGTGCCGGGCGTGCTGGAGCTGCGCGACGGGGAGGTCAAGGTGCCCACCGGTCCGGGGCTCGGTGTGGAACTCGACCACGACCAGCTCGACCGGCTGCACCGGCGGTACGTCGAGTCCGGGATGCGCAGCCGGGACGACACCGGCTATATGCAGCGCTTCCAGCCGGAGTACGAGAGGCTGCTGCCCCGCTGGTGACGCCCGTGCGCCCCTCCGCGGGGAGGGGCGCACGCTCTCACTTCCCGGACCGGGGCACCTTCAGCCGGTCCCAGGTGACCTTGCCGGGGATGCCGTCGGCGTCCTTGCCGGAGAAGTTCTGCTTCTGCTGCCAGAGCGCGTAGGACCGGCGGTCGGCCTCGGACCAGTCGGGGCTCGGGCCCTCCTCATAGCGGCTGCAGCCCTCGGCGACCAGGCGGCGGCCCATCGCCGTGATGATCGGGGAGCGCTGCCCGACGTGGAAGAACGCGGCGCCCGGGAACGGCTCGTAGGACGGCTTGGGCGCGGGCTCGGGATCCGGGTCCGGCTTGGTGCTGCCCCCGGCGCCCTTCAGCCGGTCGGAGATGCGCTTGCGCATGCCGTCCATGGTGAAGCCGCGCGGGTCCACCTTGCCCGGCTGCCACTCCTTGTGGCCGATGACGGAGCGCTCGGACCAGCCGTGGTGGCGGCAGATCGCCGCCGACACCTTCTCGATGGCCTCCTTCTGCGCCTCGGGCCACGGGTCCTTGCCGTTGCCGAGGTTGATGCACTCGAAGCCGTAGAAGTGCCGGTTGCCGTCGCTGTCGGCCTCGTTGTCGCCCGGCAGCTTCGACTCGTTGATCACGGCGCGCAGGACATCGCCGTCGCCGAGACCGGCGTGGTTGGCCCGGCCGTTGCCGACCAGGTGCACATGGCCCTTCTTGTCGATGACGCCGTGGCACAGCGGGCCGGGCAGGCTCGAGTAGCCGTCGTAGCAGGTGTCGACTGAGGAGGCGGTGCCGGAGGTGACGGTGTGGTGGATCATCACGCCGTTCACCGGGCCCCAGGGGCCCTTGCTGTTGCGGTTGTGGGTGCGCCAGCTGCGGACCTCGTGGACGGTCACGCCCTCGGCCCGCAGGATCTCCACCAGCTTCGACGCGCTGAGCGGCTTGGCCATCAGTTCTCTCCTTCGACGGCGGCTTCCGCCTCCGCTGTGGTCTGGGACCTCCCCTGTGAGGGGTCCTCGGCGGCCAGCTCCTCGCGGCGGGCCTGTTCCTCCGCGGCGAGCGTCGCCTCGTCGGCGGCCGGCATGCCGCTCGCCAGCGGGCCGAACGCCAGGCGCAGATCGACCGCGCTGCCCTCGCCCTTGATCAGGGCCAGGGGGGCGAAGTGCCGGGCGATGCCGGCCGGTCCCCGCAGCAGCGGGCGGCGGGCCGGGTCGAGGGGCCATTCGACGCCGCCGGTGGCGGTGCGGGCGGGCACGGTCCAGTGGTCGCCGGTGCGGTAGGTGCCGCCCTTGGCGAAGTACACCTCGACGCCGTCCTCCAGGGGCAGCCACTCGCCCTCGGTGACGGGGATCGCGCCGCCGCGCAGGTCGGTGCTGCGGCCCTTGCGCTTCGGCCCGCCGCGGTGGTCCCAGCGGCGCAGGTACGGGTTCAGATGCGCGAGTCGTCCGACGCCCGGGTCGGGTTCGGCCGAGAGGCGGACGCGGCGGCCGGGCAGGTCCAGTTCCTCGACACGCAGCAGCGGCAGGGGCTCCAGACGGGAGGCGTAGGCGGTGTCGGTGAACTCCACGTGGTCGCCGACGTCCAGGTCCAGCTTGTCGTCGTGACCGAGGGACGCCAACTGCACCCAGGTGCCGTCGAGTTCGTCGACGGGGAAGACGACGGAGCCGTTCTCGCGGGACCACTTGAAGGTGGCGTCCTCCGCCTCGCCGCCCGCGTGGACCTCCACCCGATACAGCTGGTTCTCCGGGCCCCGGTAGCGGGCGTCCGGCTTGACCAGGCACGGGTCCTCGTCCGCGTGGCCGGGCCGCTCGCTACGGGCGGCGAGCCGGGCCGAGGGGGCCGACTGCCGCTGCGCCCAGCGGGTGAAGGCGGCCCGGACGACCTCCTTGGACGGGTCGGTCTCCTCGATCTCCAGCTGAGTGAGGGACAGCGGCAGTACCTGCCAGACGACCTTGAGGCGGGCGGCGGTGTCGGGCATGGCGGCTCCGAGGGCGACCTCGCGCAGCGCGGGGTCCTCGGCCGCGTTGACCGAGCGCTCCCACACGTTCAGGTAGACGAGGAACGGCGTCTGGGCGGGCGAGGGCAGCCGGTCGCCGGGCTTCTCCGGGTCGCGGAAGGCGTCGGGCTGGTCCCAGTAGGTCCACTGCGCGGGCGGCTCCGGCGCGGACTCCTCGCTGTCCTCGTCGGTGACGGGCACCCCGGCCGCCGGGCGGTCGGCGTCGCACAGGATGCCGTCGACGTAGTAGCGGCCGCCGTGGACGAGGAGGGTGTCGATCTCGTGCTTGCCGCCCACGTACTCGATGCGGAAGCCGGCGGCGTCGCGGGGCCCGCCGTGCGGTCCGATCAGGTCGGCGGCGAGGCTGCGGGTCTGGTGGAGCTGGATCGCGGTCTGCTCGTTGAGGTCGGCGTCGAGCTGGACGCGGCCCTGCTGGGCGACGACCGCCGAGTAGTGCCGCTCCGGACGGAACGTGGAGCGGGAGAGATCTGCGTGCATGAAGGGTGTCCCCTCGGGTTCAGAGGTGCGGGTTCACGAAGTCGGTGGCGGTGCGGCTCGGTCGGCGCCGCTGCGGCTCACGTCACGAAGAAGATCCCGGCGTCGGTGCCGGCCGGCGTGTACTCGGCGAGCCGGGCCCTGAGGCCGTCCTCGCGCTGCGGCCGGTACAGGTCGTGGAAGGCGCCCATCTCGGCGCCGTCGTCGGCGCCGCGCCGGATCTCCTCGGGGCATCGGTCGGACAACAGCGCGTACCAGGGCGTCCCGTAGCGCTGGGACGTGAAGGACGGCTTGGCGTCCGTGCAGCGGTGGCGGCGCGGGGTGCGTGAGCCGCTGGGGACGCGGGAGTAGCGCACGCAGCCGATGCCGCGCCGGGCCACGTGGAGCCGGCCCGTGAAGACGCTGTTCTCGGCGATCTTCACGGCGTGTGTGTGGATCTCGCCGATGACGGTGGTGCGGTGCAGGTGCAGCACGGCGTGGGCGTGGCGGCAGTCCGGGGCGGACAGGGCCTCGCGGTCGTCGGCGGTGGCGTCGAGGACGCTGTCCCGGATGTGGATGTCGAGGGGGTCCTCGCCCACCTCGTCGCCGATGACCTCGATGGTGCCGAGGACGCTGTGCTCGATCTGGAGGCAGGCGGTGGTGCGGTCCAGGACGATGCTCGGCTCCTCCGGCGAGTGCGGATCGCACTCGGGCTCCAGGGACCAGCCGGGCACGAGCGTGCTGTGCCGTACGACGACGGCGCCCATCGCGCCGGTGACGTTGATGCCGCGTCCGGCGACGAGCAGTCCGTCGAGGACGACACGGGGCCGCTCGTGCGGGGCGCAGTCCTCGGACACCGCGCGGATGTTGAGCGCGTCGGGGCGGTTGCTGTACCAGTCGAGCAGGCGGATCACGGGGCGTGTGCCCTCCGCCGCCCGCACTTCGAGCCGGTCGCCCGGGTCGAGGTCGAAGTCCAGCTGCTCCTGGTAGGCGCCGCTGTGCGTGATCTCGATGATGCCGTCGGGTCCGGTACGTCCGGCCCGGCGGTCGTGCTGCCAGGCCCGGTAGGCGTCCATGATCTGCCGGTACGGCTGTCCGGGCCCGACCCGGTAGAACTCCGCGTCGGGGCGCGGCTCACGGTCGCGTTCGTACTCACCGCCGCCCATGTCGGCCGCGAACGCGTAGTGGTAGTCCACCCATACGCCCTGCCGGGGCGCGGAGCGCGAGCCGAAGGCGATACGGCCCAGCTCGGGGTCGACGGCGACCTGGCCGCGCTTGGGCCGGTAGCGCCAGTCCGACAGGTCGGCGACCACGATGTCCGACGGCGGTACGGGGTTGTCCTCGCCGTCGCGCCGGATGACGAAGCTCTTGCCGGGGCCGTAGTAGTCGAGCAGCCGGTCGTGCAGGAGACGGCGGGTGACGAACGCCGGCACGTTGTCGACAGTCGCGATGTGCGTCGGCGAGGGCTCCGGGAACGGCTTGGTGACCAGCGGGGTGTCGTTCCCGAGGATCGAGAAGGTGTAGAGGTTGCGGGCCCGGTCGATGCAGTAGGCCGGGGTCCGGGTCAGCGCGTACGCCTTCAGCCGCCATACGAACAGGGCGACTCCGGCCGGGGTCCAGCCGCCCTGCCGATGGCGTGACTCGGCGCGGCGGACGTCGGCCGTACGGGCGCTGCTCGCGAACGGGCCGCCGCCGAGGGCGAGTTCGGCGCCGTCGCGCAGATCGGTCAGCCGTCCCCGCTCGCCCCGGTGAGTGCCGGTGCCGTACAGCTTCACCGGCTGGGTGTGGGCCACCTGCCGGGACAGTTCCACGGCGCGCGCGGGCCAGGCCGCGACCTGCTCGGACAGTTCCTCCAGCAGGTGCAGGGTGCCCTTGCGGCGGCGGCTCGCGACCGTGGCGGCCACGTCCCGGCGCGGGGCGACGGCCTCGGCGAGGGCGGCCCGGCCGCCGTCGTGCAGGCCGGTGGTGAGGACGCGTTCGTAGCCGGGCAGGGTGCGGTAGCCGACGAGGTTGCCCAGGTACGGCAGCACCCAGGGGGCAGCCGTCTCCACGAACAGGTCCTCGTAGCCCTGCTGGACGCCGTCGCGGACGCGGTCGAGCTGCTCGGCGATCACGGCGAGCAGCGCGCGCAGCGGCTCGCCCTCCTCGGCGTCGCGCAGCCGGTGCCAGCGGGGCAGCAGGTCGGCGAGCCCGTCCGGCTCCCTGGGCACCACCGGGGCCGGGGTCTCCAAATGGGTGTCCGGGGACATCACTTGACCTCCGTCAGAATCAGGGTGTCCGCGGCGCGAGGCGACAGCAGCGCGAGCTGGGCCGGGCGGATACCGCGGAAGACGTACACCGACCGGCCCTTGGGCAGGCGCCGGGTGTCGGTGATGTCGGGGTTGAGGCGCAGCAGTTCGGCGAGCGGGACGCCGTACTTCGCGCAGATCTCCGACAGCGTCTCGCCGTTCTCGGCGCGGACCGTGTGGATCTTCTCGTCGTACGTCGCCGCGTGCGCCGGGACGGACGCCTTGGGCGGGCCGGGCCGGGTGAGCAGCTCGGTGAGTTCCTCCGGGGTCGCGGAGGCGGGCACGCCGGTGAAGACGTCGACGTCCACGTAGTCGACGCCGGGCACGGTGTGGGCGGTGACCAGGACCTCGGAGAGGCGGGCGGGCCTGCCCAGCTCCCGGCCCTCGAAGCCGAGCCGGTTCAGCAGGGCCTGCCGCAGACGCGGCTCGACCTGGTGCCAGGCGTGGTCGGGGGCCACCTTCACCCGGGCGGCGATCAGCAGCAGGACCAGTTCCCGGCCGTCCACGCGGACCGGCAGGTTGGGGTCGCCGTACTCGGTGAGGGCGCCGCGCAGGGCGCGCAGGGTGTCCGAGTCGGGGGCGATGGGCACGTCGTCCGTGCCCGCCACCGTCACATGCAGCACGCGCCGCCGCCCGTCGAAGAGTTCGCGTGCCGAGGCCCGGCCGATTCCGGCGCGGGAGCGGGCGAAGTCCTCGTAGTCGGACTCGGACACCAGCCGGTCCAGCGCCGAGACGGCCAGCGGGACCGTACGGCGGGTCAGGCCGGGGCCGTCGGCGTCGGCGCCGCCGGTGGCCGGACGCGGGTTGGTGACCGCGGTGACGCCCAGCGGCCGGGTGAGGGGCTGGGTGACCCGGTCCGCGGGCACGTTGGCGGCCCTGCCCGTGCCGAAGCGGTAGCGGGCGCGGACGTTCTCGTGGCCGGAGGGCAGCCGGGCGCCGTGCACACCGTCGCCGAAGGTCACGGTCGTCCGGCCGTCGGCCGTGGCACCGCTGATGTAGACCCGCTCGGTCGGGCCGCGCCCGGCGAGGCTGTCGACCTCGTGCCACAGCACGCCGTCGACACGCAGTTCCAGCACCGGGGTCGCGCCGAGGGGGTTGTCGTCGGCGAGCCAGGTCAGCGGGGACTGCCAGAGCGCGAAGGTCTGGTTGACGCGGTCCGAGTCGCCGCTGCCGATGGCCTCCTCGCGGCTCTCGCCGTGGGTGGCCTCGACGACGTTGCCGAGGATGCGGACGCTCTCACGGCGGTAGCGGTGGGCGAGATCCGCGGTGAGGGTCAGCCGGGTGTGGACGTGATCGCCGGGGAGCCGAGGATCGACCGCCGGGTCGGCGGCGGCGACGGTGACCACCTCGGTGGCCTTGACGCCGGCCGTGCCCGGGAGGTCACTGCGCTCGCCGGTCACCATCAGCGTGCGCCCGGGCCGCAACCCCTCGTACAGCTCGGCGAGTTCGATCTCGTTGCCGTGCACGTCCTCGCCGAGGGGCTCGTCGGCGAGACGCAGACGCTCCCCGGCCGCGTGCACGGTGGTGTCGCGGATGTGCGACAGCAGCACGTCGAACTCGTCCAGCCAGGGGTCGGCGAGGGTGAGTTCGGTGCCGCGCCCGGTGATGCCGTAGTTGGTGTACGCGGCCGTACGCGCTGCCACCACCTGGGTGGTGACGAACGCCAGCTTCGGATCGCCGGGCACTCCGCCCTCGGCTCCCTTGGCGGGCCGCTGGATCGCCACCCAGCTGCCGACGGTGATGCCCTCGTGCACGGTGTCCAGCTGGAGCGTGCGGCGGTTGACGGGCTCCGGCTTGCTGGCGATCACGACCTCGACATGGGGCTCGGCGCTGCCCACCGTGTACGTGAGGCTGACCTCGTGATCGCCGTGCGTGAACTGCTCACTGGCGCCCGGCCGCAGGGCGATCTGCTCGGAGGTGCCGTTGTGGACTCCGACGTGGACCAGGCCCTCGTCGTCGGGCCGGGACACGAAGAGCGTGCGCTCGGGCAGGGCGGAGAGGTAGCGGGCCGTGACACCGGGCTCCTGGGAGTCGGCCGGACGGCGGTTCAGCCAGCTCAGGTCGCGGTCCTGGCCGGAACGCACGGACAGTTCGACCTGGCCGGGGCCGAGCGTGAAGGTGACGGGCTGGGCGACGGGCAGGTTCTCGGATCGCTGGTCGGAGCTGCTGCCCTCGACGTACTGGAACTCGGCCCGCACCGGGGACTTGCCCGCCGTGTCGAAGACGACCCGCATGGTCGCCAGCACCGCGCCGGTGAGCGGCCAGTCGGCCGTGCGGATGACCCGGCCGCGATCGTCCTGGACCGGCTTCAGCGGGGCCGTGGCTCCGAAGGGAGCCGCGGTGACGCGCAGGGCGAGCAGCTCACGCAGAAGCTGCGGCGTACCGGGGGCGGCGGCCGTACGCCAGGCCGGGTAGAGGCTGCCGAGGCCGGGGTTGAGGGCGGAGAGGAGACGTGCGGTGTCAGTACCCGGGAGCTGCCGACCGGTGACACCCCGGGGTGCGGGGGCGGTGGCGCGCAGCGCGGGAAGTACAACGCCCAGGGCCTCCAAAGCAGCGGCGCGCCCATCATCCTCCAGGGGCGCGGGGAACTGCGCGACCAGCCCAGACGGCCGACCACCCGCATCCGTCTGGGCAGGCGCCAACTCCATGGCCCGCTCGGCGAGTTCCGCGAGCACCGCCTCCAACCGCTCGAACCAAGCCGCCACGTCCTCATACGGAGCGGCCAGCACCTGCGCCTCACCGAGCCGGGCCAGAGGTTCGGCAAGGCGAGCCGCAAGCCGCTCGGGCGTCTTGACCTCGTCCAGATCGTCACGCAGCGGTTCGAGGACCTGATCCTCGAAGTCCTCGATCAGCCGGCTGACCGGCCGCGGGTGGGGAACCTCCGGCGTGGGCGGCTCCTCCCCCGGCTCACCCGGCTGGGCCGGCACAGCCGTCCATCGCCGTACTTCGTCGACCAGTTCCCTCAGGGTCGCCGGCGCCGACTTCGGCAACGAGACCGCCGTGATCTCGTCGTCCCGGTCGACCCGCGTCTTCGCCACGGGCAGCAGCTTGCGCGCACCCCCGGCCCCTTCCCCGAAGACGAACAGCAACTGATCGCCGGTCTGAAGAGAGAGCCCCGTGCCCTCGACGAACAGCTCCGAGCGCTTCTCGAGGTCCTGCGGCGTGAGCAGCGAGGGACGGCGGCGACGGACCTTCAGCTCGTTGAAGTCCCAGCGGGCCGTCAGATCCCGTGCGGTCTCGAACGTCAGCGACGCCTCATCGGCGGAGGCCGGCACGCTGTGGCTGCGCGCGCCGCGCGGGATCAGCACGTTCTGCGCCTCGGCGCGCGGGTCGCGTTCGAGGGTGTACGCCAGGTACGTGGCGGCGGCGACACCGGGACGCGGACGGTGCCCGACGAGCCGGCCGAGCAGCACCAGGGAGCGGTGCTCGTCGGCGGTGCGGAGGTAGGCCTCGTCGGCGATCCGCTCGGAGTGGAAGGTGAGCAGGTCGCCGAGGACGGCCGTGGCGTCGAGCAGGCCGATCGCCGGGTCGTCCGGGGTGCGGACGGTGAGGCGGTTCAGCGCCGGGTACGCGGGCGAGGCGAGCCGGTCGAGCAGGGCGGCCAGAAAGGAGCCGTACTCGCCGACGCGGTAGTCCAGCGCGGTGCGGCCGGGCGGGTTGTGCGGCGGCGTCGGCGCGAGGCGCTCGTCGTGGCCGCCGCGGCAGGCGCCGCCGCAGCCGCAGTCGTCGGTCGCGGGGACTTCGGTCGCGGGGGCCGGGTGCGGGTCCGTCATCGGGCACCTCCCAGAGATATCGCCAGCAGGCCGTTCTCCGGCCGGTCCGGGTCGTTGTCGCAGGTGGCGATCTCCAGCGGGCCGAGCCGCAGCACGCCGTCCTCCCTCTCTCCTCGGTCCTGTTCGGACAGTCGGCGCAGCCGGGTGACCTCGACGCTCTCCACCCCGGGCACGGCCGCGGCGACGGCGACCAGGCGGCTGAGCCGGACCGGTTCGCCGAAGGTCAGCGCGTCGGGGTGGAAGAAGCCGAGCCGTCCGCCGGGCAGCCGTCCGCTGCCCAGCACGCGGTACAGCTCGGCCAGGATCTGCCCGTGCTGGTGCCCCGGCGCGGCGCAGACGCTCAGCGCGATGTCGAGCGGCACCAGTCGGGCGGGCTCCACGACGAGGTCGTGGCCGATGCGCCGGTACGTCTCCAGGGCCTGGGCGACCGAGTCGAGCAGGCCCGGCGACGGGTCGGCGGTGCTGTGGGCGTCGATCGCGATGTGTGCTTCCTGGACGCTGCCGGTCCAGCGGATCTCGGCCGCCGCCCGCTGCACGCCCGGCAGGGCGCCGGCGAGGGCGGCGTAGTCCTCGGCGGTGACCGCGCGCAGCCGGGTGCGGCGCAGGTCGAGCGGGGCCAGCTGGCGTACCTGCTCGACGGGTTCGGGCCGGGTGCCGCCGGTGGCGGGCAGCGGGTTGCGCACGACGGCGGCAGGCGCCTCGCAGTCGCCCTGTACGACCAGGTGGTTGATGGCCTCGGCGCCGACATTGCCGGCCGTGCCTCCGCCGAGCCGGTAGCGCAGTTCCAGGCGGGAGCCGGGCGTGGGCTTCGCGCCGTGCCGGCCGTCGCCGAAGCGCAGGGCGAGGCGTCCGTCGTCCTCCAGTTCGCCGACGAAGTGCCGCTCGCGCGGACCGCTGTCGAGCAGGTCGCGGCGCGGCTCCCAGGTCCGGTCCCCGTCGTGCGGGCGTACGGCGGGCAGGGCCCGGCGCGGGTCCTGGGCGAGGGCGGCGGTCGCCGAGCCGCGCAGCACCGTCTCCTCCGGGTGAAGTCCGCTCGCGTAGGCCGGGCCCCATGCGTGGGCGATCTCCCAGGCGATGTGCCCGTCGAGGACGGTTCCCGCCCGGGCGCGGGCGGCGAGGACCTCGACGCGGCGCAGCTTGGTGTCGAGCAACTGGTCGCTGCGGTAGAGCAGTTCGCGCAGGGCACGGACCGGGTGGCGGTGCAGTTCGAACCGCTCCAGCACGTTCAGGCCGTAGATCACGGCGAGTTCGGCGATCTCCTCCTTGCCGAGTCCGTCCCGGTCGCGGGCGCTGCGCCACAGCTCGACGAGCCGCTGCCGCACCCGGCCCGGTATCGCCGCGATCCGCTCGGCCTGTCCGGCGGCGACGGTGCCGGGGTCGGGGAAGGGCACCGCCTGGGTGACGGGCGTACGGCCGAGGACCGGGCGGAAGCGGGGCGCGATGCCCGGGTAGACGGACTGGGCGAGCAGGGTGCGCAGGGTGGCGGCCTGGGCGTAGGCGGTGCCGGGCACGACCTGTTCGTGGCGTTGCCCGGCACTCTCCAGGCCGAGTCCGGCGCGGTTGGTCGCGGCCTCCCCTACGACGTCGAAGAGTTCGCGGACGTCGTCGGCTACGAGGGCCCGGCCCGACTCGGCCCTGTCCGTCAGGGCGTTGATCAGCCGTGCGGGGGCGTTGCCCTCCTCGGTGTCGTGGCAGCCGAAGGCGGGAGGGTCGCAGGGGGCGGTCACGGCGGGCACGGGCGGCACGGTGACCGTCTCGGGCAGGCCGGTCAGCGTCCGTCCGTGGTCGGCGAGGACGACATTGCCGCGGGCGAGGGTGACCTCCTCGACGGGCAGGCAGTCGCGTCCGCCGCGGGTGCTGAGGCAGAGCGGGAAGCGCAGCGCGTCCTCGGTGGCCCAGGTGATCTCCAGGACCGGCTGGTCCTCTATCCGGTCGAGGCCGGGGGTGACGGAGGTGATCCGGACGGCCTGGCGGTGGGCGGGGTCGGCGTCACCGGGGGTGCCGGTGCGCGGGCCCTTCACCTCCTCCAGGACGAGCACGTCGCCCGGCCTCAGGGCCAGCCGGCGCTCGCGGCAGGTCTCCGGATCCACCCACGCGTCCCTCAGCGTGGCGGCGGTGGCGCCCCGCGGCAGGGTGCACACCTCGCCGCCCCAGGTCCACAGCCGGATGGCGTTGTGCGCGACCCGCAGCTCCAGCGGGTCGGTGGCGACGACCGGTTCGAAGACCTCCACCGAGCCGCGCTCGTCGAGGTCTCCGAGGTCGGCCTCGTCGATCACCGTGCCCGGTTCGGGGCGGTCGTGCGGGTCGAGGCTGCGTACGTCGACGGAGGCGAAGCGGAAGGTGCCCGGGGCGAGCGTCCGGTCCTGCGCGGTCCGGACGGTGACGTAGGCGCGGGCGTTGCAGCCGTCGTGCATCGCGTAGTCGATGAGCTTGACGTGACGGCGTACGGAGACCCGGCGGCGGGCGGTGTCGAGGTAGGCCTCGGTGGCGACCGCGTCCTGGTGGTAGCTGATCTGGTCGCCGGTGTGGGCGAGGAGTTCGACGAGGGTCATGCCCAGGTCGGCGGGGTTGCGCTCGGCCCAGTCGGGGGTGGTGAGCGCGAGCCGGTCCAGGAGCAGCTTGCGGATGGTCTCGTAGTCGCGGGCCGTGTAGTCGATGACGGGCGCGGCGGGGAAGTCCGGCTCCGGCCGGTGCTCGCCCTCGCAGTCGAAGGGGGTGGGGCAGTCGGGCCGGAAGGTGAACGTGGCGCTGTGGTAGCGCTGGTCGAAGCCGCGGTACGGCTCGGTGCCGGGCCGTCCGTAGGGGTCGGTCTCGACGAGGGAGAGGCGGTAGCGGGAGGTGTCTCCGGCCCGGTCGAGGGTGACGTAGAGCCGGTCGTCGAGCTCCGGGTCCTCCTCGCGCTCGACACTGACGTCCACGGCGGTGATGTCCGTGACACGACGGCCGCCGTCGATGCGGACGTTCTCGGGGCACAGGCCGTGCGGGGCCTTGCCTAGGAAGGTGACGGTGAGCAGCAGGCCGTCGTCGCCGGTCTCGACGGTGTCGACGCCGTTGAGCTGTGCGGCCCTCACCTTGCCGCGGCGGGATGTTGTGGCGCCGGTCGTCATGCGGCGGCCCTCCCTTCGAAGACGTCGTCGCGCCGGGCGCCGGTGGCCCGGACGGCGTACGACAGGTACACGCGGACGACGCCGTCCTCACCGCCCTCGCTGTCGATGTCGAGAGCCGTGACCTCGATGAGGTCGCCGAGCCAGCGCTGCAGCGCGGCCTGCACGGACAGTTCGAGCGTGCTGATCAGCTCGGGGCTGTTGGGCGCGAACACCAGGTCGAGAAGTCCGCAGCCGAAGTCGGGGCGCATCACGCGTTCGCCGGGGCTGGTGAACAGCAGCTGCTCGATCAGATCGTGGACGTGCTCGCCGTGCCCGGCGTGCGCGGTGCGGCCGCGGCGGTCGGCGCGGAAGGGGAACGCGATGTCGGAACGGGGCCTCGCGGCCCGACTGGTGGGGTTCATCGGACGGTGACCTTTCGCTGCGCGCCTTGGACGACGGGCGGCCCCTGCGGGACGAAGGCCGCGCTGAAGCACTGGGCCGCGGAGGTGTCGAGCAGCACGGGCGCGCCGTCGACCGTGATGCCGGTGGTGTCGGCGGTCCAGCGGACCGTGACGCACGGCGAGGGCACCCGGTGGACGGTGTGCGGGCAGCCGGTGACCACGTAGGAGTGCGCGGCCGTGGCGACGGCGGCGCCCGCGACCCGGACTCCGCCGGAGGGCGGGGTGGCCGCGGTGACCCGCCCGCCGTGCGGGCAGCCGAGCACGGTGCCGGCGTCGAGAAGCCTTCTGTTCGTTCCTGTCACTTGCTGGGTCCCCCGTCGTCTATCGCTTCGAGAGCACGGTCAACTGGCCCTCGTTGATCGTCACTTCACGGCCGCGCAGCACGACCTCGGCGCCCGCGCCGGTCGCGATGACCACGGCCTCTTTGGTGATGCGGATGTAGGCGCCGCCCTGGGCCTGGAGGAGGATCCCCTGCTCGGCGCCGGGCGTGTCGATCATGACGAGCTTGTGGGCCTGCGGTGTCTGCACGACGACCGGCTTGCTCGGCGAGTTCGCCTGAAGCTCGCGGCGCGCGTCGGGCGGCAGCTCCTCGGCGGCGCCGTACCAGCAGCCCGTCCACACCGGGAAGCTGGGATCGCCCTGCTCGAACTCCACCCACACGCCCGCGCCGGGCGGCGGCACCACGAACTGCCCGGACTCCGGCCCGGTGAAGGGCAGGCAGGGCAGCGCCCAGGTCGACGGCTCGTCGCCGAGCACGTCCGGGACCTCGACGGTGACGCGGCCGATGCGCAGCGGGTCGTTGTTGTCGACGACCCGGCCGCGGAATTTGCCGAGGTAGCGATTGCTGGGTGCCGCCATGGTGGGGATGCTCCTGGAGGATGGTCGTGGGGGCGGTTGCGTGTGTGGGGTTACGGCCGGACGTAGTCGCTGCGGGCTTCGAGCCCCTCCCGGGAGAGGGTGAAGTTCTGCTGGTACGAGCCCGGCCGCAGGTTGTGCGTGACGGACTTGACGTAGTAGTCGCCGTCGTAGGCGCGCCCGGCGCCCCGTACGCCGACGAGTTGGCGGGGCTGGAGGATGTAGCCGTGCCGGTTGACGTCGAGGGAGCCGGAACCGGAGACGACGTCGGCGGAGACGGCCGCGCGGGCGAGCAGTTCGGCCTCGGCCTGCTCGCGCTGCTGCTTGGCGGTGCCGGACAGCGTCTTGCGCTTCAGGGCCGGGGTGGGGCGCCTGCCGAGGGGCGGGCGCAGCGGGCTGATCGGCGGCTGCGGCAGCAGCGTGGACTGCCGGGTGCCGGGGTCCTGCCAGCGGGCCTGCGGCTCTTCCCTGGCCGTCCCGTCGTAGGCGAACGTCAGCTGGTCGACGGTGGATTGGGCGTCCATGTTGACGTTGAGGGCGTGCTGGCGGATGCCGAGCCGGACCTCGGGGCCCCAACGGGCGGACGACTGACCGGGGTTGGGCCCGGGCTCCAGGTAGAAGGTGTAGCCGTTGGCGCGGGCGAGCTCGGTGACGTACTGGAGGTCGGTGCCGGTCTGGTAGTGCACGCGCAGGTCCTGGTGCGGGGGCTGGGCGACCTTCTCGGTGTAGACGTCGGGCCGGATGCCGTAGTCGGAGTAGCGGCGCAGGATGGCCAGGGCCCGCTCGGAGGGCGGCAGGTTGGGGTAGCGAGCGGTGCGCTCCTCCAGGTCCATCAGCAGGGTGAGGTCCTCGCCGGTGACGGTGAGGGTGGAGTGGCCGGGCCGGTTGCTGGCGCCGACCTCCTGCCGTACGACGAGCCCGTCGAAGAGCACGGCGGCCGTGCCGCGCACGCTGACGGTGACGATCAGCCGGGTCTTCGGGTCGAAGAACCCCTCGGGCAGCAGCCGGCGGCTGATGATGCCGTTCTTGGTGAGGTCGAACGCGAGCTGGAACCCGCTGCGCTCGCCCGCGGTGGCGGTGATCTGCGCGGAGAGCAGGGCCTCGGTGACCTCGGCGGGCACGGGGCGGGCGAGCTTGGGCCCCATGAGGAGGGTGATGTGCACGGGGCCCTGCCCCACGGGCAGGTCAAACACGCCGGTCCCCCTGCGGGAAGCCGCCGGCGGTCGGTATGCCGATGATCCGCCCGGCCTCGTCGGTCAACTCCCGTGGATCGAGTACGGGGTTGGCGTCGGCGATCTGCCACCACTGCCCGGGGTCGCCGAAGTACCGCTGGGCGAGCAGGTCGGGCCGCTCCCCCGCGCCGACGACATGAGGCTGGGCCTCCTGGTGGCCGGCGTCGTCGAGAGGCGGCAGCAACCGCCGCTTGGTGTACCGGACTTCGGTTCCGTCGGGGCGGCGGTGCACCCCGATCTCGGCGTCGTGGTACCGGCTGGTGCGCGGATACGGATGAGCGCCGGGTATGGCGTCCAGGGCGCTCTCGTACGGTTCGATGTCGGCCATGGTGTGGCTCAGCCCCTCCTGATCGATGCGCTCGCCGCTGCCCCGAGTCCGCCGCCGAGCCCCAGCGCGCCGAGGCTGCCGCCCCTCGCCGCCGCGGCCAGCCGCTCCTTCTGCGCGAGGTGCGCGAGGTAGAGATCGGCGCCGCGGTGCCCGGCCGGCAGATCGCTGACGGTGAGGATCTTCATGCCGATGCTGAGGGAGGCGCGGATGGGATTGAGATTCACGTCGAAGGCGGACTCGTTCACGGACAACTCCGTCAACCGCACGGGCATGACCCGCTTGCTCCCCCACGTGAACAGCGTCAGCGGCATCTCGATCGGACTGATCTCGATGGCCCCCTTCTGCGACAGCTTGCTCGCGGCCCGCAGTTGCGCGGTGGTCGGCTGCACGAGCATCTCCAGCGTCGCGAGCTGAGGATGAATCCCGTCGGGCGCCGCGACCTCGAACTGATCCGTCGCGTCGATCTCTGCGGTGAACTTCCAGGTCTCCTGAGCGGGGCCCTTCAGCCGCAAGGCCTCATTCCTGTCACCGCTTCCCGTCCCTCCGCCTCCGGCGTCCCCACTGTCACCGGCCGACTGGGGGCTCACGCTGCGTTCCAGGGTGTCCGGGTTGAACTGCAGCACGATGATGCGTTGGGGGGTGCCGGTGTCGGGGTTGACCACGACGATGCCGGAGCGGATGGGTTTGGGGATGTCGGCGTAGCGGGTCACAGGCGGGCCTCCAGACGGGCGCGCAGGTCGGAGTAGTCGTGGCCGGGGAAAACATCCGGGAAGACGTCCAGCATGGTGCGCAGATCGTCCGCGACGCTCCCGAGGCCGCTCTCCCCCAGGTCGACGTCGGCGTACAGGTACTGCCAGCCGAACGTGCCCTTGGTGACAAGCAGTGCGTCCAGGTACTGGGCGTAGTCGATGTCCAGCAGCGCCCCGTCGGAACTGTCGTAGTACCAGACCTCGGGTGAGATGCTCCCGGTCACCACGGACGGGACCCGCAGTGCGGCGAGCGTGCCGGCTCCGGTCCTCGGCTGTTCGTCGAACACCCGGAACTCCTCGTAGAGGGCGCGCACATCGGCGGGGAGATCATCGTGGATGAGCGTCTCACCTGTGGCGAACAGGGCAGCGGGAAGATGACGCAACGAGAACTCACCGTGGAGGGTCGATCCGCCCTTGGCGAGCGTCCAGTGGGACGAGATCCCGTCGAACCGGAGAAAGGCCCGCTGGAGTTCCGGCGCGAAGCGGACGCCCTGCCACTCCTCGATGAGATCGAAGGCCTCCGGTGCCTCACCCGTGAGTTCCTCGATCTCTCCCCTCTCTTCGTAGCGGATGTCCACTCCGTCGGTCTCCTGCAGTTCGTCCAGGAGCCGGAGGTACCTGAGTTCCTGTTCCGTATAGCGCGCCATGGTCCCTTGATTCCTAAGTGAAGCGAATGTCGTTCTTCTTGGCGACGACGGCCTTGAGCTCGCTGTCGAAGTTCCTGAGCTTGCCGGGCGATGTGGCGTTCAGGCGCGTCTTGTACGCCTTCATCCGCACGATCAGCTGGTAGATGTCGCGGTAGGGCGACTGGTCACGCAGCGCCTGCGCGAAGGCCCGGCTGACGCCGAATTTGGTCCTGATGGAGTCGGGACCCTTTCCATTGATGTCGAACCTGGAATCAAGGGCGTTCGGACGCTGAATGTTGTCGCGCGTGTAGGCGCCCTCGGCCGGCTGTTTACGCCAGGTGTTGCCTGCGGGCGCGTACTTACCCCAGGCCATGGAGATCTTCTTGGGGAAGTACTCGTCCGCGCCGCTGTAGAAACCGACGTCGTAGTTGAACCAAATCATCGCGATGCTGGGGTCCTTGGCGATCGCTTTGTAGGCGGGCAACTCGATTCGGTAGGCGAATCTGCTGTTCACCGGCGTACCAGGAGCGGGGACGAGGTTCGAGCCGGTGGCCTTCCCTCCGAATTTCTCGGTGAAGAGGTGCATACGCACCCAGGCCGTGTCTTTCCTGAGATTCGCGGGCACCAGGTCCCAGCCGAGCGGGATCTTGGGATTGCCGAGCGGCTTCTCGCCCTTGTGGCTCTTGATGGTCTTGTTGATGCCGGTGGCCTGGAATCCATGGCCGCGCACACCGTCGGTGTACGGCGGCAGGACCATGGGGAGGAGCGGCGGCCTGCTCGGGTCGATCTCACGCAGTTCCAGCAAACGGGCGAGCCTGTTCAACGCACCCCGCAGCGCCCGGTACTCGAGCTCCCCGGTGCGGGTCGTGGTGCCTCGGGGCGGCAGCCTCCGCTTGACCTGTTCGGCCCTGACGTGCTGGGCACGAGCGGAGCGGATGGCCTCCACCTGGCGAGTATGGCGGTCGGGGTATGCCGCGAGCTGATCAGCCTCCCACTGCCATTCGTCGAGGTAGTCGGTGACGGGGTCCGTCTGGCTCCGCACCACCATCTGGGAGGCCGGTCCCCGCCCCCGGAACATCAGGGTGTGCGACTCTCCGTCGAGGTTGCGGAAGTACACCCTGGGCATGGTCTGCTCCCAGGTCGTGTCCTCCGGCTTGCGGTCGTCGCGATTCCGGCGATCGCGGTCACGGTTGGTGCGGTCCTCGGTGCGGTCCTTGGACCGGTCGTTCCGGCGCCGCCACTGGTCCCGCAGCTTCCGGAGCCGGTCGTTCAGGCGGCTGCCGACGGTGCGGCGGGCCTTGCCGTAGAGCTTGCGGCCTGCCCGGCGGGCCCTGTTGACCGCCGACTTGACGGTCTGGCGGGCACGGCGGAGCGGGCGACGGCGAGGGCGGTCCTTGTCGGTGTCACGACGCTTGTCGGTGTCACGACGCTTGTCGGTGTCACGACGCTTGTCGGTGTCGCGGCGCTGGTCGTCGTCACGGCGGCGGCCGTCGTCCCGTCGCCGGTCGTTCCTGCGGTCGTCGTCCCGTCTCCGGTCGTCGGTGCGACGGTCGCTCGCACGCGGGTCCTTGGGGTCGCGGTCACGGTCGCGGTCGTTCGCGTCGCGGCGGCGGTCGGGGCGCACGGTGTCGCGGGCCGGCCCCCGGCGGGTCGGGGTGGCGCGGCGGTTGTCCCTGGCGTCGTCCTTCAGGCGGCGGTCCGCGTCGCGTATGCGCTTGCGGGCCGTGTTCACCTCGCGGCCCTCGTCGCGGCGTTCGTCGTCGTCGCGGCGCTTCTTGGGGCGGGTGGTGTGGGCCGGGCGTCGCTTCTTTTCGGGGGTGGGGCGTTTGCCGGGGCGGGGCTTTGACGGGGGGCGGGAGGTCTGGGCCGGGGACGGCTTGCGTGGGGGCGAGGGGCGGGTGGGGGTGTCGTCCGTGCGGTCGGCGGGGCGGTCCGGGGACGGGGTGCGGTCGTCCTTGGGCTTGGTGGGGGCGTCCGGTGAGGACGGGGCGTCGGAGGGGCCCGGCTTGTGCTTCTTCGTGCGGAGGTTCTTGAGCATGTCGCCCAGCCGCTCGGCCACCTTGCCCATGAAGCGGCCGACGCCCTCGATGAGGAACTCGTAGACCAGCTCCAGCAGCGCCACGACCCCCGCCGCGACCGCCTTGGCGAAGGGCAGCGCGCCGTTGCCGCTCATGACCGACTTCAGGAAGTCCATGAACAGGCCGAACGCGGCGAGGATCTCGCTGAGCGCCCCCCAGGCGGTCTGCAGGGCGTCGATGATCGCCATGACCCAGCCGGCGCCGGGGATGAGCTTGGCGACGACCTTCTCGACGACCATCACGCCGATGATGACGGGGAGTTGGGGAAGGGCCTCGTCCCAGGCCATCTGCGCCATCTGCTCGACGGTGACGCCGCCGGAGACCAGCTCCTGGAAGTCCTCCATCGGGATGCCGATGATCTCCTGGACCTTCTGGTTGAACCAGGCCCTGACCGCGGTCTTGATCTCCTCGAAGAGGTGTTCCTTGGCGCCCGTCTCCGCGGCGGCACCGGCCTTGCCGATCCAGTCGCCCGGGTCGGAGACGATGTCGTTGAAGATGGCCGCCCACTCACCGAGCGCGGCGACCGCGGCGGCACCGAACTCCAGCGCGCCGACGGTGACCGTCTCGGCGATGTCGACCGCGGCCAGCAGGCCGCCCTCCAGCGCGTCGAGGCCGGCCAGGAGCGCGCCGCACAGGCCGTCGAGGAGCTTCCCGGCGACCTCCTTGAGCGCGTCGGCGAACTCGTTGACCTTCTGTACCGCCCAGTCGCGCGCGCCGTCGATGGTGTTGCGCCACTTGTCGCGCATCGCCGGGTAGTCGGCGAGGAGCTCGTCGCCGAGGGCGATCAGCGCGTCGGCGAAGGTGTTGATCTGGTCGATGACCCAGTTGCGGGCGTCGTCGATGAGCTTGAAGACCTGCTGCTTGAACTTGTCGATGAGGTCGGTGACGACCTGACGGGCCTTCTCGAAGACGCTCTTGATGGCGTTCTTGAGCTTCTCGAAGAACTCCTTGAGCTTCTCGATGGCCTCTTCGAGCCAGTTGTCGGCGTCGTCCTTGCCGTCCTCCTGCTTCTTCTCCGCCTCCTTCTCGGCGTTGGTCTGCTCGTCGTCGATCTTCTTGTTGTCGTCCTCGGTCCGCTTGTCGACGTCCTTGTCGGTGTCCTCCTCCTTCTTCTTGATGTCGTCGCGGACCTTGTCGTACTTCTTGCCCTTCTTGCCGTCGATCTCCGAGACCTTGACGTCCTGCTCCCCGCGCCACCGGTCCCGGGAGTCGGCGATGTCGGAACGGCCCTTGTCGCGGGCGTCGGACTGCTTCTTGCCGCTGGCCGTGACCTCCTTCTGGAGGTCCTGGTCGTGCTGCTTGCGGTCGTCCGCCGCCTTCTTGTCCTTGGCCTGCCGCTCCTGGCCCATCTTGTCCCGGCCCCGGGAGAAGCCCGCCTGGATCTGCGGGCCCCGGTCGTGCTCGGCGACCGCGGAGGCGGACTCGATCGGCACACCGCCGCCGGACACCGACCGCCCGCCGCCGCCCTTCGCGGACTTCTTCCCACCGGCCACCTTGCCGGTCAGGGTCTCCTTGGGCACATCGGGATAGATCTGGTCCTCGCCCATCGGGCGGGCCGCGTCGTCACGTCCCGACTGGTGCAGTTCGTTCTTCCGCTCGTCGAGCTTTCGGCCCTGGTCGTCGGTGCGCTGCGGGTCCGAGTCGTTCTCCAGCGGAAGCCTCGGGGCGTCGCCCACGCGGGCGTTCTTCAGCCCCTCGTCCTGGGTCGGCAGCCCGAGGATGGAGTCGATCAGGTCGTCGAGCGGGAGGATCTCCTTCAGCAGCTTGCCGAAGAGCTGGGCTCCGATGGTGACGGCGATGTCCCACCAGCTCGGCTCCGGCACGTTCGCGCCCGGGACGTCGCCTTCCGGCTTCTGCTCGCCCTTGATCTCGGGCGTCTTGCCCTGCGCCGCGTCCGTACGCGCGACCTTGGCGTTCGTGTACGTGCCCGGGGCCGCCGCACGGGGGCCGCCGGGGACCGTGCGCGGGGAGCCGGAGGGGCGCTGCATCTTCGGCGGCGCCTTGCGCAGGGAGGTGCGTTCCTTGTCCACCGAGCGGCCGACGGCACTGCCGACGCCCTTGAGCGTCTCCAGGGCCTGGTGCGGCTTGAGCCCCGCGGCCGTCGACAGACCGGACTCGGGGGTCGCGTTGGAGACGTCCGGGGGCGGGGTCTCCTTCTTGGCCTTGGCGCTGGCCTTGGACCCGCCGGATGCGGTGGGGCGGCCGCCGGAGCGGACGGGCGCGGGGGCCGGGGACTTGCGACCGCCGCCTCCGCTTCCACCGCCGCCCCGGCGGGACGCGGTCTTCGCGGCCTTTCGTGCCGCCTGGCGCTTGCTGCCCGTCGGGCGGGAGCGCGAGCCCGTGGAGCCGCCGGACGATCCGGCGGAGGTGGCCGCGGACTCCGCGGCCTTGGAGGTATTGGTCTTGGGCTGCGGCCCCGCGGCCATGGGCGACGGGCCGTTGCCCGGCGCCAGTTTCGGCGCACTCGCGGGTCCCGGTGTGGAGACCTTGTCCGGGCCGCCGGCCGGGCCGGGTGTGGTGGCCGGACCCGTGCCTTCGGAGGTCTCCTGCCCACCGGGGGACGTGTCGGGTGCGGGGGCCGTGGTCCCCTGGTCCCCGGCGGTGTCGCGTCCGCCGGTCGGCGTGCGCTCCTCGGCCTTGTCGGCCTGCTTGTCCTTGCCCTTGTCCGCTCCGGAGTCCGCCTCCTTCCCGCCACTGCGGTCCGGGGCACCGGCTTCCGGCTTCCGGGCGCTCTGGGCGGCCTCGCCCGCGCCGTCCTTCTCCGCCCCGGTACCCGACGGTGCGGCGGCACCCTGTGTACGAGCGTCCTCGCCCGACTTGGCCAACTGGTCGGGCGCGGCGGTCTCACCGGGCCCAGCAGCCGCACCGGTCGCCGCGGCGTCCGAGGCCCTGGCCTCCTCGTCACGCCGTGCGGCCTCGGCGTCCTCCTTGCGTTGGTCCGACTGCTTCCGGTCCCGGTCCGTCCCGGCGGTGTCGGCCGTCGAGGCCGCAGCGGGAGACGCCGTACCGAGGGCGCCGCCGGCTCCGGACGCATCGGGCTGCCGCGCGTCAGCCGTACCGCTCAGGAGGTCCTCGAAGGACCCGCTGCCTTCGTCGTCCTCGGAGCGCGCCGCGGTGTCCTGGGAGGTGGTGCCGGGCGTGGCCTCCTGGGGTGCCGCGTCCGGCGCCGGGGCTGCGGAGGCGGACGAGAGGCTGGGCAGCGGGGCCGTGCCCTTCCGCCGCTCCTCGACGAGGTTCGGGTTCTTCGCCGCGTCCGTGTATCCGACGAGGTCGGCATCGGGCACGGGCTGTGCGCCGGCCGCCCCGGCCGTGTCGTCGCCCGCCTCCCGATCCGTGTCGTCCTGCGCGGGTTCCGCGTCCAGGCCCAACGGCTCGTCGTCGCCGTCCTGTTCGTTCTCGGGGTCGCCCACCGCACGGGCCGCTGCGGTGTCCCCGCCGGTCCGGGACTTCTCGCCGGGCTCGGCGCCGCTGCGGTCGACGGTGCCCGGGGCGGGGGCCTGGCGGCGGGTCGCCTCGGACGTGCCCTCGTCCTCGCGCCGCTCCTGCTCGCCGGCCTGCTTCTCGGGCTCCTGGGCGGCCTCGTCCTCGGGTCCGCCCTCGTCCTGCTCGGCGTCGCGCTCGTCCTGCTTGTCCTGGTCCTGCTGGTCGCGTTCGGTGTCCGAGGCGTCCTTGCGTTCGTCGGCGGCGTCCTTCTCGGCGTCCCGGCCGGAGGCGTCCTTCTCCTCCTGCTGTTCCTGCGTGCGCTCCTGCTCGTCCTCGGAGCCCTCCTGCTGCCGCCCGGCCGCGCCCGCGCCGCCCTGGGCGTTCTCCCGGTCGGCGTCTTCGGAGGCGGATCCTCCGTCCCCCTTCTCGGCATCCTCTTCCCGGCCGTCCTCCGGTTGCCCACCGGGCTTGCCGGGCTTGCCGGGTTCGTTCGGCCGTACGTCCTGCTCGGGGGCGGGATCGGCCTCGGAGTCCTCGCGAGCCTGCCGCTCCTCCTCGACCTCATCCCCCGCACCGGGGACAGCCTCCGGAGCCGTCGCCGCGTCCATCGGCAGCGGCCCTGACCGTTCCGTCTCCTCCACGCCCTCCAGCAGCCGGTCGACGACGGGCACCGGCAGCCGCAGTTCCAGCCGGTCCAGGACGCTGTCCTGCACCTCGGGCGCCATCCGGGCCAGCTGGATCCGGACGCGGCCCGACCGGTCCTCCGGGTCGCCGCGCAGCGAACGCAGGAGGCCGTTGGCGATGCGGTCGACGAGGGTCGCGGGGTCGAGCTGCTCCGTGCGGCGGCGGTCGGCGTCGACGGTCGCGTAGCGGAGCCAGCCGGGGGTGGCCTGCGCCTGGTCGAGGTCGGGGGCTGTGTCCGGGCCTTGTTCCGGGTCCCGTACCAGGTCCTGTGCCGCCGACTCGGCCTCCCGTTCGATGGCCTGCTGGGGCAGGCTCACCGCGCCCAGGTCGCGGCCGGCGCGCAGGGTGCCGAGGCCGTGCGGGTTCTGGACGGTGTGCAGGAGTTCGTGGGCGAGCAGACGGCGGCCCTCGTCCGTGCCCGGCCGGTACGCACCCTCGCCGAAGAAGATGTCCTGGCCGACGGCGACCGCGTCCGCGCCGAGCAGGTCCGCGAGCTGCCCGGCGTCCCGGCCGGTGTGCAGGCGTACGCGACCGAGGTCGTGCCCGAGGCGCTCCTCCAGGTCCCGTCGTACGCCGGGGTCGAGCGGCTGACCGGCGCCGCTGACGATGTCCTTCGGCTCGGGGGCGCGGGACCTGGCCGCGCGCTCCTTGCGCTTGCGGCGGCGCTGCTCGGCTGACTGCTCGGAACGGCTGTCCTGGGTCGGGGAGTTGCTCATGACGTCACCTCGCCCCGGCCGCACAGGCCTTCGTGCACCGCGCGGGCCAGTTCCTGCCCGAGGCGCCGGGCGGACAGGCCGGCGGGCAGCGGGGGCAGGCCGGACAGGACGTCGGCCGTCCACGGACCGTCGGCGGGCATACCGCGCTCGCGGACCAGCCGGGTCAGCTCGTCCTCGAAGGCGGCCGAGACCCGGCCGGGGTCCGCGCGGAAGCCGTCGAGCACCAGCTCGCCTATCTCCAGGCGGATCTCGCGCGGCGCGGGTGCCCCACCGTCCCGCGAACCACCGGCCCGCGAAACGCCAGCCCACGAAGCACCGTCCCGCGAACCACTGGACGGCGTCGTACCCGTCTGCGACCCACCCGTCTGCCTCACACCCATCCGCGGACCTCCGTCGGCGTCAAGGAGCGTTCCAGCTTGAGGTATTCGGTGCGGGCCCCGGCGAGCATGTGCCGCATCTGGAGCGGCTCGCCCTCCTCCGCGGCGAGGAACGCGCCGGACAGGGCGATGTTGCGGATCGAGCCGCCCGCCACGGTCAGCTGCGCGAGCAGCCGCGGGTCGATGTCCTTCACCGGCGCCTGCGGCGGCAGCACGCGGCGCCAGATCTCGGCGCGTTCGTGCTCGGCGGGGAAGGGGAAGTCGACGACGAAGCGGATACGCCGCAGGAAGGCGTTGTCCAGGGCCTTCTTCATGTTGGTGGTGAGGATGGCGAGGCCGCGGTAGGCCTCCATCCGCATCAGCAGATAGCTGACCTCGAGGTTGGCGTACCGGTCGTGGCTGTCCTTGACCTCGCTGCGCTTGCCGAACAGGGCGTCGGCCTCGTCGAAGAGCAGGAGCGCGCCGCCGCGTTCGGCGGCGTCGAAGACGCGGCGGAGGTTCTTCTCGGTCTCGCCGATGTACTTGCTGACGACCTGCGAGAGGTCGATGACGAACAGGTCGAGGCCGAGTTCCCTCGCCATCACCTCGGCGGCCAGGGTCTTGCCCGTCCCGGAGCCGCCCGCGAAGAGCGCGGTGACACCCAGGCCCCGGCGCAGGGTCGCCGCGAAACCCCACTCCTGGTGGACCATGGCACGCTGCCGCACATGGGCGACGATCTCCCGCAGCACGCCGGTCTGCCGCTCGTGCAGCACGAGGTCTCTCCAGCCGGCCTGCGGTTCGATACGGCGGCCGAGTTCGTCCATGCCGACCCGGGCCTCGTCCATACCGGCGCGCCAGGCCAGACCGGCGGCGTCGAGCTCGTCCTCGTAGGGCAGTTCACGGCGTACGGTGGCGGCGGCGGACCGTACGACGTGCGGCGGAAGCTGGAACTGGGCGATCAGGGACCGCAGTTCGGTCCTCTCCAGGTCGGCGACGTCGCTGAACGCGTCCGTCCACAGGGCGAGTTGTTCCTCGTCGTCGAGGTGCGGCACGCCGACCCGGGTGCCGTGCGGGCGGTCCGTGCGGCGCGGGTCGGTGCTCGACACGACGACCGGCACGGCGGCCCCGGCCAGGAACGCCTCCGTGGCCGCCTGCTGCTCCCGGTCCGGCTCGCCGAACTCCAGGAGCAGCGCGGCGGGCAGCAGGATCGCCTCGCGCTGCCACAGCCGGGCGAACCGGTCGCGCTCGGCGGGGTCGACGGGGATGTCCTCCGCGCTCAGCGCGTACAGCCCGAGCCCGGCGCGCGCGGCGGCCGCGGCGGCGATGTCGGCGCGGCTGCGCAGGTCGCCGCCGACCAGTTCGACGAGCAGCGGCGCGTCGGGCCGGGCGCCGTCCGTCCAGCCGGCCGCGACCCGGCTCGCGGCGAGGTCGTACGACGGGGGCAGCCGGTCGGGCACCGGGGTGCGGCGCAGCCGGCCGTGCAGCCGGGCGTCCAGGTAGGGCGAGCCGAGCAGGAAGTGCAGGATGCGTTCGTCGAGCCGGAGCCGGGAGGTCGTCAGGCGCGAGGCGTCGTCCGGCTCCACGATCTGCCAGCGGCGCAGCGGCGACACGGGCGGCAGCGCGCTCCAGTGCGGTTCGTCGAGGGCGGCGAGGGCGAGCGAGAAGGTCGGGTACGCCCGCTCGGGATCACCACTCGCGGCGGCGCACCGGGCGCCGGTGGTGGGCTCCAGCTCCTGCGCGGCCGTGAGGAGGACGAGGTCCCGCTCGAACGCGGTGAGCTCGAAGCAGGCGACCAGGGCGTCGAGGGGGGCGGTGCCGGGGCCCTCGGCGGGCTCGGGCAGGGGTGCCCGGGCCTCCCGCCCCTCGGCCGTCCCGTCCGCGCCGCGCAGGGCATGGGCGTCGACTCGGGCCAGGACACGCCGGATCTCCGCCGTCAGTGTCGTGCCGTCGCCCGTCGCGGCGGCGACCGCGGCCGTTGCCCGCGTTCCCATGTCCTCACCCGCCCTCGTCGCTCCCATGTGCCTCAGTTCTCCGTGTCCTCACTGCCGTCGGCGTTCTTGGCCGGCGGCTGTGACCGTGCGGACTTCGCGGGCCTGGCGGCCGGCTTCTTCGCCGTCCTGGCCGGTTGGGCCGGCTTGCGGCCCCGGGCCGACTTGGCGGGCGGCTTCGTCTCGGCCCTCGCCACGGCCCCCGCCACGGCCTGCGTCGGCTCGTCGGCGGGTTCCGCGGCCTTCCCCGAGGGCCCGACCGGCTCATCCGCCTCCACCGCCACCGCCTCCTGGGACGTCACACCCGGAGCCGGAGCCCCCGCCGCCCCGAGCGGCAGCACCCGCACCTCCGGCCGCTCCACCGGCTTCGCCGGCACCGGCGTCTCACGCCCGTCGATGAGGACGAGGACCGCCTGGTAGACGACGGACAGCGTGTACGGCGTCTGGTGGAGCATCCCCCACAGCTTGGACGTCTCGTCGACGTCCATCGCCGTCGGCGTGAACCGCACCCGCTGCACCGCCTCGGCCAGGTCGCTCCCGTTCAAGTGCGGTCGCTGACCGGCGAGTTCGATGATGTCCCTGGGCAGTACGGGTATCTCGTGCAGCGTGCGCACCACCGAGCCGATCAGGCGCTGCCCGACCAGTTCCGCCTCCTCGCCGTACGCGCTGATCAGGTAGTGCAGGTCGAGCGCGGCGGCCGGACGCCGGACCAGGGTCCCGTCGGACGCCCGGGTCGGCAGGTCGTGGTTGCGCTGCGAGGTGTTGGGCGTGACCTGGTACAGGAACACGGTGATGGTCGGTTCGAGGGGCGGGTCGGCCGGCGGCTTGCGCGGCTCGACCTTCACCGCGATGTCGATGTCCGGCGGCAGGTTGGCCTCGATCAGCAGGGCGAGGGCCTGGGTGACGTGGGCGAGGGCAAGTGCGTTGCTCATGGCGTCGGTTCCTCGGTCCCTCTCCTGGTCCTGGTCCTTCTCGTCGTACGGCTGCCGTGCCGTCGCGGCTCACTCACTCGCGTCCCCTGGCCAGGTAGTCCGCCAGGCTGACCGCGGCCCGGGGCCGCTCGGCGTCCCGCGGCCGGGGCCTGCCGGCACCGTCCTGCGGCGTACCACCCGCGGTGACCTCCAGCCGCCCGATCCGCACCTGCACCACCTGCTCGGGCGGGCGCCCGGGGCGGCGGGCCGCCGCCTGCCGGACGGCGTCGCGTGCGGCCGCCGTGTCCGCCGCGCTGGGGAGCAGCGGGGCGGACACGGCGGCTGGGGAAGCGGCGTCCGCGCCAGGGGGGGTCGGGACGGACGCCGCGTTCGTGGGGGCCGCCCGCTCGGTACGGCCCCGGCCCGCCGCGCGGCGGGCGGTGTCGGGGACCGGCCGCAGCACGGGGCCCGTGGAGGTGACGGGCCGCAGCAGCGGCCCTTCGGACTCGGCCGGCCGTGCGGCCGGACGCGGTGCGGGCTCGTCGTGCGCCGGGGCCTGCTCGGTCCGTACGACCGTCCGCTCGCGTTCCGTACGGACGACCTCGCGGGCCGCCGGGCGCGTCCCGTCCGGCCGGGCGACGGCGGCCGGGGCGGCGACGGGCCACAGCGGCTCGGTGCCGTCCGGGTCGGGTGCGGCGGCCCGTACGGCCTCGACGCGTTCGAAGGGGCCGGCCAGCCGCGGCCGTACCCGCACCACGCCGGTGCGCCGCTCGGCGGGCGCCGCGTGCCGGGCGAGCAGCCGGTCGAGGAAGTCGGGCTCCGGCCGCCCTTGCGAGGTGGAGTCAGACATCCGCACACAGCTCCAGGTAGTAGCGGCGCCGCAGCGGGCTGAGCGCCAGGATCTCCGGCTCGCTCCAGCCGTAGGCGGTGGCGAGCAGATGGACGTCGAGCAGCAGGTCCCGGGCCCAGGCGTCCAGTTCGGTCCACAGGTAGGAGGCGATGTCCAGCTCGGCCCGGGTGGGCTCCTCGCATTCGGGGCAGGCGATGGCGAGCGTGACGTCGGCCCCCGGGTCGGCGGACTGCGCCGCCTCGGCGATCCGCCGCTGTACGGCGACGGGCAGTGTGTCCGCGGACACGGGCCGCCCGTCGTGTACGGCGGTGACCACACAGCGGGCGAGCAGCGCCCGGCGCGGGTCGGCATCCCGGGCCGCCGCCGTCAGGTCGGCGACGCCGGGCACCCGGAACTCGACCTCCCAGCCGTCCTCGGCGACCCGCACCAGCGGATCACCGCGGTCGGCCAGGGTGCGGGCGAACTCCCCGGCGTCCAGCTCGAACTCCATGTCCGCGCCACACGCCCGGCACTCCAGCCGCACCTGCATCCGCTCGCCGAACAAGGCCCGGCGCAGCGCGAACAGATCCGCCTCCCGCTCCCCGACCGGCAGCGAGAGCAGCGCCTGCTGATCCCCGCCCAGATCCGGCCGGGCAGCCCGGTGCAACAGCACCGCACGCCCGGCCGACGCCTGCCCGAGCCCGGACTCCCAGGTGGCCAGGACGTCGTCCGCCCGCGTGATCACCTTCTGTCCCCCCTTGCCAGTGTCCGAACAGTTCCCATGCACCCACGCGGCTCAGCAGCGCGCCCCAAAGGGGCGCGGGGAACTGCGCGACCAGCCCAGACGAACCCGCAGACGAACAACAACCCCATCGCGGCTCTCCCAGCGGAGCGCCTACGCCGGGTTGAGGAACGACGGCTCTTCCGGCTCCGCCACCTCGTAATCCCGCTCCCACCCCTCGCACTCCAGCTTCAGCGACTGGATGGCCACCGCGTTGGCGTTGGCGTCCAGTTCGCCGAGGACCTGGTACTCGCTGGGCCAGGTCCGGTACAGCTTGTGCGAGACGGCGACCTGGCCGGCCTCGTTGAGGACCTGGATGACGATGTCCTTGCGGAAGTCCGCGAGGGACACCTCCGAGCCGAGGCCCGCGCCGACCTGCCAGACCTTGTTGGCCCAGCGGTCGAACTCGGGGTCGTGCGTGACGCCGCGCTCCAGGGTGATGCCCTCGAACTCGGAGCGGCCCGGCGACTTGCGCGGGGACGAGGGGTCGCCGCCGTGGCGGTGCTTGACGACCTCGGTGGTCCGCTTCAGCGGACTGATCTTGCTGATGCCCGCGACCGTCCGACCGTCCCACAGGACCAGGAACTTGAAGTTCTTGTAGGGGTCGAAACGATGGGCGTTGACGGTGAACTCTGCCATCGAAATGTCCTCAGGGGTTCCTTGGAGCGTTCCTCAGAGCGCGAACTGGCCGGACGTCTGCTGGATCTTGACGATCACGAACTCGGCCGGGCGGACCGGCGCGATGCCGACCAGGACGTTGACGATGCCGTTCTCGATGTCCTCGTCGGTCGTGGTGTCGCTGTCGCACTTGACGAAGTAGGCCTCGCGCGGCGTGCCGCCCTTGAAGGCGCCCTGGCGGAAGAGCGTGTGCAGGTAGGAGGAGGCGTTGAGGCGGATCTGCTGCCACAGGTTCTCGTCGTTGGGCTCGAACACCACCCATTGCAGGCCCCGCTGGAGGCTCTCCTCGACATGCAGGGCGAGCCGCCGTACCGGCACGTACTTCCACTCGCTGTCGAGGGCGTCGGAGCCCTCCAGCGTGCGGGCGCCCCAGACGACCGGGCCGGTCACCGGGAAGGTCCGCAGGACGTTGACGCCGAGCGGGTTGAGCAGGCCGGTCTCGCGGTCGGTGAGGTTCACCGTGAGGGAGTGCACGCCCGCGAGGCGCGCCTCGGTGCCGGCCGGGGCCTTCCACACACCGCGCTCGGAGTCCGTACGGGCGATGACGCCCGCGACCGCGCCGGACGGCGGGAAGGAGCGCAGCCGGCCGGTGAGCGGGTCGGTGAGCTGGAGGTGCGGGAAGTACAGGCCCGCGTGGTTGCCGCGGACGGCGTCGAACGCGGCGAGCCCGGCTCGGGCGGTGTCCACGCTGACCCAGGTGCTCGGCGCGTCGACGAGCAGGAAGATCCGCCGCTCCTGGCAGAGCCGCTGGGCGGCCGAGACGACGGTGAGGGCGTCCTCGGCCTTCTCGTACGCCGCGAGTTCGGGCAGCACGAGGAGGTTGACGTCGGGGACGCCGCGCAGCGACTGGATGCCGGACTTGTCGGCCTCGGAGCCGATGAGGTCGCGCGGGCCGGGCGCCTCGCCGTCCTCGCCGCCCTCCAGCGGGAAGACGGGCGGGTTGACCGAGGCCTCCAGGCCGAGGTCGTTGGCGCACTCGCCGACGAAGCGGACGACGTCCTCGGGGTCGGTGGAGCCCGCGACGACCTGGACACGCCGGCCGAAGGCGGTGACCTCGGCACCGGCGAAGGCGTGCTTGCCCGGCGCGTCGGGCAGGGCGCGCAGCTTGCGCTCCAGCAGCAGCGCCAGCTCGGCCACGCCGGAGGGGGCCTCGCCGTCGCAGTCGGGGTCGTAGAGCGTGAACTCCCGCTCGACGTCGCCGATCTTGACGGTGAGGTCCACGGCGAGGTCGGGCAGTTCGTGCCCGAACGGCTTGGAGACGGTGCCGGACGGGTCGGGACGGCCCTCGCCGACGACCTCGACGCGGATCAGCCGGGAGCCGGCGTTGACGACGGTCTGCACATACCGGCCGTTGGAGGGGTCGGCGGACAGACCGGTGAAGCTCTCGCGGGCCTCGCCCTTGGCGTCGTGGACGCGCAGGTTGAAGGTCTCGTCGGGGCAGGGCGTGTCGTAGTCGACGGCGACGCGCAGGCCGTTGCCCCACACGCCGGGTTCCCTGGCGTGCACCTTGAGGACGTCGCACTCGCTGTGGCCCTCGGTGGACTCCAGCGCGACGCAGGCGGCCTGGCCGCTGCCGGCCTTGGCGACCCGGACGATCACGGCGACGGTGCCGCCGTTGCCGAAGAACTGGTGAACGGCGTAGCCGACGGCGCTCTGCGCGCTCAGCCCCCCGAAGCGGCGCTCGAACTCCGTGAAGCTGGTGACGCGCACCGGCTCGTTCAGCGGACCGCGGCGGGTGTGGCCCACGAAGGCGGTCACCGAAGTGGTCAGGGTCGAGATGGTGCGGGTGCTGCTGGGAAGCTCTTCGACGTAGACACCGGGATACGTCGGCTTGGCGGCGTTCACCGCGCTCATCGGCATTCCCCCTCCTATCTCTGTCTCGGGCACCGGATGACGGCACCAAGAGACGGTGAGGGAGGGACGTTCCGGCCGTGCGCGAGGAACTGCCCGCCGAGCGTCATCGGTGGGCACGCGCACCTCATCAGTTCCCCCGTCAGTACCCGCGCGGTTCGGTCGCACAGGTCAAGCAGCGCGCTTGTGACTCCTGATGCTCAAGTGCTCAATCCACCTTGGTGCGTTCGGAGTTGACCGAACAAGACGGGTTCTGGCCAGCACACTGGAAGGTTTTGTGAAGGCAAACTTCCCTGATTCGCACATCCCGCCCGCGCGCCCTCGTGGACTGGTCCACACCTCGCGCACAGCGGCCGCGAACACGGGGTGACGGGTGCGCCTGGGGACCGCGCATTTCCGGCGACGACGGCCCATCCGTCCGGCACGCTCCTCGAGTTCTCCCCGAGTCGTTCATCGGCCAGTGGCCGGTTTCGTATGGGCACCATGGACGCGCTCGGAGTTGATCGCGGTCTTACGTGACGCGTCGTCGAGTGCCCGCTTTCGACCGGGACATGCCCGACCCAAACGCCAGGCCACGCCACCCCTTCCGGCGCCTAGAAATATCTACGAGCATGACTGGGGCCGGATCGGCACCGCGGATCTCCCGGATTCCCGCGGGCCACCGGCCCGTGTCCCGTGTGCGTCCTGCGGGGCGCGCCGACTGTGCCTGGGGTGGCCATGCAGAGCGTCATGTGGAAGCAAGCCGTCGAGTGGCTCGCCGCGGCCGCCACGGACCCCCAGGAATGCAAGCGGGAGTGGGACTACGGCGCGGGCACGGTCCTCGTGGAGGCCGGGCGGTACTGGGACGTGCTGAGCGTTCCCGACCGGCTCGGGCTGCTCGCCCTGGACTACCTGTGGCGCGATCCGCTGAAGGTGCCCGGCCCCACCCTGGTGGACTGCACGGCCCGCAGAGTCGGCTTCTTCCTGCCGCCCGACCCCGTCAGCGAGTGGGTCGGGTTCGGGGTCCGGCACGTCGGCCGCGGTTCCTGGGTCGCGGTACCGCCGCCGTACCGGCCCGCCGGCCGCCTGGAGTGGCTCGTCCCACCGGACGGCACCGGCGCCCTGCACTCCCCCGGCACCCTCGAGTCCGCCCTCCACGAGGCCACGGGCACCCTCGCGGTCCTGGCACCGGTCAGCGCGGAGCCGGTGGCGCTTGAGGGTTGGTGAGGCGGGCGGTGGTGGGAGCGGCCGGGCGCAGACCGGATGAGGCGACCAGGCCTGTGTACCGGCCGGGGGTCGGATGTACCCCGGGAGGGACCACCGACCCGGTGGGCATGCCGACAACCGGATGCGCACCCGCCGGGACGACGACCGGACCCAGATGCGAGCCGGTGTTCCACGCGGGTACGGCGGTCCAGGTCTCGCTCTCCGTCGGCGCGGCGAAGGAGACCCACTGGCCGTCGCGGTGCTCCGGGGCCGTATGGCCCCTGGCCTCCCATTCGGCGACGAGGGCCGCGTAGATCGGCGGATGGCCCGAGTATCCGCTGGTGAGTTCGGCGTACGGCCGGGGCGCGGCGTCGTTCCCGAGCAGGCGCCGCGCCGTCGCAGTGCTGTCCATGCCAGGGCAACGCGACGCCGCGCGCCGGTGGTACGCGGCCGGGACCCCGTCCGTCGGGTCGAGTGAACCCGTCACCCGTACGGCGGCACCCGGGGTCCGGACAAACATCCAGTCAGGCGGTCGCCCGTTCAGAGCTGGGCACTTCCCGGCCAGTCGTACGCAACCCCGGCCCCGGTCCGCCGGTTTCCTCGACCGGGCCCGGCGCGTCCGGTAACACTGACCTCACGCCGAGAACCGGTACGACGGCTACGACGGCAGGGAGAGGCCATGTCACAGCGCCCTGACCTCCGGCAGCGCAGGACCGCGCTGGAGCACGAGTGGTCCCATTGGATACCGCGGCTGAGCGTCCCGGGCACGCGGCCGGGCGGCAGCGCGCAGTTGCGTCACGAGGTGACCGAGTCCTGGGCGCGTTCGCTCGGCAGTGTGGACCCCGGCCGGGACAGCGCCCCGGTCACCGAGGGCGGTCCGGTGCACCAGCGCTGGACGTCCTCCCCGCTGTACCGGCCGGTCTCCGGCCTCGCCGGCGAACTGCACAGCATCGCCGAGGACGCCGGTTTCGTCACGGCGGTCACCGACGAGTCCGGCACGATCCTGTGGACCTGCGGCGGCCCGACCATGCGCCGCAAGGCCGAGCGGGTCAACTTCGCGCCGGGCGGCCGGTGGGACGAGCAGGCCATGGGTACCAACGCCCTGTCCCTCGCGCTGCGCACCGGCCGCCCCAGCTCGGTCTTCTCGGCCGAGCACCTGGTGTCGGCCCTGCACGGCTGGGTCTGCTACTGCGCCCCCGTGCACGGCCCGGACGGCCGGGTCCTCGGCGTCCTGGACCTGTCCACCACCTGGGACCGCTCGCACCCCCTGGCCATGTCCACCGTACGGACACTGGTGTCCACCATCGAGGCCCGCCTCACAACGACGGAACACAACCGCCCCCAGGCGGCTCGGCTCCGGCTCACCTGCCTGGGCCCCGAACAGGCCCTCCAGGCCGTACCGGACGGTAGCCACCTCCCCCTTCGCCCGCGCCAATTGGAGATCCTCACCCTGCTCGCGCTCGAACCGGACGGCTTCTCCCCGGAGCGGCTGCGCGCCGCCCTGTACGGCGACCGGCCGGTCACCGCGTCCACCTTCAAGGCGGAGATCTCCCACCTGCGCCGCGCCCTCGGCGGCGGCATCGCCCCGCGCCGCTACGCCCTGACGATCCCGGTGTCCTGCGACGCCGCCGACGTCCTGCGCGCGCTGGAGCGGGGCGACACGGACACGGCCCTGAGCCGCTACGGCGGTCCCCTCCTGCCCCGTTCCCAGGCGCCCGGCATCGAGGAGTGGCGCACCCGCCTCGAAGTGGCCGTGCGCGAGGCCGTCCTGGCGAGCACCCGCCCGGACCATGCCCTGCGCTACGGCGAACGGGCCCCGTACGACGCGGAGATCCACGAGCACGCGCTGGGGCTGCTCGGCCCCAGGGACACGCGCCGGGCGATCGCGGCGGGCCGGCTGACCACGGCCCTGCGCGACTGACGCCGCCGCGCGAGGCCCGGCCCCTCGGCGCCAACCTCGCGCCAACCTCCCGAGAGCACCATGAAGGGCGTCATCTGTCACCGCCCTTCACCGAGGAGAGCCGCCATGGTGTACGCGCAGCCAGGAACGGACGGCAGCATCGTCAGCTTCGCCCGGCGCTACGACAACTTCATCGGCGGTGACTTCGTCGCCCCGGTCGAGGGCCGCTACTTCGAGAACCCGAGCCCGGTGACCGGCAAGGTCTTCTGCGAGGTGGCCCGCTCCTCCGCCGCCGACGTCGACCTCGCCCTGGACGCCGCGCACCGGGCGGCCGACAAATGGGGCCGCACGTCCACCGCGGAACGCGCGGGCATCCTCAACAGGTTCGCGGACCGCCTGGAAGAGCACCTGGAGAAGATCGCGGTCGCCGAGACCTGGGAGAACGGCAAGCCGGTCCGCGAGACCCTGGCCGCCGACATCCCGCTGGCCGTCGACCACTTCCGGTACTTCGCCGGTGTCGTCCGCGCCCAGGAGGGCAGCATCGCGGAGATCGACGCCGACACGGTCGCGTACCACTTCCACGAGCCGCTGGGCGTGGTCGGCCAGATCATCCCGTGGAACTTCCCGATCCTGATGGCCACATGGAAGCTGGCCCCCGCGCTGGCCGCGGGCAACTGCGTCGTCATCAAACCGGCCGAGCAGACCCCGGTCAGCCTGCTCTACGTCATGGAACTGATCGCCGACCTGCTGCCCCCGGGTGTGGTCAACGTCGTGAACGGCTTCGGTGTCGAGGCGGGCAAGCCGCTGGCCTCCAGCCCCCGCGTGGCGAAGGTGGCCTTCACCGGGGAGACGACGACCGGCCGTCTGATCATGCAGTACGCGAGCGAGAACATCATCCCTGTCACGCTGGAACTGGGCGGCAAGAGCCCGAACATCTTCCTGCCCGACGTCACGGCAGCGGACGACGACTTCCTGGACAAGGCCGTCGAGGGCTTCGTGATGTTCGCCCTCAACCAGGGCGAGGTCTGCACCTGTCCGTCCCGTGCCCTGATCCACTCCTCCATCTACGACGATTTCATGGCCCGTTGCGTCGAACGCACCCAGGCCATCGTCGGCGGCGACCCCCTGGACCCGGCCACCATGATCGGCGCGCAGGCCAGCAACGACCAGTACGAGAAGATCCTCTCCTACCTCGACATCGGCAGGAAGGAGGGCGCCGAGGTCGTCACGGGCGGCAACCCCCGCGCCGTCCCCGGCCTCGAGGGCGGCTACTACATCGAGCCGACCATCTTCCGCGGCACCAACGACATGCGCATCTTCCAGGAGGAGATCTTCGGCCCGGTCGTCTCGGTCACCACCTACGACTCCGTCGACGAGGCCCTCAAACTGGCCAACGACACCCTCTACGGCCTAGGCGCCGGCGTCTGGACCCGCGACGGCAACACGGCCTACCGCCTGGGCCGCGAGATCAAAGCGGGCCGCGTCTGGACCAACTGCTACCACGCGTACCCGGCCCACGCGGCGTTCGGCGGCTACAAGAAGTCGGGGATCGGCCGCGAGACCCACAAGATGATGCTGGACCACTACCAGCAGACCAAAAACCTGTTGGTGTCGTACTCGGCGAAGAAGCTGGGGTTCTTCTAAACACATGCGAAAAGGCGCCTGACCTGGGTCTTCACCCGCCAGGCGCCCTTCACTCAACCCGCTCTCGATCGAGCCCGACTTGCGCGCTAACTCCCATCCTTCGCCTGCCGGGTGTTGGCGATCCGACCGGCCGCACGGTGGCCCTCGTCCTCAGGACGGCGTGGCACCGGCCTGGCGCGCGGGCCCGATGCTCCAGGCGCTGCGGAGGTGAGCGGACCACGGCCCGACAGCCATTCTCCAGACCCTCCCCGAGAACGTGTGGGCACAGACAGCGCTGAAACGCGTCGCAGGACCAGTCGAGCGCTAATTTCGCGCCACGATCCGAGTCCTCGCGGGGCGTCATTTGCCCGCCTGGGAGGGGGCTCGTGACGCTGGCTGTGAGGTGCTCCGCGATCTCCAAGCCCGTTCTTGCGGTCGGTGCTCCTGGCGCAATGCCCAGTCCCCGGTGTGGTGTCGGGAGGGTGCGACGTCGGGGACGGTGGGTGGAGTGGGCTTGATCCGCCGACTGCGCCCCGCCATCCAGATCGGCACCGACCGACCGGAGCCCTGCCCGGTAATGACGTGCGCGTCGACCGGCCACCGGTCAGTGCAGGGCACGGCCGATGGGTCCCGCCACGCTCGCGTGGGCGAGGTACTCGGCGATGTTGTGCGCCTTGTCCTTGCCGTTGGCCACCTCCGGCTGCTCGACCCTGCCCCAGCGGCCGTCGCGCAGCGGACAGCCGATGGCGACCGCGTCCGCCGGGCACCAGGCGTTGAGCCACGTGCGTACGTTCCCCGGCCGGTGCGGACCGGCGGTAAGAAGCCGGTCGTTCACGGCGTCCATGCCCAGCGGGCTCCCCAGGGTCACCAGTACGGCCCGGTCGATCCCGGACGGCAGCCGGCTCATCAGATCGACGCCTACGACGGTGCCCAGGCTGTGCGTGACGAAGACCAGTTCGCCGCGGTCGGGCATGGTCGCGGACACGATGTCCAGCACTGCCTCCCGCACACGCGGCTCGCTGAGATACCTGGCCACGTCCCGGAAGACCGCGTCGATGGTCCGTTCGTCGAGATCCGATCTGGCCGCCACCCAGCCCAGCGCGCGCCGGAACGTACGGACCGCGCCGTCGAGGCCCTCCTCGGCCGCCATGGCGTCCTTCCTCTCGTAGTCGCCCTCGGGCATGCCGACCCTGGCCGCCGCGTCAAGGAGCATCTGCTCGTACGCCTTCGTCTCGGATCCCACGGAGTCCGGGGGCGACGGGACACCGCCGAGGGATTCCCTCGCGCCCATCAACTCGGCCATCAGATCGCCGTAGAACGGGCACCAGGCGTCGACCGGGTCGACCGAGCGCAGGCCCGCAGCCGCGAGGCCCTTGTTGAGGCCGCCGGTCCATTCTTGGCGGAGCGCCTCGGGGTCCTTGCCGTGCTGGCTCCTGCCGTGCAGGTACACCAGGTGACGGTGGCCGCCGAAGGCCCCGTCCCTGGCGCGCAAGCCGGTCGCGGCTCTGCGTTCGGCCGCGGTGAGGCCGGTGGGCCGTACGCTTTCGGGCTCCGCGGCCCCCTGTGGTTCGTGGCTGCCGAGCCCCGCCTCGGGACCCATCTCGGCGAGCAGAGCGCACTGCGTGGGCGTCGGTCGCGACGCCGCCACGTGCCGCAGGACGGAGCTGATGCGCACGCCCTCGTTGGCCACCCAGGAAAGGGCGGCCTCGCCGTCGCTGGGCTGCCACACCGCGCCGTCCTTGCGCAGCGGACGTCCGCTCGCGTCCGTATCCGGGACGCCCATGTGATGGAGGGCGACCACTTCCCACTGGTCGTTGAAGACCGGGGAGCCCGAGTTGCCCGGCTCCGTGTCCGTTCGGTAGTGCAGGAAGTCGTCCAGCCGTGTGATCAGCCTGTTGTCGCGCAGTGCGATCTCTTTCAGGCGGCCGTTGGGGTGGCCGATGACGTTCACCAGTTCGCCGACGACCAGCTTTCCGGTGCGGCCGCTGAGGCGGTTCCAGCCGAACACCTCACCGGGCGGTACGTCCCCGCCGACCGGGGTGAGCGCGACCAGGGCGTAGTCCAACGACTCGTGGGCGATGAACAGTTCGTCGGGAATGAGCTCCACCCGGACGATGTCGTCGGGGGCGTTGTCGATGCCGACTTGCGCGTCGAACTCGGCGAGGCAGGTCCGAGCGAAGTCGGCGCCCGGCAGCACATGGTGATTGGTCATCAGGAGCCGTGGGGACACCAGAAAACCCGTACCGAGCGGTAGTTCGCGACTGTCACGGCGCAGGGTGATCCGCGCGACCGTACGGGCCGCGCGGGCACCGCGGGGCAGGAAGTTCGCTGCCTGGAGGTCGTGGGCCAGGCCGATGATGCGCTCATGGGCCTGCGGGAGATCCAGGGGCTCGGCGTGGATGTGGGCGACGACAGCGGTGGTCGGAACGCCGCCACGGCTGAGGATGCGCTCGGCCCGGGCGGCCAGGGCCTGGGGAGTGTCGGGGAAGGGAACGCCCTTCGCCGTCCGCGCCTCGGCCTGCTCGCGTGCCTGCGCCGAATCGTGGTAGCGCCGGGCCGCGTCGGCGACTTGGCGGCGCTGTTCGACGCGGGACTGCTCGACTTCTGGCGTGTCTATCGTGGGCATGTCTTCCCACCTTCGTAAGGGGCGTTGGCAACGGCGCCGGGACTCCGGCGCCGTGCCTGCCGCCTGGATCACTTGGCCGCCTAGACCATGCCGACCCACGTGCAGGGGCCGTTGGGCGGGCAGCTCCAGCCGCGTGCGTCGCGGCCGGGCGAGGGGGCGGGGTCCGCCACGACGTGACCGGTCATGGACCTCGGCCCCGGCTCCTCCAGGAACTGGCCTGTGGTTCCTTCGGGTTGGTCAACGGGCTGATACGTCCCCGTCACCTGCAGATAGGGCTGATAGAGGTCCCACCTGCGCTCGATGGTCGCGCCCTGGATGGGCAGGTCGAGCCGAATGCCCGCAGCACCTGCGGCCTCGGCCCGGGTACGGGAGCGCTCGGCACGCTCCATGCCCTGAGCGGCACGTGGGGGTGCCGCTCCGCGTGGCGGCGGCGACTTCTTCCGGTTCTTCGGGTTGGGTTCCTTGTTCATCCTGATGTCCTTTCAGCCGCCGTCCCGGCGGTGGGCCGCCAGGCCGCGCCGCCGGGACACGGAACTCAGTCGAACAGGGAGCCGATCGCCGAGCCGGCCAGGCCGAGCAGGGGCAGGATGGGCAGGTTGGGCTCGACGCCGTCGGTGCCGTCCCGCCGCCCGTGGTCACCGGCGGAAGTCCGGTCGACAGCGGGCGTCTGGAATGGCGTCCGGAGGGCGGTGACCGGCCCGGGGCCAGGGCGCCGCAGTGTGATCTCTTCGTTCATGGCACTGTCCTTTCAGTGTTGTCCTGCCGGGTGGTCCTCGCCTACAGCACGGCGTCCAGGGCACCCCGAGCAGCCTTGCCGATGGAGTGCCACGGGATGTCGGAGAGGCTCCAGTCGGCCTCGACACCGTCGGCGTCGCTGCCGCGGCCGGCCGTGCCGACGGGGGTCCGGTCGATCGCGGGCGTCTGGTACGGCGTCCGCGGGGCGGTGGCCGGTGAGGGGGAGACCTCACGCCACTTGTCAGTCGCAGTCATGATGCTGTCCTTTTCGATCCGGATGCCGGTGAGTGGGGCGCGCGGCCCCGCTCACCGACGCGCAATGGCCCCTGTGTGAGGCCTCAGAGCAGGAAGTTTGCCGCCGTCTTCAGCAGGCCGCCGAAGTCGAAGTTGGCCTCGACTCCGCCCGAGTCGTCGCCGTCGGCGCCCCGGGTGACGGTGGGGTTGCGGTCGATCGCGGGAGTCTGGAACGGCGTCCGGAGTGCCGCGGGCCGGGTGGGCCTCTCCTCGCGGGTGAACGGCGTGTCGTTCATCGTTTTCTCCTCTCACCTGTGGGGTGGGCCGACGACAGATAGCCGCCGGTGGTCTGTCGTCGCTAGTCGCGTTGCAGGGCCCGGCACAGCTCGCGGCCGGAGCCGGTCAGGTCCCCACACATCGACTTGGCTGCTTCCGCGCCCCGGTCCTCGGCTCTGTCGGCCGGCGCCTCCCAGGGGTTGCGGTGAACCGCCGGGGTCTGGAGGGGAGCGTTGAGTTCGGGGCGAGTCGGGGTCTCGTACATGAGGTCTCCCTGGTCCGGTGTGTCGTAGAGCGGTCAGTAGCCGCCGATGAAGATGTGAGGCGGTGCGAGGCTGACCGGGAGCTCGTCGCTCACGTCGTAGGTGAACAGGACGGAGCGCTTCGCCCTTCGGTCGTTCTCCGGGTCGAAGAAGGTCATGACGACGTCTTGGCAGTCGGAACCGGGGCGGCAGAACGGGCTCTTGGAGACCTTGATGGTGTCCAGGGCGTACAGCGGTTCCTCTTCGGACCTGCCACGGCCCGGTACGTCCTTGGCCGCCATTCCTTCGGCCATTTCCCTACCGACGTCGAAGGCGTTGGTGCCGGCGAAGTTCAGCGCCCGGTCGGCGGAGCTCTGCCCGAGGTTGCGGAACTCCCAGTAGACCTTGTCGAGGAAGGTGCGGACCGACTTCTCCAGGTTTGCCGATTCCCCTTCGACCGACGGGGTGAGCTGCAGAGCCTGCATGACCGACTGGACGAAGACGTGCTCGTTCCAGGTGTAGAGACCGCGGCTCTTCACCTCGACCACAGGGACCACCTGGCCGGAGAACAGGCGTACTGTTCGCTCAGTCAGGACGCCCGGGATCGACACTCGCGAGACGTACGTTTCGCTCTTCCGGTCCTGGACCTGTCCGACGATGGCGTCCCGGAAGGTTCGGTAGACAGTGGACACCGGTGGGTACGACAGGGTGTCCACGATGTCCGCCAGTTGGTCCCTCTTGTCACTCGCGGCCGCGTTGGCGCTGTCTCGCACCGCGTCCGGCGTTGCACCGCGGTCCGTGATGATGGGCCGCGTCCAGTCCATCCCCACCGGCATCTCCGCCTCAAGCGCGTAGAGCGGTGTGGCGTCCATGTTCAGCGTCCAGGTGAGCTTGTCGCATGCCCACGGGTTCTTGGACAGGTAGGCGTGGAGCTGCCTGGGGTCGTAGACGTTCGGCTGGACCTCTTGCTCCGGGTGCTCGTCGGTGGCCGGCCTGAACTCGACCGGCATCTGCTGCCGGAAGCTGTCCCGGCGGGCCTCGGTCCGGTAGTCGAAGCCAATCGTGCCGATTGCGAAGATGAGCTGGCGTCCCTGACCACTCACGGGACCGCTCATGGTTGCCGCTGTCGCTCCCCTCGTACTCCCTCCGCAGGTGCCGCCGCAGTCGGAGCAGGAGGGACGTACGCCCTGCTCGACCGGGACGGGCGCAGGTGAGGCGGGCTGCGTCACCGGTGGTGCCGGAGGGACGTCGGCCGCGGGGACTGGCGGTGTCATCGGCTGGACGGCGGGCTGAACTCCGACCTGCGGCACCGCCTGCTGAAATGCCGGCGCCCCGACTTGTTGGGGCGCCTGCGGCATGGCCTGCTGAGATGCCGGCGCGGCCTGGGGGATGGCTGGGGCCGTCTGGGGAACCGACGGAGGAAGCGTGGGCGCCGGAGGCGGCTCGGCAGGCGGTGTGACCGTGGTGGCGGGAGGCGGGGCCGCGGCCGCGGACAGGCCCTCGGGCGTCTCCCCGGCGTGCGCGTGTACGGCGTTCGTGTCCATGGCGATGGCTCTTCCTTTCGGTTCGGCGTAGGTCGTCCGAGGCGTCGAGGGGCCGACGGTGATGCTGACGGGGTCGCCCCGCACCTCTTGGGGGACGACCGGGCCCCTCTCCCTGATGAGGTCGAAGGCGCGCGCGGCGGCGAGGTGGCCGCCGAGGAGTCGACGGCACTTGGGCGCGTCGTCCGGGGCGCACGGCGGGCGGCTCGCGGAGGTGAGAATGGCCCGGCCGGCGGCGAGCGGGTCCGGTTCACGCCCCTCGGCGATCTGCTGGGCCACGAGCAGTGCCGCGACCCCGGTGACCGCCGGGGTGGCGAAACTGCTGCCGGTCAGCGCGGCGACTCGGCCACCGGGAACCGCGCCCTCGATGTCCCGGCCGGGGGCGAGGACGCCGTTCGTCCGATAGGCGGGCCCCCAGTTGTTGATGTCCAGCGGCTCGCCGGCGGCGTCGGTCGCCCCGACGGCGAGCACGGACGGCGTGGCGGCAGGAGCCTGGAGGCAGTCGCAGCCGTCGTTGCCGACCGCCGCGACCACCAGCACCCCGTTCTCCGCGCACCGTCGAAGCGCCCGCTCCAGCATGGCCTCCGCCTTGCCGTCCGCACTGCGCTCGCCGCCGCTGATGTTGATGACGTGGGCCCCCGCCTCCACGGCCTGTTCGACCGCCCGGGCGAGGTCGAGCTGGGGCACCCGGGCCACACCGCCGTCCGGGGACTCCCGGAACACCGGGAGGACGAAACCGCGGCACCGCGGCAGAAGGCCTGCCACCGGAGATCCGGGCTGCCCGAACAGAAGGCTGGCCACGTGGGTGCCGTGCAACGACATAGGTCCGGAACCGGCGGCATCCGGCACCAGCGTGGCCAGCTGGGTGAGATCCGCTCCCGAGAAACACGGATGCGCAAAGTCGACGGGCCCGTCCAGCACGGCGACGCGGACCTCGGGCGTGCCCAGAAGCCCGGCTTGACCGGGAACCGCGCTGAGTACCGACCGGACGTCCATCCGCTCCTCCGTTCCGAGCGCTCGTGGTTCCTTGGGTTGCGAGTCAGGTTTCCCACAAAGATGTTCCGGGGATATTCGATGAAATATGCAAGATTTACAGATGAGGCATTTCTGGAGCGTTCACGGAGCGTTCATAATGCATTTCGGGTGCGCCGAGGAAATGTTTTTCGGGCGTTGGATCGGTGATTCTCGAAGCACCCTGTGCGGCGGGCACGCCTGGTCCGACGGGGTTACAGCGGTTGCAGCGGAAAAACGCGTCGAGCACAGTGTTAGCTGTGATGAACGCAATGCGTCTTCAAATCCTGGGCCCATTTGAATTAATCTGCGGCGGGCGTCCGGTCGCCGTCCCGGCGGGGGCTCAGCGTCTGCTCGCCCTGTTCGCCGTGCGCGGCGAAGGGATTCACAGACGCGCTGCCGCGGAGCAGCTCTGGCCGGAGTGCACCCCGCTGCGGGCCGCGGCCAACCTCAGGTCGGCCTTGTGCCAGAGCCGCAAGCTCGGCCCGAAGACCGTCGTGGTCAGCGAAGGCCACCGTCTTGCGCTGTCGCCGTGCATCTCCGTGGACCACTGGGAAGTCTGCGGGGCCGCCCGCCAGCTCCTGGAGCCCGAGGAAGGGCTGCAGGCCACGCCTGCCGATCTCGACCGGCTCGTCGAGGAACTCAGCCGGCCGCTGCTGCTCGGGTGGGACGACGAGTGGCTGATACTCGAACGCGAACGATGGGACCATATGCGTCTGTACGCGCTGGAGGCCCTGGCACAGCAATTCCTCGCCCTCGACAGGTTCCTGGCGGCGCACCAGGCGGCCCTCGCCGCCACGTCCGTCGACCCCTACCGCGAGACCGCCCACCGTATCGCCATCGAAGTGCACGCGGCAGAGGGCAATGTCGCCTGTGCGGTCAAGCACTACCTGGAATACCGCAGACTTCTGCAACGGGAACTGAGGGTCTCGCCGTCCCAGCGGATGGCCGAGCTGATCCGGGAACTGACGACCGCCTAGCGATGGAATGGGTCGCGGCCTGGGACCCACCACCGCGCACGACCGGCGAGTTGCTGGTACGCATGCCCGGACGCGACGGGCTGTCGGCCGACAGCGCTTCTCGGATTCTCGTATGCGCCTTCCCCGAAGTCCGCCAAGAGGTCAGGAGCAGGCGCGCGCGACCGCACTGCCGAACGGTTAACCCGAACCCTCGCCGAGCAGTTGGGCATCGGGTCCGCTATACATCTTCCGCCATGTCCGTGTCACGAGCTCCAGGGACACTCGCGCGCCACAGGGCTCCGACTTGGGCCTGCGGGCCCGCCCTGGACCAGCTGGGCGCCCAGACGGCTTCTACGACACGTGCCCTGGTATCGCGGCCCACTCGCTAGCTGTATTGATCACGAGCGTTGTTGACCGTTCACGGCAGGCGACTGCTGATCGAGCGGGTCCGCTCCGGTCCGGCTGTAGCACATGTCGCCGCGGAGATGGGCATCTCCCGTCCCACGGCCCACAAGTGGCTACGCCGCTGGTAAAAGGGCGCCTGAACAGGTCTTTCACCCAGTCGGGCGCCTCGCGCCAAGCCCCTTCGACCGTTCCGGAATGGACGGCCGTCCGGCGCGCTCCAGTGCTGTCAGTGCCCGTTGATAGCGTGCTTCGTCCAGTCGTGGAGTTCATGAAGGGGCGGGGTACGTGCGCAATGTGACATGCCATCAGGTCGGTGAGCAGCGGTTGGCCGAGGCTCTCGACGACATCGACGGGCGGGCCTTCACGCGGTGGCACTCGCTGCGGTACGGCAGCATCTCGCCGTCGCTGATCCGGGCCATGGCTGACGAACTGCTCGACCATGTCGCCGCGCGAACGGTGACGGAGCCGGGGCTCGACGCTGCGGCCGGCACGGTCGCCGTCACCGCCGCGGAGTGCGTGCACGGAGTGCTGAGCATCATGTGCTTCCCCGAGGGGGATCAGGAACTCCGCTTCCCCCTCGTCGGGGAGCGGATCAGCACGGACCCGGACGACGACGAGTTCGGGGACGGGCCCATCACCTTCCGGGACGTGGTCAAGGAGGCGCCCACCGCGCGGACGTGGCTCGACATGTTCGAGATGTGTGTCGTCAGCGGGCATGTGTGGGACTGGGAGCGGGTCACCGGGCTGCTGCTGCGCGAGGACTACGCGCCCGCCATCCGTGACGGCGTGCCCTACAACCGGTACACCTCCGTCTCCGACCCCGCCGACCTCGCCGCCATGGACGCCCTGTGCCTCTATCTCACCGAGGCGGCCGGGCATCTGCCCCGCGACTGGCCTACGGTTCCGCTGCGCAAGCCGGACGCCGGGGAGCGCACGGAGGCCGCCCGGCGGCTCGACGAGGTCGGCGACGGGCTGAGCGCGGACCAGCGGCTGCTCCGCGTACTCCTCGACGACGACCAGCACGCCTTCGAGGACGCCCTCGTCGCCCGGCTGGTCGCGTACCGGGAGGGCGTCGAGGCCGATGCCGGTGATCCCGCACCCCGGTCCCTCCTCCCCCTCGGCACCCTGGCCCTGGCCTGCCTCGCCGTCCAGGTCCATGGGTGGGAACTCGGTGTCCGGTCCGGGTATCTGCCGTACGGTCTGCTGGGATCGCCGGACGCGCCGCGCCGGGCGGCGGAGGGGAACCGGAACAATTTGGGCTGCTGGGCAGCCGCCGAGTAGGCCACCCGGGATCCGAAAGACACGGCCTGGCTCGGCGTTGGCGTCGGGGCCGACCCGGCGGTCACATCTCCCTGTACGCCGGGGCGCCAGGCCATATCCCGCGCACAGCGGCAGGAGGCCGTTTCATCAGCCGAAGCCGCGGAGCGAGGTGAGGACGTACCCCAGCAGGACGAGGCAAGAACTGCCGACGGCGACGATCACCTGTGGAACGCTCGGCTGCATCCCCAGCATCATGGGGCTCCAACCCCAGAACACCAGCGTGGCCAGAGCGGTGCGCACGGTCTGGAAGGGCGCCGACCAGGCCACCTCCTGGAGGTCGTCGGCGTCGGGCAACAGGGTGAACAGCGAGGTCAGAGCCACACCGATGAGCGCGACGACGATGAAGGCGATCAGCGAGCCCGCGCCCGACTCGTCGTCCTGAAAGGCGTTCCAGCGGTTCTCGGCGAGCGTGGCCAAGTCCTTGCTCTCGTTGATGTAGCCGCCGAGACCGGGGTCCGACCGAGCCCACAGAACATCGACCTCGGCGCCTTCGCCGGGCTTCTCGTACGTGTAAGCCCCTCGCACGGCCAGCCGCTGCGCACCGCCGGGCACGGAGACCAGGAGACGGGACACGTATCCCTTCACGACCCCGTCGCTCAACTCCTGTCGTGTCGACTGCCGTTCCACGACCGTCGCGGTGCTCACCGTCGCGCCGGCATCACGCAGGTCGTCGAGTTCGCCGCCCGCGTTGGAGGAGGTCAGGAGGACGACGGCGAACAAGGCGGAGGAGAACGCGGCGATGGCCCAGAGAGCGCCGGTGCGAAGCTTGACCCAGAGCTCGTCCGTGAACTCGTCGGCCTTGGGCGCGCCGCGCAGCACCCACAGCGCCACCACCCGCACCACCGCACACCCCATCGCGACGGCACCCCACACGAAGGGTTCGCGCCAGGGCCGGGCCATGGCTGTGGCGCCCAGCAGCCACATGCAGGCGACAGCGGCCGCGACCCACGCCGCGAGCGAGCACAGCCGTACGAGCCATATGAGCGTCGAACGCACAGATCCTCCCGATGACACGTGAAGCGACCTGACTACAGCGCGCGCATCGGCGTGCCCAGGTACACGACCAAGTGAGCAGCCCCCTGCGGACCCCCAGATCATCATCTGATCGGACCAGGGCCGGTGTCCGGTACACCAGGCGCGCCACATCGCTCGGATCTGGTGCGAGTGCTCCTCGTCGGCGAGGGCCCAGCCCCCCCCAGGCCGAGGGGCCCTCAGCTACGCAGCAGCCCGTCTTCTTCCCCGGGTCCCCCGCCGCCCCAGCCCTTGCTTCATCTATCGAAATTCGATAGATTCCCATCGTGACTCGATGGGAGGTTCGGCCGTGGGAAAGCTGACAGTGAGTGCGCTGCGCGCCGTGCTCGCGGTGGTGCTCGCCGGTACCGTGTTCGTACAGGCATTGATGGTGTGGGCATTGGTCAGCGGGAACGACCCGGAGGACGGGTCGCTCCCCCTGACCCCTCTGCGCGTGATCACCATCCTGGGCATGGTGTCGGTCCAGGTCGCCCTGGTCTGCGTATGGCGGCTGGTGACGATGGTGCGGCGCCGAACCGTGTTCTCCCACGCCGCCTTCCGGTACGTGGACCTCGTGATCGGCGCGATCGTGACGGCTGCCCTCGTGTGGTTCGCGGTCACGATCCTCAATGCGCCGGGCCAGCGTGACGACCCGGGCGTCACCGTCATCATGGGCGGGGTGGGCGTGGCCATCCTCGGGGTCGCGCTCATCGTGCTCGTGCTGCGGATGCTGCTCGCCCAGGCCGTCGCGCGCGACGCCGAAGCGGCGCAGATGCGGGACGAGCTGGACGAGGTGATCTGACGTCGATCGGGATCGCCAATCGGCAGGAGTTCCCGGGAAAGACTCAGCTCCGTGTGCTCCGGCGATGCCCTTGTCAGCTCCCGAACGCTTCACCATGGCCCCGTACTCGGCGAAGAAGCTGGGCGTCTTCCAGGGCCTGAAGTCGGGTTGCCTTGAGGCATGTGCGCCCCAGGCAACCCGACGCAGCCACGGTACGAGCGTTACCGCTCGCGGGGCCCCTGGCCGTCACATGTCGACGGCGAGCCCTGTGGGCGGGCTGTCACGGCGCCATCTCGTACGCCCCGGACAGTGCCTCCACACGCTCCCAGACCCGCCCCGAACGCGCTTCGTCGACGACGGGACGCCGGACCGCACCGAGTGCCCAGCGCTGCTGATCCACCGTGGCGGAGTCCTTGCCGTGCAGTTCGACGGCGAAGGAGGAGAAGTCGCGGACGAGGACGGAGAACAGCTCGTCGAGCACATCCTCGTCCAGGTCCGTCAGGCGGGCCTGCTCCAGGATGAGCTGGCCGTGCACCACCAGGGCGAACAGTTGGCCGACGGCGAGCAGAAGGTCGAGGTCGCGGCTCTGCTCCTCGTCGGGGGCCGCGGTGGTGACGAACTCGCACAGGGCGTCGGCCTGCTCGCGGAAGCGGGCGACGTTCGGCACCTCGGCGTATGCGTCGTAGGCGGGGCGCCAGTCGTGGAAGCGTACGGAGCCGAGGCCGCGGGCGGGACCCTGTTCGAAGAGGAAGGTGTCGTCGGCCGCGTCGAGGCGGGTCGGTACGGGCGCGAACTCGGCGGGGTTCAGGAGGTGGTTGCGCATGAACTTGAGGATCAGCGCGAGGTTGACGTGGACCGTGCCCTCGAGCTTGGGCAGTCCCCGGATCTCGACGGCGGCCTGGGCGAAGTAGGTGTCCTTCTCGAAGCCCTTGGCGGCGATCACGTCCCACATCAGGTCGATGACCTTCTCGCCCTCCGTGGTCACCTTCATCTTCGTCATCGGGTTGAAGAGCAGGTAGCGGCGGTCGTCCGGCGAGGCGGAGCGGAAGTAGTCGACGGCGCGGTCGCTGAAGAGCTTCATGCCGACGAGGCGGACGTACGCGTCGGCCAACTCGCGGCGCACGTGCGGGAAGGCGGTGACGGGGCGGCCGTACAGGATGCGGTTCTGCGCGTGGGTGACCGCCTCGTACATCGCGTGCTCGCAGATGCCGATCGAGGCGGTGCAGAGGTTGAACTTGCCGACGTTGACGGTGTTGAGGGCGGCGTCGAAGGCGGCGCGGCCCGTGTGCAGGACGTCGTCCGGGCCCACCGGGTAGTCCTCGAGGCGGAATTCGCTGACGTACTTCGAGGAGTCGACGACGTTCTTCACGAGGTGGTACGCCGAGTGGCGGCTGTCGGCGGCGAAGAAGACGTAGCCGTCGGGGCCCTCGATGTCGGTGCGACGGCCGAAGACCGAGACGAGCCCGGCGGCGTTGCCGTTGCCGATGTAGTACTTGGAGCCCGTCGCCGTGAAGCCGCCGTTGCCGTCCGGCGTCAGCAGCATGTCGGTGGAGTAGATGTCGGCGCCATGGGTCTTCTCGGAGAGACCGAAGGCGAACACCTCGCCCTGGGTGAGGAGTTCCGCGGCGCGGGTGCGAGCCGCCGCGTTGTCGCTCTGCCAGACCGGTCCGAGACCGAGGATGGTCACCTGCCACGCGTACCAGTAGTCGAGACCGTAGAAGCCGAAGATCTCGTTGAGGGCGGCGATCCGGGCCGTGTCCCAGCGCTGGTCCTTGTCGCCGGCGGCGGACGCCGGGATGAGGAAGGTGGCGAACAGCCCTTCCTTGGCGGCGAACGCGAGGAAGTCGGCCAGCCAGGCGCGGGAACGGTAGTCCTCGATCAGCCGGCGCTTGCCGCGGTCCTCGAACCAGTCGACGGTGGCACGCAGCAACCTGCGGGTCTCGGCGTCGAACTGCGCCGGGTCGTACGTACGGGGGTTGAAGAGGAGGGGGTCGGCCATGAAGGTCCGCCTTCCGAGGGTTGAGGGTTGAGCGTGCGGGTCTGAAGGGCGCGGGGTCCGGGCGGCGTTGGCCGACCCGGTCAGGCGGGCGCGTGTGGCATGCCGAGCCGGCCGAGGGTGGCGAGTACGTCGTCGAGCCAGGCGATCGTCATCCGCTCGTACGCGATGCCGCCGCGCAGCACGACATGCTGCAGTTCCTGACCGGCGTCGAGCGGGGTGGGGGCTTCCGGGCCGGTGAAGTCGCGCAGTTCCCCGGTCACATAGTGCGCGAGCCGGTCGCTGTGCACCTGGCGGTGTCGTTCGACCTCACGGATCAGCACGGACGGGTCGTCGAAGGCCGCGCCTCGGATCTTCACTGCGAGTTCGTGCCGGATGCTCTCGGGTTCGATCGGTTCGTGCAGCCATTGAGAGAGGGCGGCGCGGCCGGGGCCTACGACGGAGTACTCCTTCTTGTCCGGTCGGCTCTGCTGCGACAGCGCACGGACGGCGAGCAGGCCCTCGCCCTCCATGCGCTTGAGAACGCGGTAGATCTGCTGGTGCGTGGCGGTCCAGAAGTATCCGATGGACCGCTCGAACCGCCGGGCCAGCTCATAGCCGGAGCCCGGCTTCTCCAGCAGGGAGACGAGGATCGCGTGCTCGAGAGCCATGCCCAGATCCTTCTATGCAACTCGTTGCATAGCCAAGGGGCGCTGCCCAGGTGAGACAGGGCTCACGCGGGGCGGCGGTGGATAGCTCTCACCCTGCCGTTTCCGCCTCTTGCCCACCCCCGACCGAGACGACCTCTAAGCCTTGGCCGGTGCGGCCGACCTGGCGGCCTGCTCGATCTTCGCGCAGTAGGCCGCACGGGCTTGTTCGTCGATCCCCGTCTCGTATTCGGCGCGCATCCCGGTCCGGCCGTCGAGGCCCTCGCGCAGGATGTCGGCGTGCCCGGTATGCCGGATGGACTCGCCGAGGACATGGACCAGGACGGCGAACAGGTTCGTGTTGAGATAAGGCTCCGGCCACCAGGGCACGTGGCCGGGGGCGTCGAGGGGAAGCGCGTTGATCGTCGCGTCCGAGTGCTCCCAGGTGCGCCGGTAGAACCCGATGATCTGATCGCGGGTCTCGCCCTCGGTCGCCCACAGGTCGCTGCCGTCGTGGTCCTGCCACCGGGGCAGCGGTTCCGGGGAAGGGCGGTCGAAGACCTCGCCGAAGTACCTGGCCTCGACGGTGGCCACGTGTTTGACCAGGCCGAGGAGGTTGGTCCCGGTCGCTGTCAAAGGCCGGCGGGCGTCGTATTCGGACAAGCCGTCGAGTTTCCAGAGCAGCGCCTCGCGGTCCCGCCGTAATCTCCCGTGCAGGTTGTCCTTCGCGAATTCATCGATCATGCGGCATGAGCCTGCCATGGGCCGCTCGTGGCCTCAAGATCCCGTACGTGGTACGCAGCGACCGGCGGAGCCGAGCTGTGGCTGACCGACAATGGCGTCGAGGGGAATGAGCATGGGCAACTGGGTCGTGATCGCGGAGTACTACAGCGACACGTACAGGACCGAGTTCATCTGTCGCGGGCAGGAAACGAAGGACCAGGCGCTGAACGCACTCCGTGCCGCACTCCACACGTATCTGCCGAGCAAGAACATCGTCGAGAAGCGGCGCCGCGTGTATCGCTTCGCCGACCAGGAGTCATACCTGGTGGTGATCAAAGGCAGGCTGACAGAGTGGGAGTGCACCCTGCGCATCGCGGAGCTGATCTCGGACTCGAACGACCCGGCCGTGGCCGAGCGGGCACAACCGGACGACGACGCGGCGGAGCCGGCCGACGGGCGGCAGGACCGGATCCCGCCCGGCTACTGAGCGGCGAACCCTGACGCTGTCCAGCGGTCTGGTTGCCCTGTGGACGCCTTCCTGCGGCGTGCCGCCGGACAGGGAACCGAGGTCCGGCCGGGCCGAGGGCGAACGGATACAGTTCGCGCGACGGCAGCTTGGTCAGAGAGGGAGAGCGTGGCCGACACCAGCAACACCCGACCCGCCGACAGCGAAGCGCGAGCACCGCGGCGGAGCCGACTGCAGCGCCTGATGCGCTACCTCCCCCTGATCGCCCCCGTCCTGCTGTGGGCCGTGCCCTGCGGGGTGCTCCTGTACGCAGGCCAGCACTGGCCGCTGCCCGTCACGCTGGTCGGCACCGCCCTGTTCGCCCTCGGCCTGGTCGGTATGCCGCTCGCGATGGCGCGTGGCCACGGCCGGCGCCAGCAGGACCGGGCGGCGATCGTCGGTGACACCCTGCTGGGCACGAGCTGGGTTCTGTTCACCTGGTCCGTTCTGCTCGGCGTCTTCCTGCGGCTCGCCTTGGCCGTGGCCGGCGTCGGCGAGGGTCAGGACCGGGCCCGCATCGTCACTTGGGCCGTCCTCGGCGTCACCGCTGTACTGCTCGCCTGGGGGTACGCCGAGGCCCGCCGCGTGCCACGCGTGCGCCGACTCGACGTGCAACTGCCACGGCTGGGTGCCGGGTTGGACGGCACCCGCGTCGTCCTCATCACCGACACGCACTACGGCCCACTCGATCGCGCCCGCTGGTCGGCCCGGGTGTGCGAGACCGTGAACACCCTGGAAGCCGACCTGGTCTGCCACACCGGCGACATCGCGGACGGCACGGCCGAACGCCGCCGCGCCCAGGCCGCCCCGCTCGGCACCGTGCGGGCCACCCGGGCCCGCGTCTACGTCACCGGCAACCACGAGTACTACAGCGAGGCCCAGGGCTGGGTCGACCTGATGGACGAGCTGGGCTGGGAGCCGCTGCGCAACCGCCATCTGCTGCTCGAACGCGGAGGCGACACCCTCGTGGTCGCGGGCGTGGACGACGTCACCGCCGAGTCCTCCGGCCTGGCAGGCCACGGCGCCCACCTCGACGGAGCCCTGAACGGCGCCGACCCCGACCACCCCGTCCTGCTCCTGGCCCACCAGCCCAAGTTCATCGACCGGGCAGCGGCCGTCGGTATCGACCTCCAGCTCTCCGGCCACACCCACGGCGGCCAGATCTGGCCCTTCCACCACCTGGTCCGCATCGACCAGCCCGCCCTCGCCGGCCTCAGCCACCACGGCCCCCGCACCCTCCTCTACACCAGCCGCGGCACCGGCTTCTGGGGCCCGCCCTTCCGCGTCTTCGCCCCCAGCGAGATCACCCTGCTCGTGCTCCGCTCCCCGCAGCTGCCCACCTCGTCGTAGCGCTGGGCGGGCCGACATATCCGCTGGGAGCAGTCCACAAGCCGAGGGGTGCGACGTCGACAGCTGACCAGGCCCGCACTCGACGACTTGGGCCACGGACCGCGACATGATCAAAATCGAATGCCGCATTCGTGCACGTGAGCGGCTCCGGTGAATGTCGAACTACCTAGAGCGGCAATAGATTCGCATAGCAACACCATTCGGACCATACTGGACTATGGGCTTCCGTTGGTGACACGCTCGCGCTTCGAGCCGAGCGGCCCATTCATCGGCATAGCGGTCGGGGGACTCTTTCGAATGTGATGCGAAAGGACCTGCCATGGAACTCGAATCTCTCCCGGATGACGTCGTCGCGGCGATCGAAGTACGGGATCATTGGAGGCGTGCCTCGGCCGGCGGTGGCCTGGAGTTCCTTGTCACCGACATCGCGCGATGGACGCCCGGCTCGACCGTGCGAGTCGCGTTTCTCGACGGAGACGAACAACTGCACGCGGATATCGCAGGAGCGACGTCACAGATCACCGACGCCTGCAACCTTGAACTCGACTTCGGCCATGACGAGGCGACAGGAACGTTCCGGCGATGGACCACGGCCGACACCGCCTTCGCCGCCGAGATCCGAGTCAGCTTCGACATGGGCGGCTACTTCTCCCTGGTCGGCACGGACAGCACTGATCGCACCATCGGCTCGACAGGTGGCCCAGTGGGGGGCAATCCCGGCCAGCGCAGCCTGAACCTCGGGCGCTACGCGGTGAACAGGCCGGCCCAGTGGGAGGGCACCGTGCGCCATGAGTTCCTGCACGCACTGGGATTCCACCACTCCCACCAGAACATGCGTGGCACCTGCGAGGACGAGTTCCGTTGGGACGATGAGGCCGGATATGTTCCCACACAGGATGGAGACGGTGTTTTCGTGGCGGACGCTCAAGGCCGACGCCCCGGCATCTACACCTACCTCGCGGGGGAGCCGAACCGATGGCCTCGTGCGAAGGTGGATCACAACCTTCGCACCGAGGACGACCCGGATGTCGTCGCCGGGCCTTTCGACTCACAGTCCGTGATGCTGTACCGGTTCCCGGCGTTCTTCTACAAGTCCAACCCGAGCAGTTGCGCGCCGGCCGGTACTGGACAGAACCTGTCGGACGGCGACAAGCGCGGGCTCAACCTGTTGTACCCGCACACCGCAGCGGAGTTGGCGGACCTCCAGTCCCGGGCCGACGCGGTCCTGCAGTCGATCGGGACCGGCACGGACGGGCTTCCCGGTACGGACGGGGACAACCTGGTGGGGGCGTATCGCAGCCGGGTCGATGCGCTGGTCACCGCACAGGCTGCGGGCGCCGACTGAACCGAGCAGGGAACGCCTCTCCAGTGCCACCACATACTCAACCGCCCGACGAAATCAGCGGGCTTGAGACCCGCCCCAAGCCCGCCGACCCGGCCCCATGGGAGCGACTGGGCACAAGATACTGCGGGTCGGGGGCGTCGCCTTCTGCCCCGACGGCCACAGCCACGCGTCGGCACCGCACTTCGACCGCTCTTCCGGGTCACGGCAAGAGTTTGCGTCCATCCACCGCCGTAGCGCGGATGAGTCGCTGGTCAATCGGCTGCCAATCGCCCGTGAGCGTGTCTGCGAGCAGCGGGTGTGACGGCACAGGCCCCGGGCCTCCGAAGAGATCCGGGGCCTTGCCACGGCAGTGTCCGCCGAGGAAATCTCTGCTGCTCCCTCACCGCGCTCATCGAGCGGCGTCATCTCGATGAGCCCCAACGCGGCCCGCACTCCGCTGTGGAAACGCAGGCTCTCCCACACTCCCTTGTCTGCCGGTAGACGAACTCAACACCCTCACCAAGCGGCCCCGCGGGCTCCACTCGGAGCGACGTGCCCGAGCCCAGCAGCACGTACAGGGCATGTCTGATCGTCCAGGCTCCCTCGTAGCGGTTCCCGAACTTGTCCGTCTCGCCACCCGGTCGCGGTGCCCCCCCCTGCCCGTCCGGCCCCGCCGAAGGGGCCGGGCGTACGCGGACGCTACCTCGTGTATGCCGGGCGCACCGAGGAACGCTGAGCCAGCCTCATTGAGCGGGGAGGGCTCGCTACACCCTCGAGCGCCCGTCGCACATCTTCTTGCCCGGGATCCCAGAACCGTTCTTCCAGCACCACAAGTCAGGCGCCGGAGCAGGCCCCGGCCCGACCTAGTGGCGTTGGTTTCCGATGGTGATGGTGCCCTTCGTCCTGGTGCCGGTCTGGTTGTCGTAGAGGACATCGCCCGTGGACTTCTTCCAGATCTTGATGTGGAAGGTGTCCGGGCCGTCGGTGGCGGTGAGGCGGAAGGTGTAGCCGGGCTTGCCACCCACTGTGCCGGTGCCCTGGTAGACGGCCTGGGAGTTGTTGACCACGAGCCAGTCGGAGCCGGTCGAGTGGAGGGTGAGTCGGGCGGGGCCGAAGGTGAAGGTGGCCTTGCCGGTGGGGGTGGCGGCGCCCTTGCGGTACTGGGCGCGCAGGGTGAAGGCGGCCTTTCCGGTCAGCCCCGGCTTGGCCGGGTAGGCGCCGGCCGGGGAGGTGAGCGTTCCGGTGCCGGTGGCGGGGCCGGCGGCGCGGTCGTGGACGATCAGCTCCGGAAGGGTGGTCGTGGCCGTGCCCTTGTCGTCGTCGGTGACGGTGATCACCGGGCGGTGGATGCCCGCGTCGTCGTAGACGTGGGTGGCGCGGCAGCCGGAGTCGGTGATCCTGCCGGTCGTCGGGCGGCTGCCGTCCTTCCAGTCGACGGTGCAGGTGTGGCGGTCGGCCGTGCCCGGGTCGTCGAAGGAGGCGGTGACGACGGCGGTCCTGCCGACCGGGAGGGGCGAGCCGGGGCCCTTGGCGGAGGTGAGGGTCGGGGCGGCGTTGGCGACCTTGACGGTCGCGGTGTCGGTGCCGCGTCCGCCGGTCAGGGTGACCCGGAAGGTGCCGTCGTCGGTGCAGGTGAGGGTCGTGCGGGCCGCCGTGGGGGTCTTGACGGTGCAGGGGGCGCCGTCCTGGACGGTCCACTCGGGGGTGCCCGCCCCGGTGACGGAGCCGGTGAGGGTGATCGGCTCTCCCTCGGTGCCGGTGGCGTCCGGCCCGGCGTGGACGACGGTGACCGGGTCGATGCCGCCGAGGGTCGGGACGACCTTCTCGATCAGGCCGTCGGAGTCGAACTCCAGCCTGTCGATGGTGGTTTCACGGTGGGTGCCGTCGCCGCCGGGGATGGCGAAGCGGTGGTAGGCGATGTACCAGTCGTCGGTGTTCGGGACATGGACGACGGAGTGGTGGCCCGGGCCCTTGATGCCGAGGGAGAGATCCTTCTCCAGGATCACGCCCTGCTTGGTCCACGGGCCGGTGGGCGAGGGGCCGGTCGCGTAGGCGACGCGGTAGTTCTCGTCCCGGGTGTCGTTCTCCGACCACATGAAGTAGTAGGTGCTCTTGCGCTTGATGACGAAGGTGCCCTCGTTGTAGCCGCTCGGGGTGATGTCCGTGACCTTCGAGGTGTCGAGGGAGGTCATGTCGTCGCCGAGCGGGACGACGTAGGCGCGGCCGTTGCCCCAGTAGAGGTACTTCTTGCCGTCGTCGTCGGTGAAGACCGCCGGGTCGATCATCTGGCCGCGGAAGTCACCGGCCTTCAGCAGCGGCTTGCCCAGGGCGTCCTTGAACGGTCCGGTGGGTGAGTCGGACACGGCGACGCCGATGTTGGCGTCGGCGCAGAAGTAGAAGTAGTACTTGCCGTCCTTCTCGGTCATCGTGGGCGCCCAGGCCCGGCTGTCCGCCCAGCTGACGTCCGGTCCCAGGTCGAGGATGACACCGTGGTCCTTCCAGTGGACCAGGTCCGTGGAGGAGTAGGCCTTGAACTGTGTGCCGCTCCAGCCCTCGAAGCCGTCGGTCGTCGGGTAGATGTAGAAGGTGTCGCCGAAGCGCTCGATGTCCGGGTCGGCGTTCAGACCCGGCAGGACCGGGGTCTTCATGATGAGCGCCGAGACCTTCCAGGTGCGCTTCTTGCCGTCCGCCCCGGTGACTTCGTACGTCACCGGCTTGGTGAAGTCACGCACGCTGCCGGAGGCGGGGCTGATCGTCGCGCCCTCGGCGAGTGTGAACTCCGGTGCCAGGGCGGTGAGATCGGTGCCCTTCTTCATCGGCAGGGTGATGGTGCCGCCCGCGTTGTCGACCATCGCGTCGACCTTGAGTTGCGGGTGCGTCACCTTGGCGATGCCCGCCGTGTTGCCGCTGAGCTTCATGACCTCGGTGCCGGTGAGGGCGCGGTCGTAGACGCGGAAGTCGTCGACCTCGCCGCCGAAGTAGGGGTCGGCCGCGTACAGGGAGCGGCCGATGTAGCCGCTGTAGTCCTTGGCCGCGCTGTACAGCTCGGAGGGCTTGATGGTGGTCGTCGTGCGGGCCGCTTCGATGCCGTCGGCGTAGAGGACCATCGCGCCGGTGGCGCCGTTCAGCGTAACCGTGACGTGCCGCCACTGGCCGGGCGTGAGCTGGGAGCCGGCCGTCAGCTTCGACTCCGCCGACCAACTCGCCTTGGTGATGGCCGAGTAGAGGCTGGAGCCGCCGTTGGACGGGGTGGCGAACAGGTACTTGTCGCTGTCGGGGCCGAGCCCGAACAGCCACTGGAAGCTGCTGCCGCCCTTCCACTTGGCGTACGTCGACACCGTCACGCTGTCGGCGTCCTTCAGCACCCCGCCCGGGATCTTCACGTACGGCGAGCTCGACGCGTCGCCGGACATCTTGAACGAGCCGCCCTCGACGCCGGTGCCGAAGTCGGGGGTGCGGACGTAGGTGCCGTGGTGGCCGTGCCCGCTGGAGTCGCGGGCGATGCTGCCGCCCGTCTCGTCGAAGTCGTAGTGCAGGAGCAGGTCGGCCGGGATGTCCGGTCCCTCCTCGGACACGGTGACGGCGGCCCGGACGGGGATCGCGGTGCCGTCGGGCAGGCTGCCCGTCACGGTGAAGGTGCCGGCCTGGGCGTACTTCGACGCCGGTACGTCCTCCCAGGTGACCGCGACCGGACGCTTGACGCCGTCGGCGTACTCGGCGATCACCGTGGCCGGCAGGACCGGGGCGTCGCCGACCCGGGTCTTGACCGACACGTCCTCGACGCTCTTCACGATCTGGTCGGGCTGGTAGGCGCGCAGCAGCCGGTCGTACTCGGCCTGGGTGACCGGCAGCACGGTGCCGTGGCGGGGCTTGGCGGGCAGGTCGTAGCCGGTGGAGGGGGTCCAGGTGCCGGAGTCGAGGTCGGTGGTCTCGAAGGGGATGTAGCCGCGGCCGCCGAACTCGTCGAGGAAGGCGTACCACTTCTCCTCGGTGTTGGACTTGAACACCAGCGGTCCCTCGGCGGCGTTCATGGCGCCCTTGCCGATGCCCTCGGCGACCGGGGTCCAGGACGGGTTCAGGATCGAGTCGCTCTTCTCCTGGAAGATGAACTTGCTGTTGGGGGTGGAGGAGGAGTTGTTCCGCTCGTCCTTGGACAGGCGGTAGTACGTGCCGTCGTGCCGGATCATCGTGGAGTCGATGACCGAGTAGCCGCGGTCGATCCAGACCTTGGGTTCGCTGAAGGTGTGGAAATCGCGGGTGGTGGCGTACATCATGCGGTTGTACGTGTCACCTGAGTGGTCGGCGTTGTCGTACAGCTTCGACGCCCAGAAGACGACGTACTCGCCGCGCTCGGCGTCGTAGAACGCCTCCGGCGCCCAGGTGTTGCCCGCGCTGTCGGGTGAGACCTTGACCAGGCGCTGGTTCGTCCAGTGCACCAGGTCGGTGGACTCCCAGACCATGATGGACTTGCTGCCGGTGCGCTGGGAGGCGTCCCAGTCGCCGTTGCCGTAGATCCTGAGGTCGGTGGCGATCTGGTAGAACTTGTCACCCTCCGGGGAGCGGATGATGAAGGGGTCGCGCAGGCCCTTCTCGCCGAGCGTGGAGGTGAGGACCGGCTTGCCGTCGTTCAGTTCACGCCAGTGCAGCGGGTCGTCGCCCTTGCTGAGGGCGGCGTAGAGCTGTTCGCCGTCCGAGGTGCCCTCGCCGGTGAAGTAGCTGAACATGTAGCCCTTGAGGGCCGCGTCCGCGGGCAGTTCGGGCACCTTGGCCGTCATGACGCGGGACGCCTTGGCGTCGCCCTTGGCGACGGTGGCGGTCAGTTCGACGGTGGTGGCGCCGTCGCCGTGCGCGGGGCGGTGGACCCCGCCGTCGGCGGAGACGACGTCCGGCTTCGCGGAGGACCAGGTGACGGACGTGCCGTACATGCCGCTCTTGGGCAGGGTGAGGTTGCCGCGTGCGTCGTCGAGATTGTGGACCGTGAGCGCCTCGGCGGCCTCGCGGGTGGCGGCGGCGTCGTCGAGCGCCGGCCGGACCGTGACGTCGAAGGGCTTGGTGCCGGTCACGGCGCCCTTCTTCAGGGTCGCCGTGAGCGTGGCCCGGCCGTCCGGTGAACCGGCCTCGGGGCGGGTCACCTTGCCGGTGCCGGACACCACGGACGGGTTGTCGCTGTCCCAGCTGATGACGGAGCCGCCGGCCGGGCCGGTCTTCGGCAGGTCCAGGTCGGAGGTGACGCCGCTGGTGTCGCCGAGGCTGAGGGCGTCCTTGTCGTCGGCGACGCCCTGGGTGGCGACGGGGAGGGAGAGCTGCTCGACCTCCGAGCCGTCCAGTGCCCGGTCGTACACACGGAAGTCGCGTATCCGGCCCTTGAAGAGCTTGTCGCCGTCGTAGACGGACTTGCCGATGTAGTTGGCCTTGGTGGTGCCGGAGCCGATGGCGCCGGGCGTGGTGGTGACCGAGGTGTTGCGGCCGACCTCGACGCCGTCCTCGTAGAGCACGCCCGTGGAGCCGGTCTGGGCGTAGGTGATGTGCTTCCACACTCCGCGGGTCAGGTTGTGGGAGTCGGAGGGCTTGGTGGTCTGCTCGGTCGACCAGTTGCCCGTGGCGAGGGAGGTGCGGAAGGAGTTGCCGGTGGTGAACAGGTAGCCGTTGCCGCTGCCCGCGCTGGTGTTGCCGAAGCCGTAGAGGAAGTAGGGCGTGCTCTGGGCGGTGTCGATCCGTACGTCCATGGAGACGGTGATCGCGTCCATGCCCTTCATGACGTCGTCCGGCACCTTGATGTAGGTGTCGGACCCGTTGAAGGCGAGCCCCTGACCGGACGCCGACCAGTCGGCGGTGCCGTTGACCGTGCCGTTCCGGCCGTTGCCGGAGGCGTCGGTCACGGTGCCGCCGGAGCCCGCGTCGAGCTTGTACCACAGGGCCAGGCCGTCGGTGATGTCCGCGGCTTCGGCCGCCGGGGCCGCGGGGGCCTCCGGTGTCGCCTGTGCGGAAGCGGTGGGTCCGGCGAGGGTGAGCAGCATCGACGCGGCGGTCAGTCCGGCGAGTTGGCCCGCCCGGCGTCTCGCGCGGCTGCGAAGTCGTACGAATCGTGCGACGTGCGTCATGTCGGGGTTCCCTGCTGAGGCATGGCTGATGACGGACAAGGCGGAACGCGGAGCCGACGGGGCGACGGCAAGCTCTTGCCGTGGGCCTGCCGTGTTACACGCAGGTGACGTGTGTGGCGAGAGTCTCAGGCGACGCCCAGGGCAGCGTCAATAGGTTTCGAACAATGTCCGACCAGCCGAACAAGCTGGCCGGCTCACCGCGCTCGGCCCGTCTGTCCCCCAGTCCCCTACTCCGCCGCCACGATGCGCTCCACCGCGGCCGCGACCAACTGCTCGCGCTCCGCCTCCGTGAAGACGTCCGGCAGGGTGAGCTGCTCGACGATCAGCCAGTTCAGCGTCAGCATGAGCAGCTTGACGGCGACGGCGTCGCCGGGGAGGCCGGACGCCTCGTGGTAGGCGATGTTGGCGTCGACGTCGGCGCGGACGCGCTCGGTGAGGACCTTGCGCAGTTCGGGGCGGCGGGTGGCCTCGAGGCGAAGCTCCAGCAGGGCGAGGTAGCCGGTGCGGAACGAGGCGATGCGGCCGACGAGTTCGCGCATCAGCTGGGCATAAGTCTCCCGGTCGCGGCCGGCCGCCCGCTGGCGGGCGATCGTGGCCTCGTCGGGCTGGAGCCGCTCGTACACGCGGGCGCCGGCCTGAGTGAACAGGTCGTCGCGGCTGGCGAAGTAGTTGGACGCCGTGCCGACGGGAACGGCGGCCTCGGCGTCCACGGCCCGGAAGGTCATACCGCGTGCGCCTTCCCGTGCCAGCACCTCGATCGCCGCGTCGACGAGGGCCGCGCGCCGTTGGTCGTTCCGTCTCACCATTGACACCACTCCATATGTAGTACTACGTTCACACCACTTCAATCAGAGTACTACGCATGGCGGGGGCTTTATGCGCAAGCTCGTGTATTACATCGCCGTCTCGCTCGACGGCCGTATCGCCGGCCCCGGCGGCGAGTTCGACTTCTTCCCGCAGGGGGACGAGCGGCAGGCAACCGCCTACTCGACCTGGGTCAACGCGCTGTACCCGGAGACCGTCCCGACCGCCTTTCGAGCCGCCGCCGGCGTCGCCGACGCGCCCCACCGGCGTTTCGACACCGTCGTCATGGGCCTCGGCACCTACCGGGTCTCCCTCGACAACGGGATCACCAGCCCGTACGCGCATCTGCGCCAGTACGTGGTGTCCAGCACCCTCGGGCCGCACACCGACCCGGCCGTCACCGTCGTGCCGGGCGACCCACTCGCCCTCGTCCGGGACCTCAAGGGCGAAGCGGGCACCGGACTGGACATCTGGCTCTGCGGGGGCGGCCGGCTCGCGGGCGCCCTGTTGCCCGAGATCGACGAGCTGCTCATCAAGACCTATCCGGTCGTCGCCGGTGCCGGAATCCCGGTGTTCGACGGCCCCTTCGACCCCACCGTCTTCGACACCGCCGAGCGCACCGCCTTCCCGAACGGGGTCACTCTGACCCGCCTCACGCGTTGAGGGGTCGGGGGCCCGCCGTCCCCAAGTCCGGGCGTCGATAAGCTGATCAGCATGGAGATCGAGGCGGCCGGAGGGCCAGTCAGGGTGGTGTGTCCGGGGTGCGGCGGTGCCGAGGTGCGGACGGTCGAGCAGGCGCGCGGCGGCAAGGGCGCGTTGCGTGACGACCTGCACGGACGGCTGGCGCCCGGACCGGACAAGACCGGCGACGGATGCATGCACTTCGCGGAGGGCATGGTGCTGACCGGTATCGGCATCGCCCTCGTCTTCATGGGCCTCCAGCAGGACAAGCCGCTGTACACGATCGGCGGTGCGCTGCTCGCCCTGGTCTGCTTCTTCGGGACCTTCGTGGTCGTGCGCGACGACAGGCGCGAGAAGGACGCCGCCGAGGCCGGAAACCCCCGTGCGGAGCGCCTGTGGCGGCCGGCGTACCACTGCTCCGACTGCTCCTCGGTGTTCTGCCCGGGCGGCACGCCGTGGCAGGGGGTCCTCACCCCGGAGCAGTTCAAGAAACTGGTGTGGACCGAGGCCGGGTACGCCGACCAGCTGCCGGCCGGGGACAAGGCGAAGGACGCGGAGCTACCGGCGGACGTCCGGGTGCCGCCGACGCCCGCGTGAGACACGCCCGACGGCAGCGGACCCAGGCCCTGGGCGATTCCGTCGCCCCCGCCCCACCCCCACGCTCTGGCCATGCGACCACTCCCTGCTGAGCGCCTACGACTTGGCGCTCCGCGGCGCGAGGGGCTCGGCAGCCGGTTCCGGGCGGGACAGGTCGGCCAGACTGAGCAGCAGATGAGCGGACTCCGGGTGGAAATAGTTGGAGTGCGCGCCCACGGGGTTGAGACGGCTGCTCCGGAAGAGCCAGCCGGCGTCGACGTTGACGAAGACGTGGTCCAGGGAGAGGCGAGGGTAGGGCGTGTCGGCCGGCAGCAGCCGCGTCCGCCACACATCGCTCGAAGCGATCCCGGGAGTTTCGCCGGTCAGCCGCATCCCCGAGTGCCCGATGCCGGGTGCGCCCTCTTTGCGCAGGTGCCAGTACCCGGTGGCCCTGTCATGGCGTGAGTGCGTGAAGACCAAGGGACCGCCGACGGGCGAGACATGGCCGAGCGGGCCGGGTCGCAACTGCTCGAACAACGCGTCGAAGGCCGATACGGGCGCCGCCATCTGGAAGACGGTCAGGGAGTCGACGGTGAACGGACGCGCGGGGTGCGTGGGGACGCTCCATCCCAGCTTTCCGCCGTCCGCGTTTCCCGCCGCCCAGGTGACCGCCTCACACAGAAAGCGGCCGCCGAAGGAGTGGCCGACCAGATGCAGGTACTGACCGTCCGCGGTCCGCAGGGTGGCGGACCGCGGATCGCCGCGGCGGCCGTCGAGATAGCCCAGGAGGTGCCCCAGCACATGGGAGGCGTATCCGCCGCCGACGCTCATCGCGTGGGCCCGGTCGCGGATCCTGTTGTAGCCGCTGCGCGACAGTGGCGAGGAAGAGGGCCAGCGCACTACGACGGTCCACGGCGCGTAGTCGTCACCGAGTCGGGGATAGAGCCTTCTCCGCACGGCACGCTGCTGGTGCATCAGGTGCAGCAGTCGCTGAGCGTTCCGCAGCGAGTTGGCCGGACTGGTCTGCCAGCCGTGGGCGTAGACGATGATGTCGGTGGCCCAATCGGGCGGCTTGAGCCGGTCGGCGAAATGATCGTGGAGCCCGTCGGCCCGTACGGGGTCGCCCTCGGGGGAAAGCAGCCATCCGTCCTTGTCGAGGTCGACGGTGACGAAGGCCGCCTCCGTGGCGGGATGCCCGAGCCGAGCGAAACGTCTTCTCATGCGGTGCTGGCCTCTTCCGTGGTCGCGGGCAGCCGGGTGTCGAGTCCGCAGCACAGGCTGTACGCCAGGGCGAGCGGGTTGCGGTAGGTCTTGGCGAACCAGTGGACGCAGTTCTGCGCCGCTTCACCGGCCCGTCGCCGTTCCACGACGTAGTGTTCGAGGAACTTCAGGGCGAATTCGGCGCCGAAATTCTGAGGCATGCTGATGTGCGGGGCCAGGACTCCTACCGCTCCGTGTTTGACGAAGACGGAAGCGAAGCGCAGGCTGCCGTCATTTCCCGGCGCACCGGACGAGCAGACGTTGAGCAGCACGAGAGGGTGGAAGATCACCGGGGAGTCCTGTGCGCTCTCGGTGAATTGCGATCGGTAGCCGTCGATATGGTCGGGATCGAGGGGTGCGGGGTCACTCAGTCGCAGGCTGTGCCAGGAGTGACCGCCCTGGAATTCGTAACCGCCGTGGCAGAAGAAGTACATGATGTCCTCGTCGAGGACCGGCTTCCTCAAGTCCTTCAACAACTGTGCGCGCGTGAAGCGCTCCGTGACCCGGGTCCGCCGCGCGAGGAGGTCCGCGAGGTCCTTGGCTTTGGGGACCTTTTCCATCAGGCTCTCGTTCGCATTGATGCTGCTCACATGCTCGGAACGAATTCCCTCGTACCAGTAGGCCATGTCGTAGGTGTCGGGTGATGTCGTCTCGATCTGATGGCGGTGTCCCAAGAACCTGTGGAACGCGTCGCCTTCACGGGGCGGATCCGCTGTCTCGGGACCGCTGGGCAGGGCGAGCATCTGCCAGGGTATGGCCACGTCCGAGTCGAAGCGGATGCGGAGGTCTTGGTGACGGAGGAGGGCCAGGAGCTGGTCCCGGAAGGACGCCACTCGCCCATGGCCTTCGAGGAGCCGGGTGAGAAAGCGAGCACCGTGCCAGGCCAGCTCAGCGACGTTTTCCTCCACTTCCCCGTCCGGCCGGCCGCTGAGGTCGGCCACATGCGTGTAGGGCGCCTCCCTCGTTCGTCGTTCCGTCGTGCTGGGCTCGTAGTCCACGAAGCGCTGCCACTCCGCGATCAACTGGGCGCACTGCGCCGTGAGGTCCGCCCGTCCCTTGGCCAGCTCCACCGTGTGCATTCCGGTGCGCGGCTCTTGGAGCTTCTTGCCCCACATGATGATCGTGGTCCGCTGCGCTCCGGGCGGGCAGCGCAGCACGACGACGAGGTCCTTGTGTTCGCTGACGGGCGGTTCGGGAAGGCGCCGATAGCCCTGGGACGCGTTCCGTCTCGCGGTGAGGGGGATGCGGTCGTCGTCCAAGGACTCACGGCTCCAGCGTGCGGGGGGTGACGGAACCGAGTGATCCGGACGCGTCGACCTCCATCGTCGCGTCCAGCTCTTGCAGCACCAGACCGTGGTGCCGGTCGTACACCGTCAGGCGCAGATGATGGTGCCCCGGTTCGTGGGCGGTGAAGCGGAAGGTCGCCCGCTCCACGGGCGCCACCCGGTATCCGACGGCGGGTGGCGTCACGGTCGCCGCCGTGTGGGCCTGCGCGAGGAGCACGAGTTCGGCGGGCCTGCCGACGGGCAGGTGCCAGGGGTGGCCCTCGGGTACGTCGAGGGTGAAGTCCAACCGCACGGGCCGTCCCACGGTGACTCCTCGCCGGTCGCGCACCGTCAGGCGCGGGGTGCACTCCGGAACCTGCGGCGGCGATGCCGCGAGCGCCGCCGGGGGTGACGGCGGAGAGGGGGCGGGGGGCAACGGACTTGGTGTGCCGCGGCGTCGGCGGCGCCACTCGACGTAGTAGGCCCAGACGTGTGTGGCGCCCTGTGCCCCGAGCGTCACGAGGGCGTAGGCGACGCCGATGACCACGCCCTGGAGCACGAAGCCCCACCAGCCGTGGGCCTGCGACTTCCCCGCGAGGTGGATGCCGAGCATGGTGGCCAGTACGGCGACGAGAACGGCTGCCACCAGCCGTGAGGTGACCCGGGCCCCCAGTTTGAGCAGGGCGTCCCGCACGCGCTGGCCGAACGGGCGGCGGAATCGGCTGGGTACGGCCCAGTGTCCGCTGGGCGGCGGTGCGTGGCTCTGTGCCAGGCGGCGCAGGGACACCACGGCGGGATCGGCGGAGCTGCGGGCGCCGGGGTGCGGTGCCAGCAGCATGCGGAGCAGGAGGGTGAGCTCACGTTCACCGCGGACGCGAGGCGGCCGGGAGTCCGGCAGCGCCCGCAGCGGGCTCGCGGCCAGAACGCGGCGGCCCACCGCGGGGCCGTGTGCCAGCTCGTACAGCGTCATCCCCAGAGCCCAGAGGTCCCCCGCCCGACTGGGGCGTGGCGGGACGTCGCGGCTCTTGGCCTGCTCTGGCGCCGTGTAGGGGGATCCTGGGCGCCAAGGGCGTACCCATGGGCCGCCGTCGCCGAGCGGATCGGTGGTCAGACCGTATCCCGCGAGCGCCGCGGTCTGGTCCGGGCGGAAGAAGACGTTACGCGGATCGAATTGGCCGTGGACAAGGCCGGAGCTGTGTAACTCCGCGAGGGATTCCGCCAGTTCGGCGCAGATGTGTACCGCTCCCGCCGGGCCGAATCTGCCCTGCTGGCGCAGGAGATGATGCAAGGAGAGGGGCTGCACGGGATCCATCACGATCCACAGGGACCCCGCGTGTTCCACGACGTCGTGCACGTTCAGCAGGTGCTGCCGCTCGGCCGTCGGCAGGACACGGACCTGGCGCTTGAGCTCTCCCGGCAGGCCGAACGACTCCTTGGTGGGCCTGCGGTCCCGCGCCGGGGCGGCGCGAGGCCGCAGCTCCTGCACGAACACCTCCGAGTCGGTTTCCTCGTCGAAGGCCCGCCAGTACCTGGTGTTGTCGTACTCCTCCCAGACTTCCTGGAGTTGGTATCGCTCCAGCAGCATGCACGTCCTCCGCCCCCCCTGGTGAACGGGCCGGCTCCATGAGACGGCCCGTTCAATGCGACAAAGAGTAGTCGCGCATCACTGTCTGTCGGGGCGCATTTACCAGACCGCCCGGCGCCTGGGTTCGGAAGGGCGAAACGACGTCGTGCAGGCCTGTGGCACGGCCATGCTGCTCCGAGCGATGAGAGCGGGGGGACCGTGCAGGGGATTCTGGTGGGGGCCGTACTGCTGGTGTGTCTGAGTACGCCGCTGATGGGAGGGACGCAGCAGCCACGGCTGAGGTCGAAGCGGCAGACGTCCGAGTACGCGGGCGGGGCGCCGCTGGCGGTGGGGGTCGGCTCCTGGGTGATGTGGGTGCTGATGTTTCCGGTGCTCCGCGTCGGCTTCACCAGCGACAGGAACACCTGGATATGTGTCGCGTTGCTAGTGCTGTGCGTACTGGTGGCCCGGCCGATGGTGCGGATGGTGGCGCCCGCGCGGCTCAAAGGGAGCAGGATCCTGATCGCGGCACGCGCGGTCGGCCTCTGCTGCGTGGTGGCGGGTGTCATGGCACCGCTGGAGACCCAGGTCGACAAGCAGGTCGTGGCCGGAGTGACCGTGGTCTACGCGACGACCGCAGCGGTACTGGGTCTGCTGCGGGCCGTGGACCACGGCTACTTCCCGCTGGTCCTGCTGCGGACGGCCATGTGGAGGGCGCTCCTGGCCGTCGTCACCGGGTACTGGATCCACCACACCGGCGGCACCCTCGCGCCCGACCCGGACGACGCCACCGCCGGGACGCTGCTGCTCGCGGTCCTGTGGTGGTCGCTGGTGGCGCTGTCCGCCGGCTGCGCGGTGGCCGCGGCCGTCCGTCTGGTGCGCTGGCTGAGGGCCGGGCCGCCGGCCCGGCCCGCGCCGCCCGGAGTGACGTCCTGGCCACCGGCCGTCGGCGATGTGTGGACGGCCGAGCTCACCCACGACGACAACACCTACAAGGAGCGTCCGGTGGTCGTGCTGGAGCGCACCCCGGGCTTCGTCCGCGTGCTCGGCATCACCAGCGTGAACAAGTCCGACCGGCCGCGCGGCTATCTGAAGCTCCGCCCGTCCGAGTGGGAGGGCGTACTGAAGAAGGACGGCTGGCTGAACCTGGAGATCGCGCACATCCCGTACTGCGACTTCCTCTGGCGGCGCGGGGAGTGCCCGGACCGGGTGTGGGACGTGCTGTGCAAGAAGGCCGACGTACGGGAGCGGTCCGCGAAGGCGGGACCGGCCCCGGGGTTCACCTTCCGGCACCGGCTGCGGTCGGCGATGAACGCCCATGTCGGCCGTGACGCGCGCACGGTCCGTGTCGACGCCGCCGGGAGCCGGGGGCGTCGGGTGTGGACGCGGGAGAGGGTCTGACCCGAACCGCCGCCGGGCGCCCTCTGCGCACAGCGGGGTTTTCGTCATCGGCGGGTCGGAGAACATGACCTTGCAGGACCCGAAGGGACACGAACCCCATGACGGACTCGAACGACCCCGCCGCACCCGCCCTGTTCGACTACTCGCCCTGGCACTACTGGAAACAGGCCACCGCCGACGACCGCGCCCGGCAGCACCGCTTCCAGCGGACGCTGTGCGAGGCGGGCGACGAGTACGGCATCGGCGAGGACTGCTACATCTCCCCGCTGGCCGCGGTCCAGAACGAGGGGCTCCGGCTCGGACCCCGCAGCTACATCGCGGCCGGCGCCTACCTGACCGGCACGCTGCGCACCGGACGTGACTGCACCGTCAACCCCTACGCCGTGGTCCGCGGCACCGTCGAACTCGGCGACGGTGTCCGCATCGGCGCCCACACCTCCCTGCTCGCCTTCAACCACGGCTACGAGGACCCCGACACCGAGGTGTTCCGGCAGCCGATGTCCTCCGAGGGCATCCGGATCGGCGACGACGTATGGATCGGCTCCCACGTCGTGGTGCTCGACGGGATCACCGTCGCCGACGGTGCCGTGATCGGAGCGGGCAGTGTGGTGACCAAGGACGTCCCGGCCAGGGCCGTCGTCGCCGGCAACCCCGCCCGTGTCCTGCGCTGGCGCGGAGCACCTCCCGCAGGACGCCAGGGGACACCGACGGACCTGGCCGGCCGGCTCACCGCGTTCGCGGACACCGCCCGCGCCCAGGCCGACGATGTCATCGCCCGTTGCTTCGTGCCCGGCCCCGACGGCGGCGGGCTCTTCGTCGACGCTCCCGGCGGTCCGCCCACCGTGCGCGCCCAGTGCGATGCCGTGGAGATCGCCGACCTGCTTCTCGGACGCGCCCCGCTCCCCCTGTCCGCGGACGAGCAGATCGCACGACTGCGGTCCTGGCAGGACCCCCACAGCGGCATCGTCGGCGCACTCGACGAGGACGGACGCCAACGCCCCGTAGGCGCGCTCCCCTTCAGCGAGGAGACCGGCTACCACTTCCTGTGCGTCGGCTACGCCCTCGACCTGCTGGGCAGCGAGTTCGCGCATCCCCTGCACAGCGTCGCCGCGCTGACCGCCGGTGACGTCGTCGAGCATCTGGAGGCCCTGCCCTGGGAGGAGAACCCCTGGTACTGCGGCGACTGGGCCGACACCCTGGGCACCGCCCTCATGTGGAACCGCCGTAGGGAAGTCCGCGAACAGCCCGGCGCGCTCGACGCCCTGTTCGGATGGCTGCTCACCCACGCCGACCCGCACACCGGCCTGTGGGGCACGCCCAGTGCCGCGGACGGCCTGATGCCGGTCGTCAACGGCTTCTACCGCGCGAGCCGCGGCACGTTCGCCCAGTACGGTCTGCCCGTGCCCTACCCCGAGCAGACCGTCGACTCCGTGCTCCGGCACGCCCGCGACGCGCGCTACACCCGCCGGGACAGGCAGACCGCCTGCAACATCCTGGACATCGCCCATCCCCTGTGGCTGACCCGCACCACCGGCTACCGCGCCGACGAAATCGTCACCCTGGCACGGCAACTGCTCGCCGACGCGCTGAAGCACTGGGTGGACGGTGAAGGGTTCGCCTTCCGCGCCCCGCACCCCACCACCACGGGCGAGCGGCAGAACCGACCCGGCTTGCAGGGCACCGAGATGTGGCTCGCCATCATCTGGTACCTCGCCGACCTGGCCGGTGTCTCCGACGCCCTCGGCTACCGGCCACGCGGCATCCACCGGCCCGAACCAGCGCTGATCGGCACCAACAGGCACACCCGTGCCGTGTCCCGTGGAAGGGAATCCCGATAGCCGCTTCGTCAAAGCCGTCTCGACCGCGAGAACAGCCGTCTGGTTCAATGTCGATCATGTTTGACCGGCAGATGCTCACACAGCGACGTCATGTCGATCTGTCGCGTGTCTCGAGTGCCGTCTGTCGCAGCGCCGCCGCGTAGGTCGCGCGTCACCTTCCTGATACTCCGGAACGCCCCCGACGACGCTTCGTCGGGGCCCGGCCGCGCACGCCTCCGCGCGTTCTCTCCCTCCCTTTTCGCCGCGGCTGTACGCCGTGCCGTCTTCCGCCCCGCCGCCGCGCGTCCGCCGACACGCGCGCCGCCCCGCCCCGCTCTCGGAGGCCTCTCCATGCCCTCTCGCGTCCCTCCGCACGCCCTCTCCGCGGCGCCGCCCGAGCTTCTCGACCGCATCCGCGCCGACGCCGCGTCACTGGAGGCAGCCCGCGAACTCCCCTACAAAAGCGTCGACTTGGTGCGCGACAGCGGACTCGGCGCGTTGCGCGTGCCTCGGGAGCACGGTGGTGCGGGCGGTACGGTCGTCGACCTCTTCCGGCTCGTCATCGATCTGGCCGAGGCCGACTCGAATGTGGCGCAGGCGTTGCGCCCGCACTTCGGTTTCGTGGAACTGCTCATCAGCCAGGGCACCGCGGACGAGCGTGCCCGCTGGTATCCGGTGGTCGTCGCCGGTGAGCTGTTCGGCAACGCCGCGTCGGAGCGCGGCACCGCGCACCCCGGCGAGATACGGACCCGTATCACCCGGGACGGCGGGGCGTTCCGAGTGGACGGCACGAAGTTCTACTCGACCGGGGCGCTCTTCGCCGACCACGTCGTCGTGATCGCGCTCGACGACGAGGACCGCCGTGTACGGGTCGTGCTGCCGCGCTCGCGCGAGGGCGTCGAGCTGGTCGACGACTGGGACGCGCTCGGCCAGCGCACCACCGCCTCCGGTACGACGCACCTGCGGCGCGTGGTCGCGTACGACGACGAGGTCGCGGTCGACGCGACCGGACGGCAGCGCCGGACCCATCTGGGCCCGTACTACCAGCTGTTCCTGGCCGCGGTGCACACCGGGATCGCCAAGGCGGCCCTGGCGGACGCGGTGACGTACGGCCGGGAGAAGGCCCGCGCCGTGCAACACGCGGGAGTCGAAGCGGCGGTTGACGATCCGCTGGTGCAGCTCGCCGTCGGCGACATCGCGGCCGGGGCGCTGGCGGCCGAGGCCGTGGTGCTGCACGCCGCCGCCGTGATCGACGCGGCGCTCGCGGTCCCCGCCGACGACGGCGTCACCGGCGCTCCGGACGCCCTGCACGCGGCGGCCGCCACGGTGGCACAGGCTCAGGTGACCGCCGCCCGCGCCGCGCTGAGCGCGGGTGAGCGCCTCTACGACGTCGGCGGCGCGTCGGCCACGCTGCGCGAGCACCATCTGGACCGGCACTGGCGCAACGCCCGCACCGTCGCCTCCCACAACCCGATCGCGCACAAGGCGCGGGTGTCGGGCGACTGGCTGCTCAACGGCACCCCTCCCCCGCTCAACGGCTTCTTCTGAACCCTCGGAGTCCCCCATGAGCTCCTTCTGACCCCCGGAGTCCCCTCGTGAAACCGCCCTCCCGTCTCCTCCTCGCCCTCCCGCTTCTGCTCCTGGCCACCGCCTGCGGCACCGGCGAAGCCACCACGTCCGTCACGGCGCGGCCCGCCCAGGGCGGCACCCTCACCTATGCCACGGACCGCGAACCCACCTGCCTGGACCCGCATGTGGCCGGCGACATGCCGCAGGCGTACGTCGCCCAGCAGGTCCTGGACTCGCTCGTCGCACTCGACGCCAAGGGCAGGGCCCGGCCGTGGCTGGCCACGTCCTGGGACATCGCGAAGGACGGCCGGACCTACACCTTCCACCTGCGCCGTGACGTCCGGTTCACCGACGGCACCCGTTTCGACGCGGCGGCCGTCAAAGCCAACTTCGACCACATGGTCGACCCCGACACCCAGTCCGGTACGGCGGGCGGCTATCTCGCTCCCTACCAGCGGACCGACGTGCTCGACGCGTTCACGGCACGCGTCCATCTGGACCGCCCGTACTCGCCGTTCCTGAACATGCTCGCGCAGGCGTTCCTCGGCATCCAGTCGCCGAAGGCCCTCGCCCGGAGCAAGGAGGCGAACTGCGCGGCGCCCGTCGGCACCGGCCCGTTCATCGTGCGGAAGTGGAACCGGCAGTCGGACGTCGTCCTGGTCCGCAATCCGCGCTACAACTCGCCGCCGCCGTACGCGAAGCATCGTGGACCGGCCTACGCGGACAAGGTGATCTGGCGGTTCATTCCGGAACCCGCGACACGGTTCGCGGCCGTGCAGTCGGGTCAGGTCGATGTGATCGACGCGCTGCCGCCGGAGGACCAGCGGACCGCCGAGCACGACGACCGGCTGAAGGTCGTCGTGCGCGACCGCCCGGGCAATCCGACGAATCTCGCCCTGAACACCTCCCGCGCGCCCTTCGACGACCTACGCGTCCGCAAGGCGTTCCTGTACTCGGCGGATGTCGCCGACGGCCTCAAGAGCGTGTTCTTCGGCCAGTACCGGCGGGCGGGCGGCCCGCTCAGCTATGTGACGCCGCACTACTCGGACGCGCACGAGAACGCCTGGCCCTACGACCCGCAGAAGGCCGACTCCCTGTTGGACCGGGCGGGTTGGCGCGAGCGCGACGGCGACGGCTACCGCGTCAAGAACGGCGTACGCCTCACCGCCGAGGTCCTCCTCAAGTCGGACATCACCCCGAACCAGCTGGCCCTGATGGAGCAGGTCCAGGCCACCGCCAAGGACGTCGGCTTCCAGCTCAAGCTGCTGCGCCTGGACGCCGCGAGCGTCAACACCCGTTACCAGGCGGGGAAGTACGACCTGCGCGACGGCTACTGGAACACCAACACACCCGACGTGCTGCACACCGTCTTCGGCAGCGAGTACGCCGCGAGGAACGGGATCCACTCCAACGCGACGTACGCGAAGGACCCCGCCCTCGACAAGCTGTTCCGCGCCGCTCAGGCGACCACGGACCCGGACGAGCAGCAGAGGCTCTACGGCGAGGCACAGCGGCTGATCTCCGCGGGCGCCTACCAGCTGACCCTGTACCCGCAGACGACCCGCCTCGCCGCGCATCACGGCTCGGTGCGCGGCGCCGCCCTCGAACCGGCCCTGTCCCTGCCCTACCTCTACGACGCCTGGGTGAGCTCCCGATGACGACACCTCCCTTGTACCGCCGGATCCTGGTCCGCGTGGCGGGCGCCGCGCTCGTCCTGTGGGCGGCGGCCACGGTCACGTTCCTCGCGCTGCATCTGGTGCCGGGCGACCCGGTGCTCGTGCTGCTCGGCGGCGGTTCCGGAGCCAATCCGACGCCGGAGACGATCGCCGCGACGCGTCACGCGTACGGCCTCGACCAGCCGCTGTACGTCCAGTACGCGCAGCACCTCGGGCGGCTGCTCACCGGAGACCTGGGCGTGTCCACCTCCTTGAAGGAGTCGGTGGGCACGGTCATCACCGAGCAACTGCCCTCGACGCTCCAACTCACCGCGCTGGCCCTGCTGTTCGCCTGGGCGATCGGCGCCGCGGTGGTCCTCCTGTCGACCGGCAAGGGGACCGTCGGGCGGGCCCTCGGCTCCGGGCTGGAGACGGTCGCCGCTGGCCTTCCGCACTTCTGGCTCGGGGTGGTGCTGCTGTACGTGTTCGCGTTCCGCCTGGGCTGGTTCCCCGTCGCGGGCGGCACCGGGTTCGTCGGCCTGATCCTGCCCGCGCTGACCCTGGCCGTGCCGCTCGCCGGATATCTCGGGCAGGTGACGCGCGTCGCGCTCCTCACCGCCCTCGACCAGCCGTTCGTCACGTCGGCGCGGCTGCGCGGCATGAGCGCGGGGGCCGTGCGCGCCCGGCGTGCGCTGCGCCATGCGCTGCTGCCGCCGCTCACCCTGTCCGGCTGGGCGGTCGGCGCGCTGTTCTCCAGCGAGGTCGTCGTGGAGGCCGTGTTCGCGCGCCAGGGTGTCGGCCGGGCGCTGCTGAACGCGGTGATCGCCCGTGACCTGCCGCTCGTCACCGGGATCGTGCTGCTCATCGCCACGGTGTACGTCCTCGTCAACCTCGCCGTCGACCTGCTGTACGCGGTGGTCGACCCGCGCGTCCGCACCCCCCGGGAGATCTGACCGTGACCGCCCTGACCACATCTCTGGCCCCGGCCCGTACCCGTACGCGGCTGCGGCCCGGTCTGTTCGCCGCCGGCCTCTTCCTGACCCTGGTGGTCGTCGCCGCGCTCGTCCCCGGCCTGCTCACCTCGTACGCCCCGGACGGCATCAAGCCCGCGGAGTTCTTCCGGTCCCCCTCCGCCGAGCACTGGTTCGGCACGGACCAGAACGGCCGCGACGTGTACACGCGCGTCGTGTACGGCGCCGGGCAGTCCCTCCTCATCGGCCTGGGCGCCACCGCGATCTCCCTGAGCCTCGGCATCGCGCTGGGTCTGGGCGCGGCGCTCGGCGGGCGCCGGGTGGACTTCGCCGTCGGCCGGGTCCTCGAAGTCCTCTTCGCCTTCCCGGGGCTGCTGCTCGCGCTGCTCTTCATCGCCGTGTTCGGCACGGGTGCGGTGACGGCGGCGATCGCGGTCGGGATCGGCGAGGCCGCGGGGTACGCGCGGCTCATCCGCTCCCAGGCGACCACCGTCGTACGCTCCGGCTACGTCGAGGCGGCGCGTGGCCTCGGGCACTCCCCCGCGCGCGTCGTGCGGCGGACCGTCCTGCCCAATGTGCTGCGGCCGCTGGCCGCCCTCGCGACTCTCGGCATCGGCCAGTCCGTGGTGTGGGCGTCGTCGCTGTCGTTCCTGGGCCTCGGCGCGCAGCCGCCGGCGGCGGAGTGGGGCGCGATGCTCGCGGACGGCCGGACCTTCCTCCAGTACGCCTGGTGGACGTCGTTCTTCCCGGGCCTGTTCATCGTCCTGACCACCTTGTCCACGACCGTTCTCGGCCGCCGTCTGCAGGCGTGGCTCGACGTGAGGAGCAGCTAATGACTTCCAACGCCCCTGACACCCATGACGCGTTGATATCCGCGCGGAATCTGACCGTCGGCTTCGGCGACCGCGAGGTCGTGCGCGGTGTCTCCCTCACCGTGCGGCGCGGCGAGACCGTCGCCCTGGTCGGCGAGTCCGGCTCCGGCAAGAGCGTCACGGCCCGCACGCTGGTCGGCCTGACCGGTGCCGGTGCGCGGGTGGCGGCGGACGGGCTGACCTGGCAGGGCGAGGACGTACGCGGATGGGGCGAGCGGCGGTGGCGCCGGGTGCGCGGCCGGGGCATCGGGTTCGTGCTCCAGGACGCGCTCGTCTCACTCGACCCGCTCCGTCCGGTCGGCAGGGAGATCGAGGACGCCCTGCGCCTGCACGGCTACGGCGACCGGGCCACCCGGCGGGCCCGCGTCCTCGAGGTGATGACGCAGGTCGGCATCCCGGACCCCGAACTGCGCGCCGGCCAGCGTCCGCACGAGCTGTCCGGCGGGCTGCGCCAGCGTGCGCTGATCGCCTCCGCCCTGGCGCTCGACCCGCCGCTGCTGATCGCGGACGAGCCGACGACGGCCCTGGACGCCACGATCCAGGCCCAGATCCTCGACCTGCTGGCCGCGGCCCGCAGCCGGGAGCGCGGTCTGCTGTTCATCACCCACGACCTGGGAGTCGTACGACGGCTCGCGGACCGGGTGGCGGTGATGCGCGGCGGCGAGATCGTCGAGGAGGGCGAGGCGGCCGCCGTACTGGAGGATCCGCGGCACCCGTACACGAGGACCCTGCTCGCCGCGGACCCCGCCCGCCACCCCAAGGGCACGCGCCTGACGCCGGGGCCCGCCCCCGCCCCACGCCGGACCGGCGAGCGCCCCGAGGGGACCGTGCTCGCGGCCGACGGGATCCACAAGGCCTTCGGCGGCCGGGACGCCGTGCACGACGTGTCGTTCGCGCTCGCGGCGGGCCGCACCCTGGGCATCGTGGGCGAGTCGGGTTCGGGCAAGTCGACGACGGCCCGGATCGCGCTCGGCCTGACCCGCCCCGACACGGGCACGGTCACCCTGCACGGCGAACCGTGGAGCGAGCTGCCCGAGCGGGAGCGGCGCCCGCGCCGGCACGGCATCCAGCTCGTGCACCAGGACGCGCTCTCCGCGTTCGACCCGCGCTGGACCGTGCGCCGCTCGCTGATCGACGCCGTACGGCTAAAGCGCCCCGGACACCCGGTGCCGACGCCCGACGAGGCCGCGCGCCGGGTGACCGAACTCGCCGCACAGGTCGGCCTCCCGGAGGACACCCTCGACCGGCATCCGCTGTCCCTCTCCGGAGGCCAGCGCCAACGTGCCGCGCTGGCACGGGCATTGGCACCACGCCCGGCCGTCCTGATCCTCGACGAACCGGTGTCCGCGCTCGACGTCTCCGTACAGGCCCAGGTCCTCGACCTGCTCGCCGAGCTGCAGGACTCCCTCGGCCTGGCCTATCTGTTCATCTCGCACGATCTCGGCGTCGTACGCCATGTCAGCGACGACGTCCTCGTGATGAAGGACGGCCGGGTCGTGGAGTCGGGCCCCGCCGAGGACCTGTTCTCCGCCCCTCAGCACCCCTACACCCGAGCCCTGCTGGACGCCGTGCACCCGCACCCCACCACCACCGCCGGAGCCACCCGATGACCGACGCCTCCGCGCCCCGCCGCCCGCTGCGCTTCAACGCCTTCGCCATGAACTGCGTCTCGCACATCAACCACGGCCAGTGGGTGCGCGACGACACGAGCCAGACCTCGTACACCGACCTGGAGACCTGGACGGAGCTCGCGCGGACCCTGGAGCGCGGGTACTTCGACGCGCTCTTCCTCGCCGATGTCATCGGGACGTACGACACCTACCGCGGCTCCCGCGACACGGCGGTGCGCGAAGGGCTCCAGATCCCGGTCAACGACCCGTCGCTCCTGGTCGCCGCCCTCGCCCACGCCACCGAGCACCTCGGTCTCGCCTTCACCCAGTCGGTCCTCCAGGAACCCCCGTACAACTTCGCGCGCCGCCTCTCCACCCTCGACCACCTCACCAAGGGCCGCGTCGCGTGGAACGTCGTCACGTCGTATCTGGAGTCGGCGGCGAGGGGACTCGGCCTCGACGGACTTCCCCTCCACGACGAGCGGTACGAGCGGGCCGAGGAGTACACGGACGTGCTCTACCAGCTTCTGGAGGGGAGCTGGGAGGAGAACGCCGTCCTGCGGGACCGTGAGCGACGTGTCTACGCGGATCCGGCCCGCATCCACGACGTCCACCACGAGGGCCGCTTCTACCGTGTGAACGGCCCGCACCTCTCGGAGCCGTCACCGCAGCGCACACCGATCCTCTTCCAGGCCGGATCGTCCGAGCGGGGTCGGGAGTTCGCCGCCCGGAACGCGGAGGCCGTGTTCCTCGGGGCCGTGTCCCCGGAGGGCGCGCGCACCCAGGTGGAGGACGTCCGGGCGCGGGCGGTGGCGTACGGCAGGCAGGGCGGCGACATCCTCTTCTTCCAGGGGCTGACGCTGATCGTGGGCAGCACCGAGGAGGAGGCGGAGCGCAAGCTCGCCGACTACCGGGAGCACACGAGCCTGGAGGGCTTCGCCGCGCACATGTCGGGCTCCCTCCAACTCGATCTGTCTCAGGTCGATTTCGACGCCCCGGTGGGTGAGATCGACACGAACGGCGTGCAGGGCTTCGTGCGGTCGCTGGTGGAGGGGGCGCCGGACAAGACCTGGACGTTCGGCGAGGTGCTGCGGGCGCGCGCCTGGACGCGGCCGGTCGCCGGGGTGCCGGAGCGGATCGCCGACGAGCTGGAGCGCTGGCGGGACGCCGGCGTCGACGGCATCAACCTCGCGTACGTCACCAGCCCCGGCACCTTCACGGACTTCGCCGACCAGCTCGCGCCGGTGCTGCAGAAGCGGGGCCTGCTGAAGACGGCGTACGAGGAGGGCACGCTGCGCCAGAAGCTGTTCGGCCGGGGCGACCGCCTGCCCGCCTCCCACCCGGCGGCCCGCCACCGGCGCGGGTGATCCACACCCATCCCGGTGTCAGTCACTGACAACTAGGCATCTGCTAACGTAATGTCTGTGACTGACAAGATTGACCTCCGTGAACGCCGTCGGCTGGCCACGGAGTCGGAGATCGAGGACGCCGCGCTCGACCTGTTCGAGCGGCATGGGTTCGAGGGCACGACCGTGGACGGCATCGCCGCCCGGGTCGGCATGTCGCAGCGCACCTTCTTCCGGTACTTCGCGACGAAGGAGGACGCCGCGCTGGGGCCGAACCGTGCCTTCGAGGCGCTGCTCACCGCCCGGCTCGACGGGCGCGTGGCGGGCACGTCGACACTGCGGGACGTGGAGGACGCCGTGGCCGGCGTCCTCGGCGAACTCGGCTCCGGCCGGCCCGACGTCGTGCGGCGCATGGTGCGCGTACGCCGGCTGGTCATCAAGGACGAGGCGTTGCGCGGCGCGGCCCTGCGGCGGGAGGCCGAACAGTGCGAGCGGTTCCTGCGGCTGCTGGCCACTGCCACGGGTGACGAGGCGGCGGCTCCGCGGGCCCGGCTGCTGGCCGAGACGGTGAGCGTCACGCTGCGGGTGGCGTTCGACGAGTGGGCGGCGGGCTACGAACCGGGCCGGGAGTCCGCCCTCGCCGAGACGTACCGCGCGACCTGCACGAGCCTGCGCGAACTCGTCGCGGACCACTGAGCACGCACCGCACCGCACCGCACCAGGAGGAGAGTCTTTCCATGCACGCCCTTGTCCTCGACCGGCCCGGCACCTGTGACACGTTGCGCCCGGCCGACCTGCCGACCCCGGAGCCCGGACCCGGGCAGGTGAGAGTCGAGGTCGAGGCCTGTGGTCTGAACCCCTCGGACTACCAGCGTGCCGCGTACGGCATCCCGGAGTGGGAGTGGCCGGCGGTCCTGGGCCTGGACGTCGTGGGCGTCGTGGACGCCGTCGGCGAGCACGTGACACACGTCCGGCCGGGGCAACGCGTCGCGTACCACGGCGACATCCGCGAACGCGGCGGCTTCGCCGAGTACAGCCTGGCCGACGCCACGGTCCTCGCCCCCGTCCCCGACGGTCTGGCCCCCGCGGCGGCGGCCGCCCTGCCCTCGGCCGGGCCGACCGCCTACCAGGCGGTGATCCGCCGTCTGGGCGTCGGCAAGGGCGACACCGTGCTGATCACCGGCGGCGCGGGCGGGGTGGGCGGCTTCGCCGTACAGCTCGCCGCCCTGGCCGGCGCCCGCGTGTTCGCCACCGAGGCCGCGCACAACGCCGAGCATGTCGAGGCCTTGGGTGCGGAAGCGGTCATCGACTTCCGCACCGAGGACATCCCCACGCGCGTACGCGAGTTGACGGACGGCCGGGGTCTGGACGCCGTGGTCGACACCATCGGCACCGACTCCGCCACCGCCAACCTCCGCCTTCTGGCGCACGGAGGCGGATTGGCAGCCATCGCGGGCCGCCCGGACCTGAGCGCCGTACCGCCGTTCGGCATGGCGCCCTCCGTGCACGAGATCGCCCTCGGCGCGGCGTACACGGTCGGAGACGAACGGTCCCGCGCGCAGCTCTCCGGCATGCTGACGGACCTCCTCGCGCTCACCGCCGAGGGCCGCCTCGACCCGATGCTGGCGCGCCGCGTCCGCCTGGACGAGGTGCCGGCGGCACTCGTCGAGCTGTCGGGCCGCGGCGTGCGCGGCAAGCTCGTCTACGTCCGCGACTGAGCGCGGCGCTGCCCCGACCGACCCGTAGACCCGCCCCGCCCCACCCCGAGGAGTCGGCGTGGCCCTGCGCCCACCTCCGTTCGATCCGGAACTCGCCGACGTGCTGATCGCCGCCGGTGAGGCCGGTTCCTTCGCGCTCACCCCCGAGGTGCTCGCCGAACAGCGCGCGTTGCTGCGTGCGACCGCGCCCACCCTCGAACAGCTCGGCCACGACGGCTTCTTCACGGTGGAGGAGCGCAGCGTGCCGGGGCCGCCGAACGCCCCCGACATCTCCCTGCTCATCTGCCGGCCCGTCGCCCGCGCGGGCCGTCGCCCCGTCCTCTACCACGTGCACGGCGGTGGCATGGTCGTCGGCACCAACCGGTCAGGGATCGACGCCTTCCTGGCCTGGGCTCGCGAACTGGACCTGGTCGTGGTGTCGGTGGAGTACCGGCTCGCGCCGGAGCACCCGCATCCGGCCCCCGTCGAGGACGTCTACGCCGGCCTGACGTGGATCGCGGAGCATGCCGAGGACATCGGAGGTGATCCCGAGCGGATCGTCGTCGCCGGACACAGCGCGGGCGGCGGACTGGCCGCGGCTCTCTCCCTGCTGTCCCGAGACCGTGAAGGGCCGCGCCCCCTGGGGCAGATGCTGTTCGCCCCGATGCTCGACGACCGCAACGACACCCCGTCCGCCCACCAGATGGAGGGCCTCGGCGTCTGGGACCGCAAGGCCAACGAGCTGGGCTGGACAGCGCTGCTGGGCGACAGGCGGGCCACCCCCGGGGTGTCGCCGTACGCCGCCCCGGCGCGGGCACAGGACCTGTCGGGCCTGCCCCCGGTCTACCTGGACGTCGGATCCGCGGAAACCTTCCGCGACGAGGTCGTCACCTACGCCTCCCGCCTCTGGCAGTCAGGGGCGGCGGCCGAACTCCACGTCTGGCCCGGCGGCTACCACACCTTCGACGGATACGCCCCCGAGGCGGCCCTCACCCGGGCCGCGACGGCAGCGCGAACCGACTGGCTGCGCAGGCTCCTGGACTGAGGGCGTCGCGGGGCCTCCGCCCCCTACAACTCCGGTATCACTAAGGCATGTTGTGTCATCCCCAGGGTGGAGGGGTGTGCAGCCCCAGCGAGTGATCCGTACGCGTCGCCGGTTCCGGAAGGATCTTTCCCGTCCGAACATGCGACCGGAAGGATCGATATCGTGCGCAGACGACGTCTCGCGCCCCTGTTGGCCGTGGGTGTCACGGCAACGCTGGCTCCCGCGCTCGCCACCCCGACGGCCACCGCCGCCCCGGCCGCCGCCACCCCGTCGACCGCCTCTTCCTCAGCCGCGTCCAAGGTCGCACTGGACCGGTATGTGAAACAGAAGCCGCGGTGGAAGCGCTGCGAAGCCGACGCTCCGGCGGAGTTCGAGTGCGCCACGATCAAAGTCCCGCTGGACTACCGGGCTCCCGGGGGCAAGCGGATCGACTTGGCGATATCCCGGATCAAGAGCACCGCGCCCGACCAACGACGCGGTGTCCTGCTTTCCAACCCCGGCGGCCCCGGGGGCCCGGGGCTCTACATGCCGCTGGGGATGCAGGAGAGACTCCCCGCGTCCGCACTGGCGAAGTACGACCTCATCGGCTTCGACCCGCGCGGAGTGGGACGGAGCAGCCCGGTCTCCTGCGGTCTGGAGCCGGAAGAGGAGAACTGGCTGCGGCCGTACAAGGCGGAGACGTTCGACAAGGACGTCGCCTGGGCACGCGATGTCGCGACCAAGTGCGAGGAGAAGGCGGGCGACACGCTCGCGCACATCACCACCCGCAACACCGCGCGCGACATGGATCTGCTCCGGGCGATCCTCGGCGAGAAGAAGATCTCGTACGTGGGTTACTCGTACGGCACCTATCTGGGCGCCGTCTACACCCAGCTCTTCCCGGGCCGGACGGACCGGTTCGTGCTGGACAGCGCGGTGGATCCGGCGCGCGCCTGGCGGGGGATGATCCAATGGTGGGCGGAGGGCGCCGAGCCCGCGTTCGACCGGTGGACCGGGTGGGCCGCCGAGCGTTCGGAGACGTACGGCCTCGGTGACACCCCGAAGAAGGTCGACCGCACCTTCTGGGACCTGGTCGCGCAGGCCGACGAGAAGCCCATCGAACTGGAGGGGCAGCCGGTCACCGGAGATGACATCCGCAGCGGTATGCGCGGGGCGGTCTTCAGCCCGCGCGAAGCCACCGAGGCGATCGTGGAGCTGAGGAAGGCCGCGTCCGGCGAACCGGCCTCCGCGAAGAAGCTCGCGGCGTTCGCCGGATCGGAGAGGCCCGGCACGGCAGGCGCCGGCGCCGCTGCCGATGCCGTCGAGACGCCGTCCGACAACATGACGGCGAGCTTCTGGGCCGTGGCGTGCGGCGACAACTCGGCCGCGTGGTCCCGCGATCCGGAGAGCTACCGGCGGGACGCCATCGAGGACAAGGGCCGTTACCCGCTCTACGGTGACTTCGCGTCCAGCATCAAGCCCTGTGCCTTCTGGGACAAGTCCGTGGAACCGGCGACCAAGGTGAACAACAAGGTGCGCTCCCTGGTCGTCCAGAACGAGTGGGACTCGCAGACCCCGCTGCCCAGCGGCCAGGCCCTGCACGCCGCCCTGAAGGGCTCGAAGATGCTCACCGTCCTCGGCGGCGAGGGCCATGGTGTCTACCCGAACGGCAACGCGTGCACGGACGGCACGGTCACCGGCTATCTGCTCACCGGCAAGCTCCCGGCGAAGGACGTGACCTGCGAGGCGACGGCCGAGTCGAACGCGGAGGCACGGAAGAACCAGCAGCGCGACGCGCTCCCCGGCTCTCCGCTCCCGGATCGCGCCCCGGACCGCTTCTGACCCCGTTCACGGAAGGCGGGACCCCTTTTCCGGGGCCCCGCTTTTCCGGGGCCCCGCCCACGGCCTCCTAGGGTCACCCGGTGACCGGGGACTCCGCGATGCAACCGCCTGCGGTCACCATGCCCTTGGCGCTCTGCTCCTCGAGCACCTTGCCCTTGTAGGTGATCTTGCAGGCGACCTGGGCGCCTTCGGGATCCGCCGCGACCGGCATGACCGCCGCCGGCATGATGCCCCGCAGCTTGACCGTCTTCTTCCAGGGCAGTTCGGGCTTCGACACCGACTCGATCTTCGGGTCCGTAGCCTTGCCGCCACCACCGTGGAACTCGATCGAGTCGACGTTCTTCCCCGTCACCTCGTAGGTGACTTCGTACGTCTCGTCCACGGCCTTGTCGACCTGGTCCACCGCCTCGGAACAGGAGCTGAGACCGAACGCGAGGCCGAGGACGGCGACAGAGCAGACGGCGGCACGGATGGTGCGGTGCATTGTGGGATCCCCCCGGATCGTGATGGTCGAGCCCGCAGCCAATCCAAAAGAGATAGTAAAGTCAAACTGTTATGTGACCCGATGGATTCGCAGGTCAGAAGGACTGCCACACCCTCCGGCGGCGCCCACCGCTCGACAGGGTGTCGGGACACCGGCCCGGCTTCCGGACGCGATGTCAATTGTTCGGCCCCGCAAGGCGCGGCATGCTGCCCGAATGCCCCTGAAGACGATCCCTCCGCTCTCCCGCCGCAGCCTGCTGCGTGCGGTCGGTTCCGGTGCGGTGCTCGGCGGACTGGCCGGGTGTGGCGTACCGGCCGCTTATGTGCGGCCCGGCGACCGTGCCGCGGCCGATCTGTCCGCCACTGATCGGCGGCTGATCTGGGCGAACTGGCCGCTGTACATCGACACCGACGACGAGAACCAGGCGAGCCGGCCGACGCTGGAGGGCTTCGAGAAGCGGACGGGCGTATCGGTGGACTACGTCGAGGAGATCAATGACAACGACGAGTTCTTCGGCAAGATCAGTCCCGCGCTGATGAACCATCAGCCCACCGGCCGCGATCTGATCGTCATCAGTGACTGGATGTGCGCGCGGTTCGTGCGGCTCGGCTGGGTGCAGGAGATGGACCGGGCGCGGCAGCCCAACGTGACCCGCTATCTGGACCCGCAGTTGCGTTCGCCGGCCTTCGACCCCGGCCGTAAGTGCACGGTGCCGTGGCAGTCCGGGATCACCGGGATCGCGTACAACCGGCGCAGGACCGGCCGGGAGATACGGCAGGTCTCCGATCTGTGGGCGAGTGACCTGAAGGGACGGGTCACGCTGCTGTCCGGTGTGGACGAGGCGTTCGCGCTGCTGATGCAGGGCAACGGCGTCGACATCACCCGGTGGACGGCCGACGACTTCCACACGGTCTGCGACCAGGTGGAGGAGCAGGTGCGGCGGGGACAGATCCGGCGCTTCACCGGCAACGACTACATCAAGGATCTGTCGAGCGGGGACGTCCTGGCCTGTCAGGCGTACTCGGGCGATGTCATCCAGCTTCAGGCGGACGACCCGGACATCGAGTTCGTCGTCCCCGACGGGGGCGCCGAGCTGTGGGCCGAGTCCCTGATGATTCCCAACCTCGCCCGCCACAAGGCGAATGCCGAGCGGCTGATCGACCACTACTACGACCCCGAGGTCGCCGCCGAACTCGCCGCCTGGGTCAACTACGTCTGCCCGGTCCCGGCCGCCCAGGAGATCCTCGCCTCCGCCAAGGACGAGGAGACGGCCACCCTCGCCGAGAACCCGCTGATCTTCCCTGACGCGGAGATGCGCAGCCGGCTCGCCGTCGCGCGTGACATCACGTCGACGGAGCGGGTGGAATTCGGGAAGCGGTGGAACGGGATCGTGGGATTGTAGGGCTCTCCCCTTGGCCGCTCACCTCTTGACCGCTCTCCCCTTGATTGACCACCCCGAAGGGAATGTGGACGCTCGGGGTTGTCCGGGAAGTCCCCTCGAGGTGCAACTTCTGGTCGTCGAAGAAGATATGAGGGCGCAGCACATCCATGATCGAGCTCTTGTCGATGCCGCCGAGGAAGAACGCGTCATTGACGGTCACTCCCCAGTTTTCCAAACTCAGTATGGCGCGCTCATGCGCCGGTGCGCTGCGGGCCGTGATGATGGATACATGGACGCGGATCTCGTAATCCTCGTCCTCCCTGCGACGTTCTTCCTCCCTTCGCTGCAGCGTGTTGATTTCACGCAGGAAGTCACGGAGCGGGCCCGCGTCGTGAGGGGTGGCGACGTTCATGGTCTCGTGAGCCCGGAACCCTTCCATACCGCCCTGCTGGAAGACCCGCTCCGATTCATCACCGGCGAGAACGCCGTCGAAGTCGAAGGCGATCCGCAGATCCCTGTCCTCCGGGTCATCGGCGACGGCGGACCCGAGAACCCGCCCGGCAGGCAGCCCGGCGGCCACCGCTTCCCGTACGTCGCCCTCGTCCGCGGACAGGAAGAGGGACATGTGCAGAGCACGCATGAACTTGTACGGCGCCCGGCCTTGCATGAATACGGCCCGGCTGATGGGCAGGCCGTGCGATTCTATGGACCGCATGACTCGAAGCCCTGTGTCAGGGTCGTTGCGGGAAAGAATGATCACCTCGACCAGGGGATCACCTTCCGGGTTCAAGTCGTTCAGCGACAGAATGCGGCGAATGAAGGGGAAGGCGACACCCGGCTGGAGCGTGTTGCCAAGATTGGCTCGCTGATATACGCGATATCCCTCCTCACCTTCCTCCCGGAACACACCATCGGACTCCGCGAGGTCGAAGAGGGCGCTTGACGCTATCCCGATGACCAACCGATTCTCGAGGCTGTAGGGCGGCATGATGGGTTCCCCCTGGTGGACATCACGGTGGTACTGGAACTGAGGCCGGCGCGCTGCACACAGTAGGAGATGGGTGGGAGGCCTCACATCGCGGCCGGGCCGGATTCGCCTGTCGACAGGGCCTGTTCCGCCCAGATCGTTTTGCCGCGGCGGGCGTGGCGGGTGCCCCATCTGCGGCTGAGTTGGGCGACCAGGAGCAGGCCGCGGCCGCCTTCGTCGTAGGTGAGGGCGCGGCGCAGGTGCGGTGCGGTGCTGCTGGTGTCGGAGACCTCGCAGATGAGGTTGCGGTCCAGGATCAGGCGCAGTTCGATGGGCGGCTCGGCGTAGCGGATGGCGTTGGTGATCAGTTCGCTGACGACGAGTTCAGTGACGAACGCGTCCTCTTCCAGGTTCCACTCCTGCAACTGCCGCGTGACGCCGCGCCGGATGCGGGCGACCTCGGACGGTTCCGGGGGGACGTCCCAGGCGGCCACATGGCGTGAGTCCAGGGCCTTGGTGCGGGCCAGCAGCAGCGCCACGTCGTCGGCCGCCCGGTCCGGGAGGAGGGCCTGCAGCACGTCGTCGCAGGTGCTCTCCAGCGAGGATCCCGCTCGGGCCAGCGTCTTGAGCAGGTCGTCGACCCCCTGGTCGATGTCGCGCCCGCGCGCCTCGACGAGACCGTCGGTGTAGAGGGCGAGCAGGCTGCCTTCGGGCAGTTCGATCTCGGTCGACTCGAAGGGCAGGCCGCCCAGCCCCAGGGGCGGTCCGGCGGGAAGGTCGAGCAGGAAGGGTTCGCTGCCGGGGATGAGCAGGGCCGGCGCCGGGTGGCCCGCGCGTGCCACGCAGCAGCGTCGGCTGACCGGGTCGTAGACGGCGTAGAGACAGGTGGCGCCTATGTCGGGGGCGCTGTCGGGTGCGTCGTCGCCCTCGGCCGACAGGCGGTCCACCAGATCGTCCAGGTGTGTCATGAGCTCGTCGGGCGGGAGGTCGACGTCCGCCAGGGTGCGCACGGTCGCGCGCAGGCGTCCCATGGCGGCCGAGGCCTGGATCCCGTGCCCCACGACGTCGCCGACGACGAGGCCCACCCGGGCGCCGGAGAGCGGGATGACGTCGAACCAGTCGCCGCCCACACCGGCCTGCGCGCTGGCGGGAAGGTAACGCGAGGCGGTCTCGACCGCGGGCTGGCGGGGATGGCCCTGCGGCAGCAGGCTGCTCTGCAGGGTCAGCGCGGTGGTGCGCTCCCGGGTGTAGCGGCGGGCGTTGTCGATGCTCAGAGCCGCCCGGGCGGTGATCTCCTGCCCCAGGAGCAGGTCGTCCTCGGTGAAGGGTTCCGGGTTCCGGTGCCGGGTGAAGGTGGCCACGCCGAGTGTGATGCCGCGGGCCCGCATCGGCACCGCCAGGACCGAGTGGAAGCCGAAGCGGCGTACCCGTTCCGCGCGCTCGGGGGCCTGGTTCTCCCACTTGGCCACCCCGGCCGGGGTCACCTCGTGGATCAGGGGCTGTCCCGAGGCGAGGACCTCGGCGGCCGGGGAGACGTTCGGGTAGACGGCGACCGTGCCCAGATCCACCACGGCCTCGGGGCAGCCCGGCAGCACCGACTGGTTGGCCACCCGGCGCAGCATGACCGGGCTGGGCAGGGTCATGGCGCGCAGCTCCTGGTCGTCCTCGATGTCGGGGAGCAGGTCCACGGTGACGAAGTCCGCGAGCTGCCCGACGGCGACGTCGGCCATTTCCTGAGCGGTCTGGGTCAGGTCGAGGGTGGTGCCGATACGGACCCCGGCCTCGGCGACCAGGGCGAGGCGCTGCCGGGCCAGGTGCTCCTCGGTCATGTTGTGGGCGGACAGCAGGACGCCCCGGACCGTGCCGTCGGGGTCGTGCACCGGCGCCAGGGTGACCGACCACAGGCTCTCCCGCGGATCGCCGGACAGGTGCAGGGCGGCTCGCATGTGCTGCCGTTCGCCGGTCGCCAGGACCCGCCGCATCAGGTCCTCGGTGCGGTCGCTCTCGGCGTCGAGGACGATCTCCGACACCCGCAGCCCGCGCATCTCGGCCTCGGTCAGGCCCATCACGCGTTCCATGTCCGCGTTGGCCCGCAGCAGCCGCAGCTCCGTGTCGTAGAGCGCGGTGGTGCACGGGGACTGGGTGAGGGACCACCCGTGCGGGCTGTCCTCGTCGAGTTCGCTGCGGGTGCCGGCGACCGGGGAGACGAGGAGCCACTCGGGGCCGCTGCCGTCGCCGGAGGGCCGCTCACGGCGGTGTGCCAGGAGGCTCACCCGGACGAGGTGGCCGTCCCGATGGCGGAGGTTCACCGAGCCGTTCCACCGGCGCAGCCCCGCGAGGGACCGCAGTGTGTCGGCGAGCGGCTCGTCGGCGAGCAGCAGGGTCGCGGAGCGGCCCGTGACCTCCGCCTCCTGGTACCCCAGCAGCCGTCGTGCACCTTCGCTCCACCCGGTCAGCCCTCCGTGTGCGTCCACGACCGCTCTGGCCGTTGCCGCCTCGCCGTCGGCCTGCACCGGCTCCGCCACCGGCTCGTCCCCGGTGGTTCCCGGTTGCGTCATCGCGCCATCCTGCCCAAAGAAGCACCGGACCCTGATCGCTATACACGGTATTGAGTGCAAACCAGGATAATTGAGTATTCATCCGTGGTCACCATGTGGCGAGGGACCTCCCTAAGGGACTGTAAGGACTTGGCTCCCGGCGTTGAGCTGCCCTGTTCGGGCCGTCGACTCTGTGTGCTTCCGGGCCGCAGACAAGGGAGTTCCGATGGCCACACAGACCACCGCCGAGCGGGCGCGCAAGCCGCGTCGCGACGAACGCAGGGTCGTCAGCAATATCGTCCGTGGATCGATCGGCAATCTGATCGAGTGGTACGACTGGTACGCGTACACCGCGTTCAGCGTCTATTTCGCGTCCGTCTTCTTCCCCTCGGGCGACCAGACCGCGCAGCTTCTGAACACCGCCGCGGTGTTCGCCGTCGGCTTCCTGATGCGGCCGATCGGCGGCTGGGTGCTGGGCCGCTACGCCGACCGCCGTGGCCGCCGAGCGGCGCTGACGCTGTCGGTGACGCTGATGGCGGCCGGATCGCTGATCGTCGCGCTGACGCCGTCGTACGGCTCGATCGGAGTGGCCGCGCCGATCCTCCTGGTCACCGCGCGGCTGCTGCAAGGGCTCTCGGTAGGAGGCGAGTACTCGACCTCCGCCACCTATATGTCCGAGGTGGCCACGCCCGGCCGCCGGGGCTATTACTCGAGTTTCCAGTACGTCACCCTCATCGCCGGCCAGCTCACGGCGCTCGGCCTGCAGATCGTGCTGCAGCAGGTGCTCAGCCCCGCGCAGATGGACTCCTGGGGCTGGAGGATCGCATTCGTCGTCGGCGCCGCGGGGGCGGTGATCGTGCTGTGGCTGCGGCGCGGCATGGACGAGTCCGAGAGCTTCGAGCGCGCCGCGTCGGAGGGCGAGAAGGAGCAGGACGGCCCGGCCCGCGGCAGCCTGCGGCTGCTGCTGTCGTACCCGCGCCAGTGCCTGGTCGTGGTGGGCCTGACCATGGGCGGCACGCTGTTCTTCTACACGTACACGACCTATCTGCAGAAGTTCATGGTCAACACCAGCGGCATCGAGAAGCCGACGGCCGCCTGGATCAACTTCTTCGCGCTGCTCGTGTTCGTCCTGCTCCAGCCGGTGATGGGGCTGCTCTCCGACCGGGTGGGGCGGCGTCCCCTGCTGATCGCGTTCGGGGTGCTGGGCACCGTGGTGGTGGTGCCCTCGCTCACGCTGCTGTCGCACACCAGCGATCCCGTGTACGCGTTCCTGCTCATGGTCGGGCCGCTGGCCGTCAGCTCCCTGTACACCTCGATCAGCGCGGTGGTGAAGGCGGAGCTGTTCCCGACCTCGATCCGGGCGCTCGGCGTCGGCCTGCCGTACGCGCTGACCGTGGCCGTGTTCGGCGGTACCGCCGAGTACATCGCCCTGTGGTTCAAGAAGGCGGGGCACGAGAACTGGTACTTCTACTACGTGACCGCCTGTGTCCTGATCTCGCTGCTCGTCTACATTCGGATGCGCGAGACCTCCGACGCGTCCCCGCTGGACGAGGACGATTCCCGGTCTCGCGACTGACGAGGCGGGAAGGGAGGCAGCCGTGCGGGTGCTGCTGGCCGAGGACGACGACGGTGTGGCGGGCGCGCTGACCGAGGCCCTGTACGACAACGGCCACGCGCCGGCCAGGGTCAAGCGCGGCGAGGACGTCCTCGCCCGCCACCGGCAGGCGGACCTGCTGCTGCTCGACCTCGGCCTGCCCGACCTGGACGGTCTTGAGGTGCTGCGCAAGCTGCGCGCGGTCAGCCCCCTGCCGGTGGTGGTGCTGACCGCGCGGGGCGACGAACGGTCGGTGGTGCGCGGCCTGCGGCTGGGCGCCGACGACTACCTGGTCAAACCGGTCCGGCTGGCCGAGCTGCTGGCCCGTATCGAGGCCGTCACCCGCCGTGCCACGCCCGCAGCCCCGGCGGCGCGCACGGTGCGCGTCGCCGATGTCGAGGTCGACCTCGACGCGCGCCGGGTGACGGTCGGCGGCGCGGAGGTGCGGCTGACCACCAAGGAGTTCGAGGTCCTCGCCGCGCTGGCGGCGCGGGCCGGCACGGCGGTCAGCCGCCAGCAGCTCATGGACGAGGTGTGGGGCGACGCGTTCCTCGCCGTGTCCCGCTCGCTCGACGTGCATCTCACCCAGGTGCGGGCCAAGCTCGGCCGCCCCGAGGTGCTGACCACCATCCGCGGCTTCGGCTACCGCTTCGGCGACTGAGCCGGTTCTCACGGCAGGCCCTGTTCATGCGCACCCGCGTCCTCACCGTGGTCCTGGCCTTCGTGGTCCTCGCCGTGGCCGGCTTCGCCGTCCCGCTGCTGGCCGTCACCGCCGCGCAGCGCACCCAGCAGCTCGTCTCGGCACGCACCGCCGACCTCGACCGGTTCGCCGGGCTGGCCGAGCAGGCCGCCGAGAGCGACGACACCGGCGCGCTCACCGCCGATGTGCGGCGCTACACCGAGCTGTACGGCGAGGCCGTCGTGGTCGTCGACGCCCGCCGCGCCCCGGTGGTACAGACGGGCGGCCTGCGCGCCGCCGACCCGGCCGTCGCCCGGCTCGTCGACGCGGCGCTGCGCAACCAGCCCGTCTCCCCCGGCGGGACGCTGCGGCCCTGGTCGCGGGCCGACCGGCTGCTCGCCCGTCCCGTGGGCACCGGCACCAGGGTGTCCGGCGCGGTGGTGCTGCGGGCCTCGGTACGGACGGCAGCGGACGACATCGCCCTGCGCTGGGCGCTCGTCCTGGCCGGTGCCGGGCTGTTCGCGGTGGCCTGTGTGCTGCTCGCCCGCCGGGCCACGCAGTGGGTCGTACGGCCGCTGCACCGTCTCGATCGCGCGGTCGGCACCCTGGCCGCCGGGCTGCCGCCCGAGCACGCGCGGGCCGGCGGGCCGCCGGAGCTGCGGCAGCTCGCCACCGGCTTCAACCGTATGGCCGACGGGGTCACCACCGCGCTGGAGCAGCAGCGACGGCTCGTCGCCGACACCTCGCACCAGCTGCGCAACCCCCTGGCCGCCCTGCGGCTGCGCATCGACTCGCTCCAGCCGCATCTGCGCACCTCCGCCACCCGCACCTACACCGGGGTGACGTCCGAACTCGAACGCATGGAGCATCTCCTCGACGATCTGCTCACCCTGGCGAACGCCGAGCACCGCGCGGGCGAACTGGCCGTCACGGACGCACGCGAGTCGTGCTGCGACGCGACGGCGGTCGCCGCGGCCCAGGCCCGGCTGTGGCAGCCGGTGGCCGAACAGGCCGGAGTCCACCTGGAGTTCGTCCCCGGCCCCGTCGTCCTCATGGCGTGTCCGGAGGGCGAGCTGGCCCAGGTGGCCGACATCCTCCTCGACAACGCGATCAAGTACGCGGGGAGCGGCGCCCGCGTGGAGGCGCGCTGCCTCACCGAGGGCCCGGACGCGGTGCTCGAGGTACGGGACGACGGCCCGGGCCTCGCGAGGGGGGAGCTTCCCCGGGCGGGCACCCGCTTCTGGCGTTCGGAACGGCACCGTGAGGTGCGCGGCAGCGGCCTCGGTCTGGCGATCGCCGAGCGACTGGTCGCCGGACACGCCGGGCACGTCGAGTTCACGGCGGCCGACCCGCACGGCCTGCGCGTGCGGATCGTGCTCCCGAAGGGCCGCATCGCATGACCGGCCCCGACGGCGCCACGACCCGCCGCACCGCGCTGCGCGCCGCACTGGGCGTTGCGGGCACCGGCCTGCTCGCGGGCTCGGTGGCCGCCGACACACGCCGCGCGGACAACGGCCCGCAGGGAAAGCTGCGGATCGCGACCGGCGAGACCGACGGCTTCTACGCCGCCTTCGGCCGACTGCTCGCCGCCCAGGTCACGGCCGTCTACCCGCGGCTGTCCTGCGAGGTGGTCAACAGCGAGGGCAGCGTCGACAACGTACGGCTGCTCCGGGCCCGCCGGGCCGACGTGGCACCGGCCCTGTCGGACATCGCGTGGGCGGCGTACGGCGGCACCGCGCCCTTCGACCGCCGCGTCCCGCTGCGCGCGATCGGCCGGGTCTACGAGAACTATGTCCAGCTCGCCGTGCGCTCCGACGCCCCGATCCACCGGGTGACCGACCTGGCGGGCCGCACGCTCTCGCTGGGCGCGGCGGCGTCGGGCGGTGCGGTGCTCGGCGACCGGCTGCTGCGTGTCGCGGGCCTGACCCCCGGCACCGACGTACGGGTCCGGCATCTGCTGATGCCGGAGGCGGCGCGTGCGATGCGGGCCGGAACGATCGACGCCCTGCTGGTCGCCGGGGGCGTACCGCTCCCGGTGCTCTCCTGGCTCGACACGGACCCCGGTATCCGCCTGCTGCCCCTGTCCGGTCTGCTGCCCCGGCTGCGGGCCGGCCTCGGCCCGGCGGGGTCGGGTCTGGAGGCGGTGTCGGTGCCGGCCGGGGCGTACCGGAAGACCCCCGAGGTCCCCACCATCGGCGTCGCCAACCTCCTGCTCTGCCGCCCCGGCCTCCCGGCCCCGGTCGCCGCCGCCCTCACCCACGTCCTGGTCCGCCGCGCCACCCGCCTCGTCCCGGCCCCGGCCCTCGGCACGCAGTTCCTCGACGCCCGCAGCCTGATCTCCACGGGGGCCGTCCCCCTGCATCCCGGGGCGGTCGCCGCGTATCGCGAACTGCACGGGTAGCGGCGGCTCTCCGCTCCTGTCCCTCAGCGGGCACACCCGGGCTAAGATCCCGGTCATGGCCCTGACCATGAGCGACGTGGACCGGTTCGAGGCGGCGAGGCCCCGTCTGGAGGCCATCGCCTACCGGCTCCTCGGTTCCGCGAGCGAGGCCGAGGACGCCGTACAGGAGACGTTCCTGCGCTGGCAGGCCGCCGACATCGACCGCGTCGAGGTCCCCGAGGCCTGGCTGACGAAGGTGCTCACCAACCTGTGCCTCAACCAGCTCGCCTCGGCCCGGGCACGGCGCGAGACCTACGTCGGCCAGTGGCTCCCCGAGCCGGTGCTCGCCGGGGACCCCATGCTCGGCCCGGCCGACACCGCCGAACAGCGCGAATCGGTCTCGTACGCGGTCCTCGCCCTGCTGGAGCGCCTCTCCCCCAACGAGCGGGCGGTGTATGTCCTGCGCGAGGCGTTCGGCCACCCGCACCGGGAGATCGCCGAGATCCTCGACATCACCGAGGCCGCCTGCCAGCAGATCTTCCACCGCGCCAAGAAGCATGTCGCGGACGGCAGGGCCCGAACCGAGGTCGACGAGGCCGCCGCCCGGCGGGTCGTCGAGGAGTTCCTGGCGGCCGCAACCAGCGGCCGGACCGAGCCGCTGGTGCGGCTGCTCACCCAGGACGCCGTCTCGGTCGGCGACGGTGGCGGGAAGGTCCCGGCCCGTGCCAAGGCGTTCGAGGGGGCCCTCGCGGTCGCGAAGTTCATGCGGGGCCTGTTCAAGCCAGGCAAGGCCAAGCGCGACCTGGTCGGCGGATCGCCCGACGTCTACGCCTCGACCGCCAACGGCGGCCCCGCCCTCGTGGTGGTCCTCGACGGCCGGGTCATCGGCGTGATGTGCCTGGAGATCACCGCCGAGGGCATCGCCGGGTTCCGCAACCAGGTCAACCCCGACAAGCTCGAACGCGCGACCAGGCAGTGGGCGGCCACCGACCACGGCGCTCCCCTGCTCACGGTCTTCTGAAGATCTTCCGAAGGTCTTCTGACACCATCGACGACGATGTGACGTGCTTCACACCACGGTCCTGTCAGGAAACGGCGGGCTGCCCGGTTCAAGGGGCGAGTCCCGCTCGAGACAGGAGCCCGAAATGCAGCACCGCATCGTCGTCCTCGGAGCCGGCTACACCGGAGCCATCGCCGCCGGCCGCCTCGCCAAGAGGCTGCACCGTGAAGACGTCGCCCTCACCCTCGTCAACGCCGAGCCCGACTTCGTCGAGCGGGTCCGGATGCACCAGCTCGCGGCGGGGCAGGACCTCAGGCCCCGGCCCTTCCGCGACATGTTCGCGGGCACCGGCGTCGCGCTGAAGCTCGCGACGGTCACCGGCGTCGATGTCGACCGCAAGACCGTCACCGTCAACGCCGTCGATCCCGTCAACCCCGTCGACACGCAGGGCCCCGGGCAGCCGGAGACCGAGGAGCTGGAGTACGACACCCTCGTGTACGCCCTCGGCAGCGGCTGGAACGACCAGGGCGTCCCCGGCGTCGCCGAGCACGCCCATCAGCTCGCCGGCCGACCCGGCGCACTGCGGTTGCGCGAGCGCCTGGCCCGTATGGACGCCGGAGAGTCCGTGGTCGTGGTCGGCGGCGGACTCACCGGCCTGGAGGCCGCGACCGAGATCGCCGAGGCCCGCCCGGACCTCGACATCGCCCTGGCCGCCCGCGGCGAACTCGGCGACTGGCTCTCCCCCAAGGGCCGCCGGCACCTGCGGAAGGTCTTCGGCAAGCTCGGCATCACCGTCCACGAGCACACCTCGGTCACCGGCGTCGAGGCCGACCGTGTCACCACCGCCGACGGCGGGACGATCCCCTCCGCGGCCACCGTGTGGACCACCGGCTTCGCCGTCCACCCGATCGCGCGGGCCACCACCCTGGAGGTCACCGACACCGGCCGGATCGTGGTCGACGGGACCATGCGCTCGGTCTCGCACCCGGACGTGTACGCCATCGGCGACGCGGCCCTCGCCATGGGCCCCGGCGACAAGCCGCTGCGGATGTCGTGCGCCTCCGGCACCCCCATGGCCTGGCAGGCCGCCGACGCCATCGCGGCCCGCCTGACCGGCGGGAAGCTCCCGAACGCCCCGCTGCGCTACTTCAACCAGTGCATCTCGCTGGGCCGCGAGGAAGGCCTGATCCAGTACGTCACCGCCGACGACCGCGCCGTCCGCGCGGCCCTGACGGGCCGGTTCGCCGCCGTCTACAAGGAACTGATCTGCAAGGGCGCGGCCTGGGGCGTCGCCAACCCGACCCTCGGCCTGCCGACCCGCCGCCGCCGCGTCGTACCGCAGCCGGCCCTGGCCGATGCGTCGGTCGGGACAGCGGCCTGACGCGCACGGCAGCCCGACGGCCTCATGCCCCGAGGCCGTCGAGCAGCAGGGCGAGCCCTCCCAGGAACTCCTGGTCCGCGCTGATGTTCCGGGCGTCCCGCGCCGTTTCGGTCATGTGGGGGAACTCGGCGGGCGGCAGCTCGGTGATGGCTGTCGTCCCCGGGCCGGACAGGGGCCCTAGGTGTTCCAGCTGGATCGCGCCGATGATGTAGCCGAGCAGGCCGCGCAGGGCGATGACCCGGCGGTCGCCCTCGATGCCCGCCTCGGTGAGGACGGCGGTCACGGTCTCCGACCAGCGCAGTACTCCGAGGGAGTGGTGCCGGTGGGTGATGGTCAGGGGAACGACCGCCGGATGAGCGCCCACGGTGTCGCGCAGACGCCGCGCCATGACCTCGATCCGCTCACGCCATGACGCGTCGGGATCCGGGGGCCCGGAGTCCACGGCGTTCAGTACCAGCTCGACGACGAGCCGTTCGAGCTCATCGCGGTCGTGCACATAGCGGTAGAGACCCATGGTGCTCATGCCGAGCTCCTGGGCGACGGCGCGCATCGACAGCCCGGGGAGCCCGTCGCGGTCGATGACGGCGAGGGCGGCCGAGGCGAGCTGATCGGGGGTGAGGGAACGGGGACGCGGCATGACGGTTGACAGCGTACGGCATACGCCTACGCTGGTAGGCGTATGCCGTACGCCAACGGAGGGAATGTCGATGCGCCTGTCCCGCAGTCCGGTGGAGCCCGGGTCCACCGTCAACGCACGCACGCTCAGCGCTGTCTCCGGCGACGAGGTCGCCGTTCCCGACCCCGGCCGGCTGGTTCACCTTCAGTTCCGGCGGTTCGCCGGCTGCCCGGTCTGCAACCTGCATCTGCGGTCGGTGATACGGCGGCACGGGGAGATCGAGGCCGCCGGGGTACGCGAGGTCGTGGTCTTCCACTCCCCCGCCGGGGAACTGTCGCCCCACACGACCGATCTGCCGTTCGCCGTCGTCGCCGACCCCACCAGGAGGCTGTACACGGAGTTCGGCGTGGAGCGGTCGCCCCGCGCCCTGCTCAGCCCCCGAGCCTGGGGACCGATCGTCCGCGCGGTCCTCAGCGGCGTACGGGAGGTTGCCCGCGGACGGGAGCGCCTGCCCTCGACCAGCCCGCACGGCGGCCGGCTCGGCCTGCCCGCCGACTTCCTCATCGCACCCGGCGGGCGCGTCCTCGCGGCCAAGTACGGCGAGCACGTCTACGACCAGTGGTCGGTCGACGAACTGCTGGAACTGGCGGCCACCACCCCGCGCACGCCCCGTACGAATCCCGCGGCCCGGTGACCGGGGGCCGCGGGTACCCGGACAACTCCAGGTTCACAGCGAGGCGTTCTCCGAGGCCGTCGCCCAGGCGAATCCGTCCGGGTCGGTGAAGGTCCCGGCGTCGCTGTCGATCGTGAGGCGGTGCGAGCCGGTGCCGTCGGGGGAGACGCCGACGAGTTTGGCCAGGCCCCGGCGCTTGTAGAGCGCCAGTTTGACCGGATCCGACCCGGTGGCGAACTCGACGTACTTGCCGCCGAAGCTCTTCGCCACGGCGAGGCCGTGATCGACATAGAACTGCTTGCTGGCCTTCACGTCCTCGACGCCGAGCAGGAGCACGATCTCGTCGATCTGCCGGGAGGTGGGGCCGGTGTTCTTCTTCGACGACGAGACCACCTGCCAGAGCGTGCCGTCGGGGGCCCGCACGACGCCCCCGTAGCCCCAGAGCGACTTGGCGGGAGGCTTCAGGGTCTCGGCACCGGCCTCCACGGCGGCGTCGACGAGGGCGTCGACGTCGGCCGGCTGGGACATCACGAGCGACAGCGTGAAGCCGCGGAAGCCGGAGGTCGGTGCCTCCGAGGCCCGCAGACGTACCTGTCCGCCCAGGCCGAGGGCGGTGGTGCAGAAGCGTTCGGCGGCGGCCCGGTCGGACACCTCGAGGGTGACGGATGCGATGGAAGTCATGACGTCGACGCTAGAGCGGCCGGGGCACCCACGCTTCTCGAATCCTGACCGGAACGGCGACGGGGCCCGGATGCCCGGCGTGCCGACGGCCCGGTCCGCGCCTAACGTGGGCCTGGCCAGCGCCGCCGCGGAGAGGAACCTGCCATGCCGGTCGCTCAGAGCCCTCTGCACGGTCGGACCGCCGTGGTGACCGGCGCGGCGCGCGGCCTCGGCGAGGCGATGGCCCGGGAGCTGTGCCGCCGGGGCGCGCGGGTGGCGCTGCTCGGCCGTGAGGAGCGGACGTTGGCCCGGGTGCGGGACAGCCTTCGGGGCGTGTCCGAGTGCTGGGAGGTCGATGTCACGGACGAGCGCGGGATGGCTCGCGCCGCCGACGGGATCCGTGAGACGTTCGGGCCGCCCTCGGTGGTGATCGCCAACGCGGGGGTCGCCGAGGGCGGGCCGTTCGCCGAGGCCGATCTCGACGTCTGGCGCCGGGTGGTCGAGGTGAACCTCGTCGGCAGTGCCGTCACCGCGCGGACGTTCCTGGCGGACCTCCTGGACACACGGGGCTACTTCCTCCAGGTCGCGTCGCTCGCGTCCATCGGCGCCGCGCCCATGATGAGCGCGTACTGCGCTTCGAAGGCCGGGGTCGAGTCGTTCGCCCACGCGCTGCAGGCGGAGGTCGCCCATCAGCATGTGGGCGTGGGCATCGCGTACATCAACTGGACGGACACGGACATGGTCCGCGACGCCGACGCGCACCCCGTGCTGCGGGAACTGCGCGGCCACATGCCGCCGCCGGCGCGCAAGGTGTATCCCGTCTCGTATGTCGCCGGCCGGCTGGTCACGGCGGTCGAACGGCGCCGGCCGTCGGTCTACATGCCCCGCTGGCTGCGATACACCCAGCTCGTGCGGGCGGCGATGCCGCCGGTCGTCACGCGGCTGTCGCGCCGTGAACTGCCCCGTCTCGCCGCCCGCGAGCCCTTCACGGCCACGGGGCTCCTCGGCGCCGGAGGCCGGGCCGCCCAGGCGACCCGGGCCACCCGGGCCACCGGTGTCGACACCCCGCCCGGCTGAACACCGGCTCGGCGGCGGCCCGCATCCATCCGCGGCGTCACCCATCCGTCGGCGACATCACGCATCCGTCCCCGGCAGCCCGCATCCATCCACCGCCTCCCGTCCGAAGTGGTCCGTGTGGGAGCGAATGCCGCCCGTCGCACCGCCGCGACAGGCGCGGTCCCGCCGGTGCGGCCATGATCGAGGGGGCCGCAACACCGGAGCGCACGCGTGGAGGAGCCGATCGTGGAGACGGACGGACAACGGGACGCACAGCCGCCGCACTGTCTGGTGACCGGGGCGTCCGGGTACATCGGCGGGCGTCTGGTGCCGGAACTGCTCCAGGAGGGCCACCGGGTCCGGTGCCTGGCCCGCTCCCCCGGCAAGCTGCGCGATCACCCCTGGGCGGGGCACGCCGAGACGGTCCGGGGCGATGTCACGGACGCCGATTCGGTCGCCGCCGCGATGCGGGGTGTCGATGTCGCGTACTACCTGGTGCACGCCCTGGGGACCGGTCCGGGCTTCGAGGAGACCGACCGCAGGGCGGCCCGGGTCTTCGCCGAGCAGGCGCGCGCCGCCGGTGTGCGGCGGATCGTCTACCTCGGCGGGCTCACACCCCAGGGCGTTCCCGAGGAGTCCCTCTCCCCGCATCTGCGCTCCAGGGCCGAGGTGGGACGCGTCTTCCTCGACGCGCCGGTCCCGGCCACGGTGTTGCGGGCGGCGGTCGTCATCGGCTCGGGCTCGGCGTCCTTCGAGATGCTGCGCTATCTGACCGAGCGGCTGCCGGTGATGGTGACGCCCAGTTGGGTGCACACCCGGACGCAGCCGATCGGCGTACGGGACGTGCTGCGGTACCTCGTCGGTTCGGCCACGATGCCGGATGACGTCGACCGCGCGTTCGACATCGGCGGGCCGGACGTCCTCACGTACCGGGAGATGATGGACCAGTACGCCAAGGTGGCCGGACTGCGGCGCAGGCTCATCGTTCCGGTGCCGGTGCTCACCCCGAGGCTGTCCAGCCACTGGGTCGGCCTGGTCACCCCGGTGCCCGCCGCCCTCGCCCGGCCGCTGACCGAGTCGCTGCGCCACGAGGTCGTGTGCCGCGAGCACGACATCGCCCGCTACGTGCCCGACCGTCCGGGCCGGCCGCTGCCCTTCGACACGGCGCTGGCACTGGCGCTGCGCAAGGTGCGCGACGCACAGGTCGTCACCCGCTGGTCGTCCGCCGCCGTGCCCGGGGCGCCCAGCGATCCCCTGCCCACCGACCCGGACTGGGCGGGCGGCAGCCTCTACGAGGACGAGCGGCACCTCCCGGTGGACGCGTCCCGGGAGTCGCTGTGGAAGGTGATCGAGGGCATCGGCGGCGACAACGGCTGGTACTCCTTCCCGCTCGCCTGGACGGTCCGGGGCTGGCTGGACCGTTTCGTCGGCGGTGTCGGTCTGCGCCGCGGACGGCGCGACGCCGAGCGTCTGCGGGCCGGCGACTCCCTGGACTTCTGGCGGGTCGAGGAGATCGAGCCGAGCCGTCTGCTGCGGCTGCGGGCGGAGATGCGGCTGCCCGGTCTGGCGTGGCTGGAGATGTACGCGGAGACGGACGACGCGGGCCGTACGCGCTACCGGCAGCGCGCCCTCTTCCATCCCCGGGGCCTGCTGGGGCACGCCTACTGGTGGTCGCTCTCCCCGTTCCACGCCGTCGTCTTCGGCGGCATGGCCCGCAACATCACCCAGGCGGCCGTCAAGGGGATGAGCGCGCGCCGGGCCGGGCCGCGTCCCGGCCGCATCCGGACCGCGCGTCGCGACCGAAGAGTCAGGCAGTAGAGATCCACATCGCGATCCCCATCGCACAGCACCTTCAGGAGAATCGCCATGACCGTCGCGGTCGTCTTGTTCACCTCGGATCTGCGGGTGCACGACCATCCGCCGCTGCGCGCCGCACTGGCGTGGGCGGACGAGGTGGTGCCGCTCTTCGTCCGCGATCCCGGTGTCCACGCGGCGGGCTTCGACGTGCCCAACCGCAGTGCCTTCCTCGCCGACTGCCTGACCGACCTCGACGCCTCGCTGCGCCGGTGCGGCGGCCGGCTCGTCGTCCGCAAGGGACCGGTCGTCCAGGAGGTCTGCGCGGTGGCCGCCGAGTGCGGGGCGACAGAGGTGCACCTCGCGGCGGGCGTCACCGGCTACGCCCACCGGCGGGAGGAGCAGTTGCGGGACGCGCTGCGCGGACAGGGCGTGGCGCTGCACGTGCACGACAGCGTGATCACGGCCCTGGCGCCCGGCGCGGTGACGCCCGCGGGCAACGACCACTTCGCCGTGTTCACCCCCTACTTCCGCCGGTGGTCGCAGGAGCGGCTGAGGGACGTCTGTCCCGCGCCGCGCGTCGTGCGCGTCCCCGACGCCGTGCAGGGCGAGCCGCTGCCCTCCCGGGACGAGCTGTCGGACATCTCGCCGGGCCTGCCCACCGGGGGCGAGGGACCCGGGCGCGACCGGTTCAACCGGTGGTCGCGCGGCGGGCTTTCGGCGTACGAGGACCGGCACGACGATCTGGCGGGCGACGCGACGTCCAGGCTCTCGCCGTATCTGCACTTCGGTGCGCTGTCGCCGGTGGAGCTGGTCCAGCGGGCCCGGGAGCGTGGCGGGCCGGGGGCGGAGGCGTTCGTACGGCAGCTGTGCTGGCGCGACTTCCACCACCAGGTGCTGGCGGCGCGGCCCGACGCCTCCGGCCAGGACTACCGGACGCGGCACGACCGGTGGCGGACCGAGGACGAGGCCGCCGAGGACATCGCCGCGTGGCGGGAGGGCCGCACCGGCTACCCGGTCGTCGACGCGGCCATGCGCCAGCTGCTCCACGAGGGCTGGATGCACAACCGGGCGCGGCTGCTGGTGGCGAGCTTCCTGGCCAAGACCCTGTACGTGGACTGGCGGATCGGCGCCCGGCACTTCCTGGACCTGCTGGTGGACGGCGACATCGTCAACAACCAGCTCAACTGGCAGTGGGTCGCCGGGACCGGCACCGACACCCGCCCCCACCGCGTCCTCAACCCGGTCGTCCAGGGCAAGCGCTTCGACCCGGCGGGAGGTTATGTACGGCGGTGGGTGCCGGAGCTGTCGGACGTGCCCGATGCCCGCATCCATGAGCCCTGGCGGCTGCCCGAGGAGGAACGGGCGCGGCTGGACTACCCGCAGCCGCTGATCGACCTCGGTGAGGGCCTGGCCCGGTTCAAGCACGCGCGCGGCCGGGACTGACGGCGGGAGCGGCTCGTGCACTGGCTGTTCGGTGATCAGCTCGGTCCGCTTTTCCTGCGGCCGTCCGAGGACAGCGGCCTCGCCCGGGACACGCCGCTGCTGATGATCGAGGCCCGGTCGGTGTTCCGGCGCCGGCGCTTCCACCGGGCCAAGGCGCACCTGGTGCTGTCCGCCATGCGTCACCGCGCGGCCGAACTCGGCGACCGCGTCAGCTACGTGCGCGCCGACACCTACCGCGAGGGGCTCGACCGGGCGGCGCGCGGCCGGGCCCTGACCGTTCATCACCCGACCTCGTACGCCGCGCTGCGGCTGGTGCGCTCGCTGCCGCGGGTCACGACGGGCCCGGCGCGCGGATTCCTGGTGCCCCTGGACGCCTTCGCCGCGTGGGCCGGCGATCAGGGCGGCAGGAGCCTGCGTCAGGAGGACTTCTACCGCTGGGTCCGGCGCGGACACGACCTGCTGATGGACGGCGACCGGCCCGTGGGAGGCCGGTGGAACCTCGATCACGACAACCGGCGGCCGCCGCCCCGTGACACGGCCACCCTGCCGGTCGACCGTCCCTACCGGCCGCGCGAGGACGACATCGACGCGGAGGTCCGCCATGACCTCGACCGCTGGGAGAAGGACGGCGACGTGTCCTTCGTCGGGCGGGACGGGCCACGCCTGTTCCCCGCGACCAGGGCCGAGGCCCGGGCGGCGCTGCGTCGTTTCGTGGAGCGCCGGCTCACCGATTTCGGCCCGTACGAGGACGCGATGCTCGCCGCCGACCCCGTCATGAGCCACAGCCTGCTGTCGTCCTCGCTCAATCTGGGGCTGCTCGATCCCGCCGAGTGCGTCGAGCGGGCCGAGACGGCGTGGCGCGAGGGGCGGGCGCCGCTGAACAGCGTGGAGGGCTTCGTCCGGCAGATCGCCGGCTGGCGCGAGTACGTGTGGCAGCTCTACTGGTACTTCGGCGAGGACTACCGCAACTCCAACGCGCTGCGCCACACCGCACCGTTGCCGGACTGGTGGAACGACCTGGACGCCGACGACGTGGAGGCGCGCTGTCTGCGCACGGTGCTGTCCCAGGTACGCGACACGGGATGGACCCACCACATCCCCCGGCTGATGCTGCTCGGCAGCTACGCGCTCCAGCGGGGCTGGGATCCGGCGGCGGTCACGGACTGGTTCCACCGCTGCTTCGTCGACGGCTACGACTGGGTGATGGTGCCCAATGTCGTCGGCATGTCCCAGTACGCCGACGGCGGCCGGATGACCACCAAGCCGTACACCTCCGGCGGTGCCTATGTGAACCGGATGAGCGATCTGTGCGGCGCGTGCGTCTACCGGCCCTCGCAGCGGACCGGCGCGCACGCCTGCCCCTACACCGCGGGCTACTGGGCGTTCCTCGACCGGCACCGCGCCGGACTGGAGCGCAACCATCGCATGGCACAGGCGGTGCGCGGCCTGGACCGGCTCGGCGACCTCGCCGACGTACGACGCCAGGAGCGGGCGCGCGGGGACTCACCGCCCTGACACGACCGACTCCACCACCGCCAAGGCCTCGGCCAGGCCGGGGGGATGGGGCAGCCCGGCAAGGGTCTGACCGGCCCAGCCCGGCCCCAGGGTCAGGACGACGGGCTTCCTGCGGGCACCGCGCACGCCCCATTCCATCGCCGCCACATGCTGCGCCAGCGGCCGGCTGGCCGTGGTGCGGGACTGCGCCCACAGACCCACGGCGGCGGGTCCGGTGCGGCGCACCGCCGCGACGACCGATTCGACGGGCAGCGCGGCACCGAACATGCGTACCGGCAGGCCGCGTTCGGCCAGCGCGGCGGCCAGCACCTCCAGCGGCAGGGTGTGGTTCTCCCCCGGCACGCAGGCGAGGACCGTGGTGATGCCGGGGCCGTCGGCGACCACGGGCGGTGCGCTGCGCCGCAGCGCTCCGGAGACGTGCCAGGACAGGAAGTGCTCCACCTCCACATACTTCTCCCCCGAGGTCTCCCACTTGCGGCCGGTCGCCTGCAGGGTCGGCATGATCACCTCGGTCCAGGCCGTGACCAGTCCGTGGTCGGCGATCGCGGCCAGGAGCAGTTCGTCCAGGGCGGCGGCGTCGAGACGCAGGGCGGCACGGGCGATCCCCCTGGACTCCTGGCGCACGTCGCCGAGGCGCATCCCGCTCCCGGCCCGGCTGCGGCCGCGCGGCGGCGGGGGCGGTTGCGGGAGGGGCACCCGCGCGGAGGGGGCCGGGTCCGGCGGTGTGTCGCCGAGCGCCACGCGCGCGGCTTCGGCAGGGGGCAGACCGGTCGCCGTCAGGGCGCACATCCGCTCCAGGCGGGCCACGTCCCCGGCGGTCCAGCGCCGGTGCCTGCCGCCGGTGTGCGCGTCGGGGCCGATGCCGTAGCGGCGGTCCCAGGAGCGGACCGTGGTGGGCGCCACCCCCAGGCGTCTGGCCACTTCACCGGTGGTGAGCCCGCCGCGCAGCGGGTCCTCCTCGTGCCGGCCGTCGCCGTCACCTCTGGTCACGGAGCCCACTGTACGACGCACAAACGACGCATGTTGCCTGCGTCGTTTGTGCGTCACAAGACTGGGACGCGTGCGGACGGCCGCACCTCGCGCATGGCAGGAGGAACCAGGCCATGATCACCGACACCCGAGAAGAGACCAGGTACGAGGACGAGCTGGCCCTTGGATTCCGTGCCGCCGACGAGGACGCCTTCGCCGCGGTCTACCGGCGCTGGGCGCCCCTGGTCCACACCATGGCCACCCGGTCGCTCGGCGACACGTACGAGGCCGACGACGTCACCCAGCAGGTGTTTCTCGGCGCCTGGCGCGGTCAGGCCGGCTTCCGCCCGGAGCGGGGCCCGCTGGGCGCCTGGCTCGTGGGCATCACCCGGCGCAAGATCGTCGACGCGCTGGCCGCCCGGACCAGACGGCTGGCCCTCGCCGATTCCCTCGCCCACACGGACGACACGCTCGGCCGGGACGAGTCGGCGGCGGAGGACGTCCTGGACCGGGTCCTGCTGGTGCAGGAGTTGTCCTGTCTGCCGTCGCACCAGCGGCATGTGCTGTGCCTGGCCTTCTACGAGGACCTGACCCAGGCCCAGATCGCGGAACGGACCGGAATGCCGCTCGGCACGGTGAAGAGTCACGCCCGCCGTGGCCTGCAGCGGCTGCGCCGGGCGATCGAGCCGGGCCAGGTCCGCTGGACGGGCGTCTAGCCGCGCGGCCGAACCGGCCGACGAAAGGTGCCGTCCGCGCATCCGCGACGGTCGCCGTGCGCGAAACGACATCGAGACCCCGCAACGTGCGGAGGCGCATTCGAAGGGATGACCCCCATGACTTCCCGGACCTCTCTCGCTGTCGCCGCATCGGCCGCCGCCTGCGCCCTGGCCCTGGGCGCCGCCGCGCCCGCCATGGCGGGTGCCGCCTCGCAGAACGAGGCGATGGTGTCCGTCTTCCACGGCATCCCCGGGATGACCGTCGATGTGTACGCCAACGGTGACGAGCTGATCGGCGACTTCAAGCCCGGCACGGTGACCGACCCGCAGGCCCTCAAAGCCGGGACCTATGACATAGAGATCTTCGAGGCGGGCCAGAACCCGGACGGCACACCCGCCCTCCAGAAGGAGGTCAAGGTGGCCGAGGGCGGCAACGCCACGATCGCCGCCCACCTCACCGCCGACGGCAAACCCCAGCTGACCGCCTACACCAACGATGTCGCGAAGGTCGACGACGGCAAGGCCCGCCTCACGGTGCGCCACGTCGCAGCCGCCCCCGCGGTCGACGTCCGCGCGAACGGGCAGCCGCTCTTCACCGGCCTGGAGAACCCCAAGGAGGACACCACCGAGGTCGACGCGGGCACCGTGAAGGCCGATGTCGTGCTCGCCGGCACGGACACCGTGGCCATCGGCCCGGCCGACCTCTCCCTCAAGGCGGGCACGGCCAATGTCGTCTACGCCTGGGGCAGCGCCGATGACAAGAACCTGGCGCTGGCGACGCAGACGCTCAACGCCACGAAGTAGGTTCGGCGGGCCGGCGGTCCAGGAGGTAACGCAGCCGCGCATCGCGACGGTCCGCTCCCCTGGCCGTACGGTCCGCGACGGCCGATTCCCAGCAGGCCGCGAGGGCTTCCCGGAAGAAGCTGGAGGCGGACTCGTCGCGTGCGGCGGTCTCCACCAGGACCCGTTCCGGCTCGTGCGCGCACTCGCCGGAACGGTCCCCGGCGTCGGCGCGCGGCCTGGTGCGGTTGGGCAGGCCCGTGGCCGGCGGCCGGGCCTGCCGTACGGTCCGGGAGACCGCCGAGGTGGCGGCCAGGATGATCTCGAGTTGCTCGGCGAAGTGAGGGCCGGGGAGCGGGATCTCGTAGTCGGGGTTGCGGGCGTATCCGGCGGCGACGGCGTTGGTGACATAGGCCTTGACCGCGGTGTACGTCTCGGTGTGGTCGCGGGGGGCGGTCGGGGCCAGTCGGCTGAGGATGCGCAGGACCGTGGGGATGCTGGTGTCGACGCCGAGTCCGCTGTCGGCCGGCGCGTCGTCGCCGGCCTGCTGGTGCCACAGGGCGGCCGCCTGCCGGTCGCCGAGCGCGAGGTGATGCAGGTGGAGGCAGTAGGAGGCGGCGGGTTCGCCGGCCCCGGCGGCGTACTGCCACCAGAAGCGCGCGCCGTCCCGCGCGTCGGCGAGTTGCAGGACGCAGCCGAGGATCCAGGCGCCGCGCGGGGAGGGGAGCTGTTCGGTGACGAAGTCGGCGAGCTGGCGCGGCGTGGCGTGGACGACGGCCGCCTCGCACAGGGCCCGCAGGCTCCGGGCGGCGTTGTCGTCGGCCAGGTCGCCGCCGCCGACGGCCCACAGCGGGGTGCCGTCCGGGGCGAAGGCGGGGTAGGCGGTGTCCTCGTACGGGACGGTGTCCGACGGCACGTGGGGATCGTGCAGCAGGAGCGAGCGGGAGAGGAGTTCGTCGATGGCGGTCATGGCGGGGTGCTCACTCCCGGTTGTCATGGCGGAGGTAGGTGCCTTCCAGGGCGCCTCGGGCGTGGTGGTCGATGGACTGGGTGATGGCCGTGGACAGGCCGACGACGCCGGGGATGGCGTCGGGGTGGATGCCGCACAGATAGCGCAGGACGGTGACGTCGAGCTGGTTCTGGGGCAGCCGGGCGACGGCGTCGAAGAAGTCGGCGAGCCGGCCGATGCGGGCGAAGCGGGCGGTCAGGTCGTCGATCCGGCTCTGGTCGACGGTCTGGAACGCCGCCGGGCGCAGATCGGGATGTCCGGCCGGGTGCAGGTGCGTGCGTAACAGGACGCGCGAGCGCAGCAGCCGCCAGGCGTGGCGGGGGACGTTGGGGCCGGCGACGGCGTCGTCCCAGCCGAGCCAGAGGATGTCGCAGGCTTCCGAGACGACCCAGTGGGCGCGCCGGTCGCTCTGCAGGAAGGCGCGGGCGTAGGCGGTGTAGGGGTGGCGCATGGCCTCGGTGAATCCCTGGTGGGCGAGCGGGGGCCGTTCCGGCGGCAGCGGCTGGACGGCGTGTATGCGGCTCTCGATCCAGGCGTGGTCCTTGGCCGCCTCTCGGGCCGCCGCGGTCCACAGCCGGCGCAGCGGCCAGACGGGGATGTCCAGGGCCCGGACCACGCTGTAGGTGATCTCCCAGCCGGGGTAGTAGCCCTTGCCGCGCAGGAGTTCGCTGATGCGGGCCTTGGAGTAGCCGGAGCGGCCGACGAGGTCGTCGAGGGTGAGCCCGCTGGCGAAGAGCCGGCCCCGCACCGGCTCCAGCCAGGCCCGGTGGGAGGGACCCACCTGCTCGCCGATCGACTCCGGTTTGCGGCCGCGCCTGCTCGGCGGCTCGCCGTCGGGCTGCTCGTACGCGGAGAACGGGGTCATCGCACCGACTCCTCGGGTCCGGCCGCTATGGCCGTCGGGGCGGTGTCCGCCGGGGTGGGGCGCGGGGACTGCGTGGTGTGGAGGGCGGCGACGATCTGCTGTACGAGCAGTCCGAGCGACGGCAGCAGCGCGGCCACGGCCGCGAGGTGCCCCAGCACGGTCATCACCGTGCTCCATGCGAAGACCGCCACCATCACGACGACGGTCAACACCTGCTTACTGGACATCGCACCTTGTCTCTCAACTCGAGGCGTCTGGAAGGCTCTTCCGCGGCGGTGCTGAGGCGCTGCGGAGGAGTTGGAGGTCAGCATGGTGCGTCGACGGCCGGACACTCAACGTGATCATGGAGTTACGGAACAATGCCGCCGGGTGCCCCGGTGTCCACAGCGGGCCTCACTGGGCCATGTCGGTCACTCACGCGTGCAAAACATGGCGGATTGAACGCTTTTGAAGGCGGAAACGTACTTCTCGTCGCGATACCGGGGGCAGGGCGCACCATGGATCGCGGACGCCTCCCCGGGCGTCGGACCTTCCAGTCTGGAAGGACGAGCGGTCCCTTCGTGCTGAAGAACGACCGGAGGGGACCGCACCGCTCCCGCCCAGACCCCGTGCTGGGCGGGAGCGCCTGCTCGCTAGCCGTGCCGCCTGCGCACCATCTCGGTGATCCAGACGGGCGCGAACGGGGATGTGCAGCCGGGGGACGTCGGATAGTCCTTGAGCACCTCCAGGCGCTCGCCGATGCCGAGGGCACGGGTGCGGTACTCCGCGTGCTCGATCCCGATCTGGGCCAGGCAGTGGTTCATCGCCCACTGCAAGCGGTCCGGGGCGTCCTTCATCTCCGCCTCGATGACGTCGAGCAGTTCCGCGAGGTCGAGGCCCTCGGGTTTCTTCGCCACGCGTTCGGTGGTCAGCGCCCAGCCGGCGCTCGCGACCACGGGATCCGGGTCGGCGAACCAGGCCGAGCGCAGTTCCTCGGCGTGCGGGCTCTTCTTCACCACGTAGTTCACGAGCCAGTCGTGCACCTTGGGGGTGCGTGCCTCGCGCAGCATGACGTCCAGGGCGTCACGCTCGAACGCCTTCGGGCGGCAGATCAGGAGGGCGAGCAGTCTCGCCGCGGTGTCGCCCGTCTCCCAGAGCCGGACCGCGAGTTCCTGCTGCGTCTTCAGGCGCTTCGCGAGCGCGCGCAGTTTGCCGAGGTTCACACCGTGATCGTCACCGTGCCTCTCGTTCACCTCGCGCGCCTTCGGGTCCTCGAGCGCGGCCAGCTCGGCCATCACCTCGGCGACCGTCGTCCCGGGCTGCGTCGTCTCGGCCACCTCGGCCTCCTGTCCCTCGCGATCGGCATTCACCGTACGACGGAAACCGGCTGCCGCGATGCCCGGGATCAGCCCGAGTGTCCCCAGTCCAGGCGGTCGGCCAGCCCCGCCTCGGTGAAGGCGGCCTGGAGTTCGTCGCGGCCTTCGGTGAAGTGGGTCCAGCTGTCGTAGTGGACGGGGACGACCCGGCGGGCGCCGAGGATCCGGGTGGCTTCGGCGGCCTGGGCGCTGTCCAGCACGAGGGTGCCTCCGTCGAAGAGGCCGGCGAAGCGGGGTGCGCCCGCGAAGAGGACGGCGGTGTGCACCGGGCCGAGGCGGTCGGCGGTCTCCCTGACCGCGTCGAGGGAGGCGTTGTCACCGCTGACGTAGACGGTGGGCAGTCCGTCTCCGGTCAGGACGAATCCGACGACCTGTCCGGTGACGGCCTCGGTCTCCTCGCGCGGACCCGGGCCGTGGACGGCGGGGACGCCGGTCACGGTGACCGTGCCGCCGTCGGGGCGGTCCAGCTCGACCGACTCCCAGTCGGCCAGTCCCCTGGCCCGGTCGCCGAGGCGCTTGCCGCCACCGGGGGTGGTGAGGGTCAGCGGCACATCGGCGAGGAGGGCCCGGCCGGCTCGGTCGAGGTTGTCGGCGTGCTCGTCGTGGGAGAGCAGGACCACGTCGACGGAGCCGAGCTCGGCGGGGCTGCCGGAGGCGGGGGCGGTCTTGGTCAGGACCGGGCCGGCCGACTCCGGGTAGTCGCCGGGAGCGTCGAAGGTGGGGTCGGTCAGGAACCGCAGGCCGCCGTACTCGAAGAGAGCGGTCGGGCCGCCGAAGACGCGGACGGGGAACTGCTCACGGGTCGTCACCGAAGAAGCCACAGCAGAAACACCTCACGGATAGGATTGGTTTATCCGTGAGAGACCGTAGCCGCTTCTCACGGATGAAGGCAAGCCGTACCATGAGAACCATGAACGCGAACGCCGCCGCCGAGCCCGCCGAGCCCACTGGTTCCGCCGAACCCGCCGTGCCTCCCGCGCCCGGTGAGGAGCAGTACGCGGCCCTCGCCTTCGCCAACAGCGTCATCGCGTCGCCCGGCGGCAGGTTCACCGACTTCCTCGGCACACCGGAGCAGGCGAATCAGTGGCTGGCGGACCACGGCCTCGCCCCCGTGGACGCGGGCCTCCGGGAGATGTGCACGGCACAACTGCGTTCCCTGCGCGAACAGATCAGGTCGTTGCTCGCCTCCCGCGTCGAGGCGCTGCCGGCCCTGCCCGCCGCCCTCTCCGCGGTCAACGACGCCATGACCAAGGTGCCCACCGCCTCGCTGCTCCAGTGGGACGAGAAGAACGGCCCCTACCGCGCACCCCCGCACCCCACCACCGAGATCGTCGACCACGCACTCGCGGCCCTGGCCGCCGACGCGGCCGACCTGCTCACCGGGCCCGACGCCGAGCGCCTCACCGCCTGCGGCTCCCCGCCCTGCGGCCGCTATCTGCTGCGCCACGGCCGACGCCACTGGTGCTCGACACGCTGCGGCGACCGCGCACGCGCGGCCCGCGCCTACGCACGCCGGACCCGGACCGAGGGCGGGGGCGGGGTCGAGGCCGGGGCTTCCGCGCTCGGGACGCACCCGGAGGGCGGGTGAGGCCCGGTCATCCGGACAGACGGTCGCTAGGGTTGGGCGCGTGGAGCTCCTACACCTGCGCTATTTCGTCGCCGTCGCCCAAGAACTGAACTTCTCCACCGCGGCCCGCAAACTGCACATGGCGGCCTCCCCGCTGAGCCGACGGATCAAGGATCTCGAAGGCGAACTCGGGCACCGGCTGTTCGACCGCGACACGCACAAGGTGAGGCTCACCGCCGCCGGTACCGCGCTGCTGCCGATCGCGCGCGGTGTCCTGGAGCAGGTCGACTCGATCCAGTGGCGACTGGACGAGACGGCCCGGCCGCAGCGGACCACGCTGCTGCTCGGCGTCCCGAGCGGCATCCACCCGGATCTGCGGATGCGGATGGACACCCTCGCCGAGCGGGTCGGCGACCGGTTCGAGATCAAACGCTGGCCGGGGGGCACCGACCGGCTGGTGGACGCGGTGTGCGACGGACGGCTCGCGCTGACCCTGGCCCGGCTGCCGGTCGGCGGCGACCCCGCCCTGGAACAGTTGCCGGTGATGTCGGAGCGGCTGGGCGCGGTCGTCCCCAGAGACCGCTTTCCGGGGCGGGAGTCGGTCGCGCTGGCGGAGCTGGCCGACCTCGCCTACGCGGGCTCCCCCACGGCCGTGACCAACGCGTATTTCCGCGGACTCGACCGGCGACTGTCCGATCTCGGCCTCAAGAAGCGGATCGAACTGAGCAGTGTCACTTTCGACGGAGTGTCCGAGATAGTGGCCAGCGGACTGGCTTTCTCCATTTCCATGCTGGATTCCAGAAGCCCCGTACAGAATTACCGTCTGGACAATGTGACGGTTCTCCCCTTCTCCGATTTCCATCCGACACTGGAGACCGGCCTTTTCTGGCGCAAGGACCGGGCCGACGGCGGTGACCTGGAAGAAGTGGTCGCCGCGGCGCGCGAAGTGTTCGCCGACCGGCTTCTCGCCTGAATTCCAAGAAACCTTCACACAAAGCGGTATGACCACTGCGGTCATACCGCTCTGCGCTATTTGGTCATTCCGTTCGCAACCCGCCCTTGCTAACTTAGTTGGCAGATACACACATGCGGCGAAGCTAGGAGTGAAGGTAACGATGACGGAAATCACGGACACCACCGCCGGTCCTCTGGACGGCGTGCGCGTGATCGACCTCTCGACCGTGGTGATGGGCCCGTACGCCGCCCAGATCCTCGGTGACCTGGGCGCCGACGTGATCAAGATCGAGTCGCCCGCCGACACCGTGCGCGTGGGCCACTACCGCACCACGCCGGGCATGACCCCGCTGAACCTCAACGTCAACCGCAACAAGCGGAGCGTGGCCCTCAACCTCAAGGAAGAGACCGACCGGGAGCGCGCGCTCGCACTGGTCGACACCGCGGACGTGCTCATCACGAACATGCGGCCCGGCGCGCTGCACCGTCTGGGCCTGTCCTACGACGACATCGCCGCCCGCAACCCGCGGCTCGTCTACGCACACGCCCAGGGCTTCCGCGGCGACTCGGACCGCGCGGGCAACGCCGCCTACGACGAGACCGTGCAGGCCGCCTCCGGCCTGGTCGACATCGCCGACCGCGCGCTGGGCGAGCCCGTCTACCTGCCGACCATCATCGGCGACAAGGTCTCCTCGCTGACCATCGCCTACAGCGTGCTCGCGGCCCTGCTGCACCGGGACCGGACCGGCCGGGGCCAGCAGGTCGAGATCCCGATGACGGACACGCTGATCGCCTTCAACCTCGTCGAGCACCTGGCGGGCCACACCCACGTGCCCGAGAGCAGCCCCACCGGCTTCCCGCTGTCGATGCTCAAGGGCCACAAGGCGGTGCGCACCAAGGACGGCCTCGCCTGTGTCATCCCCTACAACCCGCGGAACTACCGTGACTTCTTCTCGGCCGCCGGGCGCCCGGACCTCGCCGAGGACCCGCGGGTCGGAGGGGAGGCCATCGACAGCGCCGACCACGAGGACCTGGCCGAGCTGATCGGCGTGTGCGCCCCGGCGCTGACCACCGAGGAGTGGGCCGAGGTGTGCGCCAAGCACAGCATCCCGATGGCGCCGGTGCTGGAGCTGGAGAACGCCCACGAGGACCCCTATGTCCGTGACGGTCACCTGCTCGACACCGTCGAGCACCCGACCGAGGGCACTGTCCGCACCATCGGCATCCCGGTGCGCTTCTCCGCGACCCCCGGCTCGATCCGCCGGCTGGCACCGGTCGCGGGCCAGGACACCGCGGACGTCCTCGCCGAACTCGACGCCGCCCGCTGAGCGACGGCCCTCCCTCCCCCAACTCGCCGTCGGGGAGCGGCCCGCGCTCCCCGACGGCCGTCACACCAGGACAGAAGGACCACCATGAGCACCCCCGAAACCCCTGTCGTACGGACCGAACGCATCGGCTCCGCCCTGCTGATCACCCTCGACCGGCCCGAGGCCCGCAACGCCGTGAACGCGGCGGTGGCCGCCCAACTGGCCGCTGCACTGGACGAGTTGGAGGCCGATCCGGCGCTGCGGGCCGGTGTGCTGACCGGTGAGGGCGGCGCCTTCAGCGCCGGTATGGACCTCAAGGCGGCGCTGCGCGGCGAGTCGCCCGAGGTCGAGGGCCGCGGGTTCGGCGGCCTCACCGAGTCCGAGCCGGCCAAGCCGCTGATCGCCGCCGTGGAGGGCTTCGCCATGGGCGGCGGCTTCGAACTGGCCCTGGCCTGCGACCTGATCGTCGCGGCCGAGGACGCCCGGTTCGGTCTGCCCGAGGTCAAGCGCGGGCTGATCGCGGCGGGCGGCGGCGTGATCCGGCTGCCCAAGCGCGTCCCGCACCACCTCGCCATGGAACTGCTGCTGACCGGCGAGCCCGTCGACGGCCGCCGTGCGGGCGAACTCGGCCTGGCCAACCGGGTCACCGGCAGCGGCCAGGCCGTCGCCGAGGCGCTGCGGCTGGCCGAACGGCTCGCGGAGAACGCCCCGCTCGCGCTCGCCACCGTCAAGCGCGTCGTCCGCGCCGCCGACGGGGCGCCCGACGCCGAGGCCTTCGCCTTCCAGCGCGAGCAGATGAAGACCCTGATGGCCTCGGCCGACGTCCGCGAGGGCATGACGGCCTTCGCCGAGCGCCGCCCCGCGCGGTGGACGGGACGGTGAGGCGCCATGCGCGCCGAGGACGTCACACAGCACGTCACCACCCCCCTCACCAGCCCGGCGTACGCGCCGATGGTGCCGCGGTTCACCGACCGTGAGTACCTCAACGTCGTCTACCGCACCGACCCCGAAGCGCTGCGGGCGGTCGTCCCTCAGCCGCTGCGGATCGACGAGCCGCTGGTCCGGTTCGAGGTCATGAAGATGGGTGACGTCAGCGGCTACGGCCCCTACACCGAGGCCGGCCAGGCGATCCCCGTCGGCTTCGAGGGCGAGCGGGGCGAGTACCTGCACGCCATGTACCTCGACAACTTCCCGGCGACCGCCTCCGGCCGCGAGGTCTCCGCCTACCCGAAGGTCATGGGCTCCCCGGCGCTCCAGGTCGACACCGGCGCGCTCGTCGGCACCCTCGACCACGGCGCGCAGCGGGTCGCCACCGCGACCATGGGCTACAAGCACCACGAGCTGGACCGGGACGAGGCGGCGGCGCAGATCACCGTGCCGACCTTCATGCTCAAGGTCATTCCCGGCTACGACGGTCTGCCGCGTGTGCAGGAACTCGTCCGCACCCGCATCACCGACCTCACCGTCAAGGAGGCCTGGACCGGCCCCGCCCGGCTGCAGCTCTTCCAGCACGTGCTGGCCCCGCTGGCCGACCTGCCGGTGCTGGAGGTCGTCTCCGCCAGCCACATCCTCACCGACCTGACGCTCGCGGGCGTCGAGCCGGTCCACGACTACCTGAAGGGAGCCCTGTCATGACCCGCGCCTTCCGTACAGCGGCCGTGATCGGCGCCGGGACCATCGGACTGTCCTGGGCGACGCTGTTCGCCGCACACGGCCTGACCGTCAAGGTGAGCGACCCGCGGCCGGACCTCGCCGAGGCCGTCGCCGACGCGCTGGAGCGCAACGCCCCGCAGCTGGCCGCCCGTGGCCTGGACGTGACGGGCCTGGCCGACCGGGTGCACATCGCGGCCGATGTCGCCGACGCGGTCCGGGACGCGGACGTCGTCCAGGAGAACGGCCCCGAGCGGGTCGAGTTCAAGCAGGACCTGTTCGCCACGCTGGTCCGCGAGGCACCCGAGCACGCGCTGCTGCTCAGCTCCTCGTCGGCGATCCCGTCCAGCGCCTTCACCGGCGAACTGCCGGACGAGGCCGCCGCCCGGGTCCTGATCGGCCACCCCTTCAACCCGCCGCACATCGTCCCGCTCGTCGAGGTCGTGCCCGGGGAGCGCACCGGCGAGGACGCCGTGCAGGACGCGGTGGACTTCTACACCTCGGTCGGCCGCACCCCGGTCGTCGAGCGCAAGGAGATCCCCGGCTTCGTCGGGAACCGGCTGCAGAACGCGCTCAGCCGCGAGGCGGTGTACCTCGTCCAGCAGGGCGTGGTGACCCCCGAGGACCTCGACAAGGTCGTGATGAACTCGCTGGGCCTGCGCTGGTCCACGGTCGGGCCGTTCCTCGGCTCGCACCTGGGCGGCGGCCCCGGCGGCTACCGGCACCTCGTCGAGCACATCGGCGCCTCGATGCGGCAGCGGCTCGACACGGGCCTCGGCAGCCCGTCGCAGAGCGAGGAAGACCAGGAACGGCTCATCGAAGCCGTGGAAAAGGCCTACGGCTCCTCCACGTACCCGGAACTCACCGAGACGCGCGACCGCAGGCAACTCGCGGTGCTGTCCGCCCTGGACAGCGCCGACAAGGAGGAGAACTGAGATGACCACCTTCACGGAACCGCTCGAGGACCAGCTCACCGCGGACTTCTACAGCTACGAGGCCCTGCTGCCGGACGAGGAGCGCAAGATCCTCCTCAAGGCCCGTGCCTTCATGCGGGACGAGGTCAAGCCGCTGGTGAACGCGAACTGGGCCGCGGACCGCTTCCCCACGGAGCTCATCTCCCTGTTCCGCGACAGCGGCCTCGCAGGCCTCCCCTACGAGGGCTACGGCGAGCACCGCCCCGCCGTCAGCAACCTCCTCAGCGGCATGCTCGCCCTGGAGATGACCCGCACCGACGCCTCGGTGTCCACCTTCTTCGGCGTCCACAACGGCCTGGCGATGTACTCCATCCACTCGGGCGGCGACCAGGAGCAGCGGGACCGCTGGCTCCCCGAGATGGCCGCGATGGACAAGATCGGCGCGTTCGCCATGACCGAGCCGCTCGGCGGCTCCGATGTCGCGGGCGGTATGCGCACCACCGCCCGGCGCGAGGGCGACAGCTGGGTCCTGAACGGCGCCAAGAAGTGGATCGGCAACGCTACCTTCGCCGACTACGTCGTGGTCTGGGCCCGGGACGTCGACGACAACCACGTCAAGGGCTTCGTCGTCGAGAAGGGCACGCCCGGCTTCGAGCCGGTGAAGATCGAGGGCAAGATCGCCTTCCGGATCGTGGAGAACGCCGAGATCACCCTGACCGACGTCCGGGTGCCGGAGGCGAACCGCCTGCAGAACATCAACTCCTTCCGGGACGTCGCCGAGATCCTGCGCGCCACCCGCAGCGGAGTCGCCTGGCAGGCGCTGGGCGTGATGGTCGGCGCCTACGAACTCGCCCTGGACTACGCCCGGGAGCGCCGCCAGTTCGGCCGCCCGATCGGCGGCTTCCAGCTGGTGCAGGACCTGCTGGTGAAGAGCCTGGGCAACATCACCGCGTCCTGGGGCATGCTGACGCAGCTCGCCCGGCTGCAGGACGCGGGGATCTTCCGCGACGAACACTCCGCGCTGGCCAAGGCGTTCGTCACCTCCCGGATGCGGGAGGTCGTCGCCTGGAGCCGGGAGATCTTCGGCGGCAACGGCATCCTCCTGGAGCACGACATCGCCCGGTTCTTCGCCGACGCCGAGGCCATCTACTCCTTCGAGGGCACCCGCGAGATGAACACCCTGATCGTCGGCAAGTCGATCACGGGCCAGAGCGCCTTCGTCTGAGGCACATCCGATGAGGAAACCCCAGGTCCTTCGACCTGGGGTTTCCTCATGGCGCCACCTTGATGCCATCATGCCGCCATGGACCTCACGCCCTATGTCGACACACTCCGCCGGGAACTCGCGGTGGCTGCCGAAGCCGGTGGCGAGGACGCCCGCGAGCTGGCCGAGCGGCTGACCGCTCCACTGGAGTCGGCGACCCGCCTGACCCTGCTGAACGTGCTGTCCGCCGCCATGGACGAGGTCACCCGCGAACTCGCCCCCGGCTCGGTCGACGTACGGCTGCGCGGGCTCGACCCCGCCTTCGTCGTGACACCGCCACCGGCCCGCGCCGGCTTCGAGGAACCGGACCCGCGCCCGGAGCCGCCGAGGGCCCCGGCACCGGCCCCCGCGCCCGCCGACGCCGACGACGGCACCACCGCGCGGATCAATCTGCGCCTGCCCGCCCACCTCAAGGGACGCGCCGAGGAGGCCGCCGCACGCGAGGGGCTGTCGGTCAACGCCTGGCTGGTGCGCGCGGTGAACGCGGCCGTGGACGGCGGCGACCTCCGGGCCCGACCCGCCGAGCCGACCCGCAGCGGCGGCAACCGCTACACCGGCTGGGTGCGCTGACACCCCTCCCGGGAACGCCCGGCACGGCACCGCGGCCCGGAAGTTGTCCCCGGGCGCACCCCTGCTGTCCCCTCCGCGCACACGCGGCCCGGAACCCCTCCGGCGCCGCTGCGGCGTGCCTAGCGTGACGAGCGAACCGGCCGAGATCCGAGCCGGAGTATCGCTCCCCGGAGGACAACACCCATGGTCAGCATCGCCGATGTCACCGCCGCCCCCAGCCCCGACCTGCTCACCCCGGACAACTGCGCGGTGCTGTTCGTCGACCACCAGCCGCAGATGTTCTTCGGCACCGGCAGCGGCGACCGCACCGCCATCATCAACGCCACCGTCGGTCTGGCCAGAGCCGCCCGGACCTTCGACGTGCCGGTCGTACTGAGCACCGTGGCCGCCGAGTCCTTCTCCGGCCCGCTCCTGCCGCGGCTCGCGGAGGTCTTCCCCGGGCAGAAGCCCGTCGACCGCACCTCCATGAACGCCTGGGAGGACGTGGCCTTCGTCGAGGCGGTCAAGGCCACCGGGCGACGCAAGCTCGTCATCGCCGGTCTGTGGACCGAGGTCTGCGTCGTCCTGCCCGCGCTCTCCGCGCTCGCCCAGGGCTACGAGGTCTACGTCGTCACCGACGCGTCCGGCGGCGTCAGCCCGCAGGCCCACGAGCACGCGGTCCAGCGGATGATCCAGGCCGGGGCGGTCCCGGTCACCTGGGTGCAGGTGCTCCTGGAGTTGCAGCGCGACTGGGCCCGTACCGAGACGTACGGCGCGGTCACGGACGTGGTGAAGGAGCACGGCGGCGCCTACGGCCTCGGCATCGTCTACGCGCAGGCCGTCATCGGCGCCCACGCCGCCGGCTGATGCCCGCCGGGCCGGTGGCCGCCGCACGTATCATCGCGCGGTGGACACCGGGGTGGGGATCGCGGCGCCGTTCGGCCGGCTGCTGCGCGCGTTACGGCAGAGCCGTCGGCTGACGATCGAGGAGCTGGCCGAGGCCTCCGGGGTGTCGGGGCGTGCCATCGGTGACATGGAGCGGGGCAAGAGCCGCCGTCCGCACCGGGGCACGGTGACCGCGCTCGCCCAGGGCCTGGAACTGGACGAGGCGGCGCACGCGGACCTTCTGGCCGCCGCCCGCGCCGCCCGTCCCGGGGCACGGGCCGCCGGGTCCCTCAAGGCCTCGCCGCACACACTGCCGAGGGGCGTGCGCGACTTCGTCGGACGGCATGAGGAACTGGCGGTGCTGCGCGCCCTGGCGCAGGAGGCCGCCGACAGCGGGCCGACGCCGGCCGGGGGGCCGAGGGTGCCGCCGGCGGCCGTGGTGTGCGGCCCGCCCGGCAGCGGCAAGACGACGCTGGCGGTCCGGCTGGCCGAGGAGCTGGCGTCGTCCTGCCCCGACGGGGCGTTCCTGGTGGACATGCGGGGGCTGGACGAGCGGCCGCTCACCGCGGAGCAGGCCGTGTCGGGGCTGCTGGGCTCGTGGGGCGTGGGGGACGCCGAACTGGCCCGGCTCGGCACCGAGGAGCGGCTCGCCCGCTACCAGGAGATCGCGGCCGGGCTCCGCGCGGTCCTGGTGCTGGACAACGCGGGCGGCGAGGCCCAGGTCAGACCGCTGCTGCCCCGCGAGGGGCGGCTGCTCGTGGTGGTGACGAGCCGCCGTGCCCTCGCCGGTCTGGAAGGGATGCGGCGCGTCGAACTCGGCGGGCTGAGCCGGCAGGAGTCCGCCGCCCTGCTGCGGGCCGTCGTGGGCGGCGGGCGTGTGGACGCCGAGCCGTCGGCGGCGGACGTGGTGACCGAGCTGTGCGGTCGTCTGCCCCTGGCCCTCAGGGTGGCGGCCAACTGGGCTGCCACCCGCACCAACTGGAGCCTGCGGCGCCTGGCCGACCGGCTCGCCGACGAGGACCGCAGGCTGGACGCGCTCAGCGCGGGCGATCTGCGGATCAACTCCGCCTTCGCGCTGTCCTACTCCCGGCTCGCCCCCGAGGCCGCCCGGATGTTCCGGCTGCTGTCGCTCGTCCCGGGTGGGGACTTCAGTGTGGCACCGGCCGCCGTGCTCGCCGGTGTGCCGCTGCCCGACGCCGAGGATCTCCTGGAGGAACTGCTGGAGGCGGGGCTGCTGATGACGTCCCGTCAGGACCGCTATCGGCTGCACGACCTGCTCCGGCTGTACGCGGCCTCCCGTCACCGCACGGAGGACGGTGAGGAGAGGTCGCTCGCCGCGCGGTCCCGGCTGCGGCACTGGCTGCTGGAGACCGCCGTCCTCGCGGGCCGCTGGTACGAGCCGGACTACGGCAGGCCCGCGCCGGACCCCGGCCGGCTGGTCGCCCTGGACGACCGTGAACAGGCGGCGCGCTGGATCAAGGCGGAGGGCGACGCGTGGCTCGCCGCGTTCCGGGAGGCCGCGGCGCGGGGCGAGCACGCGCGGGTCGTCGAGGTCGCTGAGGCCATGCACTGGTTCTCCGACCACTGGGTGTCCTGGGGTCATTGGACCGAGGTCTACGAGCGTGCCGCGACGGCCGGGGCGGCGCTGGACGACGCCGGTCTGGAGGCGACCCACCGCAACTACCTCGCCTGGGCGTACTGGGCCTGCGCCCGCCGGCACGACGAGGCGGTGGAGGCGGCCGAGGACGCGCTGCGGCTCGCGGGGGCGGCCGGGAACGTCCTTCAGCAGGCGTGGGCCCACGCCTATCTCGGCTGGCTGCGGGACGCCGTCGGCGACATGCCGCCCGCCGCCGACCACTACCACCGGGCCCTGGAGCTGTTCACCGAGGCGGACGACGTCACCGGGTATCTGCAGGTGTCCTGCGGGGTGATCAGGGTGCTGCGCGGGGCGGGCCGGGCCCGGGCGGCGGTCGAGACCTACCAGGGCATCCTGGACGCCCTCGCGGATCCCCGTCATCACGACCGGATCCCGCCCAACGTACGGGACTTCACCCTGCTGTCCGCCGTCTACTCGGTGTCGTTCGTTCATCTCGGCCAGGGGCAGTGGCAGGAGGCGGCGGACGCGCTTCGCTCCGTACGCGGGCAGTTCGACGCCCGCGGCTGGTACAGGCAGGCGGGCAAGGTCCATCTCCATCTGGGCCAGGCCCTCGCCCATCTCGGCGAGAGGGCCGGGGCCGCCGCCGAGTACCGCGCCGTCCTCGCCCTCGGCGACCGCGTCCCCGCGGACGTACGCGACGAGGCCCACGCGGGTCTCGCCGCCCTGGCCGCGGGCCGCCCGGCACCGGCCGGCCCGCTCGTGCAGTGAGGGCCGGCCGGTGCGCCCGGAGGCTAGGGCTTGCGGCCCGTGGTGGAGCCGAAGCCGAGCCAGGTGTGGCGGTTGTTCCACCAGCACCAGCCGACCTTCGGGGCCTCGCGGCGCTCGCGGCCGTCACGGCCGGTGCCGTTGCTGATCCAGATCGCCGGGGTGCGCGCGTCGAACGTGCCGTTCGGCTTGCGCAGCCGGGAGCCGATGGTCATGAAGCACAGATTGCGGTCCAGGGCAGCCGGTTGCTGGAGCACCCAGTGGATGCCCTCGGCGAGCAGCAGCGGGGTGCGGTCCTGCTCGGTGAGGGCGGGCAGTGCCTCGTCCGGGCTCCAGTTGCTCATGTGGTCACCGCGGTCTAGGCCGGTGAGGACGTAGAGCGGGGCGTCGGGCAGTTCGACGCCGGTGGGGGCGAACTCGTCGACGTCGGACATGTCGACGACGACGAAGCCCGGCTTGCCCTCGCGGCGGAGCAGCGGGGCGAGGGCGGAGGCGGGCGCCCGGTCGGGGTGAACGGCGAGCAGGGCGCCCTCGCTGCCCACAGAGGCCTCGGCGTCGGCCGCGTATGTACGGATCTCGGCGGCCGACAGGCCCGCGATCTCGTGCACCCCCGTCTCGATCAGTCGCTCCGCCTGTGCGCTCAGGGCCGGGAGTACGGGCAGAACGGCGGTGGTTCCGGGCGTGGTCTCGGGCACGATGCTCCCTGGGTCGGCGGCGTGAACAGTGAGGCAACGCGGCGAGCTGCCGGGACGTTCCCGGAATCAGGCATCACATCGGCCGGAAAGACCGTTCCGCTGCCACTCACGGGGCGTCACCCCGTAGGCCGCCCGGAAGGCACGGCTGAAATGGCTGGGGCTCACGAAGCCCCAGCGGCGGGCGACGGTCGCGACCCCGTGGCCCAGGGCCGGGGACCGCAGCAGATCCCTGCGGCACCGTTCGAGGCGCTGCGTCCGGATCCACTCCCCCACCGTGACGCCCTCCAGCTGGAACAGCTTGTGCAGGTAGCGGACCGACATGAAGTGCGCGGCGGCGATCCCCGGCGGGGCGAGGCCGGGGTCGGACAGGTGGCGCAGGATGTGGTCCTGCACGCGTACGAGGGTGGCCGCGGCGGTCTCCGGGGCCCGGGTGGTGAAGCGGCCGCTGCGCTCGTTGATCAGCAGTGCCAGCAGGTCGAGCGCGGTGGCGGCGAACTGGCGGCCCGCGACGGGGTCGAAACCGGCCGCTTCCCGGGCCAGACGCGCGAAGTAGGTCGCCACCAGTGCGGCACCGCCCTCCCGGCCGGAGAACGCCGTCGCGGTCACCGCCCGCAGATCGTCGTCCCGCACGCGGAGGTCCTCGCGGGGGAAGTGGAAGGAGGTGAAGGAGAAGCTGTCCTGCACCTTCTTGCGGAACAGCCGGGAGGAGTCCGAGAGGGAGAAGTCACCCGGGCCCATCCGGGCCTCCCTGCCGTCCTGTTCCTTGAGGGAGCTGCCCCGCTGCTGAAGGGTGAGGATGAGGAACTCCTTCCCGTCCCGGGCGATCAGCCGTTTGCTGCGTGTCACGACCTGCGGGCCCGCCTGGACGTGCGCGATCCGTAAGGAGCCCAGCTCGTTGCTGACGATCCTGCCGGGCGACGGGTCCTTCTCGAGGAGGTGCACATCGAGCGGGACGAAGGTGTGTGACACGGCGTGGTGCCAGCGCTCCGTCCGGTCGGCCGCCGGCAGTGACGCGGTGCAAAGGACGACGGCCACCTGATTCCCCTCCGGGCACGGTCAAGGGCCGGCAGCTCGGTTCCGCTGCCGGCCCTGACGATGTCACCACCCCGGCCGAGGACCGTCCAGGAAGAATCGGAGGAAGAATTCGCTCACTTCTGTTCGGTCACTTCTGATCGGTCACTTCTGATCGGTCACTTCTTCAGGAAGGCGAGCAGCGCCGAGTTGACCTCCTCCGCGTGGGTCCAGAGCAGACCGTGCGGGGCGCCCTCGATCTCCACGTAGTCGGCGGCCGGAAGGGCCTTGTGGAACCGCCGCGCCGTCCCGTCCACCGGCAGGATGCGGTCGCCGGTGCCGTGCAGGATCAGGGCCGGCACGTCGATCGCCGGGATGTCGGCCCGGAAGTCGGTGTACCAGGTGGAGGGCGCGGCGGACGCGGCGAAGAAACCACCGCCCGCCGCGACGTTCCAGCTGTTGCGGACGGCCTCCTCGCTGATCCTGGTGCCGAGGTTCTCGTCGAGGTTGTAGAAGTCGTTGTAGAAGTTCGTGTAGTACGCGTACCGGTCCGCCTTCACGGCCGCGACGATCTCGTCGAAGAACTCCTTCGGGGCGACCCCGCCCGGGTTGTCGTCCGACTTGAGCAGGCAGGGCTCCAGCGAGGCGAGGAAGGCGACCTTGGCGACCCGGCCGGAGCCGTACGTCGACACATAGCGGGCGACCTCGCCGGTGCCCATCGAGAAGCCGACGAGGACGGCGTCGCGCAGGTCGAGGGTCTCCATCACGGTGTTCAGGTCGGCCGCGAAAGTGTCGTAGTCGTAGCCGGTCGTCGGCTGGGAGGACTGCCCGAAGCCGCGCCGGTCGTACGTGATCACGCGGTACCCGGCGTCGAGCAGGACGGCGCTCTGCCGCTCCCAGGAGTGCCCGTCGAGCGGGAAGCCGTGGATGAGGACGACCGGCTGCCCGGATCCGTGGTCCTCGTAGTACAGGTCGATGGCGGTGGAGTTCTCCTGGCCCACGGTGATGTACGGCATGCGCTGCTTCCTCGTTTCGGGAGGGCGGTTGGAAGGAATGCGGCCACGCTAGGCCGGAGGCCGGGCGGGCGGTTGCCGTGCAGCGCACGACTCCTTGACCGGGCGCGCACTCCCGTCAGTCTGCAACAGGAGCGGAAAGGTTTGCCGTCACGACTCCGCAGGAAATGGGCCTGGCCCGCCCTTCTCATTGACGGGAATGGCACGGGGTGAAAATCTCAGGGCGTGCAGGTGACAATTCGAGAGGTCGCGCAGGCGGCCGGCGTGTCCCCCTCCACCGTGTCCCGGGCGCTGTCCCCGGACGGGACCGTGAGCGCGGCCACCCGGGACCGGGTGCAGGCGGCGGCCGACCGCCTCGGCTACCAGCCCAACCGAGCGGCCCGGGGCCTGATCACCGGGCGCACCGGGGCCGTGGGTCTGATCGTGCCTGATCTGCTGAACCCGTTCTACGCGGAGGCCTGCAAGGGGGCACAGGCCCGGGCCCGGGGGCTCGGTCACTCGCTGATCGTGAGTGACGCCGAGCGCGACGAGGGCCTCGAGATGGACGCGATCCGCACGCTGGCCCCGCAGGTGGACGGCATCGTGCTGACCGCGTCCCAGCTGAGCGACGAGGAACTGGGGTCGCTGAGCCGGCTCACCGCCAAGCCGGTGGTGCTGCTGCACCGTCGGGAGCCCGGGTTCCCGAGTGTCACGGCCGATCTGGCCGAGGGGATGACGGACGCCCTGACCCATCTGCACGCGCTCGGCCACCGCCGGATCGCCTATGTGGGCGGCCCCCGCAGCACATGGGAGGCGCGGGAGCGGGCGGCCGGGGTGGATGCGATGGCGCGGGGCGGCACGATCGACCTGGTTCAGGTGGGCAGTGTGGCCCCGCACTTCGACGGGGGCATCACGGGCGCGGCGGACGTGGTGCTGGCCGGCGGGGCGACCGCGGTGGTCGCGTTCAACGACATCGTCGCCTTCGGGCTGATCAGCCGCTTCACCGCGCGCGGGGTCCGGGTGCCGGACGACATGAGCGTGGTGGGCTGCGACGACATCGCCCTGTCCGGCATGGCCGCGCCCCCGCTGACCACGGTCTCGGTACCCAAGGCGCACGCCGCGCGGGCCGCCGTGGACCTGCTGTTCCGCACGCTCAGGACCCCCGAGGTCGAGGGCGAGGAGCCGATCCAGCGCGTGCTGCCGACCCACCTCGTCGTACGCGGTTCGACGGCGGCGCTGACAAAGCGCTGAGCGGAGCCGACGCGGGGCGACCCGCCGTTCCGACGGCGGGCACGGTCAGCCCTGCGGCACGCTCGTGTGGAACTTGTCCCACATCTCGCTCGCCGCGGCCCGTACGCCGGACTTGCCGAAGATGATGTCCTGGTAGACGCGCCGGAACTCGTTCTTGTCCTCGTCCGCGCCGGACGGGGCCGGGGGCAGGGGCGGTGCGAGGTCGCCCCGGACGTCGTCGACGTAGCGGGCGATGACCCGGTCGCCGCCGGTGAGCTTCGGTGCCAGCCGGTCGAGGTTGCGCTGGTTGGGCGGCAGTCCGCGGACCACTCCGAGCGCCTCGGCCGCCCCGGGGTCGTTGACCAGGAAGTCGATCAGCAGCGCGGCCTCGCGGCTGTGCGGGGAGGTGCGCCGGACGCACAGTGAGGACGAGGCGGCGACGGCCATCCCCGGCGGCGCCGACGCCGACACCGTAGGGAAGGGGATGGGGGTGACCGCGCCGTAGGTCTCCCAGTACGACGTGCCCGAGGAGGTGATCTGGAACTCGGCGGTGGACAGCTTCCGCACGAGCGCCCGGTCGCCGGCCCCACCGCTGAGCGAGGACGCGGTGACGGGCGGCGGAGTGAAGACGCCCTTGTCCAGCAGGCGCTGCATGAGCTCCCAGTAGCCGCGCAGATCGGCCTCGGAGAAGCCGGTGGAGCCGTCGCCGGTGTAGAGCGACTTGCCGCGCTGCACCAGCCAGACGTGGAAGCACTCGACGTAGGCGCCGAAGTCGGTCAGCGGTGAGCGGCCGGGCACGGCCCGCTTCAGCTTCGGGCCGACATCGGTGAGCAGGTCGTCCCAGGTCCAGCCCGCTTTCGGGATGCCGACCCCGGCCTTGCGCCACAGGGCGGGGTCGATGAACAGGGCGGTGGTGGCGACGCCCGTCGGGATGCCGACCAGCTTCCCGTCGACCTGGCCGGTCTGCTGGAAGAGGCGGGGTATGCGGCTGCGGGAGATCGCCGAGAACCGCGGCTCGGCGAGGTCCGCGAGCACGTCACGGTCCGCGTAGGTGCGCAGGTAGGCGACGTCCATCTGCATGACGTCGGGTCCGCCGCCGGCCGCGACCTGGGTGGCGAGCCGCTGGAGGTAGGCGTCATACCCGGCGTACGAGGTGGCCACCTTGATCTTCGGATGGCGCAGTTCGAAGAGCCGCACGGCCTTCTCGGTGGCCAGGTTGCGGTCCTCGGAACCCCACCACTGGAAGTCGAGCGTCACCGTGCCGTCGGCGGAGACATCGCGCGCGCCGCAGCCGGTGGCGGCCGAGGCCACCGGGAGGGCCGCGAGCGAGGCCAGCAACCGCCGGCGCGACAGCCCGGTGGTCGGGAGCGGGGACGGGGAACGGCGTACTGGAGACATCGCGGCCCTTCGGTCGGCTGGAGTGCAAACGTTGCCACTCTGTTTCCGGTTGGCCGGGAAGCTACGCCCCCTGCGCGGGCTCCGTCAATCGTGCCGACCGAATTTGACCTGCGGAGTGAAGGCTCGACGGAGGGAGGCAGACAGGTGCGCCCGACCTCTTGCCGACTGAAAACAACGCATGCAATCGTTGCCACCCGTTGTCCAGCCCCCGCCGTGTAGGAGGGCTCCGATGAGCCAGGCGACCGCTCCGCCCCGTCCCATGCCGCCGCCGAGCGGTGCCCTCCCCGCCGCGCGGCATCCGAGTCGGCGCCGTCGTTCCCAAGCCGTGTCGGGTCATGTGTTCCTGGCGCCCTGGCTGATCGGCACGCTGGTGCTGACGCTGGGTCCGATGGTGATCTCGCTGTATCTGTCGTTCACCGACTACGACTTGTTCTCCCGGCCGCGCTGGGTGGGACTGGCGAACTACCGCTACATGCTGGAGGACGACCGGTTCCTGACCTCGGCCGGTGTCACCCTCGAGTACGCCCTGATCGGTACCCCGTTGAAGCTGGCCGCCGCGCTCGCCGTGGCGCTGCTCCTGAACCGGGCGAGCCGCGGGGTGGGCCTGTACCGGGCGGCGTTCTACGCGCCCTCACTGCTCGGCGCGAGCGTCAGTGTCGCCCTGGTGTGGCGGGCGCTGTTCGCCACGGACGGTGCGACCGACCGCTCGCTGGCGTTCTTCGGTGTGCACGTCGGCGGTTTCACCGACAACCCGGACTACGCCCTGTATCCGCTGGTCCTGCTGACGGTCTGGCAGTTCGGCGCGCCGATGGTGGTGTTCCTCGCGGGGCTGAAGCAGATCCCGAAGGAGCTGTACGAGTCGGCGTCGCTGGACGGCGCGGGCCGGATGCGGACGTTCTTCTCGATCACGCTGCCGATGCTGTCCCCGGTGCTGTTCTTCAACCTGGTGCTGGAGATCATCCACTCCTTCCAGGCGTTCACCCCGGCGTTCGTGATCAGCGGCGGCACCGGAGGCCCCTCGGACTCCACGCTGCTGTACTCGCTCTACCTCTACCAACAGGCCTTCGCGAGCTTCCACATGGGCTACGCCTCGGCGATGGCGTGGGTCCTGCTGGCCGTCATCGCGCTGATCACGTACGCCGTCTTCCGCAGCGCCCGGCTGTGGGTCTTCTACGCACAGGAGGACGCGTCGTGACGACGACCGCGGCATCCCCCGCCCCCGCTGAGCGCACTTCGTTGCGGACCTGGGCCTGGCACGCCGTCTGCGTGGTGATCGGGCTCGTCCTGCTCTACCCGGTGCTGTGGCTGCTCACCGCGTCGTTCAAATCCGGGGAGGAGGTCATCTCCAACCTGAGCCCGATTCCGAAGGTGTTCACGCCGGGCAACTACACCGAGGCGGTCGACGGTGTCAGCGGCCTGACCCTGTGGCGGCTGTTCGGCAATTCGCTGCTCGTCTCCGTCGGCACGGTGGTCGGCAACGTCCTGTCCTGCTCGCTCGCCGCCTACGCTTTCGCCCGGCTCCGCTTCCGCGGCCGGGGCCTGTACTTCGCGCTGATGATCGGCACCCTGATGCTGCCGGCGCATCTGATGCTGATCCCGCAGTACGTGATCTTCCAGGAGCTCGGCATGGTGGGTACGTATCTGCCGCTGATCCTGCCGAAGTTCCTCGCCACGGAGGCGTTCTTCGTCTTCCTCGTCGTGCAGTTCATCCGCTCGCTGCCGGCCGAGCTCGACCAGGCGGCGGCGATCGACGGCTGCGGCCCGTACCGCACCTTCTGGCATGTGATCATGCCGCTGCTCAAGCCGGCGATCGTCACGACGACGATCTTCTCCTTCATCTGGAGCTGGAACGACTTCTTCTCCCAGGTGATCTACCTGGTGGAGCCGGAAACCTACACGCTCCAGCTCGGGCTGCGGATGTTCGTCGACATGGACGGCAGCGCCATGTTCGGCCCGATGTTCGCGATGTCGGTCCTCACCCTGGTTCCCGTGCTGCTGTTCTTCCTCGCCTTCCAGCGGCTGCTGGTGGAGGGCGTGCAGACGACCGGTCTGAAGGGCTGAGAGGACAACGCGCCATGACCCGTACGTGGTTCGCCCGCTTCGCCGACTGCCTGCTCCTCGGCGTCCTGCTGCTGCTCGCCTCGCTGCCGGTGGTCACCGCGTTCCCGGCGCTGGTCGCGGGATGCGCGGTGCTGCGCGAACAGGCCGGTGACGGCGAGGGGGTGACGGTCGGGCACTTCCTGAGGCGGTTGTGTGCGGTGCTGAGGTCGGGGCCCGCCGTGTGGGCCGTGCCCACCGCCGTACTGGCGCTGCTGTGGCTGGACGCGCTGGCCCTGGACGCCCGGGGCCCCGGCCCCGGTGCCGCCTTCGCCGCCGCCACGGCGGTCCTCGCGGCGCTGGGGCTGCGCTGCGCCGCCGCCTGGCGGGAGGGAACGCCCTGGCGTACGACGCTCGCCGTCGTGTTCCGGTCGGTGCCGCGGCATCCGCTCGCGCCCGTCCTGCTCGCCGGGGCCGTCGCCGCCGCGGTCGTGCTGCTCGCCCTGACCCCGGTCGTGCTGCTGGTCGTCCTCGGCCCGCTGGCCTTCGCGGCGACGGCGGCGGACGCCTGGCGGCCCGTGACACCCTGAACCACCCCCGCACCTTCCCTCCCTCCCCTCCCGTCCTCTCCCGTCCTCCCCCGTCAACCGAAGGAGACCTGCATGTCGTCCGACACCGCACGCCGCCGAGCCGCCGTGGTCGGCCTGGGTGCCCGTGCCCGGCTGTTCGCCCAGGCGCTGGCCGGTCCCTACGCGGACCGGTTCGAACTGGCCGGCTTCTGCGATGTCAACTCCCACCGCATGGCGGTCCACAACGCGTGGCTCGCGGACGCCCACCCGGAGCGCTCCCCCGTACCGGCGTACGCGGCCGAGGACTTCGAGGAGATGCTGCGCCGCGAGCGCATCGACCTGGTCGTGGTGTGCACGGTGGACCACACCCACGACCACTACATCGTGGCCGCCCTGGAAGCGGGCTGCGACGTGGTCACCGAGAAACCCATGACCACCGACTCCGACAAGGCCCGCCGCATCCTGGAAGCACAGCGGCGCACCGGACGCGAGGTCCGGGTCGCCTTCAACTACCGCTACAACCCGGCGCATTCGGCCGTACGGGAACTGATCTCCGCGGGTGAGATCGGCGAGGTCGGCTCGGTGCACTTCGAGTGGCTGCTCGACCTGCGGCACGGCGCCGACTACTTCCGCCGCTGGCACCGCGACAAGGCCAACTCCGGCGGCCTGATGGTGCACAAGTCCACCCACCACTTCGACCTGGTCAACTGGTGGCTGGGCACCCGCCCGGAGACGGTCTTCGCGCAAGGAGGCCTGTTCTTCTACGGCGACGAGGCCGGCCGGCGCCGGAACCTCGCCCAGGAGTACGACCGCGCCCATGGCTCCCCGGCCGCCGAGGCCGATCCGTTCGCCGTGCACCTGTCCGACTCGTCCGTGCTCAGCGCGCTGTACCTGGACGCGGAGGCGGAGGACGGCTACCACCGCGACCAGAACGTGTTCGGCCCCGGGGTGACGATCGAGGACGACATGGCGGTGCTGGTCCGCTACGCCACCGGCGCGACCCTGACGTACCACCTGACCGCGTACTCCCCGTGGGAGGGCTACCGGGTCGCCTTCAACGGCAGCAAGGGCCGTCTGGAGCTGCTGGTGGAGGAGTCGACATGGACCCCGCCCCGGGTGCGGACGAACAGCCCCGAGCCCGTCCTGCACGGTGCCGAGGCCGAGGACACCGCCGGACGTACCGAGCTGCTGCTGCGCCCCTTCTGGGAAGAGCCGCGCGAGATCAAGGTGGCAAGTGGTGAGGGCGGGCACGGCGGCGGTGACGTACGCATGCTGGAGGATCTGTTCGGCACCCGGGCCCCGGACCCCCTGCACCGCGCGGCGGACGCGGCCGACGGCGCCCAGTCCCTGGTCACGGGTCTGGCCGCGAACCGCTCCTTCGAGACGGGACTCCCGGTGCGGACAAGGGACTTGCTCCCGCCGGACTGATCGTGAAGGCGTCGCACCACACGTCCCCGGCGTGGCACCATCGGCGGCATGGAAGGATTTGTGACACCCGATCAGATCGACGCCCGTAAGTCCCGGGCCTTCGCCGCCGCCGTCGCCGCGGGGCGTGACCTGGGGCTCACGGTGTCCGACGCGAGGGTGATCTACGACGTGTTCTCCGTCGTGGTGCACCTCGCTCCGTCGCCGGTGGTGGTGCGGGTGCCGACCGTCCTGCCGTCGTACGCCGATCCCGCGTTCCAGGCGGCTCGGCAGCGGCAGGAGCTCGATGTCGTGGCGTGGCTCGCGGAGCAGGGCCACCCGGTGATTCCGCCGAGCCCGCTCGTGCCGCGCGAGCCGGTGCCGCGCGACGGCTTCTCCATGACCTTCTGGCAGTTCGTCGAGCTGGACCAGAGCGCCGAGCCGGACTACGCACACCACTCCGCACTGGTCGCCGACCTGCACGCCGCGCTGCGCGCGTACCCCGGTGAGCTGCCGTTCCTGTCCTCGGCCGAACCGCGTTTCGTCTCCGAGGGGCTCGCCCTGCTCGAAGGACGGCCCGACCTGCTGGAGCCGGCCGACCTCGACCGCGCCCGGCGCGAGTGGGAGATCCTGGAGCCCGTCGTCAGCTCACGCGCGGCATTCGAGGCGGCGTTCCCCGGCATCGACTTCCAGCCGATCCACGGGGACTCCCCCGCCGCCAACATCGTCTCCGCCACGGACGGCGAGCTGTACTCCGACTTCGAGCTGACCACCCTCGGCCCGGTCGAATGGGACCTGGCGGCCCTCGGCCCCGAGTGCGAGGCCGCGTACAACACGGCCGCCGAACGCCGGGGCCTGCGGCAACTCGACGAGGGCGTGCTGCGCTTCGTCAACGCCGTGGGCATGTCCCGCGCGGTGGCCTGTCTGGCGCTCTCCCCGCGACTGCCCCTGCTCGTGGAGGCGCTGAAGCCGGCGGTGGAGCAGTGGCGGGCGATGCCGTTCGCGGGTGGTATGGGCGCTGAGTGACCCGGCCTCCGCTCACTCCGGCAACGGCCGGTCGTCCACCACGTGCTTCATGACGAGGGTGGACGTCAGCCGCTGGATGCCGGGGAGGCGGGCGAGCTGCTGATCGTAGAGCTGCTGGAAGGCGGCGAGGTCGGTGGTGGCGACACGCAGGAGGTAGTCGGGGTCGCCGAACAGGCGCTGGGCCTGGAGCACATGGGGGACGGCGGCCACCCCCTCCTCGAAGGCCGTGACGGTGTCGGCGTCCTCCCAGCGCAGGGTGACGAAGACGAGGGCCTCGAAATTGAGGCCCACGGCGACCGGGTCGACGACCGCGCGGTACCCGCGGATCGCGCCCTCGCGTTCGAGATCGCGCAGGCGGCGGTGGCAGGGGGAGACGCTCAGCTTCACGCGCGCGGCGAGCTCGGTGACCGTGAGACGGCCGTCCAACTGCAGCTCGGTAAGAATTTTCCGGTCCAGGGCATCCATGAAGAAGATTCTGCCCCAGATCCCGCGATCAAGGAGTAAAGAAGGGAACACCTTCGGGCAAATCCGGCCTAGCCTTCCTCACGCAAGACAGCATGTGAGAAAGGCAGACCGATGGACACGACGACGCTGGCGGCTTTCCTGGCAGTGGATCTGCTGCTGGTGTTCACACCCGGCGCCGACTGGGCCTATGCGATCGCCGCGGGACTCAGGGACCGGTCGGTCGTGCCGGCCGTCGCCGGGCTGATAGCCGGGTACGCGGGATACACGCTGCTCGCGGTCGCGGGTCTGGTGGTGATCGTGGCGAGTTCGACGACCCTGCTCACCGCGCTGACCGTGGCCGGGGCCGGCTATCTGGTGTGGCTCGGCTGGGGTGTGCTGCGGCAGCCGGCCACGCTGACGGCGACCGAGGCAGTGGCGGGTTCCGGCCCGGGGGCGGGCGCCTCCCGGGTGCGGGTCATGCTCAAGGGAGCCGGGATCAGCGGCCTCAACCCGAAGGCGCTGCTGCTCTACTTCTCGCTCTTCCCGCAGTTCATCGACCCCACGGGCGGCTGGCCGGTCGCCACGCAGACCGGCCTGTTCGGCACGCTGCACATGACCGTCTGCGCCGTCGTCTACCTCGCGGTGGGCGTCCTGGCCCGTACGGTCCTGAGCACCAGGCCGTCCGCGGCCCGGGCGGTCACCCGCACGTCCGGTGCGCTGATGATCGCCATCGGCGGGTTCCTGCTGCTGGAACAGCTCGCCGGCTGACACACCCGTCGCCCCCCTGGTACGTACCCCCGCGATGTCCGTCGAAGGAGAGCACGTGGAAAAGCCGGCACAGCAGGAACAGGCACAAGAGGAACAGGCACAGCAGGAGCAGGCGAGCCCCGAGACGGAGGCCCGGGTCCGGGAGAGCTTCGGACGGCAGGGGCTGATGGCACACCTGGGCGCCCGGATCACCCGGGTCGCGCCCGGCCGTGTCGACATCGAGCTTCCGGGGCGTCCGGAAGTCACGCAGCAGCACGGCTACTTCCACGCGGGCGCCACCAGCGCGATCGCGGACAGCGCGGGCGGCTACGCGGCGCTCACCCTCTTCCCCGAGGGCACGGACGTGCTCACCGTCGAGTACAAGATCAACCTCCTCGCCCCGGCCGCCGGCGACCGCCTCGAAGCGGTCGGCACGGTTCTGGGTCGGTCCGCGGGCGTCAGCGGAGGATCACCGTGCGTCTGCCCTGGACGAAGACCCGGCCCTCGCAGTGCCAGCGGACCGCCCGGGCCAGGGCCGCCGACTCCGCGTCCCGGCCGATGGCGACGAGGTCCTCGGGGGTGTGGCTGTGGTCGACGTCCCTGACCTCCTGGGCGATGATCGGGCCCTCGTCGAGGTCGGCGGTGACGTAGTGGGCGGTCGCTCCGACGAGTTTGACGCCGCGTTCGTGGGCCTGGTGGTAGGGCTTGGCGCCCTTGAAGCTCGGCAGGAACGAGTGGTGGATGTTGATCGCCCGGCCGGCCAGCCGGGAGCACAGCCCGTCCGAGAGGACCTGCATATAGCGCGCCAGCACGACCAGGTCGACGTCGAAGGAGTCGACGAGTTCGAGGAGCCGGGCCTCGGCCTCGGGTTTGGTCGCGGCGGTGACCGGGACGTGGAAGAACGGGATGCCGTGCCAGGTGACGAGGGCCTCGTGGTCGCGGTGGTTGGAGACCACGGCGACGACATCGACGGGCAGGTCACCGCTGCGGGCGCGGAAGAGCAGGTCGTTGAGGCAGTGGCCGTAGCGGGACACCATGACCAGTACGCGGCGCCGTGTGCTGACGGGTTCGAGGAGCCACCGCATGGCGAAGGGGGCGGCCACGGCGGCGAAGTCGCGGCGCAGGGTCTCCGTCCCGGTCTCGCCGTCGGCGGTGGCGAAGCGCACCCGCATGAAGAAGTGGCCGTCGCGGCGGTCGCCGAACTGCTGGTTGTCGATGATGTCGCTGCCGTGTTCCAGCAGGAACCGCGAGACGGCGTGGACGATGCCGGGAGCCTCGGGGCAGTCGAGGGTCAGCACATGCTCTGTCTGGGGTGACGCCGTCTGGGGCGAGGTGCTCATCAGGGCACCTCCGGGCCACGGAACTCGCTCATGGCGTCGATGAGCCAGCGCGCCAGATGGTCGGCGAACGAGGAGCGCGGGAGCAGCTGGTAGGCCGGCGCGTCGTCGAGCTGCCGGAGCAGTACCGCGACCGGGCCCACCGTGGTCGACACCGCCCGGCCCGGTCCGAAGGCGCGGGGATGCAGGTCCAGGGGACAGCCCTTCTCCAGCACCTGCCGGGCGGACGGGCCGCGCAGCTCCAGGGTGGTGCGGTTGGCGGAGACGTCCACGATCGAGCCCGGGTCCGCCCCGAGCGCCTCGCGCAACTCGGCGGTCAGGGCGGCTCCGTCGATCCGGGAGATCACGAGCCACTCGTCGGGCCCGAGCCATACGGCCGTGTGCGGGCCGGACGCGGTGGTGTGCCCACACTCGCCCGGGAGCCGTGTCCCCAGGGTCTTCTCGATACGTACGGCCGTCTCGGAACCGGGGTCGACGCGCACGTTCACCATGGTGAGGAACGGCCGCTCCATGAGGGTGACGCCCCGGGCTCCGGTGACGGCGGCGGCGCGCATCCGGTCCTCCAGGTGCGCCAGGGGACTACTGCGCAGGGCCACCGGGCCCGCGTCGATCGTCTGCTCAGCCATCTCGTTTGGTCCCTTCGGGGTCGTAGAGGACGCATTCGGCCACCTCGACGGGCACCAGGTCCTCGCCCACCGGAGCGAGCAGGGTCTGGCCGATCCTGGCTCGTCCGTCGGCGACGAGGGCCAGGGCGAAGGGGCGGCCGAGGGCCGGGCTGTGGTAGCTGGAGGTGACATGGCCGAGCATCGGCACGGGCACCGTCTCCAAGGAGACATCCGACGCGACGAGTTGGGTGCCCTCGGGCAGCCGGGTCGTACGGTCGCTGGGCAGCAGGCCGACCAGGTGCTTGCGGTCGCTGCGGGAGGTGTCCGCGCGGGCGAAGGACCGCTTGCCGATGAAGTCCTTCTGCTTGGAGACCACCCAGGACATGCCCGCGTCCTGCGGGGTGACCGTGCCGTCGGTGTCCTGCCCGACGATGATGTAGCCCTTCTCGGCCCGCAGGACGTGCATGGTCTCGGTGCCGTAGGGGGTGATGCCGTACGGCCGGCCGATCGCGTCCACCTCCTCCCACACCGCGAGGCCGTACCACGCGGAGACGTTGATCTCGTAGGCGAGTTCGCCGGAGAAGGAGATCCGGCAGATGCGGGCGGGGACGCCGGAGGCCAGGGTGGTCTCGCGGAAGGCCATGAAGGGGAAGGCCTCGTTCGACAGGTCGACGTCGGGGGCGAGATGGGCGACGACCTCGCGGGACCGCGGACCGACCACGGCGATCGTCGACCACTGCTCGGTCACCGAGGTGCAGTACACGTCCAGTTCGGGCCACTCGGTCTGCAGCCACTCCTCCAGCCAGTCCAGGACTCCGGCGGCTCCGCCGGTCGTGGTGGTCATGAAGTAGCGGTCGTCGTCGAGGCGCAGGGTCACACCGTCGTCGAAGATCATGCCGTCGGGCTTGCACATCACGCCGTAGCGGGCCGTGCCGGGCTTCAGCTTCTTGAAGGCGTTGGTGTAGACGCGGTTGAGGAACTCGCCCGCGTCCGCGCCCCGGATCTCGATCTTGCCGAGGGTGGAGGCGTCCATGAACGCCACTCCCTCGCGGGCGGCGCGGCATTCACGGGCCACCGCCGTGTCCATGTCCTCACCGCACTGCGGGTAGTACCGGGGGCGCTTCCACTGCCCGACGTCCTCGAACTCCGCGCCGTGCGCGACATGCCAGCCGTGGATGGACGTGGTGCGTTCGGGGTCGAACAGCTCACCGCGGTCCCGGCCGGCCAGCGCGGCGAAGGCGATCGGTGTGTAGGGCGCCCGGTAGGCCGTGGTGCCGATCTCGCCCGGCGAGCCGCCGAGGATCTCGGCGATCACCCCGATCGCGTTGACACCGGAGGTCTTGCCCTGGTCGTTCGCCGTGCCGAGCGAGGTGTAGCGCTTGACGTGCTCGACGCCCCGCATCCCGGCCCCGGTGGAGCGCAGGACGTCGGCGACGGTGACATCGCGTTGCAGGTCGACGAAGTGGGTGTCCCCACCGTCGTCGAGGCCCGGCACCAGCCACAGGGCGCGCATGTGAGGACGGGCCTCCTCCTGCGACGCCGTCGGCACGGGCACCGGGAACCCGGCCTCCGTGGCGGCCGTCGCACCGGCCCGCCTCCCCTCGGCCAGGCAGCCGTCGAGGCCGTACGTCCCGCGCGCCGCCCCCACGACCTGCTGCCCGCGTACGGCGCCTTCGGGGACGAACGCGACCAGTTCCTCGTCCCAGCGCAGCCGCCCCTGCCGCTGGCTGTGCAGATGCACCACCGGGCTCCACCCGCCCGACACGGCGAGCAGGTCGCAGTCGAACGACTCCGGTTCACCCCCGTCGAGGGCCCGGACGGTGACACCCGTGATGCGCCTGTCCCCCTCGGTCGCGACCACCGCGCTGCCCGTCAGCACCCGCACCCCGGTCGCCGAGGCGGCCTCGGCCGCGCGCGAGGACAGCTCGGCGCGCGCGTCCACCACGGCGGCGACGGGGATGCCCGCCCCGTGCAGAGCGGCGACCGTGTCGTAGGCACTGTCGTTGGTCGTGCTCACCACGGCCCGCGAACCCGGGGCCACGGCATAGCGGTCGAGGTACGTCCGCACGGCCCCGGCGAGCATCACCCCGGGCCGGTCGTTGCCGGCGAAGACCAGCGGACGCTCGTGCGCACCGGTCGCCAGGACCACCTGACGGGCCCGGATGTGCCACAGCCGCTGCCGGGAGATGCCTTCCGGCGTTCCGAGGTGGTCGGTGCGCCGCTGAAGGGCCAGGACGTAGTTGTCGTCGTAGGAGCCGAAGGCCGTGGTGCGGGGCAGCACGACGACCTCGGGGGCCGCGTCGAGGGCCGCCCGGACATCGGCGACCCACTCGGTGGCGGAGAACAGCGAACCGCCGGGCTCGGGCTGGTCGTCGACGAGGATCACCCGGGCGCCGGAGCCCGCGGCAGCGGCGGCCGCCGCGAGTCCGGCCGGTCCGGCGCCGACCACGAGGACGTCGGTGTGGACGTACTTCTTGTCGTAGACGGCGGGGTCGGGCGTCGGGTCGAGCCGGCCCATTCCCGAGAGGGTGGTGGCGGACAGGCCGTCGTACAGCTCCACCGTCGTCGCCGGGAGCATGCCTTCCGAGCAGGGGCCGTCGAGCTGCACCAGGGCGTTGGGTTCCTCGGGCCCCGCGGCGACGATGCCGCGCGGGCGGCCCCGGTAGAGGGACGGGGCGACCTCGACGAGGCCGTTCGCCAGCAGGGCCGAGGCGAGGGTGTCGCCGGGGTGGCCGGTCAGTTCCCGGCCGTCGACGGTGAACCGCAGCACGGCGCCGCGGTCGATACGGCCGCCCTGGGGGAGCCGGAAGCGCTGGTCGGTCATCGGTTCCCTCCGGGACGGGGCTCGTCGAGGCGGTACGAGGTCAGCACCTCGTGGGTGGCGGTGTCGCGCAGGACGTTGAACCAGCGGCGGCAGCCGATGCTGTGCATCCACCGTTCCGCGAAGGGGCCCTTGGGGTTGTCCCGGTAGAAGACGTACGCGGCCCACTGCTCGTCGGTGAGTTCGCCCGGGTTCTCGGGGTGGGGGACGTGGGCCTGGCCGCCGTAGTGGTACTCGGTCTCGTCGCGCGGACCGCACCAGGGGCAGGTGATGAGCAGCACGGTGGTGTCCTCCTCAGTGGGCCACGGCCGCCGCGCCGTGTTCGTCGATCAGGGCGCCCGTGGTGAAGCGTTCCAGGGCGAAGGGGGCGTTCAGCGGATGCGGCTCACCGGTGGCGAGGGTGTGCGCGAAGGTCCAGCCGACGGCCGGGGTGGCCTTGAAACCGCCGGTGCCCCAGCCGCAGTTGACGTAGAGGTTCTCGACGGGGGTCCGGCCGATGATCGGGGAGGCGTCCGGGGTGACGTCGACGATGCCGCCCCAGGTGCGCAGGACGTGCGCGCGGGCGAAGACGGGGAACAGCTCGACGGCGGCGGCCATCTGCCGCTCGATGACGTGGAAGGAGCCGCGCTGCCCGTAGCCGTTGTAGGAGTCGACGCCGGCGCCCATCACCAGCTCGCCCTTGTGGGCCTGGGAGACGTAGACGTGCACGTGGTTCGACATCACCACCGTCGGGTGCACCGGCTCGTGCAGCTCGGAGACCAGCGCCTGCAACGGATGGGACTGCACCGGCAGCCGTACGCCCGCCCGTTCGGCCAGCACGCTGCTGTGCCCGGCCGCCGCGAGGCCGACCCGCCCGGCGTGGATGCGGCCCCGGTTCGTCTCGACGCCCACGACGCGGTCGCCGTCCTTGAGGAAGCCGGTGACCTCGCAGCCCTGGATCAGGTCCACGCCCAGCTCGTCGGCGCGGCGGGCCAGCGCCCAGGCGACGTGGTCGTGCTTGGCGATGCCGGCCCGGGGCTGGAAGGTGGCGCCGAGGACCGGGTAGCGGGTGCGGGGCGAGACGTTGAGGATGGGGCAGACCTTGGCGACCTCGTCCGGTTCGAGCCACTGGGCGTCGACTCCGTTGAGCCGGTTGGCGTTGGCCCGGCGCACGCCCTCGCGGACGTCCTGGAGGGTGTGCGCGAGGTTAAGGACGCCTCGCTGGCTGAACAGGAAGTCGTAGTCCAGCTCCTCGGGGAGCCGCTCCCACAGTTTCAGCGCGTGTTCGTAGATCGCCGCGCTCTCGTCCCAGAGGTAGTTGGAGCGGATGATCGTGGTGTTGCGGGCCATGTTGCCGCCGGCCAGCCAGCCCTTCTCCAGGACGGCGATGTTGGTGATGCCGTGGTTCTTGGCGAGGTAGTAGGCGGTGGCCAGGCCGTGGCCGCCCGCGCCGACGATGACGACGTCGTACGAGGAGCGCGGCTCGGGGGTGCGCCACAGGAAGTCCGGGTGCTCCGGCAGCGGCTGGGCGGTCATGCGGCGCCTCCGTTCGCGTGGGACAGGTGGGGGTAGAGGGGGAAGGCGGCGGCGAGCCTGCCGACCCGGGCGCGCAGTGCGTCCTCGGGCTGTTCGCCCTTGAGGGCCTGGGCGATGATGTCGGCGACCTCGCGGAACTCGGCGTCGCCGAAGCCGCGTGTGGCCAGGGCCGGGGTGCCGATGCGCAGCCCCGACGAGACCATGGGCGGGCGGGGGTCGAACGGCACCGCGTTGCGGTTGACGGTGATGCCGACGCGGTGCAGCCGGTCCTCGGCCTGCTGCCCGTCGAGCGCGGAGTTGCGCAGGTCGACGAGGACGAGGTGGACCTCGGTGCCACCGGTGAGCACCGTGATCCCGGCCTCGGCGACGTCGTCGGCGAGCAGCCGTCCGGCGAGGATGCGGGCGCCGTGCAGGGTGCGCTGCTGGCGTTCTTTGAACTCCTCCCCCGCCGCCACCTTGAAGGCGACCGCCTTGGCCGCGATGACATGCTGCAGCGGGCCGCCCTGCTGGCCGGGGAAGACCGCCGAGTCGATCTTCTTGGCCAGGCCGGCCCGGCTGAGGATCACACCGCCGCGCGGACCGCCGAGGGTCTTGTGCGTGGTGGTCGTGACGACGTCGGCGTACGGCACCGGGCTGGGGTGGAGGCCGGCGGCCACCAGCCCGGCGAAGTGCGCCATGTCGACGAGGAGATACGCGCCCACCTGGTCGGCGATCCGCCGGAACGCGGCGAAGTCCAGCCGCCGGGCGTAGGCCGACCACCCGGCGACGATCATCCGGGGCCGGTGCGCGAGGGCGAGTCGCTCGACCTCGTCCATGTCGACGCGCAGATCCGACGCGCGCACGTGGTACGGCACGACGTCGTAGAGCTTGCCGGAGTAGTTGAGGCGCATGCCGTGGGTCAGATGGCCGCCGTGCGCCAGGTCGAGCCCGAGGATGGTGTCGCCCGGGTCGAGCAGCGCGGACATCGCGGCGGCGTTGGCCTGGGCGCCCGAGTGCGGCTGGACGTTGGCGTGCTCGGCGCCGAACAGTTCCTTCACCCGGGCGATGGCCAGCCGCTCGACGGCGTCGACGTGTGCGCAGCCGCCGTAGTAGCGGCGGCCCGGGTAGCCCTCGGCGTACTTGTTGGTCAGGACCGAGCCCTGGGCCTCCAGGACGGCGGCCGGGGCGAAGTTCTCCGAGGCGATCATCTCGAGGGTGGACTGCTGGCGGTGCAGCTCGGCGTGCACGGCGGTGGCGACGTCCGGGTCGAGTTCGCCGAGCGTCAGGGCGAGGGGGGAGGCGAGTGTGCTGGTCGACGGGCTGGTTGCCATCTGTGCACCATCCTGGTGGCCGACTAATGCGCAACTGATATATCAGGCTCTGCGGTACGGTATGGGAGCTCGCCGGACAGGTCAAGGGGGCATTCATGCAGCAGCTGGCGACCGAGCCCAAAGGCGGACAGCCGAGCGTCGGAGAGCCCGGGAGCGAGGAGCTGTCGCTCGCCGAGCGGGCCTACCGCGCCATCCGCGACCGGCTCGTCATGCTCGAGATCCGCCCGGGCGCGCCGATCCACGAGGAGCAGCTCGCGCAGTCCCTCGGCGTCGGACGGACACCGGTGCGCGAGGCCCTCAAGCGGCTCCAGTACGAGCGGCTGATCACGACCTTCCCCCGGCGCGGCACCTTCGCCACCGAGGTCAACATCACGGACCTGGCCCATATCTCCGAGGTGCGCCAGGAACTGGAGCCGCTGGCCGCCGCCCAGGCCGCGCGCCGCGCCACGGCCACGGACCGGGCGGTCCTGACGGCCCTGCGGCAGGAGCTGGCGAGCGCGCACTCCGCCCGGCACGACGACACCGCGCTCATGCACCTGGATCTCCAGGTCCACCGCGCCGTCTACGCCGCCGCGCACAACCCTTACCTGGAGGACACCCTCGTCCGCCACGACAACCTCGCCACCCGCATCTGGTGCCTGTTCCTCGACCGCCTGTCGGACATGGCCGGTCACGTCGAGGAGCACGGTCCGCTGATCGAGGCGATCGTGGCGGGCGAACCGGAGAAGGCGGCGCGGCTCGCCCGCGGTCATGTCGAGGGGTTCGAGCGGGCGATCCGCGCGGCCATCTGAGAACACGATCGCCGGCGGCGGGGAGGGTAGACAGAAGCCGCGAAGGGGTACTCGGCGGCACCGTGGAGGGACGCGTACCGGAGGATCTCGCGGTCGTCGTCGATGCCCGCGGGGCGATCACGGCGTGGAGCGACGGTGCCCGCCGCCTGCTCGGATACGACGCCGCCGAGATCGTGGGCAGGTCCGTCACCGAGCTGCTCACCGCCGACCTCCCGGAATCCACCCGGCGACATGTGGCCGACAGGCAGCGGTGGGCGGGCGAGGTGGCGCTGCGGCACCGGGACGGCGACCGGGTCGCGGTGCGGCTGCAGGGAACGCCCCTGACGGACGCGAACCGCGAGCGGCTCTGGCTGGTGACCGGCATCGCACCTGCGCACACGGCGCGACGGGCCGGACAGGAAGCCCCGCCCCTGTGGGACCTCACGCTCTCCCAGCTCCCGGTACCGGTGGCGGTCTACGACCGTGAGGCCCGGCTGGTGGCCGCCAACGCGACCATGGCGCAGGTGATGGGCCGGACCGAGGAGGAGATGAGGGGCCTGACGCTGTGGGAGATCCACCCCAGCTGGCCCTTCGACGAGTACGACCGCCTCCAGCACGAGGTCCTGCGCACCGGCGAGATGATCTTCCACGAGGAGCACGGCCTGGCCCCGGGCGAGACCCGGCGGCACGCCTGGTCCATGTACATGTCGCCGCTGAAGGACGAGACCGGCACGGTCCAGGGGCTGTCCGCGACCGTGTTCGACACCACGGAGCAGTCCTGGGCCCGCCGCCGGCTGGCGGTGCTCAACGACGCGAGCCTGCGCATCGGCAGCACCCTGGACGTGGCCCGGACGGCGGACGAGCTGGCCGAGGTGGCCGTGAGCGGGTTCGCGGACTTCGTCACCGTGGACCTGCTGGAGTCCGTCGCCCTCGGGGACGAGCCGGAACCGCTGCCGCCGGACGCGCCGGTCACCGTACGGCGCACCGCGCAGCGATCGGTGCTGGAGGGCTGCCCCGAGTCGGTGATCCCCTCCGGGGACACGACCGTCTACCCGGTGGGCACGCTGCCGGTGCGGACGCTCGTCGCCGGCCGGGGCTCCCGGCACCGGCCGGGGGATCCGGGGATGCGGGAGTGGATCAGCTCCTCGCCCGCCCGCGCCGAGTCCGTGGCCAAGCACATGATCCACTCGGTGATGATGGTGCCGCTGCGCGCCCGGGGCGTGACGCTGGGGCTGGTGCACTTCCTGCGGCACCGGACGCCGGAGCCCTTCAGCGAGGACGACCTGCTGCTCGCTGAGGAGATCGCGGCCAGGGCGGCGGTGAGCGTGGACAACGCCCGCCGCTACACCCGGGAACGCCGTACGGCACTGGCGCTCCAGCGCAGCCTGCTGCCCGACCGGCCTCCGGACCTGGCGGCGATGGAGGTCGCCTACCGCTATCTGCCGACCGGTTCCGGGGCGGAGATCGGCGGCGACTGGTTCGACGTGATCCCGCTGTCCGGCGCCCGGGTCGCCCTGGTCGTGGGCGACGTGGTGGGCCACGGCATCCACGCCTCGGCCACGATGGGACGGCTGCGGACCGCCGTACGGACGCTCGCGGATGTCGATCTCGCCCCCGACGAGCTGCTCACCCAGCTGGACGATCTCGTCCTGAGGCTCGACCGGGAGGAGGGCCCGGAGGTGCGCGGGCGCTCGGCGGAGGCGTCGGGGCAGGTCGGAGCGACCTGTCTGTACGCCGTGTACGACCCGGTGTCCCGCCGCTGCACCATGGCCCGCGCCGGGCATCCGCAGCCTGCGCTGGTCACGCCCGACGGCGACGTGCGGTTTCTCGATCTGCCGGCCGGGCCGCCGCTGGGCCTGGGCGGTCTGCCGTTCGAGTCGGCCGAGGTGCGGCTGGAGGAGAACAGCCTGCTCGCCCTCTACACCGACGGGCTGATCGAGGCCGCCGACCATGACATCGAGGTCGGGCTCGGCCTGCTGCGCCGGGCGCTGGGCAGCCCGGCCGACGCGCTGGAGGAGACCTGTGACCAGGTGCTGCGCACCGTGCTGGCGGGCCGTTCCGCCGACGACATCGTGCTGATGCTGGCCCGGACCGCCGCGCTCGACGCCGGGCAGGTGCACACCTGGCGGCTCCCGCCCGACCCCGCCGCCGTGGCCCGCGCCCGCAAACTGGCGGGCGGACAACTGTCCGACTGGGGGCTGACGGAGGTGGCGTTCACCACGGAGCTGATCGTCAGCGAACTGGTCACCAACGCCCTGCGCTACGGCGGCGCCCCCATCGAACTGCGGCTGATCCGCGACTCGACCCTCATCTGCGAGGTGTCCGACGGCAGCAACACCGCTCCCCATCTGCGCCGGGCCCGCGTCTTCGACGAGGGCGGACGCGGCCTGCTCCTCGTCGCCCAGCTCTCCGACCGCTGGGGCACCCGCCAGACCGCCACGGGCAAGACGATCTGGGCGGAACAGCCGCTGCCCGCCGAGACGTCCGGCTGACGCGGCCGGCCCCGCGCCCTACGTCCGCCGCTCCCCCGCGCCGCGCGTGGGAGATCCGGCGTCGAGGGCGCTCTCGGTGTGCGTGACGAAGTCGTCGAGGAGCCTGCGGAGGAGCACGGCGAGCTGCCGCAGCTCCCCGGGGGTCCAGTCGGACAGCGCCATCTCCATGCCCCGCCGACGGACCTCCCGCATGCGCTCGACGGCGGCCAGACCGGCCCCGGTGAGCCGGACGAGCTGGGCGCGCCGGTCGGCCGGGTCGGCGACGCGGACGACATAGCCGGCCCGCTCCAGGTGCCGCAGCTGCCGAGTGACGTGGGAGGCCTCCACCGACAGCCGGGCGGCCAGTACGCCGGGGCGTGACGGCTCGCCCCCGGCGATGTGCTGCAGGACCGCCGCGGCGGCCCGGTCCAGGGCCAGTCCCGACTCGGCCATCACCCGCTCGTGCTGCCGGGCCCGGCCGGCCAGGTGGGTGAGGCGCGTGAGGGCCTGCTCGATCTCGGCGAGCGCCGTCGAGGCGGGCTCCGCCACGGGATGTGGTGTGGGCATGGGTGCAGCCTAGGAAAGTTGCTTGACTTAGGCAAGGAGAATCTGCTTGCCTAAGTCAAGCAACCGCGCTTCCCCGTCACTCCCGGAGGGCTTCCATGTCCCACCCCGTCACCGGCCACGCGAAGGCCGGATCGTCCGCCCCGCCCAGATCGAACGCCGTGGTCGGGGTACTGGCCTTCGCCGGGATCGTGGTCTCGCTGATGCAGACCCTGGTCATCCCGATCGTTCCCGAGCTGCCCCGCTATCTGGACGCCTCCCCCTCGAACGCCGCCTGGGCGATCACCGCCACCCTGCTGGCCGCCGCCGTCGCCACCCCGGTCGTCGGCCGCCTCGGGGACATGTTCGGCAAGCGCCGCCTGCTGCTCGTCAGCGTCGTGCTGCTGGTGTCCGGCTCGGTCGTCTGCGCCCTGAGCGACTCGCTCGTCCCGATGGTCGTCGGCCGCACGCTCCAGGGCCTGTCGGCGGCCGTCGTCCCGCTCGGCATCAGCATCATGCGGGACGTCCTGCCCGCCGAGCGGCTCGCCGGCTCCACCGCCCTGATGAGCGCCTCCCTGGGTGTCGGCGGCGCCCTCGGCCTGCCCGCGGCCGCCTTCATCGCCGACCGCTACGACTGGCACATGCTGTTCTGGATCTCCGCCGCGCTCGGTGTCCTCGCCCTGGCGCTGCTGGTGCTGATCGTGCCCGAGTCGAAGGTCCGCACCGGCGGCAGCTTCGACCTGCCCGGCGCCCTCGGTCTGTCCGCCGCGCTGGTCTCCCTGCTGCTGGCCGTCTCCAAGGGCGGCGACTGGGGCTGGACCAGCGGCACGACGCTGGGGCTGTTCGCCACCGCGGTCGTGGTCTTCCTGCTGTGGGGACGCTACGAACTGCGCACCGCCCAGCCGCTGGTGGACCTGCGCACCACCGCCCGCCGCCAGGTGCTGTTCACCAACCTCGCCTCGATCGCGCTCGGCTTCTCGATGTTCGCCGTGTCGCTCGTCCTGCCGCAGGTCCTCCAGCTGCCCGAGCAGACCGGCTACGGGCTGGGCAAGTCCATGCTGGCCGTCGGCCTGATCCTGGCCCCGCAGGGGCTGGTGATGATGGCCATGTCCGCCGTCTCCGCCGCCCTCACCAAGGCGAAGGGCCCCAAGGTCACCCTGATGATCGGCGCGGTCGTCGTGGCCGCCGGGTACGCGCTGAGCCTCGCGCTGATGTCCGAGGTCTGGCACATCGTCCTGGTCGCCTGTGTCATCGGCGGCGGTGTCGGTTTCGCCTACGGGGCCATGCCCGCCCTGATCATGGCAGCGGTGCCGGCCTCCGAGACGGCGGCGGCCAACAGCCTCAACACCCTGATGCGCTCCATGGGAACGTCGTTCGCCAGCGCCCTCGCGGGCGTCATCCTGGCGCAGCTCACCACCGACTTCGGGGGCCATGCCCTGCCCTCCGAGAACGGCTTCAAGACGGTCATGGCCATCGGCGCCGGAGCGGCCCTCCTGGCCTTCCTCCTCGCCTCCTTCCTGCCGCGACGGCAGGCCGCGGGCGAACCGGCCGAGCCGGCCGAAGCCCCCGCCGAGACGGCCGTGGTGTAGCAGGCTCCACCCCCGGTCCGGGAGCGCGCTCCCTCGTCGCGGCAGGCGGCGGACGGAATCGTGGTGAGCAGGCCGGAAACGCCCGAGCCACCCCTCCCTCCCCCGCATTCCACCCCGAGAGGTACCTCCATGTCCTCGTTCCTCGCCACCGTCAAGTCCTTCGTCGCCGACCTGCTGCTCTGGAGCCTCTTCACCATCGGTCTCGGCGCCGCCCTGGGCGCCGGTGCGGTCCTCGACGGCACCCAGAAGGACGTGGCCACCGTCGCCGGGTCCGCCGTCGCGCTCGTCACCGGTACGCGCCTCGCCAAGAAGCCGAGGATCAAGGGCTTCCTGTCCAGGCCGGGCACGCTGTGGTTCCTGTTCCTGTTCAACGGCGGTGCGGCCGTGGCGATGTACGTCGCCCTGGACGGCGTGAAGGCGATCGCCGCCGCTGCCGCCATGGGGCTGGTCTCACTCGGCGCGGCCGGCGGGATCGTCGCCGGCCACCGGAACGCGGCCCACGCCTGAGACTCCGCGACCTTCTTGAACCTTCCCCTCCCCCACCCCACCTCACCGACTCACCGAGGAGACGCCATGTCCGATGCCCTGTCCTGCCCCGTCACCGGCGCCACCGGCCCGCTGCCCGAGTACCCGCTGCCGCGCGCCGAACAGTGCCCGCTGGCCCCGGCCCCGGTCGCCCAGGAACTGCGGAACGAGAAGCCGATCACCAAGGTGCGGATCTGGAACGGCAGTACGCCCTGGCTGGTCACCCGCCACGCCGACCAGCGGGCCCTGCTGCCCGACTCCCGCGTCAGCGACGACGACCTCGACCCCGGCTTCCCGTACGTCAACGCGCACCGGGCGGAGATCGCGCCGATCACCCCGCGGCTGATCACCAACACGGACGCCCCGGAGCACACGCGGCTGCGGCGGACCGTGAACGGGCCGTTCGTGGTCAAGCGGATCGAGAAGATGCGCGAGCCGGTCCAGAAGATCGTCGACGAGCTGATCGACCGGATGCTCGCCGGCCCCGGCCAGGTCGATCTGCTCAAGGCGATCGCGCTGCCGGTGCCGTCCCTGGTCATCGCCGAACTGCTCGGAGTGCCGTACGAGGACCACGACTTCTTCCAGCGCAGCAGCAGCCTGGTGCTGGACGGTTCGGCGGCGCCGGAGGAGGCCAGGAAGGCCAGCGGCGCGCTCGCCGCCTACCTGGACAACCTCATCAAGCTGAAGACGGCCGACCCGGACGACGACGTGCTGTCGGAGATGGCCGGCCGTGTCCAGGCCGGCGAGATGACACACAGCGAGGCCGTGCACATGGGCGTGGCGATGCTGATCGCCGGCCATGAGACCACCGCGACGATGATCAGCCTCGGCACCCTCGCCCTGCTCCAGCACCCCGACCAGCTCGCCCTGTTGCGCGAGACCGACGACCCGAAGCTGATCGCGAACGCGGTCGACGAGGTGCTGCGCTATCTGTCCATCGTCCAGACCGGCGTACGCCGGGTCGCCAAGGACGACATCGAAATCGGTGACGTCGTCATCCGCAAGGGCGACGGCATCATCTTCGACCTGCACGCCGCGAACTGGGACCCGGAGGTCTTCCCCGAGGCCGAGCGCCTCGACATCACCCGCCCGGCCCGAATCCACCAGGCCTTCGGCTACGGCCCCCACCAGTGCCTCGGCCAGAACCTGGCCCGCCTGGAACTCCAGGTCGTCTACGGCACCCTCTACCGCCGCATCCCGACCCTGCGGCTGGACGCGGCGATCGAGGACCTGGAGTTCGACCACACCGGGACCACCTACGGCGTGCACAGCCTGCCCGTGGCCTGGTGACCACCCACTCTCCGAGAAGAACCGAGGTGACAACGATGCGTGTGGAACTGGACGTTCCGAAGTGCGTGGCGTCGGGCCAGTGCGTGATGGCCGCCCCTGACGTCTTCGACCAGCGGGACGACGACGGTGTGGCGATCCTGCTGGAGGAGCGGCCCGGCGAGGAGCTGCGCGGCGAGGTGGAGGAGGCCGTGGCGATCTGCCCGGCCGCCGCGATCCGGCTGGTGCAGTCGTGAGGCGGGTCGTGGTCGTCGGCGCCTCGGCCGCCGGACTCGCGGCGGCGGAGACACTGCGCCGGACGGGCTTCGACGGCACGCTCACCCTCGTCGGTGACGAGCCGCGCGCCCCGTACGACCGTCCCCCGCTGTCCAAACAGATCCTCTCCGGCGAGTGGCCGGCCGAGCGTCTGCCGCTGCGCCCGCCGTCCGACCTCGACGCGCTCGGCCTCGACCTGCGGCTGGGGACGGCCGCGACCGGGCTGGACATGACGGACCGTACGGTGTGTCTGGCCGACGGGGGTCGGGTGCCCTACGACGGGCTGATCGTGGCCACCGGGGTGCGTCCCCGGCGGCTGCCCGGTGACGCGGGCGCCCATGTGCTGCGCACCCTGGACGACGCCCTGGCGCTGCGCGAGCGGCTGAGGCCGGGCTGCCGGCTGGTCGTGGTGGGCGCCGGGTTCCTCGGTGCCGAGGCCGCCGCGGTGGCGCAGGGGCTGGGCGCCCGGGTGACCCTTCTGGAACCGGCTCCCGTGCCGCTGGCGCACGCCGTCGGCCACGAGGTCGGCCGGGTGCTCTCGCGGGCCCACCTCGACCACGACGTGGAGCTGCGCACCGGCGTCACCGTGACCGAGGTGACCGACGGGGGCGTACGGCTCGCGGACGGCGAGCCGGTCGAGGCCGACGCGGTCTTGGTCGCCATCGGCTCGCTGCCCAACACCGAGTGGCTGGCGGGCAGCGGGCTCGCGGTCGGCGACGGGGTGCTCTGCGACGCGTACTGCGCAGCCGCTCCGGGTGTGTACGCGGCCGGGGACGTGGCCCGCTGGGACAACCCGCTGTTCGGGACGTCGATGCGGATCGAGCACCGTACGAACGCCGCCGAGCAGGGCATGGCCGCCGCCCGCAATCTGCTCGCCGCACCGGATGCGCGCAGGCCGTTCGCGCCGGTGCCGTACTTCTGGTCCGACCAGTACGACATGAAGATCCAGGCGTACGGCTACCTGCGCGGGCACGACGAAGTCGCCGTCGTGGAAGGCGACTTGGCCGAACGCAGGTTCGTGGCCGCCTATCGCACGGGCGACCGCCTGACCGGTGCCTTGGCGGTCGGCATGCCGCCCAAGGCCGTCCGCGGCTGGCGGCAGGCCATCGCGGGCGGAACGGCCTGGCGCGACGCCGTACCGGCCGCCGGCACCGAGGCGGCCTGACCTCAGGTTCCCCGACTCCCGGCGGGGGCGGCCCCGTTGTCGCCCCCGCCCTTTCAGCGAAGGAGAGCGCAGATGCAGAACCGTACGGACGACCCGCGCGACGTGGTCGTCGTCACCGGAGCGGGCGGGATGGGAACGGCGGTCGCGCGCCGTCTGGGCAGCGGACGGACGCTGATCATCGCCGACCACTCGCGCGAACGGCTCGATCAGGTCGTGGCGGAGCTGAGCGCCGAGGGATACGAGGTGCGCGGCGTCCCGACCGACGTCTCCGACCGTGCCTCGGTCGAGGAACTCGCGAGAGTCGCGGCGGAACTGGGCCGGATCACCGCCGTGGTGCACACCGCCGGGGTCGCCGCCGCGACGGCCTCGGTCCGCAGGATCCTCGATGTGGACCTGCTCGGCACGGTGTATGTGATCGAGGCGTTCGAGAAGGTGGCCGTCAGAGGCACCTCGCTCGTCTGTGTCGCCAGTCTGGCCGGGCACATGGCCTCGATCAGCGCCGAGGACGAGGCCGCCCTGGCGACGGCTCCCGCCGAGGAGCTGCTCGGTCTCGACGCCGTCACCGGCCTCGGTGACGACGCGACCGCCGCCTACATCCTCGCCAAGCGCGCCAACCACGTCCGTGTGCAGGCCGCCGCCCTCGCCTGGAATCGGCTCGGCGCCCGCGTCAACACCCTCAGCCCCGGTGTCATCGCCACCGCGATGGCGAAGGCGGAGGCCGACTCGGACGCCGACGGGCACATGCTGAAGATGCTCGACGCGTGCGGGGCGGGCCGGCCGGGCACACCGGGCGAGATCGCCGACGCGGTGGCCTTCCTCACCGGCCCCGAGGCGCGCTACATCACCGGCACCGATCTGCTCGTCGACGGCGGGCAGGCCGCCTGGATCCGCCGCCACATGCGGCGCCCCGGATGACGGTGGCCGAACCGGCCCGCTGGGGCAGGGCGCTGGGGCAGGCGGGGCGGGCCACGCTCCACCTGTTCCTCGCCGCCCTGCTGGCCTTCGGCCTCTACCTGTTCATCACCGTGCTGCTCATCACGGCGATCGCCACGGTCTCCGTCGTCGGGGCGTGGCTGCTGCCCGAGACGGTGCTGCTGATCCGCCGGATCGCCGGGGCGAAGCGCACCCTGGTGACGGCCTGGACGGGCCGGGAGATCCCCGAGGCGTACGAGCCGGTCACCGGCCCGCTGCGCAAGCGGCTGCGGATCGCGGTCCGGGACCCCGGCACCCTGACCGATCTGCGCTGGATGGCGGCCTCGTATGTCTATGGGGCCCTGTTCTTCCTGGCCTTGCCCCTGTGGCCGCTGGGGCTGGTGGTCGACGGCGTGCGGTGCGGGCTGGGGCGCCGTGCGGCGCTCGTCCTGCCGTGGATCACCCGCCTCGCCGATGTGGAGGCCGGCTGGTCGGAGGCCCTGCTCAAGCCCTCGCCCCGGGCACGGCTGGCCGCCCGGGTCGAGGAGCTGGCCGCCACCCGGACGGACGCGATCGCGGCGCACGGGGCCGAACTGCGCCGTATCGAGCGGGATCTGCACGACGGGGCGCAGGCCCGGCTGGTGGCGCTGTCCATGCGGATCGGGCTGGCCGTACGCGCCTACGACCATGACCCGCGGGCCGCGCAGCGGCTGCTGGCCGACGCGCAGGACCAGGCCGAGGAGGCGCTGACCGAGCTGCGGCACGTGGTCCGCGGCATCCATCCGCCGATCCTCACCGACCGGGGTCTGATCGGTGCGGTGCGGGCGCTGGCCGCGATCAGTGGACTCGAGGTGGCCGTGCGGGTGGACGGTCTGGAGGGCGAGGGGGTCCGGGCCCCGGCCGCGATCGAGGCGGCGGCCTACTTCGCCGTGGCGGAGGCCCTCACCAACGCCGCCAAGTACAGCGGCGCCGACCGGGCGTCGGTCGTTCTGGAACGGCTGCGCACCGGGCTGCGCGCCGTCGTCCGGGACGAGGGCGTGGGCGGCGCGGACGAGTCCGGTGGCGGCTCCGGGCTGCCGGGCATCCGCCGCCGCGTCGCCGCCCTGGACGGGAGCGTGACCGTGACCAGCCCCGTCGGGGGGCCGACCGTGATCGAAGTGGAGCTGCCGTGCGTGTGGTGATCGCCGAGGACAACGCCCTGCTCAGAGAAGGGCTCGTGCTGTTGCTGACCTCGGCCGGGCACGAGGTGGCGGCCGTCGCCCGTACCGGTCCCGAGGTTCTCCCGGCGCTGCTCGAACACCGTCCGGACGCGGCCGTGCTCGACGTCCGGATGCCGCCGGGCTTCCGGGACGAGGGCCTGCGCGCAGCCCTGGAGGCCCGCGAGAGGATGCCAGGACTGCCCGTGCTGGTGCTCTCGCAGTACGTGGAGGAGTCGTACGCCGCCGAGTTGCTGGGCGGCGGGGCGAGCGGGGTCGGTTATCTGCTCAAGGACCGGGTGGGCCGGGTGGACGAGTTCCTGGAGGCGCTGGACCGGGTCGCGGGCGGTGGTACGGCCCTGGACCCGGAGGTGGTCACCGAGTTGCTCACCCGGCGCCGCGACTCACCCCTGGACTCGCTGACGCCGCGCGAGCGCGAGGTGCTGAAACTGATGGCCCAGGGCCATGACAACACCACCATCGCGCGGACCCTCGTCGTCACCGAACGCGCCGTCAGCAAGCACATCGGCAATGTGTTCCTGAAGCTCGGCCTCCCGACCGGCGACAGCGGTCACCGCAGGGTGCTGGCCGTCCTGGCGTATCTGAACGGACGGTGAGTCAGCGCGGGGTCGGGGCGGGCCGGGCCAGCCGGTCACCGATGACGCCGATCACGTCCGGCGCGTGGTCGATGAGGAAGAAGTGCCCGCCGGGGTAGCGCTTCATCTCGAAGTCGCCTTCGGTGTGGGCGCTCCAGGCCCGTACCTCGTCGTGGCTCGCCTTGGGGTCGTCGTCTCCGGTCAGCGCGGTGAGGGGGCTGCGGAGGCGGTGGTCCGACGCCCACACATAGGTCTCCACCGCGCGGTAGTCGTTGCGCAGGGCCGGCAGGATCATGCGCATCAGCTCCTCGTCCCCGAAGATGCGCTGGTCGGTGCCGCTGAGTCCGCGCAGCTCGGCGATGATCCCGGCGTCGTCCCGCCGGTGCACCCGCTCGTCGCGCCGGCACGACGGTGCGCGGCGGCCCGAGACAAAGACCCGCTCGGCGAATCGCCCGGCCCGCTCCAGCCGTACGGCGACCTCGAAGGCCAGGGTCGCTCCCATGCTGTGCCCGAACAGGGCGAAGGGGCGGTCGACCGTGCGCGTCACGGCCCGGCTGACATGGTCCGCGAGACCGTCGATAGTGTCGATCATGGGCTCGTTGTGCCGGTCCTGACGGCCCGGGTACTGGACGGAGAGCACCTCGACCCGGGGGGTCAACGCCTGGGCCACCGGCCGGAAGAAGGACGCCGAACCGCCCGCGTGGGGCAGGCAGATGAGTTGTACGGGGGCGTCGGGGCTCGGGAAGAAGCGTCGTATCCACGGATCGGTGGCGGTCATGGGGCCTTCCTGTTCTCATGCTCGGAACGACTTCTCGTGCTCGGAACGACATGCTGGTATCCGATTGCCAAGATAGACGGACCGACCGGCCAGGAGGGATCGCATGACGAACCACCCCACCCGCACGGAACGCGTCGAACTGACACCGGCAGCCGAGGAACTGCTGCGGAAGCTGACCGGGGCGCACGGGCCGGTGATGTTCCACCAGTCCGGCGGCTGCTGCGACGGCAGTGCCCCGATGTGCTACCCGCGCGGTGAGTTCCGGGTCGGCGGCTCGGACGTCCTGCTGGGGCAGGTGGCCGGGGACACCCCGTTCTGGATGAGCGGCGACCAGTACACGTACTGGTCGCACACCCATCTCACCGTGGACGTCGTCCCCGGCCGAGGCAGCGGCTTCTCCCTGGAGGCCCCGGAGGGCGTCCGCTTCCTGATCCGCTCCCGGCTGCTCACCGACGAGGAGCTGCGGCACATCGAGGCGGAGCCACCGCTGCCGACCGGGGCGGAGGAGCCCGGCCGGGCCTGAACGGCCGGGTGCGCGTGTCGCCGTAGGGTGGGCGCATGTACACGACGCGGGTCTCGGGCCATGTCGACGCGCCGCGTCCGGCCGTCTACCGGGCGCTGCTGAGCGCGGAGGCGGTCGAGCGCTGGCGGGTGCCGGACGACATGCGCGCCGAGGTGCACGAGTTCGACGCGCGCGAGGGCGGCCGGTTCCGTGTCTCGCTGACGTACGACGCACCCGGCGCCACCGGGAAATCGGCCGCGCACACCGACACGTACCACGGCCACTTCGCGCGGCTCGTGCCCGACGAGCAGGTGGTCGAGGTGCTCGCGTTCGAGTCCGCCGACCCCGCCATGTCCGGCCCGATGACCATGACGACGACGCTCACCGACGCGCAGGGCGGTGGCACCGACGTCCTCGTGGTCCACGAGGGCATCCCCGACGCCGTGCCCGCCGCGGACAACGAGACGGGCACGCGCATGGCCCTGGCGAATCTGGCCCGGTACGTCGAGACGGGCCCGAGCGCCGGCTAAGGCGCGGGGCGTCGTTCGCCGAGGTCCCAGCGCCCGCCTCGCAGCTCCTGTTCTGGCAGGCCCGCGCGGCCGCGGCGGAACTGGGAAGGCGCCCTGCGGGAGACCGCCGGCGCCGGAGCGAGCGACGGCAACTTCGTCTCCGCGCTGCTGGCCGGAATCCTCGGGGCGGCAGCCGTACAGCCGGACGGCCCACCCGGCCGATTTCCATGTTCATGCCAGGCACATGGGGCGACTGCCGTGCCCTTCAGGAGCACAGCCGGAACACGGATTTCTCCGTGCACAGAAACGCATTGACCAACTGAATGCACGAAGCAATCGTGATGCCCTCGACGCCCCTCCGTGCTTCCGTGCGCCCCTATGGAGAAAGGATTCGGCGAGCCGTCGGCGGATTTCACTGGGCAGGACTGTGGCGAGCGTCAAATCGACGCGACAGCAGCGCAATCCCGTGTGCCGACCGAGGCAGGTGGTATTCGATGAGCGGCTCCGTTCCCGGACCGGCCCGAAATTGGACAGTGGGCACTGCTCCAGGCATATTCCCATTCCTGGGCCACGGTATCGACTTGGTCCGTCGCCCGCTGGCTTTTCTGGAATCTCTGCCCGCGCACGGGGATCTGGTCGAAATACGCCTGGGTCCCCAGCGAGCCTGGATGGCCTGTCACCCGGATCTCGTCCACCAGGTACTAGGGGACCCGGAGACGTTCGACAAGGGCGGCCCGCTCTACGACCGGCTGCGGATGCTGCTGGGGGACGGCGTCGGCACCTGCCGCCACCAGGACCACCGGCGCCAGCGCAGGCTGCTCCAGCCCGGCTTCCGCAAGGCCCGCGTCGCCGACCAGGTGCACCTGATGGGCGAGGAGGTGGAGTCGGTGTGCCGCGGCTGGCGGGGCGGAGGGCCGGTCGACGTCAGCGCGGCCATGATGGACCTGTCGACCCGCGTGATCAGCCGCCTCCTCTTCTCCGACTCGCTCGACGCCGCGACCGCCGCCGAGATGCGCGGCTGCCTGGCCACCGTGGTGCGCGGCATGTTCGTCCGTACGGTGATGCCCGTCGACGCCCTGTTCCGGATTCCCACTCCGGCGAACCGGCGCTACCGGCACGCCTCCGACCGTCTGCGCGCGATCGTCGACGCGGCTGTCGCCGAGCGCCGGCGAGGCGCCGCCCGGGACGACCGGGACGATCTGCTGGGCACCCTGCTGGCGGCCGCCCGCGGGGACGGCGGGGAGCCGGCGATCACCGACAGGGAAGTCCACGGCCAGGTGATCACACTGATGTTCGCCGGCGCCGAGAGCACCGCCCTGTGCCTCTCCTCCGCCTTGGAACTGCTGGGGCGCCACCCCGAGGAGGAACGTCGGCTGCACGCCGAGGTGGACGCGGTGCTCGCCTCGGGACGGCCGCCCGGTCCCGACGAACTGCCGCGCCTCGTCCACACACGGTCCGTCCTCACCGAGACACTGCGCCACCGCCCGCCCGGCTGGCTCTTCACCCGCGTCACCACGAAGGAGACGCGGCTCGCCGGGCAGCTGCTCCCGCCGGGCGCCACGATCGTGTTCAGCCCGTACCTCCTGCACCACGACCCCGCCCTGTTCCCCGACCCCGACCGCTTCCTCCCCGACCGCTGGCTGCCCGGGCAGGCCGTCGCGGTCCGCCCCGGAGCGATGATCCCGTTCGGAGCGGGCCGCCGGAAATGCATCGGGGAGACACTCGCCCTCACCGAGGCCATGGTGGCCGTCGCGTTCATCGCCCGCCACTGGCGACTGCGCCATCTGCCCGGCTACGAGGAACGGCTGCGTCCCGCGGCGTCGTTGGGCCCGCGGGGACTGGTCATGACCTGCGAACCGCGCGTCAGGAAGACGGCGGGCACACCGCCCCGGGCGGATTCCATCGCACCCCGGACAGATGTCTGCCCCGTCGCCCACAACTCCCGAACGGCAGGTGGCAACGATGTCCACGGCGCATGAGGAAATAACGCTCGCCGCGCAGGAGAAAACTCGGGCGGTCGATCTGCGGGAACTGATCGACGCGAACCTCTACATGCCGTTCCCGTTCGAACGCAATCCCCACGCCTTGGAAGCGTCGGCGGGCGTCGACGCATGGCTGAGTACCTGGGGGCTGACCGACGACCCGGCGGTGGCGGCCATGATCTCCTACACACGTCCCGCCGAACTCGCCGCCTGCAACAGTCCGTCCATGGATTCCGGGCTCCTCCAGATCGTGGCCAATCAGATCGCCTACCAGTTCGTCTTCGACGACCGGGCGGAGGACGTCGGGCGGCGCTCGCCCGCCCGGCTGCTGCCCATGCTGAGCGAGAGCATCGCGATCCTGCGCGACGGCCGCCCGCCCACCACCCCGCTCGGGGCGGCCCTGACCGACCTGTACCGACAGGTCCGGGAGCGGTGCACACCCGATCAGGCCGCGCGCTGGGCCTGGTACAGCCGTGAGTATGTGCACGGCCTCCTGTACGAGGCGGTGGCCCAGGTCGACTCCGACCCGGTGGGCAGCGGACTGTGCCGGGACATTCGTTCCCTCATCGCCGGCGTCCAGCCGTTCTACCCGCTGTGCGAGGCCGCGCAGCCGTGCGAACTGACGCCGCAGGAGATCCACCACCCCGTCATGCGACGCCTGAGCCGGTTGTCGGCCGACGCGGCGGTGTGGATACCCGACCTCTTCTCCGCGGTGAAGGAACAGCGCGCGGGCGGCATGATCAACCTGGCCCTCGCCTACCAGAGGACCCACCGGTGCTCCCTGCCGGTGGCCGTCACCCTGGCCGCACGGCACATCAACCGCACGATCCGCGAGTTCGAGGAGCTCTACGGCGAGATCGGGCCGGAGCTGAGCCCGTCCGGCGTCGGCTATGTGGAGGGCATGGCCGGCTGGATCCGCGGTTGCTACTTCTGGTCCCGCACCGTGCCGCGGTACGCCGACACGATGGCGGCACCCGCAGGGCTCTGACCGTCCGTCCGACCGGTCGCGGCCCCCCGCAGGAACCCCGAAAGGGGCGGAAACGGACCACGCTACCCCGAAAGGTGGGCACTCAAAGCACTACCGCCGGAAATTCACTCACCCTGTCTACCTCCTATTACGTCCGGGCCAAACGACCTGTTTCCGGGCGTACGCTCGCCCCGTCCGGCGGGGAGCAACGACAGGAAGCGGTAGATCACATGGCCCATGGGCTGCGGCAACCGATCACCGAACACCGGCCTCTCCTCGAACGCGACGAGGAACTCCAGGCCATCGATCACGCACTGGCGGGACTCCGGGACACCGTGGACGGCGTGCCCCGGGTACCGCGCGGCGGGCTGCTCGCCTTCACGGGTGAGGCCGGGCTGGGCAAGACGACACTGATCGCGGCGGCGCGCGCCCGCGCCGCCGCACAGGGGTTCACGGTGTTCTCGGGCAAGGGCGGCGAGAACGAGCAGGGGCTGGCGTTCCGTGTCGTCCGTCAGGTCATGCAGCCCGTCCTGGCCCAGATGAGCGGGCCGGAGCGCCGGGATTTCCTGGGCAGTTGGTACGACATCGTCGGCGCCGCGCTCGGTCTCGAGGCGACGGACACCGCCCGGATGCCGGACCCGACCGGAGTGCGCGACGGCCTCGACTGGGTCATGACGCGCCTGACGATGCTGAACTCCCCCGTCGTTCTGCTCTTGGACGACCTGCACTGGGCCGACGCCGAATCCCTCGACTGGCTCGCGTCGTTCGCGCCCCGGGTCGCGGACCTTCCGCTCCTGGTCGTCGCGGGCTACCGGCCGGACGAACTCCCCTCCGACGCACCCTCGTTCCGCACGCTCGTCGAACGCCATGAGCAGCGCCCGCACGTCCTGTCCCCGCTCGGCGAGGCCGGTGTCGCGCGGATCATCAGGGAGGAAGTGGGCGAGGAAGCCGAGGACGAGTTCTGCGGCGCGTGCTGGACGGTCACCAACGGCAGCCCCTTCGAGACCGTCGAACTGGCCATCAGGCTCCGCGAGCGGCGGCTGCGGGGAACCCGGGACGAGGTGCCCGTGATGCGGGACCTCGCCGCGGCGGTCAAGGGCCCGGGCCTGATCGAGCGGCTCAAGCGGCTCGGGCCGAGCACGGTCCGCTTCGCGTGGGCCGGCGCCGTCCTGGGCGGGCCCTTCGAAGCGGAGGCCGCCGCCGATCTCGCGGTGGTCGGCAGCGCGGAGGCCATGGAGGCGACCGAGAAGCTGCGCGCCTGCCGCATCCTCAGGGACGCCTACGAGGCCGCGGGCGCGCTGGAGTTCGTCCATCCGCTGATCGCCACGACGGTCTACCGCGACATCCCCTCGGGCCTGCGCGTCGGCATGCACGACGCGGCCGCCAACGCCGCCCGGACGGTCGAGTCCAGCCCCACCGCCGCCGCCCGTCACCTGCTGGAGGTGCCCTGCGACGCCCGGCCCGAGACGGTCGCGTGCCTGCGCGCCGCCGCGCGGGAGTACCTCCGCGCCGGGGCCCCGGAGGCCGCCCGGCGGGTGCTGACCCGGGCGTTGCGGGAACCGCCGCCCGCCGCGGACCGCGCCGCCCTGCTGCACGAACTGGCCTCCTCGACCTTCCTGATCGAGCCCACGGCCACGGTGAGCCACCTCCGGGAGGCGCTGAAGGAACCCGGAATCGAGCCGGACCTGCGCGCCTCCATGGTCTATCTGCTGACGCAGGCGCTGGCCCACACCGACCGGCTGACCGAGGCCGCGACCGTGGCCGCCGACGAGGCGCGGCGCGCCACCAATCCGCGCGTCCGACTGCGCATGCAGGCGGATCACTTCGTCTGGAGCGCCTTCCGCGCCGACGAGCCGGACTCCTCCGCCCGCTCGCGCAGGCTGGCGAAGCTGGCCGGAATGCTGACCGGACGGGGCCTGGAGGAGCGCTACATCCTCGGTCTGCGGGCGTGGGACGCCCTGGTGCGCGGCGAGCCGCGGCAAAGCGCCCTCGGGTTTGCCGAGGAGGCGCTGAGCGGAGGGATGAGCTGGACCGACGAGAACCGCGGCTTCGAGGTGCCCGCGGCGGTCGCCCTGCTGTTCATGTACTGCGACCAGCCGCGGCGGGCCGAGGAACTCTTCGCCGAGGGGATGGCCGAGTGCGAGCACCGGGGGTGGCGGGGCTCCCATCTGGCGCAGGGCCAGACGCTGCTGGGCTACATCCGCTACCGCCGGGGCTGCCTCCCGGAGGCCGAGGAACTGGTGCGGGCCGGGCTGGACACGGCCGAGCGCGTCGAGGGAGCGGTGCCCGCGCAGTGGTTCGCCATCGGCATCCTCATCCAGATCCTGCTGGCGCGCGGGCGGACCACCGACGCGCGCCGGCTCGCCGACAGCTACCACTACGGCGACGTCGTCCCCAACGCCGTCATCTTCCCCGACCCGCGCACGGTCTACGCCGAACTGCTCCTGGCCGAGGGCCGGCTCTCCGAGGCGGCACGCCTGTTGGCCAGGGTCGGGAACTGGCTGGAGGGACGGGATTGGCACAACCCCTCCTGGTGCCCCTGGCAGCTCGGGCTGGCCTCGGCACTCGCCCGCACCGCTCCCGACCAGGCGGTGCTGCACGCCGAGGACGCCACCAAGCGAGCCCGGGACTTCGGCGCGGCGTCGGCGATCGGCCAGGCGCTGCGGGTCCAGGCGGAGGTCACGGGCGGGCAGGCGGGGCTCGATCTGCACACACAGGCCGTCGATCATCTGGAGCGGTCGCCCGCCGCGTACGAACTGGCCCACGCCCTGGTGAGCCATGGCGCCGCGCTCGTCCGCAACGGCCGGCTGCACGACGCCGCCGACCGGCTCTACCAGGGCCTGGAGGGAGCGGTGCACTGCGGTGCCGAGGGACTGGCCGACCGGGCCAGGCGGGAACTCTCCGCCGCGGGCCTGCGCCCGCTGCCCCTGCGCTACCCGCAGACGGACATACTGACGGGCCCGGAACGCCGCGCCGCCGAGAAGACAGCCCAGGGCCACCCGGCAACGGTGGTCGCGAAGGACCTGCGAATCACCGAACAGGGCGTACGCCACCTGCTGTCCTCCGTGTACCGCAAACTCGGCACGGACCCGGCGGGCCTCGCCGACGCCCTGGAGAACCGCGCCCGGCCGGGGCGGTAGCGAGCCCGGGGGCGGGTCTCAGCGCGTCCGCGGATCGTGCTGTGCTCGATGCCCCATCGACTCCCAGAACCGCCGTAGCTCCGTCAGATTCGTGCGGCGTTGCCACGAGGCCCTGGGATGGAGGGGGAAGCGCGAGCGGGTCAGGAGGGTGGACTGGGCGCGGCAGAATGCCTCGCCCAGTTCCGCCCGCTGGCCGTCGAGGTCCTTGGGCGGGTAGGGGCACAGTGCGAAGGCGCAGTCGTCGCGGCAGTTGGAGCCCGCCTGGGAGGATGCCTTGCGGACGGCGGTACGGCCCGGGTCGAGCGGGGTGCGGTCCAGGGTGAGGCAGGGTGGCAGATCGGGCCGAGCGGTGTGCTGAAGGCGCCGGATGCGGTCGGTGGGCCAGTCGCCCCGTTCTGCAAGGTTCAGGAGCAGCAGAACGTCGGCGAGGAGCTGTTGTGCGCTCGGGTGCAGGGCGCTCCAGCCCGTGGACGGCGGGATCCACAGATTGTGCTTGCGTGCCTCGCCCGAGGTCGTCTGGGAGCCCACGTGGGCGGCGACGCCGGACTCGTCGATCCACAGGAACCGGGTCGGCTGCCGGGTCTCCAGGGCCCAGACGCACAGTTTCCCGGCCGCCGTCACGAACGGGTGCTCCGGCTCGCCGTCCGGCCGGGCCAGCCACTGGCGGACCTGCTGGGCGGGGTTGGCCCCGTGACCACGGGAGGGAAAGCCGGCCGTGGCCCCGTCGGGCAGATCCCACAGAGTCAGCGCGTGCAGCAGCGTCAGGCGGGTGAACCAGAACCGGGTGCGCTTGAGCATGTACCACGCCTGCTCGCTCAGGTACTCACGGGCTTCGGGCCGGGCGTGCGGATGGCGGTGCCGGCGGTTCGCCGCGAACTTGAAGCCCTGGGCCAGCGCCACCTCCACGTTGAGGTCGAGTCCGGAGGACGTGCCGGTGCTGTCCGCAGGGATGCCCACGCGCCGTACCCAGCCTTCCAGGAACGCGTAGGGGGTGTTCTGGTGCCGGTGGGTGGTGACGGAACCCACGAGCAGCGGGATCAGCCACGCGCACAGGGTGTTGTCCCGCCACCGCCGTTCCTCGATCTCGCGGCCCTCGCGTTCCCGTCTGCGCTCCTGGCGCCGCTCCGTCTCACGCTCCTTCAGCTCCCGCTTCAGACGCGCCACCTGTCCCTCGCTCCGCCGGTGCTGTCGGGCCCTCTGCTCCGTGGCCAGCTCCCGCTGCTCCTCGTCGCCCTGCTTCTGCCGCCAGCCGGGCTCCCGCTCGACCGGCGGCCCCTTGACCGCCTGCGGAGCGCGCAGCCCTCGCTGAAGCGCGGCAAAGGCGAGATCCCCGCCGGCGCCGATCTCCTGGGCGATGGCCAGCCGGACCGAGTAGGAGGGTTCGAGACGGGCGATGTCGAACAGTTCCAGGTAGGCGGGCCGAAGGGTCTGGCGCTGCGCGACCCCCCGCATGGCCTCCCCGAGCCGGTCCACGAGCAGGGTCTTCGTGGTGCGCAGGGTGTGCGGGTCGCGGGCTCGCAGATCCGGCCAGGACGCGCACAGCCGCCCGGCGATGTCGTGCTGCTTCGGCTCGGCGTCGACGCTGTCGATCTCCAGGGCGGCCGCGTACAGCTCCAGAGCCTTGCTGTGCAGGGTGCGGCCGAAGAGGAGGCGGGCCGCCTGCTTGTCGCCACTGTCCTGGTCGGAGTTCCTGACCATCTGCGCCTGACAGGCGGCCTCCAACAGCAGGTCCCGGGCGGCGCTCACCGGGCACCACGCAGTCTCGTCCGGGTCGGCCGTTCCCGGCTCCTCGTGGACGCAGGCGCCGTCGGGCAACCGGGAGTGCAGCACCATGGCGATCAGCAGTTCGCGGCCCGGCCTGCGCAGGGCAGCCGGGAAGAACCAGCCCTCTGTCGGCTCCGCCGGGACGTCCGGGTGGATCACCGCGTTGAGGAAACGGGCCCCCAGCTGGGACTGGATCACGCTGTGCTGGAAGCGGACGCGGTCCCCGCCGAGTTCGACGAGCTCCATGCGGGCGCCCCAGTGGGCGGCGAGCCGCAGGTCGATGCCGCTGTCGCCCACCCTGCTCGCCAGCTCCCGGACGATCTCGGGATAGCGGGAGCGGGCCGGGTCCTGCTCGTCGACGACGTCGGCGAACCGTACCTCGGAGGTGTCGAGGGCCAGTCCGACACATGCCAGTGCGCACAGGTAGTGGACGGTCGAGCGTCGTTCCTCCGGGGAGAGCGGCAGGTGCGGCTGGAAGCGGCCGCTGATGAGGGCGCTGAGCCAGGTCTCGAACAGGTGGAACCTCAGGGACGCCCGGTCGCCGCCCCGCGTCTCCACGGCCTCCTCCTCCGCGGGGCCGCCGAGGGCGCGCTCCAGCAGTCCCTGTTCGTGCAGTTCGGCCGCGATCTCCAAGTAGGTGGGTGCCTCCGCGATACCGGCCCTTTCGACGATCCAGTCCAGCCGCTGCCGGTCCTCCCCGGCGCCCCCGGAGGAGATGTAGGTGAGGGCGGCCTCCTCGCTCAGTGGCTCCAGCTCGGTCAGGGAGGCCTCCATACCGCGCAGTGAGTCGTGCGGCCGGGAGGTGATGATCAGCGGCATGCCCTCCTCGTTGGCGCGGCGGATGGCCAGGCGGATGATGGTGTCGCGTTCCTCCTCCAGGTCCGCGGCGGTCAGCGCCTCGTCCAGGCCGTCCGCGAGCACCACGATCCGTCCCTGCTGGCACAGCCGCCGCCACACTTTCTCCGCCTCGGCGCCGGAGCGGATGTGGCCCTGCACTTCCCGACAGAAGCGTTCGAAGGCCAGCTCGCGGAAGTCGAGGTTCTTGTCGGCGGCGCGCAGTCGCAGCGGCACGGGCACCGCCCCGTGCTCGGCGAGCCGCTGCGTCAGCAGCACGACCAGAGCCGTCTTGCCGGTCCCGATGCCCCCGACGATGACGTGTGTACGGCGGAATCGGCGGTCCCGCAGGTCTTCCATGAGGACCGCGCAGAGCTGGTCGCGGCCGACGACCCGGCCGAAGATGCCGCCCGCGGTCTCCACCAGTTCGTGAGGCTCCCGGCGCGCCTTCCTCAGGTAGGCGCGGCGCACGGAGCTGAATCGGAAGAACAGGTAGGTGACGGTGGCCAGGGCAAGGGTGAGGAACGGCATGAACAGGGACTGCAGGACGGTACAGCTGAAGCCGTCGGGTTTGCATTGCCTGTCCACCCACCTGACGGGCGATTCGAAGCTCCTCTCCTGCGGCAGGGTGACGAGGGCGGTGACGGCCAGGAACAGTAGGAGCAGGGCGCCCAGGAACGTCAGCACCAGCAGCGTCACGTACCCGCCGCTCTTGCGGACCCGCCAGGTCCTGGTCCGGTCGTAGCCCTGCCTCATCAGCCGGCGCCGGTGCAGGGCGCGGCGGACGCCCAGCCCGTCGCGCAGCACTCGTCCCAGTCGGCGCGGCAGCTCTCCTCCTTCGCTCACCCTGTGAGGGTTCCGCGCGGGCGGCGTTTCGGGCGCGGGCGGCCCCAGATTCACCCGAGGGAAGCGCCGGAGGCACCCGCCACCCGGCCGTACGAGGTCGACACCGGCTCGGTCGCAGCCAATCACCGTTTCCGCAACTTACCTACGCCACAGACCACTTGATGCTGAACCATTCCACCGCATCCCTGGCGCCTGTCCTGGGCGGGCAGCTCGCCCGTCCAGGCCGCGTCCGGTGACGGCTCGGTGTCCGAACCGGACCGGCGCCTACCTGCGGACCGGCCTCACCGGCACCACGGTGAAGGTCAGGACCAGGAACGCCGTCGACCCGTACAGCAGCCTGCTCGCGCTGGAGGTGGGTCTCACATCGGGCCCGGGCCCGCCCCTCCCTTGAGGCGTTCCAGGTCGGAGGGGCGGACCTGGATGACGATCAGGGCGATCAGCGCGGCGACGGCGGTGAAGATCGCCGCCATGATGAAGGCGGCCGAGACGCCGGCGGTGAGGATCTCGTCGGACCAGGGTTTGGGCAGTTGCCCGGTCTGTTCGAAGCGCAGGCGCTCGGCCGGGGTCGCCTGCCGGAGGAAGGCCGGGATCTGCTTCTCGGCCTCGTTGGTGCTGGCCGTGCCGTACATCGTGACCAGGATGGACAGGCCGAGCGAGCCGCCGACCTGCTGGGTGGCGTTGAGGAGGCCGGAGGCGGCGCCGGTCTCCGGGGTGGCCACGTTGGACAGGGCCATGAGGGTCAGCGACACGAACTCCATGCCCATGCCGAGGCTGAAGACGAGCATCGGACCGAGGACACTGCCCGCGTACGTGGAGTGCACATCGGTCAGGGTGAGCCAGGCGAGGCCCACCGCCGCCAGGATCGCGCCCACCACCATGAAGGGCTTGGGGCCGTAGACGGGCAGGAACCGCGAGGCCAGTCCGGCGCCGACGGCGATGACCGCGCTGACCGGCAGGAAGGCGAGTCCGGCCGCGAGCGGGCTGAAGCCCAGCACGTTCTGCACGAAGAGGGTCAGGAAGAAGAACATGCCGAAGATCGCGGCGGCGAGGCACAGCATGATGCCGTAGGTGCCCGCGCGGTTGCGGTCGGCGAACATGTGCAGGGGCGTGATGGGCTGTCTGGAGCGCCGCTCGATCAGGATGAAGGCCGCCAGGACGACGACCGCGCCGATGAACGAGGCCACGGTGAGCGGGTCCCGCCAGCCGTCCTGCGCGGCTCTGATGAAGCCGTAGACGAGCAGCACCATGCCTGCGGTGGAGGTGAGCGCTCCGGCGATGTCGAAGCGTCCGGGGTGGCGTTCGGACTCCCGGATGTAGCGGGGCGTGGCGAGCACGATGAGCAGGCCGATGGGCACGTTGACGAAGAGCACCCACCGCCAGTTGAGCCACTCCACGAGCATGCCGCCGGCGAGCAGGCCGATCGCGCCGCCGCCGGCGGAGACCGCGGCGAAGACGCCGAAGGCGCGGTTGCGTTCGGGCCCTTCGCGGAAGGTGGTGCTGATCAGGGCGAGGGACGTCGGGGAGGCGATGGCGCCGCCGACGCCCTGGAGGGCGCGTGCCCCGAGGAGTTGGCCGGCGTTCTGGGCGAACCCGCCGAGCAGAGAGGCCAGTACGAAGAGCAGCACGCCGAAGATGAAGACGCGCCGCCGTCCCAGGATGTCGCCGGCCCGGCCGCCGAGCAGCAGCAGACCGCCGAAGGTGAGGGTGTAGGCGTTGACCACCCAGGACAGGCTGGTGGTGGAGAACTCCAGCGAGCTCTGGATGTGCGGCAGCGCGATGTTCACGATGGTGATGTCGAGGACCACCATCAGCTGGCAGGAGGCGATGACGAGCAGCGCCATCGCGTTTCCGCCACCACCGGTGTCCTTGGTGGTGGCCGCCTGTGGTGAAGCCGGCTGCGGGCTGCTGCCTGCGGTGTCCACCGTTCGACGGTACGCCCGCCTCCTGGACCTCACCACTCGATCACCGTCAGCCTCTGCGGTTGCCCTTCGGTGACAGCAGTTGCTCGCGCAGGACGGTCAGTTGGTGCGAGGTGTCCACCGCTCTCTCCTCGTCCAGGGTGGTCAGGGCCAGCAGCAGGACATCGGCGACGACGAGCGCGGTGAGTGCCTCGGAGGTGATGCCGGTCGGGGTGTGCGGGGCGGTGAGGACGGCGTCGACGCGGTCGCCGAACTCCTCGCCCAACTCGTCGGTGACGAGCACGACGCGTGCCCCGACCGCGCGGGCGCGTTCGACGAGGACGGTCAGCTCGGTGAGGGCGCGTCCGGGCTGGAAGATCACCACGGCGTCGCCCTGGCGCAGGCCGAGCAGATGGTCGGCGAGGGCGAAGCCGGTCGCGTCGAGGAACCGGGAGCGGCGGCCGATACGGCCGAGCGCGAGGGCCAGGTGCCGGGCGGCCGCCTCGGAGGCGGCGATGCCGAAGCAGTGCACCTCCCCCGCGTCCGCCAGCGCCGCGACCGCCGCGCGGAGCGACTCCTGGCCGGTCAGCCGCCGGGTCTGCTCGATCCGTTCCTGGGCCTCGTCGAGCACATCGCCCCAGATGCCGTCGAGGTCCCGCCCGACGTGGGCGATGCGCTGCTTCAGCCGCACCTCGGGCGCCACCGCCGCGGTGAAGCCGGTGGCCAGCTCGCGCTTGAGGGCGGGGAGTCCCCCGTAGCCGAGGCGCTGCAGTGCGCGGACGACGGTGGCGTTGCTGGTGCCGCTGGCCGTGCCCAGTTCCTGGGCGCTGGCGAACAGCATCTGCTCGACGGGAGCGCTCGCCAGGTACTGGGCGACCGCGCGCTCGGAGGCGGACAGGGACTCCCAGTGGTCGCGGACGGCCGCGCGGAGGCGGGCCACGCCCTCTCCCAGATCCCCGGGCTCTGAAATCTCCGTTACAGGCATTGACTTCCTCGTGTCGGCCGTTACTCTCCTGGACAACGCATTCCAAGAGGAGCGGTTTTCGTAATCGACGTTACAGCACGTCGGTGCGGCGGACAGCCCTCCACTGCGAGGAGAACAATGGCACCCCCTGCATCCCCGTCCCTCCCTCTCGTCGAGATCTCCGGCACTCCTCTCGAGCGCGGACGCCAGTACGGCGAGGCCGTCCGCGACCGGCTGCACACCGCGCTCGCCTACTACGAGGAGGCCTTCGGCCACTCCGCCGGACTGACCTGGGAGCAGGTCACCGCCCGCGCCGCCCGCTGGCAGGAGCCGGTCGCCTCCTACGCCCCGCACCTGCTGGAGGAGATGCGCGGCACCGCCGAGGGCGCCGGGGTCTCACTGCTGGACGTGCTCGCCCTCAACGCACGCGGCGAGGTGCTCTACGACCGGTCGTTCGCGGCCATGGAGACGGACTCGGGCACGGACGCAGCCGTCGTCGAGGAGGAGCCCGCCGAGGGCTGCACCTCCTTCGCCGCCTACGGACCCGCCAGCGGCGACGGGCACGTCTGGGCGGGCCAGAACTGGGACTGGCGGGCCGCGGCCGCCGGCACGGTCGTCATGCTGCGGATCGTGCAGCCGCCCGCGCCGACCCTGATCATGCAGGTCGAGGCGGGACAGATCGGCCGCCAGGGCGCGAACTCCGCCGGGATCGCCCTCAACGCCAACGGGCTCGGCGGACGCTTCGACGACGCGGTCGGCCTGCCGCAGACCGTCGTCCGCCGCAGCGTCCTCGACCAGCACGCGATCACCGACGCCCTCGACGTGCTGTGCCGCACCCGGGCCCATATCGCCTCCAACGCACTGCTGACCTGCCGCGAGGGCTTCGCCGTCGACCTGGAGACGACGCCCGCGGGCTACGGCTGGATGTATCCGACCGACGGCCTGCTGGTGCACGGCAACCACTACCAGGCGGGCGTCCCCGCGGCCATCGCCGCCGACTACCGTCCCCTCTCCCCCGACTCGCTGGTCCGCGTCCCCCGCGCCGAGGAGGGCCTGAGGGCGCTGCGCGGATCCACCGGCCCCGACGAGTCCCGCAAGCTGATCAAGCAGGCCCTCTCCGACCACCTCGGCCTGCCTGAGTCGCTGTGCACGCACCCCGACACCCGCAGGCCCGCCGTGGAGCACTGGGCCACACTCGTCTCCTCCTGCGTGGACCTGACCACCGGCGACTACCACGTCACAGCGGGCACCCCTTGCGACCGCGACTACCAGCACCTTCCCTGGAACCTCTACGACGGCCCCGACGGCTCCCCGGTCCGCCGCACCAGCTGAAAGAGAAACGCCGATGAACAGAAACTCACGCGGGACCGTGACCTGCGGCCTGGTCGTCACCGGTCTCCTCACCGCCGTCGGATGCAGCGGAGCCGACACCGCCACGACCGGCGGCAGCCCGGTCGACGCCGCGCGGCTGAAGCTCACCCCGACCACGCCCGCCGCCCAGGGCCCGGTCGCGAAGGTGAACTGGCTGCTGGAGGACGAGCCCGACTCCCTCGACCTCGACAGCCAGGGCTCCAGCGCCGGCCGAGTCGTCCTCACCAACGTCTGTGAGCGGCTCTACCAGCTCCAGCCCGACATGACTGTGAAGCCGTTCCTCGCCGAGAAGGCGACGACGCCCGACGGCAAGACCCTCGTGCTGAAGATCCGCTCCGGTGTCACCTTCCACGACGGCTCGAAGCTCACCGCCGACGACGTCCTGTGGAGCCTGAAGCGGCACGCCGACCCGGACATGGAGCAGAGCGACGAGTTCACCAACGTCTCCACCATGACGAAGACGGGCGCCGACGAGATCACCGTCCGCTTCAAGCAGCCCGACGCACTGTTCACCAAGGCCCTCGCGGGCGACGCCGGCATCGTCTGGAACAAGGAGCAGGTGGAGAAGGCGGGCAAGGAGTTCGGCACCCCGGGCCAGGGCGACGCCTGCTCGGGCCCGTACGAGCTGACGGGCTGGAAGTCCGGTGACTCGATCACCATCCGCGCCTACGACGGCTACTGGGGCGAGCGGCCGCTGACCAAGGAGGTCGTCTTCCGCTGGGCCTCCGACAGCGCCCTGGTCAACGCCCTGAAGACCGGAGCCGCCGACGGCACCTTCGCCGAGTCGCCCAACACCGCCTCCGCGCTGCGCGACGCCAAGGGACTCAGCCAGTACTACGGCCCCTCCACCGCCACCCTCGACCTCATCCCCACCGAACGCGGCGGTCTGAAGGACCCGCGCGTCCGACGCGCCGTCTCCCTCACCCTGGACCGCGCGGGCATCGCCAAGTCCGGCTACGGCGGTCTGGTGCAGCCGTGGGCGAGCCCGGTCGGTTCCGGCGCCTGGGGCTACGCGAAGCCGGAGTTCGCCGCCGCGCAGAAGCAGTTGGCGGCGGGCGCGCCCGCATCGCCCGACGCGGACGACATCGCCGAGGCCAAGAAGCTCGTGAAGGAGGCCGGCGCGCCGTCGGCCCCGATCGTCATCGGCACCGACGCCAGCCAGGGCCGCACCGTCGTCGCCAACGCCCTGCGCGCCGCCCTCCAGCGCATCGGGCTCAAGGGCGAGATCAAGACGGTGCCGACGACCCAGTTCGAGGAGTTCTACAGCGACCCGCAGGCCCGCACCGGCATCGACGTCCTGGTGGGCGACTGGTACATCTCCAAGTCCGACCCGATGGGCTTCTACGACAACGGTCTGTCCGACTCCTCCAACAACTGGATCGGCTTCAAGGACGCCGCCTACGACAAGAAGGTGCACCAGGCGCTGTCCACGCTGGACGACGCGCAGCGTGCCGCCCTCGCGATCGACGTGCAGAAGCGGTTCACGGACGCGGCGGTCTGGATCCCCGTCGCCCAGGTGCCCTCGGTGCTGGTGCTGAACAGCCGGCTCACCGGGGCGCCCGCCTCCCAGGCCTATCTGTACTACCCGTGGGCGGCCGGTCTCGGCGCGAGGAAGGGCTGAGCCGCCATGGCCGCCCGGATCGTACGGCGCCTGGCCGGTTTCCTGGCCACGCTTCTCGCCGCCTCCTTCGTCATCTTCGCGGCCGTCTACGCGGCCCCCGGCGACCCCGCCGTCTTCCTGGCCGGCGGTCGCGACGAGCTCACCCCCGAGCGGCTCGCGGCCGTCCGCGCCCAGTACCACCTGGACGAGCCGCTGGTCGTGCAGTACGGGCGCTGGCTCGCCGACTGCGTCCACCTCGACCTCGGCCGCTCCTTCAAGTACGGCGACCAGGTGGCCGACCTGATCGCGGCCCGGCTGCCCACCACCGTCGAACTGGTCGCCTACGCCACCGTGCTGTTCGTCGTCCTCGGTGTGGGCTCCGGCATCCTCGCCGCGATCCGGCAGTCCACCTGGGTCGACTCGGCCGTGGTCGGCGGGACGACGCTCGCCGCGTCCGTGCCGTCGTTCGTCGCGGCGATCGCCCTCGTGTCGCTGTTCGGCGTGCAGCTGGGCTGGTTCCCGGTGACGGGGGCCGGCAGCGGCCTCGCCGGGACCCTGCACCATCTGACGCTGCCCGCGCTGTCGCTGGCGCTCGGCGCGCTCGCGCTCATCAGCCGGGTCACCCGGCAGGCCATGGCGGACGCCGCCGCCTCCGACCACGTCGAGGCGGCCCGGGCCTCCGGGATCCCGGAGCGGGACATCGTCCGCCGCCATGTGCTGCGCAACGCGCTCGGCCCGATCGTCACCATGTGCGGCCTGGTCATGGCCGGGATGCTCGCCGGGACGGTCGTCGTCGAGACCGCCTTCGGCATCAGCGGCATCGGCTCGCTGCTGGTCGGCGCGATCAACACCCACGACTTCCCGGTGGCGCAGGCCGTGCTGCTGCTCATGGTCACCGGCTATGTCGTCGTCACCACCGTCGTCGACCTGGTCCATCCGCTGCTCGACCCGCGCGTCCGTGAGGAGGCCCGTACCGCATGACCGCGCTCACGCTCGCCCCCGTCCGGGTACGCCCCCGACGCCCCCTGGGTGTGCTGGTGGCCGGCGGTTTCCTGGGCCTGGTGGTCCTGGCCGCCGTACTCGCCCCGCTGCTGGCGCCCTACGCCCCCGACGCCATCGACCTGTCCGCCTCGCTCGCCGGCACGAGCCCCGACCACCTCCTGGGGACCGACTCCTCCGGCCAAGATCTCCTCTCCCGGGTGCTGTACGGCGCCCGCAGCAGCCTCATCGCCCCGCTGCTGCTCCTCGCGGTGGCCGCGCTGCTCGGCGTCACCCTCGGGGTGCTGGCCGCCTGGCGGGGCGGCTGGGTCGACGCGTTCGTCTCCCGGCTGACGGATGTGATGTATGCCTTCCCCGGGCTGCTGTTCACCGTCCTGATCATCGCGGTCTTCGGCACCGGCATGACCACGTCCGTGCTGGCCCTCGGTCTCGCCTACACGCCGACGGTCGCCAAGTACACGCGCTCCCTGGCCCTTTCCGAGTGCCGCAAGCCGTACGTCGACGCCTATCGCGTCCAGGGCATGGGCGGTGCCCGGATCTGCGCGGGGTATCTGGTGCCGAACCTGGGCCGGTCGGTCGCCGGTTATCTGGTGGTGCTGTTCGGTGAGGCGCTGATGTCGCTCGCCACCCTGTCCTACCTCGGCTTCGGCGCCCAGCCGCCCAGTTCCGACTGGGGTCTGATGGTGCAGGAGGGGCAGGCCGCCGTCGTCCAGGGCGCGCTGCTGCCCGCGCTGGTACCCGGCACCGCGATCGCCGCGGTCGTCGTCTCCTTCAATGTCGTCGGCGTCTGGGCGGCCGACCGGCTCGGAGGGCGGAACTGATGCTGCTCACCCTCGACCACCTCACGGTGCAGCTTCCGGGCGCGGCCCGGCCGCTCCTCGACGAGGTGTCCCTGCGCGTGGCCCCGGGCGAGGTCGTCGGCCTGGTCGGCGAATCCGGCTCGGGCAAGTCGACCACGGCGAAGGCCGCCCTCGGCCTGCTGCCCGGCGGCGCCACGGCCTCCGGCTCCGTCCGGGCCGGCGACGCTGACGTCCTCGCCCTCACCGGCGAGGACCTGCGCCGGCACCGGGCCCGTACGGTCGCCATGGTCCACCAGGATCCACGCGCCGCCCTCAACCCGGTGCGCCGCATCGGGGACTTCCTCCGCGAGCGGGGCGCGGACCGTGCCCGGGCCGTGGAACTCCTCGCCGCCGTCGGCCTGTCCGATCCGGAGCGACGGCTGCGGCAGCGCCCGCACGAGCTGTCCGGCGGCATGCTCCAGCGCGTCGTCATCGCGGGCGCCCTGGCCGTGGAGCCCCGGCTGCTGCTCGCCGACGAGGCCACCAGCGCGCTCGACGTCACCACCCAGGCGGAGATCCTCGCCCTGCTGCGCACCCTGCGCGCGGAGCAGGGGGCCGGGATGCTGTTCATCACGCATGACCTGCATCTGGCCGCCGCGTACTGCGACCGCGTGTACGTCATGTACGCAGGCCGGGTCGTCGAGGAGCGCACCGCCGAGGCGCTGTTCGCCGACCCCGCGCATCCCTACACCCGCGGTCTGCTCTCCTGCTCGCCCACCCTGGGCGACACCTCCCACACCCTGCTGCCCATCCCGGGACGCCCGCCGTCCCTGTCCGACGTCTTCACCGGCTGCCCGTTCGCCGCCCGCTGCCCCGACGCCGAGCCGGAGTGCGACACCTGGCGGCCGACGGCGGCGGAACTCCCGGACGGCGGAACGGCGGCCTGCCGCCGGATACCCACCGCCGTGACCACCGCGGCGGCCTCGGCCGAAAGGAGCACGCCATGACCGAAGGCCCTCTGCTGGTCGCCGACGGCCTGCGCAAGTCCTACTCCCTGCCCGGCCGCGGCCGGCTCACCGCCGCCGAGGACGTGTCGTTCGGTGTGCCCCGGGGCGGTTCGCTCGGGATCGTCGGGGAGTCCGGGTCCGGCAAGACGACGGTGGCGCGGATGCTGGTCGGTCTGGTGCGGCCCGACGCCGGCACCGTCAGTGTCGACGGACGCCCGCGGGAGGCGCGCACGCCCCGGCGCAAGGCGGCCCGGCTGGCCCGCGCCCGGGAGATCCAGATGGTCTTCCAGGACCCGTACGTCTCGCTCGACCCGCGCCTCACGGCCGACCGGTGCCTGCGCACCGCGCTGCGCCTGCACGGCCGGGACGAGGACCTGGCCGCGGACCTCCTCGACCGGGTCGGCCTCGGCGCACGGGAGGCCGCGGCCCGGCCCCGGCAGCTCTCGGGCGGCCAGCGCCAGCGCCTCGCGATCGCCCGGGCACTCGCCCCGGGCCCGCGGGTGCTGGTCCTGGACGAGGCCGTGGCCGCCCTGGACGTGTCGATCCAGGCCCAGATCCTGCGCCTCCTCGACGAGATCCGCCGGGACACCGGGGTCGCGCTCGTCTTCGTCGGGCACGACCTGGCGGTGGTGCAGCACATCACCGACGACGTGCTGGTGATGCGCCAGGGCCGGATCGTCGAACAGGGCCCGACCCGGCAGGTGCTCACCGATCCGGCCCACCCGTACACCAAGCTGCTGCTCGCGGCCGTCCCCGGGGAGGGATGGGACCCGGCCACGGCGGTGGAGGCCCGTGCCGCAGCGCTGAGCTCCTGAGGCGCGCGCTCCGTCAGCCCGTCACCGGATCCGCCTCCGCGTCCGGCTCCGGTGAAGAGAAGGGGTGGCGGAGCGGCAGCGGCGGCCACGACGGCATCGCACAGCGCTCCACAGTGAAGGTGTGGCTGCCCGACCCGATCTCGAACGGGGCTGCGCTGCCCGGGAGTTGAACCACGGCCGTGGTGTTGGGCGGGACCACCGCCGTGACCGTGACGGTGTCGCCCCGTCGCTCCCACCCGGCCTCGGCGCGCCCGTACGGCGTGAGGTGCGCGGCGTGCGCATGGGTCAGCGTGCCGCCGGGCACGGGTGCGACGCGCAGCCGCTTCCAGCCGGGCCCGGCCTGCCCGAGCCCGGCGACGGTGCGGTGCAGCCAGTCGGCGACCGCGCCGAGGGCGTAGTGGTTAAAGGAGGTCATCTCGCCCGGGTTGACGGTGCCGTCGGGCAGCAGCGAGTCCCAGCGCTCCCAGACCGTGGTGGCGCCCATGGTCACCGGGTAGAGCCAGGACGGGCAGCCGGTCTCCAGCAGCATCCGGTAGGCGATCTCGGGCGCGCCCGCCTCGGTGAGCGCGTCGCAGATCAGCGGGGTGCCGGCGAACCCGGTCGCGATCCGGAACCCGGCCCGGCGGACGATCTCCGCCAGGCGCCGGCCGGCCCGCTCGCGCTGCCGTGCGGTGGGCAGCAGCGCGAACCGCAGGGCCAGCGCGTACGCGGTCTGCGCGTCCGAGGCGAGCAGGCCGCCCGGGGTGACGAACTCGTCGGCGAAGGCGGCCCGCACCCGCCCGGCGAGCCGTGTGTACCGCTCGGCGTGCTCCCGCTCCCCCAGCAGATCCGCCACGTCGGCCATGATCTCGGCCGTGCGGGCCGCGTAGGCGTTGGCCACCAGGTCGCCGTCCGTCCGGGCGTCTCCCGGCCGGTCGGGCGGTGCGCCCGGGTCCAGCCAGTCGCCGAGCTGGAACGCGGCGCGCCACAGGCCACCGCCCTCCGTCACATACCGCTCCAGTTCGTCGGCCCAGGCGGACATCGACTCCCACTGGGTGCGCAACAGGCCCTCGTCGCCGAAGGCCCGGTACAGCGCCCAGGGGACGAGGACCGCGCTGTCGGCCCAGATCGCGTTCGCCGTGTCCGGGAAACCGTCGGGCAGGGCGTCGGGCACGACCAGCGGCGGGATCGCGCCGTCGGGGCGGGCGAGCTGCTCGGCGGCGAGGTCGCGCAGCCAGGAGCCGAGCATGCCGGAGCAGTCGTACAGGAAGGCGGCCGTGGGGGCGAAGACGGCGATGTCGCCGGTCCAGCCGAGGCGTTCGTCGCGCTGCGGGCAGTCGGTCGGCAGATCCAGGAAGTTGCCGCGCATGCCCCACACGATGTTCGCGTGCAGCTGCTCGACCAGGGGGTCGGAGCACGCGAACCAGCCGGTGCGTTCCATGTCGGTGTGCAGGACGACGGCTTCGATGTCGTCGGGGTCCAACTCACCTGGCCAGTCGTCCACTTGGGCGTACCGGAAGCCGTGGAAGGTGAAGAGCGGCTCGTACGTCTCGCCCTCGGGGGCGCCCTTGAGGGTGTAGCGGTCGGTGGCCTCGGCCTGCCGCAGGGGGCGCAGGGCGAGTTCGCCGTGTTCCAGGACCTCGGCGTGGCGCAGGGTGACGGTCCGCCCGGCCTCGCCGCGCACCCTGAGCCGCAGCCGGCCGACGAGGTTCTGCCCGAAGTCCAGCACCGTGTGTCCGGCCGGGGTGGTCAGGACGTGTACGGGCTTCAGCGTCTGCGTGCGGCGTACGGGCGGGCCGGTCGGTGCCACCAAGTCGCCCCGGGGCATGTCCGGTTCGACGACGGGCATCCAGCCGTCGCCGGACTCTCCGGGTGCGGACCAGCCGGGGCGCTCCAGGCGGGCGTCGTACTCCTCGCCGTCGTACAGCTCGGACCGCAGCGCCGGGCCGGTCGCGGCCTGCCAGCGGCCGTCGGTGGCGACGGTCTCTCGGCTCCCGTCGGTGTAGCGGATCTCCAGTTGGGCGAGCAGGGCGGGCCGGTCGCCGTAGACGCCCCGCCGGCCGCCGTGGAAGCCGAGCCGGCCGCTGTACCAGCCCTCGCCGAGCTGGGCGCCGAGCACGTTCGCGCCCTCGCGCAGGTGCTCCGTCACGTCGTAGGTGGAGTAGCGCAGCCGGTGGTGGTACGAGGACCAGCCCGGGGTGAGGACGTCCGCGCCGACCGGGCGGCCGTTGAGCTCCGGCCGGCAGACGCCGAGGGCGGTGACGTACAGGCGGGCCGCGGCGACCGGGGCGCGCAGCCGGAAGGAGCGGCGGAGCAGAACGACGGGCTGTGGTCGCCCCGGGTCGATGCCCAGGTCCGGGTGCGGGGCGACCGGGCGGGCCGTCCAGTCCGCCGCGTCCAGCAGTCCGGTCTCGGCGTACGCGACCGGAGACCAGGCGGAGATCCGGCCCTCGGCGTCCCTGACGCGTACCCGTGCCCCGACCCGTGTGCGGGAGGCCAGGTCAGGACCGGGCCACGGCACCAGCACCTGCGCGTCCGAGGCGACCGGGCCGTCCGTCCCGCCGATCCGGGTACCGGCGTCGTCGAGCAGCTCGATCTCGTACGCCGACTGCCGCCAGTCGGGTGTATCGGTCTCGGTGCGCCAGCTCAGCCGGGGCCGGGGCTCGCCGATGCCGAGCGGCTCCCGGTGGTGTTCGAAGACAGGGGCGGTGACCTCGGCCTGCATGGGAACGCTCCTCACTCCGCATGACATGAATCGATTCAATCGGGCCGGTCGCGCATACGGCCCGAACTGAAATTCCCGGGGCGGGCGGCGATAATCCGATCGTGATCCGCGTTCTGCTCGTCGAGCACACCCGCCTGGTGCGGGGAGCGTTCGCCGCGCTGCTGTCCCGTGAGGACGACATCGAGGTCGTCGCGGAGGCCGACGGCGACGGTGACGTGGTGGCACGCGCCCTGGCCTGCCGTCCCGACGTGGCCGTGATCGACGTGGACTCCCGGGCGGGCGAGGACATCGCCGTCCGGGGCGAGCTGCGGGCGCGGCTGCCGGAGTGCCGGCTGCTGCTGGTGATGGCCTCGACGACACCCGAGCGGCTGCGCCGCATGCTCGATCTGCACGCCGCCGGTGTCATCAGCACCAACGCCCCGCCCGACCGGCTGGTCCACGGGGTGCGCAAGCTGGTCAGGGGGCAACGGTTCGTCGATCCCGAGTTCGCGCTGGCCGCCCTGGACGCGGGAGCGAACCCGCTGACCCCGCGCGAGGTGGAGGTCCTGCGGCTGACCGCCGACGGCACGCCCACCCGGGAGATCGCCGAGCGGCTGTCGCTGTCCGTGGCCACGGTCCGCAACCATCTGTCGGCGATCACACGGAAGACCGGCGGGCGGAACCGGATCGACGCGATCCGGATCGCCGGGGAGTCGGGCTGGGTGTGAACCGGGTGAGCCGGGCAGGTCATCGAGGTGTACCTGCCCGGCTCTCGCGGGCCCTCACGCCCTTCCCCCGGGATCTGAGACGAGCATCCCAGGGCGGGGCGCCCCGCAACACCACCGTTCGTCACGCGTGCGGCGTGAGACCGTCACCCCGGAACCGGGAGAAACGGCGATACGAGGTGGGCGTTCCGGCCGGTCGCCTGACCGGCCGCGCGGTCAGCGGCCGCCGCGGATCAGGCCGGTCAGATAGCGCCACAGCGAGGAGCGCTGCCGGGCGGACGGGTCCGGCAGGACCTCCTCCGCCACCCCCGGCGCGGGATCTCCGGCCACCGGGCGCACGGGCACCGAGGCGAGTTCGTAGCGCACCGGCAGCGAGCGCAGGCCCCGCATGAACGGGGAGGAACGCCAGGGCAGTTGGTCGGCGGGCAGCGCGAGGTCGAGGTGGTCGAACCGCTGGAACAGGCGCCCCACACCGGCCGCCGCGACCGTCGAGGCGAGCTCCCTGGCCGGGCACTGGCGCGGACCGGCTCCCCAGGACAGATGCGCCCGGGTGCTGATGGTGGTGCCGGAGGCGACGTGGTCGGCGAAGAGCGGGTCGGCGTGGGCCGCGGCCGAGGAGACCCACACCGGATCGCCCGCGTGGATCGTGTACTTGCCGAGCGGGGTGTCCTGGGCGGCGAAGCGCGGGACGAAGTTCACCAGGGGCGGCTTGCGCATGACCACCCGGTTCATGCTCTCCCTGACCATCCCGGCGGACAGGCTGGCGCGCACGCTGCCCTCCCCCGAGATGACCTCGACGACGGTGTTGGAGATGAGGATGCCGACGTGGTCGGAGGTCATGCCGAGCAGCATGAACAGTTCGCGGGCGAGATGGTCGAGCGAGAGGTCCGGGTGCGCGGCCAGCAGGTACGAGGGGAAGTCGTCGCCCGGCTTCTGGAGCTTGCCCGCGGCCAGTTCCGCCAGGGTCGCGAGCAGGCGCTCCAGCGCGGCCTCGGCGTCCGGGCCGGCGTCGAGCACGCGCCACATGTCCATCAGCGCGTCATCGCCCTGCGAGCCGGGGAAGCCGAGCAGATGGCTCGCCACCATCAGCGGCAGCGGCCGGGAGAACTGCGCGGACAGGTCCGCCACGCCCGTTTTCCCGCCCTCCCCCACCAGGGTGATCAGCTCGTCGGCGTAGGCGGTGACGGCGGACTTCAGGCGCTTGGCCTGCGGGTGGCGCGGGTCCTGGAACGGCTTGAGGGCCACGTCCCACGCCGAGCGCAGCGGCCGGTAGCCGGCGCCGCCCTGGATCAGGATGTGGTTGACCTCCAGGGACGGGCCGAGCGGCCAGTCGGCCGGCACCCGGCCCTCGGAGCGGGCCCGCCAGTTCTCCAGCCCCTTGGGGAAGCCGTCGTTGTCCTGGAGTACCTGCAGCGACTCGCGGTAGCCGAGGACCAGCCAGGCGGGCACGCCCAGCAGGTCGACCGGCGCGACCGGGCCGTGTTCGTGCCTCAGCCGCTCGTAGACGAGGGAGGGGCGTGTCTCGTAGTCCCGGGTCAGCAGCGGTTCGGGGCTCAAGGCCTCCAGCCGCGTGTCGTCCAGGTCCACGGATCCGCCGTCACCCCGCTGGGATTCCATCGTCTTGCCACCCCTCCGACACGCCCCGTACCGGCACCCCATCAGCCGGTAGCCGGAAACGGTGGGGACCCTACCCCAGGTCGAACTCGTGGGTAACGACGGGGGTGGGGTGATGGGACGGGGCGACGAGGGCGGCCCGGTGGCGGGGCGCGGCGCGGATCAGGCTGCCGTGTAGCCGAGTTGGCGGCGCATGTAGGGCGTCATGAGCGTTTTCGCCTTGGCCAGGGTGGTGGTACGGCTGCCGAGGACGGCGGACTCGCCGCCAGGCACGGGCAGCACGGTCAGTCCGTCGGCCGGGCCGAACGGCACGATGAGCGGGGTGCGCTGGATCGGCCGGTAGAAGCGCGGCTCCTTGCGGTGCCTGCCGGAACTCTGCAGATAGGCGCGGATGTTGTGGGCGGCAATGTCCGCCTGGGCGAGGGCAGCAGGGGTGATCTTGAGTTCGCTGACGTCGTTCACGTCGCCGACGGCGAACACGTCGAGCCTGCCCTCGACGCGCAGCGTCCGGTCGACCTTGACGTGTCCGTCCCTGTTGAGCCAGTCGCCGAGTCCGGCCAGTCGGAGCCAGAGCGTGTTGGGGGTGGTGCCCGTCGCCCAGAAGGACAGGTCGGCCTCGATGATGTCGCCGCGGGCGTCGCGGTAGGTACCGAAGTCGTTGCCGGGGGACATGAAGGCGTCGAGCCGTACCTCGACGTCATGGGACTCCAGCCAGGCCAGGGCCTTGCGTCCCGGCCGGGTGCTGCCCGTGGAGTCGAGCAGCGCGGGCCCGGAGTGGGCGAGCGTGACCCGGGCGTCGGGGCGGGCGAGGCGGATCTCGGCGCTGAGTTCGACGCCGCCGGGGCCGCCGCCGACGACGAGGACGTGTTCGGCCGTGGCGACGTTGCGCTGGTGTTCGGCGAAGGACTTGGCCGCTTCCTCGGTGGTGGTACCGGTGAAGCGGGCCGGCTCGGGGTAGTCGGCGCCGGTGGCGATCACGACCACGTCGTAGGGCAGCCGCTCGCCGGTGGCGAGGACGACCTGGCGTTCGGCGGTGTCGACGCGGACGCACTTGCCCGCGACCACCCGGCCGTTGCCGAGCAGCCGGTCGTACGGGATGAAGGGGGTGTGGGTCCACTCGGGGCGGATGCCGGCGCGCAGGGAGGCGACGCGGTGGAAGAAGACCTCCTTGCGGTCCACCAGCGTGACCCGGGCGAGGCCGTCCAGCCGCTTCGCCAGCCGGACACCGGCGTAGCCGCCGCCGATCACCACTACGTCGCCGTCGTACACACCGAGTCTCCTGTGCCTGGTGGGGTCTGACGGTGAGATTAACCCTTGAAAATTAAAGGGATTCCGAGGTTCCGTGCATGTTCCGTGAAGGGATCGCCACCCTGACCGGCCGTCACTTCCCCCAGATCTCGCGGTACGCCGCCTGGTAGCCCGACGGGTCCCAGGTCGAGGCGCCTTCACTGTTTCCGGCGGTGGCGATGTGGATGGGGGCCGTGTATCCGCTGGCCGGGCGGTCGGCGAAGGCGCGGTTGAACTCGTCGACGATCTGCCAGCCCTGGAGGGTGAGCGGCTCGGGCACGGTGGCGGCCTGGTACTGCTCGCTGTTGATGCGCTGGAAGGCGGACGGGTCGCCGTCGCCCGCGCCGATGTTGAAGGGCGGCCCCGAGCCCTTCTCACCGGCCGCGCGGAAGGCGGGGGCGGCGTCGGCGAAGTACAGGTCGTTGATGGCGACGGAGTGCGTCCAGCGGTCCTGGAACCGGGAGAGCAGGGAGGAGATCTCCCGGGGGGTGCGACTGCTGGCGTCGGGGATCGGGATGTTCTCGACCGAGAGCACCCGCACGCCGGAGCAGGCGGCGAGTTCCTTCCTGATCAGGTCGGACTTGTTCCTGGCGAAGGGGATCGAGGCGTCGGTGATGACGACGACCCCGGCGCGGCCGTCCGAGTCGGAGATGATCCACTGCGCGCTGATGCGGGCCACGTCCTGGACCCTCGTGGTGACGTTGGTGAAGAGGTCGGGCTGCCGGCTGGGGCCGGGTTCGGGGACCGCGTGCCAGCCGATGAGCGGGATGCCCTGCGCGTTGGCCCGCGCGGCCTGCTGTGCCGTGGAGTCGGGGTCGAAGCCGCCGATGACGATGCCCGCGGGCCGCAGGGCCACGGCCTCGCTCATGGCCGCCTGGATACCGGCCGGGGTGCCTCCGCCGTCGATCACCCGGACGTCCCAGCCGATGACCCGCGCGGCTTCCCGCACGCCCTTCGCGGCGCCCGCGACGCCGGGATTGGTCATGGTCTGGGCGACATAGACGATCGTCCTGCCCGACACGGCCTCGGGGCCGTCGGTGGGACCGCCCCAGGGGATGTCGGTCCGCTCCGCCCGGGTGACGGCGGCCTGGGCCCTGGCGTGGACGGCGGGGCAGCCGCTCGGGCCCGTCGCGGTCTCGTCCGCGCCGTCCGAGGAGCCGCGTTCGCAGCCGACGAGGGCGGCCGCCGTCGCCAGCAGGGCGCAGGAGGCGAGCCGGGCGGTGCGGACCGCGGGGGCGGGCTTGTGGTTGCGGTGCACGGGAGCTCCATGGAGGGGATCGACGCGGCGGGACGTGCCAGGGGTCGGAACGCGCCGGGAGTCGCGGGACGTGCCGGGGGGTCAGGGGGGTGTGCCCGCCGTTCCGGCCTCGGGCGTCGGGGAGGACGGGGGCGGGGGCGGCGTGGCGGGCGAGTCGCGTGCCGCGGCCCCGCCGCGCAGCCTGCGCCGGGCGGCGTATCCGGCCAGGCCCACGGCGATGAGCAGGGTGCCGCCGTGGAACAGCGGGACCGTCCAGAACTCCGCGCCGAGCTGGGCGATGCCGGTGAGGCCGACGGCGAGGACGGCCACGGCGACGACGGTGCCGAGGGCGTTGGGGCGGCCGGGCTTGATCGCCGTGGACCCGAGGAGGGCGCCGACGAAGGCGGGCAGCAGATAGTCGAGGCCGACGCTCGGGTTGCCGATCTGCTGCTGGGACGCGAGCAGCACCCCGGCGAAGCCGACGATCAGGCCCGAGGCGGCGAAGGCGTAGACGGTGTACTTGCGGGTCGGGATGCCGACCAGGTCGGCCGCGCGCGGGTTGGACCCGACGACGTACAGATACCGGCCGAGCGGCAGCCGTTCCAGCACCAGCCAGAGGACTCCCGCGAGGGCGAGCACGTAGAAGGCGGGGACCGGGAGGCCGAGGAACGTGGAGTCGTACAGGTCGGTGAACGCGGGCGGGAGGCCCTGCGGGCCGGGGACGATGCGGCTGCCGTCGGTGATCCAGCCGGTCACGGCGTACAGCATGCTGCCGGTCCCCAGGGTGGCGATGAAGGAGTCGATACGGCCGAACTCGACGATGACGCCGTTGAGGACGCCCACGACCAGGCCTCCGGCGATCACCGTGAGGCAGGCGAGCGGCCAGGGCCAGGACTCGTTGACGATGAGCTGCAGCACCATCACATGGGCCAGGCCCAGGCCGTAGCCGATGGAGAGGTCGAACGCGCCGGTGACGATGGGGACCATGGCGGCGAGCGCCATGACGGCGGGGATCGACTGGTTGGACAGGATCGAGTCGAGGGTGTCCAGCGTGGGGAAGGTGCTCGGCAGGGCGAGGGAGAAGACCAGGTAGAGCACGGCGGTGAGGGCGAGCAGGCCGTAGGCGCCGATGTGGTGCCCGCCCTGCCTGCGCGGTCGGGTCCGTGGGCTCTTCATGGGTGCGTCGCGGTAGTGGACGGGGGCATGGCCGAGGCGGCCCGGGTGAGCCCGGCGACGGTGAGCGCCCTGCCGCTCAGCTCGGCCGTCACCGCCCCGCGGACGAAGACCAGGGTGCGCCGGCACACGCTCGCGACCTCCTCGAAGTCGGTGGACAGCAGCAGCACCGCCAGCCCTGCCTCCAGGGCCTCGTCGAGCAGGCGGTGGATCGCGGCCTTGGCGCCGATGTCCACGCTCGCGGTCGGCTCCTCGAGGATCAGCAGCCGCAGGTCCGTGCGCAGCCAGCGGCCGATCACGACCTTCTGCTGGTTGCCGCCGGAGAGGGTGGCGATGGGGGTCTCGCTGTCGCGGGGGCGCACGGAGAACCGGTCGATCAGAGCGGCGGCCGTGGCGCGTTCGCGCCGGGGCCCGATCCAGCGCGGTCCCGGCACGCCTCCCGCGCGCGGGTTGGCCAGGAGGTTCTCCCGCACGCTCAGCTCGGCGAGACAGCTCTCCCGGAGCCGGTCCCCCGGCACGAACCCCACACCGAGACCGACGGCCTCGGCGACCGTACGGGGGTGGTACGACCGTCCGTGCAGTACGGCCCTGCCGCCCAGGATCGGCCGGTCGCCGGCGAGGGCCCGGCCCAGATCCATGTGCCCGGCGTCGGAGAGCCCGACCAGCCCGAGCACCTCTCCGGGCGCGAGTTCCAGACTGACGGGTCCGGCCAGGGGGGTGCGTACGGAGTCGAGGGTCAGGACGGGGGGTGTGCCTGCCGCCGGGGGCGTCGGCGAGTAGGCGGGGGCGGGACGGGCGGCGAGGGTCTTCTCCTCACCGACGATGTCGTGGACCAGGCGGGCCGGGCTGTGGTCCGTCAGGCTGCCGTGGCTGACGAGGTGGCCGTCGCGCAGGACGGCGAAGGTGTCGGCGACCTGGTAGACCTCGTCGAGGCGGTGGCTGACGTAGAGGACGGCGTGGCCGCGGTCGCGCAGTTCGTGCAGGACGTGGAAGAGCCGGGCGCTGTCCGTGGCGGGCAGGCGGGCGGTCGGCTCGTCGAGGACGATGAGCTTCGCGCGCGCCGCCAGTGCCCTGGCGATGGCGACCAGCGAGCGGTCGGCCGGTGCGAGCCCGGAGACCGGGACGTCGGGGTCGAGGTGGGCGGCGACGACGCGCAGTGCGTCGACACAGCGCTCCCGGGTGCGGCGCCAGGAGATCAGCCCGGTCCGGCGCCCGTACCCGGTGGTCAGGGCGATGTTCTCGGCGACCGTCATCCACTCCACGAGACCGAGGTCCTGGTGGATGAAGGACATGCCGCGGGTGGCGACGGGGCTGCCGAGCGGTTGCCCGTCCACCGTGATCTGCCCGGCGTCGGCGTGATGCACCCCGGCGAGCACCTTGATCAGCGTGGACTTTCCGGCCCCGTTGGGCCCGAGGAAGGCGAGCACGCTGCCCGCGTGCACATCGAGGTCGACCCCGGCCAGCGCGACGGTCCCGCCGAACCGCTTGCTGAGCCCGCGGATACGGACCAAGGGCTCCGGTCCGAAGGGCGAGGCCGCCTTCGCCGGTGTGTCGGGAGCGTCGCGCACTCGATCAAATTACAGCATTTCGGTCATTTCACGGGGTGCTGTGGCTCCAGTGGGGATGCCGTGGCTCCCGGGGGGCGCTCGGCGCGAACGGGGGGGCTGGGGTCGAGCGGGGAGCTGAGGTCGAGGGGGCCGCTCGGCTCGCACGGGTTGCTCGCACGGGTTGACGGGCTCGAACGGGCCGCGGCCCGGGTCACGCGGCGTCGAGGCCGCATTCGGCCCAGATGACCTTGCCCTCCGGGAGGTAGCGCGTGCCCCAGCTCTGTGAGAGCTGCGCGACGAGGAACAGCCCGCGTCCGCCCTCGTCGGTGCTGGCCGCCCGGCGCAGATGCGGGGCGGTGTTGCTGGCGTCGGAGACCTCGCAGATCAGGGCGTGGCCGTAGAGCAGCCGCACCCGGATCGGCCCGGCGCCGTGCCGGATGGCGTTGGTGATCAGCTCGCTGAGGATCAGCTCCGCGGCGAACGCGGTCTCCTCCAGCCCCCACTCGGTCAGCCGCCGCATGGCGTCCGCCCGGACCTCGCCGACGAGTGCCGGGTCGGCGGGCAGCTCCCAGGTGGCGATCCGGTCGGAGTCCAGGGCGTGGACGCGGGCCACGAGCAGGGCGATGTCGTCGTGCGGGTGCGCGGGCGCCACGGTGTCCAGGACGGCCTGGCAGGTGTCCTCGGGCGCGCGCTCCGGGTGGGCCAGGGCCGTACGCAACTGCTCCAGGACCACGTCGACGTCGCGGTTGCGGTCCTCGATGAGGCCGTCGGTGTAGAGGACGAGCTGACTGCCCGCGGGGAGGTCGACCTCGACGGAGTCGAAGGGCAGGCCACCGAGGCCGAGCGGGGGCCCGGCCGGGAGGTCGGGGTAGGTCACGGTGCCGTCGGGGTGGACGAGTGCGGGCGGCGGGTGCCCGGCGCGGGCCATCAGGCACCGTTGCGAGGCCGGGTCGTAGACGGCGTAGAGGCAGGTCGCGCCGATGACCCCGGCACCCTTGCCGTCGGGGTCCTCACGGTCCAGTCTCCCCACGAGGTTGTCGAGGTGGACGAGGACCTCGTCCGGGGGGAAGTCGAGTTCGGCGAAGCTGCGCGCGGCGGTGCGCAGCCGTCCCATGGTGGCCGCGGAGAGCATGCCGTGACCCACGACGTCGCCGACGAGCAGTCCGACGCGGGCGCCGGAGAGGGGGATGACGTCGTACCAGTCCCCTCCCACGTCGGACTCGGCGGGCAGATAGCGGTGGGCGACCTCGACGGCGTCCTGGTCGGGCAGACCGTGCGGGAGCAGCCGGCGCTGGAGGGCCAGGACCATGGTGCGTTCATGGGTGTAGCGCCGGGCGTTGTCGATGGACAGGGCGGCGCGGGTGGCGAGCTCCTGGGCCAGCGAGCAGTCGTCGTCGCCGAAGGAGCTCCCGGCGCGGTAGAAGCTGGCGATGCCCAGGAGGACACCGCGGGCGAGCAGGGGCACCGCGATGAGCGAGTGGACGTGGGCCAGCAGGCGCGCGGTGTGCTCGGGGTCCTGGGCGAGCCAGCCCGCGGCAGCCTTCAGATCCGGCTCCAGCACCGCCTCGCGGCCGTTCAGGCAGCGCAGCTGGGGCGAGGTCGGACCGTAGTCGATGCGTTTGCCGGGCGGGGTGAAGGGCAGGCCCTCGCGTGCGCCGTACAGCACCGTGCGGCGCAGGTCGGCGAGCGGGTCGGCGGACTCCTCGCCGCGCAGGACGGCGTCGGGCAGGTCGATGGTGACGAAGTCGGCCAGTCGCGGAACGGCCGTCTCGGCCAGCTCCTCGGCGGTGCGGCGCACGTCCAGGGTGGTGCCGATACGGGCACTGGCCTCGGACAACAACTCCAGCCGCCGCCGCGCGGCCAGGGCATAGGCCCCTACCTGCGGCTCCCCCAGCATCACGAGCGCCCGGGCCGGGAAGGTGTCGTCGGGGCGATCGCCCATGGCGTCGCGCCCTCCGTCGGCCACGACGGCGTCACCCGGTCTGTCCGGTCCGCCCGGGACCGTCCCGCTGGGTCCGGCGGGTCCGGCTGGTCCTCGATCACCATCAGGCGCGACGGCATCGCCCGGCCCGGCCGTGACGGTCTCACCGAGCCCGGCGGCGCCGCGATCACCGTCGCCCGCGACGCCCTCACCAGGAGCCACGGCCCCCTGGCCGCCGTCACCCGCGACACCCCCGCCGGGCTGCCCGGCTCCCCTGCCGCCGTCGGCCGCGAGGACCGGGCCGGGGCCGGTGGGGTGCCCGGACGGGAGGGACATCGCGGACCGGGAGGTCAGGGGGGCGGCGGGGACGGCGGGAAGGCTCGGCAGGTCGTCGGCTCGTTGCGGAAGGAGGAGTGACCCGCTCGCCGAGGAGTCGTGCGGCACCGCTTCGATGGCGACACCCTGCACCCCGGACGCACTCGTCATCGGACGGCTCACGAGCGTCACCCGCCGCCCGTCGGGCAGGGTCACGTCGACGGCGGCCCGCTGGGCTCGGGAGATCAGCTCGGCCGCCTTCTCCCGCAGGACCGCCTGGTCACGAGGCTGGAATACGTGCACGGGCGCACCCGCCGAGACGCCGCCGCGCAGCCCGACGACCCCACTCCCACCCTCGACCCCGGCCCCGGCCGCCAGATACGCCCGCAGCAGCGCACGCTCGTGCGCGGAACTCTGCCCCAGCAGCCGCCGCTCGATGGCCTCGGCCGCCCGGCGGATCGCCGCGGCCAGCGCCGGGCGGTCGAAACCGCGCGGATAGCCGAAGCACAGGACGCCCTCGATGCGGCCGCTGAGCGGATCACGGACGGGAAGCGCGACGCAGGCGCTCTGCTGGGCGCGTTCCGCGAAGTGCTCGGCGCCGTGGACGCGGATGAGCTGCCGCTCAGCGAGGGCCAGCCCGATGCCGTTCGTCCCGGCCACCCGCTCGGCGAAGACGAACCCGGGGACCCGCTGGATCGCCGGCAGCTCCCTGGCCATCGCCGGATCGCCGAAGCGGCGCAGCAGAACCGTCCCGTTCGCGTCCGCGACCGAGATGTTGACCTTGCTGCCGGAGAAGGCGGACTGCAGCCGGTCGAGCACGGGAACGGCCGCGCGGACGATACGGCCCCCCGGGTCGAAGTCCTCCCGGTAGGGCAGATCGGACTCGTCCGGCGACAGCCCCAGGGTCCGGCAGCGCTGCCACGAGTTCAGGATGGACGCCCGTACGCCCGCCTCGACGGACTCGCCCTGGAGAAACCGCTCGCGAGGTCGGGCGGGCCCCGTGCCGTCAGTCGCACGCCCCGCCGGCTTGGGTTCCTCGCCGGACCGAACCACGCTTCGCCTCACTTGCGCCTGCGATGAATCCGCTCATCGGAAAGAATCGTGCATTGATGAGGATACGGGCATTGCGGTCATGAGTCACGATTCGCTTGACCCGCCAGGGCTTGATCCGAACGAGGGTCTCTGCCCCAGAAACTTCGGCTGCTGTCACCTCAAGATCGCCCCATCCACCCGGAGCCCCGATCTACTGGATCTCGCCGCCTCCCGGAATTTCGCTGGGCAGTCTCGTCATCGGCCGATACCGTGCGCGGCAGCGTCAAGGGGGGGGGAGCTAATGCGTCCAGTGCTGTTGGTGGATGTGGACGGGCCTCTGAATCCGTATGCCGCGAAGCCTCACCGACGACCTGCGGGATACGAGACGCACCGGCTGCTGACACCTCGCTGGGAGGCTGCTGAGCGGCGTCGGCTGACTGCGTGGGGGTTACCGAACAAGCCGGTGAAACCGCTGCGCGTGTGGCTCAACCCGCATCACGGCCCGGCGCTGGACGCGCTTCCCTTTGACCTGGTGTGGGCGACGACGTGGGAGGAAGAAGTCAACACGTTCGTCGCACCGGTCCTGGGACTGCCCGAGCTGCCCTTCCTCGCCTGGTCCGCGCCGCGCGCCGAGCCCGGCGGCGGTGTGTTCTGGAAGACGCCGGAGATCGTCGCGTGGGCGAAAGGGCGGGCATTCGCCTGGATCGACGACGAGATCACCGAAGCGGATCGCGTCTGGGTGAAGGAGCACCACGAGGGTCCCGCCCTACTGCACCGGGTCGACCCCCGACGCGGTCTCGTCATCGACGACTTCACCACTCTGACGGCATGGGCGACCGGCCTGGGCTGACTCCATGGTCAATCGACAGCGGCCCGCCACAGCTCTCGGCGGTGGAAGTCGTAGAGGCACAGGCTTCGTTGGCCGCCGTACCTGGTCTCAACGGCAGAGCACCCCGGGAAGGTCACCGGCCTTCACTGCGTCCTGGTCGATGATCACGCCCGTGTAGGCGCCCACGGCGGTGAACACCAGCTCGGGCAGGCGCTCGGCATGCTCCTCGAAGTGCGCGACGACGTCGGCCTCGCTGGCCTCGGGCATCGACGGGAAGACCGCGCCCGCGGCGCTGAGGGCGGCATCGAGGGCCGAGCCCTGTTCGGTGTCGGTGCCGAAGTCAGCCCGGTGTGCGCGGGCACCGGGCGCATGGATGATCAGGGCCGGAGGGCTGAAACGGTTGGCGGTCAGGCAGAGGATCTCCTCGCCCTCACAGGGAAGCATCGACCTGACCTTGCCTCGGTAGCCGGTCGCCCAGGTCGCCATGCCCCAGTCCTCGAGCACGTACGTCCACTCACCGCTCATGCCGTACATGGCGCGGTTGAGGTGAGGGGAGGGCCGGCCCGGCCGCTCGACCGGTACGCGCAACTCCCTGCACGGGGTGCGCGCGGCCAGTTCGTCGAGGTCGGCGCCCAGGTTGATGAGGAACTCGTCTCTCTCCATGCCTCGGGCCAGAGTCAGTGAGATGCCGCCGAGCATGCCGGGCACGGTCGATGAAGGGGTGTGATGGTGTGCGCCCATCCACGCGATGCCGTCACTCATGCCGTCAAACTATCGACCTGGCCGTGGCGGAGGTCCCAGTACGTGACGGGATGGAGCTACCGTCCCCGTCGCCGTCGGCAGGTCAGGCCGCGGCAGGGTCGAGGGACTTGGCCTTGAACGCAGGCGCGAGCAGCCTCCTCATCACGCGCTTGCCGACCGCGTTGCCCATCAGCGATGAGGTGAGGGTGCGGGTGAGCTTGTCCTTGCGGGTCTGAGGGACGAACTGCACCAGCTCCTTACGGCCGTGCTCCTGCATGCTGTCGATGAACGGCCGCAGCTTCTGGTCCCACTCACGCAGAGCCCGCGCGGGGTTGCCCGGGTTGCGCTGCAGCAGGGTGCCGAGCAGGTCCGCACCGGTGATGGCGCTGGAGGCACCCATCCCGGAGTACAGCGTCAGGCACCAGGCGGCGTCGCCGAGGAGGACGACTCGGTCGGTGTGCCAACGGGGCATCGCCACCTGATGGACGGAGTCGAAGAGACAGTCATCGGCCTGCTCGAACTGCCGCAGGAGGTTCTCCAGCACGGGCCCGGTCGGTTCGGGACCGAAGGCGCGGCGCAGCGACTCGATCGGCGGCCGGCTGAACTCCGCGTCCTCGTCCTCGGTGCGGTAGTTGAACAGCAGCCCCGGCTGGTGGTCGGTGAAGGGGAACACCCAGGCGGAGCGGCCCGGTTCGGCCAGGATCATGCCGTCGGTAAGGCTGAAGCCGGGGACCGCTTCCTTGAGGACGGTGGCGCCGATGATGTGGTTGAACGGCCGCAGGTAGTCCGAGTGAGGGCCGAAGGCCAGTTGACGCACGGTGGAGCGCAGACCGTCGGAGCCCACCACGAGGTCGAAGCGCTCCGTGGTTTCGGTGACGGTCTCGTCCGCCGCGGTGGTGCGCAGCGTGACGTCCACCCCGTCGGGGTGTTCCTCAAGGGCCACCGGGGTGGTGCCGTAGCGGATGTCGGTGAGGGACACGGCGGAGTCGTAGAGGGCACCCTCGATGTCGCCCCGGAGCAGCAGACGGGGCTCGCCCGGCAGGTCGCCGTATCCGAGACCCGGCCGACGGCGGCCCACCCGGTCGATGTCGTAGGTGGCGCCGCCCTCGACGGCCCGGTTGCCGATCGCGTCGAGCACGCCCATCCGCTGCGCGGCGAGCCGCCCGGTCTTGAACAGTCCGACGAAGTATCCGGCGGGACGGCGCTCGGGCGCGCGCTCGACGAGCAGGGTCTCCCAGCCGATGTCATACAGGCGCACGGCCGTGGCCAGGCCTCCGATACCCATGCCCACGATCAGGGCGCGCGGCTTGCTCATGGCGATCCTTCCTTCTTCCCTCTCGGCATCACGCACGGGCACACACAGCAAGTGGAGAAGTTATCTCCGCTTACCTGTTTCACTGTAGCACCGAAAATGGAGATGTCATCTCCGGTTTCGTCTACAGTGGATGCATGAGCAGCCGAGCCGCCTCCACCCCGCCCTCCGGGAAAACTCCGGCGCGCCCCCTGCGGGCGGACGCGGAACGCAACCGGCAGCGCATCATCGCCGCCGCTCGCGAGGTCTTCGCCGAACGAGGTCTGGACGTCACGGTCGACGACATCGCCCACCACGCGGGCGTCGGTGTCGGCACCGCCTACCGTCGCTTCGCCGGCCGAGAAGAACTCATCGAAGCCGTCTTCGAAGACGAGGTGGAGCGCGTGGTCGCGCTCGCGGAAGAGGCTCTCGCGCACGAAGACTCCTGGGACGGCCTCGTACAGTTCTTCACGGCCACCGCGCGGGTCTTCGCCGAGAGCCGCGGCCTGAGAGAGTTCCTGCTGGGAGTCACGCAGGGCAGGCCCCGCGTGGCCGCCATCCCGGACCGTCTCCATCCCGCCGTCGACGCCGTCATCGCGCGCGCCCGGCAGGACGGCCGACTCCGCGACGACATCGAACCGACCGACTTCCCGCTCATCCAGATCATGCTCGGTGCCGTAACCCAGCACAGCCGCGGCGTCGCCCCGGAGCTGTGGAAGCGCTACCTCACCCTCATCCTGGACGGCATGCGCCGCGACCGGGTCGGCCCGTCCCCCTTGCCCCACCGCGCACTCGTCATGGAAGAACTCGACCAGACCCTGACGTGACGCCGCCCGCCTCCACGCGGACAGCCCGAACACGGCCCCAGCGCGAGCGACCACGGGACGAGGCCGAGGTCTGCGGCCTTCTCTTCAGTGACAGTTGGGCCGACCCCGCCCGATAGGGGTCACCAGCGGGCCGCCGAGACAAACGGCGTGACACCCGCCGAGATCGCGCACCCTCGCGACGAGGAAGTTCAGCCCCGGTCGCGACGCAGCAGGACGAGTTCCTGGTTCATCTCCGTGAGGAATCGTGCGATCACCGCGAGTTCCTCCGGCGTGAAGCGGGCCCGCGCGGTATCGGTGCTGCGCGCGAGCGGCCGAAAGTACTCCCTGGCCAGGCCCCTGGCCGCCTCCGCGAAGTGCAGGTGGACCACACGCCGGTCGTCGGCGGCCCTGACCCGGCGAATGTGACCCGCCTTCTCCAGCCGGTCGAGGCACGCGGTGACCGCGCCGGACGTGAGGTTGAGCTGCCTGCGCAGGTTCGTGGGCGTCATGGGCTCGCCCACACCGTCCGGGTCGGCGTCCAGGATCGCGATCAGGGCCTGGATGTCGGTGAGATGAAGGCCGTGTGCCTGTGCGAACTCGTGGGCGATGCGATTGAACTCGCCGTTCATCCTGCGCAACAGGACGGCGAAGGACTGCAACCCCGTCGGGTCGTCTCCCGGAAGAGGTGTCGAAGGGGTGCCTGAGCCACTCATGGCTCCAGTATATGATCACTCAATGATTGAGATACTCACTCGTCGACTTACTTCCGCTGCTGGGCATGACCGCGGGAACCGCGCACCGCGCTGGGCCCGGTGGCTCGTACCCCTGGTGCTGCTGCTGGTCTGGCTGGGGGTGGGCGGAACGCTCGGACCGTACGCGGGCAAGCTGGGCGAGGTGGCCACCAACGACCAGGCCGCGTTCCTGCCACGGAGCGCCGAGTCCACCAAGGTCCTCACGGCCCGTGAGAAGTTCGACCAGTCCGAGACCCTGCCCGCCATCGTGGTCTGGACGGCGGACGGGAAGCGGGTCAGCGAGGCGCAGCGGGCAGCTGCCACCGACTCCGTCGGCGCACTGGCAGGGAGAGCCGGGGTCGTCGGCCGCCCCTCCCCCGCCCTGCTCTCCGACGACGGCCAGGCGCTGCAGGCCGTCGTCCAACTCAAGCCCGAGCTGGGCGAGGAACTGCCCAAGGTCCTCGACGAGGTGCGCGCCGCGGCACGGAAGGTGCCGGGCACCGAGGCGCAGGTCGCCGGCCCGGCGGCGAGCCAGGCCGACCTGTCGGACGCGTTCGCGGGCATCGACGGACTGCTGCTGGGCGTGGCGCTGGCCGCCGTGCTGGTGATCCTGCTGCTCGTCTACCGCAGCGTCCTGCTGCCGTTCCTGATCATCCTCGGCTCCGTCTTCGCCCTGGGACTGGCCTGTGCGGTGGTCTACGCGCTGGCGGAGCGGGACGTGGTCCGGGTCGACGGCCAGGTGCAGGGCATCCTGTCCATCCTGGTGATCGGCGCCGCCACCGACTACGCCCTGCTGCTGGCCGCGCGCTTCCGCGAGGAACTCGCCGTGAGCGGAGACCGGGCCGTGGCAGCCTGGGCCGCGGTGCGCCGCTCGTTCGGTGCGATCACCGCCAGCGCGGCCACCGTGGCCCTCGGGCTGCTGGCCCTGCTCGCCAGTGATCTCACCAACAATCGCGCCCTCGGACCGGTGGGCGCCATCGGCATCGTGTGCGCCGTGCTCTCCACGCTCACCTTCCTGCCGGCCGCTCTGGCCCTGCTGGGCCGTACCGCCTATTGGCCCTCGCGCCCGAAAGCCCCGGCCGCGTCCACGTCCGCGTGCGCGTCCACGTCCACGGAAGGCCACGCCATCTGGCGCAAGGTTGCCGCCCGGGTGGACGCGCGACCGCACCGGACCTGGGTCGTGACCGTGCTCGGCCTCGCCGTCTTCGCGGCCTTCTCACCCACGCTGTCCGCCAAGGGCGTGCCGCTGGACGAGATCTTCGTGAACGACGCTCCCTCCGTCGCCGCCCAGGAGACGATCAGCGAGCACTTCCCCGGGGGCTCCGGCAACCCGGCTGTCATCATCGCCGACGCCGACCGCGCCGATGCGGTGACGGCCGCCGTCCGGAACACCGAGGGCGTGGCATCGGCGGGCACGGTCTCCGCCTCGGGACGGCCCGGGGCCGGTGAGCCGCGGGTCGTCGACGGACGTGTCCGCATCGATGCCACGCTGGACGCGGCGGCGGACAGTGACGCGGCCAAGGAGACCGTCGAGCGGTTGCGCGAGAACGTGCACGCTGTCCCCGCGGCCGACGCGCTGGTGGGCGGCTACACGGCGCAGCAGTACGACACCCAGCAGACCTCGGCCCGGGACCGCACGGTGATCGTTCCCGTCGTGCTCGGCATCATCCTGCTGATCCTGGTCCTGCTTCTGCGCTCGTTTCTGGTACCGGTGCTGCTGGTGGCGACCGTCGCGCTCAACTTCCTGGCGACACTGGGAGTCTCGGCGCTCGTCTTCGAGCATCTCCTCGGGTTCAGCGGCACGGACGCGTCCGTCCCGCTGTACGGATTCGTCTTCCTGGTGGCTCTCGGCGTCGACTACAACATCTTCCTGATGTCCCGGGTACGGGAGGAGGCCCTCGAACGAGGCTCGCGTGCGGGGGTGTTGCGGGGGCTGACCACGACGGGCGGGGTGATCACTTCAGCGGGTGTGGTGCTCGCCGCCACGTTCGCGGCACTGATGGTCATCCCCCTGGCGTTCCTGGTGCAGATCGCCTTCATCGTGGCCTTCGGGGTACTCCTCGACACGCTCGTGGTCCGCTCGTTGCTGGTGCCCGCGCTCGTGATCGACATCGGCCCCCGCGCCTGGTGGCCCAGCGCCCTCGCCCGCGGCGACGGGCCTTCGGCCATGCCGGGACACGCGACGGGCCAGGACTCGGCCTAGCAGGCAGCCTGGGCGGTTTCCCGGAGACGAACGGGTCGGTGGGGTGGGGGGTCGAGCTTGTACCCCCCATAAACCCGACCTGCCTCGCCCGGCGCAGAAGCGGTTCGCTGGAGTCGCGCCTCGGTCACGACACCACCGACCGTCGCGCCTCTTCCCCCACCGATCGAATATGAGGTCCCCTCGATGGAACGTCGCAAAGCGCTCGGACTGTTCGCCGCCACCGGCGCCGCAACTGCCGCCTCCTTCACGGCTCTGCCCTCCTTCGGTGCGGAATCCGGCCGCGCCGCAGGCGCCACAGGACAGGGCAAGGCCGCAGCCAAGGGCGGCTACACCTTCGCGCTGGACAGGAACGTCAAGCGGACCTCGGTGCGGTTCAACAATCGCTACGGCATCGAGGTCGCGGCAGACCTCTACGTACCGAAGAACGCCAGGGGCACACTGCCCGCCCTGGCGGTCAGCGGCCCGTTCGGCGCGGTCAAGGAACAGTCCTCGGGGCTCTACGCCAACGAGTTCGCCCGCCGCGGCTACGTCGCCCTCGCCTTCGACCCCTCTTTCACCGGGGAGAGCGGCGGCACGGTGCGTGACGTGGCCTCACCCGACATCCATACCGAGGACTTCAGCGCCGCCGTCGACTTCCTCGGCCTGCAGAGGATCGTCGACCGCGAGCGGATCGGTGCGCAGGCCATCTGCGGCTTGAGCGGTATGGCGCTCACCGCGGCGGCTGCGGACAGCCGTATCAAGGCGGTCGCCACGGCCTCGATGTACGACATGTCGCGCAGCATGTCCCGCGGCCACGAGGACTACTACACGCGTGAGCAGCGCCAGAAGGTCGTGGACCACCTCAGCCGGCAGCGCTGGATCGACGCCGAGAAGGGCACTTACGCGCGGCTCTCCCACGAGGTGCCCTTCGACGAGAACGGCAACGTCGCCCCCTCGAACCGCGTCCTGCCCAAGACCCTCCCGGCGGACGCCGACCCGATCACGAAGATCTTCTTCGACTACTACCGCACCGAGCGCGGCTACCACCCGCGCTCGATCAACTCCACCACCGCGTGGACCGGGACCACACCGATGTCGTTCTTCGCCTTCCCACTGATGACGAACATCGACATGCTGGCGCCCCGCAAGGCCCTCCTGGTGGCCGGCGCCGACGCGCACTCCCGCTACTACTCCGAGGACGTCCAGGCCAAGGCCCCCGACACCGTCGACCTCGTGATCGTCCCGGACGCGGACCACGTCGACCTGTACGACCGCAAGAACCTCATCCCCTTCGACAGGCTCGACGAGTTCTTCACCAAGAACCTCGCCTGACCGGAATCACCCCCGACAAGCCGGTTGTCCAGACCGCCATCAGGCCATCCGGCTCCCACTCCTGCTCCTGCCACGCCCCGTGAGGCCTCTGGCAGCAGGGGCTGGTGACTACTGCGAACGACTCGGACGACCCGCTCCGGCTGCTGACGAGGACGATGCTGCAGCAGAGGCCGTGAGGCCCGGCGCGGTTGAGGACACCGGAGGGCTGAAGGCCCGGGTTCTCGCCGACGTCGCCGCCAAGAGGGGGGTCCTGCGCTTCGTGGAGCGGATGCAGCGGGACGCAGAGCACGACGACTTCATGGTTCACGGCCCCGCCATGATCACGCTCTCTGCGACTGCGTTCCCGCTCCGCCACCTTGTCGCAGCGTACGCCGCACACCCCGACTTCCGACCTGAGTGGGAGCCGAACGAGGAGGAAGTCAGGCCGGACCCGAGGTTCGATCGCCCCGGCAGGGCATGAGTCTTGGACTCATCGGTCGATCCGCGGCCCTGAGCGTGTCTCGAAGTCCAGGGATACCGGACCGAACCGCGCGCCGAATCCGGGCTGCCGGGGCCCGGAGGCGGGGTGCTACGCACCGGTGCCACCGATGCGGCGGCGTACGAAGGCCGACAGCTGATCGACGGCCACGACAAGCACCATCACCACCAGCAGATGGGTGGCCATCTCGTCGAACCGGAACAGCTTGATGGACTTGTTGACGAGGAATCCGATGCCGCCGGCGCCGACCAGGCCGAGGACCAGGGACGAGCGGACGTTGACGTCGAATCTGTAGAGCAGCAGGCCCACGAACTGGGGCACAACCGCCGGCAGCACGGCGTGCGCGGCAACCTGCAGACTTGAGGCTCCATTGGCGCGCAGGGCGTCACGGGGCCCCTGGTCGATCTCCTCCATCGCCTCGGCCCACAGCTTGCCCATCACACCGGTGTTGTGGAACACGAGCGCCAGCACACCGGCGAACGGCCCCAGGCCCACCGCGGTCACGAACACCAGGGCGAAGACGACGTCGGGCACCGCGCGCAGGAAGGACAGCACCGACCGCGCGGCCTGGTACACCCAGCGGTTCGGCGCGGTCGTGCGAGCCGCCGCGAGAGCCAGGGCCAGGGCGAACGGCACCGACAGCGTGGTGCCGAGCAGCCCGATGTACAGCGTGACCAGTGCGGCGTCGATACTCGGCTTCAGCACCTCGGACCACGACAGATCCGGTGGCAGGGCCTGGCCGATGAAGTCGGCCATTCCGCGCCATCCCTGCGCCAGTGCCGTCGGCGAGAAGTCAGTGCCCCGCCACGCCAGGACATGGGCGACGACCAGGACGGCAGTGATCGTGAGCATCACCGGGGACGGCCATCGCCGTCGCGGCGGGGCCGGCCGCTCGGCGGGCGTGAGGACATCCGTGCTCATGTGGACTCCTGCCGGGAGATACGGCGGTCAGGGGCGTAGAGGGCGTCCAGGTCGGCCTCGCTCACCTGGTCGGCGGGCGCGTCGAGCGTCACTCGTCCGCCCAGCAGACCGACGATGCGGTCGGCGTGGCGGCGGGCCAGTCCGGGCTGGTGGAGTACGGCGGCGACGGCCAGGCCCTTCTCTCGGGCCAGGTCCGCCAGCAGGGCGACCACCTGTTCGGCCGCAGCCGGATCGAGGGCCGATACGGGCTCATCCGCGAGGACGATGTCAGCGCGCTGACACAACGCCCGCGCGATGGCGACTCGCTGCTGCTGCCCGCCGGACAACCGTCCGACCGGCTCGGCCGCGCGGTCGGCCAGGCCGACCCGGTGCAGGCACTCCATCGCCTCCTCCCGGAGCGCGGCCGGAAACAGCAGCGGAGTCAGGGAACATCGCAGCTTGAGACGGCCCAGCGCCCCGGCACAGACGTTGTCCAGCGCGGAACGGCGGCGGACCAAATGGATGTCCTGGAAGACCATGGCCGTGCGCCACCGCAGCCGTGCCCTTTCGGCGCCATGCAGTCCGCCGATCTCACGGCCGTGGATGGCGATGGAGCCGCCGTCCGGGGTCTCCAGCCCGATGATGCAGCGCAGCGCGGTGGACTTTCCCGAACCGTTGGCACCGAGCAGGCTGACGAACTCCCCTGCCCGCAGGTTCAGATCGACCGAATCCAGCACGGCCGTTCCGGAGAAGGACTTGCTCAGCCCGCGGACCACCAGCGGCGTGCCCGATGCCGTGGGCCGCTCCATGGCGGAACCCCCAGGCGAGCCGGGGACAGGCTTGACCGCCCCCTGAACCCCCCGGACGGCTGCTGGCGAGTACGGCGCGTCGTCGGTCGGCATGGCGATCAGACGTCCTTCTCGGTCAGGTCGAGGCCGGATGCGAGCGCGAACAGCGGCTTGTAGGTCTCCTTGGTGACGGCTACCAGCGGGCCGGGCGGGTTGATGTCGAGGAAGGCGCCGACCTCGGCGACAGCGTCGGGCTCGAGGTCGAGCAGAGCCTTCTTCACCGCGTCCTGGAACTTGGGGTCGAGTCTGTCCGAGACAGTGATCGGGTCGTTCGGGATGGGGGAAGAGGTCCAGATCCGGCGGTACTCGGAAGGGTCGAAGCTGCCCTCGGCCTTCGCTGTCTCCAGCTGTTGGCTGTTGATCTCCGCTGCGTCGACCTTGCCCTTGGTGAGGGCGAGCAGCGCCTCGGGGTGACCGCCCGCGTAGTTGATCTTCACCTTGTCGACGTTCGTGGTCTTCAGCGCGTACCGGGGCAAGGCGTCACCCGAGGTCGAGCCGGGGCTGGAGAGTGCGAGCGACTTGCCCTTGAGGTCCTTGAGAGACTTGACGGGCGAGTCGGCGGGGACCCAGATCCCCCCGGTGTACGTGCTCAGCGCGCCCTTGGCGTCCGCGAAGGAGACGAGGGCCCGCGCATTGGCCTTCTCGCTGGCGAAGACGTAGCCGAGGGGGCCGAACTGGGCGATCTCGAGCTGGCCGTTGCGCATGGCGAGCACCTCGGCGGAGTAGTCCTCCACGACCTTCAGTTCCACCGGGCAGTCCAGCTTGCTCTCCAGGGCCTTGGCCAGCACCTCGTAGGCAGGCGTGAGCTTGGCCGGGTCCTCGTAGGGCTCGATGCCGAAGCGGATCTTGCCGCCCGGGCAGGAAGCGGCGGCCTTGCCGGAGCCCTTGCCGCCGGACGGGTCGGTGCTGCAGCCGGCGCCGAGCAGGGCCAGGGCCGAGACGGCCGCGAGGGCCGTCAGGGAGCGCGTTGTGCGCATGGTCGTTCTCTCTTCCGGGGGAGGCGCCGGCCTCCGGGTGGAAGTCCGGCGCGGGTTCAACAGGGGCGGAACGGATGTAGGGGGTCGCGGTGGGAGTGGGGCGGAGGAGGCTGCGAGGCGGGCAGCCGCGCGCCGGTCAGCGCAGCAGGTCGTCGAGGACCTCCGGGGCCAGCCCGAGCGCGGTGGTCATGCCGATGCCGGCGGTCACGGAGACCACCCGGACGCCGGGCATGGGCGAGGCGATCAGGAACGGCCGGTCGGCGGCCGCGTAGACGCCGCGCCAGCGTTCCCGGACGGTGAGCCGCTCGACCCCCAGGAGACGCGCGGTCTCCTTGAGGACGTGCTGGTCGAGGGCCTCCGCGTTGAAGGGATCGAGCGTGGTCGCGTAGGTATGTGTGTCGCCGATGGTCAGGTCGCCGTCGGGCCGCTGGGTGAACATCAGGTTGAGCCCGATGTCGATCAGCTCGGGGTGGTCCGCTCCCAGCCGGTCCTGGACCTTCGCCCGGGTCGGGCAGACCCCGAAGCCGTCGTACCGCAGAAGCGAGAAACCGCTGAGCACCGCGGGGTCGATGGCCCGGCCGTGCGGGTCGGCGACACGGAGCATGTGCAGGGCGCAGCGCCGCACTCCGGCCTGCTCGGCGAGCTCCGGGAAGTGCCGGTCGACGTCGTGGCCGACGGCCACCACGGTGCGTCCGGCCCGGATCCGGCCCCTGCTGGTGCCCACCAGGTCCGGTTCGATGGTGTGCGCCGTGGTCGCCCAGTGGAAGCGGACGCCCTGGAGGGCGAGCCAGTCGGCGATCGCGTGGGCCGCCTGACGCGGGTCGACGCGGATGTCCATCGGGAGCCAGGCGCCCCCGAGAACCCCGTGGCCGACGGGCATCCGCCGGGCCACCCCCGCCGCGTCGAGCAGCACCACCTGGTCGCCGCCCCGGGCGGCTCGGAACTCCTCGAGCACGGCGTACTCGTCCTCGGCCCGGGCAACCACCACGGTGCCGCTTTCGCGCATCCTCAGTCCGGCCTCGTCGGCCAGTCGCAACCAGCGGCTCCGTGCCTCGAGCGCGTACCGCAGTGCGTCGCCGTCCTGCGCCGTGAAACAACCGTGCCCGAAGTTGCGCACCGATGCGCCGGTGGCTCGCTCGTCACGCTCGACGACGGCCACGGACATGCCGCGGCGCACCGCGTCCACGGCATGGGCGAGCCCCACGATGCCCGCGCCGACGACCACGAGGTCGGCGGAGCCGAGAGGCTGGTTCCACTGCTGCACACTTGTCATGACAAGTAAACTCGCGGACGCCGAATCAGCCGTCAAGACTCAAGGGTGTGCGGTCATCCACAGTTCACCGCGAGGTCATATTCGCAGTTCAGCGAGACTTCCTTGACACAGACAGCCTTTCCGGACCCCTCCACTACCTGTATGGTCAAGTGTCATGGACGGACCTCTGCACGGGCGCATCGCATCTGACCTGCGCCGCCGGATCGCTTCTCAGGAACTGCCACTCGGGGCACCGGTGCCTTCCGAATCACAGTTGTGCGAGCAATGGAACGCCTCCCGCGGTCCGGTCCGGCAAGCGCTCGCCACCCTGCGCGCGGAGGGTCTCATCGGCGGCGGCCGGGGCAAGCCGCCAGTGGTGCGCAGCCAGGTGGCGCCGCAGCCTTTCGAGACCTTCTGGTCGTTCTCGCGATGGGCCGAGGAGCTGGGCCGCACGCCGGGCCAGCGCACCCTCGAGGTCGCCCGCCGCCCGGCGTCGCCGGAGGCGGCCGACGCCCTCGAACTCGAGGAGGGCGAACCCGTCGTCCAACTCCTCCGGCTGCGGCTTCTTGACGGCGTGCCCGCGATGATCGAGAGAACCACATTCGTCTGGCCGGTCGGCCACCTGCTCTTCGACTTCGACTGCGACTCGGGGTCGATCTACGCCTACCTCAGCGGCCAGGGCGTGGACCTCAGCATGGCCCGTCATGTGATCGACGCGGTCGCCGCGGACAGCACCGACGCCTCACTGCTGACCACCCCTCAAGGAACCCCTCTGCTGCGGGAGCGCCGGCGCACCCGTTCCCTGACGGGCGAGGCCCTCGAGTACTCCGACGATCGCTACCGCCCGGACGTCGTGTCCTTCACCATCGAGAACTCCCAGCAGTCTCACCCTGCGCTGCTCCGCAGCCCCAACTGACCTTGAACACCGGGCCCTTGAGCACTCGGGGCCACCGCACTCCCCTGAGGACAACTCTAGTGTTCGAACTGGCCGTTCTGGATATAGCCGGCACCACCGTCGAGGAGCACGGCTGCGTGTACATCGCCCTCGAGGAGGCCGTGCGCGCCGCGGGGGCGAATCCCGGTCTCGCCGACATACAGCTCTGGATGGGCGCGGACAAACGCGAGGCCATCACCGAAATGCTGACCGACGCCTTCGGTACGGCGCCGGAGACCGCCGTGGTCGACACCGCGTACGCCGACTTCCGCCGCCGGCTGGAGGCCGCGTACGCCGAACGCCCGCCGACGCCCCTGCCAGGCGTCGCGGAGGCGATCGCCGCGCTGCGGGCGGCGGGAGTCAAGGTGGCACTCACCACCGGGTTCGACCGCGCGGTGACCGACGCACTGCTCGGCACGATCGGCTGGGACGAGACGGTGCTCGACGCCGTCGTCTGCGTGGACGACGTCCCGGCCGGCCGCCCCTACCCGTACATGATCTTCCGCGCGATGGAGAGGACCGGCGTCAGGGACGTCAGCAAGGTACTCACCGCCGGTGACACGGTCCGCGACCTCGACGCGGGCACGAACGCCGGCGCCGGCATGGTTGTCGGGGTACTCACGGGCGGCCTGGACGCCACGGCGCTCGGCAAGGTCCGCCACACGCACCTGCTGTCCAGCGTGGCGGACATACCCGCCCTGCTGTCCATCGGCGCACCCCGGCCGGTCGGCCGCTGACGGTGGAACTCCGACGGCCCTGGCGACACCCACACTCAAACAATTGCGATCACATATTCCCACTTTCAACGGCATTCCAGTGCCGCATGAACACTTCACCCCCACCTATTCCAACAGCATCAAACATGCCCTAACTTGAACGCACATCAGCAGCGCGGTCAGGTCGGACCGCGCGCGCGAAGGTCAGAGGAGACGCACTGTGCACTGCTCACCTCTTCGCAAGAGCCGGCTGAGATCACCAGGAGGGTTATGCGTTCTGGCCTTCACGGCCATGAGCCTGTCCCTCCCCGCCGCCCCATCCGCATCCGCTTCCGCTTCCGCTTCCGAGGCCTCCCCCGCATCGCACGCCCAGGGCGTCTCGCCCGGGCAGGACGGACTCGCGCAGACCCCGCCGATGGGTTTCAACAACTGGAACGCCACCCGCTGCGGCCCGGAGTTCAACGAGCAGCTGATCAAGAACACGGCCGACCTCTTCGTCTCCAAGGGACTGAAGGACGCCGGCTACGAGTACATCAACCTCGACGACTGCTGGGCACAGCCCCGGCGCGATCGGAACGGCAAGCTCGTCCCGGTACCCGAGCGCTTCCCGAACGGCATGAAGGCCCTCGCCGAATACGTCCACTCCAAGGGCCTGAAGATCGGCATCTACACCAGCGCGGGCACCAAGACCTGCGACCGCCCACGCGGCTTCCCCGGCGCCCTGGGCCACGAGAAGTCCGACGCCATGCAGTTCGCCGAGTGGGGCATCGACTACCTCAAGTACGACAACTGCAACAACAACGGCATCGACGCCAAGAAGCGCTACCAGGACATGGGCAACGCCCTGAAGGAGGCATCCGAGGCCACCGGCCACCCGATCGTCTACAGCGTCTGCGAATGGGGAGAGAACAAACCCTGGGAGTGGGCCAACGGCGTCGGCGGCCACCTCTGGCGCACGACCTACGACATCCTGGACAACTGGGATGCCATGCTCCGCAACGCCAAGCAGACCCTGCCACTGGCGCAGTACGCGGGTCCCGGCCGGTGGAACGACCCCGACATGCTGGAGGTCGGCAACGGCGGGATGACGGACACGGAGTACCGCACCCATTTCTCCCTCTGGTCGATCATGGCCGCGCCGCTGCTCATCGGCACCGATCTACGCAAGGCCACTCCCGCGACCTATGAGATCCTCGGCAACCGCGAGGTGATCGCCGTCGACCAGGACCCGCTGGGCGTCCAGGGATCGGTGGTCTCCTCCGAGGACGGTCGCTGGGTCATCTCCAAGGAGATGCAGGACGGCAGCCGCACCGTCGCCCTGTTCAACGAGAGCGACCGGCCTCAGCGCATCTCCACCTCCGCGGCCGAGATCGGGCTCGGCCAGGCCCAGGGGTACACGCTGCGCGACCTGTGGAAGCACCGCACCTACCAGTCCGGCGGAACCGTCTCGGCCACCGTCCCCGCGCACGGCACCGTGCTCTACCGCGTCTCCGCCGACCGGAACTGGAAGTCCTACCCGCCCGCGGCCGACCTCGTCCTCGACGGCACCACGATCGCCGAGCCGAACGCCCCGGCCAGGCTGAACAGTGTCTTCACCAACCTCGGCCGCGGCCAGGCCCGTTCGGTGTCGGTCGACGTCGATGCCCCGGAGGGCTGGCGCGTCACGCCCACCTCGAAGCCGTACGGAAAGCGGGTGCAACCGGGCCGGTCGCTGACCACGGGCTGGCAGCTCACCCCGCCCGTCGACGCGAAGCCCGGCGTGTACACGGTGAACGTGCGCGCCGCCTACCACTCGCCCAGGCGCGTCAAGGGTGTCCAGGACTCGTCCCTGGAAATCCACGTGGCCAAGGCACCACCGACCGGCAACAGCCATGCGAGCGACCTGGACTGGGTCAGCGCGCAGAACGGATTCGGGCCGGTGGAGAAGGACAAGAGCAACGGGAACCAACCACCCGGCGACGGCCGTACGCTGACCATCGGCGGCGTCACCTACGCCAAGGGCATCGGCGTCCACGCAGCGAGCGCGGTCACCTACTACACGGGCGGCCGGTGCTCCGCATTCAGCGCGCAGGTCGGCTTGGACGACGAGACCGGCCAGGCGGGCAGCGTCACCTTCGAGATCTGGGCCGACGGCAGGAAGGTGGCCTCGACAGGAACGGTGTCGGCGACGGACCCCGCCCGGACGATCTCCGCCGCGATCGACGGCGCCCACAGCGTCCGGCTCGTGGTGACCGACGCCGGTGACGGCATCCGCTTCGACCACGCCGACTGGGGCAACGCCGTCTTCCACTGCTGAGGCGCCCCGTCTTCGACGCCTGGGTCAGACGCCGGTCGCATGAGCCATCCGTTGTTCACGGCTCGGTCGGCTCACCCACACACCGCACCCATACGTTCTCACCAGACCCTCTTCCAACCGAGGAGTATCGTGAGCGCCTCTGCTCTGAGCACTCTCACCGCCGCCCTGTTGATGGTCACGGGCGTGTCCGCCGCCCCGCAGCCGGTCCCCGTCTCCGCTCGCGTGGAGACACCCGCCGTGTACGACGACGAGGCGGGCGGCAACGCCGACGCCGACGACCCGGCCGTCTGGGTCGACCCCGGCGATCCCGACCGCAGCCTCGTGATCAGCACCCTCAAGGAGGCCGGCCTCGACGTCTACGGACTCGACGGCCGGCGCCTGCAGCACATCACCGCGCCCGCGGCGCCCGGCGAGGACGCCGCCCCGGGCCGCTTCAACAACGTCGACGTGGTCTACGGCTTCTCACTGGACGGCAAGAAGACCGATCTGGCCCTGGTCAGCGACCGCGGCCGGGACCGGGTGCGGGCCTACGCCATCGACCCGGCCGCCGTCGCCGCGGGAACGCCGCCGTTGAAGGACGTGACGGCGGCGGACATCGCGCCGGTCTTCGCCACGAGCGAGGCCGAGGTCGACGACCAGCGCACCGCCTACGGACTGGCCGCCTTCAGCGACGACGACCACGCGTACGCGGTGGTGTCCCGCCGTTCGGAGACCCGGGTACGGCTGCTGCAACTGGAGGACCACGACGGGCGCGTCGGCTACAAGACCGAGGACACGCTCGACCTTCCGCGGTCCTTCACCCTGCCCGACGGCGGGAAATGGACGCCGTGCGCCGACCCCGGAGACCACGCCCAGGTCGAGGGCATGGTCGTCGACCAGGAGGAACACGTGCTGTACGCGGCCCAGGAGGACGTCGGGCTGTGGCGGATCGGCCTCGACGACGAGGAGTTCGAGCGGCCGAAGCTGATCGACCGGGTGCGGGAGTACGGCACGCCGTGGACCTATCACACGGAGACGGAGGAGTGCGTCCTCGACACCGCGAACGACCCGGGCTTCGGCGGTGAACACCTGAGCGCCGACGCCGAGGGCGCCACGATCTACCACGCCGACGACGGCACGGGATATCTGCTCGCCTCCAGCCAGGGCGACAACACCTTCGCCGTGTACGAGCGCCAGGGCCGCAACGCCTACCTCGGCTCCTTCGCCGTCACCGACGGCGCCGCCACCGACGGGGTGCAGCAATCCGACGGGGCCACCGTGGTCAACGTGCCGCTGGGGCAGACCTTCCCCCAGGGCCTGCTCGTGACCCATGACGGCGAGGCCACACCCGCCGACGGGGACCGGGAGGGCACCGACTTCAAGTTCACCGGCTGGGAGTCGGTGGCCACCGCCTTCCCGAAGCCGCTGACCGTCGACACCGAGTCGTTCGACCCGCGCGACACGGACTGACCCACCGGCCCGAGGCTCGCCCGGATCAGACCATGACGATCCGGGCGAGCCGCCAGCAGGAGCGGCCTCGGGCGCCGGATGGAGGCGGACGCGGTGCATGCCCACAGGCCGGAGGTACGATCCTTCGCCGGGGGGGGACTGTGATCCGCATTCTGCTGGCCGAAGACATGCACATGATCCGTGGGGCGCTGGCAGCCCTGCTGGGCCTGGAGCCGGACATGGAGGTCGTGGCCGAGGTGGCACGTGGGGACGCCGTCGTCCCCGCCGCTCTCGCCCACCACCCCACCGTCGCGGTACTCGACCTGGAAATGCCCGGCGCCGACGGACTGTCCGCCGCCCGCGACCTCGGAGCCGCGCTTCCTGACTGCCGGATCCTCATCCTCACCGCCTTGGGCCGGCCCGAGGCACTGAGGTCGGCTCTCGCCGCCCAGGTGGGCGGGTTCGTGCTCAAGGACGCCCAGCCGGATCAGCTGGCCGCCGCGATCCGCAGCGTGGCGGACGGGGAGCATGTCATCGATCCAAGGCTGGCCGCCGCGGCGCTCACCGCCAAGGTGAACCCGCTCACCCCACGCGAGACCGATGTGCTGCGGCTGGCTGCCGCCGGGGCCGAACTCTACGAGATCGCCCGCGAGTTACACCTCTCGCAGGGCACCGTACGGAACTATCTCGGTGCGGCCGTCACCAAGCTCGATGCCCGCAACCGGCTCGACGCGGTGCGGATCGCCCGGGAGCAGGGCTGGTTGGAGTGACACGGAGTCACCCGCCGACGGGGACCGGAGCGGATTCCAGACGGACGGTCACCACGTAGCCGCGGCCGTGCGGGGCCGGTCCGGCCTCCAGGATCCCGCCGAGCGCGGTCGCGCGCTCACGTAGATTCCTCAGTCCGTTGCCGCCGGTACCCGCTCCGTCGCCCTCTCCCCGTGACGGTGGGGGAACCACGCGGCCGTCGTCCGCCACCCGCAGCAGCCCGGGGCCGAAGTACACCTCGCACCGGCGCGCTCCCGCCGCGTGTCGCAGCACGTTCGTCACCGCCTCGCGCAACACCGTCGCGAACAGTGCTTCCGACACCTCCTCCACCTCGTCCGCCCCGCCCCGGACCCGCACGGCGATGCCCGCGGCGGCCAGTACGTCCCGGGCGGAGGCCACTTCCTCGGCCAGCGAGATCTCCAAGCCCTCCCCCGGGATCGCCCGAAGGTCCGTCAGCGCCTGGTCCGCCAGCGCCGCCGCATCGGCGAGGTGCCGGCCGGCCCGCTCCCGGTCAGGGTCGCGGAGCGCCAGTTCGCCCTTCAGGGCGATCGCCGACAGCCCGTAGCCCAGCAGGTCGTGGACGTCCCGGGCGATGCGCCGGCGTTCTCGCGCCACGGCCAGCGACGCCAGCGCTCCGCGAGCCTCCCGCACCTGACGGACCAGGCCGCTGAGCAGGGCAAGGCCGTAGAAGACCGAAGCGATCACCACGATGTCCAGCAGGAGGACAGCGGTGCCATGAGCCCCGGGCCCGTCCGTCCTCAGCAGCATCGCGATCGCCGCCAGCGCGGTCAGCGCCCCGGCCGCCGGCCAGGCGGTGCGCCCGGGGAGGACGATCAGCACCGAGGCGGCCACGAACCCCACCGGCTGGGGGTACGGACCGTCCGGAGCGGCCAGCACGCCCAGGGCGACAGTGAGTTGCACACCCAGGGTCCACGCGACGTACGGGGGACGCACACCGGGCGGACGCGGCAGGGAGTGGTACGCCTGGAGTCCGACCACGGCCGCCAAGGCGGCCGCGTACCCGGCGACCCGCCCGCCCGGCATCCCGGCACCGAGCAGGAAGACAGTGCCCACGATCAGATACTCGACGTGGGTGGCGACCACGATGGGCCACACCAGCCGGGAGGCCAGGGCACAGCCGGGGGCGTCCGTCCCGGCGGCCGACTGTGCGGGCGGCGCGGCTCGTACGCGCTCCGTCGCAGCCCGCGCGACCGCCACGAGTTCCCGCGCCGCCCGCGTACCCTGCCCGGCCAGCCGGGTGATCTCCGCCAGGGCCGCTCCCAGTACCGCGTCCAGGTCCCGCCCGGCACGCTCCCGCTCGGCCGCGACCCGGGCCTGCGCCAATGCGCCACGCGTGGCGCGGAGTTCGGTGTAGAGGTCGGTGAGCCGGGTCAGCGCGTAGAGGACCAGTCCGTGGGCGAGGGCATTCCCGATGCCGTTGAGAACGGAATGGACGCTGCCGTCGCCGGATGAGAGCGGCCCCGCCGCCAGCACGACGACCGCGAACAGGGCCCATCGCAGGCGCCGTTCGAAGACCAGCAGCACGGAGGCGCCCAGGAAGCCGGGCAGCCCGGACCAGGGCATCAGCAGGACCTGTGCGGCGAGGGCCCAGGCCCCGCGCAGCCGCCGCGTCGAAGGCAGGCAGATGGCCAACTGGAGCAGCAGCATCGGCACGGCGGCCGGGCGCGGCAGGACGACAGCGGGCTCGAAGGCGAAGCCGAGAATGACGACGACGAGGATCACCGATACGACCGCCGGCGTCGGACCGTCATCGGCGTCGGCGCCTGAGCCGACGTCTGAGCCGGCATCCGTACCGGTGAAAGTCCTCCGCGCGGTGCCCCTGGGCCTGGTCCCCCGCCCGCACCGAAATGCCCAGCCCCACCCGTTCATGAGGTCACGTTAGACGCACGCCGGTGCACCGCACCCGCCCCACCCATGTGAAATACACATCGCCAGATGCGCCTCGCACTGCCGCCGCCCCGTTCCCGAACGAGATCGTCGACGCATGCGTACGACGTCGATACGGACCCTCACCACGATGGCAGCCGCCCTCACGATCGCCTCCGCCGCGCTGCTCTCCGTCGCGGCCCCCGCTCACGCGGCGGCTCCGCCCCGTCTCGAGTCCCTCGTCGACGCCGCCGTCGCCGACTTCCTGGAAGACGACCGCATCCCCGGCGCGGCCGTCACCGTCGTGGCCGGCGGCCGGACCGTCCTGGCCAAGGGCTATGGCGTCGCCGACGTCCGCACCCGGACCCCGGTCGACCCGCAGCGCACCGGTTTCTTCCTCGGCTCACTCGCCAAGCTGTTCACGGCGCAGGCGGCCTCCCAGCTCGTCGCCGAGGGGAAGGTCGACCCGAAGGCGGACGTCAACGACCACCTCCGTGCGGTCACCGTCCCCGACACCTACCCAGGGCGCCCCGTCACCCTGGACCAACTGCTCACCCACACCGGGGGCTTCGACAGTGACCTCGTCGGCCGGAACAGGACCCGAGCGAAGGACGTCGAACCGCTCGCCGAAAGCCTTGTGACACGCCGCCCGCCCCGGGTCCGTGCCCCGGGCACGACCGCCGCCTACGACAACTACGGCTACGCGCTCACGGGCCAGCTCGTCGCCGATGTCTCCGGCCGGTCCTTCCCCGCCTATGTCGACGAGCACATTCTGGGGCCCCTGGGCATGACCGGTTCCACGTTCGCCCAGCCGCCGCCGGCCTCGATCGCCGCCGGTCTCGCCCGCGGCTACCGCCCCAACGGCACGTCCGGCTGGACGGAGGACGAGGGCCAGTACGGTGCGTGGAGCCCGTCCGGGCCCGGTGCGGTCAGCACCGCCGTAGACATGGGCCGCTGGATGACGGGGCAGCTCACCGACGACACGACGGCGAACGGCCTCATGCAGCGGGTCCACTACCGGCAGGATCCCCGTATGCCCGGCCTGGGCTACGGATTCGAGGAGTGGCGGCGCGGCGGGCGCACCGGTTGGTTCAAGGACGGCGACATCCCCGGCTTCCACTCCAACCTGCTGCTCGTCCCCGCCCGCGACGTGGGGGTGTTCGTCGTCTTCAACGGCGACGGCAGGGACGGACGCGCCTCCTGGGACGGCAAGGACCTGATCGACCGGATCGTGGACGTCCTCGTCCCGGACAACCCCGCACCCGCCGCCCCGGGCGCCGTGACCGATCCGTCCCTCGCCTCGTACCCGGGCACCTACCGCCCGGGCCGGGTCAGCCGCACCGGTCTCATGGCGTTGGAGGGCCTGGTCGCGAGTGTCACCGTCCGGGAGGACGGCGAGAACGGGCTGCGCACCACCGGGCTCTCCCTCGACCCCGACCAGCCGGAACAGCGCTGGCTCGCGCTCGGCGACGGCCTGTTCCAGGAGCGCGGCGGAAGCGCGACGCTTGCCTTCACCCGGGGCGGCGTGCTCGTCTCGTCGGCAGTGCCGTCGAGCACATACGCGAAGCTGACCTGGCACCAGTCCCCGTCCCTGCACCTCGGACTGCTCGCTGCCGGCACGGGCACGCTGATACTCGCCGCGATCGCCCTTCCCGTCATCGCCCTGGTACGGCGGCTTCGGGGCCGAACCCCGCACCCTCCCGCGGCACGGGTCGCACGCGCCACGGCCTCGGCGACCGGGCTGATCGCGGCCGCGTTCACGGCCGCACTCGCCGCGGTCGTCCGGGACGGCAACGCGATGATGGAAGCCGTGCTGCTGGGACCCCCGCTGCTGTCCATCGTGACGATGCTGGGAACGGCACTCGTGCTGCTGGCACTGGGTGTGGTGGCGGGGGCGATCGCGGCCTGGTTCCGCGGCTGGTGGAACGTGTCCGGCCGCATCCTGTTCACCCTCACGGCGATGGCCGCGGTCGCGATGGCGAGCATGCTGCTCCAGTACCGCCTGGTGGGCGGCCCGTTCGTCTGACCTGCCGGTGAACTCCCGGCCCGTGCGTGCCCGGCCGGTCCTCAACCCATCTCCGACCCGTACGAGGCACACGACCATCCGATGCCACAGCCAGCAGAGGAGCAGATCATGAACACGTGGACCAGACGCGGTCTTCTGACCGCCGGAACGGCGACGGGAGTCGCCGCGCTCATCGGCGCCGGATCGCCGACTCGGGGACCGGAACCGCTCGACATCGTCACCGGCGAGGACGGGTTCAGAGCGCCGACGACCGCGGCCGCCGGCGCGGTGACCTTCCGGGTACGCACCACCAGTACCCGTACCGGCATCGTCGGCATCGCCCGACTCCGCCGCGGCGTCGGCGAGGCCGCCTTCCGCAGACACCTGCGCGACGTCTTCGAGAAGAAGAACGCGCAGGACGTCATTCAGGCGTCCAAGGATCTGATGGCCGACGCCGAGCTGTTCGGCGGCGCCATGGCGGTCCCCGGTTCACAGTCGTCCTTCACCGCGTGGCTGCCGCCCGGGCGGTACCTCGTCCTGGAGTACAAGGACTTCGAGGGGCCCCGCGTCGGACGCGATCCCCTCCCCGGCACGGAGTACGTCAGCCCGCTCCTCGTCCACGCGGCGGACGTCGCCGGAGCCGGGCGTCCGCGTCCCTCCGCCACCGTCATCGCCGTCGACACGAAGATGGGCCCGCGCTTCGTCCTGGAGGGACGCATACGCCGGGACCGGCCCGTGCGCTACGTGAACGCGATGCGGGGACAGGTCGACGAGCTCGCGGTGTACCCCCTCACCGACGACTCCGTCACCGAGGCCGACATCCAGAGGTTCTTCCAGGAACCGTGGAGCGCCGCGCCGTTCGACCTCGCCGCGCAACTGGGCACGCCCCCGCTCTCCCCGGGCCGGAGCGCGGTCCTCGGGATGCCCCTCGAGCCGGGCCGTTACGCCCTGACCAGCTGGGTCGCCGGTATGCAGGACGCACAACATCTGTCCGCTCACGGCCAGGTGCTCATCGTCACCGTTCCCTGATCCGCGCTCCGCGTCCGGCCGGGCCGGCTCGTCGGTCATGTACCGGCGTGGGTCTCAGACGTTGGACCCGCCGGGCGCGGTGCCGGTGCTCTCCCGCACGACCAGGTGGGTGGCCAGCTCCATCCGCAGCGTCGGACCGGGGAGCACCGCGTCCGCGCCCTGCAGCACGATGCGCGCCGCGAGGGCCGCCATCTCGCGCAACGGCTGGCTCACCGTGGTCAGCGGCGGGGAAGCCCAGGCGGCGTTCGGAACGTCGTCGAACCCGACGATGCTCACATCGGTCGCGACCCGGAGCCCGGCCTGTCTGATCGCCTCGTATGCGCCCAGGGCCATCAGATCGCTGCAGGCGAAGACCGCGGTGGGCGGGTCGGGGAGGGCGAGCAGGTCACGCATGCCGGAGAACCCGGTGGTGTAGTAGAAGTCGCCGGGCCGCTGCAGGGCCGGGTCGACCTCGATGCCCGCTCCCTCGAGTGCCGCGCGATACCCGTCCAGGCGCGCTCGCGCGCACAGCGCGTCCTCCAGGCCTCGCAGGATGCCGATCCTGCGGTGCCCCAGATCGAGCAGATGCCGGGTCGCGACCAAGCCGCCCTGCCAGTTCGTCGCGCCGACCGTCGGCACCCCGGCGTCGGGGCTGCCGACCGGGTCGACCACGGCCATCGGGATACCGAGGGCATCGACCTGCTCGCGCTGGGGCGGGGTGAGATCGGTGACCGCCAGGACGATCCCGTCGGAGCCGCGCGTGGACACATTGTCCAGCCAGCGCCCGGTGTCGGTGGTGGTTCCGTGGGCCGCGGTCACGACCACCTCGGCACCGTGCTCGGCCGCCGCGCTCTGCACTCCTTGCATCACCTCGCCCGCCCACAGGCTGTCCACCTCCCGGATGACCAGGTCGATCCAGCCGGCCGTCCTCTTCGGGCGGGCGCGGCGGCGCAGGTAGTTGTGCCGCCGCAGCAGTTCCTCGACACGGGCCCGAGTCTCCGGCGCCACCTGTTCGTGGCCGTTGAGGACCTTGGAGACCGTAGGTGCCGAGACCCCGGCTTCCCGGGCGATCTCGGCGATGGTGACACGCGCAGCGGGATCAGCAGCGCCGGTCCGGACCGTCGCTCCGCTGCTGCTCCGTCCGCCGGGCATGCATGACCTCGTCTCTGTATCGGCTTGCTGCGGCAAGCATACGCAGCGCCGCCGATAGTTTCGGCAAGCCCTTGCTATGCCGATCCGCCCTCCCTGGGCGCGCACTTGCCGCCACCTTCCCTTGACGACGCCCCGCACGTGCCCCTAACTTGCCCGACGTGCACAAGGAAAGTTGCCGAATGTTTCGGCCGTACGGGGGATGTGCCTCGATGAATCCAGGCGGTGCTCTGCGAGTCACCACGACCGTCGCCTCAGCTCTGGCGCTGGCTGTCGCCACCACAAGCTGCGACAGCTCCGACGGCCCGGCATCCGGAAGGGTCACCATCCGGATCTCCACCTTCTCCAACATGGGCTTCAACACGTCAGGGCTGTTCGAGGAGTACGAGAGACTCCATCCCGGCATCACCATCGAGGAGGACAACGCCGCCGACGAGGCCACCTACTGGCAGGCTCTGCAGCCCAAACTGAGCAGCGGTCAGGGCCTGGGCGACATCGTCAGCGTCGAGGTGGGCCGCATTCGCACCATCGCCGGGAGCAAGGCCGGCATGTTCGCCGATCTCTCACAGGCCCCGGGAGTGCGCGCCGACTCCTTCTACCCGTGGAAGTGGGACCAGGCCGAGGCCGAGGACGGCCGGGTGCTCGGCCTGGGGACCGACATCGGCCCCATGGCCGTGTGTTACCGCAAGGACCTGTTCCGGCAGGCCGGGTTGCCGACACAGCGCGATGCCGTCGGCGACCTGTGGGCAGCCGGCTGGGAGAGGTACGTGGACGTCGGCGAGAGGTTCCAGAAGCAGACCGAGGACAAGAGCCTGCGCTTCATGGACACCGGCAACGGCCTCTACAACGCCATGATCTTCGGACAGACCACGTCCTACTACGACTCCTCCGGCAAGCTGGTCCACGACAGCAACCCCGGTGTCCGGAGGGCCTACGACCTGGCCGCCCGGGCCAACGCCTCGGGGATGACCGCCAGGCTGCAGCAGTTCCAGACCAACTGGCGCAAGTCGTTCTCGGCTGCGAAGTTCGCCACCGTGGTCTGCCCCTCCTGGATGCTCGGCCAGATCTCCCAGGCCGCCGGTCCCGGGGGCGAGGGCCAGTGGGACATCGCCAGAGCGCCTGCCCCCGCCAACTGGGGCGGTTCCTTCCTGACCGTTCCCGAGAACAGCGAGGTCCGGGGCGAGGCCGAGAAGCTCGCCGCCTGGCTGACCGATCCGGCCCAGCAGGCCAAGACCTTCGCCGACGCCTCCGCGGGCAACTTCCCGTCCTCCCGCACCGCCGCCGCCGGCCCCTCGGTCGCCGGCACCCGGAGCCGGTACTTCAGCGACGCTCCCGTGGGACGCATCTTCGGGGCGGCGGCGAAGGACATGCCGACGCTGAACATCGGTCCGGATCAGGGCCTGATCACCAACGCCATCTCCAGCGGTCTGACCCGGGTCGAGCAACAGGGAATGAACCCGGACGAGTCCTGGCGGCAGTCCCTGGGCGAGGTCGAGTCGGCCATCGGGAAGGACTGAGCGATCCGCAATGGCATCCCCCCTCGCGCCCACCTCCTCCGCACGGCGCGGCCGGCGCTACCGCTGGGGCCTCAAGATCACCCCGTACACGTATGTGGCGCCGTTCTTCGTGCTGTTCGGTGCGTTCGGTCTCTATCCCCTGGCGTACACCGCCTGGTTGTCCCTGCACGACGTTCAGCTCGTCGAGCTGAACGCGCTGTCCTGGACCGGACTGGGGAACTACGACGACCTGCTGACCAGCCCGCGGTTCTGGAAGGCGACGCTCAACACGATCTCCATCGGGGTCATTTCGGCGGTTCCCCAACTGCTGATGGCGCTCGGTCTGGCGCACCTGCTGAACTACCGTCTGCGCGGCGCGCTGATGTGGCGGGTGGCGTCACTGGTGCCGTACGCGACCTCGGCGGGCGCCGCCGCGCTGTTCTTCCAGTTCGCGTTCAGCCGCGACTTCGGCCTGGTGAACTGGGCACTGCACAGCCTGGGCCTGGGCCCTGTGGACTGGGAGGGCGGCACCCTCTCCTCCCAGCTGGCCGTCTCCGCCATCGTCATCTGGCGCTGGACCGGCTACAACGCGCTGCTGTTCCTGGCCGCGATCCAGGCGATCCCGCAGGAGCGCTACGAGGCGGCGGCACTGGACGGCGCCTCCCGCCGGCAGCAGCTCCTCTACGTGACGATCCCCGGCATCCGCCCCACCATCGTCTTCACGATCGTGATCTCCACCATCGGCAGCATCCAGCTGTTCGGCGAACCGCTGATCTTCGGGGGTGGGTCGCAGGCGGTGCAGGGCGGTGCCGACGGCCAGTACCAGACACTGGGCCTGCTCCTGTACCAGACGGGGTGGGCGAACGGGAACGCCGGGCGGGCATCGGCGCTGGCCTGGCTGATGTTTTTGCTGATCATCCTGATCGCGCTGACCCAGGCGGTTGTCGCGCGACGCGCACGGAGGCGATGACGCCATGACCGCCCCGACGGAGACGACCCTCTCCCGCCGGCCCTCGCGGGTGCGCGGCCCCGATGCCCGCGGTGTCCGCCCTCGCCGCTCCGCGTCACCGTTCCGGCCCGGTGCCGGCCGGCAGGCGCACGGCGGGCCGGTCGCCTATCTGCTGCTCGGTCTGATGGCCGTGATCTCGCTGTTCCCCCTGTACTGGACGATCGTCGCCGCCTCGACCTCCAGCCAGGCCGTCAACCGAGCAGCCCCTCCGCTGCTCCCTGGCGGCAGGCTGATCAGCAACCTGGGCGCTGCCTGGCGGGACGCGGATCTGGGCAAGGCCGTCCTCAACTCCTTCGTGGTGTCCGGGTCGGTGGCCGCGTCCACCGCGCTGTTCGCCACCCTCGCCGGATACGCCTTCGCCAAGCTTCGTTTCCGGTTGCGCACCGCCCTGCTGCTGGTCGTCATCGCCACCGCCGCGGTGCCGCCCCAGCTCAGTGTGATTCCCCTGTTCCAGATCATGACCTCACTGGGCTGGTACGGCCGTCTGCCGGCGGTGATCGCCCCGACTCTGGTCAGCGCGGTCGGTGTGTTCTTCATGCGCCAGTACCTCGCCGAGGCACTGCCCGACGAACTCATCGAGGCGGCCCGGGTGGACGGCGCGGGCTCCCATCGGATCTTTTGGCACGTGGTCCTGCCCGCGGCTCGGCCCGGGATGCTGGTGCTGTTCCTGATCACGTTCGTGCAGTCCTGGAACGACTTCTTCTGGCCGTTCGTCGTCCTCACCTCGGAGAACCCGACCGTGCAGGTGGCGATGGTCAAGCTGGCCCAGGGCTATGTCCCCGACCAATCGGTGATCATGGCTGGAGCGCTCCTCGGGACCCTGCCGCTGCTGCTCCTCTTCCTGGTGTTCGGCCGACGCATCGTCGGCAATCTGACGCTGGGCGCCCTGAAGGGCTGACCGTGCCTCGCGGTTCGGTGAACCCGACCCGCGCGTGAGTGCCCGCTGACTGTGCATTCCAATGGATCCGACCCCGACGAGCAGGTGGGTTTGTGCTCTGGAATTCCGGCTCGCAACCGCAGGAGTTGTCCGATGCCGAACTGCTGCAGAGGGTGAGCGATGGAGCCCCCGACGCCTTCGGTGTGCTGCAACGCCGCCACGAACGCGCGGCGTGGGCCTATGCCTCCACCTGCTTGAAGTCACCCGGTGACGCACAAGCGGTGACCGCGTACGCCCTGACCGGATTGCGCCTGAGGATCGGGCGGGCCGAGACGGGTGAGAGCTGCGTCCGCGTCAGCATTCTCAACAGCATCCGCGGCGTGGCCATCCAATGGGCGGCTCTGAATCCGACCATGCTGACTCCGTCGTTCGGCCGATGGGTCGGTGGCGGAGCGGTGTGGTCACTGACGGAGGACGCCGAACTGCGTTCCGCCTTCGAGGAGTTGCCCGGCACCGATCAGTGTTTGCTGTGGCACTCGATCGTCGAGGGTGACAGTCCGGCCACCGTGGGCGGCATCGTGGGAATCCCGGCCGGCGGCGTGAGCGAGTATGTCGCGCAAGCGGTGCACTCCCTTCGCCGTGGCTGTGCCGAGAGGTACGCGTCGCGCCTGGACCGGGAGGATTGTCTGGGCTTCGTGAACGCGGTCGTATTCGGTTCGGCCGAGTCCTGGGCCGATGCGGCTGACACGACGCATCTGCGGGAGTGTCCGGAATGCCGCGAGGTCTTCTGGGAGCTGCGCAACCTGAGCGTCCGGCTCCCCGCCCGGCTTCCGCAACGACTGCTGGGGTGGTGGCCGGCCGATGCCTACCGCTCCGCCAAGTACGAGGTCGCCGGCGCCACCGCCCCGGTCTCGGCAGCCGCTCGACGTACCCGCGGCGCGTTCCCGCGCGTCGCCCGAAGCGGACGACGACGTCGCGCTCGGCCGCCCGGGTACTGGTACGTGGCCGCCCTGGGCTTCCTGCTCGTGCTCGTGGCGTTCGGCCTGTACGCGCTGGCCGCGAAGCGCCCATGAGGAACCTTCGAACTCACCGAGACAAGGGGGCGTCTTGACGTCATACCCGCCCTGTGACGACCCGTCATGCTCCGGGGAATCCATTGCCGGACAACACGTGTGCTCACGGTCCGTCCCGCCGGTCTTCCTGCCGAACACCGCTGCCCCATTGGACCCGGCGTCGGTGTCGGCCTTCGATCACCAGGAGCCGTCACCGGCCGTCCCGGCGAGCGACAACCAAGAGGTCAGCGAGCACCATCACGCGTTCCGCCGCGCGGCGGTGTTGGTCGCGGTGTTCGTCGGAGCGGCCTCTCTTCTCGCACTCCTCGTGTCTTCTCCCGAGAGGTCACCTACGACCAGCCTCGCCCCTGCGTCGAGAATGCCGCCGTCGCGACTGCCGACTCCCCAGCCTCCACCGCTCGTCACCGGTTCGCCTTCGGAATCGCACACACCGGTACGCAGAAAGGCGTCGCCCACTCCGTCCGCTTCCGAGTCGCGTGCCGAGCCCACCCGCCGGCCAGATCCGTCACCGACCGCTCGAGCAACCAATCAGCCGCTCGCCCATGCGTACGTCGGAACACGCTCGAGCCTCTGTCTCGATGTCCCCGATGCTTCGCGGGCCGAGGGCACGCAACTCACTATCTGGCCCTGCCACGGAGGAATCAATCAGCAGTTCACGCACACGGTCGACGGCGAACTGCGCGTCTACGGCGACCACTGCGTGACCGCGAGCGGGGGCGCCGTCCGAAGCGCCCCGGTCGTCGTCGCGCCCTGCACCTCCGACGCCCGGCAGCGCTGGCAACTGGCGGGCGACGGCACGATCCGGCAGGCGGGCATGTGTGTCGACGTGACCAACGGCTACAACGATCCCGGCACGCCCATCCAGATCTGGGACTGCGTGGTGTCGAGCAATCAGCAATGGTCACGTGTGCCACCCGCCGAGTGACACGAAGGTCCCCCCGCCCGACGATGTCCCGGACCGACGTCAGACCAAGTACGTCTCCCCGTCCCTGCCGATGGCGACCATCGACCGATGCTCCCGGCTGTACCGGATCTCCCACACCTGACGGGGATCGCCGGAGTCACACCGCGCCTGTGCGACGGGGGCCGCGCCGGCCTCCGAGACCCGCAGACACAGGCCCGTTCCCGAGTTGTGCAGCAGCAGCCGAGCGCCTCGGACGTGGTCCTCCACCCACGTCTGGTTCGTGCTGTCGTCGCAGTCGGCCGTGCGCACCCCGTTCGTCGACCCCGGCACCGGTTCCAGACAGTCGCCGCTCGCCGCGGACCGGAGCACGGAGGTCGGGCCGTACGGGATGTCCGGCCTGGTGGCGTCGCTCGGGGGCGAGGACGGCGTGGTGGTCGCCGACGCCGAAGGGCTCGGGGGCGGTGGTGTGATCGTCGACTCGTAGGGCTGCAGCGCGAAGTAACACGCCGTCACCACGGCCACTCCCGCGCCGACGGACGCGGCGCTCTTGGCGAAGGGGAGGCTGTGCCACGACGAGGCGAGCACCGTGGGGTCGGAGACCGCTGCCCCGGACGCGCTCAGCGCGACGGCCGACGCCTTCGCCGTGCCCGCGGCGGAAGCCAGCTCGGCGCCCACCCCGAACAGAATGGCGCCGGGCAGCACGACCCGCAGACGGGCATTGAGGTCGGTGAGGTCCACGAAGGCCTGTCGGCAGTGGGCGCAGTCGCCGAGATGACGCTTGAGGTCCCTGCCCGGCCGCCGCCGACGTCGTACGGCCGCTGCCAGCAGACCGCTGTACCGGCCGCAGAGGCTGTCCTCGTCCTGGTCGCCCGCATGGGCGTGGACGCTGAGATACGCCTCGCGCAACCCCTCCCGCGCCCGCTCGGCGAGCGACGTCACTCCGCTCTCACTGATCCCGAGGCGCTCGGCGACCTTCGCAGTCGGCTCCTTCTGCACCGTCGTGTACCACAGGACCGTCTGCCAGCGCTCCGGCAACTGCTGGAAGCTGCGGACGACGAGGGCACCCTCCTCGCGGCTGAGCACCATCTCCTCGCCGGTGAGGGCCTCGTCCACCTCGTCCTGAAGTTCGTCGCTGGGCAGTGCCCGGCCGTTCATGACCGCCCAGTCGATGACGATGCGTCTCACCGCGGTGAGGAGGTAGGGGCGCCACGGGCCACGCGGTCCACCACCGCGACGGACCGCTTCGATCGTCCTGGCGAAGGCCTCGGATGCCGCGTCGTCCGCCGTATGAGCGTCCCGGCAGCGGGAGACGGCGTACGCGCGCACCGCGGTGTGATGACGCCGGTACAGCTCGGCGAGCTCTTCTTCCGCGGCCTCACCGCCGCGCAGCGGTGCCGCCAGTTCGTCGTCCGTGCGGTCGACGTGGCTGCCTTGTTGCGTCGTAGACATCCAAACACCTGACTTCCGAGCAGGGAGGAGGCCCATCCCGGCGCGAAGCCGGCCCCTTCGGCCGACCCCGTGCATGTGCTGCCGTCACTGCCGTCACCAGGAAGAACGTGTGCGAGGCAACCGTGTCTCGCGACATTGCCCACGCTTTACCTTGACTCGTGCCGTCTGCGGGTGAACAGCCGAGCGGGCCGCTCCGCGAGTCGGTCGCGCGATGGATCAGTCCAGGTCCCGGCGCAGCCGACGGGCCATGCCTCTCGGATCGGAGTTGCGGAGTGCCAGATACCGCATCTGCCGATAGGCCGTGTCGTCCCACCACCCCAGGAGCAGGGCCGGCAGGTGCAGCCGGACGCCGATGTCCAGATGCGTGAGATCCGCCTCGGCCCGTGAGCACGAGGGGCAGTACTCCGCATGCCCTGTCGCGGCGATGTCGCGAGACGTCGTGTACACCGCGAGGTGCTGTACGAACGAGGTGCACGCGGGGCGACCGCTGACCGCTCGCCGATAGGCGGTCAGATAGAGGTCGCTCAGCATGTGCTGGGCGCGCTGCCGCGCCAGGGCCAGCCTGCCCGGCGACAGGCCCAGCATGTCGGAGATGAGCGCGGGATGGTCGTCCTCGACGGCGAGATGCCACAGAGCCGTCTGCCAGCGAGCCGGCAGACAGCGGTACGCCTCGTACAGCGGCGCGGGTCCTTGCGGGGGCCAAGGGCCGACGGACTCGACGATCCACTCCCGGAAGCCGTCGGTCACCGCGCAGGACTCGGGATGCGAACGCCATGCCCCGGCCGCCACCGACCGTGCCGTGTCCAGCAGATGGATGCGCGGGACGGCGTGCGACGGGTGATGCCCCGATGCTCGGACCACATGACGGAACGTGTGTTCAGTGGCCCAGTCCACCATGGCCGGATCCGTCAAGCAGGTGTTGAGGTAGCCGCAGACCGCGGCTTGATGCCGTCCTACGAGCACGCTGAGCGCTTCGCCGCCGCCCCGGTGCGCGCGGTCGACGAGCAGGGAGCCGCCTGCCGCCGCCCGACGCCGCGACAGGTGCGTCCATGGCAGTTGCCCGAGCAGCTCCCGCATGCGACTGCCTGTCTCCCGGGCTGCCAGCGCCTGTTGGGCCGGGTCCGGCCCGAACGACGCACGGGGTGGTTCGAGCGAGGGAGTGGCGAGAGTGCCGGGGGCGGTCCGCTTCGACGTGGCGATGAGGCCCTTGCGGTGCGAGGGGAGCCGTTTGGGAACATCCGCGCTGTTCATCGATGCCGGGCCTTTCCGTCGGGGGCGCGTGGTCCTCTGCTTGGTCGCGGTGGTCGTCAGGACAGACGGATCCGTCCACGCACAGTCCTGCCACTTGACTGTTCCTTTACCTTCCACCACCCCAGGTAAAGCATCGGCAAAGTGCCGGGACGGGTGGCGGGCGCGCCGGTCTGAACTGATGGCAGGACCGGACAGTGAGGAGACTTCCAGGCCTTGCCCGGATTCCCCATGCGATTTCCGCGGGCTCGGACAGCACGCGCCGCTCTACCTAATGCCCGAATTAGTGGGGGCCGACCCCTCCATTCCTTTTCCCCTTTACATGCCTGGAGGTGCGCTCGACATTCGCCTCAGTGCATTCGACGCCCGACCCCCACCCCTGAGCTGCGCTGCGACGTCACGCTGCGGAGCGCTGCAGCGCTGCCCAAATTCGGAATGCGGTGCATTTATGAACGGCGTGCGGTGCAGATTCAAGATTCTTTTCCGGGTTCGGCGGCCGGGGCTCGAACGGGGAAGCATGCAGGTCACCCCGGCAATACTCGGTGCAGGAATCCGAGACCGGGTTGCGGCCTCAGCGGGAGAATTCACGGGATCGGGTTGCGGAATCGTTATCCGGCGCGATAGCAATTCCCAGCAATCAATTGCTCCGGCGTTCGAAGCCGGAACTCCTTCGGCGAGCCCCCCCGTTCTGTGCCGCCGAAGTCCGACTGGAGGTCACACCATGTCCCATCAGCGACGAGCCAACCATCGCCGCATCAACAAGAAGACCGGAACCATCGCGGTCTCGAGTGCGGTGGCCCTCGCCGCGGCAGCGGTCCTCCTGCCCCAGGCCAACGCCGGCACCGACACCGACGACCCTCGTGAGCTGAGTCTGCGAGCCGCGACCGAGCTCGGCCAGACCCTGTCGTCCGACCTCGGTGATAAGGCGGCCGGCTGGTACTACGACGACCGTTCCGATCGCCTGGTCATGAACGTGCTGGGTGAGGACGAGGCCGACCAGGCCTCTTCCGAGGGGGCCGAGGCCCGGGTCGTGAAGTACAGCACCGAGGAACTCGAGTCCGCGGCGGAGAAGTTGGGCGCGTCGCCCGTGGGGGGCACCGCCTGGTCCGTCGACCCGCGCACCAACAAGCTGTCGGTGATCGTGGACGGCACGGTCAAGGGCGACGACTGGGCGAAGCTGTCGCGCCAGACCGAGAAGCTGGGTGACCGGGTCACCGTCAAGCGCGTCGGCGGCGAGTTCAAGCCCTTCGCCGGCGGCGGGGACGCCATCTACGCGGGCCGTGGCCTGTGCTCGCTCGGATTCAACGTCACCAAGGGCGGCAAGCCCGGGTTCCTGACGGCCGGTCACTGCACCGCGGCCGGCGGTGACGAGTGGTCCCTCGAGCAGGGTGGTCAGCCGGTCGCGAAGGTCACCGACAAGGAATGGCCCGGCAGTGACTGGGCTCTGGCCATGTACAACGACCCCGAGGCCGACGCTCCGAGCCTCGTGAACCTGGGCAGTGGGGGGAAGCAGAAGATCTCCGGTGCCGCGGCGGCGGTGGTCGGTATGGAGGTCAAGCGGATGGGCACGAAGACGGGGCTGCATGACGGCAAGGTCACGGGCCTCGACATGACGGTCAACTACCAGACGGGAGAGACGGTCGAGGGGCTCATCCGGACCGATGTCTGCGCCGAGCCGGGCGACAGCGGCGGTGCCATGTTCGCGGGTGACAAGGCGGTGGGGCTCACCTCGGGCGGGAGTGGCGACTGCGCCTCCGGTGGCGAGACGTTCTTCCAGCCGGTGCTCGAAGCCCTTGAGGCAACGGGGTCCCAGATAGGCGGCGGCGAGGCTCCGGGCACTCCCCCGAGCGACGACTGCGGCGGCGGAAAGCCCTCTGAGCCGGCCGAGCCGTCCCAGCCGGCCGAGCCGTCCCAGCCGGGAGAGCCGGGTCAGCCGGGAGAGCCGGGCCAGCCGGAGGAACCGGGTCAGCCGGGAGAGCCGGAAGAGCCCGGTCAGCCCGGTCAGCCCGGACAGCCCGGACAGCCGAGCGAGCCGGGTCAGCCCGGACAGCCGGGCGAACCGGGCGAGGGCGGTCAGCCGTCGGACCAGCCCGCGGCGTGACCGCGGTTTCGGGCCGTCGACCGCCCACACCTGACTCCCGGCTAGTCGGCGCCTGAGATCTCGCCTTCTCGGAGCGGGTGTGTCTGTGCCTCGTTCCGCACAGACACACCCGCTCCGAGGGCCACCGGCCCTCGACCGTCCGGGCCTTCCGCAGCACCGCGGCCGATCCCGGACGCCGTTTCTCCTCCCCCACCGCATCCCTCCTTGGAGGCACTGAGTGAAAAGACGTGTCGTCATCACGGCCCTGTCGATCACCGCCGTCGGCCTGACGGTGGCTCAGGGCATCGGAGCAACACCACCCGACTCACCCTCACCGAGCAAGGACGGCTACATCGTCGTCCTGAAGGAACAGGACAAGCGCCCGGCGCTCTTCGCTTCGGGGAAGCCGCGTGTCGACATCACCGCGACGTACGGCGCCGCGCTCGACGGCTTCTCGGCGCAGTTGAGCCGCGACGAGGTGAGTGAGCTGAGCGGGGACCCGGCTGTCGCCTATGTCGAGCGTGACGGCGAGGGACGTATCAACGGCCAGCAGACGCCCAAGGGGGTCAGCCGGATCCGTGCCCTGGAGAACAAGGCCCTGAAGACGGGTGACGGCAAGGACGAACGCGTCGACGCGGACATAGCCGTCCTCGACACCGGAGTCGCCGACCACCCCGACCTGAACGTCGTCAAGCGCGTCAACTGCAGCAAGGTCGACAAGTGTGTCGAGGACGAGGGCATGGACGACGACGGACATGGTTCCAACGTCGCGGGCATCGCCGCCGAGATCGACAACGACCAGGGGTTCACGGGTGTGGCGCCCGGTGCGCGGATCCACTCCCTCAAGATCCTGGACGAAGAGGGCAGGGGCAGCACCTCGGAGATCGTGGGCGCCCTCGACTGGGTCACCGCCCACGCCGACACCATCGACGTGGTCAACATCAGCGCCGGATACACGGGCGAGACCCGCGCGATCGCCGACGCCGTCAACCGTGCGATAGCCAAGGGGATCGTGGTCGTGGTCTCCGCCGGCAACGACGGCAAGGACGCCAAGTCGGCGTCTCCGGCCAACATCCCCGACGCCATCACCGTCTCCAACCTCGCCGACGGCGACGGAAAGGCCGGCGGTCAGGGCGACTTCGCCTGGTGCAACAAGGACAACAAGAACAAGGACGACACGCTCTCCGGCGACAGTAACTTCGGCCCGAGCATCGACATCGCCGCTCCCGGCGAGTGCATACAGGCGACGGGCAACAAGAACGACTACTCCAACTGGAGCGGTACGTCGCAGGCGGCGCCGCACGTGGCCGGCGCCGCGGCGCTGATCGTCAGCGGCTCCGAGAAGCCGAAGGACCGCGAGGGCGTGATGGCCGTGCGCGACAAGCTGCTGAAGGCGGGTCAGGACAACTGGACGGACACGTCGAAGGACGGAACGAAGGAGCCGCTGCTCGACGTGCACGACGCCGGGGTCTTCAAGCCGGCCTTCGCCGACGCCCAGGACCCGGAGCAGCCCGGGAAGCCGACCGAGCCGGGAGAGCCGACCCGCCCCGGAGAGCCGACCGAGCCGGGGGAACCCACCAAGTCCGGGGAACCCACCGAGCCCGGGAAGCCCACCGCGTCCGGGGAGCCGTCCGAGCCGGGAACCCCCGAAGCCCCGTCCGCGCCGGGCACCGGTCGCATAGAGGTCTCCTGCGACTCCTCCGGTACGTCCTGTGACCTGGACGCCGGCGCCCTCGGCAGCGCGGACGGCACCTACACCTGGGACTTCGGCGACGGCACGACCGGCACCGGAGCGAAGGTCACCCACGCCTTCCCGAAGGGCCTCGGAACATACGCGCCGACGGTGACCTACACCGATCGCGACGGCAAGACCGTCAAGGCCACGGCGACCGTCTCGTGCGCCGACTTCTACAACCAGATGTGCCACGGCTTCTGAGCGCCGAGCCGACCTGGTCCGGCCGCCGCTCCCCTCGGCGGCCGGACCAGGTCATCAGGAGCCATGGACCCCTGCCTGAACCTGAACAGCGAGGACGACGGGCGATGTACCTTCATGCCGGTTCCGAAAGATCCTGGCGGCGGCTGCGTGCCCACCGCCGAGTCCCGGCGAGAGCCGTGCACTCCCACGAGGAGCGTCACCACACGTTCGTGGACGCCCTCAAGTCGATGGAGCGGCTCTTCCGTCAAGCGGAGGAGCAGCCCCCGGCCGCTCGGCCCCTTCCCCTTCTCCACGGTCTGTGCCAGGCCGCTCGCGCCATCGCCAGTTGCGCGCCCGGAGTCGCCGACGACGGCTGGCGGCTCACGTCGAACGGCATACGCTCCACCGCTCCCCTGCCCGGCGACCTCGCGGACATCGCGCTGGTCACGGAGCCACCCGGATCCGCGGGTGGCTTCGCCCGGGTGAGCGAGATCCTCGGCTCACCGGTCTGGGGAGACACGCCCCTGCGCCTGGAGGACGCCTGGGACGCCCTGCCCGTCAACCTCGACCATCCGTTGACGGACAGGCGCCGGCGTACTCCCTTGTACGTCCACGGGGATGTGGGAGACGGATCACCGCACGCGATCCTGACCGTGGTCGTGTGCGACATCCCGGACCACGTGATCCGGGCGGGAACCAGCGAAGCACTGGACGAGCATCTGGGGTTCTTTCCTCCCGCGGCCACCTGCCACGGCTACGGCTGTCACGTCCGGGACGGAGCCCTGGTCCCGGCGCTCTCTCCCTTCCCGCACGGCCGCGGAGGGATTCGCATGAACTGGGTCATGCCGCAGGGCGAAACCGGCCGGTCCGCCCGCCTCGACCGGCTGCGCTCGATGACCACCGAATACGCGGGAAACCGGTACTTCATGCCGGTGATCCCATCTCTGCGGGCGGAGTTGCATCCGCTGATGGCCTGGTGGGCCGTGCTCTGCGGACTGGGCTCGCTCATGCATGACCGGCCGGACGACTGGCGCGCACACCTCGGTACCGAGGGCGCTGTCAGGCCGACCGAATCCGTGAGCCATCTGCTCCGCGAAGCTCCGAGAGAGCTCCCGCACCTCATCGCGGAAGCCCTGGAACAGGCGGCCGCCACGACTTCGTCGCACGACCAGGACCGGAGCAGTCGGCCCAAGTCGGGGCCGCACCACCCTGCCATGTGAACTCCGGCTCGCCGGCCTGCGCGTCCGCAGCAGCTCACCGCGCCGCTCTCCTTCCTGTGAGGTCCCTGAACACAGGTCCCGGGCACCCCGTATGTAGCGAAAGAACGGAAAAGAATCGCACGACGGGAGAAATCATGAAGCACGCATCGCGCATGAATTCGATGCCCGGGATCCGAGTGGCCGCCCTCTCGGCGGCCCTTGTCGTGGGCTGCGGCGGGATTGTCATGGCCGGTGTCTCCGCCTCCGCGGGAGAAAGCGGACAGAGGTCCGGCGAAAAAGCCGCGGCAGCGTTTCCTCCCGGCATCGAGGACATCGACCAGGCGTCGGCACGTGTCATCGAGTGCCCGGACGTGGAAAGTGAGATCCCGCAGTTCTCCGCGGAGCACACGGGGGAAGTGCAGCAGGCTCTGATCCTTCTGGATGCCCAAGTCATCGCCGCGGACAAGCGCTTCTCCGACGACAGAGAGCGACTCGAAAGCGATCCCGCCCTGGCGCGGGAGCAGATCCTGACTCCCCTGGAGAACGAACGACGCTCGACCATCCGCAGAATCGTTTCTCTGACTCAGCCGGGCGACGGCGGCACGGCAGGGCAGTTGGAGGAGCTGGCCGTGTGCACGCTGCGCACCGCCCCGGACGGCACCACCACACAAGAGCCCGAGACCGACGCCCCGGGCACGGGAATCACCGACACCGACGTCGTCCCGCCAGGGGCCGGCGGGAGCAGGCCCGGAGTCGGCAACGGAAATGGGAACGGCAACGGGAACGGCAATGGCGACGGCCGGAACAACGGAAACGGGAACGGCCAGGGCAACGGGAATGGCAGGGGCCAGAACAACGGAAACAACAACGGCAATGTCAACGGCACGGGAGACGGCCAGGACAGCGGCAATGCCAATGGCAACGAGAACGGCGCCGGAGACGGCCAGGACAACGGAAACAACAACGGGAACGACAACGGCGGCGACAGCGAGCGACTGAGTTCCGACCGTCGCGGCGACTCTGTCGGCTGAGCGTCTGGTCCAGGAGGGGGGCAAGGAAACGTTGTGCGCCGACTTCATCAGAACGTCGGCGCCTGCGTGACTCACGTCATGCGCCTCACCCCGTCATGGCAAGGGACACACAGCCGCACGCCCTTGCCCACTGACCGGAGCACCCCCTCTTGGAGAAACACGTGAATCGAGAAGCCGAGCGGTGACGGGCCGGCACGCGCAACGACGTCAGCCTCGGGTGCACTGGCTGTTCCTGGGGACGCTGTACGCCGCGATCGCCGCGGCACTGCTCTTCCAGGGCTGGACAGCCCACGAGGTCGACGCCGCCGAGGCCCGCCGGCCCTGTGTCACGCCCGCTCCGCGAGTGCTGCACGAGGCAGGGCCGGTGCTGCGTCTGAGAGGGGGTTCGGTCAAGTCCGCGTCGATGCCCGCTCGTACAGTGGCGCTCACCTTCGACGGCGGACCGGATCCGGTATGGACCCCCCGCATCCTCCGTCTGCTGCGCGAACAGGGTGCGCGTGCGACCTTCTTCCTCCTCGGCTCCGAGGCCGGCCGCCATCCGGAGCTCGCGCGGCGCATCCTCACCGAAGGCCATGAGATCGGACTGCACACCTACTCCGGTGCCGTCCTCGGTTCCGCGTCGCCGAGTCGCGCCGGTATCGAACTGGCGCTCAACCAGAAGGCACTGGCCGGCACCGCGGGCGTCACCACCACGCTGCTGCGGATGCCCGGAACCACGTCGGTGGACACACTGTGCGGCGCCGAGTGGCAGGCGGCCCTGCGCGCGGGCGGGGACGGATATCTGCTGGTCACCGCCGACCGGCGGTCCGTCGAACCGTCGAAGGGCGTGGTTCGGCAGTTCGATCAGTCCGAAGCCGCCTACCGACAGGTCAAAGTGCTGCTCCAGGGCCGTGATGCCGACCGGTTCACCACCGTGACGGCGGGACTGGGGATCCGCTCCGCCAACACGCCGGCCCCGCCGGCCCAGCGGGTGCAGGGCATGGCCTTGACGTGGATGGACACCGCCAGCCACGCGGTCGCGAACGGGGCGCTGTGGGTGCTCGCGATCGTGGGCGGACTCGGCACGCTCCGCCAGCTCCTCCTCGTCGTCTTCGCCCGCGTCCACGTCCGGCGTCTGGGCCGTTTCCGCCCCGGCTCGCCGTGGTTGCGGGGAGTCGACGAGCCGGTGACGGTCCTCGTTCCCGCGTACAACGAACAGGTGGGCATCGCGTCCACCGTCCGTTCGCTGCTCGCCTCCACCCACTCCCTGCTTCAGATCATCGTCATCGACGACGGGTCGACGGACCGGACCGTGGAGATCGTGCGGAACATCCCTGACCCCCGTGTCACGGTGGTCCGTCAACGCAACGCGGGCAAGGCCGCCGCGCTCAACAACGGACTCGCCCGCGCGAGTCACGGCATCGTGGTGATGGCCGACGCCGACACCCTCTTCGAACCCGAAGCCATTCACCGGCTCATCCAGCCGCTGGCCCACCCGGCCATCGGCGCGGTCAGCGGGAACATCAAGGTCGGCAACCGGCGCGGACTGCTCGGCCGGTGGCAGCACCTGGAATACGCCTGCGGGTGCAATCTCGACTTACGCATGCTCGAGGTACTGGAGTGCATGCCGACGGTGCCCGGCGCGATCGGCGCCTTCCGTCGCGAGGCGCTGATGGGCGTGGGCGGGGTCAGCGAGGACACCCTCGCGGAGGACACCGACCTGGCCATGACGCTGTGGCGAGCGGGCTGGCGGGTGGTGTACGAGGATTCCGCGATCGCCTGGACCGAGGTCCCGACCACCCTTCGTCAGCTGTGGCGGCAGCGCTACCGCTGGTGCTACGGCACGCTCCAGGCGATGCGCAAGCATCGTCGCGCCATGCTCGAAGTGGGGGTTGCCGGGCGCTTCGCCCGGCGCGCCCTGACGTATCTCACCGTCTTCCAGGTCGGGCTGCCCCTGTTCGCACCGCTCGTCGACATCTTCGGCCTGTACGGGGCGCTCTTCCTCGACTCGGCCTGGGCCGGCGCTCTGTGGGCCGGCTTCCTCGGTCTGCAGATCGCGTGCGCCGGCTACGCGCTGCGGCTCGGCGGTGAGCGGATGAGCGCACTGTGGGCGCTGCCGCTCCAGATCCTCGCCTACCGGCAGCTCATGTATCTGGTGGTCATCCAGTCGCTGGCGACCGCCGTGTTCGGCACCGGTCTGACATGGCAGCGCATCAGGCGGACCGGGACCGCCGTCGAGCAATTGGGCGGAGACCTCACGAACCAGGCCCTGCGACGGGACGAGGACGGGGCAGCCGGGAACCGCGGCTCCCGCCGTCTTGGGCCAGGTCATGGGCAGTTGGCCCCTGGACAGACGGTTCCGGGTGTCGTCCCGGCGCGGAGGGGGCCCCATGCGTGAGCGGTACGGCGACCGGCCGCACGCCGGCTCGTCCCGGGCGCCGCGGCACCGTGGCAGCGGACGAACAGCCGCCCCACCCCGGCGCCGAAGGGCGCTGCGCCGAGTACTGCTCCTCGTGCTCTCGGCGCTGCTGCTCACACCCCCGGGTGTCTGTCTGTGGGCCGATATCAGGCTCAACCGTGAGGTGGATCTGGGCGGAATCTCCGACCGGCCACCGCGAGGGACGGGCACGAACTACCTCATCGTGGGCTCCGACAGCCGCGAAGGCCTGTCCTCTCGAGCCAGGCGGGAACTGCACACCGGAACGGCCGAGGGCCGCCGTACGGATTCGATGATCCTGCTGCACACCGGCGCGCACGGCACCACCATGGTCAGCCTGCCGCGTGACTCCTGGGTCGTCCTCCCGCCGTACACCGAGCCCGAGACGGGGAAGCGCCACGGTCCGGCACCGGACAAGCTGAACGCCGCCTTCTCCATCGGCGGTCCCGAGCTGCTGGTGCGGACGGTGGAACGCAACACCGGCCTGCGTATCGACCACTACGCCGAGATCGGCTTCCGCGGCTTCGTCGACCTCGTGGATGACGTGGGGGGCGTACGGCTGTGCCTGGACCGCGACATCAGGGACGAGAAGTCCGGCGCGAACCTGCGCAAGGGCTGCCACAACCGCCATGGCGCCCAGGCCCTGGCCTTCGTCCGCCAGCGGCATCAGGAACGGCAGGGTGATCTGGGCCGTACGAGGAACCAGCAGCGTTTCCTCGCAGCGCTCGCCGACAAGGTCTCCCAGAGGGACGTCCTGCTCGATCCGTCCAGAATCTACCCGGCGACCCGAGACGCGCTGGAGACGCTGGTGGTGGACGAGGACATGGAGCTGTGGGATCTGGTGAGGCTGCTGCGCGCCATGAAGAGCGTCTCGGCGCCCGGCTCCGGGGCGCGGGTCAACGTCCCGGTCGCCGCTGTGGGCGTGCGAACCACCAAGGGCAGCGCCATCAGTTGGGACCGGGAGAAAGCACGGGACCTCTTCACCGCGCTGAGGAACGACCGGCCGCCGGGCAGAAGGTAAAGACCAGGGAAAGAGGCGGGATGCCTCCCTGGGTGGCCCGTCAGTTCAGGTACCGCGAGGCGCTCAAGAAGCAGCTGGAAGCGAAGCAGCTTCCCCTGCACTCGACCACCCACCTGAGGAGACCCACGCATGCCGTCCCACAAAGCGTTCCCCCGCAGAACCGTGCTGGCCGGAGCAGCTGCGACCGGTGCGGGAGCGGCTCTTTGGCCGACGCTCGGTCAGTCCGACGCCATGGGCGCGTCGAAGGCCGAGGCGGGCGCGTACACGATCCGCTTCGACAAGTCCCCCCGGCAGACCATCTGGGGACTGGGCTTCGAGATCCAGTCGGACTCCATCGGATCCGGCAACAACGGCATGGACGACAAGGTGATCAGCGGCGTCCCGTACGACCTGACGGAGGGCGAACGCGACCGGTTCTACCGGCAGATGCTCATGGGCGGCGGCGACCGGGGCTTCCGGTACTGCCGGCTGGCCCTGGGGCTGTACCACCGGGGTCTGGACCCCACGAAGAAGCACCTCGTCGACCGCTACAAGGGCCAGACGGATCTGCTGGCCGACATGATCAAGCGGACAGGGATCGAGGGCGTGTCCGCCGAGTACTGGTCACCGGCCCCCGGCTGGAAGAGCAACAAGTCCTACATCGGCGGGAAGCTCGCCTCGTTCTCCCCCGAGGCCCTGGATGCCCTCGGCGACGCCATGGTGGGAGACCTGGACTACCTCGCCGCCCGGGGCGTGCCGATCTCCATGTGGGGCCTGCAGAACGAGCCCCGCGAGTCGACCAGGTACTCGTCCTGCAAGTACACCCCCGACGAGTATGTGAAGGCCTTCAAGGCCGTCGCGCCCAAGATCAAGAAGAAGTATCCGAAGACGCTCGTCATCGCGGACAGTCAGGACGGCTGGAAGGGAAAGATCGGCGCGGCGATCAAGGCGGACCCCGACGCCGTCCGTCACGTGGACGCGTGGACCTTCCATCGTGTGGGGACGCCGAGCACCGAGCAGATAGAGGTCGACTTCACCTCCGGCCGCGTGGGCAAGCCCGTGTTCAACAACGAGTTCGAGTACCTCCATTACGGCAGCGTGACGCCCCAGCACACCATCCGTACGGCCCAGTCGATCATGAACTGGATGACGTTCCAGAACGCGCCCTCCTGGTTCTGGCTGCACGCCCTCAAGCCCACGTCCAACGCGGAGGCGACCGGCTACGCGCTGGGCTACTGGCGTTCGCCGCACGGCAAGCACCTCGACCGGTTCCCGGACGTGAAGCCACGTCACTGGACCTTCAACCCGCTGAACTGGAACGCGGTGGCGGGATTCCTTCGGTACATGCCGTGGGACTCCGTCCGCTACCACGTCGACGAGCCGAAGAACGCCGACGGCAAGCCGGACCCGCTGCACCGCATCATGGCCTGGCAGACGCCCAAGGGCGATCCGGTCTTCGTCGTCACCAACGCGTCCAAGAAGGACCCGTTCACCTATACCGTCGACACCCGGAGCCGGGGCACCTTCGCGGGCCACCGGTACGGTCCGCGCGCGGAGACGAACAACGTGAGCGTCGATGGCCAGAAGGGACCGAAGCTCACCCTCACCGTTCCTCCGCTGTCCATCGAATTCTGGACTCCGGGCTCATGAGCCCGGCAAGACGGTCCGACGGCAACGCAGCTGTCTCGCCGCGGCGTTGAGGACCGTTCCATGCCCCGTCGGTGTCCGTTTCGGCCACGCCGGCGGGGCTCTTCCGTTCGAGGAACTGATCGCCGGCGGCCGCGGTCACGTGTCCCGGATCCGTCGAGCCACGGGACGAGGGTCTCCGTCGCGGAGGGCCAGCGCCTTCATCTGCCGGTAGCGTCCGTCGTTCCACCAGCCGAGCAGCATGCCCGGCAGTTGTCGTCGGAGCCCGGCGTCGATATCGCTGAGGTTCCGCTCCACGCGGGCGCAGGGGCGGCAGTTCGGGGGGTGTTCGGTCATGGTCGTGCCCGGTGCTCGGCTGGCCAGGACCACCTGCTCCCGCGCGTAGGAGAGGCACGCCGGGCGGTCGATGACCGCTCGTTCGTAGGCGGCCAGGTAGAAGTCCCGAAGAGAATGCCGGGCCTTGTGCCCCAGTGACCTGACCCGCGCGGACGAGACGCCCAGCACGTCGCCGATCAGAGCGGGATCGTCCTCTTCCACGGCGATGTGCCACAGGGCCACCTGCCAGCGGACGGGGAGACACCGGTAGGCGTCGTACAGCGCCGCGGGAGTCGCGAGGGGCCACGCGCCGCCCGCCGCGATCCACTCCAGGAACTCCGGGGTGGCCGCACCGGCTCCGGGATCGGCGTTCCAGGTCTGGACGGCCACCGTACGCGCCGTGGCGAGGAGCCGGATCCGGTTGATCGCCAGCGCGTCCTCTCGCTCGGCCGCCTCGAGGACGCGTCGGAAGGTCTCCTCCGTGGCCCGCTCCACTGTCGCGTGGTCCATGAGGCAGGTGCTCAAGTAGCCGCATACCGCGGCCTGGTGACGTCCGACGAGGACGCTGAGCGCCTCACCGCTGCCCCGGCAGACCCGATCCACGACGAGTGTGTCGCCGACCGCGGCCCAGCGCTGCCGCAGTGCCATCAGCTTCAGGCACTCGAGTGCTGCCCGAACGCGTTCCCCTGTGGCGGTGACCCCCGGATGACGTGTCGAGCCGGCGCTGCCGGACCCGGGGCCGCCACCCGCCTGTACATCGCCTCGGCGTGTGCCGACGGCCGGTCGGTCCTGTTCGGACGGCACGGACCGGCGGCGGGTGGAACGGCGGGTGCGAGCCTGTGCTCGGGTCATGAGCTGGTGTCCTTATTGATCGTGAGCCTGGCCCGGATCATGTGAGGTAGGTCCATCCGCCACCGCTGACGGCCAGGGAACTGTGCTTCAGGCTGAACCGCACTCGCCACACCTGACGGTCGTCGCTCTGGTCACAGGCCACCTGGGTCGCCCGCGCCGCGCCGGGTCCGGGGGCGCGCAGGCAGAGGCCGGTCGCCGAGTTGCGCAAGAGCACTTGGGAGCCCAGGAACTGAAGCTGCGCCCACGTCTGGCCCGCGCTGCCGTCGCAGTCGCCGCCCCGCACCGCGGAGCCCGCGTGGGGCGCGGTCGGCTCAAGACAGCGCCCATCGGGGACGGAGCGCAGTGTCGTACGAAGACCTTCCAGGAGTACTCGCTCGGCCGTTTCCGTCGACGGCGCGACCGGACGGGAGCGGGAAGGCGTCGGTTTCTCCGTCGGAAGGCCCGGCGGGGTCTCGGGGGCGGGCGTTGCTGACGGTGACAGTGAAGGTGAAGGTGACAAGGCTGACGCCGACTGAGGCGGTCGCGGCGCCGGCAGCGGCGTCTCGGTCGGAGCGAGCATGAAGTAGCCACCGATACCGAGAGCGGCCGAAGTGCCCACGGTGACCACCCCCTTGACGAGGGCGGTCGTGGAGCCGCCTGCCCAGGCCGGGCCGGGCCCCCCGGCCGCCGCCCCTTTGGCGATCAGGACTCTCACGCTCTCGTCGAACAGAATCGCTCCCGGCAGCACGGCCCTCAGCCGGGAGTTGAGGTCGGTCAGGTCGTGCAGGGCCTGGCGGCAGTGGCCGCAGTCGGCCAGATGACGCTTCAGGTCTCTGCCCGGCCGTCTCGCCTTGCGCCGCACGACGGAAGCGAGGAGTCGGCCGTAACGCCCGCAGTCCTCCACGCCGTTGTCGTGCACATGGACGCTGAGGTAGGCCTCACGCAGACCCTCACGGGCCCTTTCGGCCAGGGAGGCGACTCCGCTCGCGCTGATGCCGAGGCGGCCCGCGACCGTGGCGGCGGGCTCGCCCTTCACGGCCGTGTACCACAGCACGGCCTGCCAGCGCTCGGGCAGCCGTCGGAAGCTCTGCACGACCAGATGGTTCTCCTCCTGGTCCAGCGTCAGCTCCTCTCCCCCGGGCGCTTCGTCGACCCGGTCCTGCACCTGACTGCTCGGCTGGGTGCGGTTCCTGTCGGCGGCCCAGTCCACGGCTATGTGACGGACCGCGGTCAGCAGGTAGGGCCGCCACGGCCCACGAGGGCCGCCGCCCTTTCGGATCGCGTCGATCGTTCGCGTGAACGCCTCGGAGGTGAGGTCGTCAGCCGTGTAGCGGTCTCGGCAGAAGGACACGGCATAGGAGCGGACGGCCCCGCGGTGACGCTCGTACAGCGCCGCGAGCTGCTCGTCGCCGGACTCGCCGCGGCGCAGGGGCGCGGCCAGTTCCTCATCCGTCCAGTTCACGATGGAGCGTTTCTGTGCTGTGGACATCGGCATCTGGCTTCCCCTTGGAGGGCCCTGAACGGACCCGTGGACGAGAACGACGGGGACCGCGGACGGTCTCGTCTTTCGTTCGTGACTGCCGAAGTGGACGCCGTGGTCACGCCTCGGGCTCTCCGCCCTTTGCGACCTTGAGCCCCTTGGGTACGGGCGGCAGCAGGCGTTCCTCGGACGTGGTCGTGGGGATTCGCCGTGGGTCGGCGTAGGACTGCGGGCTCGAGGCCTTGAAGCGGAGGGCAGGCCCGCGCTTGCTCAGATTGCGGCCCGCCGGAGGCGGGCCGGCCAGGGCGGGAAGGGTGTACGTGGTGGCCTTGCGCAGCGCTTGGGCCATGAAGGAGGCGGCGAGCTGGGCAGCCTGGTCGCGTGCCTCGGCCGGCCTGGCGACCTGGGCGGCCGAGCAGTCGCCGACACCGCCCTTCTCCTTCACCGAGGAGAGGTTGGTGTTGAGCATGGCGTGGCCGGTGGCGGGCAGCCGGACGTCGGCAACGACGTCGGTGGTGCCGGACTTGGCCAGCGCCTTGATCGTGTCCAGTCCGGCGTTCGGGCCCGTGTCCTCGTCGCAGGCGCCGCGGAGGTTGAGTACGGGCACCGTGTGGGGGGCCTTGTCGACCTCTTCGGCGGGCTCGACGGCGACGGTGGCGAACAGGCCGGGCCGCTTGCCCGCTGTGCTGTTCAGGACGTAGCCACCGGCGCGACTGTGCCCGACGAGCCCCACCCGGGAGGTGTCGATGCGCCCCTCGGCGCCTTCGAGGTTCAGACCGTGGCCGGTCCCCTCGTTCAGGTCGGCCAGCAGCTTCAGATGTGTGTCGATCAGCTGGGTGTAGCCCTTGGCCGGTGAGGGCTCGCCCGTGTACCAGGCCTCCGCGCTCTTCACGTCGATCGAGACGGCGGCGAAGCCCTTGCGGCTCAGGGCCTCCACGAAGTACGAGAGGCCGGCGTTGTGACGCACGTAGTCGGGACCGTACTTCCCCGGGTCGTACTCGGCCCCCGGCCGGCCGCACACCAGGGGCCAAGGGGCACGGACCGCGTCGCGGGCCACCGCGTCCGTCTTCCCGGGCCAGGCACAGGTGGGGTGCGAGCCGTGCAGGACGACGACGACCGGATGGGGCCCCGGCCCCTTGGGGATTCCGAGGATGCCGTGCAGCTGGGTGGGGTTGCCCTTGGAGGTGTTCTTGATCATGCCTGGCGGCAGCTCGTAGGCGGACAAGGTGGCCGGGGCGGTGTCCCTGGCGGGCAGGGTGGTGCTTCCGGACGCCTCGAAGCCGTTGACGGTGCACGAGAGGGCGAGAGGGACGGCCGCGAGAAGCATCACGGAGCAACGGGTCATCGGCATCACGTTGTTGTCACCTGCGCGACGGGTGAGTGCGAAGGGAGTTCGTGGCGGCATCGAGGCCACCTCCTGGTGGAACGGGGCGGGAATGTGGGCAGGGCGGGGCCAGGCGAGGAGTGGGGCAGAAGGATCCAGGGAGCAAGGGGCACGGCGGCTTCCCGCCTGCCGTGCCCCGCGGGTCACCCTGAGGCGGGTGCCGAGTCGGCACCCGGCTCAGGTGCCGCTCACTTGGTCAGCAGCATCCGGAACCCGGCAGCCGGCCCTCGGCCGGAGGGGGCGACAGAGGCTCCCTCGCCCTTGCCCTCGATCCGAAGCGGCTTACGGGTCTCGCGGTTGACGAGCTGATAGACGTCGGCTCCGTTCCCACGCCCCGAAGGCATCCACCACTCCTGACGCTTGTCACCGGCCTCGCAGGTGGTGAGCGCCGTCTTGCTCTTGCCGGACGGCGCGGTCAGGCACTTGTCGGTGCCCTTCAGCGCCACAGTGAGGTAGCCGTCCTTGCCGATGGCCCTCGACCAGACCTGCTTGTCGCCGGAGCCGCAGTCCTGCTGGACGACCGAGTCACCCTCGCCGCTCCCCAGGCAGACTCCGCCCCGCTTCCCGGCGAGCCGCATCTCGAGGGCGGGAGCCGGCTGATCCTTGATCAGATAAGGGCTGTTGGCGAGGTTGTACCCGGGCCGCTTCGCCAGCATGCTGCCCGACTCGGGCCGGGGGCGGAAGTAGGAGAACTCGTCCTTGGCGCAGTCCAGGAAGACGTTCGCCATGAGGTCACTGCAGCGCGGGGAGCGGTCGTATCCACGGCAGATGGGATCGCCGCCCTGGTCACGCTTGTTGTCGCAGTGACTGACACCGAACTGATGGACCATCTCATGCGTGACCGCGGGGACGGTCGCACAGCCCCACGACACAGCGGCCCGCCCTCTGAACATGGAGGATCGCAGGCGTGCCTTCGGCGTCGTGGCGACACCGCAGCCACGCGGCTTGGTGTCGAAGAAGTACACCGGCCGGGTGCGCTTGAACCGCTTCTTGACCGCCGCGGGAGCCTTGCGGATCTCGGCGGCCACGGCCGCCTCCGCCTTCATGCGGGCCTGGGGGAAGGAGGGCCTGCCCGGCAAGCCGTCGACGGCGACGCTCATGACGTCGATCTGGCAGTCCTTGTCCTGGACGAAGCGCAGACGGCGGCTGTCCCCCTGGCCGAAGCGCTTGGCACTGGCTTCGAAGATCTGGTCGGCGCTCCACATGATGTGACGGACGCTCTTCACTCCGGCCGCCGGGTCCTTGCCTGCCCGGTGAACGTAGACCGGCTGGTACCAGCCCTTGTTGGAACTGTCCTGCTGGTCGCAGGCGACCGGGGGCGTCGTGACGGCGGCGGCCGGCGGAGCCTTCTTCTCCGCCTGCTCCTCGCTCGCCCACCCGGGCATACCGACAGCTGCCCAGCCCAGCGCGGCCGCAACGGCCATGGCCACGGGGATCGCGGCCATGCGCGTCGCCTTGTGCTTGTTCCTTGCCACGTGCTCTCCAACGTTGGAGGACCCGGGGGCAGGGATGCATCGGAAGGAGTTCTGGAGATCGCCCGGCGAAGGTACAGCATGGCGCGCATGAAGCCAAGAAACCCGAACGACGGTAAAGGATTGGTAAACGACCGGGACGGGGTGCGGATTTCCAGGTCCCTCCCACGAGAACCCCTCAAGAAGCAGGACACCGGTCGAAGGGAACAGCACCGCGGAGCTGGAGATCGCCGGACGGAGTGACCGACCGAAGAGGATCGGTCCTCCGCTCCGTCCAGAACCGCACCTGATCCGCGAAGGAAAGGAGCCGTATCGAACGGACGACGCCGAGGCGCATCGCCTCGACAAGCCGCCCGCCTCTGCTACCCCCAACCGGGCGCGCTTCCCGTCCCCGGTCCGGCTGCCACCAGGCCGGTCCGGGGACGGGCCAGAGAATCGGCTCGGTCCCCCTGGTCAGCGGACGGGGACGAGATTCCAGCGTTGGTGCGAGCTGCCGCTCGCGGGCCGCTGGACGACCTTGGCACCCGCGGCCTTCGACGCCTTCGCCACCTCGGCCAGTTGGCCGTGCAGGCGGCTCTCGAGGACGAAGCCACCCGAGTCGGACCGTGCCACCAGCCACTGCTGACCAGGACTCTTGTCGCCGGTCGACAAGTTGAGCGGCGCTTCGGGCAGAACCGAGTTCCCGGAGACGGCCAGGACCTTCCCGCCGGCGACGCCGGTGATCGTGTAGTACCCGTCACCGGTCGACGTCAGGCGCCACCGCTGGTTGGTGCCGCCGTGGGCATCCCACTGGACGACAGGCGTCCCGTCGGCCGTACCCCGGGCGTGGGCGTCGAGCACCTTGCCGCTGTTGGCGTTGACCAGGGTGTAGGTGCCGTCGAGGGCGGTAGCGGAGCCGGGGGTGACCTTCAGCCCGCTGAACTGTGCGCCGTGGTAGCCGCCCGTGCCGAGCCCGATCTGACCGGCGCCGTAGCTGCCGTCCCTGACGGTGCCGACCTCGGTGCCGTCGATGCGCGCGGTGATGGTGTCGCCCTCGAAGGTGAGGGCGAGGTGGTGCCATGTGCCGGTGCCGGGGGGCGCGATCCTGCCGTCGGCAAGATTGGTGAAGTTCCAGTTCCTGTCGGTCTTCTGCAGCGACCAGCGGCCGGTGTCGGACAGACGCAGGTGATAGGCGTTCAGTCCCTTGTTGTTGCGGCGCTGGGTGCCGACACGGCCGAGGATCTCGATGGTGCCCGGCTCTTCCAGCAGGACATCCGAACCGACCGTGTAGTCAGCCCAGTGCAGTCCGCCCATCAGGGTGTACGGGTGATTGCTCGCTTCGTCGGTCCAGCGGATCGGGGAGAGCGGGGCCTGCTGCCTCAGGCACCGGCCGGCGCGCCCGCCGGCGCAGGGCGCCGTCTCGAAGGCTCCGTTCATGGTGGAGAAGAGGCGCGCCTCTTGGCCTGGCCCGGTGCCAGCGAGGCTGTCCGCGTAGGGCAGCGGGAGTGGTGAGCGGATCGGACCGGTCCCGGTTCCCGAGCCCTGGCCGGTGGTCGTGGTGACGGTGTAGATCCGGCCGGGCCGGAGGGTGAGGGTGTAGGCCCCGGCCGTGGGGGTGAGGTCGCCTTCGCGCACCAGGTGGCTGGTGGTGGTGCGGTCCGAGAGGTCGGTGGACCAGACACGCAGCGTGCCGCCCGGCAGGCCGCCGGCCGTTCTGAGGGTCACGTTCTGCGGGGCGTCGGCGTCCATGGTCTCGAAGACGGTGCTCCATGCCGACTTGTCCGCCGCCCGGTAGCTGACATGGCTGCCGTGGGCGCGGTTGCCGCCGAGGTAGCCGGACGCGGTGTCCAGGTACTTCCAACCGGGCCGGGTGAACTGCGTGGTGTGTGCGGTGGCCCAGGTGCTGCGTCCGACGCTGTACGCCCCGGACCAGGGCTGGTCGGCGATGACGAGGCCCATGGTGTTGTAGTGCAGGTTCTGATAAAGGGAGGCGACCAGCGGCCAGTTGAGGAAGCCGGTCATCCTGGCGTCCAGGTATCCGCGGTTGATGCCGCGTGCGATGGCCGGTGCTCCGGCGTTGGCGTCGTCGGAGCCGGTTTCGCCGGCCCACAGTTGTTTGCCGGTGGCCAGTGCGTCGGTGGTGGTGGCGCAGTTGGTCATCGGGGACCGGTACCCGCACGGGTAGTGAGCACCGATGACGTCGACGGCGTCCTGGAGGGCGCTGTCGGCGCGCATGCTGGTGGCGATGTCCCAGTTGTCGTCCGCGCCGACCACCTTGGTGGTGTGGCCCGCCGCTCTGAGGGTGGCGGCCAGGTCCTTGTACCAGGCGGCGTCGTACTCACGCTCGTTCCAGCCACCGAGGTAGTCGATGGACAGATCGTGCTGCCGGGCGCAGTCGAGCCAGTTCATCAGGTACCCGATCATGTCCCGGGACCAGAAGTCGCCGTTGCCGATCCAACCGGGCGCGCCCCAGGACAGGGCGTAGAGCTTGACCGACGGATTGCGCCGCTCGGCCTCCTTCATCAGCCACCATTCGTATCCCGCAGCGCAGTTGACGGTGTCCCGGCTGTGCTGGTGGCTGCTCTCGGCGCCGTCGGTGGAGTTGGTGTCGCCGCCGATCTCCACCTTGAGCATCTGGAGGGCCGCGCCGTGGCCCGGCTTGAAGAGGTGGTCGAGTATCTGTGACCGTTGCGGCTCCGGATAGTCGCGCAGCAGGCGGGAGTTGCCACCGCCGCCGCTGATCGCCCCGATGCCGTCGAAGGTTCGTCCGGCGCTGTCCCCGTCGAGTGTGATCTCCGTCGAGGCGAGGGCCGCGGTGGCGGCCGGCATGGTGGTCCCGCTGAAGAGGAGTGCGCAGCAGACGATCAGACCGGTGACGGCCCGGATCCAGGGAGCTTTGCGGCTTCTTGTTCGCTGAGCCGTGTGCATGGCGGATGGGTCTCCAACCTGGCCTGGGGGGCGGCTAGTTCTCCTTGAGGGTGATGTCGTCGCAGTACCCGTTGCCGGTGCCCGAGCGCGCGTAGCAGTAGATCCTGGCGGTGTCGGACGTGGCACCGGTGGTGAACGTGGTGGAACCCCTGGTGTAGGAGGTGCCGGTGAAGACATGGCGGGTGGACGAGCCGGCACTGTCGTATCCCTTGGCCCCGAGCGAGACTTGGGTGCCGGCGGACGAGACCTTCCCGTACCCGCTCAGCCGGTATCTGGTGCGGGTCTTGAGCTGGACGACCTGTTCGACGGCGGCCTGAGCCGGACCGACTCGTACGGCGTGGAGTCCGCTGTGTGTGCCGGTCGTGACGACGCCGACGCTCCCGTAGGGGGACCAGGCAGCGAGGGTGCCCGACTCGAATCCGGAGTCGATGGCGAGGTCGGGGGCCGGGCAGTCGCCGTCGTCGAAGTCGCTCAGTTGGTGGAACCCCGCGTCGGGGCGGCAGACTCCCGGGGCGGGTGATCCGAAGTAGTCCTCGGTGGCGCCCGCCGCGACCGGTCCTCCTGCGCGGAGCGCCGGGGAGCCGGGTGTCAGCCGGTAGTCGCCGGGCCTCGTGCCGCCGGGGTTCTCGATCTTCGGGTCCGCCGTGTTCCCGGCAGCGTCGATCGGCTGGTCGGCCGGGTGGTTGCCGTAGAAGGTGTTGCCGTTCCAGAGGAAGTCGGAGGGCGTGTACTTCGGTCCGGAGTAGCCGCCGGAGCCGAGGTTGTAGAAGATGTTGCCGCTCAGCACCATGTTGGTGGTGGCCGCCCGTTGGTGGACGACGGCAGTGCGCGACCCTGCGGGGAGATAGACGGTGTTGTTGTGGACCCTGGCGTTGTCGTCCTTGGTGACGTCGAAGACCCGGCCCTTGTCGGAGCGGCTGAGGTTGTACCGGACGACGGTGCCGTGACTGCTGGAGCCTGTTCCGCAGCCGCCGCAGAAGAGCATGAAACCGCCCTCGTTGTCGTGGCTGTGGTTGTACTGGAACACCGCCCGGTTGTTTCCGTAGTCGGAGTCGAATGCCTGGCCGTCGCCGTTGCCGGGGAGCTTGCGTACGTGGTGGACCTCGTTGTGCTGGATGAGGGTGTCATCGCTGTTGATGGTCCAGATACCGACGTTGGAGCCCATGGGGCGCATCGCGATGTCGTGGACGGTGTTGTGCTCGACCAGGGCGTGGCTGGAGGCACGGACCACGATGCCGTCGCCGCCGGTGTCGCTGATGTTGTTGCCACGGAAGACGATCCCGGTGTTGGCACGCCAGTTGACGGTGGATCCGCAGCCGTCGCCGGAGCCGTAGATCGGCCTGCACATCCAGGTGGTGCGGTTGGTGAGGCCTTCCCGGTCCACGGCGGTGATCCGGGAGTTCTGCACCAGGACGTCGTCGAAGTTGGTCGGCCTCGTGGTGCCGGAGACGCGGAACTGGATGCCGTTGGACCACTTGGTGGCGTCGCCGTCGACGTGGTGCACGGAGACGTCGTCGACCACGTAGTGGGTGCCGACGCCGTCCGGGAGATCGGCGATCTCGACCAGGAGGCCGTTGCGCTCGCGCCTGGTGGTGGCGCTGTCGGGGAAGGTGATCTCCAGGTCGCGGATCTCCCACTGCTCCACGTTGTGGAGGTGGACCGCGGCCTTCTCGGTGGTGGCGGCGTCGCCCGAGACGACGGGGCGGCCGCGGCCCGCGCCGTAGCCGGCGAGGGTGATGGGCGCGCCGTCCGTGCCGGAGCCTCGCGGCTTGAGCGTGCCCTTGCAGGTGGCACCGCGCTTGAGCAGTAACCGGTCACCGGGCCGGAACAGATGGGCGTTGGCGGTCGCCAGGCTGTTCCAGGGGCTGGCATGGCGGCCGGTGCCGTCGTGGGATGCCGAGCAGTCGAGATACCAGGTGGTGGGAGTCGCTGCCACGGCCGGGAAGAGGCTCTGGAGAGCGAGGATCACGGCGGTCAGCGGTACGAGTAAGACGCGTCTGAGTACGGCAGGCAGGAGCATGGTCGGACTCCCGGATCGGGGAGGAGTGAGGGGCCCGTGTCGCACCGTAGGCAGAGCGTTTGAGCGAGTCAACATGTTCGTATCAAAAGACCGAACATTGAGCGAATGATCGCTGCTACGCGCTCTGACTCGATGAGGGTGGGGCAGTCACGCTCACGCGCTCGGTGTGCCGCCGCAGGAAGCTCGGACCTTCAACTCCGGCAGGAGGTCGAGATGGTGGACGGGCAGCGCCGGGTCGCTCTTGAGCCGGCGCAGGATCAGCTCGACGGCCGCGGCGCCCACGGCGTGCCTCGGCGGTGAGACAGCGGTCAGGGGTGGGGCACCGAGGGCGGCGACCACATCGTCGTAGCTGACCAGCGCGATGTCCTCGGGGATCCGCAGGCCCTTGTCGCGCAGCATCGGGGACAGTTGAAGGGCGTCCTGGTCATTGTGGACGAGTACGCCTCGCACGCCGCTTTCAACGGCTTCGACGATCTGGCGGGCGATGTCCTCGGCATGCGCGGCGGGTTCGTCGATGTCGATCACCGGCTCGGCCGGCAGTCCGAGGAGCACGCAGCCTTCGGCGTACGCACCGCGCACCTGCAGGGCTGTCCAGGTGTCCTTGCGAGCGGCCAGGGCGACCCGCGCGTGCCCGAGCGCGGCCAGGTGCCGCAGGGCGATGAACACACCGTGGTGGTGGTCGGAGCCGACGGAGTCCAGCTCGGCGAGAGGGGTTCCGTGCGGCGCCCGGCGTTCGACCAGGACGGCCGGGACCGGCAGTTCACCGATCCAGCGCAGGTCGTCCGCCGACCGGGACGGCGTCCAGTTGGGAACGAGCAGCAACCCCGCGACGCCCGTGGCGAGCAGTTGCTCCACCTGGGCGCGGTCGGCTTCGGCTTGATAGGAGGAGATCCCGAGCGTCAGGTGGGCGCCCGCGGCTCCGGCGGCAGCGCGCGCACCAGCGATCACCTCTCCGAAGTACTGGCCCACCGTCGGCACGAGCAGGCCGAGTGCCGGCCCTCCCGCCTCTCTGGCCGGCAGGGAGACGGACCCATGGGACCGGCTGACAAGACCCGCTTCCGCGAGTGCCGCCACGTCCCGGCGCAGCGTGACCGCCGGCATGTTCAGGTGCTGTGCCAGATCCGTCACCCGGATCGTCTCCAGGCTCTGGAGCGCTGCGAGGATCCCCTCTCTGCGCCTGTCGGCGGCAGCGGACATGGCGCCCCTCCCCTGGTTGCCCAACACAAGGAAATCTATCATTCGATCGAATGACATCGAATTCGATATGTCGGCGATGGAGAGGTCAGGGGCGGGCGCCGGTGCCCCGGGCGCCCGCCCTCGTGGTCACTTGCCGGCGCCCATGGTGATGCCCTCGGTGATGCGGCGTCCGAGCCAGGCGTAGAGGCCGATCATCGGGAGGATCGAGATCGACACCCCGGCGAAGAGGGCGCCGAAGTCCGCGCCGGTGAACTGCTGTTGCTGGAAGTAGTTCAGCAGGGCCAGGGGGAGGGTGAACTTGTCGTTGGTCTGGATGAACATCAGCGCCAGAAGAGTCTCGTTCCAGATTCCCATCGCGTTCAGCAGGGTCGCGGTCAGCAGGCCCCCGCGGGCGAGCGGCAGCATGATCCGCCAGAAGGTCATCGCCGCGGACACCCCGTCGAGGGCCGCCGCCTCCTCCAGTTCGGCGGGCAGCGAGGCGAAGAAAGAGGTCAGCAGGAAGACGGTGAACGGCAAGGAGACGACCACATAGAGCACGAAGAGGCCGAACAGACTGTTGATCAGCTCCAGGGAGTTCATCAGCGCGTAGAGCGGGAGGACCATCACCTGGACGGGAATGCCCAGGCCCAGGACGAAGTACAGGTTGAGGCCGTTGGACAGCCGGCCGGGCCTCCTGCCCAGCACGTACGCGGCCGGACCGGCGATGACGACGGTCACGGCCGACGCGGTGACCACCAGCACCGTCGAGTTGATGAACGCCGGCCCGAAGCCGCCGTCGTTCCAGGCCGTCGCCCAGTTCTCGAAACGCGGGGTGGCGGGAAGGGACCAGGGGCGCTCCAGGATGTCCCTGCTGGCCTTGAACGAGCTGATCAGCATGAAGGCGAAGGCGAACAGGCAGAAACCGGTGAACAGCCAGACGGCGGTTGTTCCCGGCAGGCGGGCGAGAACGCGCGCGAGGCGTCTGCGGCGGGGGGTCCTGGCCGGGGCCCGGGGCTCGGCCGGCTGGGTCGCGACGGTGGTGGTCATCGCGGGTTCCTTCCTGACGGGTTCAGAACTGCAGCGGTTCACGGCGCATCAGGCGACGGAGCACGATCACCAGGACCGCGACGAAGACAAGGGTCGTCACGGCTGACGCGGCCGCGTATCCGAACTGGTTCACCGGGGTGATGCCGCCGACTGTCTCGCCGTAGACGAACATGGCGTTGTTCCACTGGTAGGTGGGCGGCAGAGCGCCCTGGTTGCCGCCGAAGGCGAGGATGAACTCGAAGATCTTCACTGAGGTGATGGTCCAGAGCACGGCCGCGGCCGCGGTGACGTCCCAGGACAGCGGCAGGGTGACATACCTGAAACGCTGCCAGGCGTTGGTGCCGTCGAGCCGGGCCGCCTCGTAGAAGGAGACGGGGATCCGGTCGACGCCGGCCATCAGGATCGTGACGTAGTAGCCCGTGTTGATCCAGACCAGGGCGACGAGGACGGCGCTCATCGTCCAGCCCGGCCTCAGCCACTCCACGGGGTCGATCCCGATCCCGTCGAGGGCCTGGTTCAGCAAGCCGTCCAGGCTGAGCAGGACGCCCCAGAAGATCGCCAGGACGACGGAGGAGACGATGTGGGGCAGGAAGATCACCCCGCGGATCACCCGGCGGCCCCGCATCTCACGGAGCATCAGCATGAAGCCGAAGCTCAGCACGAAGATCGCGGCGCCGACTCCGAACACGATCTTCAGGGTGTTGCCGAACGCGGAGCGGAAGGCGGGGTCGTTCAGCAGCTGGCTGTAGTTCCGGGTGCCCGCCCACTGGGGGGAGTTGATCCCGTCCCAGTCGGTGAAGCTGGTGTACAGCGAGTACAGGGTGGGCCCGATGAACAGCGCGGTGTACAGGGCCAGGGCCGGCGCCAGGAACGGTGCGAAGATCCGTCCCCGGCGACGTTCCAGCGGCGACCGGGTGGTCGCGCTCACGGGTTGGCCTTCCAGAAGTCGACGGAGGCCCGCCTGGTCTGGTCGATGAACTCGTCCGCGCTCGTCACGCCCTGGATGAACCGCACCACGTTCGGGGTGTACGCCTTGGTCGCCCAGGCCGCGTAGTCCACGAACAACCGTGCCTGATCGGCGTAGACGTCGTTGCCGTCGAGCGCCTTGGCGACCGCCGCGAGCTCTTCGGGCGCGGGGACGTCGGGGCGCGGGGCTATGTTGAGTGCCTGGGTGGCGATCCCGGTCAGGTGCTTCTTGTTCATGAAGTACGCGATGAACTTCTGTGCCTCCGCCGAGTTCTTGGCGGTCTTCGGGACGGCGAAGCCGAAGAAGTTGACGCCGACCGCGGTGTTGCCGCCGTCGATCGCGGGGAGCTGGAAGTTGCCGTACTTGAAGTCGGCGTCGACGTTGGGCTTGCTCTCGCCGGGCACCCAGGTGCCGTTCAGATAGAACGCGGCCTTGCCCTGTGCCCAGCTGGTCTGGGCCTGGGTGCCCTGTGTGGACTCGTAGCCCTTGATGAAGTGGTGGTCCCGCAGGTGCTCGACCTTCTTCACGGCGGCGCGGACCTCGGGGTCGTCCCAGGCGGCCCCGGACTTGTCGGCGGCGAGTTCGCGGACGCCCTCGGTGCCCAACTGGCGCTGCAGGGTGAGCAGGGTCCAGTAGGGGTCGTTGCTGGGCAGGGCGATCGGGGCGACACCGGTCGCCTTGATGCCGTCGAGCTTCTCGACGAGGTCCTCCCAGGTCTTCGGCGGGTTGGCCGCGAGCTCCGGGTACTTGGCGGCGTCGAACCAGACGCCCTCGGTGGCCACGGAGTACGGCACCATGAACGGCTTGCCGTTCTTGTCGTTGAGGTAGGCCTTGTACTTCTCCGGGATGACTTCGGCCACGGTCTTGTTCTCGCCGGGAATCGTCGCCGTGTAGACCGGGCTGAGGTCGGCGTTCTGACCGGCGGAGACCAGCGTGCCGAGCGCGTTGACCGAGTTGTCGACCAGGTCTGCCGCGGCGCCGCTCCTCAGGGTCGGGGTGATCTTCTGGATGACCTGCCGGCCCTGCCACTGGATGTTCACCTTGATGCCGGTGTCCTTGGTGAACTGGTCGGACGCCGCCTTGATGACCTTGGCCTGCGGCTCGTTCTGGTTCCACATCGACCAGTAGGTGAGGGAGTCGCCTTCGTCATCGGAGGAGGAGCCGCAGCCGCTCAGCGTGCCGGTGGCGAGCGCGAGAGCAGCTACGACGGCGATTCTTCTGGTACGGGCGGTGATGGTCATACGCGTGTCCTGTTCGGTGATGGTCGATCAGGTGGATGCGGTGGGGTGCGGCCCGAGGGCGCTTCAGGAAAGGGGCAGGCCCCAGCGGAACGTGCGGCAGTCGACGGGCTCGACGGTGAGGTCGGGGGTGTCGCCGGTACCGGTGATCAGGCACTCGGCTCCGGGAGGAAGGCTGATCCGCAGCAGGCCGTCGTCATCCCGGTTCCAGGTGGTCGGTCCGGGGAGCCCGTCGAGCGGGCGGACAGCCGCGGCGCCCGTGAGGGGGCCCGGTGCGAGAAGGCAGGGCTCCCCCGCCTCGCTGCGGACGCGGATCCAGCGCGTCACACCGTCACGCCGGCGGGCGCTGATCCGGAAGGCGCCCTCGGCGACCAGGTCGTGCACCGTCACGTCCGCCCAGGCACGGGGGACGGCCGGGAAGATCCGGATGACGCCGCCCCAGCTCTGCAGCAGCATGTCGTGCAGGCTCTGCGCGCCGGACAGCGGTGTCTCGATGACCGGGCCGGTCTCCGCGTACATGGTGTTCGGTTCGACATACATGTCCAGCAGCTCGCCGAGCCGGACCAGTGCCGTATCGCCGTCACCGAGGAGCGCGTGCATCGACGCGGCCCCGGTGAAGCTGTAGCCCTGGAGTTCGCCGGTCAGGCCGAGCCAGTGCTCCATGGTCCGCAGCAGGAGGGCCCGGTTGCCGGGGTCGGCGACGTCGAGCCGGTGGAGTGGATGGAACCACAGCAGGTGCGAGTAGTGCCGGTGGGAGCTGGTGAGCCGCAGGTCGCGGCCGATGAGGAGGCCTTCTTCAGCGTTCCGCGGCGGTGGAGTGAGGTGATCGAGGACGTGCTGCCACCGGTCCGCCAGCGGGTCGGTGATCCCGAGCCGGGCCGCTGCGTCGAGGAGCGTCCCGCACCCCCAGTGCAGCAGCGCGAGGTCGTAGTTGCAGTCGGCCGTGATGCCGTACTCGGGCGAGTAGGTGGCCGGCAGGTGCAGGTGGCCGGAGTCGTCCTCGGTGAGGAAGTGCAGGTGGTAGTTGACGGCTCTGCGCAACAGGGGGAAGACGGTCGTGCGCAGGAACGTCTCGTCCATGGTGTGCCGGTACGCGAGCCAGGCGTTGTGCAGGGCCCAGAGGAGGTTGCCCGTCTCGGGCAGTACCTCGGTCCGCCCGGGGACGCCGGCCGGTTCGCTGCGCAGGTCGTCCTGGCTGGAGCGGCCGATGGCCAGGGAGTCGCCGCGGTAGGCGGGCGGGGTCGAGGCGAGCAGTCCGGCTTCGCCGTTCTCCAACGCGGTACGCAGGGAGTCGAGTTCCGTGCGACCCGTCGGGTGGATCGGCGAGTACGCGAGCTGGACGTTGAGGTTCCACCAGGCGGCGGGCCAGGGGGTGTGTTCCAGCCAGGGTCCGTTGGTGGCGAGCACCGGCCTGTCCGCGCGGGTGGCGCAGGCCAGCTTGTACATCTGGATCCAGTAGAAGCTCTGCAACCGGCCGTCGGGGACCGAGAGGAAGCTCTTCGGGTAGTAGGCGTGCCACCAGTCGCGATGGGGGGCGACGAGCCGGTCGGTCGGCAGCTCGGCGGCGTCGTTCATGACGGCGACCGCCGTGTCGCTCGCCGAGGGGTCGGTGGCGCTGTGGGCCACCGTGCACAGCAGGGTGGTGGTCTCGCCGTCCGGCTCGGTACGGGTGCGCCAACGGGTCTCGGTACGTCCGCCGCACGCCAGATCCTGCGTGCACACGCTCTCGCCGTCGCGTCTGGTCAGCACGGGCAGCGGGTTGTCCTTGAGCCCGGTCGGGCGCTGCTCGGGGTAGAACGCCTCACGGGGAGGGACGGCCGCCTGAGGCACGAACCTCCAGGACACCTGCTCCGCGCCCCGCAGCGGACGGCAGTTCACCACGAGGAGATCCTTCGAGGCGTGGACGAACGCCCTGATGGTGACCGCGCCGCGGGTGGTCTCGACGGTGCCGGCGACTTCCGCGTCCCAGAGGGAGAGGCGGAGGTCGACGCCTGTGAGCTCCCCCCGCGTCGTCAGGACGAGGCGGCCGATGGGTAATCGTGTCCCGCCCCAGAGGGGGCCGCCGGCCTCCTGGTGGTCGCGGACCCGGCTGTCCCCGAGTACGAGGGTCAGCCGGGTGGCGTGTCTGGGCCTGCGCAGGGAGACCGAGAGACCGCCGTTGCCAAGGAAGGGGCCGTCGTGGAAGCCCGTGGGGACGGCCTGCCACACGGGGTCGAGCCCGCTGAGGAAGTCCCGCCAGCCGGTGCGGACGGCAAGCCGGTCTCTTGATGCCGGGTGGTCCGGGGAAGGTCGTGGGTGGGTTGTGTTCATGGGTCCTCTGCTCGGTTCGGCGCGAGGGGTGAGCGAACGGCACAGCGATGGGAGGCGGTCCGGGCTTGTCCTTTCGGGTTTGCCGGTATCGGTCGGCGGTCACCGGCCGAGCCAGCCGCCGTCCACGGGCAGCAGGGTTCCGTGGACGTAGTCGGAGGCGGGAGAGGCGAGGAAGACGGCGGTACCGGCGATGTCCTGTGGCGTGGCCCAGCGTCCGGCGGGGATGCGGTCGAGGATGGCGGCGTTGCGCCGCGGGTCTTCGCGCAGGGCACGGGTGTTGTCGGTGGCGACGTATCCGGGCACGAGCGCGTTGACGTTGACGCCCCGGGGCGCCCACTCGTTGGCCAGGGCCCTGGTGAGGCCGGCGATGCCGGACTTGGCGGCGGCGTAGCCCGGGACGGAGATTCCGCCCTGGTAGCTGAGGAGCGAGGCGGTGAAAATGATCTTTCCGGATCCTCGGCGCAGCATCTGCCGGCCGATCTCGCGCGCGAGGACGAACTGGCTGCTGAGGTCGACGGCCAGGACGTGATCCCAATCGGCGTCGCTGTGTTCCGCGGCGGGTGCGCGGGCTATGGTGCCGGCGTTGTTGACGAGGATGTCCACCGGCCGCTCCAGGCCGCCGAGTTCGGCGGCGAGAGCCGTGACGGCCGACCGGTCCGCGAAGTCGGCGCGCAGCGTACGGCACTGCCGTCCGAGGGCGGTGACCCGCTCGGCGACCTCGCTGCCGGAGTCCGGCAGATTCGCGCTCACGGCGACGATGTCGGCTCCGGCGGCGGCGAACGACTCGGCGATGGCCAGGCCCAGGCCCCGGCTGGCGCCGGTGACGACCGCGAGCCGACCGCTCAGGTCGAAGAGCCGCTGGTGTGGGTCGGCGGTCATGCCGGTTCGTTCCCTTCGCTTCTCCGGCAGTCGATCAGGACCTTCATCACGCCGGAGCCGGAGCCGGAGTCGAGAGCGGCGAACGCGACCTCGGCGCGGGTGAGCGGCTCGATCCTGGAGATCAGGCCGACCGGGACACGGCCCGCGGCGAGCAGCCGGGCGGCCTGCTCGAAGTCCTGGCGCCAGTAGAGCCGGGCGCCCAGCACGGTCAGCTCCCGCCAGAAGACCCGGTGCAGGTCGACTTCACGCGCGACGGGGTGGATGGCCACCACCACGAGACGTCCGTGCACTTGGAGGCAGTCGACGGCGCAGGTGACACCCGCGGCGGAGCCGGACACCTCGAAGGCGACTGCCGCGCCCACGCCTTCGGTCCACTCCTCGACCAAGCCACGGACATCGCCGGTATGTGGATCGGCACAGGTCAGTCCGAGGCGCTGGGCGATGGCCCGACGCTGGGCGTTGGGTTCGAACATGAGCACCTGGGCTCCGGCCCGGCGGGCGACGGAGGCGATCAGGACTCCGATCGGGCCGCCGCCGAACACGACGGCCTTCTCTCCGGGCCTCAGTTGAGCGCGGCGCACGTCGTGAACGGCGACGGCGGTGGGTTCCACCAGCGCGGCGTGGTCGAGGCGCAGGCTCTCCGGTAGGCGTACCAGGAGGTCGGCCGGGACCGTCCAGCTGTTCTGCATCGCTCCGTCGGAGTCGATGCCGAGGAAGACGAGCCGGTGGCAGACATGGGCGTGCCCTGCCGAGCAGGCAGGACAGTCACCGCACGAGACGGTCGGCATCACGGTGACGGCCTCGCCCGCTCTCCAGCCGGTGACACCGTCCCCGATCTCGGCGATCCGGCCGGCCATCTCGTGGCCGAGGACGGTGGGCGGGGTGACGCGGCCGTCCATCGCGCCGTGGAGGATGTGCAGGTCCGTGCCGCAGATACCGGTGTACGCGACATCGATACGGACCTGTCCGGCGGCGGGCGGTACCGGGTCGGCAGGGCGGACGAGCACCGTCCCCTTGCCGGTATAGGTGGCTTGGCGCATCGGGGCCTCCGATGGTGGGTGGTCGATGAGCGGTGAGGGCGTCGGGCCCCGTGGGGCTGTGGCCGAGGTCAGCTCGGGCCGGCGACCCCACCGCTGCTCCAGCCTCGGTCGCGGACCGGCTCGAGACAGGTCTCCACGGCCCGGAGCAGTTCCTGGTCGATGGGCTCGGCGAGCCAGGCCACGTTGCGGCGGACCTCGTCAGGGCTGCTGGTACCGACCACCGTCGTGGCGGCGGGAGTGGCGGTGACGGAGAACTGCAAGGCCAGTTTGGCGAGGTCGCCGCCGAGGGCCTCACACAGATCGGCGGCCTCGGCGCAGCGGGCGTGCAACGCGAAGGAGCCGGGGTGCCAGTCCGGCGCTCCCTGCCGGGTGAGTGCCCCCATGGCGAGCGGCGCGGCATTGACGACGCCCGCTCCGCACGCGGTGAAGTACTCCTCCCAGGCGGCCAGCCTCCGGTCTTGCAGGGTGTACTGGCAGTAGGAGAGCACGGTGTCGACATGGGCTCGGGCGGCGACATGGGCGAGCGTGGGCAGCGGATATCCGGTGATACCCACGTGGCCGACGAGTCCTTCGGTCTGGAGTGCGCGCAGTGCGGGAACGGTCTCTCCGACGATCTGCGCCGGCGAACCGAACTCGATGTCGTGGCACTGGATCAGGTCGAGGTGGTCGGTGCCGAGGCGGCGCAGGCTCTCGGTGACGCTGCGTCTGACCCGCTGGGCACTGAAGTCGAAGTCCGCCAGGCCGTATCGCCCCACTTTGGTGGCGAGCAGATAGGTGCCGCGGTCGACACCTCGCAGGGCATCGCCGAGGGCGGTCTCGGCTGTCGTGGCGCCGTAGTAAGGGGCGACGTCGAACAGGTTGACGCCCGCGTCGAGGGCCGTACGGACGGCGTCGACGCCGTCCTGCTCGGCGAACACACCGAACATCGATCCCAACGGGGCGGCGCCGAAGGCGAGTTCGGAGACGATCAAGTCGGTGTGGCCGAGTCGGTGGTATCGCATCTGCCATCCAGGGGTGTGGAGCGGAGAGGCGGGTGAGGTGAGCGAGCACGGCGGGGGGCGCAGCGGGTGGCGGTGGGCTTCAGCTCCTGGCGGAGCGGCTCCGGACAGGGCCGTCGAGGTACAGGTGATCGGCCACCGAGGCCAGGCGCGATCCCACACGGCGTTCACGCCAGCGGCGGCGGCCCTGTGGATGGCGCCACGCACGTCCAGCGCCCGACCCTGGTGATGAGGTTCATGGCCACCGCCCTTTCAAGGCGTGACGGGATGCGAGTGGATGCCGATCAAGGCCTCAGAGAGCGAGACATGGGATGTATCGAGGTACGGCAAGGAATCGCAGATGCCTTCGAAAGAGCCCCGCCTCAGGCGGCGACGGAGAGGCCGGGCAGGAGATCCGCCTCGATCGCCGGCCCATCAGGAACGGCGCGCCGGAGCAACAATCCGCGACGCACGCCGCGTTGCTCGGACTGAGGCATGCGCTGCTCCTTGGGGCTGCGGAGGGTCAGTGAAGGACCGGGCCCGACCGACCCAGTCCAACTACGATATCGGATATACGATCTACCCGCCACCATCCCTCAGGACAGCCTGAACATCTGCCGGTCGGAGCCGTCGAACGGCCGCTGGGTGAACTGGTCACCCCGGCTGGAGCCACTCGTCAGGTAGAGCCCGCTGTACCGGTTGACGAAGCGGACGCGTCCCCTGCCGGCGTCCTCCGCCAGCCACTCGTCGTTGGTCTTGGGACCCTGCGCGTACTCGCACTGGACGACCTTGGCGCCGGCATCGCGTGAGGCTCCCTGGACGACCACGTCCTCACCGCTGCCTTCGCTGACGACCCGCACATGGCCGTCGCCCACCGGTGCGAGCCGGAACCGGCGGCCCGCGCTGCCGTCCCCCGGGGCCCGGACGATGCGCGCGCCGCATCCGGCCGCACCGCCCTCGACGGCCATCACGTCGTCGCCGCCGACAGGCGTGAAGGTGCGGTAGCCGCTCGGCGACGCGGCCACCTTCGTGAGCTTGACCGCATGGCCGCCCCGGGCCACAACCGGGACTTCCAGGGAGTCACCGGCCCGGATGATCCTGCTCGAGCGCACGAGACCGTCGGGACCGTCCGTGGTGATCTCGGCGTGCCAGCGCCCACCGCCGAGGAACGCGGTCGGATACGTGAGGGTGCCGGCGCCCCCACCCGTGATGGCACCCACGAACCAGCGGTCCCCCGCACGGCGAGCGATGACCGCGCCACCCACCGGGTCGCCCTGGACGAATGCGGTCTCGTCCCAGACGGTGGGCAGTTGTCGCAGCCAGCGCTGAGCCTCGGGCCGTGCCCGATAGTCGGAGACCCTGCTCCCGGGCAGCATCAGACCGCTCTCGTAGAGCACGCCCAGGGCGAGTTCCGCGCCGTCGCTGTTCGGGTTGGCTCGCTGGAAGCTCATCGGCGAGTAGTCGGCCGATCCGAGCGCGCCCCGGGTGAACGGAACCGCGGTGACGTGCCCGATGGTGCGGCCGGTGTTGTACTCCTCGCCGCGCACGGCCTCGGTGGTGAGCACATGCGGCCATGTCCGGTGCACGCCGACCGGCAGCCGGGACCCGTGCAGGTCGACCACCAGCTCGGCTTCGGCCGCGTCCGCCAACGCCTCGTCGTACCAGCGGTGGCGCTCCTGGGACTCCGATCCCATGAAGTCCATCTTCACGCCGGCGACACCCCAGTCGCCGATCCTGGAGAACTCGGCCCGACGCTCGGACTCCGTGTCGAGGTCCTTCCAGTGGTACCAGAGCATGATGCGCACACCACGGGCCTTGGCGTACTCGACCAGTTCGGGCATCCAGGTGACGCCCTTCCATCCGTCGTCGACCAGCAGGTAGGACCAGCCTTGCGTCGAGGCGTAGTCGGCCCAGCCCTTGAGCTTGGCGAGGTCGCGCTGCGTCGCGTGCTTGCCGTCGAACCAGGGCCAGGCCGCGACGCCCGGCTTGATCCACGAGGTGTCGCTGACCTTGGACGAAGGGGCGACGTCGTCCTCCAGCGTCGATTCCACGACGGTCTCGGTGCTCCCGATCGCCGCGACCCGCCACGGTGTGGCGAACGCGGATTCCCGCACGACCCGAGCATCGGCGAGCTTCACGGTGAATCGGCCGGTTCCCCGTTCGTGAGTGAAGCGCCCGCCGGAGTAACCGCCGTCGACACCGGACTCGGAGAGCAGGACCCGGGCACCGTTGGCCAGGCTGCCGAACATGCTCATCCCGTACTCGCCGGTCGGCACAGCGGACACGGCTGACGTGCGATAGAGCGCTTCGTGGGCGGATGAGAACGTGTCGTGGCTGAGCTGCGCGTCGGCGGGGAGTTCGAAGGAGGTGGCCTCGCGCAGAACGGTCGCCCCGGAGGGCACCTCGTAGCGCAACGCCACACCGTCCGCGGAGGTGCGCACGGTCACGGTGATCCGCTCCCCGCCCTTGGCGAAGACCAGGCGCGTCTCGGTGGCGGTGCGCTTGCGGACCCGGGAGTTGCCGACGGTGGTCCGGTACGTCTGCGTGATCTTCTTGTCCGCGCGGCTGACGAAGTCCAGGCCGGAACCGAAGTCGGTGTCGTCGGTCACCAGACCGATCGGCGCCGGACGCAAGACCTGCTTGCAGTTCCATGAAGCCCTCAAGGACGGATTCCCGCTTCCGTCGAGCTCGACGGTCGCTCGAACGCCTCGACAGCCGGTGGGCCCCGCGCCGGGCTGGACGGAGGTCCAACTGTTCCGCGCCGACGCCGAGGCCGGGCCGGCGGTCGCCGTGACGAGGCCGGCCGTCATGGCCAGTGCCGTGGCGGCGATGACGAGTTCACGTCTGTGGGTCATGAAGGTCCCTTCATCGGTTTCGCGAAGTCGATGGCAGCGGCGACCACCGGGGCATGAGGACGGAAGCCAGGCTGAGGCGAGAGCCCAGCGGCATGCATGCGCGAGGGTGTGGGAGGCGTCGGCGACGGAATGTGTTCGAGAAACCGTACACACGACCAACCATTAACAAACAGAATGGAACGTAGAGTGCGGTAGAGCGGACGTCAATCCCCTGAACTCGGCCAGATCCCCGGTCCGTTCACCTCGCCGGAGAGCTGCCGCGGAAGCAAAGCGACCAGGGGTCTTGACATGACGGAGCTTCAGGGATGTCATATCCACGCCGCGTTCGAATCTGTTGACTTTGGCCCAGAAGCGGGCAGCCCGCTTCGCCAGATCGTTCGCTCGTCGTGTCACCGACCACCACGACGGGCGCCCTCGCGGCCTCTTCCCACCCGTGTTTCGTTTCCGCCTGCCCGGCGGATCGGGTGTGCGTATCCAAGGAGCCCTCCATCATGCCCCTGTCCCACCGCCATGCCCCCGTGGCCGCAAGCCTGTTACTCACGCTGGGCCTGACGACGACCGCTTGTTCCTCCGGCAAGGAGGAGGCCAAGAACGACACCGTCGCCAAGGCCGACGGCAAGATCACCTTGACGTACCTTCAGAAGCAGGGAGATCAGGAGTACTTCGTCGGCGAGGCCGCCGGCGCCAAGGCGAAAGCCGCCGAACTCGGTATCGATCTCAAGGTCGTGAACCTCGGCAACGACGCCAACAAGACGGTCAGCGAGGTCCAGTCGGCCATCGCCCAGAAGACCAACGGCGTCATCGTCGTCGTGCCGGACCCGGCCGTCGGCCCCCAGGTCGTCCAGACCGCCAGGGACGCGAGGATCGCCCTGCTGACCTCGGACGACCAGATCTGCACCACCGGCCCGGACCCGGCCGCCTGCGCCAAGGGCGACCTCGTGCCCCGGGTCGGCTTCAGCGGCTCCCAGATGGGCAAGGAGGTCGGCCGGCGTGCGGCGGCCGAGTTCGAGAAGGCCGGCTGGAATGCGGCCGAGACTCGCGTCATCTCCGCCTGGAAGCAGGACGTCACCGTATGCGGCGACCGTGTCGCCGGGGCCAAGAAGGCATTCGAGGCAGCCGTGCCGGGCGTCAGGAACATCGACGTCGCCACCGACAACACCCCGACCGGCGCGCAGGACAAGATCGCGGCCACCGTCACCGCCAACCCGAGCGTCAAGAACTGGGTCGTCTGGGGCTGCAACGACGAGAACGTCATGGGCGGGGTGACGGCGCTGCAGAACGCGGGCGTCAAGCCCGCCCACGTCGTCGGCGTCGGGCTCGGCGCATATCTGGCCTGCAAGGAGTGGCAGTCGGACAAGCCGACGGGCATGAAGGCCGCGCTGTTCATCAACGGCAAGGACGTCGGCGCGCTCGCCGTCCAGACCATGTACGACAAGCTCAAGAACGGCATGGACTTCCCGCTCGAGGCCTTCGCCCCCACCACCATGGTCGACTCCACGAGCTGGAAGAAGGCCGGACTCACCTGCGGCTGACCCCCTGTGCCGGCCGGTGGTCACCACTGCGACCACCGGCCCTCCGGGCCCCGGCCGGCCTCTTCCCCCAGCGAACCGGCCGGGGTCCCCTTGCCCACCGCACGACGGCTTCGAGGTGAACCGACACATGACCAGAGCACCTGATCCGAACAACCGCCCGAGCCTCGTCGACGGTCCTGCCGCGGCCCCGTCCCCGGCGGGCTCCGTCGGCGTGGCCGGGGTGGTCAAGCGGTTCGGCGCCGTCCAAGCGCTGGGCGGCGTCTCGCTCGACTTCCCCGGCGGCCGGGTCACCGCCTTGATGGGCGAGAACGGCGCCGGGAAGTCCACCCTGCTGAAGATCCTCACCGGTGACCATCAACCGACCGAGGGCCGGGTCGTCGTGGACGGCGAGCGCGTCGAACTGGGCTCCCCCGCCGATGCCCGCGCCGCGGGCATCCGGATCATCCCGCAGGAGCCGGAGATCATCCCGCACATCTCGGTCGCCGAGAACGTCTACGCCGGCTCGCTGCCCCGTCGGCGCGGACGGTGGTTCGACCGGGCCGAACTGCTCCGCCGGGTCGAGGCGGACCTGGAGCGGCTCGGGTTCGCCGGCGTCCTCGACCCCGGGCTGCTGGGCTCCGAGCTCACTCCGGCCCAGCGTCAACTCGTCGAGATCATGCGTGCGTTGACGGGAGACACGCAGGCGCGGCTGATCGCCTTCGACGAGCCGACCTCCTCGCTGTCCGAGCACGAGGTCGAGGCGCTCTTCGCACTGATCCGCCGGCTGCGGGACCAGGGCATCGCGGTCGTGTACGTGTCCCATCGGATGCAGGAGATCTTCCAGCTCGCCGACCGGATCGCCGTACTGCGCGACGGCGCTCTCGCCGGCGTCCAGGACGCCCACGCCACCGACGAGGGCGAACTCGTACGCCTCATGGTCGGCCGCGACCTGACCACGATGTTCTCCCGCGAGCGCGTCTCCCCCGGCCGCCTGGTCCTGGACGTCCAGGGGGTCACCACCGACGACGTCACCGGCATCGACCTCCGGGTGCACGCCGGCGAGGTGGTCGGGCTGGCCGGACTCATCGGGGCGGGACGGTCGGAGCTGGCCCTGGCCCTCGCCGGTGACCTGCCCGTCCACAGCGGTGTCGTCACCCTGGACGGCCGGCATCTGCGGCCGGGCAGGCCAGGCGAGGCCGTCCGGGCGGGTCTCGGGCTGGCCCCGGAGGAGCGCAAGGCGCAGGCTCTGTTCCTGCACCGCTCGATCCGCGACAACACCTCCACGGTGGTCCTGGACCGGCTGCGCCGATTCCGCTTCGTGCGGCGGGGTGCGGAGCGGCGACTGGCGCAGCAGTACGTGGACCGGCTGCGGGTGCGCACCCCCTCGATCGAGCACGAGGTGCGCAAGCTGTCCGGAGGCAATCAGCAGAAGGTCGTGCTGGCGCGATGGCTGGCCCGTAAGCCGAAGGTGCTGATCCTCGACGAGCCCACGCGCGGCATCGACGTCGGCGCGAAGGCGGAGATCTACCGGATCATCGCCGACCTGGCGAGGGAGGGCGTGGCTCTGCTGGTCATCTCATCCGAGCTGCCCGAACTCCTCGGTCTCGCCGACCGCGTCGTCGTGATGCAGTCGGGCCGGATCACCGGCGAACTCGACCGCGACGAAGCCACCGAAGAATCCATACTCGCCCTCGCGATGGCGGACGACATCGTCGGCGCCGACGCCTCTGGAGCATCCTCATGAGCATCACCGGCACCTCCCCGCACATCAAGGACACGGAAACCCCAGTGCCCCCGCGGCCGAAGCGGTTCGCGGGCCTCGGTGGACAGAACGTCAGCCTCATCGGCGCCCTGGTGTTCGTCCTCGTCCTGTTCGGCCTCCTCAACGACAACTACCTGAGCCTGTCCAACATGCAGGTGATCGCGGAGGCCGCCACCATCACGGGTCTGCTCGCCATCGTGCAGACCGTCGTGATCATCTGTGGCGGGCTGGACATCTCGGTGGGCTCCCAGGTCGGCGTGGCCTCCGTCGTCAGCGCCATGGTCTTCACCACCTCCGGCTCCCACGCGTTCGTCGGCGTGCTGGCCGCGATCGGCGTCGGCCTGCTGGTGGGTCTGCTCAACGGCGTCGTCATCGTCTACGGCCGGGTCAACCCCACCATCGCGACGCTCGCCGGACTCGCCGCCTACAAGGGCCTCGCGCAGCTGCTGTCCGACGGGCGGGCCCAGGGCTACGTCCTCAACGACGATGTCTTCGTCTTCCTGGGCCGCGGCAAGATCGCCGGGCTGCCGGTGATGGTCTGGATCCTGGTCGTCACCGCCCTCGCGGTCCATCTGCTGCTCAAGTACACCGACATCGGCCGCAACCTGTATGCCATCGGCGGCAACGACACCGCCGCCCGCCTCGCCGGCATCGGCATCAACAAGTACCTGGTCTTCGTCTACGCCCTCATCGGCGTGGTGTGCGCGGTCGCCGGCGTTCTGCTGACCGCCCGCACCGGCTCCGGCCAGCCCGTCTCCGGCAGCGAGGGCCTGGAACTCAAGGCGATCACCGCGGCGGCTCTCGGCGGCTGCGCCCTCAAGGGCGGCAAGGGCGGAATCGGCGGCACGCTCCTCGCCGTCGCGCTGCTCGGCTGCCTGGAGAACGGCCTGACCGTGGAGGGCATCAACTCCTTCTGGCAGAACGTCGCCCAGGGCGCTCTGCTGGTGGTGGCCGTCGTCATCCAGCAGCGCCGGAGCGGCGAACGGGCCGTCGGGCTGCCCCACTGATCCGGTTCGGTCCGGCCCGTTCGACGGGCCCGATCGGCCCGCCCGACGGGCTCGGTGCCACGACACGACACATGTCCCCGGGGACTCCACGTCCCCGGGGATCGGCGCGTTCGGGAGTACCCGGACTCCCTCAGTCGCTCTCCACCTCGTGGCGCGCCTGCGACACGGTGTGGGCGCGCGCCGCTTCGGCCGCGGCGGCGGGGTCGCCGGTGCGCAAGGCCTCGATGATGGTGTCGTGTTCCTCGATCACGGCACGCCAGTTGACCGGGTCGGTCGGCGCGACGATGCGATAGCGCCGGATGGTCATGAGTAGCTGCTCGGTCAGTTCACCGAAGATGCGGTATCCGGTCGCTCCGGCGAGCGCCTGGTGGAAGTCCGTGTTGAGTTCCGGCAGACGGTCGAGGGCGGCTTCGTCCAGCGCCGCGCGCATGGCCTGCTGAGTCTCCTCGAGCCTCGTCAGCAACTTGTCGTCGGCGCTCTCGGCCGCGAGGCGGGCCACCAGGACGTCGATGGCCTCACGTGCGAGGAAGACGCCCCTCATCTCGGTGACATCGACCTCGGCGACCGTCACGCCGGCATGGACTCGGGCGACGAGCAGTCCTTCCGATTCCAGCCGCTTGACCGCCTCGCGGACAGGGATCTTGCTCACGCCGAAGTCCCGGGCGAGCTCGTCCATGTTGACGCGCTCGCCCGGGCGCAGCTGCCCCTCGGCGATGGCCGCTCGCAGACTGTCGTAGACGAGATCGGCTTTGCTCTTCACTGCGGGCAGTCGCCCGACCCAGGCCTTTTCCACCATCCGTCCATCGTATCCGATATCCGGCTAGCCGGGCCCCGGCGGGATCCCTGTACCTGGCCGTCGGCCGCTTCCTTACTCACTCCTTCACTGCGCCGCCGGTCAGTCCTCGGACGAAGAGGCGCTGCAGGAGCACGAAGCCCAGCACGACGGGGACGGCCGCCATGACCGACCCGGCCATCAGCAGGTCCCAGCGAGGCGCGAACTGGTTCTGGAAGCGGGCCAGTCCGACCGGAAGGGTCCGCATCAGCTCGTTGTTGGTGACCAGGCTGGGCCAGGCGAACTCTCCCCATGTCCACATGAACTTGAGCACCGCGACCGTCCCCAGCGCGGCCCATGAACTCGGCAGCAGCACGCTCCACAGCGTGCGCAACCGGCCGGCGCCGTCCATCGCCGCGGCCTCGTCCAGCTGCATCGGCAGGGTGACGAAGTGCTGGCGGAGCAGGAAGATGCCGGCCGGGCTCGCGAGGAACGGGATGATGAGCGCCCAGTAGGTGTCGATCCAGCCGAGGTCGCGCATCATCAGGTAGAGCGGCACCAGGATGACCTGGGTCGGGATCATCAGCGTGGCGAGGATCAGGGTGAGGACGACCTGTCTGCCGCGGAACCTGATCCGGCTCAGCCCGTAGGCGGCGAGCGTGTCGAAGACGAGGTTGCCCGCGACGACCGCGGCCGCGACGAGGAACGAGTTGCCGAACCACTCCCAGAACGGGAACCTCGTGATGACCTCGCGGTACGCGTCGAGGCTCACCGAGGCCGGGACGAGCCGCGCGCTGGTGCCGAGGAGTTCCTCCATGGGCTGGAGTGATGTCAGCACCATCCACAGGACGGGCAGTCCCGCGAAGACGCTGATGAGGCAGAGCCACAGGGCTCTGGGGAGCCCCTCGGCCGGACGACGTGTCATGACTCCTCCCGGGAGGTCAGACGCAGCCGGATCACCGTGATGAGCAGCAGGATCACGAACAGCACCACCGAGGCCGCCGAGGCGACACCCACGTCGGTGAGCAGCTTGGTGTAGATGAACGTGACGACGGTCAGCGTCGAGGTGCCCGGCCCGCCCTCCGTCATCACCCACACCTGGTCGAAGACCTTGAAGGAGTTGAAGACGAGGAGCAGGAAGACCGCCGCCGCGGCGGGGCGGAGCATGGGCAGGGTGATCGAGCGGAACTGCCGCCAGGGCCCCGCGCGGTCGATGGTGGCCGCTTCGTACAGCTCGGCGGGGATGCGCTGGAGCCCGCCGAGGAGGATCAACGCGTAGATGCCGAAGTCCTTCCAGACGCTGACCAGCGCCACGGCCGGCAGAGCGAGGTCGTTGTCGAACAGCCAGCGCGCTCCGTCCACGCCGGCGAGGCCGATGAGGGTGTTGATCAGTCCGTGGTCCGGTTCGTAGAGCCACTTCCAGATCAGGCCCGCCACCACCATGGGGATGACGGCCGGCAGGACGGTGATGGTGCGCACGATCCGGGCGGAGGCGAGTTCACGGTTGGCGGCCATCGCGGTGGCCAGGGCCAGGACGTAGGTGCCCACCAGGGTGAGGAGGGTGAACACCAGCGTGTTGAGGAGGCTCTCGCGGAAGGTGCCCGGCCCGAGGATCGTGGCGTAGTTCTCGGCGCCGACGAACTGCTTCGGGCCGAGCATGTTCCACCGGTCGGTGCTCAGCAGCATCGACTGGACCATGGGATAGAAGGTGAAGCCGAGGATGACCAGCAGGGCGGGGGCCACGGAGAGCCAGCCTGCCAGCGCCCCGGTGGGCCTGCGCCGGCGGCGCCCGGGGCCGTGCGGGCGGTCGGGGTGGCCGCCCGCACGGTCCGAGGTGAGCTTCGGCGAAAGCTCGGTCGCGGTGTGCATCGTTTCTACTGCTCCGCGTCCAGTGCCTTGCCGACTTCGCCGTCGACGCTCTTCAGTGCCTCGTCCACCGGCAGCTGGCCGTTCACTCCGGCCACGATCGCGGACTTCTGGGCCTCCCACCGTGTGGCCCAGCCGTGCCGGTCCTGGAGGACCAGGTCGGGCGAGTTGCGGCTCGCCTGTTCCAGGATGGGCTTCCAGCTCGGATCACCGGCGATCTTCTTGTCGTACGTCGCCTTGACGGATGGATCGATCTTGGCGGGGTCGTACGGGAAGATCGCGTGGAAGTCCATGTACCGGACACTGCGTTCGGGCGAGGCGAGCCACTTCATGAAGGTGCCGGCGGCCTTGAGGTCCTGCCCCTGGGCGTTGGCGACGAGGCTGTGGCCGCCGACCATGGAGCAACCGCTCTCGGGGCCCTTGGGCATGGGGGCGACGGCCCACTTGCCCTCGGTCTTGTCCCCGCCGGCCTCGACGTTGGCGATGACGGACTGGAAGAAGGAGAACATCGCGACCTTGCCGTCGATGAACCCGTTGAGCGCGCTGGTTCCCACCGGGGACGTCTTGTCCTGGTAGAAGGAGCGCATGTAGTTCATCGTGGTCTTGCCGGCTTCGGTGTGCTGCGTCGACTTCTTGTGGTCCGGCGAGGTCAGGCTGCCGCCGGCCTGGCAGAGGAAGCTCTCCCAGGTGGAGTTGATGGCGTTGACGTGGTCGTCCATGCCCTTGAACTGCCAGCCACTGATCTTGCCGCCGTCCGCTGCGGACTTCTCGGTGATCGCCGAGGCGGTCCGCTTGAGCTCCTCCCAGGTGGCGGGAGGCTTCTCGTAGCCGTACTTCCTGAGAACGTCGGTGCGGTAGAGCATGACGCCGGCGTCGAAGTAGAGCGGGGCGCCGTACAGCTTGTTCTCGTACTCGTTGACCTCGACGAGGTCGCTGAACCGCGCGGTGTCGGCGGCGGTGTAGCCGAGCTTGTCGAGCGGGGCGAGGGACCGGGCCTTGAGGTAGTCGAGTTCGAGGCCGTTGTTCATGAGCCACACATCAGGGCCCTTGCCGGCGGCGATCGCCTGCTTGATCTTCTCGCGGCCGTCCTTCCACTCGAGCTGGGTCAGGTTGACCTTCACATCGCTCTGCGACGCGTTGAAGTCGTCGACGAGTTCCTTGACCTTGTCGTCCTGGCCGATCCAGTAGGGCATGGACCAGAACTCGACCGTTCCCTTGCCGTCACCCGCCGACCCGGTGGAGCCACCGGAGGAGGGAGAACAGGCCGAGGCGGTGATCGCGGATACGGACGCCAGGGACACGGCTGTGAGCCAACGACATCGGGGTCGTGCCATGGTGCGTTCTCCAATGTGGACGAGAGGAGGCGAGGGATCAGGCGCCGCGAACCCAGAACTCGATCGAGAGCGGCGGAACGGTGAGCGTCAGCTTGGGGCCCTTCTTGGAGCCGATCCGCTGGTCGTTCGTCTTCGGGCCGTAGCGGTGCCCCTCGAACGACGCGGAGGTCTGGGTGTCCACGGTGTAGGTGAACGACTCGGTCTCGGAGCGGTTGGTGATCGCGAACACCTCCTTGCCGGAAGGCGTCTTCCAGGCCATGATCCGCTGGTCCGACAGTCGCTTCGACTCGTCGACCATGTAGCGCACGGAGTCCCACGGCATGTACTTCACGAAGCCCGCGACGGCGTTCCAGTTCTGCGGGTTCCAGGTCCAGTGACCCGGCTTCAGGTCCGGGTAGCGGGAGAAGTCCTTGTCGGACGGCGGGCGCCAGAAGCCGAGGGAGTAGCCGGCCCCTTCGCCGTTGCCGATGGGCTTGAGGGCGTGGAGCCAGAACCAGGTGGGCGCGTCCTGGAAGACCATCCAGTTCATGATCGACTGGGCGGTGTTGATGCAGCGCCAGTCCGAGGTCTTGAAGTCCAGGTACTCGAACTCGTTGTTGAAGACCGGCTTTCCGGCGGCACCCGACCGGAAGTTCCTGGTCATCTGCTCGTTGCTGTCGGTACCGATGCGGTGGTACGTCCAGGCATCGATGTGGGACATGGCGTCGGGGTCCTTGGAGAGCTTCTTCCCGATGGCTCCGGACCAGCCGTCGATGCTGTCCGCCATGATCATGACATCCGGGTACTTGGCGCGGACCTTGGGCGCCACGGCCTTGAAGGCGGCCAGGTACTGGTCGGCGTTGTAGTGGCAGTGCGAATAATTCTGGATGTTGTTGTGGCGGGGTTCGTTCTGCAGTCCCCACATGGACACCGGGATGCCGTTGCCGGTGAGGTGATCCAGGTCGGCCACCATGGCGTCGCCCAGCGCGTCGAGGTCTTTGCGGGCGAAGGAGGCGAGCCTGCCTCCTCCGAGGTAGGACTTGTTGCTCTTGAAGGCCGGTGCCGGGGACCAGTACTCGACGGAGGTGCCCTCGATGCCGGCCTGCTTGATCATGTCCGCGAGCAGCTCGTCCTGTTCGGGGTAGCGCCCGCGCATATGGCGGCGTGAGTCGTCGAGGCCCCGGTAGTAGAGGCCCATCGCGAGGCGGCAGTAGCGGAAGCCGCGGTCCGAACGCCCCGCCTTGAGCATCTGCCGGTAGAACCGGGTTCGCTCGGACTGCGTGAGGTCGTACGGTACAGCGCTGACGGCCTTCGGCAGCCCGTCGTTCTTGGAGCCGATGGAGTCGGACTGGATCTCGAACCCGAGACCCAGGATCGTCTGCTGACGCTTCTTGTCGTACCGGATGACATAGCTGCCGGAGGCGGCTGCCTGGGCGCTGAAGGCCCCGGCGAAGGGGCTGACCGCGGCGACGGCTCCCGCTGCGGCGATTCCGCCGATGATCTTCCTGCGGCTCGGGCGGCTTCGGTGTGTGGACACTGTGCGATCTCCTTTGAAAGCCAGGTGTCTGAGAGGCGGATGGAGGAAGTACTTCGCTGCGGCGCCCGGCCGTCCCGTGGCCGGACGCCGCTGACCCGGCGGTGGGTCAGAACCGGGCGATTGTGTAGCGGTCGACGACGTCGTCGTCGATCTCGGCGCCCAGGCCGGGAGCTTGGGGGACCGTCAGCGCGCCGTCCCTGAACTCGGGCGGGTCGGTGAGGATGCGCTCGCGGATCGGGTTGGGCAGGCGGTTGTACTCGTAGGTGCGCAGGTTCGGGGTGGCCGCGCAGAGCTGCAGCGCCGCGCACAGGCTCACTCCCGAACCGACGCCGTGCGGGGCGATGTCGACGTGGAACGCCGAGGCGAGGGCGGCGAGCCGGGTGGCCTCCGTGAAGCCGCCGCAACGGGCGACGTTCGGCATGAAGACGTCGATGGCCCGGTTCAGCAGCGAGTCGCGCAGGTCGAAGCGGGTGAAGTGCGTCTCGCCGTTGACGATCGTGAGGCCGGTACGGCGGCGCAGCTCGCCGAGGTTGGCCAGGTCGTCGACCTGGAGGGGCTCCTCGTACCAGGAGATGCCGAGGTCGCGCAGGACGCCGCCGACGCGGGTGGCCTGGTCGAGGTCGTACGCGCAGTTCACGTCGGTGAGGATGTCGATGTCCTCGCCCACCGCTTCGCGGACGGCGGTGAGATGGGCGCGGTCCGTGCGCTCACCGCGGCCGATCTTGACCTTGAGGGCCTTGAATCCTTCCTCGACGAATCCGAGGGCCTGGCGGGCCGAGTCGGCGGGGTCGGCGTGCAGGGCGACCGGGCTGGCGTAGCAGTCGATCCGCTCCCGGACCGGGCCGCCGAGGAGGCGGTGCACGGGGACACCGGCGAGCTTGCCCCGCAGGTCCCACAGGGCGAGGTCGATCCCGGCCAGGGCCTCCAGGTAGAAGCCGCGGTTGTGTCCGCCGGCCGCCTGGCCCTGGTAGAGGCGCTCCCAGACCGCGGTGGTCGCGAGGGCGTCCTGGCCGATGAGGAGCGGTGCGAGGACGGTGGTGACGACGGTCGCGGTGACCTGGGGGGAAGGGAGCCCGTAGCACTCGCCGATGCCGACCGTGCCGTCCTCGGCATGGACCTTGACCAGCGTGGCGTACTGGCCGCGCCGTGGCAGGACGAGGTGGCTGGAGGCCGGGTAGCGCAGCCAGTCGGGCACGTCGTCCGGTGAGTCGTAGAGCTCGTCGAAGCTGGCGGACAGGGCCAGGGCCTCGATCTTGGCGATGCGCACGGGGTGCGAGGACATGAGGTGGTTTCTCCAGTGGATCGTGCCGCCGGGCGGGTGGGCGGCCGCCCGGCGTCGGTGCGGGTGCCGGTCAGTCGCGGGCGGTCTCGCGCCCGGTGAAGACCGCGACGAGGGTGACGACGCAGCCGGCGACGACGTACAGGGCGACCGGGGCGGTCGAGCCCGTCGAGGCGTGCAGGGCGGTGCCGATGAAGGGAGCGGTGCCGCCGAAGAGCGCGCCACCGATCTCACGGCCGGTGCTCACACCGCTGAAGCGGACCTTGGCGTCGAACTGCTCGGCCACCAGGGCGGCCTGGGGCCCGAAGACCATGTCCTTGCAGATCGGCATCGCGATGACGTAGGCGAGGAAGACCAGCGGAGTGCTGCGGGTCTCCAGGAGCTGGAAGAAGGGATGGACGAACGCGGCGGTGGCGAGCAGGCCGAGGGCGACCGTCTTCCGCCGGCCGATCTTGTCGGAGACCAGCCCCCACAGTGGGATCGCCCCGATCTCCAGGGTCGCGGCGAGGGCGATGGCCCACAGCAGTGTGGACTTCGGGATGTCCAGCGTGCTGGTGGCGTAGGCGAGTGTGAACGCCTGGATCAGGTAGCCCCACACGAACCCGGAGACGGTGATCCCCATGGTCCGTACGACCGCGCCGGGCTGGGTACGCAGGGTGTGCAGCAGCGGGAAGCGGACCTTGTCGTCCTGCTCCTCCAACTCGGCGAAGACGGGCGTCTCCTCGATACCGCGGCGGGCCCACACACCGAAGATCACCAGGCCGAAGCTCAGCAGGAACGGGATGCGCCAGCCCCATTGGAGGAAGGCGTCCTCGGGAAGCAGGGAGATCAGGCCGAAGACGGCGCTGGCCAGGACGAAGCCCGCTCCGGTGCCCATCGCGGGGATCGCTCCGTACAGGCCGCGCCGCCCCGGTGGGGCGTTCTCCACGGTCAGCAGAGTCGCCCCGGCGAACTCGCCGCCGACCGCGATGCCTTGGGCGATGCGCAGGACGATCAGCAGGATCGGGGCCCCGACGCCGATCATCGCGTGTGTGGGCAGCATGCCGACCAGCGCCGTCGACAGGCCCATGACCAGCATCGTGACCAGCAGGACGTACTTGCGGCCGACCCGGTCGCCGATGTGGCCGAAGACGATGCCGCCGACGGGGCGGGCCGCGAAGCCCACCGCGAAGGTGGCGAAGGAGGCGAGGGTCGCGCCGGTCGACGACGACCCGAAGAACAGCGGGCCGAAGACCAGCGCCGAGGCCAGGCCGTAGAGATTGAAGTCGTACCACTCCATCACCGTGCCGACTGTGCTGGCGACCATCGTGCGCCGCCGGCCGGCGGGCTCCGGCCGGCTCACCGCCGGGGATCTGGGGGTCGAGAACGTGCTCATGGGGACGTACACCGCCTAGAGAGGAAGACCGGACGCCAGGAAGAACATCCAGCGAAGGCTGAAGGTATTCCGTATACGAAATAACGTCCAGAGGTGCGGCGGGAAATTTTTCAGCTTGTGACCGGCGGGGCTCTACGGCTCGGCCGGGGCATGAGCCGGCCGCGTCGCCCCGAACGGCAGCGCCGGTGGCGCCGTCACGGCGGTCGCGCTGGCGAGCACGGCACCGTCGAGCAACCCCGGCCTCTCCAGACGATGCAGAGCCGTCGTCACATACATCCGGCCGCCGCCGAAGGCGATGCTGCTGACGTGGGGCGTGGGCAGGCGCACGGTGCGTAGACGCCTCCCGTCCGGCCCCAGACACAGGACGCGTCCCCCGCCCCAGAGCGCCACCCACAGGTTGCCGTGATCGTCGACCGTCATGCCGTCGGGACGGCCCTCAGCGAGCGTGAATTCGGCGAACGGCTCGGGCGGGCCCAGCGCACCCGTGACAGGGTCCGCCGCATAGCGCGTGATGGTGCCGCGGGCGCTGTCGGCCAGGTACATGAGCCGTCCGTCCGCGGTGAAGGCAGGCCCGTTGGGGACGGTGAGACGGTCGAGCACCTCGTGGACCGTGCCGTCGGGATCAGTGCGGTAGAGCGAGCCCGCGTCCCGTGCGGCGTGGACCTCCATGCTGCCGGCCCAGAACCGGCCCGCCGGATCGCAGACTCCGTCGTTCATCCGCATGGCCCGGTCGGCTCTGTCGCCGGGCCGCGCCAGCCACTCCGGTGCGCCGCGGCCGTCGGTCAGCGCGATGCCGACGCCGGCCGCGACGATCCAGCCCCGCCTTCGCCCGACGGCGGCAGGCGCCACCGCCCCCAGCGGCACACCGAGACCGAGGACTTGCTCCGGCCTGCCACCGGAGCTCTCCCGGCAGCTGTACAGGTCGCCGCGGAGAAGGTCGACGAAGAACAGCCGGCCGTCGAACCATCGGGCGCCTTCGGCGAGTTGATACCGGTCCGCGACACAGGGCCGCCACCGCCTGGCGACCCTTGCCGCCCTCATCGGAGCGTGCTGCCCGGAACGGCGTGCACCAGCCCGAGCTCTTCCCGCACGGGAAGCCCTTCCCAGTCTCCTCGGGAGGCGACCGCGAACGCGCCCAGGGTCACAGCGCGTTCGAGGCGCCGGTCGATGGGCTCGCCGTCCAGGAGGGCCGAGAGATAGCCGGCCACGAAGGCGTCCCCGGCCCCCACCGTGTCCTCCACGGGCACGTCGAGGGCGGGGCGGGCAACGGCACCCGAGGCGTTGAAGACTTCGGCGCCTTCGGCCCCCCGCTTGACGACGATCTCCCGGACACCGCACGCCAGAAGGGCCTCCACCTGCTGCGCCTCGGTCACGGTGCCGCCCGGCGCGGCCAGGGCTAGTTCGTCGTCGGACGCCACCAGGATGTCGGCCTGCGCCGCGAGCGGGCGCAGTGCGGCGGTGGCCGTCTCCCGGGACCAGAGCTTGGCGCGATAGTTCACGTCCAGGCAGAGCGTGGCTCCGCTCGCCCGCACGGCCGACACAGCTGTGCGCACGGCCCGTAGAGGTCCGTGGCCCAGGGCCGCGGTGATGCCGGTCATGTGCACGACCCTGGCCCCCTCGCGCAGGGGTGCCTTGAGGTGCCGGGGAGTCAGCCGCGAACCGGCGGACCCGGACCGGTGGTACGACACGCGGGTGACATCCGCGATGCGGGATTCGAAGACGGCCAGCCCGGTGGGCCCTTCGGCCTGCTCCACGTTCGCCACGTCGACGTTCTCGGCGCGCAACGTGCGCAGCACGAGCGCTCCGAACTCGTCACGGCTCGTGCATCCCACCCAGCGCGCACGGTGGCCGAGGCGGGCGAGGCCTATCGCGACATTCACCTCGGCTCCGGCGACGGACATGTGCAGCGCTCCGCCGCTGCGGATCGGCCGGTCGGCGCGCAGCGTGACCAGCGCTTCTCCGAAGGTCAGTACGTCGGTCATGCCACCACCCCGGTCAGGGCACGGAAGGCGCGCACCCGTCCGGCGAGTCCGCTGGAATCGCCGTCGGCGGCTCGCCCCACGAGCGGGGAGCCGACACCGACCGCGACGGCGCCCGCTTCCAGGTACTCGCGTGCTCGGACGACGTCGACGCCCCCGACGGGCACGAACGGAACGTCGGGGAAGGGCGCCCGGAGCGCGCGCAGCAGCTCCACCCCGCCGACCGCCCCGGCCGGGAAGAGCTTCACCGCGGTGGCGTCCTGCGCGAGCGCGGCCGCGACCTCCGTGGGTGTCACCGCGCCCGCGAGGACGGGCAGTCCGAGTGCGCGCGACGTGCCGACGGCGTCACTGAGGCCGGGTGTGACCACGTACCCCGCGCCCGCCTTGGCCGCCCGCCAGGCGTCCTCGGATGTCACCACGGTGCCCGCCCCCAGGAGCGCCTCCGGCCCGAGGACACTGCGGGCCTGTTCGATCACCCACACCGCGTCCGTGCCGCTCAATGACACCTCGATGAGCGGAATCCCGGTCCGGGCGAGGGTCAGGACCGTGGCGAGCGCCGCCTCGGGGTCCGCCCCGCGGACGATGGCCATGACCCGTTGGGTCTGCAGGGCGAAAAGGAAGTCGTGTGGTCGCACGGATGCCTCCGAGGCACGATTGAGGGAGTTTCGTAGATCGTATACTCTTCCCCTCCGACTTCAACCCTCCTCGCCCTGCCCGGGGACACGGACAGCTACCTGTGAGGCACCGCCCATGACCCGTACCGCCTTGATCACCGGAGCGGCCGGAGGTATCGGCCGCGCCATCGCCGCTCGCTTCGTCGCCGACGGCTTCCGCGTCGTGGGCGTCGACATCACGGACCCCGAACTTCCGGGTGTCACCTATCGACGCGCGAACGTGACCGACGCCGCGGAGGTGGTCTCGGCGGTACGCGTGGCGCAGGCGGCGAGCGGCGCCGTGGACGTCCTGGTCAACTGTGTCGGCATCACCGAGGGCCGGCCGCTGCACCGAACCAGCCTGGAGGAGTGGAACTCCGTCATGACAGTCAATCTGTCATCGGTCTTCCTGTACGTACGCGAGGTCCTGCCCGCCATGATGACGGCGGGAACCGGTGCCGTGATCACGGTCGGCTCCGTCCTGCACCGGACGGCCGCACCGGGTCTTCCCGCCTACGCGGCGTCCAAGGGCGCCATCGCCGCACTCACCCGCCAACTCGCCGTCGACTACGGCCAGTACGGCATTCACTTCGCCACCGTCTCCCCCGGATGGGTCCGGACGCCGGCCACCGAGTCCCGGCTGGACGGCGAGCGCGATCTGGAACGGCTGCGTCAGAGCAATCCCCTGAGGCTGTTGTGCGAGCCCGAACAGATCGCGAACACGGTCGCCTTCGTCGCCTCACCGGACGGGGCGATGCTGACGGGCAGCGAGATCGTCCTGGACGCCGGCGCGTCGGCCGTCAGCCCCGCGAGCCTGCTGCGGGACGCGCACCGGACGCGGATGGGGCTTCCTCCTTTGTGAGGCCTTGTGAGGCCTTGTGAGGGCGGTACGACCCCCGGGGCGCCCGCTGGAGGAAAGGAGGAGACGTCCCACCGCGGCACGACAAGACCATCCCGACGGCCACCGCCACCCCGGAAGGAATGCGACCACAGTGATCGAACTGCCCGCCGATGACCGCGAGTCCAGCCCGTACACCGGCTACACCCGTGCTCACTGGGAGGCCGCGGCCGATGCCCTGCTCGCCGCCGTGGCACCGTACGCCACCGCCGACCGCGCCCTCTATCACCTGCCCGGCAGCCATGTGAGCCAGGCGGGCCGCCTCTCCGACGGCCTGGAGGGGTACGCCCGCACACTGCTGCTGGCCGCCTTCCGTCAGGACGAGACCCTTCTCGGCCGCTACGCCGAGGGCCTCGCGACCGGCCCCGGCGGCGTATGGCCGCGGATCGAGGACCACAGCCAGCCGCTTGTCGAAGCCGCCTCGATCGCTCTCGCCCTGCGGCTGACCCGGCCGCTGCTGTGGGACCGCCTGGAGCAGCGGGTGCGCGAGCGGACGGCGGACTGGCTGTCGGACGCGCTCACCGCAGAACCCCGGCCGAACAACTGGGAGTTGTTCCCCGTCACCGTCGGCGGCTTCCTCCAGGAGATCGGCCACCGGCCGGACGCGGCGCGCCGGGCGATCGATCGGGGCCTGGAACGCATCGAGGACTGGTACCGGGGCGACGGCTGGTACACGGACGGCGACGGCCGGAAGTTCGACTACTACAACGGCTGGGCCATGCACCTGTACCCGGTCCTGCACGCATGGCTGGCCGACGACAGCGCACTGCTCTCCCTGTACGGCGGACGGCTGTCCCAGCACCTCGAGGACTACGCCCGGCTCTTCGGCGGCGACGGCGCCCCCGTGTTCCAGGGCCGTTCCCTGACCTATCGCTTCGCCACGACGGCCCCGCTCTGGCTCGGCGCGCTGACCGGGCACACTCCGCTGTCCCCGGGCGAGACACGACGACTGGGCTCCGGCGCCCTGCGGTACTTCCTGGACGGCGGGGCGGTCGACGAGCGAGGTCTCCTGCCACTCGGCTGGCTCGGTCCCGACGAGTCGCTCGTACAGACCTACTCGGGCCCGGCCTCCCCCTACTGGGCGAGCAAGGGCTTCCTCGGCTTGCTGCTGCCGCCGGACCACGAGGTGTGGACGGCACCGGAACAGCAGGCCCAGGTCGAGCGTGCCGACCGGGTCACGTCCCTGCCCGCGCCCAACTGGCTGCTGGTGTCGACCTGTTCGGACGGCCTGGTACGGCTGCACAACCACGGCAGCGAGGACACCCGCTACGCGGCGTTGTACACCCGTCTGGCCTACTCGACCGCGACCGTGCCGGCACCGTCGTACGACAACAGCGTGTTCGTCGGCGGGGACGCCACCCGGACGGAGATCGAGCCGCTCGGCACGGGTGAGGGGTGGATCGCCTCCCGGCACACCGTGCGCGACGGCATCACCGTGACCAGCGTGGTCCTCGCCGAGGGGGCGGTGGAGGTACGGGCCTTTCTTGTCGCCGGTGCGCCGCCGGGTACGCGGGTGCGGCTTACGGGATGGGCGCCGCGGGAGGGTTTCAGGGCCGAGCTTGTGCCTGCTATCGGCCTGACCGGCACCCTCGCAGGGGTCGAAGGGGTCACGGGGGTCGAGGGGGTCACAGGGAAGGGGGACGCCCTGTTCGTCGCTTTGGCCCGACTGACCGCCGATCCGGATCCGTTGCCGCATCCGTTGCCGTTGCCGCTGCCGCTGCCGCTGACCGAGCTGGTGTCCGTGCGAGCGGACGGCGTCGGCGGGCTCGAGGTCCACTGGAGCGGTCGAGCCGGGATCGGGGTACGGCTGGACGCATCGGGCGTGGACGTCACTGTGCGCGAATGAGGGCTCTGCGCGGCAGGCTCGGAGCAGGACAGCCACTGCAAGAGTCCCGAACCATACCGTGGGCACCCCCACGGCGATCTCGCGCTCGTCGGCACTTGCCGACGGCTCTTCTCGTCGTGGACGGGGACCTGTTCCGGCACCGCCGGCCACACGTCGGCCGACTGCACCGGAACAGGTCACGCCGGCTGAAGGATCGGCCGGCCGTCCGAGGGGCGGGGCCCGGCCTGCGCTACGCGCGCCGGACTAGGTGCGCTCCTCGGTGGCCGGCAACGCCGGATCCCCTGGATCAGCGGTCAGTTGCGGCGAGCCACTGCTCCCACTCGTTCTGGCCCTGGGCCCACTGCCGGTCGACCTCGTCGGCCTCCTCCGCGCTGGGCTTCGCGTTCTTGCAGTCGGCCGGCGCGGAGCCGCCGGACATCAGATCCGAGCACTGGCCTGTGCGGTTGTCCGGCAGACCAAGGATGTGACCGGTCTCGTGCGAGGTGACCCGGGTGGAGCTGAACTCCTTGGTCTGCTCGAAGTCCAGGAAGATGTAGCCCTTGCCGTTGCCTTCGACCCTCGCGTGCGACCCCTGGGGGTCATTGCCCTCGCGGTAGGTGAAGTCAGGATTGCTGCCCTCCTTCAGCTCCACGTTGTCCACGGCCGCGTTCCATATTGCGGCGCTGCGCTTGATCTGCTTGCGGAAGTGCGGGGCGTCCTTGGCGCTGTAGGTGACGGTGACGGCGGCGGCCGTGCTCTTCGTCGTGTTCTCCTTCTTCGCCAGGGCTGACTTCAGCACGGCCTGGATGAACGCGTCGGTGTCGGCCTTGTCGTCCTTGCCCGCGGTGTAGAGGTCGGTCGCCGCCGGCTGCCCGGATCCGTCACCCGACGTGTCGGGGGACGCGGATGCGATGGACAGACCGGAGGCGAGGAGGCCGACGCCCAGAGCCGTGGCGAGCGCCAACTTGGGGAGCTTCATGTGTGGGGTTCCTTGTAGTTCGCGCGCAGTGCGTGGGAGAGGGTCGCAGGATCCCCAGCGCCCTTCCCCTGCCCGCGCGTTCTGGCAGTTTCCACAGAGGAGGACTGGCAGTCGGGCAGGGGATCCCGCAGCTTTACCCATGCTTTACCCGTGGAGGTGGGCCGAACTGTCAATCAGCGCAGGTCAGTTGAACATTTCGCTCCACCGAGTTTCGCGCTGGCGCGGAGGCAGGAGCCTTGTCCCTCAACGCGTACTCGCTCACGCCGCCCGTCGACAGGCAGCGCTCGGCGCCGCCCGGCCCAGATGAATGAATCCGATGCTCTGCCGACCGCGACCATGCTCGAACAGCACGGCGGCCGAACACCAGCAGGAGTCTTCGCCCGCACCCGACAACGACTCGCCCTCGCCGTCGGCATCTGGAGGATCAGCCCCTCGGGGCGGGCATGATGCCCGCGCCTCGGAGGGCTCTTGGCCTCTGGCTGCTGCAGCCCTGCGCGACCCGGAGGCCGTCGATCTCGACGATGATCGCCAAACGCAAACAGCGGGCCGGTCCAAAGGCAGGCCGCCAGCCTTCGAGAAGACCGCCACCGTCTACCTGGCCGCACTGCCCATCGCGGCCGTCTTCATCTGGTCCGCCCGAGGATCCAGAAGAAACGGCCTAGGTCATCCGAGGAAACTCAACCGCACCTGACGGTTGGGATTGTCCCTATTGGTGTCCGCCAACCTCCGCAAGGACAACCCCGACCCTACTCACCAGCGCAAGCGCTCCGCGCGACGTCACACACTCCGGATCCTGTCTCAGCATCGACGCCACCGCACTGGCGGAGGTTGCAGTCCAGCTTCCCGCCGTCGAAGCCGCGGCTGTCCTGGCCCACCGTCCCGGCGCCCTCTACGGACTGGGAGTCCAGGATCACCGCGACGGTGCCGGGATTGAGGCCGTCGTGGGTTCGGATCATCGTGCAGCTCGGCATGGATACGGGCCATTGTTCCGTTCGCCCGCCATCGCTGGAACAATCCGTAGACCGTCCGCCAGGGGATGCCGAAGTCGACGGGAACGGACCTCCTTAGGTGGAATCGAGCCGAGCTAGTAGTACGGCCGATTGCAGAGGAAGCAGCCGTCCCAGAGCGGGAGCGCGCTGAGGACGCGGTGCCGCACGCACGAGGCCATCGCGGCCTCGTCCGGGCCAGGGAAGCCACGAGCGGCGCTGCTGTCGGCGGGCGGGGTGCAGGACTCCACCAAGGTTGCGAAGCGGTGCAGGTAGTCATGCACGCGGGGCGGGTGGTAGCCCAACTCGCTCCAGCGATGTCCGCTCGCCGCGAGTGCTGTGGCACGCAGCACGAAGTCCTTCGCGCGGGCGCGTTCCCGCTCCGTCGCACCCCAGTCGAACTCCGCCAGGTCGAACCCGACGGCACCGCGCCCCATGACGTTCTGGTCCTGCAGGGTCAGCAGCGCCGCGAAGCGGAAGTCCCAGTCCTCGGAAGCGAGATCAGACACGGCCAGCATCAGCACGTCGATGAACACCGCGGTGGCGCCATTGGACAGATCCAGGTCGTGGCTACCGCCGGAGAAGATGTTGCTCACCGACCTATGATGCGATCCCGGCCCTCCACATGCTTGGAGAGGACGCATGACGGATGCGAGCAGCGGCAAAGTGGTCGTGAACAGGGTGATGTCCCTCGATGGGTTCATCGCCGGTCCCGGCCACACGATGGACTGGATCTTCGAGCACATGACGTCGGCGACATTCCCGGAGGTCATGGCGGCCACGGGCGCCATGCTCATCGGCCGGGGCACGTTCGAGGTCGGCAAGCGCATGTCCGACGAGAACACCGACTACGACGGCGGGGCGCATTTCGTCCTCACTCACCGCCCGCCCGACGAGCCGGACCCCAACGTCATCTTCCTCACCTGCGACATCGAGGAAGCCGTGGCCACGGCACGCCGCGCCGCCGGCGACAAGAACCTGGAGATTCTCGGAGCCGACGTGGCCGCCCAGTGCCTGCAGCGCGGCCTCGTCGACGAGATCCTCGTGTACGTGCTGCCAGTGCTGCTCGGCGACGGCGTCCGCTTCGCACCGCCGGGCCTCGACCGGATCGACCTGGAACCGTTCAGCAACGTCCAGTCGGGCGGGGTCACCATGCTGCGCTTCCACGTGCACAGGTAGGCACGGTCGCAACTACTAGCCTGCTGTCACGGCCCCCTTCTCGTGGGACACGTTCTCCATCACGAGGCTGACCGCGCCCCGTGCGCTGTCAACGGGATCGCCTTCTGGCTGCACAACGCGTATCTGCGGCGCTGTCAGGACGTGATGACCGTGCGCAGCAGGAAGCCGGTGGGCGTGCCGGAGTTCAGCGTCGGACCGCCACGGCCTCCGTGCGGAGCGTCGGCGTTCAGCGCCGGGCTGCCGCGGCCGCATCCTGGCCGCGGCCGCGGCCAGGATGCAGTGCAGGACAGGGACCGGGATCGCCGGGTTGGTGACCGCTGCGGATGCCGTGTCGCGGTCGTGCAGCAGCCCGGCCAGGACGCGGGCTGGCAGCCGCGGACTGCGCACCGCGGTGTCGCGGACGTAAGCCTCCGGGTCGTTCAGCAGCCGCACCGCGTCGGCCGGTGACAGCCGGGGGTCCTCAGCCGCGCGGCGGCGCACCTCGGCTTCGGGATCCCGTGCCAGGCGTGCGACGTCGGCCGGTGTCGACTCCGTATCGTCCAGAGCCAGGCGGCGCATCCGCCCGCTGGGGTCGTCGGTGTAGCGCAGCAGGCCCACACGGGGGAAGTTGGGGTGGTTGCGGGGCCGGCCGGGGTGGCTGAAGCTGCCGTCCCACCAGCGCCAGACCTCCAGCAGCATGTCGGCCGGCGCGTCCTCGCACGATTCGGCGAGGAACAGGCGGACCGCCCGGTCCTCGTCCCGCGTCAGGCGCGCCACGACATCCGGTGGGAGGTGCCGGGCCCGGGCCACACTGCGGCGGACCAGCGGGTGGGACGACGCGGCCAGACGGCGCATCGCGTCGGCGTCGCCGTGGAGGTTCTCGACCCAGGGCAGGGTGTGCGACATCGACGTGGCGTCGAAGTCGTAGTGCATCGCGGCACGTTGTTCCTCGGTGAGGTCGGGGCGCAGCGCCACCGCGGAGCGGATGTCGTCCTGCGGGTCCTGTGCCAGCACGGCAACGCCGTGCTGGCACAGGCACGGGTTTGGCGGCCAACGCCCGACGCACCTCCGCGTCCCCGTCCCGGACGAGCTCCGCCTCCAGCTCGGGCGCGAGGCGGCACCGTTCGAGCGCCCGCCGCCGGTCGGGCAGGGCGGCGAAAACCTCGCGAGGCATGGGTACGCCGACGTGGTGGGCGAGCAGCGCAGCCGTTCGCACCACGTCGTCGGTGTCGGCCAGCAGCCGCTCCCGCAGCGGCGCAGCGAGGCCCTCCCACCGGGCACAGGCCGCCGCCCGCACCCGGGGATCAGCGTCGGCCGCGAGGCCAGGGAGGTTCAGGGAGTGAGAGGAACCGCGCAGTGGAGCCCCCTGCCGGAGTCCGGCAGTCAGGAGCCAGGGCAGCGCCAGACGATGCTGACGCCGCCCGAGCTTGCCGGTGATGGAGTTCAGCGTGCCCTCCGGTTCGTGAATGAACCCGGTGTCGACGTCGTTGGTGGTCGTGGAGGTCAGGCCGAGTGCGGTGTGGTGGAACCAGGTCGAACCCAGCTTGGTGCGCTCGGAGTTGTCCGTGCGGAGAGCTGGTTGCAGTCCGTCCACGTCTCGTTCGTGCGGGCGGTGGTGCTCGCACCTGCCGTCTTGATCTGTAAGTCTTGTGTCAGGAGCGGGTCTTCCGATGGGCTGAGAAGGCGAAGACCGCCAGAATCACTCCACCTGCCGCTGCGATTACTCCGAGCACAATCGGCACGGTGTCGCCAGTGAGCCTTTTCCAACCTCAGTTTGTGCATGTCAGGTGCAGGGTGAGGACGGCCTGGACGAGGCTGGTGATACGGCTGGTAGAGCATCGCAGTTTGCGCATGAGTCGCCAGGTTTTGAGGGTGGCCATGGCCTGTTCGACGAGGGCACGGACCTTCGCGTGTGAGCAGTTGACGGCCCGCTGACCAGGGGAGAGAGTCTCCCAGCGCCCCCAGTAGGGAACTCGCACGGTGCCGCCGGCGCCCCGGTAGCCCTTGTCGGCCCAGCAATCCACCCCGGCCTCCGCCAGGGCACCGATGATGCCGTGGGTTCGCGCGGCCTTGATGTCGTGGACAGATCCCGGCAGCGCGGGCGAGGCCACAGCAACCGTCCCGCCGGGTCGGCGATCACCTGCACGTTCATGCCGTGCTTCTTATGTTTCCCGGAGTAGAAGGGTCGGTCGGCGGCGATCCGGCCGATCGGCAGCAACGTGCCGTCCAGGATCACGAACGCCTTGCCGGAGGCTGTCCTCACCGCCTCGGCGAGGGTTGGAGCCAGAGCGGCCAGGATGTCGACGGCCTCGGCGATGTACCGGTAGGCGGTGGTGGTGCCCACGCCGAACCCGGCGGCGAGCTGGGCGTAGGTATGGCCGCATCGTAGATGAGCCAGCACGAGCAGCGCCTGCCGTCCGGCGGCCGGCCGGCGACATCGTGTCCCTTGCGCAAGACGACGTGCGGTCAACTCACGGGCGAGGAAGCGCAGAGCGGAGGTGGGCAGATCGACCCCGGCTGGGTAGACGAGCGTGCGGAAAGCTCCTGGCAGGATGGCTTGGACTCGACACGCACCCCTCTACCAGGAGCTTCTCTACGCCCGGGCCTCGCCCTCCCCCCCCAGTGGCCCTGCTCCGCACGCAGGTTGAGGAAACCTCAGTGGGTGTGGGCGTGAGGGAGTATGCGGAAGAGTCCGGCGCCGATCACGAGCGCGGGACGGTGGTCGAAGCGACACCGATCCATTCGTGTCCGCGTCGTACTCGGCTGCCTGCGAGCCGGGCGCGGGCTGGATCCGGTCGAGCTCGCGGCTCAGGGCCGACTCGGACTCCTTCCGGTGTGCTCAGCTGTGTTCAGCGAGGAGCAGTACCGCCCGGGGACTCTGCACCCAGGAGCGTGAGCAGCCCGGGGAATCTCTTCTCGATGTCCGCGCGTCGTAGTCGGATGCCCTTGCGGTTGCCGTAGTCGATCTCGTCAATGAGACCTGCCTCGCGCAGGACCCGGAAGTGGTGGGTCTGGGTCTGCTTCGAGATCGGAAGATCGAACGAGTTGCAGCCCCGCTCGCTGTCGCTGCGGTCGGCGGACAACTGCGTCATCACCGAACGACGGTGCTCGTCGGCGAGGGCACGAAACACCGCACCCAGATCGAGCGCATCGGCCTCCGGGCCGACCAGGTTCCTCCCGGCCACGCGGCACCCCCTTCAGGTATGACTTGCATCGTACCTGAAGGACGCGCTTCTCTGATGAGGTACGAAATTGATCGTACCTTGGTCCGGTTGCACCGCCCCGTGCCGCCGCTCCCTCAGACCCGGCCCGGCACTCGCCGGGCACCTGGTCATCGACACTCCGAGAGGTCATCGTCATGAAGAAGCCCGAGGTGCTGATAGTCGGTGCCGGAATCGCAGGGCCCGCACTCGCCTACTGGCTCTCCCGGAATGGATTCCGGCCGACAGTCGTCGAACACGCCCGGCAGCTGCGCTCCGGTGGTAGCGCGATCGTCGTGAAGGGGCCCGCGATCCCGGTCGCCGAGCGCATGGGCATCCTCCCGCAGCTCCGCGAGCTCGCCACCCGCAATCGGTCGCTGACCCTGCTCGACCCCGGCGGCAGGCGAATCCTGCAACTCCCGCTCACCTCGGACAAGGCGCCGACGGTCGAGGTGACCCGATCCGACCTGTCTGAGCTGCTCCACCGGTCGGCGCAGACCGAGGCCGAGTTCCTGTTCGACGACACGGTCACCGCTCTCGACCAGGATGAAGGCGGGGTGGACGTCACCTTCCGGCGGTCCGCGCCACGGCGCTTCGACTTGGTCATCGGCGCCGACGGGATGCACTCCACCGTACGGCGCCTGGTATTCGGACCCGAGCGGCAGTTCGCGAGCGACCTGGGCCTGTACGGCGCGACCGTCCCGCTGGAACCCGACGCCATCGAGGACCCGAGCGAGATGACGATGCTGACCGTGCCGAACCGGATGCTGGTCGTCCACCCCTCGCGGACCACCCCGCTCGCGATCTTCACCTTCCGGGCCGCACAGCCGGCGCCCCACGACCGCAAGAACATCGCCCTTCACAAGCAGACCGTGGCCGACGCCTACGCCGACGTGCGGTGGCGGGCACCAGAACTCGTGGCGGCGTTCCTCGACCACCCAGCTCCGTTCTTCGACCCCCTGACCACCATCCGGGTGCCCTCGTGGTCCCGCGGACGGGTCGTACTGCTCGGAGACGCGGCGGCGACAGCCCTACTGGGCGACGGGTCCAGCATGGCGATGACGGGCGCGTACGCCCTCGCAGAAGAGCTCGCTGCCCATCCCGGTGACCACGCCCGCGCCTTCGCCGCCTACGAGTCGCGGCTCCGCCGTGAGGTAGGCCCGCGGCAGCGACGCGTCGGTCTGCTCTCCAGGCTCATGGTGCCCCGCACCCGGCCGGGCCTCGCGGTGCGCAACGCGGTGGGCCGCGCGGTCGGTCGCAAGAACCGGATCGCCTCTCGCGAAGCCGCGAACCGGTAGACCGAGCCCGCACCGACCGGTCACCGGCCGGTGCGCAGCTCCCCTATAGCTCCCAACCGGGTCGGCGCCGCCATGTCCGACGAACCCGGCGTGGTAGGCCATCGCCGATGCGGCAGGCCGACTGCTGTCGGCCTCACCCACCGTTCCCGGCGCTCGCCACGACACCGGTGCTGTCGGTGACTACACCACCCGCGACGCGGAGGTGAAGTGCTGGACGGACAAGGCGTATCAAGGCGCCGGCGGCACCACCCGGGCGCACTTCCGCGGCCTGCGTATCAAGCTGCGACAACGTCGGCACAACAGCACCCACGCCCGGATCCGTTGCCTCGGCGAGCAAGCCATGGCCGCTCTGAAGGGCTGGCACCTCGCGCGGAAACTCCGCTGTAGCACCAACCGAGTCACCGCCATCGTGAAGACCATCCCCGCCCTTCGTCACGCCTCAACCTGAGGTTGGAAAGGGCTCAGTGAGTGATCCAGCAACGCACGCACATATTCCGCCGGTGATCGAAATTGCGGGAAAGATTCGTACTCTCCTGATCGCATTGCTCAACGACGCGTCCCTCCCGCGTATCCCAGAGCCCTATCCGAATTCGCGGCCAGCTGATGGGTCGGGAGTCAGCCGTTACCGACCACTACCAACTCGCTCTCACCTTCTCTGCCTATGGCGGGAAATGGCCATGGTGGTCAGTGCCAGCCCTCCGAGAGCGGCAAGAATTCCGGCGCCCACTAGTACATAGTTCTGATTGAGGACGCCCAGGATGATGCAGAACAGTCCAAAGGCGGTGCCGATTACTACGAATATTGTCAACTTCTTGGCCGGGCTGATGGACATGGCACCCTTCTCTTCTACGTTCCGTGACGAACGGCTTGCGCCAGAAGCGCCGTCGAGGACAGTCCGGAGACGGAGCCACCGCTCGACGACGCTCCCTGTGGCTCCTGTTGCCTTAAGCCTTGATTCCTCTCATGCGCTTGTTACCCATAGGAGATGATGTCTGCCCCAATCAAGGCTGCCCCTGCACCCGCGCCACAGGCGAGGACCCCGGCCGCCACACCACCTGGCGCTCCGAAGAAGCCCGTCGCCGCTGTGAGAATTCCGGATTCACCCGCAGCCCCGACTCCAGCAAGACATCCTGTGGCAGCGCTGAAGATCTTCTCCCCTGTATCGAGAGCGTCGGACAGGCTGAAGAGTCCTGTGGGATCGCTGTTGTTGATGAAGTCGCCGGCGGCGTAGAGGTACGGGTTCTTCTCCTGGCCGGAGGGGTCGGGCTGGGTGAAGCGGCCGAGGGTGGGGTCGTAGTAGCGGTGGCCCATCTTGTACAGGCCGGTCGGGTCGAGGTAGGCGCCGGTGTAGCGGTGCGGCTGGGGGGTGGCCTCGGTGGTGGTGCCGCGGGGCAGGCCGGTGGGGCCGTAAGCGTAGGTGTGGGTGCGCTTGCCCGCATCGTCGACGAGGCCGAGGACGTTGCCCGTGGCGTCGGTGAGGTAGTAGGAGGACTTCCCCCCAGTCGTCATGGAGTTCAAGGTGCCCGCCGGTTCGCGGATGAATCCGGTGTCGACGCCGTTCGTGGTCGTGGACGCCAGACCCCGCGCGGTGTGGTGGAACCAGGTCGAACCCAGCTTGGTGCGCTCGGAGTTGCAGGTGCCGCGTGGACCAGGTCGTAGGTCTTGCCGCCTGCGGTGATGCCGGACAGTTGGCTGTAGTCGGTCCAGGACTCGCCTGTGCGGGCGGTGCCGCTCGCCGCGGCGGTCTCGTTGCCGAGCTTGTCGTAGGACCAGCCCGTGGTGGAGCCGTTCCTGCCGGTGAGTTCCGAGGCGTTGTCGTAGGTGTACGTCGTGCCGCGGGGGCAGGCGCTCTTACTGCCGTCCTGGGAGGTGAGGTTGCCGGCCTTGTCCCAGCAGTACAGCCACGACGCCTTGCGGGCACCCGCTGAGTCGGCCTCCAGGGCGTAGCGCAGCCGGTCCTGGGAGTCGTAGTCGTAGGTGGTCTTGTACTTGGTGAGGTTGTCGGTGCGGGTGCGGATCTTGGTGGTGTCCTTGCCCGCGGTGTTCTTGTAGCTGTACGACAGGTCGATCAGCGCGGTCGTACCCGAGGTGGTCTTGATGGCTTCGGGGCGGCCGTTGTCGTCGATCGTGAGCGACTGTGTGGTGCCGCCGGGGTAGACGGTCTTGGTGCGCTTGTCGTTGTCGTTGTAGTCGAAGTCGGTCTTCTTGCCGTCCGGGGCGGTCAGGTAGTCCAGGCGGCCGGCCTTGTCCCAGGTGTAGTCGGTCTTGCCGGTGGGGTCGATTCCTCGGGGACCCTGAAGTAGTCCGCCAACAGCACGGCGGAGTCGGCGAACCGTCCGGGTTCCAGAGACTCTTCTTCATGTGTCGAGGGGTTCTCCGGCATGGCCGAGGACCTCTGCGTTCTGGTCAAGCAAAGGCAGGCGGAAGAGTATCGGTGCATGGCCTGCAACATCCGGTCGGCATGGAGCGGAAAGCTCGAAGCAAGCGGGTGAAGCTGGCCCATCTCGACATCCGGAAACCGAGCGACCTCAACTCGCAGCCTCCGCGCTGTACGCCGTGGGTCCCTATCGCGAGGCCGGGATCTCCCCGTGCCAGGAACAGGCATCCCGACCCTTGGCTGGTGCGGGAGCGCTGAGCACCGCTCCCGAAGCCGGCGTCGGGTCCTTCAGCCCGTGCTGGGCCGTGGTGATCAGGATGCGGAGGTCCGAGGGGTGCAGGCATACGGAGGTGGGTTGAGGAGCGGGCAAGGTCAGGGTGTGGAGCAGACGGCCGGTGGGATCGTAGCGGCGGACCGCGCCACCGCCCCACATCGCGACCCACAGGCAGTCCTCGTCGTCGACGGTCATGCCGTCGGGGCTGCCCTCTTCTCCACGGAAGCGGACGAAGGTCTCCGGGCCGGTGAGGTCACCCGTCGCAGGGTCGACCCGGCAGCGGTGGATGATTCCGGCGGCGGTGTCCGCGAGGTACAGGGTCCTGCCGTCGGCCGTGAACGCCGGGCCGTTGACGATGGTCAGGCCGTCCAGCACCCGGACGACCGTACCGTCGTGATCCGTGCGGTACAGCGAACCCGCGCCGGGGGTGCCGTCGTAGGCCATGCTGCCGGCCCAGAAGCGACCGGCGGGATCCGCGACGCCGTCGTTCATCCGGCTGGGGAGAGGGGTGCGGTCCTCGGGACGGTCCAGCCATTCCACCGCGCCGTCGGCGCTGAGCAGTGCGATCCCGGTGCCCGCGGCGGCGATCCATGCGTCCGGCCGGTGGCGTACCGGGGCGACCGCGCCAAGGGGCACGTCCAGCCGGGCCAGTTGGCGCGGTACCTGGCCCGCTCCGTCGCGCAGTTCGAAGAGCCGGCCGCTCAGAATGTCCACGTACACGTACCGGTCGCCGACCCGGCGTCCCCCTTCGGCGAGTTCGTAATCGCCCTGGACGGTGACCGTCGTCGTCGCCTCTGCGGCAGCTGCCATGGTCGCTCTCCTCCGTCAGCGGATGGTGGTGCCGTCCGGCTCGTCGAGCAGGCCGAGTTCGTCCCGCGTCGGCAGGCCCTCCCAGTCGCCCCGGGTGGCGACGGCGAAGGCCGCGGTGGTGACGGCCCGGTGCAGGCGGGCCGGGACGGTGGAGCCTTCGAGATGTCCCGACAGGTATCCGGCCACGAAGGCATCGCCCGCGCCGACCAGGTCGACCGCATCCACCATCCGCGCCGCGCAGTCAGCTGTCTCGTGGGCGGTGTAGGCGGTCGCTCCGCGCGCGCCGCGCTTGATGACCACCTCGGTGACACCTTCGTCCAAGAGCCTGCGCACACCCTCGGATTCGTCCGCGGCGGGTTGCTCCAGTGCCGGCGACAGTTCGTCCTCAGAGGCGATGAGCAGGTCGGTGCGGGCCAGGAGTGGCCTCAGAGCCGTGCGGGCACGGTCGGCGGTCCACAGCCGCGACCGGTAGTTGACGTCGAGGCACACGGTGATGCCCGCCTCACGGGCTGCCGTGGCGGCGGCCACTGCGGCCTCGGCGGCCGACGGGCTGAGCGCGGGCGTGATACCGGTCAGGTGCAGGACACGGGTACCGGGGGTCAGCGTGGGCAACACGTCGGCCGGTGACACGGCCGACCCCGCGGAGCCGGCGCGGTAGTAGCTGACGCGGGTCAAGGTGCCCAGGCGGGGTTCGGTCAGCAGCAGTCCCGTGGGGCGGCCGGTGTCATCGGTCACCGCGTGGCCGACGTCGATGTTCTCGGCGCGGAGTGTGCGCAGCACCAGCGCGCCGAGTTCGTCGGCACCGACCCGGCCGGCCCATCGCACCCGGTGTCCGAGCCGGGCGAGGCCGATGGCGACGTTGGATTCGGCTCCCGCGATGGACAGTCCGAGGCTGCCGCCCAGCCGCAGTGCGCCGCCGGCTCGTAGCGCGGCCATCGTCTCGCCGAAGGTCACGACGTCCGGTGCGGCGCCGTCGGCCGGTGCCGTCATGGCGTCTCCCCCGCTATCACCTTGCGGAACTCGGCTGCACGGACCCGGAGTCGGCCCAGGTCGCCGCCGTTGCCTGCGTCCCCGACGAGGGGCGAGCCCACACCGACGGCGACCGCACCCAGGTCGAGATAGGCACGTGCTGCCGAAGCGTCCACTCCTCCGACAGGCACAAAGGGCACGTCTGGGAACGGGTCGCGCAGGGCCCGAAGATAGTCCGGTCCGCCGAGGGAGCCGGGGAAGAGCTTGATCGCGTCGGCTCCTCGGGCGAGGGCGGCTTCGATCTCGCTCGGCGTCAGGGCGCCCATCAGCACGGGTACGTCGCTGACCTCGCTCGATCCCAGGCCGTCGACGAGTGCCGGCGTGACGAGGTACGAGGCGCCGGCGTCCACGGCGCGTTCGGCGTCGGCGACCGTGCGCACGGTTCCGGCGCCGATCAGCGCGTCCGGACCGAGTTCGGCGCGCGCCTGCTTGATCACCGCCAGGGCGTCGGTGGTGGTCAGGGAGACCTCGACGGCCTCGATGCCCTCCTCGACGAGGGTGCGTACGGTGCGCAGGGCGGCGCCAGGGTCGTTGCCGCGCACGATTGCCAGCAGGCGATGCTTTCGGAGTGCTTCCACGAGGTTCACGGTGTGAGGTTCTCCTGCGGTGCGAAGTTCAAGGCGGGGCTTCACCATTCGGTGAACGCCCCGTCGGCGCCCCGCCATACGGGGTTGCGCCAGCGGTGCCCGGTCTCGGCGGCGCGGCGTACGGCCTTCTCGTCGATCTCGACGCCGAGCCCGGGGCGGGACCCCCGGGCGGCGTAGCCGTCCTCGAAGCGGAAGGGCTCGGGGTCCATCACGTACTCCAGCAGGTCGCACTGCTGGTTGTAGTGGATGCCCATGCTCTGCTCCTGGATGAGGAAGTTCGGCACGGAGAAGGCGATCTGCAGACTCGCGGCCAGGGCGATCGGGCCGAGGGGGCAGTGCGGAGCCATGGCGACGTCGTGCGTCTCGGCCATGGCCGCGATGCGGCGGACCTCGGAGATGCCGCCGGCGTGCGACAGGTCGGGCTGGGCGACGGCGATGCCGCTGGCCAGTACCTCGCGGAAGTCCCAGCGGGAGTAGAGGCGTTCGCCGGTCGCGAGCGGGATGCTCGTGGACTCGACGAGGCTGCGCAGGTGGCCCGAGTGTTCCGGCAGGACGGGTTCCTCGACGAACAGCGGGTGCAGGGGTTCGAGGAGGGGCAGCAGACGGCGTGACATGGCGGTGGAGACACGGCCGTGGAAGTCGACGGCGATGTCCCACTCGTCGCCGAGCACCTCGCGGACGGCCGCGACGCGTTCGACGACCTCGGCGGTGCGGGCCGGGGTGTCGATCGGGGCGAGTTCGGCCGAGGCGTTCATCTTCACGGCGGTGAAGCCCGCCTTCATCTGCTCCTCGGCCAGCTCCGCCACGTCACTCGGCCGGTCGCCCCCGATCCAGGCGTACATCCGCACGCGGTCCCGCACCGGGCCGCCGAGGAGACGGTGCACGGGAGCGCCGTAGGTCTTGCCGGCGATGTCCCACAGGGCCTGGTCGATGCCGGCGACGGCGCTGGAGAGGATGGGCCCGCCACGGTAGAAGCCGCCCTTGGTGAGAACCTGCCAGTGGTCCTCGATACGCAGCGGGTCGCGGCCGACGAGGTAGTCGGCCAGCTCGTGGACGGCGGCGCGCACGGTGTCGGCGCGTCCCTCGACCACGGGCTCGCCCCAGCCGGTGATGCCCTCGTCGGTGGCGATGCGCAGGAACAGCCAGCGCGGGGCGACCAGGAACGTCTCAAGTCCGGTTATCTTCAAGGAGTTTCCTCCGGCACGGCGTCGGTGTCGGCTTCGTCGAAGGTGTCCTGCGACTGCACGGCCGCCAGGTCCTGGGACGCCTGGGCCAGGAGTGATGCGACGGCGGCCACGGCGGCGTCCGGGTCGCCCGCCTCGACCGCGTCCAGCAGTTCCCGGTGCACGGGTATGGAGTCGGAGAAGTGCCGGGCGCCGTGCACGATCCGGTCGCGGACGCGCAGCCCGGCCTCGATGACGACCTCCATGCGGCTCAGGAGTTCGTTGTGCGCGGCATCCAGCAGGGCACGGTGGAAGGCCAGGTCCGCCTCGACCATGGCGTCCGCGTCCGTCCCCGCCGCCGCCATCGCGTCCAGCGCCCGCCGCATCGCGTCCAGGTCGGCGTCGGTGCGGCGGCCCGCGGCGAGCCGGGCCCCGGCGGGCTCGACGATCGCGCGGACCTCGGCGAGGTCCTCCAGGAAGCCCTCCGTCGGAGCGCTGCTGCCCTGCCAGCGCAGCAGATCACTGTCGAGCAGGTTCCAGTCGGCCCGGGGCCGGATGGTCGTACCGCGCTTCTGCTTCGACTCCAGCAGGCCCTTGGACGCCAGCACCCGCATCGCCTCGCGGACCACGGTCTTGCTGACCCCGAGTTCCGTCTCCAGTCCGACCGGGTCCACCACGGAGCCCGGAGGGTAGTCGCCGCGGATGATGCGCCGGCCCAGCTCCTCCACGGCCTGGCCGTGCAGCCCCTTACCGGGATGGGTCACCACGTTCTCCGTTTCCGTTCAGGTCCAGAACCGCTGTGCGCGCCGTTCACGAGGACTCCTTCATGACACTCCATCCTCCATCGACCACGAGGCTCGCGCCGGTCACGTACGACGCGTCCTGTGATGCCAGGAAGGCGACGGCGGAGGCCACTTCCTCGGGCATGCCGAAGCGCTTGGCGGCCGTGGCCGCCACGCTGAGCGCCCGGTCGGCTTCCGGTATCCCGTCCCAGGCGGCGGTGAGGATGGGGCCGGGCAGCACGGTGTTGACCCGGATGTCCGGCCCGTACTCGACGGCCAGCTGCCGCCCCAGCGAGCACAGCGCGCCCTTCGCCGCGGCGTAGGCGGCGTGGCCGGGCAGGCCGATGACCGCGTGCACGGAGGAAGTGAGGATGACGGAGCCCGACGCTTCACGCAGCGGGACCGCGAAGGTCTTCATCGCCCGCCAGGCCGGCTTGAGCAGCACGGCCATCTGACCGTCCCACTCCGCCTCGCTCAGTTCGTGGGCGGGCTTGTTCAGTTGAGCGAAGGCGTTGCTGTGCAGCACGTCCAGCCGGCCGTGACGCTCGTCGACGTGGCGGGCCAGGTTCTCCCAGTCGGCGGCCGAGGTCACGTCACAGCGGACGTACTCCGCGCTCCCGCCGTCGTCCGCGATGGCTCCCGCGACCGCCTTGCCCGCCACGTCGTCCACGTCCGTGACCACGATCGCCGCGCCTTCAGCCGCGAGCCTGCGCGCCGTGGCCGCTCCGATCCCGTGCGCCGCGCCGGTGATCACCGCCACCCGCCCCGCCATCCTGCGGCATCCCGTCATCGTGCGCTCTCCCCTTCGACTGCCCGGCCCCATGAGTCGGTGCCCTGGACCCAGGATAGCTCTTTCAATTAATAATGCATATATCTTGACGGGGCTGCTCGGCGCTCCAAGACTGACCGGCACGCACCACACAGCACGGCCGGCCGCACCGACCTGTGGTCGGAGGCCGTCGCGGCAGGTCCAGGCGCGCAAGCCGTAGAGCAAAGGGACACACATGGACACCTCAGCACCATCGCGGAGAGCCGTTCTCCGGTGGGGGGCCGGAACGGCCGCGGCGCTGGCAGCCGCCCCGGCTCTGACCGCCTGCGGCGAGGCCGTCGGGGCCGCCCGCACGACCAGGCAGGCACCCACGCGCCGCGGCCAGAAGGTCAAGCTCGTCTTCTGGACGTGGGTACCGATGCAGAAGACCGTCGACTTGTGGAACCGGACGCACCCCGACATCCAGGTCGAGATGCAGACCATCCCCGCGAACGTTCAGGGCGGCTACCAGAAGATGCACTCCTCGCTGACGGCCGGGAACCCTCCGGACCTGGCGCAGGTCGAGTACCACGAGCTTCCCGGCTTCATGCTGGTCAACGGCCTGACGAACCTGAGTGACTACGGTGCTGACGAACTGCGCGACAGCTATGTGCCGTGGCAGTGGCAGCAGGGCGTCTTCGACGGCAAGGTCTACACCGTCCCTCAGGCGTCCGGCCCGATGGGTCTCTTCTACCGGCGGGACCTCTTCGCGAAGTGGGGCATCGAAACACCCACGACCTGGGCCGAGTTCGAGCAGGCCGCCCGCGTGGTCAAGGCCCGCGGCAACGGCGCCCGGCTGTGCGCGTTCGCACCCAACCAGCCCACCTGGTTCGCCGCGATGTGCTGGCAGCGCGGCGCCCGGTGGGTGCGCACCGAGGGCGACACCTGGATCGCCGACATGGACAACGACCTCTCCCGCGAGGTCGCGGACTACTGGGAGCGAATGGTCCGCGACGACCTCGTCTTCGTCGAACCCGACATGTCCAGCGCCTGGTACAAGCATGTCCAGACCGGAAAGATCGCCGCCTGGGTCGGACCTCAGTGGGGCGACGCCCTGCTGCGCGGCAATGCGCCGGGCACCGCGGGGAAGTGGCGGGTCGCCCTGCTGCCCCAGTGGAAGGCGGGGCAGAATGCCTCCGCCAACTGGGGCGGTTCGTCCACCGCGATCCTGCAGGGAACCCGCCACCCGCGTGAGGCGCTGCGGTTCGCGCACTGGATCAACACCGACCGCAAGGCCGTCGACCTGAACATCTCCGTCGGCTACGGCTGGCCCGCCGCCACGGGCATCTTCCGCGGATCGGCACTCGACAAGCCCGACCCGTTCTTCGGCGGACAGCGCTACAACGACGTGTTCACCGTGTCCGATCGGACCATCGACACCTCCTGGAAGTGGTCTCCCACCACGGACGCCGACTTCGCCCAACTCCAGGATGCCTTCGGCGCTTCGATCGCCGGAGACGGCAGCCTCGCCGGGTCGCTGGCCATCGCCCAGAAACGGACCGTGGACAACCTGCTGGCCAAGGGTCTGAAGGCGAGGAGCGCGCGATGAGCACAACGACCAGCCGGAGGACGACGTCCGCACCGGGCGGCAGCCGGCGCTCCGCCCGCCCCGACCGGGCGGCATGGGGCTTCCTGCTCCCCTTCGTCGCCCTCTTCCTGTTCACCTTCGTCCTCCCGCTCGGCTACGCCGTCTACCAGAGCCTGCTCACACCGGTCCGCTCCGGTCCGCTGGGCCTCGGCCCGGCCACTCTCGGCTTCGCCGGACTGGACAACTACGCCCTCGCGCTGCAGCAGTCGGCCTTCCTGGAGAGCTTCGCGCGGGTGCTGCTCTTCGGGCTCGTGCAGATCCCCGTGATGCTGCTGCTGTCCACGGCGCTGGCCCTGGCGCTCGACACGCTCTCCCACCGCTGGGCGGGCATCCTGCGCGCCGCCTACTTCCTGCCCTACGGCGTGCCCGGCGTCATCGCGTCGATCCTGTGGGGCTTCCTCTACGTGCCCGGAGTGAGCCCCATCGTCGACCTGCTCGGCAAGGTCGGTCTCGCGCCCGACTTCCTCGGATACGACAACGTGCTCTGGTCGATCGCCAACATCGTGATCTGGGAGTTCGCCGGCTACAACATGCTGGTGATCGTCGCCCAGCTCAAGGCGATCCCCCAGGAGCTCTACGAGGCCGCCCGCATCGACGGGGCGAGTACCTGGCAGACGGCTGTCCGGATCAAGCTGCCCCTGGCCCGGCCGGCCCTGGTGCTCACCGGCGTGTTCTCCATCATCGGAACGCTGCAACTGTTCGCCGAACCGCTGGTCATCAAGCCACTGACCTCGACGGTCACCAACTCGTACACACCGAACCTGAGCGCCTACAACGAGGCGTTCGCCAACAACAACATCTACCTCGCCGCGGCCGAGTCGGTGATCCTCGCCCTGGTGGCGAGCGTGCTGTCCTTCGGCTTCCTCAGCCTGGTGAACCGCAAGGAAAGAAGGGATGCCCGGTGAGCGTGTCCACACCTCCCGCCGAGAAGCCCGTGCCGGCCGCGTCCGCCCACACCTCACAGACCGCCGGAACGCGCCGTGACGGCAGGCCGCGTCGCGGAGTGAAGCCCTCTCGGATCCTGCTCGTCGCGCTCCTGACCATCGCAGCCCTGTACTTCCTGCTGCCCGTCTACTGGCTGGTGGTGGCCTCCACCAAGAGCAGCGCCGGCCTCTTCGGCACCTTCGGACTGTGGTTCTCCGACCCGCAGTGGCTGGACAACCTGTCGAAGGTCTTCTCCTACAGCGACGGCATCTTCTGGAGCTGGACCTTCAACAGCGTCCTGTACGCGGGAGTGGGCGGCGCACTGGCCACCCTGCTGGCGGGGGCAGCCGGATACGCCCTCGCCGTCTACCGCTTCCGCGGGCGGGAGGCCGTCTTCAAGGCCGTGCTCGCCGGTGTGCTGCTCCCCAGCACCACGCTCGCCCTGCCGATGTACCTGCTGTTCAGCAAGGCGGGCCTGGCCAATACGTACTGGGCCGTGCTGATCCCCAGCATGGTCAGCCCGTTCGGCGTGTATCTGTGCCGGATCTACGCGGAGGCCGCGGTACCGGCGGAGATGCTGGAGGCGGCACGGGTGGACGGCGCCGGCGAGTGGCGGATCTTCGGCACCCTCGTCCTGCGCACGATGACGCCCGCGCTGGTGACCGTTTTCCTGTTCCAGTTCGTCGGTATCTGGAACAACTACTTCCTGCCGCTGGTGATGCTCTCCGACGACCGGAAGTACCCCATCACGCTGGGCCTGACCACCTGGCAGACGGCGGCCGACCGCACTCCCGAGCTCTACCAGCTCACGGTGGGCGGCGCGTTCCTCTCGATCCTTCCACTGGCCGCAGCGATGCTCGTCCTGCAGCGCTACTGGCGTTCGGGTCTGACCCAGGGCAGCGTCAAGGGCTGACGCACGGTGGCGCGTGCCCGGCGTTTCATCGCCGGGCCCGCGCCACTGTCTTGCCTTCTACGGCCTGGGGTTGACCGCCTTCCGGAACGTCTCGTGGACGAGCTTGGGCCGCTCCTCGCCGAAGGTGAGCAGGCCCATGACGGAGATGCCGTTGTGGTCCTGGTTGTACCCGGCCCGCTGCTTGTAGTCCTTCAGGACCCAGTAAGTGAAGCCGGCGACGAACTCGCTGCGCTCGGCCACTTGATTCCAGTGGGCGGTGAAGCTCGCCGCCTGCCACTCCTCAGTGCCCTGGGTGGTGCTCGGGCCGTGATTGCCGGCATCCGACCAGGTGCCGTTCTCGGTGATCAGGATCGGCTTGCCGGGGTACTTCGCGTGCACCGCGTCCAGCGTCGGGCCGAGGTCGGCGTCCTTGCCGTAGAAGTAGCCGAAATACTCGTTGAACCCGATCACGTCGGCCAGGTCGAAGGCGGGGTCGTTGCTGGTGTTGGAGGCCCACGTCACCGGCCGGGCGGTGAGATCGACCGCCTTCACGGCCGCCTTCATGTCGGCGAGCCAGGCACGGTAGACGGGGGCGCCGTCGGCGTCGATCTCCGACTCGTTCTGCAGACACCACAGGATCACCGACGGGTGGTTGTGCTGGTTCCACGCCATCGTCAGGGCCAGTGCCCGGGCGAGTCCGTAGCGTTCGGTCTGCAGCTTCTCCTGGGCCGTGTTGAGCCACATGGTGTCGACGTCGTCCATCACGAGCACTCCGTGCTCGTCCGCCCAGTCGTAGACGTACGGGTGGCGGTTGTAGACGCAGTTGCGGACGAAGTTGGCGCCCACTTCCGTGATGTGGCCCAGCTCCTTGTCGTACGCGGCGCGCGTCATGGCCCGCCCGTGGGCGCCGGTCTCCTCGTGCCAGTTGAGACCCTTGAGGAACAGAGGCCTGCCGTTCAGCCGCAGTTGCCCGTCCGCCACCGACAGGTCACGCACGCCGTAGCGTGTGGACAGGGTGTCCACACGCGGCCCCCCGGGCTTCCTGGCGGTCAGGGTGGCGCGCGCCGTGAGCGTGTGCGGCGAGGCCGGACTCCACCGTGGCGCGCGGGGCACGGGGACCGAGACGCGCACGACGCCGGCCGACCGGGCCGGTATGCGGGCCGTGACCACGGTCGGCCGCGCACCACTCCCCCGGCCGGCATCCAGCGTCAGAGAACCGTCGAAGTCGGCGGGACCGTGATTCTCGATCACCGCCCGCGCCTCGAGTCTCCCGTTCGCACCGGTCACGAGCAGCTTGGCGATGGTGACCCGTGGGACCGCCTCGATCCAGGCGGACCTGGTCAGGCCGGCGTAGGGCCAGTAGTCGACCGGCTTGTACGGGATCTCGTGGTCGTCGGTGACCGGCTGCCCGGGCGAGGCCGTGTAGTCGGTGTAGGTCGCCCTGCGGAACACCCGCACCGCGATCGTCTGCCGGGTTCCCGGCTTGAGCGCCTTGCCCACCGGAAGCGCGAACGGGGAATTGGCGCCCTCGTGCTTGCCGAGGTGGGTGCCGTCGAGCCAGACCTCGGCGCTGTAGCCGGCGGCCAGGAAGGCCATGCGCACATGGCGGGCCCGCCAGGAGCCGGGAACGTCGACGGTGGTGCGGTACCAGGCGTAGCCGTCGGCGAACGCGGTGCCCTTGCCGAATCTGCCGGTCTCCGAGGCGAATCCGGGCGTGTCGAGCAGGTCCCAGGCCGACGGGACGTCGATGCGGCCCCACGCCCGGTCGTCGAAGCGCGGGGACTGCCAGCCCTCGTCGAGGCCCTTGTTGCCGGGGTCGAAGCGGAAGCGCCAGCGCTTGTCCAGGGACAGGTACTCGCGGGTGGGCTCATGCGTGCGCCAGCCGTCGAACGCGGGGAGCACCGCGCCGTACTGGAAGACCACGTTGGTGCCGGCGACCTCGCGCACGTGCGTGCCGGACGGTTCGGTGGCCGGATGGGTGTCGAGCACCGGGCCGTCCTGCGCTGCCGAGGCCGCACGGTCCGCGGCCCGCGCCGTGTCCGGCCAGGCGGGCAGGGCGACGCAGCCGACGGCGCCGAGTGCGGCGACGACACTGCGCCGGGACGGGTGGGCGGCCTTCCGGGGGCGCCCCTGTGGCGGGTGGATGGGATCGGTCATGACGGAGAACTCCCTCGGTCACCGTCCGCGCGGCGGACTGGGTTCGCACGGCGGCTGAGCGGCACGCACGTGTCCATTGCCCCAAGAGCCTGATCAGCTCCACGAACACCGTCAAGGGAATATTCATAAATAATGAATTCATGTAGCGTGATGCCGTGCAGCCGCCGGAGCGCGGCCGCACGGCACAGCAGCGCCGTGACCAAGACAGCCGGGCTCGCACCGGCACCGGCCCCGCCACCATTCCTCACCGCACGCGAACGACGGGTGACCTCATGACCGCACACCGACAGGCCACTACGGGCGAGAGCGGCGACCGGCTCGCCATCACCCTCTGGGACTTCAGCTGGTACACGCAGGCAGGCCCCGGCGAGCCGTTCGCCGACCTGGACCGCGCCTTCGCCGAGACGGTGGAGCGCGGCTTCAACACCGTCCGGATCTGCGCCATGCCCTTTCTGCTCTTCTCCGGACGTGTCCCGAACCCGGAATCCATCCAGGTCCGCGGCCTGGGCAAAGAGTTCGGACAACGCACCCGCTGGTACAACGTCAGCGGCGGCTACCCGCTGGACGGCCTGAGGCGGCTGGTCGACCTGTTCGAGGCGGCCGCCCGGCACGACTGCCGGGTGATCGTGTCCTCGTGGGAGTACCAGCAGTCCCCGAGCTTCGCCGACACCGACGCCTGGCACCGCGCCCTGGCCGCGATCCCCGGCCCGGACCGAGCCGAGGTGATGGCCGAAGCACTGGCCGGACTGCTGGACTTCCTCACCGAGCGCGGCCTGGCCGACCAGGTCGCCTACGTCGAGGTGCACAACGAGGTCGACAACTGCTCCCTCGTACCGGGCGACGGCACCACCTCCCACTACGCCCGGCTCCGCGACCCGCTCAGCCGGGCCGTGGACCTGCTGCGGGCACGCCATCCCGCCATCCCCGTCACGTACTCACTGGGAGAGCCCTGGCCCGACGAGATCGACGACCTGCCGGAGCAGGCGCAGAACGCGCACTTCCACTTCTACGTCTACGGCGTGCTCGGCGCGCTCTACGAGGCTGTCGGGCTCGGGCACGGCACGGAGGCGGCGCCCGAAACAGCCGCCTGGCCCACTCCCGAACTGGCCGGCATGCTGCGCCCCGACGCGCCCGCCTTCGCCGACTACCACCCCGACGAGCCCTGGCGGCTGCAGGCCACCGGGATTCCGCGCGAACTGTTCTACGTACACGACTGGGTCGACCCCGACCGCTGGGACCTGTGGCTCTACGAGAACTACCAGTCGCACCGGCAGGCCATGCGGGAGACCCTGGCCCTGTGGGTCGACTCCGTCGCCGCTTTCGCCCGGCGCCGCGGCGTCCCCGCATTCCTCGGCGAAGGCGTCGTGGGATACACCCCTCTTCTGACGCGCTTCGAGGAGGACGCCGTCGGCAAGGACCTGGCGGAGTTCGTCGTCGACCGCTGCCTCGCGGCAGGCTTCCACGGCGTCGTCCTCACCTCCAACGCGGCCCCCCATCACCCCATGTGGCTCACCGACAGCGACTGGATGCGACGGGTCAACGCCCGCGTCACCGCCGGCTGAACCCGACGAGCCGGCTGGCGGGGCCGCGGTACTGCGACACGTGGCCACCGAGTTGGTCGCCCTGGGCCATCCCAGGAAACCGGGCTACACCCTGCGGGTCAGCGCCCTTGCCCCGACCGAACCATGATCATCGCCAACAGCTCTACCGATGCATCAAGGCCGGTGGGCGTTGTCGCTGAGCCAAGCCAGGACGTGGTCGGCGTGCTTGTCCGGCGGAAAGATCGGGTAGAAAACATGCTCGATCACGTTGTCCTTGATGATCAGCGTGAGCCGCTTGTACAGCGTCAACCCGCTTGTGGTGAATGTGGGAAGGTCCAGTGCCCGGGCCAAGCTCCATGCGGGGTCGGACAGCATCTGGAATGGGAGGCGGAGCCGCTCGGTGACCTCACGTTGGTAGTCGCTGTCCTGGCTGGAGAGGCCGTACACCTGGGTCGCGCCGGCCGCGAGCAGGTCCTGATGGTGGTCGCGGAAGCCGCACGCCTCGGCGGTGCAGCCACGGGCGCCGGGGATGGAGTCCCAGCCCTCGGGCAGATCGGTACCGGGGCGGCCCGTCAGCGGGTAGATGTAGAGCACCGTGCGACCTGCACCCAGCGCCTCAAGGCTGATTGTGGCGCCGTCGGTGGCATGGAGTTCCAGCTGCGGCATTCTCGCCCCGCGCAGGTGGGCAGCAGCGCCGTCGTCCTCGGGAACGGGCAGGTCGGCAGGCAGGCTCGTGTAGTCGGTCATCGGTTCCTCTCCGTTGGCCGGTGAGAATCGGCTGTTGCGGTGAGCGGCCTCGTGCAGCTGCGCCACCAGCACCGCCCGGCGGGCGGTGAGGCCCTCGATCCGCTGCGTGAGCTCATCAATGGCGTCCCGGTACCCGGCCAGCGCGGCCGGACAGTCGTCCGCGTGCCGGTGCCCCAGAGCCAGGCATTCCAGAAACGGCCGTGTCGCCTCGACAGGGATGCCGAGGCGGCACAGCGCCCGGATCTCCTGCGTGAGCCGTACGTCGTACTCGTCGTAGTCCCTATAGCCGTTGGCCAACCGCACCGGCGTGAGCAGCCCCAGCGATTCGTAGTAGCGCACCGCCTTGGTCGTCACACCCGCTCGCGCGGCCAGCTCACCGATCCGCATGCCTCTCACCTCGAAGAACGCTAAACCTTGCCCTTGAGGGTAAGGTCAAGCGCTTTGTGGGGATGCCTCCACGACCCGCAGGCGAAGGTTGGATTTCGGTGTGGACGGAGAGATGGGACGCGGGGGCGGCCTTCGCCGTGGTTGGCAAAGGAGGCGCCGTACTCGGAGAACGTCGCCGTTGGTGCCGTCGATCGGCGCCATTCCACCGGCTGGGTTTCGTACTGGACCACGTCCACGGCCCGCGGGCGGGGTGTCGCCTCGCAGGCATGCAGGGCTCTGGACTGGTTGTCGCTGCCGGGCTGCGCTCATCGGACCGGCGACACTGGCGGCGCGCGGCGGGCGGACCTGCTCCCCCGTACAGGCCGGACCGCGCCCTTCCCGGTTGACCGGCCGGTGACCAACGCCTCGGGGTTCGCAGGGTGCCCTGAGGCCGTAGGTCGGCCCGTATGTGGCCGCTCAGCCTCGCCCGCGTGGTGTCAGGCCGGGTGGGGTTCGGAGAGGCGGCCAGCCACGCGTGGAGCTCATACGAGTCGGGCGCGGCATGGGCAGCGGGTTGGGCCTTCCAGTCCTGTGACAACGTGGCGTGAGGGACACGGGATGAGGGCCGACGGTCGTGCGTCGGCCCTCCGAGGTCGCGTGTTACTCCGTGGGGATCGGGTTCTGGTATTCCAGGGTCCAGGTCTCCTGGAACTCGGGCTTGGGATAGGCGAGTTGGATCTGGGCGCCGCGGTGCCCGGTGCGCAGAGCGAGCCCCTTGTCCGAGAGGATCTTGATTCCGCCGATGACCCTTTCAAGGTGAACTTCGCCCAGTCGGCGCGCGGCACGGTGTTGACGAAGAGCTTGTCCTCGGCGACGGGGGCACCGTGCTCGACGGCTGTTCGGTGGCCGACAACAGGCTGGTGGGGCCGATGATGTGGGCGCGGATTTGGTAGATGCCAGGCTTGATCGGGGTCGGAGCCATGGGGGGGACTCCCTTTCTCACCGAGCGCGCCGGGCGCCACGATTTACGCAAACACGCCATGGCCATGCAGCTGCACGACTATGACCCAAGTCACGCCCTGTCACGTGAAACTGACAGGCCCTTCCCCGTGTCGCCGCCCCTCATCGACCCGTCGTGCCACCAGGGCAGGATGACGCCTCAGACCACGGGCAGGCCGTCATGTCACCCGGCAGCACCGCCCACGAGGCGGGGGCGCGAACGCCCGGCGAGGGTGCACGCCTGAAACCGAGAACCGCCCGCACGGGTCAGTTCGACTCGAACGAGGGCCGCTCGATCGCCTCATGATCAAAGTCTGGACGCGGGCGTTGCAGCCATCAGGAGAGAGCCGCCAGGTCTGGCCACCACTTGGGGTGCTCCGACACGACAGCTCGGAGGGTTGGACTGCGCTCCAGCAGGTACCGGCAGTACGAAGCCCAGTCCTCCTCGGACTCGTTCTGCGGGATGCGCCTGGTCACTTGGATGCCACTGTCCAGTACATCTGCCAGCGAGTCGGCAATGATCAGGACCCGCTCGCGGTCCGGTTCCTGGGTAGGCAGGGGATGACCTTCGTAGAAGTACGCCCGCATGCCGGGGTACTCCAGCATCTTGAAGTGGACTTCACGCAAGCCCGCGAACGTGTGATCGAGGGACTGAGTCCCGGCGAGGTTGTTGCTTGCCGCCACCTGCTTCGAAACCGCACGTGTCTGTACGGCGAGGAACACCAACGACACGATCAGGCCCAACAGACCACCGATAGCGGTCACCGACGTAATCATGCTCTTCTCCCCCCGAGGGTGTGGGTGTGGAGCATGCCCCCCTCTGACAGCCGCCAGTACATGACCACCCGCGCTCCGGGCACGACGCGGTTCATCGGCCGGTGAGCGCTGCAGCAGCATCCTGAGAGCGTACGAAGGTCCGGCCTACGCAATCCCGCCAGGCCGCAGCCCGCGGCTCTGCGCCCGAGGCAGCCGGCTCCGAGGTCGCGCAGACCTCGGAACCGACCACGCCGAAAGGGTGCGCCGCCCAGACGGTGGCGCGGCTGCCCCCGAGGGCCGGATCAGCCCGCCTCGCGCCACCACGCGGGAGACACGCTGAGGCTCCAGACCACACCCGCCTGCCCCTGGGAATGTTCGTCCGCGCGGACGAAGATTCTCACGCCGGACTCGGGCACCCGGTAGCGGTGAATGTCCTCAGCCGTGCCGTCCTCATCCGGTTCGGGTTCGACCGAGCAGCCGAGCCCGGCAATAGCGGCGGCCAGATCGTCGAAGCGCATCGAGGGAGCGAATTCGCCGTACGCGCCGCGCAGGGCCGCCGGTACGGACGACTCGGTGTACTCGCCGCTTGCGGCTTGCTCTTCCTCGAATGGCTGCGACCGCCCTCATCGCGGGTAGGGCACTGAGCGCTCCGGCGGTACCTGATCCGGCGCCCCGGCCGCGCCGGGCGGCTCGGGCGAGGTCACGTCGTGTTGATGTCGCTCGTGTCGGCCTCGCTGCCGAGGGCCGCGTGGTCATCGGTCGGAACAGCTGGCGGTCCCCAGTGCACGGCCCGCGAGCCAGGCAGCGATCCGCTTCTGCAACTCCCTGTCGGCGAGCGGATAGTCCCAATGTGCGTACCATTCCAGGTCCTGCAGGATGTTCTCGGAGCGGGCCGGGTGAGCCACCACCCTCACGTCGACCCCGATCTCGCCCGTCGAGCAGCTCATGTACACGCTGCTGTCGAGCGCCATCATGCCGAAACCCGGGTGGCCCGCACGTATGCCGAGGAACGCCGATGCCGCACCCCGACCCATGATGTCCCAGCGGTCAAGGAGCCGGACCCGGGTCCAGACCCGCGATGGGGCACGGCGGCCGTAGTGCGGGTTCTCCTTCGGCAGGACGGCCTGGTGCGTGCAGGTGCCGTGAGGAAGCAGGACGAGGAACTCGCGCCGGTGGTCGAAAAGGCCCGAGGAGACCGCCAGGTCATGCCAGTCCTCGTTGAGACGCTCGACGAGCCGTGGGGTTTCGTACCGGTGGGAGAAGCCGCCGACGATGTCCTCGGGACGATATCCGGAGACGAACGGCATCGTGCCGTCCGGCACGGCGTCCGGGATCACCTCCAGGCCGGCCCGCCACAGCGGCCGGTACATCTTGCGTTCGCGCTCCTGGATACCCACGTGTCAGTGTTCTACCAGGTGCGGCGCGCCAAGTATCCCTGGCCCGGCGCGTCTCCCGTTCCCGACCTCCCGGATCAGACCGGTGCTCGGATCAGATGCATGATCGGCCGGACAGGTCCTAGGTGGCTCATCGAAGCCCTGCCGGGGCTGTTCGGCCCCGGTGCGGGGGACCTTCGGGCCCGTGGACCTTCCGTTCACCGGTGAACCCGCCCGTGCGCACGAGTAGCACGCCGTCGAGGACCTGGAAGCCGGGCTTCATGCGCCGGCCGGGGAGAACCCGGCCGACGGGTGCGCCGACGCACTGTCGATGGCCGCCCCGCGCGCACCCTGCTGATCGACGCCTCGGCCGATGCCGCTCTCCTCGTGGTCGGCGCCGAGCGTACCCACGACCTCGGGCCGCGAACGGCCGCGTCACGCTGACCTGCAGCTCACCCGTACGCCCTGTCCGCTCCGGTTGCCTTGCTCAGCTGGGCGGCGAGACGGACGGCGGTCTTCTGTCCAGCTCGCTGTCTGATCAGCCCCTCTTTGGCAGCTGCACGAAGCCAGACTTCCGAGCTGGCCTCATTGGCCTTGAGCACTCGCGCGGTCACCACAACGGGATTCAGACCGCCGACACCGCCTCTGGCGACAACGCGGATCGTCTCGTCCTCGCCAGAGCCAACTGACAGGGTCTCGACTGCGCGGCCCGCCCCGTTGAGCACACCGGAGACGCGCTCCACCGCGTCGTCGAACGGCAAGGGAACAAGCAGGTCGATCTCATGGACGTCTTTCCTCATCAGCTTGGCCACCACCCGGACCAAGAGACCACTACCCCCGCCCACCGCGCCAAGAGCAGCGAGCTCATCAGCCAAGATCCTGTCTTCGCTCTGATCCACGGACCCCACCCTCACCCATCGATCGCCCCATCCGGCCGCCACCTTTCCGCCCGGCAGACCATGTTGACGTACGCAGACCGATGAGGCGCACCCCCGCTTTCCCTCACGCGGTTCAGGCAGACGACTCAACTTGTCGATCGCCTGAGATGTCTTGCCCCAAAGACGTAGGGGCACCCCCTCGCCTCACCCGACGGCATCGAGGACCTGGACGGATGGACAATCCATCGGCTACGGCACAGGGCCCTCACTCACGACGCTGAGGACGGAACCTTCACCCCGATGCTGCTGGCCCCCTCCAGCGCCTCCGTCCGCTCCGTGGCACTCAACCGAACGCCGCTTACGGCCAAGGTCCCGAGGACGACGCCGGTGCCCCCCAGCCGCAGGTCAGCGCGAAAGGGAGCAGCGGCGCGCAGACGCATCAGTCGGCAGTGCCCTCGTATCGGCCAGCCCTCATGGTCTGCTCGACGAATGTGCGGGCACGGGCCAACCTGCGTTTCGAGGACAAGAAGGGGCGACGTTCCTCACTGCTCTACGGGCTGTCAGGCGACGGTAACCCTGTCATCTCCCGGATTCCGCTGCCGGAGGCGATGAAGGCGGTCGCCTTCCGGGTATTTGCCGCTGGCGGCCGGGAGACGTGGACGGCGACCCCGGCACACCGCTGCGAGAAGTTCCCCGCTTCCACGACGAGATCAACGGCACCGGGTCCGATGTCGTGCACTACCGGGGAGAGCCGGGTCCGGGTGTGCTGCGGTACGAGGGACCGAGCATGATCCAGTTGGAGGCTCTGGATGACCGGCTCGCCTACCGGGTGACGTTGGTCGAGGGCAGCGCCGGGGAGCGCACGTTCCAATGGCCGGCCGCGGCTGCTGCCCCGTGCGCTCGGCCGAGCATGGGGTCTGCCCGCCGCGTGACGTGAGACGCGGGGAGATTGCTGCCCTCCGGCCAATCGTGATGCGCAAAGTGGCCAACTGGCGCCCCACAGACCACGACCCCAACGGCACCCGGCCTTGTCCGCGTCGGCCCGGACATCGGAAGTCCGATCACAGGAGCCCGTCTCCCTCACCGCCCTCAGCCTGGGTCCTCGGCATCCAGTGCGACCCGCACTCGGCATCCACAGGCACCGACATCACCCACCACGGCAACTGGCCCGTCAGGCTGGAGACTTCACTCCCTGACTTCGGAGCGACGCCCCCAGCCCCTGAGTCTCAGGCGGTTCCGCCGCGACGGCTCCTGAACCACCAGACGCCGCCGCCGAGTACGAGGACGCCTGCGCCGATGCCCAGAGGGACGGCGGCGGACATGCCGTCGTTTCCGTCGGTACTGTCCGCCGCCGGCTCCGCCGAAGGCGTCTCGGTGTCCGGCTCTGCCGAGGGGGCGGCGGTCGTGGGTTCCTCCGAAGGACTGGGCGTGGGACTCACCGGCTTCGCGCCGGCAGCTGCGGCCTTCAGGTCCAGTCGGGGCGCGGGGTGCCCGTGACCGTGGCCGTCCCCCTCGGACTGCTCTTCCAACTGGATCCAGCGGTCCACCCTGCCGTCGCTGTAGGACTGGAGGGTCTTGAACACCAACGACGTGACGTCGGGCAACTGCCTTACGGTGACGACGTATTCGACGTCCTCCCCCACCGGAAGCTTCTCGCCGGAGACCGTCCAGCCACGGCCGGTGGGGGCGAACTTCCAGCCGTCCGGGCCCTCCCCGTAGGTGATGTCGGCGGGGACGATGCCCTTCGGCAGGATCACCTCCACCTTGGTGATGCCGGCGGAGGCGGACTCCGATTCCGCGGAGAAGGTCAGTTCGACGTTCTGGTCGAGGGCCCGGGCGCCCTCAGCCTCAACCTCCGCGTGGGCCGCGGCCGGCCCCCCGGTGGCGAAAACGAGTGCGAGCGTGATTGCCGTGAGCGCGCCGGAGCGGCGCAGGATGCGGACCAAGGCAGGGCGATACACGGGGAACTCCTCTGAATGGATGGCGGGGAGGGTATGGCGGGAGGCAGGGCGGTCGCCTGGCTCGGACGCGATGGGCAGTTCGGCGTTCGTCCTGGGGCTCAGGCCGCGACAGCCACCGGTGTGCGGCACTCGGCGTCGTCGAGCGACTCGATCAGCGAGGTGCGGGCGCGGGCGACCCGTGAACGCACCGTGCCGATGGGGCAGTCGCTGGCGTCGGCTGCGTCCGCGCAGGGAAGGCCCACCAGTTGGGTGAGGACGAACGCCTCACGGCGATCGTCGGGAAGCGTGTCCAGCAGTTCGAGGAGAGCTATGCCGTCGTCGAATCCGGGCAGACCGCGCGGCTGAGCGCGTTCGGCGGCCGACTGCCAGTCGTCCGTGTCGGACAGGCGTGGGCGGGACGTGTTGTAGCGGATGCTGTCGATCACCGCGCGGCGGGCGATGGCCAGGAGCCAGGTACGGGCCGAGGAGCGGCCTTCGAACCGGTGCAGGCTGCCCAGCGCCCGCAGGAACGTGTCCTGGGTCAGGTCGTCGGCGTTCTGGTGGTCACCGCCGAGGGTCGTCACGTAGCGGTGGACGTCTCGGTGCAGGGCGCGGACGAACCGCTCGACGGCCTCGGGGTCACCGCTGCGGGCTGAGAGGGCCCAGGCTGTGGTCGACGCGTCGCGCGACACTTCACTCGGCTGTTCGTTCGCTTCTTCGCGCGAGGAGTTCATGGCAGGAGTGATCACCTGATGTGTGTCCTTCTCGGGAATCCGGATACGGCTGTCCGAGCCGGCGCACGCGGACAGCGGGCGGCACGGTACGAACCGATGCGGGTACGGGCGGCCGGGCACGGGAATGCGCGGCCGATACCCGAGGCGTGGAGCCGACAGGTCGTCGCCTCCGGAAACGGCCCCGGGGAAACCGGCTGTCGTCAGACGACGGCAGCGGTCCCGAGGGGCGGTCCCCGAGAAGTGATCGCATAGGTGAGGAGGAAGCCGTGCGGCGCTCGGTCGGAACGGTCCCGGCGGGCACGGGCCTGGGGACGGTGCGGCGGTACGGGCATGCGGAGGAGCAGACGGAGCGGCGCGGTCAGCCACCCCGCCAGCGCCCGCACAATGCGGAACGCGGCGCGCTCACCGTGGGCGAGCCACAGACCGCACACCAACGCGGCCAGCAGGTGGGCGGCGAGCATGCCGGTCGAGGACATTCCGCTCATACCCTGGTGGAGCGAGTGCGCGATCCCCTCATGGTCCATGCCGTCCGTCGTCGCCATGGAGTGCGTGGCGTGGGTGGCGCCCATCATGTGACCCAAGGAGTCCATGGAGGTCGCCATGGAGTCGCTTTCCGCGCCCGGCCCCGAGTGCGAAGCGCCCTGCAGATGGTTCATCCACAGCTGGACGAGCGACCCGCTTCCGGCCGATTCCGGCTGAACCACGGCCTGGGCGAGCGAGAACAGCGCGTGGAGTACGGCCTGCGCGACGACCGTGGCGGAGCCGACCAGAACCGGCCCGCGCTCCCAGCCGCCCCACCACCAGGCCGCGCCGCCGGTCACCACCGCTCCCGCCGCCATGGCCCACCAGGGCACCGCGGTCCCCGACATCATGACGTGCCCCAGGGAGGTGAGCAGCACACAGACAGCCGCGAACACGGCGGCCCTGAGCGTACGAGAACACCTCCCGGCAGTCATCGCGCCACATCCTCGCAGTCCATGCCTCACGCGTCACGAGAGAGTACGGAAATGCCCCTGGTCTCCCACTCATTCCAGCCGTTGTGATGCCCGTCACATCTCAGGACGGAACTCGCCGACTGGCTTGGCTCGATGGCGCCCGCCGTCGTCCAGAACCTTGACTGTGGTGATACAGCGCCGGCCACGCGCCAGTTGCCGGCGCGGGCCGACGCAGCGGCAGCGGCAGCGGCACACGGCCTGGCGGGGCGATGCCTTCGGTCCTGATGCCCCCTGTGCCGCGGCGAACCGCGACGCCTGTCCGCTGTCCACCCGAGAACGCCGCGCCACCCTTCGCCGTAGTGACTGTGCTCACACCGCGCGCGGGGAACTCGAGCCGGTGCCCTCTCGACTCCTCTTGTGGACCTCGCGCAGTTCAGCCACCGCGCCGGGAGTGTCGAGCAGTTGAAGGACAGACGCCCTGTCCCGCACTCCTGTCTCCACCTGACCCAGGCCCGCAGGCGTGTGACACCAATCCTGCGGTGGCGCCGGAAACCTCTCAGTCATCGGCCCAGGCAATGATGTGCCCGCCGATGGCCGCGGCGGCCGCCAGCACATCCTCCCGCTACCGCTCCGGCGAGGTTGCCGCCGCCTGCACACGCGACAGTCGACGTACTCCGAGCAGGCACTTTCCGCAGCCGTCGTACGGCCGCTCGACCTCGTCCGTGGTGGTACCGCGCATCTTTCTCCCGTTTCGACGCCAGAGCGTAAGGAGAATCGGCGGCCGCACCCAGGACGATCTTGGTCGTCCTAGGTCATCCCAGGAAACTCAACCGCACCTGACGGTTGGGATTAGAGATGTTCGTGTCCACCAGACACACCGACTGCCACGTCCCGAGCTCCAGCCGCCCGTTCAGCACCGGCAGGGTCGCGTGGGGTGGGACGAGGGCGGGTAGGACGTGGTCGCGGCCGTGGCCGGGGCTGCCGTGGCGGTGCTGCCAGCGGTCGTCTGCGGGGAGCAGCGTGTGCAGTGCGGCCAGGAGGTCGTCGTCGCTGCCGGCGCCGGTCTCGAGAACGGCGATGCCGGCTGTCGCGTGGGGGACGAAGACGTTGAGGAGGCCGTCGCGGCCGGCGGCCGACTCGCGCAGGAAGGACTCGCAGTCGCCGGTGATGTCGACGACCTTCTCCGTGGAGCCGGAGGTGATGTTCAGGACTCGGGTGGTGAAGACATCTGACATGTCTCCCATCCTGACGTACCCGCGGCGGTTCACCGGGTCACGTCGGACCGAGTGGCGATACCGGCGTCCACTGGACGAGACGCCGTTGACCGTGCGCATGCCACCTGGCTAGGTTCAGCCGCATGTTGCGTTCAGCCCTGCTCACCACGCGCGGTCACATCGACCTGCTGCGGGTGGCCTCCGCCGCGTGTCGCCGCGGCTGCTGACGCCCTTTTCTCTCCTCTCTGCATCCCCCTCAGCTCGCCTCGCCTTCGTGGCGCCTGTCCGCCGGTCGCCCCTGATCCCGCGGGCGCGGCGATGACGAGGCCTGCCTCCATCGGCCCCCGCTCTCCCCCTGTGGAGCCCCTTCATGAGCATCAGTCATGCCCCGCCGAGGTCATCGGCACCCGATATTCCGGCTAAATCAGCCTCTGATCTCGACCTCCAGCCCATCACACCCGCCTCCTCCCGTCGCACCCGCGTCCCCCGCTGGCTGCGCCGCACCACCGGCCCGGTCCTTCTGCTGGTGTTGTGGCAACTCCTCAGCGGCGCGGGCGCGTTGCCGCCGGATGTGCTCGCCTCGCCCGGCCGGATCGCCCAGGTCGCCGGGGACATGGTCGCCGATGGTTCGCTGCCCGCGGCCATGGGCACCTCGCTCCAGCGGGTCGCGGCCGGGCTGCTGTTCGGCCTGGTCGTCGGCACCGGACTCGCCCTGCTGTCGGGCCTGTTCAGGATCGGCGAGGACCTGGTGGACGCGCCTTTGCAGATGCTGCGGACCGTGCCGTTCGTGGGGCTCATACCGCTGTTCATCATCTGGTTCGGCATCGGTGAGGCCCCCAAGGTCGCCATCATCACGCTCGGCGTGACCTTCCCGCTCTACCTCAACGTCTACGCCGGGATCCGGGGCGTGGACTCCCAGTTGATCGAGGCCGGGGAGTCCCTCGGACTGTCGCGGTGGGGCCTCGTACGGCATGTCGTGCTGCCCGGTGCGCTGCCGAGCGCGATGACCGGTCTGCGCTACTCGCTCGGCATCGCCTGGCTCGCGCTGGTCTTCGCCGAGCAGGTCAACGCCGATTCCGGCATCGGGTTCCTCATGGTGCAGGCGCGGGACTTCCTGCGGACCGACGTGATCGTGGTCTGCCTGGTCGTCTACGCCTTCCTCGGCCTGCTCGCCGACTTCATCGTCCGCTCTCTCGAAAAGGTGCTGCTGCAATGGCGACCGACGTTCACCGGCCGGTGACCCCCCAGGCCGTCCATGTCGACGGGCTCACCCGCTCCTTCGACGGCCGTGCCGTCATCGACGACCTGCGACTGGACGTCGAGCCGGGCGAGTTCGTGGCCCTCCTCGGCCGCAGCGGCTGCGGCAAGTCGACGCTGCTGCGCATCCTCGCCGGGCTCGACCGCGACATCGAGGGCAGCGTCCTGGTGCCGCGCCGCAAGGCCGTCGCCTTCCAGGCACCGCGGCTGATGCCGTGGAAGAAGGTGTGGCGCAACGTCCTGCTCGGCCTGCCGGGCAAGCCCGAGCGGGCCGTCGCCGAGCAGGCCCTCGACGAGGTCGGCCTCGGCCACCGCTCGGACGCCTGGCCCAAGACCCTCTCCGGCGGCGAGGCCCAACGCGCCTCCCTGGCACGGGCGTTGGTGCGCGAGCCCGATCTGCTGCTGCTCGACGAGCCGTTCGGGGCGCTCGACGCGCTCACCCGCATCAAGGCCCAGCGGCTGGTGGGCGAGTTGTGGCAGCGCCGGGGGTGCGCGGTGCTCCTCGTCACCCATGACGTGGAGGAGGCCGTGCTGCTCGCCGACCGCGTCCTGGTGATGGACAACGGCGTCATCGCCCACGAGCAGCGCATCGACCTCGACCGTCCCCGCGACATCGCCGACCCGCGCTTCGCCGCGCTGCGCGCCGGACTCCTCGAACGCCTGGGCGTCGAGGCGACGGCAGCCGAGGCCGCCTGACCCGCCTCGCGCACCGCACCGTACGAACCGTACGGCCGAAGCCGCCTGACCTGCGCCAACCCCTCACGCACGACCCGTACAACCCGTACGACCCACACGAACGGAACCGCCATGCGACGACGCCTCGTCCCCGCCGCCCTGCTTCTCCCCCTCGCCCTTCTGCTCTCCGCCTGCGGCGGGAACTCGGCCGCCGGCACGTCGGACGGCGGCACCGACGGCCAGGGCGACGTCACGATCAACGTCGGTGACCAGAAGGGCGGTTCGGAGGCCATCCTGCGGGCCGCCGGGGAGCTGAAGAACCTCGACTACAAGATCAAGTGGTCGACGTTCACCTCCGGCCCGCCCCTGCTGGAGGCCGTCAACGCCAAGGCCGTCGACATCGGCGGTGTCGGCAACACCCCGCCGGTCTTCGCTGCCGGGGCGGGTTCGAAGATCAAGGTCGTGGCCGCGTGGCACGGCACCTCCAAGGGCGACACCATCCTCGTCCCGAACGACTCGTCCCTGAAGAGCCCCGCGCAGCTCAAGGGCAAGTCGGTCGCCGTCGCCCAGGGATCCTCCGCGCACTTCCAGCTCGTCGCGAACCTGAAGAAGGTCGGGCTGAAGCTGAGCGACGTCAAGGTCAAGTACCTCCAGCCGGCCGACGCGCTCGCCGCGTTCACCGCCGGCAAGGTCGACGCGTGGGCGGTGTGGGACCCGTACACCTCGCAGGTGCTCAAGGCCAAGCAGGGACGTGTCCTGTCCGACGGCGACGGTGTGACCAACGGGCTCACCTTCCAGGTCGCGGCACCGGAGGCGCTGAAGGACAAGAAGAAGGCCGCCGCCGTCAAGGACTACCTGGAGCGGCTGCGGCGCGCCTACACCTGGGTGTACGACCACGAGGAGGAGTGGGCGAAGGTCTGGGCGAAGGACACCGGGCTCCCCGAGGACGTGGCACTGGCGGCGGTGAAGCGCACCTACACCACCCGGGTCGAGGTCGCCGTCGACAAGCCGCTGATCGCCTCCGAGCAGGAGATCGCCGACACGTTCACGGCGCTGAAGCTCATCCCGCGCAAGGTCGACTTCGCCGACTTCACCGACACCCGGTTCAACGGCGACCTGCCGCCGTCGACCACCGCTCCGCGGCCCTCGGAAGGCTCATGACCTGACCCGACCCCGACCTGACCGTGCGGGAAGATCCACGCCTCCCGCACGGTTGGTAGAAATCGTGAACAACACGCGCGAGGTCGAGGTGGTCGTCATAGGCGCAGGTCAGGCCGGTCTGGCCGGCGCCTTTCACCTGCGGCGGGCCGGTTACGAGCCGGACCGCGACTTCGTCGTGCTGGACCACTCCCCCGGGCCCGGCGGCGCCTGGCAGTTCCGCTGGCCGTCGCTGACGTACGGCAAGGTGCACGGCATGCACGCGCTGCCGGGGATGGAGCTCACCGGTGCGGACCCGGAGCGGCCGTCCGCAGAGGTGATCAGCGATTACTTCGACCGCTACGAGCAGGCCTTCGAGCTGCGGGTGCGGCGGCCCGTCGACGTACGGGCGGTGCGCGAGGGTTCCGGCGGGCGGCTGCTCGTGGAGACTTCGGACGGCGTGTGGTCGACGCGGGCGCTGATCAACGCGACCGGCACCTGGGACCGGCCGTTCTGGCCGCGCTACCCCGGGCAGGAGACCTTCCGGGGACGGCAGGTGCACACCGCGCGGTATCCCGGGCCCGAGGAGTTCGCCGGGCAGCGGGTCGTGGTGGTGGGCGGCGGTGCTTCGGGCACGCAGCATCTGCTGGAGATCGCCGCGTACGCCGCGTCCACCACTTGGGTGACGCGGCGCCCGCCCGTCTTCCGTGAGGGGCCCTTCGACGAGGACGCGGGCCGGGCGGCGGTCGCACTCGTCGAGGAGCGGGTGCGGCAGGGGTTGCCGCCCAGGAGCGTCGTCTCGGTCACCGGGCTGCCGCTCAACGACGCGATCCGGCGGGGCATCGAGGACGGGGTGCTCGACCGGCAGCCGATGTTCGACCGGATCACGCCGACCGGGGTGGACTGGAAGGACGGTCGGCACGTCGACGCCGACGTCATCCTGTGGGCCACCGGCTTCCGGCCCGCGGTCGACCACCTCGCCCCGCTGCGGCTGCGCGAGCCGGGCGGCGGAATCCGTATCGAGGGCACGCGCGCGGCCACCGATCCGCGGATCCACCTCGTCGGCTACGGACCGTCGGCCAGCACAATCGGAGCGAACCGGGCCGGGCGTGCGGCCGTCCGCGACATCAGGCGACTGCTGACGCAGGAGCCGGTCGCGGCGTGACGGCACCATGACGTGACGTCGGCTGCGGGCCGTTCACGGCTGGTCGCGCGGTGCCCCGCTCCCCTGAGGGGCCGCCGCCGGGACCGTGCTCTTCACCTGGGCGTTGAACTCCGCGACATTGCGCTGGTGTTCCGCGTAGTCCGCGGTGAAGCGGGTGTCGCCCGGCCGGACCGTGACGAAGTACAGCCAGTCGCCCGCGGGCGGGTTGACGGCGGCGTGCATCGCCTCCTCGCCCGGATTGTCGATGGGTGAGGGCGGCAGACCCATGCGCTGGTACGTGTTGTAGGGGCTCTCGATGCGGGTGTCGCTGTCCGTCGTCCGCAGGGTGGAGCGGCCCAGCGCGTAGTTGACGGTGGAGTCCATCTGGAGCGGCATACCGCGTTCGAGGCGGTTGAAGACGACCCGGGCCACCTTGCCCATGTCGTCCGCGGTGGCCGCCTCCGCCTGGACGATGCTGGCGATGGTGACGGCCTGGTAGACGTTCATGGCGTTGCGCTGCGCCCCCGCGGCGATGGGCGCGCCGTTGAACTTCTCGTTCGCGGTGTCGACCATCCGCGCCAGGAGCTTCTCCGGCTTGGCCTTCCAGGGGAGCGGATAGGTCGCCGGGTAGAGGTAGCCCTCCGGGTTGCCCCGGGCGTCGTCCGGCAGTTTCGCGGCGGCCTTCGCGAAGGACTTCTTCGCGCTGCCGGGCGGCAGGGCAAGGGCCTTGTCGACGGCGGCGTAGACCTGGCTCGCGCGCCAGCCCTCCGGGATCACCAGGGTCGCGGTCCGGCCGCCGCCGTCCCCGGGGCCCAGGATCAGCAGCGGCACCGCCACGGCGGTGCCGACCAGGACGGCTCCGGTCGCGACGAGGACGATACGGCCCCGGCGCGTCAGTCGCATGGGGCTCCGTGGCGGAGTGTTCGTCTGCATGCGGGCACGGTAACCCGCATTTCGTCACAAACCTGGCATATCTTCAGCTTGTCGCTTCCAGTTGGGCATCCCGGCGTACGAGTGCCGCGTACCGCCCGTCCCGCTCCAGGAGTTCTGCGTGCGTGCCGCGTTCGACGGCGCGCCCCGTGTCGAGGACCACGATCTGGTCGGCATGCCGCACCGTGGACAGCCGGTGGGCGATGGTCACCGTGGTGCGGTCGGCCGACAGGGCGTCGATGGCCTCCTGGACGGCGGCCTCGGTCCGGGTGTCCAGGGCGCTGGTGGCCTCGTCGAGGATGAGGACCGGCGGGTCGCGCAGAATCGTGCGCGCGATGGCCAGGCGCTGCTTCTCACCACCGGAGAAGCGGTGGCCGCGCTCGCCGACGACGGTGTCGTAGCCGTCGGGCAGGGACGCGATGTGGTCGTGGATCTGTGCCGCCTTCGCCGCCCGGTACAACTCCTCGTCGGTGGCGTCGGGCCTGGCGAAGCGCAGGTTGTCGGCGACCGAGGCGTGGAAGAGGTACGTCTCCTGCGAGACGACGCCGACCGCGCGCGCCAGGGTGTCGAAGTCGAGGTCGCGGACGTCGACCCCGTCGAGGGTGACGCGGCCGCCGGTGACGTCGTAGAGCCGGGGCACCAGATAGCCGAGCGTGGACTTGCCGGCGCCGGTGGAGCCGACGAGGGCGAGGCTGCTGCCCGCCGGGACGGTGAGGTCGATGGCGTCGAGGACCGGGCCGCCCTGGTCGTCGTAGCCGAAGGAGACGTTCTCGAAGCGGACCTCGCCCTTGACGCGGTCGATGCGGACCGGGTCGGTGCGCTCGGTGATGTCGATGGGCAGATCGAGGTACTCGAAGATGCGCTGGAAGAGGGCGAGTGAGGTCTGGATCTGGACACCGGTCGACAGCAGGCTCACGGCCGGGCGGAACAGGCCCTGCTGGAGCGAGACGAACGCGACGATCGTGCCGATGGAGACCTGGGGGCCGCCCAGTTGGAGTGCCATGCCGGCGGTCCAGTAGATGACGGCGGGCAGGGCGGCCATCACGATCGTGATCACGGCCATGCGCCAGCGGCCGGCCATGTTCGACCGCACCTCCAGGTCGACGAGTTCCTCGGACTCGTCGGCGAAGGTCTTCGTCAGCGAGTCGGAGCGGCCCATCGTGCGGCCCAGCAGGATGCCGCTGACGGAGAGCGACTCGGTGACCGTGGCGGCCATGGTGGCCATCTGCTTCTGGCGCTGGGTGGTGATCCTGCGGCGCTCCTTGCCGACGCGGCGGCTGATCCACACGAACACCGGCAGCAACAGCAGGGATACGACGGTCAGGCGCCAGTCGAGGGCGATCATCGCGACGATCGTCGCGATGACGCTGGTCAGATTGGAGACCAGGGAGGTCGCGGTGGAGGTGACGGTGGCCTGCATGCCGCCGATGTCGTTGGCGATGCGGGACTGCACCTCGCCGGTGCGCGTACGGGTGAAGAACGCCAGGGACATGCGCTGGAGCCGGCCGTAGACGGCGGTGCGCAGGTCGTGCATGACGCGCTGGCCGACCGTCGTGGAGATCAGGGTCTGCAGCACGCCGAAGACGCTGGTGAGGACGGCGCTGAGGATCATGCCGAGGGCGAGCAGGCTGAGCAGGCCGGTGCGCCCCTCGGGGATCGCGACGTCGAGGATCTCCTTCAGCATGAAGGGCGTGGCGACCGAGACCAGCGAGGCGGCGCCGACCAGCAGGCCGACGATCGCGAGACGGCCGCGGTAGGGGCGGAAGAGTCTGAGGATGCGGCGGACCTGCCGGGGCTGTTCCTTCGAGCCGTCGGGTGGGGTCCAGGGGGTTTCGTGATCGGGAGGCATGGGCTCCTTCGAGAGCGGTACGGCACCGGCGGGCGCCGGGCGGGTCGGATCGTAGCTCATTGTTACCTATACTCACAATGAACTGCATCCTGATATTGTTCCCGTATGACCACGCCCGATCCCGACGGCCTGCTCGCCGAGCAGTTGCTGCGGCTCACCCGCCGGGTGCATCGCATCCAGAAGCGTCATCTGGAGCAGCGCGACCTCGGTATCACCCCGGCTCAGTCCCGGCTGCTGCGCACCCTCGCGCACTGGGGTTCGCCGCCGCGCATGGCCGATCTGGCCGAGCGCCTGGAGGTGGTGCCCCGGGCCGTGACGACGCTGGTCGACGCGCTGGAGGCGAGCGGGAAGGTGCGGCGGGTCCCGGACCCGGTGAACCGGCGGGTCATCCGCATCGAGCTCACGGACGACGGCCATGGCGCCCTGCGCGAGCTGCGGGCGGCCCGCAGATCGGCCGCGGAGGAGATCCTCGCACCGCTGACCGGGGATCAGCGTGCGGCGCTCGGGGGGTTGCTGGACACGCTGATCGACGGGGCGCCGATCGGGCGGTGCTGAGGGCTTCGCCGATCAGCGGGGAGGCGGAGTGGCAGTACTCAGGGCTTCGCCCTTCAACCAGGTTTCGGCCGGGCGGAGTTGAGAGCGTCACCGACCAGGCGGGCCGGGGCCCTGCGGCGCTCAGCGCCCCGATCAAGCCGCGTACGAAAACGGGCCGCGGCCGCCGCTCGTGCTGCTGGAGCGGTGGCCGCGGCCCGTTCGGTTTCGGTCAACCGACCTCGGGGGCGGGCTCCTTGGGCTTCTGGGTGGGGATGCCCGACGCCGGGGTCTCGGCTGTCGTGGGTGCGATCGCCGGGGTTTCGGCGGCGGCATCCTTCCCGCCGCCGTCCTCGTCGCCGCCCTCCGGCGGAGCCGCGTAGTCACCGTCGAGCGTCTTCTTCGCCCGGTCGGTGTCCAGGGCCCCCTCCCAGCGGGACACCGCGAACACGGCGACGCAGTTGCCGAGCAGGTTCGTGACGACGCGCATCGAGTCCATGATGCGGTCCACGCCGAGCAGCAGGGCGACCGCTCCGGCCGGAATCGCACCCAGGGAGGAGGCCGTCGCGGACAGGGCGAGGAACGCAGAGCCGGGGATGCCCGCCATGCCCTTGCTGGTCAGCATCAGCACCAGGACCACGGTGACCTGCTGACCCAGGGTCAGATCCACGCCCACCGCCTGGGCGATGAACAGCGTGCCGATGGACAGGTAGAGCGAGGCTCCGTCGAGGTTGAACGAGTAACCCGTGGGCAGCACGAGGCCCACGGCGTCGTCGCGGGCACCGGCCCGCCGCAGCTTCTGCATCACCCTCGGCATGACCGCCTCGGTGGACGCGGTACCGAGCGCGAGCAGCATCTCCTCGCGGATGTAGCGCAGGAACTTCCACAGGCTCAGCCCGGTCACCAGGCGCAGGGCGACGGCGAGCAGCACGATGAACAACGCCGCCGCGACATAGCAGAGCACGATGAGCTTGGCGTACGTCTTCATCACGCCCAGCCCGTAGTTGCCGACGAGGTGGGCCATCGCACCGAACACGGCGATCGGCGCCAGGCGCATGACGAAGCCGACGACCGCGAAGATGACCTCCTGGGCCTGGTCGATCGCGGGCAGGATCTTCGGCACCTTGGTGTGCCCGAGGTGCAGCAGGGCGGCGCCCACCAGGCAGGCCAGGATCAGGACCTGGAGCAGCTCGTTGTCGGCGAAGGCGCCGACGAAACTCTCGGGCAGCGCGTGGAGGAGGAACTCGGTCGTCGAGGGCAGATGTTCGCCGCCGGTCGTCTTCTCCACGGCGGCCGCGTCGAGCGAACCGGGGTCGACGTTCATGCCCTTGCCGGGCCCGACGAGGTTGGCGGCGAGGAGACCGATGACCAGGGCGACCGTGGAGGCGACCTCGAACCAGATCAGGGCCTTGACCCCGATCCGGCCGAAGGCCTTCAGATCGCCGGCCTTGGCGATGCCGACGACGACCACGCAGAACACCAGCGGTGAGATCACGGTCTTGATGAGGCGGGTGAAACCGTCGCCGAGCGGTTGGAGAGCCGTGGCCGTGTCCGGCCACAGCTTTCCGACGACGATTCCGAGGACGAGCGCGCAGAGGACCTGCGCGAAAAGTGAGGTACGCAGTGTGCGTGCGACACGTCGCGGCAGAGACGGTACGGACGGTGGCACGAGGCCTCCTTGGGGGACGGGCTACACAGAGGCCGGAGGGGACTTCTGCGATACGGAAAGCTGCTTCCGTAACCGAACACTTTGGAGGCTGTCTTGATCGCGCACAAGACCGCAATGTTTCGGACACGTAAAAGTGGCTTAAGTGACGCATGTCACACTGGCCACACCGCTCCCGTCAGCACCGGCCACACCGCTCCCCTCAGCACCGGTCGCGGTCGCCCGTGAGCACCCCCTGAACCGTGGTCAGCGTGCGGTCGTAGCAGCCGCGTGAGCCGTACAGCCGGTAGCGCTCGCTCGTGGTGCCGACCGCGTGCCGCTGGTCGCGGGGCACGTTCGCCGTGTACGTGGCGTCGCCCGTGTAGGAGTCGTCGAGGCGCGACCAGGCGGTGCGCCGCCCGCCTCGCGTCTCGACGGTGGTGGCACGGTCGCCGAGGGCCAGTACGGTGCGCAGCCGGTCGCCCGCCCCGAGGGTGGTCGTGCCGTCCATCGTGTAGGTCCGGTGGGTGCGGGTGCTGCGGGCCGGTCCGCGCCCGTCGACGGTGACCGACTCGTCGTCGGTCCAGACGGCCCCCAGACCGTCGTTCGTCTCGCCGTCGGTCCAGCGGTGCTCGGAGGTGTGGGCGAGCGAGCGGCCGACGGTCGTCGTGACGCGGCCGTGCGAGGTGTCCACGTATCCGGCGACGGTCAGCCGGTGCGCGCCCTCGGTGTCCACGCGGTGCTCCGCGCCGGGCGTGTAGTCCGAGGTGTCGGTGAGGTCGCCCTCCCGGTGCGCGGTGAGCTTCCCGGTGACGTGGGCGCGCCGCTCGTCCTGCCAGACGAGGACGTTCACGGGAGTGCTCCAGCCGGCCTGCCCCTCCGGGACGCCGACGACCGAGACCTCGACGCGGTGCGGCCGGCCGTCGTTGAGGAGCCCGGCGAAGGGGGTGAGGTCGTAGGTGATCGGCTTGATGTCGAAGGCGCGCGGGCCCGGGGTCACGTACCAGAGGAACGGGTTGGACCAGCCGCCGGTCCACACGGTCGGGAACGGCGTGGCGATGCCCGCGAGCCGGCCGTCCACACGGATCTGGACCTCCCGGTAGGGGCCACGGCCCGCCTTGCAGGAGTAGGGCGCGGGGTCGGGCACCGAGAGGTACCAGTACTCCTCGCAGCCGCCGCCCGAGCCGGTGGCGTACACCTCGGCGACGATGCGTTCGCTGTTGCGCGGGGTGGTGAGGGCCGAGTCGTCGTCGAGGGTGAGGACCCGGTCGGGGCTCTTGCCGTCCGGGCGGCCCTCGTAGAACGTCAGCGTGACCTTGACGTCGAGGACGCCCGTGTAGGTGTCGTCGACGACGTTGCCGATGAGCATCTCGACGTCCTGGCGCCCTCGGAAGGTGTCGCCGTAGCGCGTGACGTCCTTCTCCACGGACCACTCGATGCCGTCGGGCGAGGGCTGCGGCGTCGACGTACGGAAGATCTCCACGCCGCCGACGTGCAGATAGCCGAGGCGGTCGTACTGGCGCCCCTTGACCTTGCCGTCGAGCCGCAGCACCACCTTGCTCCAGCGGTCGCCGCAGTCGCCGGGCGGGGTGTACGTGCCCCGGTACGGGGTGAAGTCGCGGAACTGCGCCTGGGCGACGGTGACTTCGCAGGACTTGCCCGACGGCTTGGCGACGGGCGGGGCGGCGGTGACCGGGTCGTGCCAGTCGGTGCCGAACTCGGCGGGGACGTCGGCCGCCCGGGCGGGACCGGCTCCGAGGAGGGTGCTCGTCAGGAGGGTCGCCCCGGCAAGCATGGACATGACGATCCGTCTCTTCATGGCCGGTGTTCTACGGGGAGTCCGGCGCCTGTGCAATGAGCAACTGCCCGTCGAGACAGCGCTGTTCCCACCTCTGTCGGCCGGTTCCGGTCGGTATGCCGCCCGCCCACCGTAAAACCGGTTGCCTCCGACCACGCCGCGACGCGAACCTGTCACGGTTTGCTGCCACCGGCCGAACCCTCCATACCCCCTGACACGAGCCACTGGGACGTCATGCAGATTCAAGACCTTCCCTACGCCGACCCCGGCGTGCCGGACGCGCGTTCGGGTCCCCGATTCCTGTGGTGGCTCTTCCGCAATCAACTGGGCGGACAGCTCAAGTCGCTGGCCTGGGGGCTGCTGCACTTCGCCTCCGTCGCCGCGCTGCCGTTCTGCGTCGGAGTCGCCGTACAGGCCGTCGTCGACCGCTCCGGCACACGGCTCGCCCTGGCGGGCGGGCTGTTGGCGCTGGTCTGCGTCACCAACGCGGTCGGCGACACCTTCCTGCACCGCACCGCCATCACCAACTGGATCACGGCGGCCGCCCGCGTCCAGCAGCTGCTCGCCCGCAAGGCGGCCCAGCTGGGCTCGGCGCTCACCCGGCGCGTCGCCGCCGGTGAGGTCGTGGCCGTGTCCACGGGTGACGTCGAGAAGATCGGCTGGTTCGTGGAGGCCCTGTCGCGGTTCACCGCCGCTCTGGTCACCATCGTGCTGGTCTGCGTCGGCCTGCTCGTCTACCAGCCCGCGCTCGGCGTGGTCGTGGCCGTCGGCCTGCCCGTGCTGGCGCTCGCCGTGCTGCCGCTGCTGCCCCGCGCCACCCGGCGGGCCGACACCCAGCGCGAGAAGGCCGGACGCGCCACCGAACTCGCCTCGGACACCGTCGCCGGGCTGCGCGTGCTGCGCGGCATCGGCGGCGAGGAACTGTTCCTCGACCGCTACCGCAGCGCCTCCCAGGAGGTCCGGCACGCGGCCGTGCGCAGTGCCCGGATGTGGTCCCTGATCTCCGCGATCCAGGTCCTGCTGCCGGGGCTGCTGCTCATCGCCGTCGTCTGGCACGGCGTGCAGCTGGCCCGCCAGGGCCGGATCACCGTCGGCGAACTGGTCACCGTCTACAGCTCGGTGATGGTCCTGACCTATCCGCTGCGGCACTTCGAGGAGATCGCCATGGCGTACTCCTTCTCGCGGCCCTCGGCCAAGCGGGCGGCGGGCGTGCTGTCGCTGGAGCGGGCCACGGACACCGCCGGGTCCCGCGCCGCCGAGGCCCCCGCCGGAGACCTGTACGACCCGGACACCGGGCTGCTCGCGACCCCTGGCCGGCTCACCGCCGTGGTGTGCGGCGACCCGGACGCGGCGGGCCGGCTGGCGGAACGGCTGGGCGGACACCCCTCGCAGGAGGGCACCTCGGTGCTGCTCGGCGGTGTGCCGCTCGACGAACTCCCGCTGGACTCGGCCCGTACGGCCGTCCTCGTCCAGGACAAGGACCCGGTGCTGCTCTCCGGCTCGCTGCGCGAACTGCTCGACGTACCCGCGTCGGGTGCCGTGGAGCCGCGTGAGGCGCTGGCCGCCGCGCAGTGCGACGACGTGCTGGCGGCGCTCGTACAGGGCTCGCTGGACGCCGCCGACCCCATGGACGCCCGGATCACCGAACGCGGCCGGTCCCTTTCCGGCGGGCAGCGCCAGCGGCTCGCGCTCGCCCGGTCGCTGATCACGGACCCGGAGGTGCTGGTCCTGGACGAGCCGACCTCGGCCGTCGACTCGCACACCGAGGCACGGATCGCCGAGGGCGTGCGGGAGCTGCGCGCGGGGCGCACGACCGTGGTGTTCACCTCCTCCCCGCTGCTGCTGGACCGCTCCGACCGGGTCGTGTTCCTGCACGACGGCGAGGTCGCCGCGGTCGGCGCCCATCGCGAGCTGGTGCGCACCGAGCCCCGCTACCGGGCGGTCGTCACCCGCGAGACCGAGGACGAGGCCGCCCTGAACGGCGAAGCCGACCTGACCGACGTACTGGCGGAACTGGAAGAGATCGAGGAGAAGGCATGATCGGCGTCGCGCCACCGGCGTACGACCCGGCCGCCCCGACGACGGCGAACACCCTGCCGGTCGGCGCCCCCGCGACCGTCCGCGCCTACGCGGGCGAACTGCTGCGCCGGCACCGCCGGGCGTTCGTACTGCTCATCACCGTCAACACGGTCGCCGTCATCGCCTCGATGGCCGGTCCGTGGCTGCTGGGCGGGCTCGTGGAGAGGGTGTCCGCGGGCACCCGGGACCTGCGGCTGGAACTCACGGCGGGGCTGTTCGTGGCCGCGCTCGCCGTCCAGGCGGCGTTCGTCCACCAGGTGCGGCTGCGCGGCGCGATGCTCGGTGAGCGGATGCTGGCCGATCTGCGTGAGGACTTCCTCGTGCGGTCGGTCGGGCTGCCGCCCGGCGTGCTGGAGCGGGCCGGGACCGGGGACCTGCTGTCGCGGATCACGACGGACATCGACCGGCTGGGCAACGCCATGCGCGAGGCCGTGCCGCAGTTGTCGATCGGCGTGGTGTGGGTGGTGCTGCTGATGGGCGGGCTGGTGGTGACGGCGCCGCCGCTGGCGCTCGCCGTGCTGCTCGCCCTGCCGGTGCTGGTGGTCGGCTGCCGCTGGTACTTCCGGCGGGCGCCGGCCGCGTACCGCTCGGAGTCCGCCGGGTACGCCGCGGTGGCCGCCGCGCTCGCCGAGACGGTGGACGCCGGGCGTACGGTCGAGGCGCACCGCCTCGGTGATCGCCGGGTGGCCCTCTCCGAGCGCCGGATCAAGGAGTGGACGGCCTGGGAGCGCTACACGCTGTGGCTGCGGTCGGTGCTCTTCCCGGTCTTCAACGTCACCCACGTGACCGTCCTCGCCTCGGTCCTGCTGGTCGGCGGTGTGTTCGCCCTGCGGGGCTGGATCGACGTCGGGCAGCTCACGACGGGGGCGCTGATCGCCCAGATGCTCGTCGACCCGGTGGGCATGATCCTGCGCTGGTACGACGAGCTGCAGGTGGCCCAGGTGTCGCTGGCCCGGCTGGTCGGGGTCCGGGACATCGAACCGGAGGCCGGCGACTCCTCCGTGGCGCCCGAGGGACGCCATGTGCGGGCCGACCGGGTGCACTTCGGCTATCTGGAGGGCGTGGACGTCCTGCGCAAGGTGTCCCTGGAGGTCTCCCCCGGCACCCGGCTGGCCCTGGTCGGGCCCTCGGGTGCGGGCAAGTCGACGCTGGGCCGGCTGCTCGCCGGGATCTACGCGCCCCGGGACGGCCGGATCACCCTGGGCGACGCCGAGCTGTCCCGGATGCCGGCGGAACGCGTCCGCGCCCATGTCGCGCTGGTCAACCAGGAGCACCACGTCTTCGTCGGCTCCCTGCGCGACAACCTCCGCCTCGCCCGGACCGACGCGGTCGAGGCCGAACTCTGGGCGGCGCTGGGCGCGGTCGACGCGGACGGCTGGGCCCGGGCTCTCGACGACGGCCTGGACACCGAGGTCGGCTCCGGCGGCCTGGCGCTCACCCCGGCCCAGGCCCAGCAGATCGCCCTGGCCCGCCTGGTCCTCGCGGACCCGCACACGCTGGTCCTGGACGAGGCGACGTCCCTCCTCGACCCCAGGGCCGCCCGCCACCTGGAACGCTCCCTGGCCCGCGTCCTCGACGGCCGCACCGTCGTAGCCATCGCACACCGCCTCCACACCGCCCACGACGCGGACGTCATCGCCGTCGTCGAGAACGGCCGCATCAGCGAACTGGGCAGCCACGAGGAACTGGTGGCGGCGGAGGGGGCGTACGCGGCGTTGTGGAGGTCTTGGCACGGGTGACGCGCGCCGGACCTGCGGTGTGGGGGCGGCGATGGGTGGGCCTCGGCTTTTTTGGGGGGGCCGGGGCGCCCGGGCCGGGGATGCCGGGGCCGGGACGCCCAAGTCGGGGACACCGGGGCTGGGCGCTGGGGCCGGGACGCCTAAGCCGGGAATACCGGGGCCGGGGTGTCGGTGCCGGGGCCGGGGCGCGCTGAGCCGATGGCGCCGCGGGCCGTAGCGCGAGGCCTGAAGCGCCGAGGGCCAGGGCGCCAGGCCGAGGACACCGAAGGCCGGAGCACGAGGCCTGAAGCGCTGCGGGCCCGAAGATGCCGAAGGCCGGAGCGCCGAGGGCCAGACCGCGAGACCGAAGACGCCGAAGGCCGGAGCGCGAGGCCGAGGGCGCTGAGCGCGGGGCCTTCGGCCCGGCCGTCGCCGGGAAGTCGACGCGTCCGGACGGCCGACCCAGCTCGGCATGTCCGGAGTGGTCGGCCACGCGGCGACGGCCGGGCCGGGCGGCCGGGACCCACACGGCCCTTGGCCGGCCGGCAGCCGCCGATCTCGCGGACACGGCCGCCGTCAGCAGGGGTGACCAGCCCACTCGCCCCGCCCCTGGGCGATAGACAGATCGGGATTCCACCCACCGGGCGGAGGGCCCCGGCGTCTGCGGCAGGCCAGAGTCCTCAAGGGCACGGCCGAGCCCCCGGCAGGGGCCCGTGGCGTTGCGCGGGGACGAGGCCGGGTGGAAGGCTGGAATCAGGCACCGGCTCGGGGAACGCCCGGGAACCGGAGCGGTTCGGCGGCGGGCGGCGTCAGTGCTCCGTGCGGCGGCGGCCCGGCGCGGGCCCCGGTGAGAACGGGCCCGTCCCCACCCCCTGGAGGTACCCGTGAACAGGTCCGACGGTTGGGGAGACGATGTCTACCAACCGGATCAAGACGAGCAGCGAGAGGACACGGGGCTGCTCGACGCCGAGGACACCCTGGTGGACGACGGCGTCGACGATCCCCTGGACCGGGGCTGGTCCCCTCCCGAGCGGCCCTGGGCCGTCGAGCACCTCGGTGTGACGGCGGCCGAGCGGCACGCGGGCGAGACGCTGGACCAGCGGCTCTCCGAGGAGCTGCCGGACGCCGCCGCCCCCGACGGTGACGGCCTCGGGGACTGCCAGGGCACCGACGGGGAACTCCTGGACAACGAGGTCGGCGACGCCCGCTCCGGCCGGCTCGTGGCACCCGACGAGGGCGCGCACGAGGACGAGGAGAGCGCGCTGGTCGCCATGGACGTGGGCATCGACGGCGCCGCGGCGTCGGCCGAGGAGGCCGCCGTGCACGTCGTCGACGAGGACACCCTGTCCGGCTGAGACGAGGAGCATCCATGCAGCAGGACCAGCACCCCGACTACCACCCCGTCGTCTTCCGCGACCGGACCGCCGGATACGCCTTCCTGACCCGGTCCACCGCGACCAGCGGCGAACGCATCGAATGGGACGACGGCGAGACCTACCCCGTCGTGGACGTGGAGATCTCCTCGGAGAGCCACCCCTTCTACACGGGCAAGGCCCGCACGGTGGACTCGGAGGGCCGGGTCGCCCGGTTCGAGCGGCGGTACGGCGGCGCCTGAGCCCCGCCTTTCAGGCCCGGGGCGCGCTCAGATGAAGTTGAGCGCCGCCGCGCAGCCCACCCCGCCGAGCAGCATGAACACCGGCATCAGCACCCTGAGCTCGACCCAGCTGCCCGCCCGGAACCGCAGGGCCTTCGGCGGCCCGAGCGGGTACCAGCGCTTGCGCCCCACGGGTATGGGCCACAGGATCGGGCACCCGGACACGGTGAGCGCGTCCCCGATGTCGTGGACGATCGCCCCCAGCACGACCGGCAGCCCCAGCCACAGGTACTCCTGCCCCGGCGCCGCGAACAGCCAGTCCGCGCCGTTGCCCGGCTTGTCCAGGACACCCGCGAGGATCCACGCCGTGGTCGCGGCCAGCAGCCACACCAGGACATCGCTGCTGGAGCCGCGCGCCGCCCGCCACAGCAGACCCTCGATGGCCAGGACCATGTGTACGAAGAGGATCGCCAGCACGCCCCAGCGGTCACTGGTGATCGCCACGACCGAGGTGCCCGCACCGATCAGGACCGCCCACAGCCAGGTGTGCGTGAGCGTCCGGTGCCCCCCGGAGCGGCGCGGGTCGCCCGGCTTCCTCGTCGCCTTGTAGACGGCGTACGACAGCTTGTCCACGATCTCGCACAGCCAGCGTGAGAGCGGTCCGAAGGACCGGGAGATGGTGGCGGCCTTGTGGTCGAGGTCCGGGGCGAGCGCGGCACCGGCGCAGATCAGGGCACCCACGAGGAGGACCGGCCAGGGCATCGGGTGCCCGGCCGCGGCGGCCGCCGCGCCGACGCCGAGCCAGGCGGCGGCGCCCGACAGTGAGTGTGCTGGTCCCATCATGGCCGTTGCCGCCCCATTCCTCGTGTGCCGCTGTCCAGTTGACCGGGTGCGCTGACATGTCGTCGGCGACCCAGCGTAGCGTTCGTGATCTTCGAGCCCGCAGCCGATTCCCCCATCGGGCATCAGGCCAGGCAAGATGGGGGCGTGACCCTCATCGATCAGCTCCCGCGGACCCCCGACCCCGATGCCTTGTACGAAGCCTTCGAGTCGTGGGCCGGCGAGCGGGGTCTCACGCTCTATCCCCACCAGGAGGAGGCGCTGATCGAGGTGGTCTCCGGCGCGAACGTGATCGTGTCGACACCCACCGGTTCCGGCAAGAGCATGATCGCGGCGGGTGCGCACTTCGCCGCGCTGGCCCGCGACGAGGTCACCTTCTACACGGCTCCGATCAAGGCGCTGGTGTCGGAGAAGTTCTTCGAACTGTGCAAGATCTTCGGCACCGAGAACGTCGGCATGCTGACCGGCGACGCGTCCGTGAACTCCGACGCCCCCGTCATCTGCTGCACCGCCGAGGTCCTGGCGTCGATCGCGCTGCGCGACGGCAAGGACGCGGACGTCGGCCAGGTCGTGATGGACGAGTTCCACTTCTACGCGGAGGGCGACCGCGGCTGGGCCTGGCAGATCCCGATCCTGGAACTGCCGCAGGCGCAGTTCGTGCTGATGTCGGCGACGCTCGGCGACGTCTCCTTCTTCGAGAAGGACCTCACCCGCCGCACCGGCCGCCCCACCGCGGTGGTCCGCTCGGCGACCCGCCCGGTGCCGCTGTCGTACGAGTACCGCTACACCCCGCTCACCGAGACGCTGACCGACCTGCTGGAGGCCCGGCAGGCGCCCGTCTACATCGTGCACTTCACGCAGGCGCAGGCCGTGGAGCGGGCGCAGGCGCTGATGAGCATCAACATGTGCTCGCGTGAGGAGAAGGAGCGGATCGCCGAGCTGATCGGCAACTTCCGCTTCACCACGAAGTTCGGCCGCAACCTCTCCCGCTACGTCCGGCACGGCATCGGCGTCCACCACGCGGGCATGCTGCCCAAGTACCGCCGCCTGGTGGAGAAGCTGGCGCAGGCCGGTCTGCTGAAGGTCATCTGCGGCACGGACACGCTCGGCGTGGGCGTCAACGTCCCCATCCGCACGGTGCTGTTCACGGCCCTCACCAAGTACGACGGCACTCGCGTACGCACCCTGCGGGCCCGGGAGTTCCACCAGATCGCGGGCCGCGCCGGGCGGGCCGGTTTCGACACGGAGGGCTTCGTCGTCGCGCAGGCGCCCGAGCACGTCGTGGAGAACGAGAAGGCGCTGGCCAAGGCGGGCGACGATCCGAAGAAGCGCCGCAAGGTCGTCCGCAAGAAGGCGCCGGAGGGCTTCGTCGCCTGGTCGGAGCAGACCTTCGAGAAGCTCATCGGTTCCGAACCGGAGCCGCTGGCCTCCCGGTTCCGGGTGACGCACACGATGCTGCTGTCGGTGATCGCCCGCCCCGGCAACGCCTTCGAGGCGATGCGCCGCATGCTGGAGGACAACCACGAGCCGCGCAAGCAGCAGTTGCGGCACATCCGCCGGGCCATCGCGATCTACCGTTCGCTGCTGGACGGCGGCATCGTCGAGAAGCTCGACCAGCCGGACGCCGAGGGCCGCATCGTCCGCCTCACGGTGGACCTCCAGCAGGACTTCGCGCTCAACCAGCCGCTGTCCACGTTCGCGCTCGCCGCGTTCGAACTGCTGGACCCCGAGTCCCCGTCGTACGCCCTCGACATGGTGTCCGTCGTGGAGTCGACGCTCGACGATCCGCGGCAGATCCTCGCCGCCCAGCAGAACAAGGCGCGCGGCGAGGCCGTCGCCCTGATGAAGGCCGACGGGGTCGAGTACGAGGAGCGCATGGAGCGGCTCCAGGACATCACGTACCCCAAGCCCTTGGAGGAGCTGCTCTTCCACGCGTACGACACCTACCGCAAGAGCCACCCCTGGGTCGGCGACCATCCGCTGTCGCCGAAGTCGGTCATCCGTGACATGTACGAACGGGCGATGTCCTTCACGGAGCTGGTGTCCCACTACGAGCTGGCCCGCACCGAGGGCATCGTGCTGCGCTATCTCGCCAGCGCCTTCAAGGCCCTGGACCACACCGTCCCCGACGACCTCAAGTCCGAGGATCTGGAAGACCTGATCGCCTGGCTGGGCGAGATGGTGCGCCAGGTCGACTCCAGCCTGCTGGACGAGTGGGAGCAGCTGGCCAACCCGGCGGAGATGACCGCCGAGGAGGCCCAGGAGAAGGCCGACGAGGTCAAGCCGGTCACCGCGAACGCCCGCGCCTTCCGCGTGCTGGTCCGCAACGCCATGTTCCGCCGGGTCGAGCTGGCCGCCCTCGACCAGGTCGAGACGCTGGGCGAGATGGACGGGGAGTCCGGCTGGGACGCCGACGCGTGGGGCGAGGCGCTGGACAAGTACTTCGACGAGTACGAGGACCTCGGCACCGGCCCCGACGCCCGCGGCCCCAAGCTGCTGCTCATCGAGGAGGAGCCGGAGAACGCCCTGTGGCGGGTCCGGCAGATCTTCCACGACCCGAACGGCGACCACGACTGGGGCATCAGCGCGGAGGTCGACCTGACCGCCTCCGACGCGGAGGGCCGTGCCATCGTCCGCGTCACCGACGTCGGCCAGCTGTGAACGGCCGGACCGCAGCGACCACAGGAGAGTTCCACTCATGACGACGAACCCGGCCGAGAGACTCGTCGACCTGCTCGACCTGGAGCAGATCGAGGTCAACATCTTCCGCGGCCGCAGCCCGCAGGAGTCCCTGCAGCGGGTCTTCGGCGGCCAGGTGGCGGGCCAGGCCCTGGTCGCCGCCGGCCGCACCACGGAGGGCGACCGCCCGGTGCACTCGCTGCACGCGTACTTCCTGCGCCCGGGCATCCCAGGTGTGCCGATCGTCTACCAGGTCGAGCGGGTGCGCGACGGGCGGTCGTTCACGACCCGCCGGGTCACCGCCGTGCAGCAGGGCCGGACGATATTCAATCTCACCGCCTCCTTCCACAAGCCGGAGGAGGGCAGCTTCGAGCACCAGCTGCCGCCGGCCCGCAAGGTCCCGGACCCGGAGTCCCTGCCCACGGTCACGGACGAGATCCGTGAGCACCTGGGCGCGCTGCCCGAGCAGCTGGAGCGGATGGCCCGCCGCCAGCCCTTCGACATCCGCTATGTGGACCGGCTGCGCTGGACCACCGAGGAGGTCGAGGACTCCGAACCGCGCAGCGCGGTGTGGATGCGCGCGGTCGGACCGCTGGGCGACGACCCGCTGGTCCACACCTGCGCCCTCACCTACGCCAGCGACATGACCCTCCTGGACGCCGTCCGCATCCCGGTGGAGCCGCTGTGGGGCCCGCGGGGCTTCGACATGGCGTCCCTGGACCACGCGATGTGGTTCCACCGCCCGTTCCGCGCCGACGACTGGCTGCTGTACGACCAGGAGTCGCCGATCGCGGTCGGCGGCCGCGGTCTGGCCCGGGGCCGGATCTACGACACCGAGGGCCGGCTGGTCGTCTCGGTCGTGCAGGAGGGACTCTTCCGCAAGCTGGACTGACCGGTTCGCGGCCCGTCCGGCCCGGCCTTGCGCCGCTCGGGGCACGCGCGCTTCGGCACTCCGTTCGCGCCCGTGCCCCGATCCGGTGACCATGGCAGGAGGAGGCACCGCAGGCGTCACACGCCCGCCGATCCGGGAGGTGGCCACGCTGCACACCGTGCTCCCCGTCGTCTTCGCGGTCTGCGCGGCCCTCAGCAACGCCGTCGCGACGGTGCTGCAACGCAAGGCGGCGCTCACCGTGCCACGCTCCCAGGGGCTGCGGGCCGGGCTGATCCTCGATCTGCTGCGCCGGCCCGTGTGGCTGGCCGGCATCCTCGCGGTGATCGGCGCCGCCGTCTGCCAGGCGCTGGCGCTGGCTACCGGGCCGCTGACGATCGTGCAGCCGCTGTTCGTGCTGGAGCTGCCGCTCACCCTCATCGTTGCCTCTCTTCTGATGCACCGGCATCTGCCGGGCGCGGGCTGGCTGGCCGTGGCGGTTGTGGTGGCAGGGCTGGCGGTGGCGCTGGCCGCCGCGTCCCCCTCGGGCAATCGCACCCATGTGGAGCTGGACCGCTGGATTCCGGCGCTCGCCGTGTGCGCGGGCGCGGTCGTCGCCCTCGCCCTCGCCGCCCTCAAGCGCCCGGAGGGCCGCGCCCGGGCCGCCTGCCTGGGTGCCGCGACGGCGATCAGCTACGCGGTGACCGCGGCCCTGATGAAAGCCGCCATGCACATCCTGGATGAGCAGGGACTCGTGGGTTTCTTCACCGCGTGGCAGACGTACGCCTTCGCCGCGACCGGCGTGTGCGCCCTGTTTCTGCTGGAGAACTCCATGCAGGCCGGCCCGCTCGTCGCCTCGCAGCCCGCCCTCACCCTCGGCGACGCGCTGGTGAGCCTCGCCCTCGGCATCCTCCTGTACGAGGAGACGATCCGCTCCGGGTGGTGGCTGCTGCCCCAGTTGTTCGGCGTCGCGCTGATCGCCGCGGGGGTGCTCGCCCTGGCACGGATCCCGCTCACCCAGTCGCTGGTGGCTCCGGGTGAGGCTCCGGGCGGGGAGCGTCAGACAGCGGGAGCACCCTGAGCCGAGGAGGTCACGATGGAGCGTCTCAGTGAACAGGTGGCGATCGTCACCGGTGGGGCCGGGGGCATCGGAGCCGCGGTGTCCCGCGCCCTCGCGGCCGAGGGCGCCTCCGTGGTGGTCACCGACATCCGGGACACCGAGGGGGCGGACCTGGCGGCCGGCCTCGGCGGCCGTTCTCGCTACCTCCATCTGGACGTCAGCCGCGAGGACGACTGGCAGCGGGCCCTCGCCGAGACGGAGCGGGACCTGGGCCCGGTCTCGGTCCTGGTCAACAACGCGGGGATCGTCGACTGGGGCCCGATGGAGGAGCAGAGCCCCGAGGCCTTCCGCCGGGTCGTCGACGTCAACCTCACGGGCGCCTGGCTGGGCATGCGGGCGGTGGCACCGTCGCTGCGTCGGGCCGGGGGCGGTGTGATCGTGAACATGTCCTCCCTTGCGGGGCTGACCGCCTACGCAGGTGTCGGGGCGTACGCGGCCGGCAAGTGGGGCCTGCGGGGCCTGACGAAGGTCGCCGCGCTGGAACTCGCGCCCGACCGGGTCCGGGTCTGCTCCGTCCACCCCGGTGCCATCCGCACCCCGATGACGGCCGGCTTCGGCGACGCGTACACCGCGGGGCAGCCCATCCCCCGGTTCGGCGAGCCCGAGGAGGTCGCCCGCATGGTGCTCTTCATCGTCGCCGAGGCGACCTTCTCGACGGGCTGCGAGTTCGTCGTGGACGGCGGCATCCTGGCCGGGGCGCCGACCGTTCTGAATCCTGACGAGTGACCGATCAGGGTTCCTGGAGCACGGACAGCACATTCCCGGCGGGGTCGGTGAACCAGGCGATCAGCGGACCGCCGCCGCGGAAGATGCCCTTCTCGTCTGGCTTGAGGTGGTCGTAGTGCTCGAACTTCACGCCTCTCTTCGTCAGCTCGTCGACCGCGGCCTCGATGTCGTCGACGGGGAAATTGAGGATGGTGAACGATGCGGGAGTGTGGTCCTGCTTGGGATAGACCAGGGTGTCCCGGTCGCCAGCGATGTGCAGGAACAGCAGGCCGTTCTCCTCCGACACCCGGAGTCCGAGGGTGTCGCCGTAGAACGCCTTGGCCGCGTCGATGTCGTTCACCGAGAACCCGCTGAACGCCTTCGTCTCACTGAACATGATCGCCTCCTGGAATGGTCTCCTCAGAATTCCGACCGGGATGCGTCCGCAAACTCATCGCTTTTCATCCTGAATGTCGCCGGCCTCTGCGGTGCAGCCATCCCAGAAGGCCGTGTGGAGGAGTGCGGTCCGGGGCCTCGGGCCGGTCTCCGGCCGGAGCCGGGGGTGGCGCGGTCGGCTCTGCGGGTGATGCCGGGGCGGGTTCACGGGCCGGTTCCGGGACGGGACGCGGTGCCGGGTGGTGCCTTCGCGCGGTCTCCATCGTGTGAGCCAGGTCCGCCAGGAACCAGGCCACTTCGTCCGGCTCGCTCGCCGTCATCAGGGTCTCGGCCCGTTCCGCGGCGGGTGAGCCGGGGGCGCCGTGCGCCGGGAGGCGGGGACGGAGGAGGTCCAGGTGGGCGCGCTCGTAGGGGTCCGTGACGGCTTCCGCCACGTCGGCGGGGTCGAGAAGAGCGGCGACGGCCGCCGCGTGAGCCCACGCGTCGTGCCCGTCCTGCCGCGTCAGGAACCCGACCTGGCGTCCCCGCCAGTTGCGGGGCCGCCGGTCCAGCCCGTCCTTCTGCCCTTCCCGGATCTGTGCGGGTGTGCGCCCCTTCAGCAGCCGGGCGTTGCTCCCCTCTGCCGCGAACTGCCGGAGTTCCTCGGCCAGATACAGCCAGACGACCGCCCGGTAGCGGTTGAGGTAGAACCTGACCGGCACGAGCAGGCCGTAGCGGGCGAGACTCGTGAATCTGGCGGGCGTCACGCCCAGAAGTCCGGCGCCCTCACTGGTGCCGACGGTCGCGACGCGCTCGCGCAGCACCTCCGGGAAGCGGTCCTCGGCGCGCAGCCGGTCGATCTCGGCGCGGGCGACGCACAGCCCTCCGCCCCCTTCGTCCGGGACGGTCCGGATGAGCCCGAGATTCACGGCGAGGTCGAAGTCACCGCGCTTGAGGTCGAGTTCGCGGGCGGCCCGGCTCGGAGCGAGGATGAGGCGGTCGGGTTTCGCGATGGTGCCTGACATGGTCGGTCTCCCCCGTGGAGTCGGCGGCTCACGCCGTGTGCGGTCGCCGTGAGAAAACCGTAGCCGATCCGGCACTCTGCGTGACGAGCCTGTGGATAACTCCGCGAGGGAAGACGACTCCGCAGGTCAGACGTCTGTGGCCGGTTTCCGTTCGGGCTGGCGGGCATCCACGTCCAAGTGCTCGCCGACCCGGTTCACCAGAAGGGTCATCTCGTAGGCGATCTGGCCGATGTCGGCCTCGGCGCCGCTGAGGACGCACAGACAGCTTCCCGTGCCGGCCGCGGTGACGAAGAGCACCGCGTCGTCGAACTCGATCATCGTCTGGCGTACGCTGCCCGCGCCGAAGTGCCGTCCCGAGCCCTTGGCCAGGCTGTGCAACCCGGACGACACGGCCGCGAGGTGCTCCGCGTCCTCGCGGCGCAGTCCCGTGCTCGCCCCGGTCACCAAGCCGTCGTTGGACAGGACCAGTGCGTGCCGCACCTGGTGGACGCGCTCGGTCAGGTCGTCCAGCAGCCAGTCGAGTCCCTGGTTCTGCGCCATGTTCCGATCTCCCCGTTTTCTCCCCGTGCGATTCTCCCCCTGGCCGGAGGATCTCCACGCCAGCCTTCCCCACGACCGCTGCCGGGGCAAGGAGGATGGGAGCCATGGCAGAGAAGATGACCGACGCGCAATGGCGGGAGTTCGTTTCCCACGGCACCCGCACCGCGAAGCTCTCCACCGTCAGGGCCGACGGGAGCCCGCACGTGGCCCCGATCTGGTTCCTGCTGGACGGGGACGAGGTGGTGTTCAACACCGGCGAGAACACCGTGAAAGGGCGCAATCTCGCCCGTGACGGCCGGGTCGCCCTGTGCGTGGACGACGACCGGCCGCCGTACTCCTTCGTCGTGGTCCAGGGCCGCGCCCGCCTGGTGAGCGACCTCGACGAGGTCAGGCACTGGGCCACCCGCATCGGCGCCCGGTACATGGGCGACGACCGCGCCGAGGAGTTCGGCGCCCGCAACGGCGTCCCGGGCGAGCTGCTCGTCCGTGTCGCCGTCGACAAGGTTCTGGCGGAGCGGGACATCGCGGACTGACCGCGCGCGTACCCCCGGTCAGCCGACCGAGTCGAGGAGCCGGGCGGTGTGCATCCGCCCGGCGTACTCGACCAGCCTGATCAGCACCTCCTTCCCCGAGTCGCGGTCCCTGGCGTCACACAGCACCACGGGCGTCCCCCGGTCGAGGTCCAGGGCGCGGGAGACGTCGGGGGCACCGTGCTGCCGGGCGCCCGGGAAGCAGTTGACGGCCACCACGAACGGGATGCGCCGGTGCTCGAAGTAGTCGACCGCCGGGAAGCAGTCCTCCAGGCGGCGGGTGTCCGCGAGCACCACCGCGCCGAGCGCCCCTTGTGACAACTCGTCCCACAGGAACCAGAACCGGTCCTGGCCAGGCGTGCCGAACAGGTAAAGGGAGAGCCCGGACCGGATGGTGATGCGTCCGAAGTCCATGGCGACGGTCGTGGTGGTCTTGTGGTCCACGCCGTCGGTGTCGTCCACCGACTGCCCCGCTTCGCTGAGCAGTTCCTCGGTGCGCAGCGGCCGGATCTCGCTGACGGCGCCCACCAGCGTGGTCTTGCCCACGCCGAATCCGCCGGCGACCAGGATCTTCAACGCCAGTGCGGCGGAGTCGCCGTCGGATGCGTCGGAGTGCTCGGAGACCATTGATCACTTCTCTCGTGTCGGGTGGGGTGTGCGTCCCTGGTGGGGGTGTGTGGTCCGCTACAGCGCCCTCAGTCCCGCGATCACCTCGCGCAGGATCCGTTCGTCGGGCAGCTGGGCCGGCGGTACGGGGCGGCTGACGGTGACGCAGCCCAGTTCCAGGAGGTCGCCGAGGAGGACCCTGATCACACCCACGGGCAGGTCCGCTCCGGCGGCGAGTTCGGCGACCGACTGGGTCTCCGGGCGGCACAGGTCGAGGAGGGTCCGGTGTTCTGGGCCGAGCGGGGCGTCGTCCACGCCGGGCGCGCCGGGGTCCAGCGTGACCAGGGCGATCAGGTCGAACCGCACGCCGGTGGGCCCGGACCGGGTGCGTCCGCCCGTCATGGCGTAGGGGCGGACGAGCGGGCCGGCGTCCTGGTCGTACCACTGGCTGCCCTGCTCGCTCAGGGTGCCCGTCATGTCCTCGGTCATCTGCGCGAACCGCTCTCTCGGCTCATCCGGCGGCGGGCGGCCGCGCGCCGGCGCGGGGCGCCGTGCCGAGGTGCTCGCCGACGCGTTTGACCAGGCGGGCCATCTCGTACGCCACAAGGCCGATGTCGGCGGTCACGGCGGTGAGCAGGGCGAGGCAGGAGCCGTCGCCGGCGGCGGCCACGAAGAGGAACGCCTCGTCCATCTCCACCATGGTCTGGCGGACCCCGCCTGCGCCGAAGTGCCGTCCCGCTCCCTTGGCGAGGCTGTGGAAGCCCGAGGCGACCGCCGCGAGGTGTTCGGCGTCCTCGCGCCGCAGACCGGTCGAGGCGCCCACGGCTAGGCCGTCGTTGGAGAGGACGACGGCATGCCGGATGTCGCTCACGCGGAGCACCAGATCGTCCAGCAGCCAGTCGAGTTCGCCGGAGCGCCGGGCGGCACGCGTGCTCGGGTCCTGGATCATGCGGGGTCTCCTTCGCTGCTGTCTCTGCCCGTCACGGGGCCGGGAGTGGCGCCGCGGCCGGGTTTCCTGCCGCCGCCGCGTGCCCAGCCGTCGCGGTACGCCGCCATGCGGTCGCGTACGACTTCGGGGGTACGTTCGTCGTCCCGGGGGGCCGGCGTGGGCGGCGGTTCCTCGGGGCGCCCCTCGCGCAACTGCGGGGCGAGGCTGGCCTGTCGTACGCGACGCGGGAGGTCCTCGGAGCCTTCGGGTTGCTCCTGGGGTCGGTGCAGTCGCAAGGTGGCGACTCCTGGGGGTGGGGTGTGGCTCGTGGGCTCGGCAGCGGCCGGGACCGGGGCCACGAGGGCGCGCCGGTCGGCCGGTGCGGGGACGACGTCCCGGAGCGGGGTGTCGTCGGGCACGCGCGCGTGGGCGCGTTCCTCGGGCCGCGGCGGATGGGCCGCCTCACCGGGGGAACGTTCCGTCGCCGCGGTGTGCAGGAGGGCGGTGGGCAGCAGGACGACGGCGGTGGTGCCGCCGTAGGGCGAGGTCTTCAGGTGGACCTTGACGTCGTGCCGGGCGGCGAGCCGGCTGACCACGAACAGGCCGAGCCGGTCGCTGTCGAACAGGTCGAGTGCCTCGGACTGCTCGATGCGCCGGTTGGCCTCGGCGAGGGTCTCCTGGCCCATGCCGAGGCCGCGGTCCTCGACCTCGACGGCGTAGCCGTTGCCGACGGGTTCGCCGGTGACGCGCACGCGTGTGTGGGGCGGTGAGAACTGCGCCGCGTTCTCGATGATCTCGGCGAGCAGGTGGGTGAGGTCGGCGACGGCCGTGCCGATGACGGCCGCTTCGGGGAGTTGCCGTACCTCCACGCGCGCGTAGTCCTCGACTTCGGAGACGGCCGCCCGGACCACGTCGGTCAGGACGACGGGCATGCGCCAGGCCCGGCCGGGGGCGGCTCCGGAGAGGATGATCAGGCTCTCCGCGTGGCGCCGCATACGGGTGGTGAGGTGGTCGAGGCGGAAGAGGTCGCTCAGTTCGTTCGGGTCGTCGGAGCGGCGTTCCATGCTGTCGAGGAGGCTCAGCTGCCGGTGGACGAGGATCTGGCTGCGGCGGGCGAGGTTGACGAAGACGCCGGAGATGCCGCTGGCGAGCTCGGCGCGTTCCACAGCGGCCCGCAGCGCGGCGCGGTGGACCGTGTCGAGGGCTTCGGCGACCTGCCCGGCCTCGTCCTCGGCGGGTGGTCCCGACGGCGCTTCCGCCCGGATGTCGATCTCCTCGCCCGCGCGCAGTCTCCGCATGGCCTCGGGGAGTTTGCGCCGGGCGATCTCCAGGGCGCCGTTGCGCAGGCTCACCAGTTCCACCACCAGGCCGCGTCCGATGCGTACGGAGATGACGAGCGAGGCGGCGACGGCGGCGAGTCCGAGCAGAACGGCGGCGCCGGCCGGGGTGAGCAGTCCTCGGGTGAACGGGTCGGCCCGTCGCGCGACGCCGCGTGCCGCCTCGTTCTCGATCGTGCGCATGCCGTGCTGCACGCGCGTGTGGGCGGTGTTCCAGGTGCTCTCGGGCACGGTCTCGACCGCCTTGGCGCCCGGCCCGCGGGCGAGGATGCCCTCCTCGGCGTCGCTCAGGCCCGCATACGCGCTGCTGTCGGCGAGGGCGTTCCACGCGGAGTGTTCGGTGCCGCGCAGGTCGGCCACGGACGACGCCGTGAGGGTGCGGCGCAGGTCGACGGCGCCGGTGAAGAGCCGCAGCCGCTCCCCGGTCAGGGTGCCGGACAGCCGGGCGCTCGCCAGCACCGCGTCCTCCTGGGCCAACGCCTCGCCCGCGCGGGCGAATTCGAGCAGCACGCGCGCGTCGGAGCCGAGGTCGGCGTCCCGGATGCCGGTGAGGGCACCACCGGCGCCGAAGGCGGCCGAGATGGTCCGGGTGTAGCGGCCGTACGTCTCGGCCCAGCCCACGCGCCGGTCCTGTACCGCGGTCCGCAGCGGCGGCAGTTCCTCGGCGCCGGTGACGAACGCCTCCAGTCGGCGGTCGACGCCGGCGGGCAGTTCCTCGCTGTCGGCGACGGTGCTGCCCTTGCCGAGGCGGAGTTTCGCGACGGCGCGATCGGTGCGCCGGGCGAGTTCGTCCAGTTCGCCGGACGGTACGGCCGACGGGTCGGTGGCGTGGCGTACGGCGGCCGCGCGTTCGGCCTGGAGGGCGGCGACCGCCGCGGAGACGGGGGCGCGGACCGTGGCGTCCACGCGCTGGACCTGCCGCAGCCGGGAGACGTCCTGGGCGGTGGTGACCGTGGCGTAGGCCCACAGGGCCAAGAGGGAGACGACCGGCACCATCAGCAGGCAGACGATCTTGGCGCGCACGGTGCGCGGGCGTATGTGCCAGCCCTCCACGCGCGTGACCGTCCCGTCCGGTGCGGCGCCCGAGGGCGCCTCCGGGCCCTCGTCGGCCGGTGGCCCGGCGTGCGCGCGGCGACCGCGCACGGGCGGGGGCGGCGCCTCGGCGCCGGTTGTGGGGCTCCTACGGGGTGTACGCATGGCTCCTCGCTCGGGAGTGGTTCGGGCCGTGCGCGGCCGGGCCGGACAGGGCCTAGGGGGCGACGCTCTCGACCGGCCGCTGGGCCGAGGCGGACGCCTCGCGCTCGCCTGCCGTCGGCGAGAGCGCGACGAAGGCCGAGGTCAGGAAGAGGTAGGACCCGAGACCGACGGCGAGGGGGAAGATGAACTGCATCGCCGTCGCCCCGGGCAGGACCGCCCCGGAGGGCGTGACCCGCACGCTCACCGCGAGCATCCCGGTGTAGTGCATGCTGCTGACGGCCGCGCCCATGATCAAGGAGGCGATGGTGACCGCGACGGGCGACTTGATGTTGAGCGCCGCCCACAGGGCCGCCGTCGCCGCGACGACGGCGATCAGGACGGAGAGCCCGACGAGCACCGGGTCGTAGGTCACGTCGCCGTGCAGACGAACGGCCGCCATGCCCAGGTAGTGCATGCTCGCGACACCGAGGCCGGTGGTGAGGCCGCCGAGGAAGAGGGCCCGGCCGCGGTCCCGGCCGTAGCCGACGGCGAAGACGCCGGCGCAGACGACGACCATGGCGACGAGCAGGCTCAGCAGGGTGAGCGGAACGTCGTAGCGGATGTCGGTGCCGGTGACGGCGAAGCCGAGCATGGCCACGAAGTGCATGGTCCAGATGCCGGTGCCGATCGCCGAGGCGGCGGTGACGAGCCAGTTGCGGCGCGAGCGCCCGGTGGCGGCGAGGGCGCGGACGGTGCAGCGCAGTCCGAGCGCGGCGCCTGTGCAGGCCATCGCGTACGACAGCACGGGGGTCAGCCACCCCAGGGCGGCGTGGTCCAGGTGTCCCATGGCCCCGGGACGCTAGACCCGGCATGGGCGCACGAAGGGGGCGCATTTCGAAAGGTGTTGGAATATGACGCAAGGATGTACCGGAACGATCGCGTCACGCTCGAACATGTGCACCGGGGCGTGATCCGTGCCGGTGAGGAATCATGCGGTACATGAGCGACGACCAGACGCGTGTCCAGGAGTTCTTCACCGCCCGCGCCGCCGACTGGGACAGCCGGTTCCCGGACGACGGTCCGGCCTACGCGGCGGCGGTCGCCGAGCTGGGACTGCGCGCGGGTGACCGGGTGCTCGACGCGGGGTGCGGCACCGGACGGGCCCTGCCGCCGCTGCGTGCCGCCGTGGGGCCCTCGGGGAGCGTCCTCGGGGCCGATCTGACCCCGGCCATGCTGCGGGAGGCCGTACGGGCCGGACGGGACCGTGACGGGCAGCTGCTGCTCACGGATGTCGCCGCGCTGCCCTTGCGGTCGCGGTCGCTGGACGCGGTGTTCGGGGCGGGACTCGTCTCGCATCTGGCGAGTCCGGCGGAGAACCTGCGCGAGCTGGCGCGTGTGGTGCGTCCTGGTGGTGTGCTGGCGCTGTTCCATCCGATCGGCAGGGCGGCACTGGCCGCCCGCCACGGCCGCCCGCTCACCCCGGACGATCTGCGGGCCGAGCCCAACCTCCGGCCGCTGCTGGCCGGTTCCGGGTGGCGCATGACGTCGTACGTCGACGAGGACACCCGCTTCCTGGCGCTCGCCGTCCGCGAGGACTGAGCCGCCGCGTCACCCTGCCTCGGTGCCCGTCGCCTCCGCCTGCCGTACGGGGCAGCCTCTGAGGCCCGGGACCGGCCGCGTGCCGAGGTCGGCGAGCCGGTATCCGTACGGGTAGCCCTTGATCTCCCAGTTCTGGCGGGCGAAGTGCGGGGCGCGCCGGGGTGCCGTCAGCCGGACGGCGCGCCCTCGCAGCCGTACGGCACGACGCACCCACGCGCGCGTGGCCGGGCTCGGCGGGGTGTAGCGGAAGGCGTGCAGGAGTGGGTCGTCGAGCAGCGCGAGGGTCGTGGTGCGCAGCAGGGGTGCGAGCGGGCGCGGGTACCAGGACGCCATCAGGTCGAGCGTGGCGTCCGAGACCCGCCGGGCGTCCGGGTCCCAGGCGAAGTGGGCCGCCTCGTAGTCGTCGAGGCAGGTCTCGAACTCCTCGTACGTCTCGGGGATGTCCTTGATGCCCATGTGCCGGCCCAGCGTGCCGTAGTGGACAGCGCTGGCGACGATCTCGTGGCGCGACATCCTGCGCCATCCGTAGGCGTCGATCCACCGTTTGGGCATCACGACGAAGGTGCAGAGCACGTAGCGCATGTCGTCGTCGCTGATGTCATAGGCGCGGTGCATCTGGTTGATGCGGCGGATCGCGGTCTTTCCCCGGTCGCTGCCGAAGCCGTGCTCGACGACGGCATCGAGGAGCAGCGAGGTGTCGTCGTAGCGCTTCTGCGTCCGCTCCGTGAGCTCCGCCGTCCGCGCGAGCAGGCGGCCGATGCTCGGTACGGCGTAGGTGCGGTACAGGGCCAGTTCCAGAGCGCGGGTGAAGTCCCAGGGGAACTCGTACGCCACGCTCAGCCGGTAGATGTCCGTGGCCTCCCGGTACGGGTCCATCCGCCGGATCCGCACCAGCCGGTCGAAGCGTCTCACCGTGTCCCCCTTCTGCCACAGGATCTCCAACTTTACGTTGGTGGCCGGGAGATGAAAGATCAGACACAACAACCGCACAGGGGGAAGGTGGTCAGCATGTGGGGCAGGTTCCGCAAGGCCGGGGGAAGAGTGGCCGACGCCTTGCGCACGGAGGCCAAGACCGACGGGGACAAACGTCCACACAACCTTTTCGAGGCCGCCGCGGTCTATGTCGCGGCGGGCGCGGAGGACGACCAGGAGCGGGCCGACGAGGCGGCCGGCTGGGTGTCGCCGGAGGCCTTGTCGTTCGGGGTGAACGAGCTGGCCTGCCGGGCCGTCATCGCGCTCGCACGGGAACGCGGCGAGTCGCCGCGGACCGTGGCCCGTGAGTTGCTGGGGCTGCCTACGGCGCCGTGAGCACGGTCCGGACGGCCGATTCGCCCCGTCCGCCGGAAAATTGCAGCTCGGGTGCGCTTGCGGGGCCGTGACAAGCGGCTTCCGCGCGCACTAGGGTGCGCGCCGTTGGACGAACCGATGGGGAGGCTGGGATGGCCGGGACGGACGAGGACGTCGTCGCCGCCGCGGACGACGCGCTCTATGTGCTCACGGCGGTACTGCTGACGCCTGCGAAGTTCCCGAGCGTCCTCGGCGACGACTATCCGGAGGCGTGCGCGGCGCTCGGTCTCGCACCGCTCGCCGAGGGATACGGGCTGGTGCTCGGCCAGGACGGCGACGGCTCCCGCTGGACCGTCGCCATCGACGACGTCTCCCTGGTCGCCGTCGCGATCGCCTCCTGGGACTGCGGCATGGAGTACGAGCTGTCGCCCGACGAGCGCTCCGTCGTCGCGGCCCTGCCAGGCTGGCCGCTCGCGGTCGCCGTCGCGGCGCCCGGAGTGCCCGCGCCGCACGATCCCGACCCGGAGGCCGACGACCGGCCGCCGCTGGCTCCGCCGGACACCACCGTCTGGGGGCCGGCCCAGCGGCGCCTGGGCGCGGACGAGATCGCGCTGCAGTGGGCGACATGGCGGGAGCAGGTCGACGACTCGGCCTTCGTTGCACCGGGTTCTTCGAAGGCGCCGGGTTCTTCGAAGGCGCCAGATACCTCGGAGGCGCTGGAGGCTTCGGAAGCACCAGGGTCTTCGGAGGCGCCGGAAGCCTCGGAGAAGCTGGAGTCCTCGACAGCGCCGGGCGACGACGAGGGCCAGGCGGCCGACACCCCGGACGAGAGCGCGGAGAAGGCTCTGCCGAGTCACAGCGGCATCCGGCGAGTCCTCGCGGAGGCCCGCACCTACATCGACTCGCCGCCGCCGCTGGGACGGGTCCGGTCGTCGTTCGCGACGGCCGACGCCCGGACCCTGCGGGCGGACGGCCCGGGCTGGTCGCTCGTGGCCAGGACCGACGACATGGCCTTCGTGCTGCTCGACGAGGAACCCGGCGAGGTCCTGCCGGTGGGCCGGGGGCCGGAGCTGCCGGGGCTCCTCGAAGCGCTCGACAAGATGGCCGTACGGCCGAACTGATCCGGGGGAATCCAGGTCGTCCGGCTGGTCCGTCTGATCCGGCGACGGTCTCGGCCGCGCCGGGTCAGCGCCTCGGCGGCCGCATTCCTAGCGGCCGATCTCCTTGCGGGTGGCTCGGCGCAGCCTGCGGCGCTGCGACGGGTCCAGCGCGAGATACGCGGCGGCCGGGACCCCCAGGATGATCAGGAGCGCTGCCCACCAGGGCAGCCAGATCAACAGGATGAGCCCGACCGCCACACCACCTGCGGCGATCTTGGCGTTCTTGGACATGTCTGTCGCCTCCTTCGCGGCCACTGCCGCTCTCTGTCTCGAAAACGGGCCCGCGCCCGCGGCGGTTCCTGACCGCGACCCTGAGACATCCCTGAGGTGCGACCCCTACACACCCCTGACCCACTCATAGTGACTCGGATCACACCTCAGTCATACCCGTGTACGCCAGACGTGCTGTACCCTCGGCGACTCCACCCCGCTAGTCAAGTTTGAGGAATTAGCCATAAGCGAGCATCCGACTCTCCCGGCACCCTCCTCCGCACTCTCCTCCGCACCTCCCCCCTTGTCCCCCGAATGGGCCCACTGCCGCGCCGTGTTCCTGCCCGGCGACCCGGCCCGCACCGGCCACATCGCCTTCTGGCGCCCCGACGGCGAAGCCCTGCGGGCCATGGCATCGGCGTCCGCCACCGACCTGACTGTCGCCGTCCCCGGCAGCGAGGGAATCGAGGCGGAGAGCGTGCCCGCCGTCCTGCTGCCGGTGCGCACGGCCCTGCCGGTCCTCACCCGCGCAGGGGTGAGCGCCCAGGGGCACCGGTCCACCGTGTTCTGGGGCGCGGCGGCCGTGCACGCCCTGCACCTCGTGGCGCGCGGTCTGCTGCTGCCGGGACTGTCCCAGGGCGACCACGACGCCTGGCGGACGGGTCCCCTGCATGCCCAGGACGTCGAGGCCGTCCGCAGGCTCGCCGCCGCGATGCCGCCCGAGGCGCACTCCGTGCCGCTCGCGGGATCGGGGCCGCTGCGGCTGCCCGACCCGGAGCGGCTTCTGCGCGCCTTCCTCGACGCCGTCGCCGACACGCTGCCCCGCTCCCCCGCCGCGCCGCTGGTGACCGGCGGTGCCGCGTACGCGTCGCCCGAGCCGGTGCTCCTGCCCGAGCAGCGCGCCTGGGCCGCCGATGTCGCGGCGGGCCATGACGCGGGCGTGCGGCTGTCGCTGCGGATCGAGGCACCCGGTCTGACGGACGCGGCGGCCGACGCGGACGTGACGTTCCGGGCCGTGCTCCAGGTGCACAGCGTGAGCGATCCCGCACTGGTCGCGGACGCCGCCGACGTCTGGGCCGGTGCCGGGGGCGAGGCCTTCGGCCCGCGCGCCCGGATGGACGTCCTGCTCGCCCTGCGCCGCGCGGCCCGGGCCTGGGACCCGCTCACGCCACTGCTGTCGGCGACCGTGCCGGACGCGGTCGAACTCGCCGACGAGGAGGTCACCGCACTGCTGGGCGCGGGCGCCCGTGCGCTCGCGGCGGCCGGGGTCGACGTGCACTGGCCGAAGGGACTGACCCGCGAGTTCACCACGCGCGCGGAGGTGGGGCCGATGGGTCCCAGCGGCGACGGCGAGGAGGAGCAGGAGTCCGGCAGGTCCGTCGCGGCCCTGCCGTCGTTTCTGTCCGCCGACGCGCTGCTCTCCTTCAACTGGTCGTTCGCGCTGGGCGACCGGCGGCTGAGCCGCGAGGAGCTGGACCGGCTCGCCGAGGCCAAGCGTCCCGTGGTGCGGCTGCGTGACCAGTGGGTCCTGATCGACCCTCAGGAGGTACGGCTCGCCCACTCCCGGCAGGACCACAAGGTCACACCGGTCGACGCGCTGGGCGCGGCCCTGATGGGCTGGGCCGAGGTGGAGGGCAGCCGGGTCGAGGTGCGGCCCACCGGGTGGCTTGCGGCCCTGCGGGAGCGGCTCGCGGACCCCGAGGCGCAGCGGCCCGTGGAGCAGCCCGCCGCCCTCGCGGCCACCCTGCGGGACTACCAGAGGCGGGGCCTGAACTGGCTCGCCGGTATGACGTCCCTGGGCCTCGGCTGCTGTCTCGCCGACGACATGGGGCTCGGCAAGACGATCACGCTGATCGCCCTGCATCTGCACCGGCAGACCGACGCCGAGTCCGCCGGGCCCACCCTGGTGGTCTGCCCGACGTCCCTGATGGGCAACTGGCAGCGGGAGATCGAGCGGTTCGCGCCCGGCACCCCCGTGCGGCGCTTCCACGGCACTCGGCGCAGCCTCGACGACCTGGCCGACGGGGAGTTCGTGCTCACGACGTACGGCACGATGCGCCTGGACGCGCCCCGGCTCACCGGGGTGCCGTGGGGCCTGCTCGTGGCGGACGAGGCCCAGCACGTGAAGAATCCGTACTCCTCGACCGCGCGGGAACTGCGGGCGATCGGCGCACGCGCGCGTGTGGCGCTCACCGGCACCCCGGTGGAGAACAACCTGTCGGAGCTGTGGGCGATCCTCGACTGGACCACTCCGGGGCTGCTGGGCCGGCTCGGCACCTTCCGCAGGCGGTACGCGCAGGCCGTCGAGGGCGGTCAGGACCCGGCCGCCGCGGACCGGCTGGCCCGGCTCGTACGGCCGTTCCTGCTGCGCCGCCGCAAGGCGGACCCGGGGATCGCGCCCGAGCTGCCGCCGAAGACCGAGACCGATCACGCCGTGTCGCTCACCCAGGAGCAGACGGGTCTGTACGAGGCGGTGGTACGCGAGGCGCTGGCGGAGATCTCCGGCGCCGGCAGCATGGCGCGACGCGGCCTGATCGTGAAGCTGCTGACCGGCCTCAAGCAGATCTGCAACCACCCGGCGCAGTACCTCAAGGAGGAGAGCCCGGTGATCGCCGGACGCTCCGGGAAGCTGGAACTGCTGGACGAACTGCTCGACACGATTCTCGCCGAGGAGGCGGGCGTACTGGTCTTCACGCAGTACGTGCAGATGGCCCGCCTCCTCGAACGGCATCTGGCCGCCCGCGGCACACCCTCGCAGTTCCTGCACGGCGGGACGCCCGTCGCCGAGCGCGAGGCCATGGTGCGGCGCTTCCAGGACGGCGAAGTGCCGGTGTTCCTGCTGTCGTTGAAGGCGGCGGGCACCGGTCTGAACCTCACCCGGGCCGAGCACGTCGTGCACTACGACCGCTGGTGGAACCCGGCCGTCGAGGCGCAGGCCACCGACCGCGCCTACCGCATCGGCCAGACCCGGCCCGTGCAGGTGCACCGCGTCATCGCGGAAGGAACCATCGAGGACCGCATCGCCGAACTCCTCATCCGCAAGAAGGAGCTGGCGGACTCCGTCCTGGGCTCCGGCGAGGCGGCGCTCACGGAGCTGTCGGACGCGGAACTGGCGGAACTGGTCGAACTGCGAGGGGCGCGATGAATCGACACGACGGAGACATGGAGCGCACGTTCGCGGCACTGCCGCCCGCGCGCGGCCGGGGCTTCGCGCAGACCTGGTGGGGCCAGGCCTGGCTGAAGTCACTGGAGGACACGGCGCTGGACTCGGCGCAGCTCAAGACGGGCCGTCGGCTCGCCCGGGCGGGAGCGGTCGGCGCGGTGTCGGTGCGCCCGGGGCGGCTGACGGCCGTCGTCCAGGACCGCGACCGCACGGCACACCGGGCCGATGTCCTGCTGGCGGAGCTCTCATCCGAACAGTGGGACCACTTCTTGGACATGACGGTGGAGCGGGCCGGGCATGTGGCGGCGCTGCTGGACCGGGAGATGCCGCCGCACCTGGTCGAGGACGCGGCGGCCGCAGGCGTCGAACTACTGCCGGGCCTGGGCGATCTGGAGCCCAAGTGCGACTGCGACGCCTGGGACCACTGCGGGCACACGGCAGCGCTCTGCTACCAGGTGGCACGGCTGCTGGACCAGGACCCGTTCGTCCTGATGCTGATGCGGGGCCGGGACGAAGCCGCCCTGCTGGACGCTCTCCAGACCCGCGGCGGCGGATCCCCCGCGGAGTCCTCCGGGCCGGAGGGTGTGGACGCGGCCGAGGCGTACGCGGCCGGTGACATCCTCCCTCCGCTGCCGGACCTGCCCGGACTCCCGGGCGAGCCGGGGGTGCCACGGTCCCTGGACACCGAGACCCCGCCCGCTCCCGGCATCGACCCGGCCGCGCTGGAGTTCCTGGCCGCGCGGACCGCCGTACAGGCCCACCGCCTGCTCGCGGAGGCCCTCCGGGGTGCCTCCGAAGCGGAGTTGACTCTGACGCAGGACGCGGTGCGGCTGGCCGCAGGCAATCCCGGACGCGAGGTGGCGGACCGTCTCGCCGACGGGTCGGGACGGGGCCCGGAGGCGCTCGAAGCAGCGGTCCGTGCCTGGCACCTCGGCGGTACGGCCGCACTGGCCGTGCTCGACGAGGAGTGGCAGGTGGAGGGCGAAACGCTCGCACGCGCGCGTGCCGCCCTGGAGTCGGCCTGGGACACGGACGAGCGGCCGGAGCTGCGGGCGAGCGGCAACCGGTGGACGGTCGTCGGCGCACCGGTCCAGCTGCGCCTCGGCCGGGACGGCCGATGGTGGCCGTACGTCGAGGAACGCGGCCGCTGGATGCCCGCGGGAGGCGCCGCACAGGATCCGGCGACGGCCCTGACGACGGCGGATCCGGCCGCCGGGGACGGATCAGCGCCGGAGGAGGCGCCTCTACGGCAGTAGCTCGCCGGTGTCCAGGGACGGGAGGAGCGATTCGAGGTCGCTGGGCAGATCGCTCGGCAGCCGGCTCGGAAAGTCCGACGGCAGCCGGGTCCGCAGCTCGCTGGGCACTTCGGTGGGCAGCTTGGTGGGGATGCCGTAGGACGGGGCAGGGGTGCGGCTCGTGCTCCCGGCGGGCGGCTCCCGGTCCGGCGAGTCGTCGCCTCCCCTGGCCATCAGCACCACCGCGCACACGGCTGCGGCGGCCACGAGCACGGTGATCAGGATGAGCAGCGGATTCCGCCGCTGAGGCGGTACGGGCGGCATGGCCATACCGACCAGGGTCACCGTGCACCGCTCAAGGCGCGAGCGGTGCACGGGAGTTGCTACGGACTCATGGCGTGGATCGCATGATTCCGTAGCATTCCAGGCGGTACGGCCGACGCCCGCACAGGCACGCGTCCACGCGCGCGTGTGCTCAGCCGCGCGCCCCCAGCAGGTGGTCCATCGCCAGCTGGTCCAGGTGCTCGAAGGCCATGCCCCGCGCGGCGGCCGCGTCGACGTCGAAGGCCTCGAAGGCCGACCGGTCGGCGAGCAGGGCCTGGAGGCCGTCCGCGGCGGTGGGCTGGGCCAGCTCGTCCAGGCGGGCCGCGCGCAGCGCCGCCTGGACCTCCGGGTCGGCGCGGAAGGCCGCGGCACGCTCCTTGAGGATGAGGTAGTTGCGCATGCAGCCGGCCGCCGACGCCCACACCCCGTCGAGGTCCTCGGTCCGCGGGGGCTTGAAGTCGAAGTGCTTCGGGCCTTCGTAGCCGGCCGACTCCAGCAGGTCGACCAGCCAGAACGCGGCCCGCAGATCGCCGGCGCCGAAGCGCAGGTCCTGGTCGTACTTGATGCCGGACTGGCCGTTGAGGTCGATGTGGAACAGCTTGCCCGCCCACAGGGCCTGCGCGATGCCGTTCGGGAAGTTCAGCCCGGCCATCTGCTCGTGCCCGACCTCGGGGTTGACGCCGTACAGCTCCGGACGCTCCAGACGGTCGATGAACGCCAGGGCGTGGCCGACGGTCGGCAGCAGGATGTCGCCGCGCGGCTCGTTCGGCTTGGGCTCGATCGCGAAGCGCAGGTCGTAGCCCTGGGAGGTGACGTACTCGCCGAGCAGGTCGAAGGCCTCCTTCATCCGGTCCAGGGCCACGCGGACGTCCTTGGCGGCGCCGGACTCGGCCCCCTCGCGGCCGCCCCAGGCCACATACACCTGGGCGCCGAGTTCGGCGGCGAGGTCGATGTTGCGGATGGTCTTGCGCAGCGCGTAGCGGCGCACGTCACGGTCGTTGGCGGTGAACGCGCCGTCCTTGAAGACCGGGTGCGTGAAGAGGTTGGTGGTCGCCATCGGGACCTTCATGCCCGTGGCGTCCAGCGCCTGCCGGAAGCGCTTGATGTGGGCCTCGCGCTCGGTGTCGCTCGAGCCGAACGGGATCAGGTCGTCGTCGTGGAAGGTGACGCCGTGCGCGCCCAGTTCGGACAGGCGCTGCACCGACTCGACCGGGTCGAGGGCACGCCGCGTGGCGTCGCCGAAGGGATCCCGTCCCTGCCAGCCGACGGTCCACAGGCCGAAGGTGAACCTGTCCTCGGGGGTGGGCTGGTAGCTCATGCCGCGGCTCCTCGCTCGCTGAGACTATTTCGTCATGGCGATTTACAAATTAGTATGCGAGCACCTCTCTGGGAAGAGACAGCGCCCTTCCGGGAAGAGACAAGGTGTCCCGGAGTGAGAGAAGCAGGACCGGAGCAGGACGAGAGCAGAGGGAGAAACCCGATGTCAGCAGCCGAGGGTCCGCTCGTCGTCGGCGTGGACTCGTCCACCCAGTCGACCAAGGCGCTGGTCGTCGACGCGGCCACCGGCCGGGTCGTGGCGAGCGGCCAGGCCCCGCACACCGTCTCCTCGGGGGCGGGCCGCGAGAGCGATCCGCGCCAGTGGTGGGACGCGTTGTGCGAGGCCCTGCGCCAGTGCGGTGACGCGGCGCACGAGGCCGCCGCGGTGTCGGTCGGCGGGCAGCAGCACGGCCTGGTCACCCTGGACGACCGGGGCGAGCCGCTGCGGCCCGCCCTGCTGTGGAACGACGTGCGCTCGGCGCCGCAGGCCCGCAGGCTGACCGAGGATCTGGGCGGCGCGAAGTACTGGGCTGAGCGCACCGGAAGCGTCCCCGCCGCGTCCTTCACGGTCACGAAGTGGGCCTGGCTGGCCGAGCACGAGCCGGAGGCGGTCCGGGCCACGAAGGCCGTGCGCCTCCCCCACGACTACCTCACCGAGCGGCTCACCGGGCAGGGCACGACCGACCGCGGCGATGTCTCCGGGACGGGCTGGTGGGCGTCCGGGACGGAGTCGTACGACGAGGAGATCCTGGCGCACGTGGGGCTCGACCCGGCCCTGCTGCCCCGTGTGGTCCGGCCCGGGGAGGTGGCGGGCACGGTGCACAGCCACGATCTGCCGTTCTCCAAGGGCACTCTGGTCGCGCCCGGGACCGGCGACAACGCCGCGGCGGCGCTGGGCCTCGGGCTGCGTCCGGGCGTGCCGGTGATGAGTCTCGGCACCTCGGGCACGGTGTACGCGGTGTCCCGGCACCGGCCCGCCGATCCGAGCGGCACGGTGGCGGGCTTCGCCGACGCGCGCGGTGACTGGCTGCCACTGGCCTGCACCCTGAACTGCACACTCGCCGTCGACCGCGTCGCGACGCTCCTTGGCCTGGACCGCGACGCCGTGGAGCCCGGCACGGCCGTCACCCTGCTGCCCTATCTGGACGGCGAACGCACCCCGAATCTGCCCAACGCCTCCGGCCTGCTGCACGGTCTGCACCACGACACCACCGGCGGCCAACTGCTCCAGGCCGCCTACGACGGTGCCGTGCACTCCCTGCTCGGCGCGCTCGACCTGGTCCTGGACCAGGACGCCGACCCCTCGGCGCCCCTGCTGCTGATCGGCGGCGGCGCCCGGGGCGCGGCCTGGCAGCAGACCGTACGAAGGCTGTCGGGGCGTCCCGTGCAGGTGCCCGAGGCCAAGGAGCTGGTGGCGCTCGGCGCGGCCGCGCAGGCGGCCGGGCTGCTGACCGGGGAGGACGCGGCGGCCGTGGCACGCCGCTGGGACACGGCGGCCGGGCCGGTGCTCGACGCCGTCGAGCGGGACGAGGAGACGCTGGCCAGGATCGCCGGGGTACTCTCCGACGCGGCCCCGCTGCTGGAGCGGCCCACGGACACCCACTGAGGACTGGCGTCAGGCATGACCGCACCGCCGCACGAGGCTCACCCCGCCGGGCCGGGACGCGGGCTGCCCGACACCCAGCAGGGCATGCGCCGCCGCAATCTCGCCCGGGTCCTGCACACCGTCCGCGCCGAGGGGCCGCTGTCCCGGGCCGCCGTCGCCTCGCGGATCGGGCTGACCCGGGCAGCGGTTTCGACGCTCGTCGACGAACTCGTCCGCTCGGGGCTGATCGAGGAACTGGGGCCCGAGCGGCCCGGCCGGGTGGGCCGCCCCGGCTCCGCGCTCGCCGTCAGCGGACGCGGGCCGGCCGGGATCGGCGCGGAGATCGGCGTCGACCATCTCGCGGTCTGTGCCGTCGACCTGCGTGGCACGACCCGGGCGCGGGCGATACGGCAGGGCGCGAACCGCGGCCGTTCTCCCGGGCCCGTCACAGCCGAACTCACCGAGCTGATCGGCCGGGTCGTCGCCGAGGCGGAGGGCGAGGGCCTGTGGCCCGCCGGGCTCGCCGTGGCCGTACCGGGACTGGTGGCCCGGGACGCCCGGACCGTCGTACGCGCCCCGAACCTCGACTGGCACGACACGGACCTCGGCGCCCTGCTGCCGGCGGATCTGCCGCTGACCGTGGACAACGAGGCCAACTTCGGGGCACTCGCCGAACTCTGGCTCCAGGACGGCACACCGCGCGACTTCCTGCATGTGTCGGCGGAGATCGGCATCGGTGCGGCCGTCGTCGTGGACGGCGGGCTGCTGCGCGGAACACGCGGTTTCGCGGGTGAGTTGGGACATGTTCCGGTCCGGCCGGACGGACCGGCCTGCGCGTGCGGCGGACGCGGCTGCCTGGAGCAGTACGCCGGTGAGGAGGCGGTGCTGCGTGCGGCGGGCCTGGAGCCGGACGAGGACCGGGTGGGACTGCTCGCTGGACGCGCCGCCGAAGGTGACGAGGACGTACGCCGTGCCCTGCGTGACGCGGGCACCGCGCTCGGTGTCGCCCTGACCGGGGCGGTCAATCTGCTCGATCCCGAGAGCGTGGTGCTGGGCGGGGAGCTGTCCGGTCTCGCGCCCTGGCTGCTGCCCTCGCTTCGGGAGGAGCTGGCGCGGCGCACCGCGGGTCCGGCCTGTCCCGTGTCCGTGTCACGGCTGGGCCCTCAGGGACCGCTGCTGGGGGCCGCGCACTCGGTCGTGCGGGCGGTGCTGGACGATCCGGCGGCCGTCGCCGCGCGGGCCTGAACCCTCGGACAGCCCGCATCACCCACAAGAGTGGGCGAGTTATCCACATTCGCCGGTCAGTCCACCGAAACACCTCGCTCCCTTCTGACGGTCCGGCAGGCGCCGTAACGTGAGGATCCGTCGAAGCGAAAGGCATCCCGTCATGGACCAGGCAGCACCGCTCCCCAACAGGCGAGGCATCCTCGTGGGCGCCGCCCTCACCGCCGTTCCTTACGTCCTTCTCCCGGGCACACGGGCCGCGGCCCGGCCCCAGGCCCCCGACCACCCCGGGGCCGAGTGGCACCCGGCGACCGGAGCCAACTACACGGCGTCGAACCGCCCCCGAGGCCATCCCGTCGACCGCGTGATCATCCATGTCGCGCAGACGACCTTCGCCGGCACCCTGTCCATCTTCCGGAACCCGAGGAAGCAGGTGTCCGCCCACTACGTGGTGCGCTCGGCCGACGGCCATGTGGCGCAGTGCGTACGCGAGGCCGACATCGCGTGGCACGCGGGGAACTGGGACTACAACAAGCGCGGCATCGGCATCGAGCACGAAGGCTGGGTCGACCAGCCCGACTACTTCACGGACGCCGCGTACGAGGAATCGGCCCGGCTCACGGCGGCGATCTGCGCGCGGCACGGCATCCCCCGGAACCGGGACCACATCATCGGCCACCACGAGGTACCGGGCAGCGACCACACCGACCCGGGCGGCCACTGGGACTGGAAGCGCTACATAAGACTGATCAGAGACGCCACCTGAGGAAAAGCCGCCTCCCCCGCCCCACCTCACGTCCCGGTTACAAAGCGCTCAACCTCTGGTTGCGACACGGTAAGCGCGCAACGATGGAGCCATGACTCTGGCCCAGCGCGCCATGGAGCGCCTGCAGGCCTGGCCCGACCTGATGCCGGGCCCGGCGAGTTGCGGTACCGGACGGGCGATCCGTTCCGTCCGTGACGAGATCCTCCACTTCCACTCGGCACGGGACGTGGACCTCCACCTCACCCGCCGGGCCATCCAGCGCATCCACTACGACCTCGCCGGTTCGAGCGCGATCCACCTGGTTCCCGGATCGTCCTGGGTGACGGTCCACCTCGACTGCGAAGCGGACGTCGATCTGCTGCTGGGCCTGGTGAGCATCGCGCTCAAGGCCCACCAGACCCCGCCCGCCGCCGACGAGGCGCGCCCCGCCGGATGCAACTTCCACCGTGTCAGGGTGCTTCCGCGCGACGCCGCCGCGGGCGGCTGAGCCTTGGTGACACCGTCGGAGGAGGTCAACGCCGAGGCCTGGCGTGCGTACGGAGCCCACCATCTGCGGCGTGGCACGGAGCTGCCCGAGGTGGCGCGGTTCGACTGGGGTTGCGAGGGCGCCGGGCCGGGGACCGAGGTGCTGGGCGAGCTCGCGGGCCGGCGGGTACTGGACCTCGGATGCGGTCCGGCCCGGCACGCCGCCCATCTGGTGCGTGCCCACGGCGCGCTGGTGGACGCGGTCGACGCCTCGGCCGGACAACTGGAGCGGGCCCGTGCCCGGTACGGCTCGCTGCCCGGGCTGCGGCTGGTCCTGGCCGACGCGGTGGAGCATCTGCGCACGGCGGAGCCGTACGACGTCGTCTACGCCCTGCATGCCGTGCCGTATCTCGACCCGCACCGGCTGCTGCCCGCCCTCGCCTCGGCGCTCAGGCCTGGCGGCAGGCTCTGCTTCACGGTGCTGCACACCAACTCGCGCGGTGACGGCCCGTCGGACCGGGTCACGGCCCGGCCCGAGATCCTGCGGCTGGCCGGCGGCGGTGACGTCACCGTGCACATGTGGGTCCTCGCCCCTGACCTCTGGAAGGAGTTGCTCACCGAGTACGGGCTGCGTGTGGAGCGGGTCGATGTCCTCGACACGCCGGAGGCGGGCAACCACGCGTCCTACCGGCTGTTCCAGGTGACCCGGCCCGTCCGCGTCTCCTCCCGGCCGCGCGTCGACCGGCCGCCGCCGGCTCATGCCGCGATCGGGGTCGGCGCCATCCTGTACGGGCCCCGGGGGCTGCTCCTGGGCCGGCACCGGCGCGGGACGTGGGAGCTGCCCGGCGGGACGGTGGAACCCGGGGAGTCGTTGCGGGAGACGGTGGTGCGCGAGCTGGGCGAGGAGACGGGGCTCAGGGCGCGGCCGGAGGACGTCCGGCTGCTGGGGTCGCTCCTCGACGACGCGGGCGGTGTCGTCCGGGTGACCGTGGCCGCCCGGGTCACCGTCTGGCAGGGCGAGCCGGCGGACCAGCCCGACGAGAGCGTGGGCCGCTGGCGCTGGTTCGGCCTGGACCGGCTGCCCGATCAGCTGTTCGTGTGCAGCGCGCAGGCCCTCACGGCGTGGCGGCCCGGGCTGCCGATCGACCACACGCCCGCGCACTACACGCCGTACGCCACCGGAGCGGACGGCGGCTGAAGCACCCGGAGGGGTGTGTTTTTCCGACTTTTTCCGCGTGGTCGGCGGTCAGCCGTACTCCTGTGCCCCGACGTCTGGTCCACTGCCCTGAGGACTTCTGACGAGGCATCAGGGGGTACGGTGACAGGTCGTCACAAGCGGCGCGGAGCAGGCAGAGCGGTTCTGGCGTTTCTCACGGTGTTCGGCGCACTGGCCGGTGCGGGTGTGGCGGAGGCGGCTGAGGCCGATGCCGTCCACAAGCGCGTCCGGGTCGCGCCGGGCGTCACCTATGAGCACTTCGACATCCAGGCGGCCAAGGGGGTGACCCACGCGCATGTGCTCAAGGTCGACCTGGGCAACCCTCGGGTTCAGGTCGACCTGCTGTACCCCGGGGCGGTGGCCTCGCGCGCGCTGGTCTCGCGGATGGCCGACGCCCAGGGCGCCGTCGCCGGTGTCAACGGCGACTTCTTCAACATCACCGAGACGCAGCACCCGGGCGTCGAGGCGACCGGTGCGAGCGTGGGCCCGGCGATCGCGGCCGGGCGGGCGCTCAAGGCGGCCGTGCCGAAGGGCCAGCGTTTCGGGCCCGCGCTGCCGCCCGGCACGACCACGAAGGACGTGCTCGGGGTCGGAACCGACCGGCGGGCCCGGCTGGACCGGCTGGCTCTCGACGGCTCGGTCCGCACCTCCTCCGCGCGGCTGCCGCTCGGCGGGCTCAACCAGTACGCGCTGCCGGTGGGTTCCGTCGGCGCGTTCACCTCCGCGTGGGGCAGCGCCTCCCGGGTGCGGGCCACGTGCGGCACGGACACGGACCGGGCGGCTCCGTGCAGCAAGGACACTCACGAGGTGACGGTCCGCGACGGCAAGGTCGTCTCGACCGCCGACTCCCCCGGCAGCGGCCCGATCACCGAGGGGACGACCGTGCTGGTCGGCCGGGAGGAGGGTGCCCAGCAGCTTCGGAAGTTCTCCACCGGGGAAGCGGTCGAGGTCGAGCACGCCCTCGTGGCGGCCACGAGCGGCGTCCCGTACCGTCTCGCCCTCGGCGGTTATCCGGTCCTCTCGGGCGGCAGACCGCTGCCGGGGCTGGACGACACGGCGTCGGCCGTCCGTACGGCCGTGGGGCTCGCCGACGACGGGCAGCGCATGCTGCTGCTCGCGCTGGACGGTGGCGCCACGTACCGCAGCGGCCTGACGATCGCCGAAGTGGCCGACACGATGCGGCGGCTGGGCTCACAGGACGCCTTCAGCCTGGACGGCGGCGGGTCGTCGACGCTGGTCGCCCGGAAGTCCGGCGCGAGCGCCGTGTCCGTACGCAACCACCCCAGCGGCGGCGCCGAACGCGCCGTCCCGAACGGCATCGGCGTGTTCTCGAGCTGAGGGCCCCCAAGGCCCCCACCCAAGAACTCAAGGCCTCAAGGCCTCAAGGCCTCAAGGCCTCAAGGCCTCAGGCTGCTGACGATCTCCGCCGTCGCCGTGATGCCGCTGTGGATGGTGGGGGCGATGCTCGTGCTGGCCAGGTAGAAGCCGAGCAGCAGGCAGACCAGCGCGTGGGAGACCTTCAGCCCGCCGTTGCGCAGGAAGATCACCGCAAGGATCACAAGCAGCAGCACCACAGAGATGGAAATGGCCATCGTCAACTCCTCCGCCACGCCGCCCTATCCGATTCACGGCGTTCGGCCGCAAGTGTGGCGTAGCGGAGGGTTCGTCCGGGTGGCTGACCTGTCCGCCGAACGTGTGAAGTCCTATGCCGCCCGGCGGGCGTCCAGGAAGGCTTCCAGTCCGGCGAGGTCGTCGGTGTTGAGGTGGTCGACGTCTGCGGCGAGCAGCTCGGCCCACACCGCGTCACGGGCGGGCCCGGCCAGATCCGGGGTCGCCCAGAACCGCACCCTCTGCCCCCGCGCGTGCGCGGCTCGGACGATGCCCCGCAGCTTCTCCCGCTCGGCGTCCGGGAACGCGCCGACGCCCTGCCAGGTGAAGTTGAGGGTCCAGTTGTCGCTGATCAGTGGGATGAAGGAGGCCGGCGACTGGCTGCCGAGGTCGGCGAGGCGGCCGTCGTAGAAGGCGCGCCGGACGCGCTGGGCCTCCATGGGGGCGCGGGCCGCGCGGTCGCCGGAGATCACGGCGGTGACGGGCCCGGGGAGGACACGGCCGTGGGCGTACGTCGTGAACAGGTGCCGGTAGCGCCGCAGATGCCGGTCGAGCTCGAGGTACGTCGACGAGCCCTCGGTCTTGATGTCGACGAGGAGTTGCAGCGAGCCGCGGTGCCCCCGGTACACGCGGCCCTTGTTGGCGCGGACGCGGGCGGCGAGCGGGTCGAGGTAGAGGGACTCGAGGGTGCGGGAGGGGTCGAGGTCCTCCGGGTCGTGGGCGACGAGCAGCCGGTCGCCCACGAGGTAGATGTCGGCCTCGACGCTGCCGAAGCGGTGGTCGAGGGCGTCGAAGAGGGGGCGCGGATGCTCGTAGTCGTTGTGGGCGTGGGCGCGCCACAACGGGCGGCAGCCGTGCCGTCGTTCGCCGGCCACGGCCTGGGTGGCGGGGAGGGCGACCGAGCCGACGAGGGCGGCGCCGAGGGTGGTGAGGGCTCTGCGACGGGTGGTGAGGGCCATGCTCTGCCTCCCTGGAAGTGGCGGACGGGAACCCTGCGAGTATGGGTCCCGGCAGGTTCAAGAGGCAGGCCCGTGCACGGAGTTGGCCGGACCGCCGCTCCGCGTTCACTTCACCGGAGCGGTGCGCACGGAAAAGCCCGCCCCAGGTGGGACGGGCTTTCCCCGGGCGTCGACCAGGTGTACGTCAGGGGGCCTGGAGGTCGACGAGTCCGGCCAGGGCCTCGCGGTGGGCTCCCGCCGTGCCGTAGGCGATCGAGTCGGCCTTGGCGCGCTTCAGGTACAGGTGCGCCGGGTGCTCCCATGTCATGCCGATGCCGCCGTGCAGTTGCAGTGCCTCCTCGGCGGCGTGCACGGCCACGGGTCCCGCGAAGGCCTGGGCGACGGTGACGGCCACCTCGACGTCCTCGCCCGTGGCCAGCGCGTCGGCGGCGTTTCGGGCGGCCGCGCGGAGGTTGACGACCTCCAGCCAGAGCTGGGCCAGCCGGTGCTTGAGCGCCTGGAAACCGCCGACGGGCCGGTTGAACTGCTTGCGTTCCTTCAGATAGCGGACGGTCTCCGTCAGCGCCCAGTCGGCGAGCCCGAACTGTTCGGAGGCGAGCAGTCCGGCTCCGGCGGTCAGGGCCCGGCGTACGGCGGGCTCGGCGTCGCCCAGCAGCCGGGCCGGTGCCCCGTCGAGCGTGACGGTCGCCAGCGGGCGGGTCAGGTCCAGGGAGACCTGGGGCGTGACGGTCGCGGCCGTGGCGTCGACCGCGTACAGGCCGCCGTCGTCGGCGGGCACGAGCAGGACGTCCGCGACGGCCGCGTCCGCGATGCCGGTCAGCTCGCCGCGCAGTGGGCCGTCCTCGTGCCGGACCACCTTGTAGGCGGTGCCCGGCGCGACGTTCAGCGCAACGGCGAGGGCGCCGATCCGCCGCCCGGACGCCAGGTCGGCGAGCAGGTCGTCGGCGTCGCACGCGAGCAGGGCCTCGGTGGCGACGACGGCGCTGGTCAGGTAGGCCACGGGAGCGACCGCGCGGCCCAGTTCCTCCAGGACGACGGCGGCTTCGCGGTGCGTGGCGCCCTGGCCGCCCTTGTCCTCGGGCACGAGGAGCCCCGCGAGGCCCATGCCGTCGGCGAGCGCCTTCCATGCCTCACGGTGGTGCGGGGTGTCCGACTCGGTGCGGGCGATCACGCCGGGCGCGTCGCAGTGGTCGGCGAGCAGGTCCCGTACGGCGGCCCGCAGCGCCTCTTCCTCCTCGGAGTAGAGAAGATCCGTCATCGGGCCAGGTCCTTCCAGGCGACGTCCTTGTCGGTGCGCGGTTCGGCGGGCAGGCCGAGGACGCGTTCGGCGACGATGTTCAGCAGGACCTCGGTGGTCCCGCCCTCGATGCTGTTGCCCTTGGAGCGCAGATAGCGGTAGCCGGCCTCGCGGCCGGTGAAGTCGACCAGTTCCGGGCGGCGCATCGTCCAGTCGTCGTACAACAGGCCCTCCTCGCCGAGGAGTTCCACGTCCAGGCCACTGATCTCCTGGTTGAGGCGGGCGAAGGCGAGCTTCATGCCAGCGCCTTCGGGGCCGGGCTGGCCCACGACGAGCTGCTGGCGCAGCCGTTCGCTGGTGAGCCGGGCGACCTCGGCCTCCACCCAGAGCTTCAGCAGCCGCTGGTGCAGGTCGTGGGTGCGCAGCTCGGGCCGCTCGCGCCAGGTCTTGGAGACGAGTCCGATCATGCCGCCCTCGCGGGGCAGCCGCATGCCGCCGATGGCGACGCGTTCGTTGTTCAGCGTGGTCTGCGCGACCCGCCAGCCGTCGCCGACCTCCCCGAGGCGGCGCGCGTCGGGGATCCGGACGTCGGTGAGGAACACCTCGTTGAACTCGGCCTCGCCGGTGACCTGCCGCAGCGGCCGCACCTCGACGCCCGGGTCGGTCATGTCGCAGACGAAGTACGTGATGCCCCGGTGCTTGGGCACGTCCGGGTCGGTGCGGGCGATGAGGATCGCCCAGCGGGAGTTGTGCGCGCCGGACGTCCACACCTTCTGCCCGTTGACCACCCACTCGTCGCCCTCGCGTACCGCGCGGGTGCCGAGGGCGGCGAGGTCGGAGCCGGCGCCGGGCTCGCTGAACAGCTGGCACCAGACCTCCTCGCCGATCCACAGCGGCCGCAGAAAGCGCTGCTTCTGCTCCTCGGTGCCGTACTTGAGGATCGTCGGGGCGGCCATGCCGAGCCCAATGCCGTTGCGGCGCGAGTCGTTGTCGGGAGCGCCGGCCGCCTCCAGCTCGGCGTCCACGACGGCCTGCTGCGAGCGCGGGGCGTCGAGCCCGCCGAGGCCCTCCGGGTAGTGCACCCAGGCGAGTCCGGCGTCGAAGCGGGCCCGGAGGAAGTCCAGGCGGTCGGTCGAGGCGGGCGGATGGGCGGCCAGCAACTCCCGGGTACGACGGCGCAGTTCCTCGGCGCTGGTCATGCTGCTGCCTCCTCCATGACGACGGCGATCCGTCCGGTGGTCAGGCCGTCCGCGACCTTCTGCACGGCGGCGGCCGCTCCCGAGAGCGGGACGCGCTCGCTCACCAGCGGCTTGATCGCGCCCCGGGCGGCCAGCTCGGTGAGCTGCTCGTGGCAGTGCTGGACCAGCTTCGGGTTCTTGGTGTTGTAGAGGCCCCAGTGCAGGCCCATGATCGAGTAGTTCTTCACCAGGGCGTGGTTCAGGGCCGGGCTGGGGATCGTGCCGCCGGCGAAGCCGACGACGATGATGCGCCCCTCGAAGGCGACGACCTTGGCGGACTGGGTGTAGGCCTCGCCGCCGACCGGGTCGTAGACGACGTCGGCGCCCCGGCCGCCGGTGGCCTCCTTGACGGCGGCGACGACGTCCTCGGCGCGCCGGTCGATCACGACGTCGCAACCCAGCTCACGGGCGACGGCCGCTTTCCCGGGGCCGCCGACGACACCGATGACGGTGGCGCCGGCGGCCTTCCCGAGCTGCACGGCCGCGCTGCCGACCCCTCCTGCGGCAGCGTGGACGAGCAGGGTCTCGCCGGCCTCCAGACCGGCCCGGCGGTGCAGTCCGAACCAGCCGGTCTGGTAGCCGATGTGCAGGGCCGCGGCCTCCGCGTCGTCCAGGGCGTCCGGCGCGGGCAGCAGGGCGGCGGCATCGGCGACGGCGTACTCGGCGAAGCCGCCGTGGGGCAGCGCCGGGTTGGCGATCACGCGGCGGCCGTCCTCGGTCTCGCCGCAGATCTCCACGCCGGGGGTGAAGGGCAGCGGCGGCCTGACCTGGTACTGGCCCCGGCACAGCAGGGCGTCCGGGAAGTTGATGTTCGCGGCGCGCACCTTCAGCAGGACCTGGCCGTCGCCGGGGACCGGCCGCGCCACGTCCGCCAGGCGCAACACCTCGCCGGGCTCGCCGTTCTCGTGCACTTGCCATGCCTGCATGCGGGGCCTCCACGGGACTGCGTCGACTGCGTCGTACGACCGGGGTCGGTTCGCATACTAAGCGGTTGCTTGCCGATCAGGGAACAGTCATCGGCTCACGACTTCCTGGGCCGCGCCCGCACGTGCATCCGCTCCCCCTGCGGTCCGAACAGGCTGAGGAACTCCACGGGCCCCTCCCCCGTCGACCCGAACCAGTGCGGCACGCGTGTGTCGAACTCGGCGGCCTCACCCGCCGTGAGCACCACGTCGTGCTCGCCCAGCACGAGGCGCAGCTTCCCGGACAGCACGTACAGCCACTCGTAGCCCTCGTGCGTGCGCGGATCCGGCTCCAGGCTCCGCCGGGGTTCCAGCACCTTGTAGGCCTGGAGGCCGCCGGGCTGGCGGGTGAGCGGCCAGTGGGTGCGGCCGCCCATCACGATCGGCTTCGCCCGCACGCGCGGGTCGCCCGTCGGCGGTGCACCGACCAGCTCGTCCAGGGCCACCTGGTGAGCGCGCGCGATCGGCAGCAGCAGTTCCAGACTGGGTTTACGCAGTCCGGACTCCAGTCGCGACAGGGTGCTGACGGAGATGCCGGTGGTCTCGGAGAGCGCCGCCAGGGTCACTTCCCGCTCCTTGCGCATCTGCCGCAGCCGGGGGCCGACACCCGCGAGTACCTCGTCCGTGGTCATGGTCGTATTGCAGATTCGGCAAACATGTTTGTCAATACCGCGAGACCGGGGCGACGCTCGGCAGTGGAGGTGGTCACATGACCGAGAAGCACACCGAGACGTACGACGAGACGTACGACGTCGTGATCGTCGGCGGCGGTGCCGCGGGCCTGTCGGCGGCGCTGGTGCTGGGCCGGGCCCGGCAGCGCACGCTGGTCGTCGACGCCGGCGAGCCGCGCAACGCGCCCGCCGCGCACATGCAGGGCTTCCTGACACGGGACGGCATGCAGCCCGCCGAGTTCCTCGCCATCGGCCGGGAGGAGATCGCCCGCTACGGCGTGGAGCTCGTGCGAGGCCGGGTGGTGGAGGTGGAGCGGGGCGAGGACGCCGCAGTAGGGCGGGGCGAGGACTTCACCGTCGTACTGGCCGGCGGCCGGACCGTACGGGCCCGGCGGCTGGTCGTCGCGACCGGGCTGAAGGACGAGCTTCCGGCGATCCCCGGGCTGGCCGAGCGGTTCGGCCGGGACGTGCTGCACTGCCCGTTCTGCCACGGCTGGGAGGTGCGCGACCAGCCGTTCGGCGTGCTCGGGACGTCCGCCAAGAGCGTGCACCAGGCGCTGATGGTGTCCCAGTGGTCGAAGGACGTGCGGTTCTTCCTGCACACGGTCGCCGAGGAGGAGCTGTCCGACGAGGATCTGCGCCGGCTCGCCGCGGCCGGGGTCGATGTGGTGCCGGGCGAGGTCGCGGGGCTGGTGGTCGAGGACGACCGGCTCACCGGCGTCCGGCTCGCCGACGGCTCGACGCACGCCCGCTCCGCGCTGTTCGTGGCCCCGCACGCCGTCCCGCAGACCGGCCTGCTGGAAGAGCTCGGCGCCGAGCTGCAGGAGACGCCCTTCGGCGCGTACCCGGTCATCGACCCCACCGGTCTGACGACCGTGCCGGGCGTGTGGGCCGCGGGCAACGCGATCGGCTTCGCCGAGCAGGTCGTGCACGCGGCGAGCGGCGGATACCGGGCGGCGTCCGCGATCGTCGGGGATCTGCTGATGGAGGACCTCGACGCGGCTGCCCAGCGGTAGATGCTCCGATGACCGGCCTCCGCAGTCCGCCCGGGTGTAGAGGCACCGCCTCCGGTGCACCATGGCTGCATGCTGCTGCACCGGCTGGCCCGAGTGTCCCAGGAGGTCGCCGCCACCTCGGCGCGGTCCCGGAAGACGGCGCTGCTCGCGGAGCTGTTCCGGGACGCGGAGGCGGACGACGTGCCGATCGTCATCCCCTACCTCGCGGGACGGCTGCCGCAGGGCCGGATCGGCGTCGGCTGGAAGGTGCTGAGCCGCCCGGTCGCCCCGGCGGCCGAGCCGGGCCTGACCGTGCGGGAGGTGGACGCCCGGCTGGCGGAGCTGAGCAAGGTGTCGGGTCCCGGCTCCCAGACGGAACGGGCCCGGCTGGTCGGGGAGTTGATGGGCGCGGCCACCGAGGACGAGCAGCGGTTCCTGCTCGGGCTGCTCACCGGCGAGGTGCGGCAGGGCGCGCTGGACGCCGTCGCGGTCGAGGGACTGGCCCAGGCGACCGGGGCGCCCCCGGCGGACGTACGGCGGGCGGTGATGCTCGCGGGCTCGCTCCAGGCGGTGGCCGAGGCGCTGCTCTCGGACGGCCCCGCCGCCCTGGACCGCTTCCGCCTCACGGTCGGCCGCCCGGTCTGGCCGATGCTGGCGCACAGCGCCTCCTCGGTCGCCGAGGCGCTGGACAAGCTCGGCGCCTGCGCGGTCGAGGAGAAACTGGACGGCATCCGCGTCCAGGTGCACCGGGACGGCGGCACGGTCCGGCTCTACACCCGCACCCTCGACGACATCACCGACCGGCTGCCCGAAGTGACGGCCGCCGCACTGGAGTTGAGGGGCGAGAGGTTCATCCTGGACGGGGAGGTGATCTCCCTCGACGAGGGCGGGCGCCCCCGCTCGTTCCAGGAGACCGCCGGTCGCGTCGGCTCCCGCTCGGACGTGGCGACGGCCGCCCGCGCGGTCCCCGTCTCCCCCGTCTTCTTCGACGCGCTGTCCGTCGACGGCCACGACCTGCTCGACCTGCCGTGCGCCGAGCGGCACGCGGAGCTGGCCCGGTTGGTCCCCGAGCCGATGCGGGTGCGGCGCACGACGATGTCCGGCCCGGACGACGTGGGCACGGCGGAGGAGTTCCTCGCCGCGACCCTGGAGCGCGGCCACGAGGGCGTCGTCGTCAAGGCGCTGGACGCCGCCTACAGCGCGGGCCGGCGCGGCGCGTCCTGGCTGAAGGTCAAACCGGTCCACACGCTCGATCTGGTGGTGCTGGCCGCCGAGTGGGGCCACGGCCGCCGCACCGGCAAGCTCTCCAACCTGCACCTCGGCGCCCGCACCGCCGACGGCGGCCTCGCCATGCTCGGCAAGACCTTCAAGGGCATGACCGACGCCCTGCTGACCTGGCAGACCGAACGGCTCCGGCGGCTCGCCGTCGAGGACGACGGCCACGTCGTGACCGTACGCCCGGAACTCGTCGTCGAGATCGCCTACGACGGTCTGCAACGCTCCACTCGCTACCCGGCGGGCGTCACCCTCCGCTTCGCCCGCGTGATCCGCTACCGGGAGGACAAGCGCCCGCAGGACGCCGACACGGTGGAGACCCTGCTGGCCGCGCATCCGCGGGTGCGTCCGTGAAGCGCAGCGCGGGCCTGCTGCTCTTCCGCCCCACCGGCAACGGCCCGGAGGTGCTGCTCGGCCATATGGGCGGCCCGTTCTTCGCCCGGCGCGACGCGGGGGCGTGGACCGTCCCCAAGGGCGAGTACGAGCCCGACGAACCCGCCTGGGCGGCCGCCCGCCGCGAGTTCCAGGAGGAACTGGGGCTGCCGCCGCCCGACGGCGAGGCCATCGCCCTCGGCGAGGTCCGGCAGACGGGCGGCAAGATCGTCACGGTGTGGGCGATCGAGGCGGACCTCGACCCGGCGACGATCACGCCCGGCACCTTCCGGATGGAGTGGCCGCCGAAGTCGGGACGGCTCCAGGAGTTCCCCGAGCTGGACCGGGTGGCGTGGTTCGCCCTCGACCGGGCCCGCGAGGTGATCGTCAAGGCGCAGACGGCGTTTCTCGACCGCCTGGCTGAGCACTCGCCCTGAGCAGACGCTCCCGCGTTGCGGTCCCCTCCGCCGCGCGGGAAGGTCGAGACACAGCCCGCACCGAGGGAGGTCAGCCATGCCCATCGCAACGGTGAACCCGGCGAACGGCGAGACGCTCAAGACGTACGAGGCCATGGGCGAGGAGGAGATCGAGCGCCGGCTCCAGCTCGCCGAGGCCACCTTCCGCACGTACCGGACGACGACGTTCGACGAGCGCGCCCGGCTGCTGAACAAGGCCGCCGACCTCCTCGAAGAGGATCAGGACGACATCGCCCGGGTGATGACCACCGAGATGGGCAAGCCGATCAAGCAGGCCCGGGCCGAGGCCGCGAAGTGCGCCAAGGCGATGCGCTGGTACGCCGAGCACGCCGAGGAACTGCTCGCCGACGAGGAACCCGCCGCCACCGATGTGAAGGACTCGGGCGCCTCACGCGTCCGCGTGCGCTACCGGCCACTGGGTCCGGTGCTGGCGGTGATGCCGTGGAACTTCCCGCTGTGGCAGGTGATCCGCTTCGCCGCGCCCGCGCTGATGGCGGGCAACGTGGGCCTGCTCAAGCACGCCTCGAACGTCCCGCAGACCGCCCTCTACCTGGAGGATCTGTTCCACCGGGCCGGCTTCACCGAGGGCGCTTTCCAGACCCTGCTGATCGGCTCCGGCGCGGTCGACGAGATCCTGCGCGACGAGCGGGTCAGGGCGGCCACCCTCACCGGCAGCGAACCGGCGGGCCGCGCGGTCGCCTCCACCGCAGGCGAGATGATCAAAAAGACCGTGCTGGAGCTGGGCGGCAGCGACCCGTTCGTCGTCATGCCCTCCGCCGACATCGACCGGGCGGCGAAGGTCGCGGTGACCGCGCGGGTGCAGAACACCGGGCAGTCCTGTATCGCCGCGAAGCGGTTCATCGTGCACACGGATGTCTACGACGCCTTCGCCGAGCGTTTCGCCGAGGGCATGCGGGCGCTGAACGTCGGCGACCCCACGGCCGAGGACACCGACGTCGGCCCGCTCTCCAGCGAGCAGGGGCTGCGCGATGTGGAGGAACTGGTCGACGACGCGGTGCGCGTCGGCGCGCAGGTGCTGTGCGGTGGCGAACGGCCCGAGGGGCCCGGCTGGTACTACGCGCCGACGATCCTCGCCGGCATCACCCGCGAGATGCGCATCCACCGGGAGGAGGCGTTCGGCCCCGTCGCCACGCTGTACCGGGCGGCCGACCTCGACGAGGCCGTGCTGATCGCGAACGACTCACCCTTCGGGCTGAGTTCGAACGTGTGGACGCGGGACGAGGCCGAGGTGGACCGGTTCGTACGGGATCTGGAGGCGGGCGGCGTGTTCTTCAACGGCATGACGGCCTCCCATCCGGGGTTCCCCTTCGGCGGGGTGAAGCGGTCCGGGTACGGCCGTGAGCTGTCCGGGCACGGAATCCGGGAGTTCTGCAACATCACGACTGTTTGGCATGGTGCGTGAGTGTTGCGGGGCTACGATCCCGTCTGTGAACCGCGAAGTGACTCTGCCGTTGATCGTCGACGACCACGGGACCTTGCAGGTGGCTGCGGCGGATGTCAGCAAGCTGTTGCGGACGTTGGGGGGGCGGTGGGTGCGGTTGGTGGAGGCCGGGGAGTCGGGGCTGGATGAGGACACGGTCGCGGCGTTGACGATCGAGCTTGCGAAGCTGGCCGATCGGATTGATGTGGCTTGTATCGCGCACAGCAGTGGGGGCGCGACCTAAGAGGGCAGATGACCCAGCGTGGACCAGAACATCGCCTCGTAAAGCTGGAGCAGGCGGCCGTATCCGTGTGCCAGGGACTCGTTCAGTTGCCCGGTGTCCAGACCCGCCTGTACCGCCGTCACGGCCTTCTCGTCCAGCTCGGGTGACGGGTCCGCGAAGAAGTCGAAGAATGCGCAGGCCTCGTCCGTGAAGCCGTGGTGAGCCCGTAGGGCTTTCGCGATCGTCGCGCAATAGCCGCCCCACGCCGAGAAGTTGGCGGTCAGAGCCAGGACGACGTCCGCCGGTGAGCCGTTGAGGGAGAGCCAGGCGACGTACGCGGGGTAGGCCTGACAGCCGGCGAGGGGTTCGTACGACGCCGCCGCCGTCTCGTCCACACCGCACGCCTGTGCGAGCGAGGGCAGCAGTTCCTCCGCCAGCGCCTCGCCCTCCGCGAGGCTCCGGAAGAAGGCCGCGGCCTCGGGGGCGGTGACGAGGGAACGCTCGGCCAGATGGAGGAACGCGCGGCGGTCCGCGGGGATCACCCAGGACTGTTCCAGGGCGAGGGCGGCGAGGGCGCTGCGGGGTGCCGTGCCCTGGGCGATCCGGGGGACCAAGGGGTTGGACCGCGGGTCTGGGGCGAGTCGGGTGGTGGTCGTCCGCAGCAGGTCCCGGGCCGTGCGCGTCATCGCGTCCTCCGTCGGTGCGTGTCCGTGGACAGGTCTGCCCCGAGCCTGGCACGGGGTCCCCGAAATGGAGCAGTCCGACGCGAAGTCGGCGTCCCACCGGGTGATCGTGGAGGGACCACCCTCTGAGGTGAACCACCTTCTGACCGGGAGGCGAAAGGCCTCCCGGGAGGCGAAAGCAGGCACGGTTCATGGCGACTTTGTGCAGACCCTCGGTGTCCGTTCCAGAGCACGTGATCACGATGGAGGAGACGCTTGAGCTGGCGCGGGAGCGCCACGCCGATCACCCCCAACTGCCGCTGGCCCTCAGGCTGATCGAGAACACCGGCGTACGCACGCGGCACATCGTCCAGCCCATCGAGGAGACCCTGAAACACCCCGGGTTCGAGGACCGCAACAAGCTCTACGAGGCCGAGGCGAAGGCGCGGGTGCCCGCGGTCATCCAGGAGGCGCTCGACCACGCCGAGCTGCTCACCACCGACGTGGACGTGATCATCTACGTGTCGTGCACGGGCTTCATGATGCCCTCGCTCACGGCCTGGCTGATCAACGAGATGGGCTTCGACCCGACCACCAGGCAACTGCCCATAGCCCAGCTGGGCTGCGCGGCCGGCGGTGCGGCGATCAACCGGGCGCACGACTTCTGCACGGCCTACCCCGAGGCCAACGCGCTGATCGTGGCCTGCGAGTTCTGCTCGCTGTGCTACCAGCCCACCGACATCGGTGTCGGCTCGCTGCTGTCCAACGGCCTGTTCGGTGACGGCATCGCCGCCGCCGTGGTCCGCGGCCGGGGCGGCGAGGGCGTCAGCCTGGAACGCAACGGCTCGTACCTGATCCCCAAGACCGAAGAGTGGATCATGTACGACGTACGGGCCACCGGCTTCCACTTCCTGCTGGACAAGCGGGTGCCGGCCACCATGGAGCCGCTCGCGCCCGCGCTGAAGGAGCTGGCGGGAGACCACGGCTGGGACGCCTCCGACCTGGACTTCTACATAGTCCACGCGGGCGGGCCCCGCATTCTCGACGACCTCAGCACCTTCCTGAAGGTCGACCCGCACGCCTTCCGCTTCAGCCGGGCCACGCTCACCGAGTACGGCAACATCGCCAGCGGTGTCGTCCTGGACGCCCTGCGCCGACTGTTCGAGGAGGGCGGCGCCCAGGACCGGGCACGCGGGCTGCTCGCCGGGTTCGGACCCGGCATCACCGCCGAGATGACCGTGGGCCGCTGGCACCGCGCGGACGAGACGATGTGAGATGAGCGAAGAGACGATCACGGAAACGCTGCCCCCGGTCCGGGACTGGCCCGCGCTCGATCTGTCCGGCGCGGACTTCGACCCGGTGCTGCGCCGGCTGATGGACGAGGGCCCGGTCACCCGCATCAAGCTGCCCAACGGCGAGGGCTGGGCCTGGCTGGTCACCCGCTACGACGACACCCGGATGGTGACCAACGACCCGCGCTTCAGCCGCGAGGCCGTCATGGACCGGCAGGTCACCCGGCTCGCACCGCACTTCATCCCGGCCCGTGGCGCGGTCGGCTTCCTGGATCCGCCGGACCACACCCGGCTGCGCCGCAGTGTCGCCGCCGCGTTCACGGCGCGCGGGGTGGAGCGGGTGCGCGAGCGGTCCCGCCGCATGCTGGCGGAACTGGTCGAGGAGATGCTCCAGGACGGCCCGCCCGCCGACCTCACGGAGTCCGTGCTCGGCCCGTTCCCCATCGCGGTCATCTGCGAGCTGATGGGCGTCCCGGCCGCGGACCGGCAGGACATGCACCGCTGGACCCAGTTCATCCTGTCCTCCTCGCACGGCGCCGAGGTCAGCGAGAAGGCCAAGCAGGAGATGAGCTCCTACTTCGCCGATCTGATCGGCGTGCGCGAGGGCAGCACGGGCGAGGACGTCGCGTCCCTGCTCGGCGCCGCCCTGGGCCGTGGCGAGATCACCCTGGAGGAGGGGGTGGGACTCGCGGTGCTCCTCCAGATCGGCGGCGAGGCGGTCACCAACAACAGCGGCCAGATGTTCTACGTGCTGCTGACCCGGCCCGACCTGGCCGACCGGCTGCGCGCCGAGCCGGAGATCCGTCCCCAGGCCATCGACGAACTGCTGCGCTGGATCCCCCACCGCAACGCGGTCGGCCTGTCGCGGATCGCCCTGGAGGACGTGGAGATCAAGGGGGTGCGGATCCGGGCGGGCGACGCGATCTATGTGTCGTACCTGGCCGCGAACCGCGACCCCGACGTCTTCCCGGACCCGGAGACGATCGACTTCCTGCGCAGCCCCAACCCCCATGTGTCCTTCGGGTTCGGCCCGCACTACTGCCCGGGCGGCATGCTGGCCCGGCTGGAGTCACAACTCCTGGTCGACGCGCTCCTCGACGGCGTTCCGGGCCTGCGGCTCGCCGTACCCGCCGAAGAGGTGCCCTTCAGGAAGGGCGCGCTGATCCGCGGTCCCGAGGCCCTGCCCGTGACGTGGTGAACGGGCCATGACGGCGACGGAAGGACTGCTCGTACCACCCGGCCACGGCCGGGTGGTACAGGCCCCTGCCCAGCACGTCACCTTCAAGGTGACCGGCTCGCACTCGCGCATGGCCTCCACCTTCGAGGTGGTCGTGCCGCCGGGATTCGACGTCGGCGCCCATGTGCACACCCGCAGCGAGGAGTTGTTCTATGTACTCGAAGGCGAGCTGGATGTCCTCGCCTTCGAACCGCGGATCCGCACCCCCGACAACTGGCAGAAGTGGGAGTCCACTTCGGGCAACCGGGTGGTGCGCGCGACACCGGGCACGGTGATCGTCGTGCCCCCGGGCTGCCCGCACGCGTTCGCCAACCCGACGGACGGACCCGCGAAGATGTTCTTCCAGGCGAGCCCGCCGCCGGATCACGAGCGGTACTTCGAGGAACTGCTGGAGATCCTCGGCAGTGGGGGCCCGCCCGATCACGCGGCGATCCAGGAGCTGCGGGCGCGGTACGACATCGAGCAGCTCACGCCGCTCAGGCACCGTTAGCGGATGGGCGTGCCGGCCAGGGTCCGGGCGATGACCAGTCGCTGGATCTCGCTGGTGCCCTCGAAGATCGTGTAGATCGCGGCGTCGCGGTGCATCCGCTCCACCGGGTACTCCCTGGTGTAGCCGTTGCCGCCGAGGATCTGGATCGCCTGGCCGGTGACCTTCTTGGCCGTCTCGCTCGCGAACAGCTTGGACATCGAGCCCTCGGCGGCGGTGAACGGCCTGCCGTTGACCGCCATCCAGGAGGCACGCCAGACGAGGAGCCGGGCCGCGTCGATGGACGTGCGCATGTCGGCGAGCTGGAAGGCGACGCCCTGGTTGTCGATGATCGGGCGGCCGAACTGCTCACGGGTCTTCGCGTAGTCGAGGGCGACCTCGTAGGCGGCGCGAGCCGTGCCGACGGCCATCGCGCCCACGGCGGGGCGGGACGCCTCGAACGTGGCCATCGCCGCGTTCTTCACGCGCTCCCCGCCCTGCTTGGCCTTCTCCCGGGCACGGGCGAGCCGCTCGTCCAGCTTCTCCTTGCCGCCGAGCAGGCAGGAGCCGGGAACGCGCACGTTGTCCAGGACGACCTCGGCGGTGTGCGAGGCGCGGATGCCGTGCTTCTTGAACTTCTGCCCCTGGGCCAGACCCGGTGTGCCCGCCGGGACGATGAAGGACGCGTGCCCCTTGGAGCCGAGCTCGGGGTCGACCACCGCGACCACGACATGGACGTTGGCGATACCGCCGTTGGTCGCCCAGGTCTTGGTGCCGTTGATCACCCACTCGTCCTTGGCCTCGTCGTACTCGGCCCGCGTCCGCATGGAGGCGACGTCGGAGCCGGCGTCGGGCTCGGAGGAGCAGAAGGCGGCCACCTTGACATCGCCCGCGTCGCCGTACATCTGGGGAATCCAGGTGCCGATCTGCTCCTCGGTGCCGTTGGCGAGGACGCCGACGGCGGCGAGGCCGGTGCCGACGATGGACAGGGCGATGCCCGCGTCGCCCCAGAAGAGCTCCTCCATCGCCATCGGTATGCCGAGGCCGGTGGGGTCGAAGTACTGCTGGGCGTAGAAGTCCAGGGAGTAGATGCCGACCTTGGCGGCCTCCTGGATGACCGGCCAGGGAGTCTCCTCACGCTCGTCCCATTCGGACGCCGCGGGGCGGATCACATCGGCGGCGAAGCCGTGCAGCCAGTCCCGGACCTCCTTCTGTTCGTCGTTGAGCTCCATGGTGAACTCGGCCATGTCGTCCCCTCCAGCGGCGGCACACGTGCATGTTACTTGCGGTAACACCATCCTGTTACCGGTCGGTAGTCGAAGTCAACTCCTACCGACCGGTCGGCACCCGTTCGGTGTGCGGTGCATGCTTGGGTGTTAGTTTGCGCTGGCGTCATCGAATCAGCACGGGTGGGGAGAGCACATGGACACCACGCAGCGGACCGATCAGCAACGGTCCGCCGACCGCCGGCGGCGCGAGTTGCTGGAGGCCGCCGACCGGGTGGTGCTGCGCGACGGCCCGCAGGCCTCGATGAACGCGATCGCCGCGGAGGCGGGCATCACCAAGCCGATTCTGTACCGGCACTTCGGCGACAAGGGCGGACTTTACGCGGCCCTTGCCAAGCGGCACACGGACGCGTTGCTGGACTCACTGCGGGCGGCGCTCGACGCGCCGGCGGACCGGCGGGAGCGGGTCGAGGCGACGCTGGACACGTACCTCACGGCGATCGAGCTGCGGCCCCAGGTGTACCGGTTTCTGATGCATCCGGCGGAGGGGAGCCAGCCGGGGGATCAGGGGTTCGATGTCGGCAAGCACAGTGCGCCGTTGTTGCGGCGGATGGGTGAGGAACTCGCGCAGGTCATCGAGGACCGGCTGGATCTCGGGCCGGGCGGGCAGCAGCTGGCGCGGGTGTGGGGGCATGGGATTGTCGGCATGATGCATGCGGCCGGGGACTGGTGGCTGGGGGAACGACCCTGTTCTCGTGCCGAGTTGGTGCGGAGTCTGGCTGATCTGTTGTGGGGGCGTCTTGCTGCTGCGGGAGACAAGGTCGGCAGTCCGGGGTTCTGACCGTCGTGTCTCGACTGACGGCCGGTGGGGGTTGTTCGCGCAGTTCCCCGCGCCCCTGAATTACATATCCCGGCGCCAAGAAGACCTGGCCACCTGGCGCATCAGTTTGCGGTGGCGGCGGCCTGTCAGGTGGTCTGGGTAGATACGGCCTTCCAGGTGGTCGCACTCGTGTTGCAGGCAGCGGGCGAAGAAGCCCGTGCCGTGGACGGTGACCGGGTCTCCGGTCATCGTGAAGCCCTCGACCACCGCGTGGTCGTGGCGTTCCGTGCCCGCTTCCAGGCCCGGCAGGGAGAGGCAGCCCTCCGGGCCCCGGATGACCACTCCGTCGGCCTCGACCAGGCGCGGGTTGACCACGTGGCCCAGGTGGCGGACGTCCTCGTCGTCCGGGCAGTCGTAGACGAAGACCCGCAGCGACTCGCCGATCTGGTTGGCGGCGAGGCCGACGCCCTGGGCGGCGTACATCGTCGCGAACAAATCCTCCACGAGCCGAGCCAGTTCGGGGCCGAAGTCGGTGACCTCGGCGCAGGGGGTGTGCAGGAGCGGGTCGCCGTGCAGCGTGAGGGGTCTCACGCTGCCGTGGGCGCCGGGGATGGGGCTGTGTCGCATGGCGGCAAGAGTAAGGTCCTTGTCGGTCCGCGCCTCCCACACGAGTTCGCCACAGTGCCGCGGTTCGGGAGTGCTAATGGATCTCGATAGGCTGAGGTCCACACCACGTGGCCGTCAGGCTTCAAGGCGCGGCGCGTACGCAAGGAGGATCGAGAACTGATGGCAGGCAACTCGGACCCGCTCTCGCCGCGGGCCAAGCTGGCCGTGACCGCGGGCAAGGCGGTCGCAGCGGCATCCCGCGCCGCAGGGCGCGGCAGCGGTTCGGTGATCGGCGGCCGGGTGGCGCTGAAACTCGACCCCGACCTCCTCGCCCGGCTCGCGCAGAACCTGGACGTGATCCTGGTCTCGGCGACGAACGGCAAGACCACCACCACCCGGCTCATCGCCGAGGCACTGCGAGCGGCCGGACCGGTCGTCTCCAACGCCCTCGGCGCCAACATGCCGGCCGGCATCACCTCGGCGCTCGCGGGCAGCTCGGAGGCGCGCTACGGCGTGATCGAGGTCGACGAGAAGTACCTCGCCGGCGTCGCCCGGGACACCGCCCCGAAGTGCATCGCCCTGCTGAACCTCTCCCGCGACCAGCTCGACCGGGCCGCCGAGACGCGGATGCTCGCCGAGAACTGGCGGGAGGGGCTCGCGGGTTCCAAGGCCGTGGTCGTGGCCAACTGCGACGACCCGCTGGTCGTGTGGGCGGCGTCGTCCTCCCCCAATGTGATCTGGGTCGCGGCCGGGCAGATGTGGAAGGACGACGCCTGGTCCTGCCCGTCCTGCGGTGGCGTGATGCAGCGCCCGGGCGACGACTGGTTCTGCGGTGAGTGCGGCTTCCGCCGTCCGACGCCGAGCTGGGCGCTCTCCGGCGACCACGTCCTCGACCCGCACGGCTCGGCCTGGCCGATCCACCTCCAGCTCCCCGGCCGCGCCAACAAGGCCAACGCCGCCTCCTCGGCCGCCGTCGCCGCCGTGTTCGGGGTGCCGCCGCAGGTCGCGCTGGAGCGCATGTACCAGGTGCAGGCGGTGGCCGGGCGGTACGACATCGTCCAGTTCCAGGGCCGTGACCTGCGGCTGCTGCTCGCGAAGAACCCGGCCGGCTGGCTGGAGACGTTCTCGCTGATCGACCCGCCGCCGACCCCGGTGATCCTCTCCGTGAACGCGCGCGGCGCCGACGGCACCGACACCTCCTGGCTGTGGGACGTCGACTACACGCGTCTGACCGGTCACCCGATCTGCGTCGTCGGCGACCGCAGGCTCGACCTCGCGGTCCGGCTGGAGGTCGCCGACCAGCACTTCCAGGTCTACGAGAACCTCGACCAGGCCGTGGCGGCGTGCCCGCCGGGCCGGATCGAGGTCATCGCCAACTACACGGCGTTCCAGGATCTGCGCCGCCGCGTCGGCAACTGAGCACGAGACGTCAGGGGACTTTTGTGAGCGACAACCAACTGCGGGTCGTCTGGATCTATCCCGACCTGCTCAGCACCTACGGCGACCAGGGCAACGTCCTCGTCGTGGAGCGCCGTGCCCACCAGCGCGGCCTGGACGTGGCCCGGCTGGACGTGCGCAGCGACCAGCCGATCCCGACGTCCGGCGACATCTATCTGATCGGCGGCGGCGAGGACCGTCCGCAGCGGCTCGCGGCCGAGCGGTTGCGCCGGGACGGCGGTCTGCAGCGGGCCGTGGAGAACGGCGCCATCGTGTTCTCCGTGTGCGCCGGCTACCAGATCCTCGGCCACGAGTTCATCAACGACCTCGGCCAGCGCGAGCCCGGCCTCGGGCTGCTGGACGTGGTGTCGGTGCGCGGCGAGGGCGAGCGGTGCGTCGGTGACGTGCTGGGCGACGTCGACCCGCGCCTCGGCCTGCCCCCGCTGACCGGCTTCGAGAACCACCAGGGCGTGACCCACCTGGGCCCCACCGCCCGCCCGCTCGCCCAGGTCCGCTTCGGCAACGGCAACGGCACGGGCGACGGCACGGAGGGCGCGTACAACGACACCGTCTTCGGCACGTACATGCACGGCCCCGTGCTCGCGCGCAACCCGCTGATCGCGGACCTGCTGCTGAAGCTGGCGCTCGACGTCAACGCGCTGCCGCCGACCGACGACCGCTGGTACGAGGCACTGCGCGACGAGCGCATCGCGGCTGCTCAGGCGCCCGCGTAGGCACGGCGTCGCAGCCTGCCCGAGGTACGCGTCAACCTGCTGGTCAACAGCCCGTCTGACGGCACATCCGCACAGGTGAGCGGGGTAGTCCAGCAGGCGGACGCGCGGTTCGGTCCCGCCCCTTCGTGACGCTAGGGTGGCGGGAATTCGAGCCGGACAACGTGGTCCGGTCCCCGGCCCACGTTGAGAAGGTATTTCGGGCTATGCGTATTGGTGTCCTCACGTCCGGCGGCGACTGCCCCGGCCTGAACGCCGTCATCCGGTCCGTCGTACACCGCGCCGTCGTGGACCACGGCGACGAGGTCATCGGCTTCCGGGACGGCTGGAAGGGCCTCCTGGAGTGCGACTACCTCAAGCTCGACCTCGACGCGGTGGGTGGCATCCTCGCCCGCGGCGGCACGATTCTCGGGTCCTCCCGGGTCCAGCCCTCCCATCTGCGGGACGGTGTGGAGCGGGCCAAGGGCCATGTCGAGGAACTCGGCCTCGACGCGATCATCCCCATCGGCGGTGAGGGCACCCTCAAGGCCGCCCGGCTGATGTCGGACAGCGGTCTGCCCGTCGTCGGTGTGCCGAAGACCATCGACAACGACATCGCGGTCACGGACGTCACCTTCGGCTTCGACACGGCCGTGGGGGTGGCGACCGAGGCGCTGGACCGGCTGAAGACCACCGCCGAGTCCCACCAGCGGGTCCTGGTGGTCGAGGTCATGGGGCGGCACACCGGCTGGATCGCGCTGCACTCCGGCATGGCGGCCGGCGCGCACGCCATCGTCGTCCCCGAACGGCCCTTCGACATAGAGGAACTGACCAAGCGGGTCGGCGAGCGGTTCGAGGCGGGCAAGCGCTTCGCGATCGTCGTGGCGGCGGAGGGGGCGAAGCCCCGGGCCGGGTCCATGGAGTTCGACGAGGGCGGCAAGGACATCTACGGGCACGAGCGGTTCGCGGGTATCGCGCGGCAGCTGTCCGTGGAGCTGGAAGGGCGGCTGGGGAAGGAAGCCCGGCCGGTCATTCTCGGGCATGTGCAGCGGGGTGGTACGCCGACGGCCTATGACCGGGTGCTCGCGACGCGGTTCGGGTGGCACGCGGTGGAGGCCGTGCATCGCGGGGAGTTCGGGCAGATGACCGCGCTGCGCGGGACCGACATAGTGATGGTGTCGCTGGCCGAGGCCGTGAAGACGCTGAAGACCGTGCCGGACGATCGGTACGCCGAGGCGGAGACCGTTCTCTGAGGTTGCTGTAACTTCGCCCCCGGTCACTTGTGTGGCCGGGGGCGGTTCTACTCTTGTGGGCGGACAGATTGCTGCACACCCCCACGAAACAGGAGCCGGCGGAATGGATCACAGCGGGCACGGCATGACCATGGATCTGCCGCCGTTCACGCTGGGACGAGGGCTGGAGTGGTCGGCCGACCCGTTCTTTCTCGTCGCCTGCCTGGTCGGGCTCGGGCTGTACGGGTGGGGTGTCGTGCGGCTGGTGCGGCGCGGGGACAAGTGGCCCGTGGGGCGGACGGCCGCCTTCGTCATCGGTGTGCTGACCGTCGCGCTCATGATGTGCACCCGGCTGAACGACTACGGCATGGTCATGTTCAGCGTGCACATGGTGCAGCACATGGTGATCAGCATGGTGTCGCCGATCCTCGTCCTGCTCGGCGCCCCGATCACGCTGGCGCTGCGCGCCCTGCCCACGGCGGGGCGGGGTCGTAAGGGCCCCCGTGAGCTGCTGCTGATGTTCCTGCACAGCCGGTACATGCGGATCATCACGCACCCGGCGTTCACGATCCCGCTGTTCATCGCGAGCCTGTACGGGTTGTACTTCACGCCGCTCTTCGACACCCTGATGGGCTCCAAGCCGGGGCACATCGGGATGATGGTGCACTTCTTCGCCGTCGGGCTGGTGTTCTTCTGGCCGATCATGGGCGTGGACCCGGGGCCGCACCGCCCCGGCTACCTGATGCGGATGCTGGAGCTGTTCGCGGGCATGCCGTTCCACGCGTTCTTCGGGATCGCACTGATGATGGCGTCCGAGCCGATGGTCGGGACGTTCATGAACCCGCCCGCCTCGCTCGGCATCGAGGCGCTCTCCGACCAGAACGCCGCGGGCGGCATCGCCTGGGCGTTCAGCGAGATCCCGTCCGTGCTGGTGCTGATCGCCCTGCTGTTCCAGTGGTACGCCTCCGACCAGCGCCAGGCCAGGCGCAAGGACCGGGCCGCCGACCGCGACGGGGACAAGGAGCTGGAGGCGTACAACGCCTACCTGGCCTCGCTGAACGCGCAGGGGCGCTGAAAGCCCGCTCGCGCAAGGACCGTGCGCACCGGGCGTCCGCCAGGCACCATGGAGGCATCGGACCACGAGGAGGGTGTTGCGATGCCCGGTTCCACGAACGGTTCAAACTCGACCAAGACCATGGGAGTGCTCACCCTCGGCGGCCTCGTCGCGGTGACGGCCTACACGGTGGCGCTGGGGAGCAACGGCTGGCTGTGGTTCGGCTGGGTCGTCCTGGGACTGATCACCCTCGGACTGGTGGTGACCACACGCAGCACCTGACGGCTCACTCCCCGGTCAGCCGGCCCGCCGAGTGCACGCCCGGCTGGTACTTCGGGATCCGAACGGTGATCTTCATGCCCGCGCCCGGGGCGGTCTCGATGACGAGGCCGTAGTCGTCGCCGTAGACCTGGCGGAGCCGGTCGTCGACGTTGGAGAGCCCTATGCCGCCCGAGGGGCTGACCTCACGGGCGAGGATGCGGCGCAGCAGGTCGGGGTCCATGCCGGCGCCGTCGTCCTCGATGACGACGAGCGCCTCTGCGCCCGCGTCCTGGGCGGTGATCTGGATGCTGCATTTATCGGCTTTGCCCTCAAGGCCGTGTTTGACGGCGTTCTCGACGAGCGGCTGGAGGCAGAGGAAGGGCAGGGCGACGGGCAGCACCTCCGGGGCGATCTGGAGGGTGACGGAGAGGCGGTCGCCGAAGCGTGCCCTGACGAGCGCCAGATAGTGGTCGATGGCGTGGAGTTCGTCGGCGAGGGCGGTGAAGTCACCGTGCCTGCGGAACGAGTAGCGGGTGAAGTCGGCGAATTCCAGGAGCAGTTCGCGGGCGCGCTCGGGGTCGGTGCGGACGAACGAGGCGATCACCGCGAGCGAGTTGAAGATGAAGTGCGGGGAGATCTGAGCCCGCAGCGCCTTGATCTCGGCCTCGATGAGGCGGGTGCGCGACTGGTCGAGGTCGGCCAGCTCCAGTTGGACGGAGACCCAGCGGGCCACCTCGCCGGCCGCCCGGACCAGGACCGCCGACTCACGGGGCGCGCAGGCGACGAGGGCGCCGTGCACCCGGTCGTCGACGGTGAGCGGGGCGACGACCGCCCAGCGCACCGAGCAGTCGAGGGTGTCGCAGGTGAGCCGGAAGGCCTCGCCCCGGCCGGTGTCCAGGGCTGCCCCGAGGCGTTCCATGATCTGGTCGCGGTGGTGGGCGCCGTCGCCGTCCCAGACCAGGACCTGTTCGCGGTCCGTGAGGCAGAGGGCGTCCGTGCCGAGCAGGGAGCGCAGTTTGCGGGCGGACTTGCGGGCGGTCTCCTCGGTGAGGCCGGCCCGGAGCGGGGGCGCGGCGAGGGAGGCGGTGTGCAGGGTCTCGAAGGTGGCGTGCTCGACGGGGGTGCCGAGGCCGCCGAGGCTCTTGGCCCCCCGTGCGCCGCGCCGGCCCAGCCAGACCCCGGCGGCCAGCACGGGGAGCACGGCGACGCACAGGCCCGCCAGGAATCCGCTCATGGCGTCTTCACCTCCGTGCGCAGCTCCTCGGGCAGATGGAAGCGGGCCAGGACGGCCGCCGTGCCCGGGGGCACCCGGCCGGGGGTCGCCAGGGAGACCAGGATCATGGTGAGGAAGCTCAGCGGCACCGACCACAGAGCGGGCCAGGCGAGCAGGGCGTGCAGCGCGCCCTTGCCCGGGTAGCCCGCCATGGTCGCGGCGACGGCGAGCAGGGCGGAGCCGCCGCCGACCAGCATCCCGGCTGCCGCGCCGGGCGGGGTGAGCCGCCGCCACCAGATGCCGAGGACGAGCAGCGGGCAGAACGAGGAGGCGGACACGGCGAAGGCGAGCCCGACGGCGTCGGCGACCGGGAGCCCGCCGACGAGAACGCTCGCCGCGAGGGGCACGGCCATGGCGAGAACCGTCCCGAGCCGGAAGTACCGCACGCCCCGGGAGGGCAGCACGTCCTGGGTGAGGACGCCCGCGACCGCCATCGTCAGCCCCGAGGCCGTGGACAGGAAGGCGGCGAAGGCACCGCCCGCCACCAGCGCGCCCAGCAGGTCCCCGCCCACTCCCCCGATCATGCGGTCGGGCAGCAGCAGGACGGCGGCGTCCGGGTCTCCGGTGAGGGTGAGTTCGGGGGCGTAGAGGCGGCCGAGTGCGCCGTAGACGGGCGGCAGGAGGTAGAAGGCGCCGATGAGGCCGAGGACCACGACGGTGGTGCGGCGGGCGGCGACGCCGTGCGGGCTGGTGTAGAAGCGGACCACGACGTGCGGCAGGCCCATGGTGCCGAGGAACGTGGCGAGGATCAGCCCGTACGTGGCGTACAGCGGGCGTTCCCCGCGGCCCTCGTCCTGCGAGGGCGACAGGTCGCCGCCGGCGCTGCGCTCGGCCGCCGGGACGGTCGCGCCCGCGGCGAAGGTGAGCCGGGTGCCGCGTTCGATGTGGTGGGCGCCGGCGGGGAGTTCCAGGCGGGTGTCCGTGTGGGTACGGCCGTCCACGGTGCCGGTCACCGTGACCGTCAGGGGTCGGTCGAGGGTGAGGGCGATGCTGTCGTCCACGCGCACGACGCGCTGCTCGCGGAAGGTGGCCGGTTCGTCGAAGGCCCGGCGCGGGGCTCCGTCGTGCTGCCAGACGAGGACCAGGAAGAGGGCGGGGACGAGCAGGGCGGTGAGCTTCAGCCAGTACTGGAAGGCCTGCACGAAGGTGATGCTGCGCATGCCGCCGGCGGCGACGGTGGCCGTGACGACGACGGCGACGATCACTCCGCCCAGCCAGTCCGGCGCCCCGGTCAGCACGGTCAGGGTCAGTCCGGCCCCCTGGAGCTGGGGCAGCAGGTAGAGCCAGCCGACGCCGACGACGAAGGCACCGGCGAGGCGCCGTACCGCCTGGGAGGCGAGGCGGGCCTCGGCGAAGTCGGGGAGGGTGTAGGCGCCGGAGCGGCGCAGCGGGGCGGCGACGAAGAGCAGCAGGACCAGATAGCCGGCGGTGTAGCCGACCGGGTACCAGAGCATCTCGGGGCCCTGGACCAGGACGAGGCCCGCGATGCCGAGGAAGGAGGCGGCGGAGAGGTACTCGCCGCTGATGGCGGCGGCGTTGAGGCGGGGGCCGACGGTACGGGAAGCGACGTAGAAATCGGAGGTGGTGCGGGAGATGCGCAGGCCGAAGGCGCCGACCAGAACCGTCGCGACGACGACCAGGGCGACGGCGGGTATGGCGTAGCTGGAGTTCATGGGACGGCTTCAGCGGTCTTCGACGAGGCGTACGAAGTCGCGTTCGTTGCGCTCGGCGCGGCGGACGTACCAGCGGGCCAGCAGGACGAGCGGGACGTAGAGGCCGAAGCCGAGGACGGCCCACTCCAGGCGGCCGGTGCCGGGCGTCGCGGCGAACAGCAGCGGCAGCGGGCCGACGAGCAGCCCGAGGATCGCGAACACGGTGAGGGCGGCGCGCAGTTGGGTGCGCATCAGGGAGCGGACGTAGGTGTGGCCGAGGGTGGTCTGCTCGTCGATCTCGGTGCGCGGGCGGTAGTAGCCGGAGGCCCGGTGGGTGCGGCGGGTGCGGCGGGGCGGGGCGGTGACGACGACGCGGCGTTCGGTGTGGTCCTGGGGCACGGTCACGGCCTCCGCATGAGCAGGTCGCGCAGTTCTCGCGTGTGACGCCGGCTGACCTGGAGTTCCTCGGAGCCGACGAGGACGCTGACGGTCCCCGCGTCCAGGCGGAGTTCGCCGATGTGGCGCAGGGCGACGAGGTGGCGGCGGTGAATGCGGACGAAGCCGCGGGAGCGCCAGCGCTCCTCCAGGGTGGACAGCGGTATACGGACCAGATGGCTGCCCTTGCCGGTGTGCAGCCGGGCGTAGTCGCCCTGGGCCTCGACGTGGGTGATGTCGTCGACGGCGACGAAGCGGGTCACGCCGCCGAGCTCGACGGGCAGGTGGTCGGGGTCGGGTTCGTGCACGGGTATCGGCGGGGCGGCGCCGCGCAGCTCGGCGGCGCGGCGGACGGCTTCGGCGAGGCGTTCCTTGCGGACGGGCTTGAGGACGTAGTCGACGGCCTTGAGGTCGAAGGCCTGGACGGCGAAGTCCTCGTGGGCGGTGACGAACACGACGAGCGGCGGCCGGGCGAAGCCGGTGAGCAGCCGGGCCAGGTCGAGGCCGTCGAGGCCGGGCATCTGGATGTCGAGGAAGACGACGTCGATCGCCTCGGGGCCGCCGGGGCCGGACTCCAGGGCGCGGTTGATGCGGCGCAGCGCCTCGGTGGCGTCGCCGGCGCCCTCCGCGCTGCCGACGCGGGGGTCCGCCTGCAGCAGGTAGAGCAGTTCCTCCAGCGAGGGGCGTTCGTCGTCGACAGCCAGGGCGCGCAGCATGAACCCGGAGTGTAGGGGCGATCCGTACGTCTGGACATGTGCCGGGGGTGCGCGTTCCCGCTGGATACAGTGCCCGCATGAACAGCAGGTCCACGCCGTTCGACGAACTCGACCGGAAGATCATCACCACGTTGATGGCGAACGCCAGGACGTCCTTCGCCGAGATCGGCACGGCGATCGGGCTGTCGGCGACGGCGGTCAAGCGCCGGGTCGACCGGCTGCGTGAAACAGGTGTGATCACCGGTTTCACGGCCACGGTGAAGCCGTCGGCGCTGGGCTGGCGCACGGAGGCCTACGTGGAGGTGTACTGCGAGGGCGCGGCCCCGCCGCGGCGGCTCGCGGAGGTCGTGCGCGACTACCCGGAGATCGCGGCGGCGATGACCGTGACCGGCGGCGCGGACGCGCTGCTGCATGTGCGGGCCCGGGACGTGGAGCACTTCGAGGAGGTGCTGGAGCGGATCCGCCAGGAGCCGTTCATCCGGAAGACGATCAGCGTGATGGTGCTGTCGCATCTGCTTCCGGAGAGTCCGGAGGCGGGGGCCAGCCATCCCGCGCCGGAGTAGCCCCGGACGGCGCGCAGCAGACGTGCGCTGAGCCGGCTCAAGACGCAGCGTTCCTGCGTGAAGACGCAACTGATGTTTCTTGTGGACCGCCTCCGTCAGTTTCTACCTTGGTGTCAACCCTCAGTCACACACCGTTAGGAAGCGGAGGTACCCCTCTGTGCCCGACTCCCGTGTGCCGCGCCGGCGGCGCTACCTGGTCTGCGAACCCAGACACTTCGCCGTGCAGTACGCGATCAACCCGTGGATGCATCCCGACGAACCCGTCGATGTCATCCGTGCCCTGGACCAATGGCAGGCGCTGGTGGACGCCTATCGTGTCCACGGCCATACCGTGGACAGTGTGAAACCGGTTCCCGGCCTGCCCGACATGGTCTTCGCCGCGAACGCGGCGGTCGTCGTCGACGGCCGCGTCTTCGGCTCGCTCTTCCACGCGCCCGAGCGCCGTCCCGAGTCCGTGCCGTACGAGGCGTGGTTCAAGTCGGAGGGCTACGAGGTCTACCACCCCGAGTCGGTGTGCGAGGGCGAGGGCGACCTGGTGCCCGCCGGGCGCTGGATCCTGGCCGGGACGGGTTTCCGTACGACCCGGGAGGCCCACAGCGAGGTGCAGGAGTACCTGGGGGTGCCGGTGATCAGCCTGACGCTGGTGGACCCGTACTTCTACCACCTGGACACGGCGCTGTTCGTCCTCGACGAGGAGAACATCGCCTACTACCCCGAGGCGTTCTCCCCGGGCAGCCGCGAGGTGCTGGCCCGGCTGTACCCGGACGCGGTGCTCGCCACCCACGAGGACGCGATGGCGTTCGGGCTCAACTCCGTCTCCGACGGGCGCCACGTGTTCATCTCACCGGGGGCGACGGCCCTGGCCGGGCAGCTCGCCGACCGCGGCTACGTCCCCGTCCCCGTCGACCTGTCCGAGTTCCAGAAGGCCGGTGGCGGCATCAAGTGCTGCACCCAGGAGATCCGGGAGATCCGCTCATGACCGCACCTGTCCGCACCCGTGACTCGCAGGAGCTCATCCGCGCGGAGGAGCCGGTCCTCGCCCACAACTACCATCCGCTGCCCGTGGTCGTCGCCCGCGGCGAGGGCACCTGGGTGGAGGACGTGGAGGGGCGGCGCTACCTCGACCTGCTGGCCGGCTATTCGGCGCTCAACTTCGGCCACCGGCATCCGGCGCTGATCGAGGCGGCCCACCGCCAGCTCGACCGGCTGACGCTCACCTCGCGTGCCTTCCACAACGACCGGCTCGCCGAGTTCGCCGAGCGGCTGGCGGCGTTGACGGGCCTGGACATGGTGCTGCCCATGAACACCGGCGCGGAGGCGGTGGAGAGCGCCGTGAAGGTGGCCCGCAAGTGGGCCTACGACGTCAAGGGCGTGCCGGACGGCCGGGCGACGATCGTGGTCGCCGCGGACAACTTCCACGGCCGCACGACGACGATCGTCAGCTTCTCCACGGACGAGACGGCGCGGCAGGGCTTCGGCCCCTTCACGCCGGGCTTCCGGATCGTGCCGTACAACGACCTGGCCGCGCTGGAGGCGGCGGTCGACGAGACGACGGCGGCCGTGCTGATCGAGCCGATCCAGGGCGAGGCCGGGGTGATCATCCCGGACGACGGCTACCTGGCCGGCGTGCGCGAGCTGACCCGGCGCAAGGGATGCCTGTTCATCGCCGACGAGATCCAGTCCGGGCTCGGCCGCACCGGCGGCACGCTGGCGGTGGAGCACGAGTCGGTCGTGCCGGACATGGTGCTGCTGGGGAAGGCGCTGGGCGGCGGCATCGTGCCGGTGTCGGCGGTGGTGGCGCGCCGGGAGGTCCTCGGGGTGCTGCGGCCGGGCGAGCACGGCTCGACCTTCGGCGGCAACCCGCTGGCGGCCGCGGTCGGCACGGCGGTGGTCGAACTGCTGGAGACGGGCGAGTTCCAGCGGCGCGCGGCCGAGCTGGGCACCACCCTGCGGGACGGCCTGACCGAACTGGTCGGCAAGGGCGTCGTCGGCTTCCGCTCGCGCGGCCTGTGGGCGGGCGTCGACATCGACCCGGCCCTCGGCACCGGGCGCGAGGTCAGCGAACGCCTCATGCGGGAGGGAGTCCTGGTCAAGGACACCCACGGCTCCACGATCCGCCTGGCACCGCCGCTCACGATCACGGGCGAGGAGCTCGCGGGGGCGCTCGCGGCCCTGGAGAAGGTGCTGGGGTAGGGCAGCGCCACAGCCGCCCGCGGCCGCCCCGACCGGACCTGCACAAGCCGCCCCCGTAGGCGGGAAGGGTGAAGATGGGGGCAAGAGGTGGTAGACCACTCTCAGCGACAGAGAGGTCGGCCGGTGGGCGCACACGAGGAATACGGCGTTGCCCGGCGGCGGTTCGACGTGGCCGACGCCGTGCCCCTGTTGCTCGATCCGCAGGGCATGGTGACGGGCTGGACCGACGACGCCCGGCGGCTGCTGGCATACCCGGCTTCCGAGGCGGTCGGCAGGAAGCTGTCCGACCTGCTGGCCGCCGAGGACGCGGAGCGCGTGCCGGACCTGGTCGAGCGCTGCCGCAGGGACGGCGGCTGGGCCGGGCTGCTGACGGCCCGCCGCAAGAACGGGCAGCCGGTGCGGGTCATGGCCCGGATCACCTCGACCGAGGAGACGCAGACCGGCTCGCGCTGGCTGGTGCTCCTGTCGGAGCTGGGCCAGGCCCCCGGCTGGGACATGAGCCGTTCGGTGCTGGAACGGATGGTGTCCGACGCTTCCGTGGGCATCGCCATCGTCGACACCGACCTGCGGTTCGTGTGGTCCAACACCGCCCTTGAGCAGTTCGGCGGCGGACCGGCGGCGCGACGGCTCGGGCTGCGCTTCGCGGACGTCCAGCCGGGCATGGACGGCCAGGCGGTCGAGGCGCAGATGCGGCACGTCCTGGAGACCGGCGAGGCGGTCGTCGGGTACGAGCATGTGGGGCATGTGCGGTCGGCGCCGCTGCGCGAGACGGCGCACATGCTGTCGTTCGCCCGGCTGGAGGACGACCGGGGCCACCCGCTGGGCGTGTACTACACGGTCGTCGACATGACCGAGCGGCACCGCGCGCGGCAGCGGCTGGCGCTCCTCGACCGGGCCGGCGAGAGCATCGGCCGCAGTCTCGACGTGATGCGCACCGCGCAGGAGCTGGCCGATGTGGCCGTGCCGGGAGTGGCCGACTTCGTCACCGTGGATCTGCTGGAGGCGGTGGTGCGGGGCGCGGAGCCGGCTCCGGGGCCGCTCGCGGACACGGATCCGGTGGCACTGCGCCGGGCCGGTCAGCGCTCCGCGCAGGAGGACCTCCCGCAGGGCGCCCTCGAGGTCGGCGACATCGCGACGTATCTGGCCGGGTCGCCCCCGGTCCGCTGCCTGACCACGGGACGCTCCTGGCGTGCGGAGCGGCTGGATCCGGTGACCCGGGAGTGGGCCACGGACCTCCCGGACGGCCGCCGGACCGTCACCTTCCTGGAGCTGGACCTGTACAGCGTGATGACCGTGCCGATCCGGTCGCGGGGCACCACCCTGGGCGTCACCACCTTCTTCCGGCGCCACCGCCGTGAGCCCTTCGACGAGGAGGATCTGCACCTGGCCGAGGACCTCGTCGCCCGCGCGGCCGTCTGCCTGGACAACGCCCGGCGCTACACCCGCGAGCGGGACGCCGCCCTCGTCCTGCAGCGCAGTCTGCTCCCCCACCGGCTGCCCGAGCAGGACGCCGTCGAGGTGGCTGCGTGCTACCGGCCGGCCGACGAGCTGACCGGCCTGGGCGGCGACTGGTACGACCTCATCCCGCTGTCCGGCGGCCGGGTCGCGCTCGTGGTGGGCGAGGTGCCCGGGCATGGTATCGACGCCGCCGCGGCGATGGGGCAGCTGCGGACCGCGGTGCGGACCCTGGCCGCGCTGGATCTGCCGCCCGAGGAGGTGCTGGCGCACCTCGACGACCTGGTGGCGCGGTCGGCGCGGGAGGAGGGCGTCGAGCCGGGCGCGGCGGGCGCCGACAGCGGACGGTCGTCCGTGGGCTCGGGGTGTCTGTACGTGGTCTACGACCCGGTCGACGGCGGCTGCACGATGGCGGCGGCGGGTCATCCCGCCCCGGCCGTGGTGGCGCCGGACCGCTCGGTGACGTTCGTGGATCTGCCGCAGGGGCCGCCGCTCGGCGTGGGCGGTCCGCCCTTCGAGGCGGTCGAGCTGTCCCTCGCGGAGGGCAGCACGCTCGCCCTGCACACCGACGGGCTGCTGGCCCGGGGCGAGACCACCTGGGCCGTCGACACCGGCCGGGAGCGGCTGCGCGGGGCGCTGGAACAGGCGGGTCCGCTCGAGTCGCACTGTCTGACCGTGGTCGACGCGCTGGTCCCGGCGCGCCCGTACGACGACGTGGCCCTGCTGATGGCCCGGACGAAGCGGCTCGACACCGAGCGGGTCGCGGCCTGGGACCTGCCCTCCGACCCGGCCGTCGTCGCCGACGCCCGCCGCACGGCCACCCGGCAGCTCGCGCACTGGGGCCTGGACGAGCTGGTCTTCACCACGGAACTGGTGGTGAGCGAGCTGGTCACCAACGCCATCCGGTACGCCACCGGCTCGATCCGGCTCCGGCTGATCCGGGAGCGCGCCCTGGTCTGCGAGGTCTTCGACGGCGGCGCCACCGCGCCCCATCTGCGCCATCCCCGTACGACGGACGAGGGCGGGCGCGGACTGCTGCTGGTCTCCCAGCTCACCCAGCGGTGGGGCAGCCGGTTCGTCCCCGACGGGAAGGTCATCTGGGCGGAGCAGTCGCTGACGGACCTCACGGAGTGAGACCCGGACCGATTGCCGCATACCGTGGGAAACTGGTCTGATACCGGCAGTGGTGGTGAGGCGGCGGCGATGACGGATACGGCGATCGACTACGAGGCCGTGTTCCAGGCCTTCCCGGGTGTGGTGGCCCTGCTCACGCCCGACCTGGTCTACGCGGACGTCAACGAGGAGTTCCTGCGGGTCGTCGGACGCACACGCGAGCAGGTCGTCGGCGGCGACCTCGACGACCTCTTCCCGGACAACCCGAACGACCCGCGCGCCTCCGGCATGGCGAACCTCAAGGCCTCGCTGTACCGGGTCCTGGCCACCGGCGAACGGGACACCATGGCGCTGCAACGCTACGACGTCGAGCCCCCCGACCGTCCGGGCCACTGGGAGGAGCGCTACTGGAGCCTGGTCAACGCGCCGCTGACCGGGCCGGACGGCAAGGTGATGCTGCTGGTCCTGCGGGTCGAGGAGGTCACCGAGCTGATCCGCGCCCATGGCCGCCCGAGCGGGAGCCGGTCGCGGGCGCTGGAGGCCGAACTGTACACCCGGGCCCGTGAGCTGCAGGAGCTCAACGACCGGCTGCGCCAGGCGCACTCCCGGGAGCGGGAGGTGGCCCTGGCCCTGCAGGAGGCGATGCTGCCCGACCGCCGCCAGGTCAGACACCACCACCGGGCCGCCGTCCGCTACCGGCCGGCCGTGGGCGCACTGAACGTGTGCGGGGACTGGTACGACCTGGTCGATCTGGTCGGCGGCCACCGGGTCGGGGTGTCGGTCGGTGACGTGGTCGGGCACGGACTGGAGGCCGCCGGCGTCATGGGCCAGTTGCGCAGCGCGCTGAGCGCGGCCTCCCGGGTCGCCGAGGGCCCGGCCCAGGCGCTGGACGTGCTGGGGCGCTACGCGCACGTGGTCGACGGCGCCGAGTCGGCGACCGCCGTGACGACCTTCATCGACTTCGACCGGCACACCATCACCTACAGCAGCGCCGGCCATCCCCCGCCCGTGCTGGTCCACCCCGACGGCCGGGCGGAGCTGCTCGACGGGGCCACCGACACCCCGCTCGACGCCCGCCCCGACCCGATCCCCAGACCCCAGGCGGACACCTCGTACACGCCGGGCGCCACCCTCGTGCTCTACACCGACGGGCTGATCGAGCGGCGCGGCGAGGACATCGACACCGGTCTGGGCCGCCTCGCCGACGCGCTGGCCCGGAACCGGGACCAGGACCCCGAGGCACTCGCCGACACCGTCCTGCTGGAGCTGCTGCCGCCCGGGGGCGCCACCGACGACACCGCGCTGGTCATCGTGCGGCTGTGATCGGGGGCCTGCCGCCCTACAGCCGGTTCCGTCCGTGGTCGAGGATCCGGACGCGGTCCACGTTCTGCCGGTCCTCGGTGTCGCCGCTGGGCTCGCCCGCGAACCACGCGTCGAGGATCTCCGTCAGCAGCGGCTCGGACGTCAGCCGCAGGCTGAGCGCGAGGACGTTGGCGTCGTTCCAGCGGCGGGCCCCGTCGGCCGTGTAGGCGTCCGTGCACAAGGCGGCCCGTACGCCGGGCACCTTGTTCGCCGCGATCGAGGCGCCCGTGCCGGTCCAGCAGCACACCACGGCCTGGTCGGCCGCCCCGTCGGCGACCTCGCGGGCCGCGGCCTCCGAGCACACGGCCCACTGCGGGTCGCCCCCGGAGCGCAGCGCGCCGTGCGGGCGCACCTCGTGCCCCCGGTCCCGCAGCGCGGCCACGAGAGCGCGGGCGACGGGCTCGTCCATGTCCGAGGAAACAGAGATCCGCATGCTCCGCAGACTACTCGCCGAGGCCGCAAGAACCACCGGTTGGCCAGGCACCCTTCACTTCCCGGCCATGCCACCCGTTCGGCTTGCCGATCACCCGTACGGAGCAGCACGCTGGTCCCGCGGCCCTCCCCAGCCGCATGAGCACCACCGGACACCGCCACCCGACTGACTGACCGTCAGTCAAAAGGTGAAGGATCGACGAGGTCCCGCCGCACGAGGTGCCCGGTGACTGCGCCTGCACCTACACTGGCACCCCACGACACGCCGGTTGACCTGCTGGAACGCGGCGGTTGAGTTCACCGCCAGAGTCGAGGAGCGCCCGCTTTGTTCTACTACCTGCTGAAATACGTGCTGCTGGGCCCGCTGCTGCGACTGGTCTTCCGCCCTCGAATAGAGGGGCTGGAGCACGTGCCGTCGGAGGGCGCCGCCATCGTCGCCGGCAATCATCTGTCGTTCTCGGACCACTTCCTGATGCCGGCGATCCTCAAGCGGCGCATCACCTTCCTGGCGAAGGCCGAGTACTTCACGGGCCCGGGTCTCAAGGGCCGGCTGACGGCCTTCTTCTTCCGCAGCGCGGGGCAGATCCCGGTCGACCGCTCGGGCAAGGACGCGGGCCAGGCCGCGATCCGCGAGGGCCTCGGCGTGCTGGACAAGGGCGAGTTGCTCGGCATCTACCCCGAGGGCACGCGCTCGCACGACGGCCGGCTCTACAAGGGCAAGGTCGGGGTCGCGGTGATGGCCCTCAAGGCGGGCGTCCCGATCATCCCCTGCGCGATGATCGGCACCTTCGAGGCCCAGCCGCCCGGCAAGGTCATCCCCAACATCCACCCCGTCGCGATCCGCTTCGGCGAGCCCCTCGACTTCTCCCGCTACGCCGGAATGGAGAACGAGAAGGCCATCCTGCGCGCCGTCACCGACGAGCTCATGTACGCGATCCTCTCCCTGTCCGGGCAGGAGTACGTCGACCAGTACGCGGCCGTCGTGAAGGCCGAGGAGGCCGCCGCCGCGAAGAAGCGGAAGCTGCCGCGCATGCCGCTCGGTTGATGCCTCTGCCGTCGGCAGAACCGCAGGTGGCCCGGCCCCCGGCCGCCGTACGGTCGCCGTATGACACGTGCTGTGGTGATCGGGGCGACGGGACAGATCGGACGGGTGGCGGTGGGGGCGCTGGCCCGGGACGGCTGGGAGGTGACGGCCGTCTCGCGGGGCGGCGGCCGGGACCCCCGGTGGCCGGACGGCGTCCAGGCCGTGCGGGCCGACCGGGAGGACGACGCGGCGCTGTCCGCGGCGGTCGGTGACGGCTGCGACGTCCTGGTGGACATGGTGGCGTTCGGCGCCGGGCACGCACGGCAGTTGACGGGGCTGGCCGGGCGGGTCGGCTCGGCGGTGGTGATCTCCAGTGTGTCGGTGTACGAGGACGACCGGGGCCGCGGCTTCGACACGCAGGGCGAGCCCGGGGGCTTTCCCGAGTACCCGGTGCCGCTGACGGAGGACCAGCGCACGGTGCGGCCGGGCGACGCCTCGTACAGCACCCGGAAGGCGGAGCTGGAGCGTGAACTCCTCGCGGCGGGCGACCGGTTGCCGACCACGCTGCTGCGCGCGGGCGCGATCCACGGGGCGTACTGCCAGGGCCCGCGCGAGCTGTACATGGTGAAGCGCAACCTCGACGGGCGTAGGCGGCGCGTGCTCGCCTACGGCGGCGAGAGCCGGTTCCATCCGGCGAGCGTCCACACGATCGCCGAGCTGATCCGGCTGGCCGCCGCCCGGCCGGGCGCCCGCGTCCTGAACGCCGTCGACCCGGACGCGCCGACGGTGGCCACGATCGCGGCGGAGATCGACGCGGTGATGGGCGTGAAGACCGAGGACGTGCTCGTGGACGGCCCGCCGCCCGCACCCGGTGTGGGCGAGACGCCCTGGTCGGTGCCGATGCCCGTGGTGTGCGACATGTCGGCGGCGCAGCGCGAGCTGGGCTACCGGCCGGTGGTGCGGTACGCGGACACCCTGCCGGAGACGGTCGCCTGGATCGAGGAACAACTCGCCGGGCGGGACTGGCGGGAGGCGTACCCGAAGATGGTCCAGGCGTACGGCGACCTCTTCGACTACGCGGCGGAGGACGCCTGGCTGGCGGAGAGGGACGGCCGAGGGGACGACTGAGGGGGGCGGCCGTACGACCGCCCCCCTCCGGCCGTGACTACGGCTTGGGCGTGGCGTGCGGTGTGCAGGTCACATCGCGACGGTCCAGCTTGCCGGTGAGCAGGTAGCTGTCCACCCGCTCGTTGACGCACGGGTTGACCAGCCCGGAGACGCCGTGCGAACCGGCGTCCTTCTCGGTGATCAGGCGGGAGCCCTTGAACCGCTTGTGCAGTTCGACGGCGCCCTCGTACGGCGTCGCCGCGTCATGCTCCGACTGGACGATGAGCACGCCGGGCAGGCCCTTGCCGCTCTTGACGTTCAGCGGCGTGTGCTGCTTGGACGGCCAGGTGGCGCACGGCAGGTTCATCCAGGCGTTGGCCCACGTCATGAACGGGTGGTCCTTGTGGAGCCGGGTGTTGTCCCGGTCCCAGGTGCGCCAGCTGGTGGGCCACTTGGCGTCGGCGCACTCCACGGCCGTGTAGACGGCGTTGCCGTTCTCCGCGGAGGCGTTGCCCGCGGTGTCCGACAGGTCGGGGGCGGCGGCGTCGATCAGCGCCTGGGTGTCTCCGGCGACGTACTTGCTGAAGGCCGACGCGACCGGGGCCCACGCCGAGTCGTAGTACGGGGCGCTCTGGAAGAAGGAGATCAGCTCGGCCGGGCCGACGACCCCGCCGAGGGGGTTCTTCTTCGCCGTGGCGCGCAGCTGGAGCCACTTCTCCTGGACGGCGGCGCGGGTGGTGCCGAGGTGGTAGGTCGCGTCGTTCGCGGCGACCCAGTCCTGCCAGTCCTTCCAGCGGCCCTCGAAGGCGACGTCCTGGTCCAGGTTGGCCTGGTACCAGATCTTGTCCCGGGACGGGTTGACGACGCTGTCGACGACCATGCGGCGCACATGGCCGGGGAAGAGGGTGCCGTAGACGGCGCCGAGGTAGGTGCCGTAGGAGACGCCCAGGAAGTTGAGCTTCTTCTCGCCGAGGGCGGCGCGGATGACGTCGAGGTCGCGCGCGGTGTTCGGCGTGGTCATGTGCGGCAGCATCGCGCCGCTGCGGTCCTGGCAGCCCTCGGCGTACTCGCGGGCCAGCTTGCGCTGGGCGAGCTTGTCGGCCTCCGAGTCGGGCACCGGGTCCATCTTGGGTGCCTTGACGAACTCCTGCGGGTCGACACAGGAGATGGGCGCCGACTTGCCGACGCCGCGCGGGTCGAAGCCCACGAAGTCGTAGGCCTTGGCGGCGTTGGCCCACACCGGGTTCTTGCTCGTGACCCGGGCGGGGAAGCGCAGTCCGGAGCCGCCGGGGCCGCCGGGGTTGTAGAGGAGCGCGCCCTGCCGCTCGGCCTTCGTGCCCGTGTTGCCGATGCGGTCGACCGCGAGTTTGATCTGCTTGCCGTGCGGCTTGGCGTAGTCGAGCGGCACGGTGACGTACCCGCACTGGATCGGCTTGGCCAGATTCCAGTCGGCGGGGCAGTCCTGCCAGTCGATGCCGGCCTTCGCGGCCCGGGCGGCGGCTGTCGCGACACCCCGGGCCTCGCGGTCCTGGCCGTGGCGGGTGCCCGCGCTCGCGTTCGCCGTGGGCGCCGCGACGGCGCCGGCTATCAGCGTGGCCGTGACGAGTGCTCCGGCCGAACCGAGCGCCGCCACCCGCCTCTTCGGTCTCGTACCCCTCAAGGGGGACCTCCCCGTACATCGTTGCGATCAGTACGGGGATCCTCGCGGCTGTGAGGTCACTGAGAACAGGGTCCGTCGCGCTTCTTTGCCAATCCGATAAACGGAGAACGGGTGCTGCTCTACGGACGCCTGACCGAGCGTCTACGCGAGGGACGTCAGCGCCTCGTCGAGCAGCCGCCGCAGCCGCAGCGCGTCCTGCGCCACGGCCGTCACCAGCCCGGCGGGTCCGGCGAGCGGCACGACCGACGCCCCCTCCCCCAGCGCCCGGGCCGTCACCGGTTCGACGGAGAACTCCGGCCGTACGACGACCAGTTGCCCGACCGCCCGGTGTCCCCCGAGGACGGCGGGCCCGTCCCAGCCGCCCGGCGCGCCGGGCCCACAGGCCAGCTCCTGGTCGAGCACGGTCCGCTCGGCGATCCGCAACGTCAGACGGCTCGTCAGCCGTCCGGGTTCCTCACCGACGCGTCCGAGCACCTGCTCCTCGCGCAGCACGAGCCGGGCCGTGGCGGCGAGATCGACGCGGGTCGTGACATACAGGTCGCTGCCCTGGGCGGAGATCAACTGCTCCGGCAGCCAGTGCAGTTCGGCACCGTCGGCGACATCGAGCCGCACGTCGTAGCGTGCCTCGCTCTTCGACTGTCCCGGCAGCGCGATGGTGGCGGCGGCCGACCCGACCGACAGCCGGGCCGCCTCCTCCACCCGGGCCTCCACGGTGAAGTGGTCGCCGCCGAGCGGGCCGCTCATCGCCCCGACGAGCATGACCCGCGCCTCGGGGCCGCTCGCCCTGGTCCGCCGCAGCGCCAGCGGGCCGTCGCTCTCCAGCACGGGCAGGGAGGTCCCGCCCCGGCCGTCGTCCCGGGCGACGATCCGCGCGACGGACCGCACCCCGGTGCCGAGCACGCTCACGCCGCCCACGCGGCGAGCTGTGCCCGGACCCATGCGGCGACGTCCGACACCCCGGCCTCGCTCCGCAACGACTGGAAGACGACCGGCAGTTCGGCCCGCTGCGCCTTGGCGTCGGCCGCCATGCGCGCGAGGTCGGAGCCGACGTACGGTGCGAGGTCGGTCTTGTTGACGATGAGCAGGTCGGCGGTGGTCACGCCCGGCCCGCCCTTGCGCGGGATGTCATCGCCCCCGGCCACGTCGATAACGAAGATCTGCGCGTCGACGAGCCCCTTGGAGAAGGTCGCGGTGAGGTTGTCCCCGCCGGACTCCACGAGGACCAGGTCCAGCGGCCCGACGGCGTCCTCCAGGTCCTCCACCGCTTCCAGGTTGGCGGAGATGTCGTCCCGGATCGCGGTGTGCGGGCAGGCGCCCGTCTCCACGGCGGTGATCCGCTCGGGCGGCAGCACGGCTTCCCGGAGCAGGAACTCGGCGTCCTCCCGGGTGTAGATGTCGTTGGTGACGACCGCGAGCGACAGCTCGTCCCGCAGCGCGCGGCAGAGGGCGGCGACGGTGGCGGTCTTTCCTGAGCCGACGGGGCCGCCGAGGCCGATGCGGAGCGCTCTGCGGGTGCCGTCGGGGCGGTGGGCGTCGGCGCTGACGGCTGGCGCGCCGTCGTGGTGGTGGTCGAGGTGCATGTGCGGCTCCTGGTTGGGCGGGTCCTGGTTTGGGACGACCGGGTTCGGGGTGGTGGGCGCGGGTTTCGGGGTGCGGGTGGGTGGGGGCTTGTCGCGCTCACGCGGCGGAGCCGCATATCGAACACAGCCCCGCGCCCCTGGGGCGAGCGGCTACGAGGCGAACAGGCGTACCGGCCAGCCCGCGTGCACCTCCGCTCCGATCTCCAGCAATGGTGCCGAGCCCGCCGGCAACGCGTCGACCCCCTCGTCGACGACTCTCCGCGCCGCCTCCACCGCGCGGTCCACGACTTGGTCCAACTCCGGTGCCAGACGGGCCAGTACGCCCGTCGCGTCGAAGGGGTCCAGGCTCAGCAGGCGGACGGTCGCCGTGGCCGGGCCGCTCACGCTCTCGTAGGCCGCGCAGTACGCCGCGTCGACCGGTCCGAGACCGGCCGCCCGGGCCGTCAGGCCGAGCACGACCGGCTGATGGGCGCCCTTGGGGAACTCGCGTGCCAAGGCGTCCAGTTCAGCGGACGGCCAGGTCGAACGGGCGGCCCGCATGAGCTGGCGGCCCAGCCTGCGTGCGGCGACCCGCAGCGCGGGCGAGGGCGTACGGGCGTCCGCGGCACGGTCCAGCGTGACGGGGTCGATGCCGAGCGCGGCGGCGGCCGAGAGCGCCGCGGCGACCGATCCGGCCGTGTGCAGGCGCCCCCGGCAGAAGTCGGCGAGGCTCGCCGCTCCCTTGATGCGCCCGGCCTTGACCGCGGCCTCGGCCCCGCCGGAGTGTGCGTGGCCGCCGGCGGGGAAACGGCCGTCGGCCAGGACGAGAAGCGCTGCTCGTGACATCAGGGCGTCCTCAGAACAGGAAGTAGCGCTGCGCCATGGGGAGTTCGGCCGCGGGCTCCGCCTCGACCGCTGCCCCGTCGATGTACACCGCGAAGCTGTCGGGGTCGACCCGCACGTCCGGGCGCGCGTCGTTCTCCCGCATGTCGGCCTTGGTGACCCCGCGCGTCGAGTCGATCGCCACGAAGCGCTTGCCGAGGCCCAGCCGCTCAGGCAGCCCGTCCTCGACGGCCAAGGGGGCGACGAAGTTGAAGGAGTTGGCGGCCGGTGCCCGCCCGATCGCCCCGTACATCGGGCGCGGCAGGATCGGCTGCGGTGTGGGGATCGAGGCGTTGGCGTCGCCCATCTGCGCGTACGCGATCTGCCCGCCCTTGATGACGAGCTGCGGCTTGACGCCGAAGAACGCCGGTTCCCACAGCACCAGGTCGGCCAGCTTGCCGCTCTCGACCGACCCGATCTCCCGGGCCAGGCCCTGGGCGAGCGCCGGGTTGATCGTGTACTTGGCGACATAGCGACGCACCCGACGGTTGTCGGCGCGTCCGTCCCCGGGCAGGGCGCCCCGCCGCCGCTTCATCACATGCGCGGTCTGCCAGGTCCGCATGACGACCTCGCCGACGCGCCCCATGGCCTGGGAGTCGGAGGAGATGATCGAGATCGCGCCCAGGTCGTGCAGCACATCCTCGGCGCCGATCGTGGACGGCCGGATCCGGGACTCGGCGAAGGCCAGGTCCTCCGGCACCGCCGGGTTGAGGTGGTGGCAGACCATCAGCATGTCGAGGTGTTCCTCGGCGGTGTTGACGGTGAACGGCCGGGTCGGATTGGTGGAGCTCGGCAGCACGTACGACTCGGAGACCACGGTCATGATGTCCGGCGCGTGCCCGCCGCCCGCGCCCTCGGTGTGGTACGCGTGGATGCCCCGCCCGGCGATCGCGGCGAGCGTGTCGCCGACGAACCCGGCCTCGTTGAGCGTGTCCGTGTGAATGGCGACCTGGATGCCGGTCTGCTCTGCGACGGTCAGCGAGGCGTCGATGACGGCCGGGGTCGAGCCCCAGTCCTCGTGCAGCTTCAGGCCGAGCGCGCCGCCGCGGATCTGCGACAGCATCGCCTCGTGCGAGACGGTATTGCCCTTGCCCAGCAGGCCGATGTTGAGCGGGAAGGCCTCCATCGCCTCCAGCATCCGCGCGAGATGCCAGGGGCCGGGGGTCACGGTGGTGGCCTTGGAGCCCTCGGCCGGGCCCGTACCGCCGCCGACGAGGGTCGTGATGCCCGCCGAGAGCGCCTCGTCGGCGATCTGCGGGCAGATGAAGTGGACGTGCGCGTCGATGGCGCCGGCCGTGAGGATCCGCCCGTTGCCGGCGATGATCTCGGTCTCCGGGCCGATGACCAGGTCCGGGTGGACGCCGTCCATGGTGTCGGGGTTGCCGGCCTTGCCGATGCCGGTGATCCGGCCGTCGCGGACGCCGACGTCGGCCTTGACGATCCCCCAGTGGTCGATGATCACCGCGCCGGTGATCACGGTGTCGGGGGTACCCTCCGCCCGCGTGGCACGCGCCTGGCCCATGGACTCGCGGATGACCTTGCCGCCGCCGAACACGGCCTCGTCACCGGCGCGGCCGGGGCCGCCGGAGCGGTCCTCCTCGATCTCCACCAGCAGATCGGTGTCGGCGAGCCGGATCCGGTCGCCGGTCGTCGGGCCGAACAGGTCTGCGTACGCGGCACGTGAGATCTCAGGCATCGAGGGCACCTCCGGTCTCACCGCGCAGTCCGGGCACGACACGGGCGCCGGTGAGCGGAACGAGTTCGACGTCGACGGGGATCCCGGGTTCGAAGCGCACGGCCGTCCCGGCGGCGACGTTCAGCCGCTTTCCGCGGGCCGCGGCGCGGTCGAACTCCAGGCCGGGGTTGGCCTCGGCGAAGTGGTAGTGGGAGCCGACCTGGACGGGCCGGTCGGCGGCGTTGAGGACGGTCAGCCGGGTGACCTCGCGGCCCTCGTTGTACGCAATCGGGTCCTCGGCGAAGAGGATCTCTCCGGGAATCACGGCGGCTCCCCGTCAGACGATCGGGTCGTGGACGGTGACGAGCTTGGTGCCGTCCGGGAAGGTGGCCTCGACCTGGACGTCGTGGATCATCTCCGGGATGCCCTCCATGACGTCGTCCCGGGTGAGCAGCTTGCGTCCGGAGGACATGAGTTCGGCGACGGTACGGCCGTCCCGGGCGCCTTCGAGGAGGTGCGAGGTGATGAGCGCGACCGCCTCGGGGTGGTTCAGCCTCAGCCCGCGGGCCCTGCGCTTCTCGGCCACGTCGGCCGCGACGTGGATCAGCAGTCTCTCTTGCTCGTGCGGGGTCAGTTGCACGTCCCACCTCACAGTCCTCGCTCCGGACCGTGCGGGGCCCGGCTGCCGCAGCCCCGGGGAAAAGCCCTGGTGGCGTGGCGGCAGGCTAGTTGGACCGGGTTTCGGGCACGTTAACCGAGCTGTGATCCTCCAGGCCTGTGCGACGCGCCCGGAAAGCTACGCCGGGCCGGCCCCCCGATGCTCCGCCGCGATCCCGAACCGCTGCCGTTCGCGAGGAGCGGACGCGACCTCGCGGACCGTGGAGACGGCGCTGACCACCTGCTCCTCGGCGGTCTCCGCGAGCTCCTGGGCCTCTTCGAGTCGGCGCAGGTCATCGGCCGAGACGAGGGCGACGAGGGGCTTGCCGTGCCGGGTGACGACGACGCGCTCACCGGCGTACACCACGCGGTTGATCAGGTCGGCGAGCTCAGCCCTGGCTTGCGTCACCGGAATCTCGTAGGCCATGTCCTCATCATAACGCGATGTACGTCCTGTACATTTTTCACAGAGGAAGCTGTCGCCGAGGACAGCCCTGCCGCGAGGAGGGGTTCACCATGACCCGACCGTCCGCCCGTCACGTGCTGCCCGAGCTCACGGAACGCACGAGTTCCGGGCAACGGACCATGGACCCGTACTCGAAGCTGCTGGAGGAGCGGATCGTCTTTCTCGGGACGCCGGTGGACGAGATCTCGGCGAACGACGTGATGGCCCAGTTCATGTACCTCGAGCACCAGGCCCCGGACCGCGACATCCAGCTCTACATCAACTCCCCCGGCGGCGCGTTCCACGCGATGACCGCCCTCTACGACACGATGCGCTACGTCACCTGCGACGTGGAGACGGTCTGCCTGGGCCAGGCCGGGGCGGCCGCCACGGTGCTGCTGGCGGCCGGCACGCCGGGCAAGCGGTCCATGCTGCCGGACGCGCGTCTGGTGATCCATCAGCCCGCCCTGCCCGAGCCGGTCCAGGGACAGGCCAGTGATCTGGCGATCCAGGCCGACGAGCTGACGCGGATCCGGACCCGCATGGAGGAGATGCTCGCGCTGCACACCGGCCGCACCCGGGAGCAGGTGAGCGAGGACATCGAGCGGGACAAGGTGCTCACCGCCCAGGAGGCGGTGGAGTACGGCCTGGTGGACCGGATCGTCCCCGACCGCAAGGCCACCATGGCCGCGCCGACCGGACGGTGAGCCGCCGGTGCTGCCTCCCGAACTGCCTCCGCTGCCCGCCCTGACCCGCGCGGAGGCGGAGCTGATCGACCGTTACCTCGAGGTCGTGGACCTGCTGGGCCGGATCAATCCGGCGCTGCACGGCGACACCTACCGCGGACTGAGGGCCGCGCAGGCCCTGGTCGGCAAGGCGACCGCGCTGCGGGACGCACTGGCCCTGATGCACCAGCGGGGCGAGACGGAACTGCACGCCGACACACTGGCCCGGGCGCTGCGGGTGCTGGACGGCGAGCGCCGCACCGCCCGCGTCGCCCTGCCCCCGGAGTCCGTCGGTTGACGCGGAGCCGGCGGATCCGTCGGCTCCGGGACCCTGCTCTGTCGACGTGACGTCCGCGCTTGAGTCGAAACGAGCCAAACGACGTACCGCTGTTCGGAGTAGACGGGACACCAATTTTTGGACCGTCACGGTTGCGCGACGCGCGGGGTCGAGGGGCGGAATGGGACATTCCGTCGCTGGTCCGACGGTGCGCGGCGGGGTGGACACCCGGTCGAACACAGACGTGTCCACCCGAACGGGTGAGTGGTGAGTAACAACACAAATCCCCGGTTCCGTTGGGATTTCATGACAACCATCAGTCAAGATCCCTGACTGACGACAAGCCCCCGCCACAGCGGCGGGGCGATCCGGGCGGACGCCGAGTCCTGCCGCCGCCTGGATGACCGGTCGACAGGAGTGGATCGGCAGGAGTGGAGGACCCAAGCACGACGGGTCGCCGGGACGGTCACGCCATGACCGGACCCGAGCAGCCCTTGGGGTGAAGCCGCGTCAGCGGCCGGGCAACTTCGCCAGCCCGAATCCGACAGGTCATCCTTCACAGGCGGCTGACGAAGGGTTGCGCATGACTGCGCTCAATCGTGTCCCGTCGCTGATGGCCCGAGCCGGTACGGCCTCGGCCCTCACCATCGCCGCCGTGGGCGGCTCGATCGTGGCCCCCGGCTTCTCCTCCGAGGCAGCGGCGGCCACGCCGGCGACCAAGGCACTCCAGATAGCGGCCTCGAAGAAGGGATCGCCCTACAAGTACGGCGCCGTCGGCCCGCACCGGTTCGACTGCTCGGGCCTGACGCTGTACTCGTTCAAGAAGGTCGGCAAGAAGCTGCCGCGCACGGCCGCCCAGCAGTACAACAAGACCCGCCACATCTCCGCCCAGAACCGCAAGGCCGGAGACCTGGTGTTCTTCCACTCGGGCCGGAACGTGTACCACGTGGGTATCTACGCGGGTAAGAACAAGCTCTGGCACGCCCCCAAGAGCGGGGACGTGGTGCGGCTGCAGAAGATCTGGACCAAGAGCGTCTGGTACGGGCGCGTGAAGTAACCCGACGGGCGTGCGGCGACGCCTGAGACACACCGCCGCACGCCCACTCCAGCGCGCCCACCGCATGGTGGTCGAGCAGCTCCAAGAGGTCCGGGCCACCCGGACGGGCGTAGAGATCGAACGGCGGCTGCGGGGATCCGGAGCCCGCTGTCCACGAGGCGGCGCGCCGAGGCGCCGTCAGGAACCCCGCACCGCGTCGGGGAGGAGGAGCGTCGCGCCGAGAGGCGTCGCCGCGGCGGTGATGCCAGGCTTCGGGGAGAGGGCGGCGCGGACGTCGCTCACGCCGACGGGGCGTGCGCGCGCTCGGGGCCGGCGCGCCGAGGCTACGGCTCCTGCTGTCCCGCCGCCGTCATGGGCTGGGCCGGGACGGTCCACGGAAGTTCGACCGAGATGGTCTTGCCGCCCTCACGGGTGGGGCGGATCCTGAGCCTGCCGCCGCATTCGGCGGTCAGCCAGCGGATGATGACCAGACCGCGGCCGTTGTCCTGCTGGACGGCGGCGGGGAGCCGTCTGGGGAACCGCGGGTGGCTGTCCGTGACACCGATATGCAGCCGCTCGTCGCGGTCGAGCACGACGTCCACCGTGAACGTGGGCGACTGCCCGAAGGTGTGCTGGACGGCGTTGGTGGCGAGCTCGGAGATGATGAGCCGGACGGTGTCGGACACCTCCGTGTCCGCCGGCAGACCCCACTCCGTCAGCGTGTCCACCACGTAGACACGCGCTGCGGAGACCGAGGCGGGATCGCTCGGCAGAGTGACGGATGATTCCAGATGGTCTGCCATGGCGACGTCGTCCCTTTCCCACGGGACCGGAGTCCGACATGGAGCGGATGGTTCGAGTACGGTCCCGGACTGGTGCATCGCCGCCAGAGTGCCACCAGAACACCCGCGAAGGGCGGCGATCCACCAAGATATGCATATATCTGTCGCCCAAAGCGGTGAACTCTACGACGCGAGACCGTATTCGGGTGGCTCGGAAGGAGTAAGGAGAAGCCCATGCAGCACGGTCCCGCGGTGCGCCGCCGGAAACTGGGCGCCGAACTGCGCGCGCTGCGCACCTCGGCGGGTCTCACCAGTGGTGAGGCGGCCCGGCTGGTGGGCTGGCACCAGTCCAAGGTCAGCCGGATCGAGACGGGCACGAGCGGGGTGAAACCGGCCGATGTGCGGTTACTCCTCGACGCCTACGGTGTGGCGGACTGCCAACTCCGCGAACTGCTCCTGGTGTTGGCGGAGTCCGAGGACGGGAGCGGCCGGCACCACTGGTGGCACGCCTACCGAGGGGTGCTGCCGCCGACCTACCGGGACTTCATCAGCCTGGAGTCCCAGGCCACGGCGATGCGCACGCTGGAGACCACCGTCGTCCCGGGGCTGCTCCAGACGCCCGAGTACGCGCGTGCGGTGACGAAGGCCGCCGTGGAGGGACTGTCGGAGGACCGGCTCGACACGCTGGTCGAGGTGCGACTGGCCCGGCAGGACGTGCTGCGCGCGGATCCGCCGCTGGAGCTGAGCGCCGTCCTGGACGAGGCCGTGCTGCGGCGGGAGGTGGGCGGGCCCGGAGTGATGGCCCGGCAGCTGGAACGGCTGGTCGAGGCGGCGCGCCTGCCCCAAGTGCGGCTCCAGGTACTGCCGTTCGCCGCCGGGGCGCACATCGGAGTCACCGGCCCTTTCGTTGTTTTCTCATTTTCGAGCACTTCTGATCTGAACGTGGTTGTTCTCGACCACTTGACGAGTAGCCTCTACCTCGAACGGAAAGAAGACCTCCAGGCCTACACGGAGGCCTTCAACGCCCTTCAGATCCACGCCCTTTCGCCCGAGGACTCGTTGGATTACATCGCCGGGACAGCCGCCGGCGCGTAAGGAGGCACCATGCGTGCACTGCCTCGTCATGTCCCCTCAAGCATCGAACTGCACGGTGTGCGGTGGTTGCGCAGCAGCTACAGCACCGGCGCGAACAACTGCGTCGAGACCGCGTGTCCGCAGACCCCACCCTGGGCCGGGCTGCTCGCCGTGCGCGACTCCAAGGACCCGGCCGGGCCCGCGCTGCTCTTCTCGTCGAGGAGCTGGGCGGAGTTCACGGCCGCGGTCGACCACATCTGACCGTTTCTGATCAGACCGTCATCGTTCAGACCGGGACTGTTCAGTCCATCATCGTGCGACGCCCGGCCGTGTCACGCCGACTCATGGCCGCGTCTCGCCGATCAGCCGTACAGCGCGTTCGATCTGTTCGCCGGCCAGATCCGCGCGGGCGGTCAGCCTGAGTCGTGAGATGCCGTCGGGCACGGAAGGAGGACGGAAGCAGCCCACGGCCAGGCCCGACGCGCGGCATTCGGCCGCCCAGCGCACGGCGTCCTCGGGAGAGGGCGCACGCACCGAGACCACCGCGGCGTCCGGACGTACCGCTTCCAGACCCGCGGCGGTCAGGCGTGCGTGCAGTTCGCCCGCCACCGCGCGGGCCCGTGCCGCACGTTCCGGTTCGCGGCGCAGCAGCCGCAGGGCCGCCAGGGCCGCGCCCGCAGCCGCGGGGGCGAGTCCCGTGTCGAAGATGAACGTCCGTGCCGCGTTGACCAGGTGGTCGATCACCCGGGCGGGGCCGAGGACGGCTCCGCCCTGGCTGCCGAGCGACTTGGACAGCGTGACCGTGACGACGACGTCGTCGGCGCCCGCGAGCCCCGCCGCGTGCGGGCCGCCCCGGCCGCCGTCGCCGAGGACGCCCAGGCCGTGGGCGTCGTCGACCACCAGCCCGGCGCCGTGCTCCCGGCAGGCCTCGGCGAGGGCCGTGAGCGGGGCCGCGTCGCCGTCGACCGAGAAGACCGTGTCGGACACCGTGATCGCCGTGCCCTCGTGGGCCGAGAGCGCCTTGCGCACGGCGTCCGGCTCGGCGTGCGCCACCACCTGGGTGGTGCCGCGGGCCAGCCGGCAGCCGTCGATGAGCGAGGCGTGGTTGCCCGCGTCGGAGACGATCAGAGAGCCGTGCGGGGCCAGAGCGGTGACCGCCGCGAGGTTGGCCGCGTAGCCGGAGGAGAAGACGAGGGCCGCCTCGAACCCGCAGAATTCGGCCAGTTCCCGTTCCAGTTCCGCGTGCAGTTCGGTGCTGCCGGTGACCAGCCGGGAGCCGGTGGAGCCACCGCCCCAGTCCCGCGCGGCACGGGCCGCGCCCTCGGTGACCTCGGGGTGCCGGGCCAGCCCCAGGTAGTCGTTGCTCGCCAGATCGAGGAGCGGCGATACGGCCGGACGGGGGCGCAGAGTCCGTACGAGTCCGGCGCGGCGGCGCACTCGCGCCTGCTCGTCGATCCAGCCGAACGCCATGGGTGGTCCTCCGGGAATTTTGTAGGCAGTGCACAGACACTAGCGGGACCACCAGCAGGTCAGTATGTGGCAATACCCACACCTCGAAGCGACTCTGTTGTGCGAACTCTCCTTGGCCCGGAGCGGGTGCGTAGGACAGGATCGGCTTTCATGGACCTGCTGAACACGCTGGTGGACAAGGGGCTTCGGCGCGAGCTGCCGACCCGCGAAGAGGCACTCGCCGTCCTCGCCACGACCGACGACGACCTGCTCGATGTGGTGGCCGCGGCCGGGAAGGTGCGCCGGCACTGGTTCGGCCGACGGGTGAAACTCAACTATCTCGTCAACCTGAAGTCCGGCCTGTGTCCCGAGGACTGCTCCTACTGTTCGCAGCGGCTCGGCTCACAGACGGGGATCCTCAAGTACACCTGGCTCAAACCCGACCAGGCGTCCGACGCGGCGGCGGCCGGTGTGGCCGGGGGCGCCAAGCGTGTGTGCCTGGTAGCGAGCGGGCGCGGTCCGACCGACCGGGACGTGGACCGGGTCTCCGACACGATCAAGGCCATCAAGGAGAGCAACGAGGGCGTCGAGGTGTGCGCCTGTCTCGGACTGCTCTCCGACGGTCAGGCCGAGCGGCTGCGCGAGGCGGGCGCCGACGCCTACAACCACAACCTCAACACGTCCGAGGCGACGTACGGGGAGATCACGACCACGCACACCTACGCCGACCGGGTGGACACGGTCGAGAAGGCGCACGCGGCGGGCCTCTCCGCCTGCTCCGGGCTGATCGCCGGCATGGGCGAGTCGGACGCGGACCTGGTGGACGTCGTCTACTCGCTGCGCGAGCTGGACCCGGACTCGGTTCCGGTCAACTTCCTGATCCCGGTCGAGGGCACCCCGCTGGCCAAGGAGTGGAACCTCACCCCGCAGCGCTGTCTCAGGATCCTGGCGATGGTGCGCTTCGTGTGCCCGGACGTCGAGGTGCGCATCGCGGGCGGGCGGGAGGTCCATCTGCGCTCGATGCAGCCGCTCGCCCTGAACCTGGCCAACTCGATCTTCCTCGGCGACTACCTGACCACCGAGGGCCAGGCGGGCAAGGCCGACCTGGAGATGATCGCGGACGCCGGCTTCGAGGTGGAGGGCACCGACCAGGTGACGCTGCCCGAGCACCGTTCCGGCGGCTGCCACGACGGTGGCGGGGTGTGCGGTTCCGAGGGCGGTGGAGGCTGCGGTTCCGCCGACGCGGCCCCGGAGGTCTCCGAGTCCCGTACGTCCGCCGATGCCCGGACCGATCTGGTCGCCGTGCGCCGCCGGGGCGCCGGGACGGACCTCGCGCCCAATGCCTGAGCGGACGGTGCCCGAGCTGCTGGAGCTCGACCGGCGGCATGTGTGGCATCCGTACGGCCCCATGCCCGGACGGCAGGAACCGCTCGTCGTGGAGTCGGCGAGCGGGGTTCGGATGCGGCTCGCCGACGGCTCGGGAGAGCTCGTCGACGGCATGTCGTCCTGGTGGTCGGCGATCCACGGCTACAACCACCCGGTGCTCAACGAGGCGGCGCGCGGGCAGCTGGAGCGAATGAGCCATGTGATGTTCGGCGGGCTCACCCACGAGCCCGCCGTACGCCTGGCGAAGCTCCTTGTCGATATGTCGCCCGACGGGCTCGAGCATGTCTTCCTCGCCGACTCGGGGTCCGTGTCGGTCGAGGTCGCGGTCAAGATGTGCCTGCAGTACTGGCGTTCGCTGGGCCGTCCCGGCAAGCAGCGGCTGCTGACCTGGCGCGGCGGCTATCACGGGGACACCTGGCAGCCGATGTCGGTGTGCGATCCCGAGGGCGGGATGCACGAGCTGTGGACCGGGGTGCTCCAGCGTCAGGTGTTCGCGGACGCGCCGCCCGCCGAGTACGACGAGGCGTACGCCGAGCAGCTGCGCACGACGGTCGAGCGGCACGCCGACGAGCTGGCGGCGGTGATCGTCGAGCCGGTGGTGCAGGGCGCGGGCGGGATGCGCTTCCACTCCCCCGCCTATCTGCGGGTGCTGCGCGAGGCGTGCGACGCGCACGACGTGCTGCTGGTGTTCGACGAGATCGCGACCGGTTTCGGCCGTACGGGCGCGCTGTTCGCGGCGGAGCACGCGGCCGTGACGCCGGATGTGATGTGCGTGGGCAAGGCGCTGACCGGCGGTTATCTGACCATGGCGGCGACGCTGTGCACCGCGCGGGTGGCCGACGGGATCTCGCGGGGCGAGGTGCCGGTGCTCGCGCACGGCCCGACCTTCATGGGCAATCCGCTGGCCGCGTCCGTGGCCTGTGCCTCGATCGAGCTGTTGCTCGGCCAGGACTGGCTCGCGGAGGTCAAGCGGATCGAGGCGGGGCTGCGGGACGGGCTGTCGGCGGCCTCGGAGCTGCCGGGCGTGACGGATGTGCGGGTCCTCGGCGCCATCGGGGTCGTGCAGCTCGATCACGCCGTGGACATGAAGGCGGCCACCGAGGCCGCCGTACGCGAGGGTGTGTGGCTGCGGCCGTTCCGCGATCTGATCTACACGATGCCGCCGTACGTCACCGGCGACGCGGACGTGGCGCGGATCGCGCGGGCGGTGTGCGCGGCGGCGCGGGAGGGATGACATGCCGGTACTGGTGATCACGGGCACGGGCACGGAGGTCGGCAAGACGGTCGTGACCGCCGCCGTCGCCGCGACGGCGAGGGCGGCGGGCCGTTCGGTGGCCGTGCTGAAGGCCGCGCAGACGGGCGTACGGCCGGACGAGCCGGGGGACGCCGCCGAGGTCGGGCGGCTCGCGGGCGCCGTGACGACGGCCGAACTCGCCCGGTATCCCGAGCCGTTGGCGCCGGCCACGGCCGCCCGCCGGGCCGGTCGCGCCCCGGTGCATCCGCACGAGGTCGCGGACGCCGCCGCCAAGCTGGCCGCCGAGCACGACCTGGTGCTGGTCGAGGGGGCGGGCGGACTGCTCGTCCGGTTCGACGCGGCCGGCGGCACCCTGGCGGACGCGGCCCGGCTGCTGTCGGCGCCGGTGCTGGTCGTGGCGCCCGCGGGGCTCGGCACGTTGAACACGACGGAGCTGACGGCGCGTGAGCTGCGCTCCCGGGGGCTGGACCTGGCCGGGATCGTGATCGGGAGCTGGCCCGCGGACCCGGATCTCGCGGCGCGCTGCAATCTCGCGGACCTGCCGGATGTGGCCGGAGCGCCGCTGCTGGGCTCCGTTCCCGCCGGGGCCGGAGGCCTCTCCCCCGCCGCCTTCCGGTCGGCGGCGCCGCACTGGCTGGCGCCGCGTCTGGACGGTACGTGGGACGCGGAGGCGTTCCGGATGCGGGAGGCGCCCCCGGCGTCCTGAGTCCGGACGGGCGGGCGCGCGGTGAAACCGGCGCGGACGTGATCGCGTGTTGGACTACGTACGTGATCACCTCTGGAGGGAACACCTTGCACGCGACACACGCACGCCTGTCCCGCCGCACGGCCCTCGCCGTGGGCACGGCCGCCGCTCTCTCGCTGGGCGGCGGCACGGCCCACGCGCTGCCCGCCACGGGCGGTGTCACCGCACGGCTGCGGGAGCTGGAGCAGAAGCACACCGCACGGCTGGGGGTGTACGCCCGCAATCTGCGCTCGGGCCGGACCGTGGCCTACCGGGCGGACGAGCGCTTCCCGATGGCCTCGGTGTTCAAGACGCTGGCCGCCGCTGCCGTCCTGCGGGACCTGGACCGCGACGGCGAGTTCCTGGCCAAGCGCGTCCACTACACGCAGGACTACGTCACGAAGTCGGGCTACTCCCCGATAACCAAGGAGAACGTCGCGACCGGCATGACCGTCGGTGAACTCTGCGACGCCACCATCCGCTTCAGCGACAACACCGCGGGCAATCTGCTGCTCGTGGAGCTGGGCGGGCCGAAGGCCGTCACGCGCTTCTGCCGCTCGATCGGTGACCGGGTCACCCGGCTGGACCGCTGGGAGCCCGAGCTCAACAGCGCGGAGCCATGGCGCGTGACCGACACGACCTCCCCGCGCGCCATCGGCCTGACCTACGCCCGTCTGGTGCTCGGCGACGCCCTGGAGTCCCGGGACCGCGCGCGGCTCACGGACTGGCTGCTGCGCAACACCACGAGCGGCGAGAAGTTCCGCAAGGCGCTGCCCGCGGACTGGCTGGTCGCCGACAAGACCGGCGGCGGACGCTACGGCGGCAACAACGACGTGGGCATCACCTGGCCGCCGGACGGTCCGCCGATCGTGATGTCCGTCCTGACCACCCAGCCGGAGGAGGACGCCCCGTCCGACAACCCGCTGGTGGCCGATGCCGCCGCGCTGCTGGCGTCGGAACTGGGCTAGGGAGCACGGGTGAGTGAGGGGCGGTCGTGGGACGCCTGGCTCGTCGCGGGCGCCGTCGGTGTCGCCGGCCTCCTGGCCCTGCACTCCGCCGTGCCGGGCGGGGTGGGACGGCTCGGAAGTCTCCTGGAGACGTTCCTGCCGTGGCTGGGCGTGGCCGTTCCTCTGCTCGGCTGCCTCGCCGCGCTCAAGCGGTCGAAGGCCGGGCTGCTCGCCTGCCTCGCGCCGATGGCCGTCTGGTTCTGGATGTTCGGCGGGCAGTGGTTCTCCTCGCCCCCGGAGTCCCACGACCTGACGGTGGTCCAGCACAACGTGGCCGATGACAACGCCGACCGCTCCGGAACCGCACGGGCGCTGCTCGCCACGGGTGCGCAGCTGGTGGCCGTCGAGGAACTGACGGCTGCCGCACGGCCCGCGTACCAGAAGGTCCTGGGCGCCTCCCGGCCGCACCGGGCGGTGCACGGCACGGTGGGTCTGTGGTCGGCCTGGCCCCTGTCGGACGTAAGACCCGTGGACATCCGGCCCGAGGGCTTCCCGGAGAGCTGGCAGCGCGGCCTGCGGGCCACGGTGTCCGCGCCCGGTGGAGAGGTCGCGGTGTATGTGGTCCATCTGCCGTCCGTCCGGCTGGGCCCGACGGGTCTGGCGTCGGCGGCCCGTGACGAGAGCGCGGCGCTGCTCGGGGCGCGGATCGCGGACGACCCGGCGGAGAGGCTCCTGCTGATGGGCGACCTCAACGGCACGGTGTGGGACCGGGGACTCGGACCGCTCACCTCCCAACTGGACGCCCCTTCCTCGAGGTTCGCGTTCAGTTGGCCGGCCGCCTTCCCGGTGGCGCGGATCGACCAGGTGCTGGGGAGAGGAGCCGAGGTGACGGAGGTGTCCGCTCTGGACGCGACCGGGAGTGACCACCTTCCGGTGCTGGGGCGGGTCCGTCTGGGCTAGTCGAGTCGGCGGCGGCAGGGGTGCGGCGGGGTCGCGCGGGGGACAATCCCGGTAGGTCCGCCTAGCAGGGAGGTCTCCATGCCGCTCCGCTCCGGCAAGGTGCCGCGGGATGCCGTGCACCATCCGCTGTTCGCCCGCTACTACGCCCGGATCAGCGTCGCCGCCGAGACCCGGATGGGTATGGGCAGGGTGCGCGGGAGACTGCTCGACGGGCTGTCCGGGCGGGTGCTCGAGATCGGCGCGGGCAACGGGCTGAACTTCGCGCACTACCCGGGCACCGTCTCGGAGGTCGTGGCCATCGAACCGGAGCGGCGGCTGCGGAAGCTGGCCGTGGAGGCCGCCCTGCGCGCCGAGGTGCCGGTGGACGTGGTGCCGGGGGCGGCCGAGGCGCTGCCGGTCAAGAGCGAGGGATTCGACGCGGCGGTGGTGTCGCTGGTGCTGTGCAGTGTGCGGGACGTGCCCCGGGCGCTCGGGGAGCTGCGGCGGGTGCTGCGGCCGGGTGGTGAGGTGCGGTTCTTCGAGCACGGCCGGGGCGGCGGCCGGGTGATGACCCTCAGCCAGCGCGCGCTGGACCGGACGGTGTGGCCGGTTCTGAACGGCGGCTGCCATCTGTCGCGGGAGCCGGTGCGGGCGCTGCGCGACGCCGGTTTCGAACTCGGCCCCTACCGGCGGGTGCTGATGCCGGAGCAGGGACCTGCGCTGCCCACCTCGTACTGCGTGCTGGGCACGGCATGGCGCCCGGTCGGCAGCTAGTCACACCGTCACAGGCTCCACTGCCGCAGCTCCTGCTCGATGTCCCGCAGGGACGCCTCACCGCTCTTGACCAGCTTGGCGAGGTCGCGGACCTGCTCGGGTGAGGTGACGACCTTGGCACCGCTGGCGACCAGGTACGCGTAGGCGACGGCGGAGGCGAACAGGGCGTTGGAGCGTTCCAGCGCGGGGACGTGGATCAGGAGCTGGAGCAGCGCGGCGGCGCGGGCGTGCGGGCTGTCGTAGACAGGGACGTCGAATATGGCGGCCTGGTGGCGTGCGACGGCGGCGACGAGGGCTCCCCAGTCGGTGACCTGGGGGTCTCCCGGGGTCTTGTGCTCGGCGAGCATCAGCAGCCAGGCGAGATCGATCTCGAGGTTGTTCAAGGGATCAGTGACGACCTTCGCGCGTGCCCTCGCGGTCGACGCCGAATTCGTCGGCGAAGACGGACTCGTACTGCTTCATGAAGTCGGCGGCGGCCTCCACGAAGGTGTGGCCCACCTCGCCGGTGTCCTGTCTGACCAGCTCCTCGATGTAGCGATTGACGCTCATGCCGCGGGCCAGGGCGCGTTCGCGGGCGGCTCGGGCGGTGCCCTCGTCGACTCGCACGTTCAGCTGGGTCTTCGCCATACCTAGACGCTAGCGCGGATCCGCTAGCACCGGCAAGGCCGGGACTCCGACTCGCGGAGGATACCGAGTGTGGGCCGCGTCACATTACCCTCGGGCAAGACGGCGAAGTCCGGACATCCACCCCGAGGAGGCGGCCTTGTCCACACCTGCTGCGGAGCACGCCCCAGGCCTCGCGTCGGCCGACGGGATCGCGGCCCGCGCCCGCGGTCTGACCAAGGCGTACGGCTCGGGCGAGACGGCCGTGCTCGCGCTGGACTCGGTGGACGTGGATGTCGCGCGGGGCCGGTTCACCGCGGTGATGGGGCCGTCGGGCTCCGGGAAGTCCACGCTGATGCACTGCCTGGCGGGGCTCGACACCGTCTCGGCCGGTCAGGTGTGGCTCGGCGACACGGAGATCACGGGGCTGAAGGAGCGCGAGCTGACGCGGCTGCGCCGGGACCGGATCGGGTTCATGTTCCAGTCGTTCAACCTCATCCCGACCCTGAACGCGCTGGAGAACATCACCCTGCCCATGGACATCGCGGGCCGGAAGCCCGACGAGTCGTGGCTGGACCAGGTCATCGACACCCTGGGGCTGCGGGACCGGCTCAAGCACCGGCCGTCGCAGCTCTCCGGGGGCCAGCAGCAGCGCGTGGCCTGTGCGCGGGCCCTGGCCTCGCGGCCCGAGCTGATCTTCGCGGACGAGCCGACCGGCAACCTCGACTCGCGCGCCGGTCTGGAGGTGCTCGGCTTTCTGCGCGAGGCGGTGGACCAGCTGGGCCAGACGGTCGTCATGGTCACCCACGACCCGGGCGCCGCCGCCCACTCGGACCTGGTGCTCTTCCTCGGGGACGGGCGGATCGTGGACGAGATGCCGCGGCCGACGGCGGAGGCCGTGCTGGAGCGGATGAAGAGGTTCGACACGATCCGCACCCGGTTCGAGGACACCCCGTCCGCCGCGAGGTCCGAGGACACGCCGTCCGCCGAGGAGAACTGACCCGTGCTCAAGGCGACCCTGAGAAGCTTCCTGGCGCACAAGGGGCGGCTGCTGCTCTCCGCGCTCGCCGTCCTGCTGTCCGTCGCCTTCGTCGCGGGCAGCCTGATCTTCTCGGACACGGTCAGCCGTACGTTCGACCGGCTGTTCGCCTCCACCGCCGCCGATGTCACGGTCAGCCCGAAGGAGGACCTCGACGAGGCCGTGCCCTCCGGCCGGACGGCCACCCTGCCGGCCGCGCTCGCCGCACGGGTGCGGCAGGTCGACGGGGTCGCGGCGGCGCGGGCCGAGGTGGACGTGGACGGCCTCACGGTCGCCGACGAGAAGAACGAGCCGGTGGGCCCGACCACGGGGGCTCCCACGCTCGGCACCGCCTGGAACCCGACCGAGCGCAGCCCGGTGGAGCTGACCTCGGGTCACGCCCCGCGCGGCCCCGCCGAGGCGCTGCTCGACTCGGAGACCGCCGGCCGCAAGGACGTGAAGATCGGTGACACCCTCACCGTGATCGCGCCGCCCGGGTCGTTCAAGGTCGAGGTCGTCGGCATCGTCACCTTCACCACCACCAACCCCGGCGCCGCCCTGGTCTTCTTCGACACCCGGACCGCGCAGACGAAACTGCTGGGCAGCCCGGGAGGCGCCACCAGTATCTCGGTCGACGCCGCCGACGGGGTCAGCGACGCACAGCTCAAGCAGCGCGTGTCCGCCGCGCTGGGCGCGCACACCTACGACTTCAGGACGGCCGGCGAGCAGGCCGAGTCGGACGTCGAGCAGCTCGGCGGATTCCTCGACGTCATCAAGTACGTGATGGTCGGGTTCGCCGGGATCGCCGTGCTGGTGGGTGTGTTCCTGATCGTCAACACCTTCTCCATGCTCATCGCCCAGCGCACCCGCGAGCTGGGGCTGCTGCGCGCGCTCGGCGCCGACCGGCGCCAGGTCCGCCGCTCGGTCCTCGTCGAGGCCCTGCTGCTCGGCCTCGTCGGCTCCACGCTGGGGCTCGCGGCGGGCATCGGGCTGGCGGCCGGGCTCATCGAGCTGATGGGTCTGCTCGGCATGAACATCGACGCCGGCGAGATGGTCATCGGCTGGGTGACGCCCGTGACGGCGTACGTCGTCGGACTCGGGGTCACCTTCGTCGCCGCGTACCTTCCGGCGCGGCGGGCCGCGGGGGTCTCGCCGATGGCCGCGCTCTCGGACGCCGAGGTCGCCGGGGTGGGCCGGCCGCTGCGGATGCGCGCGGTGGCGGGCGCGATCGTCGGGGCGGCCGGGGCGGCGGCGCTCGCGGGGTGCGCGGCGTCCGGACAGACCTCGTCGGCGGCGTCCCTGCTGGGGCTCGGTGTCGTGCTGACCTTGATCGCCACCGTGATCGCCGGTCCGCTGCTGGTGCGCCCGGTGATCCGGGTGCTCGGCGCGGCCTTCCCCGCGCTGTTCGGGTCGATCGGCCGGATGAGCCAGCGCAACGCCCTGCGCAATCCCCGCCGTACGGGGGCCACCGCGGCGGCCCTGATGGTGGGACTCGCCCTGGTGGGCGGGATGTCGGTGGCCAGCGCCTCGATGACCAAGTCGTTCGACCAGCAGATCGACAAGACGCTGGGCGCCGACTACGTCATCCAGAACACCAACTTCCTGCCGTTCCCGAAGGAGGTCACCGACGAGGTGCGCGGCACCGACGGCGTGGGCCTGGTGGTGCGGGGGCGGTTCACGCCGGTCGCGGTGCGGCTGCCGGACGGCGACCGGGTGGAGACGACCGCGGCGGGCTACGATCCGCGGCTCGACGAGGTCGCCAACATCACGTACGCGCAAGGGGACTCGGCGGCGGCGCTGGCGGACGGGCGCCTGGCCATGGACCGGGACTTCGCGCGCGACCACGGCGTGCGGGTGGGCAGCACCGTCCCGGTTCAGTTCCAGGGCGGACGCACGGCCGAGCTGAAGGTCGGGGCCCTCACCGACCAGGACTCCGCCGAAGGATTCGGCACCCAGGGCGGGCTCTACTTCGGGCTCGCCACCCTGGAACGGTACGCGCCGGGCGGGCAGGACTCCGCGCTGTACGTCAACGCCACCCCCGGCACGAGCGACGACGACCTGCGCGCGAACCTGGAACGGACCCTGGATCCGTACCCGCAGGTGCAGGTGCGGGACCTGGCCGACTACAAGCAGCTGGTGCACGACCAGATCGCCGTCCTGCTGTACTTGGTGTACGCGCTGCTGGGGCTGGCGATCATCATCGCGGTGCTCGGCGTGGTCAACACCCTCGCCCTGTCGGTCGTCGAACGCACCCGGGAGATCGGGCTGCTGCGGGCGATCGGGCTGGCCCGGCGTCAGCTCCGGCGGATGATCCGGCTGGAGTCGGTGGTGATCGCGGTGTTCGGGGCGGTCCTGGGGCTGGCGCTGGGGCTGGTGTGGGGTGTGTGCACGCAGCAGGTGCTGGCGCTCCAGGGCATGACGGCCCTGGCGATCCCGTGGGGGACGATCGTCGCGGTGGTGATCGGCTCGGCGGTGGTGGGCGTGGTGGCGGCGCTGCTGCCGGCGTTGCGTGCATCGCGCATGAATGTACTGGCGGCCATCGCGCACGAATGATGGAATCGCGGCAGTCACTCAAGTCCCTTCCCGGTGAGGAGAGTTCATGCCGCGCCCGTTCCGTTTCGGAATCAACATGCTCACGGCCGCCCCTGGCGAGGAGTGGCGCGCCAAGTGCCGCCGGGCCGAGGAGCTCGGCTACGACGTGATCCTCGTCCCCGACCATCTGGGCATGCCCGCGCCCTTCCCGGCGCTGGTGGCGGCGGCCGAGGCGACCGAGCGGCCGAGGCTCGGCACCTTCACGCTCAACGCCGGTTTCTGGAACCCGGCGCTGCTGGCCCGCGAGGTGGCGACGACGGACGCGCTGACGGGCGGGCGCCTGGAGCTCGGGATAGGCACCGGCTACGCACGGGACGAGCACGAGTCGGCCGGGCTGCCGTTCGGCTCGCCGGGCGAGCGGGTGGACCATCTGCGGCGCACCGTGGAGGAGTTGGAGCGGCTGCTGGCCTCCGAGGAACACCAGCCGCGGGCGGCGCAGCGCCCGCGGATACCGCTGCTGGTCGGCGGGAACGGCGACCGGATGCTGCGGCTGGCCGCCGAGCACGCCGACATAGCGGCGTTCACGGGTGCGCGCACGGCACCCGGCAGCACCACCGGGCAGTTGACGCCGATCAGCCCGGACGACCTCGAAGAGCGGGTGGCGCGGTATCTGAAGTTCGCGGAGGGCCGCGCGGAGCCGGCCGAGCTGAACCTGCTCGTGCAGGTGGTGATCGGCACCGAGGACCGCGAGGCCGCCATCCAGCCGTTGCTGGACCGCGTACCGGGTCTGACGGCCGATGAGGTCCTGGACCTTCCGGTGACCCTGGTCGGCACGACGGACGAGATCACCGCCCAGGTCCTGGCCCGGCGCGAGCGCTACGGCTTCACGTATCTGACCGTCCTGGAGCCGTACATGGAGGCGTTCGCGCCGGTCATCGCGCGGTTGCGAGAGGGTGGAGCCGGCTAGCGCGTCACGCGGTGGCGGAGGTAGACGACGTTCGAGCTGTAGGTGCGGGTCTCCACGAGTTCGAGATCCACCCGGCGCTCGTTCCGGGGAAAGAAGGAGATGCCGCCGCCGACCAGCACCGGGTAGACCATGGCCCGGTACTCGTCGATCAGGCCCGACGCGGCGGCCTCGGCGGCGAGCGTCGCGCCGCCGATCGCGATCTCGCCCTCCCCCGGCTCGGCCCGCAGCCGCTCGATCTCCTCCGCCACGCCGCCGGAGGCCAGGCGGGCATGCCCCTCCACCGTCGACAGGGTGGTGGAGAAGACCACCTTGGGGAGCGGGTTCCAGAGCGCTGCCCATTCGCGCCCCGCGTCGTCGAGCGCGGGATCCTGCTCGGCGGTCTCCCAGTAGAGCATCGTCTCGTACAGCCGCCGCCCCATCAGGTGGACGCCGACGTCCCGGATCTCGTCGATCCAGAAGCGGAAGACGTCCTCGCCGGGCACGCTCCAGTCGAAGCCGCCGTCCGGCCCGACGATGTAGCCGTCGAGAGAGACGTTCATCGAATAGGTCACGCTGCGCATCAGCAGTCCTCCTCGGCATCGGGTTCGACCGGCGGCCGCCGATCGATGTATCCACCCTCAAAGCTTGAACACAAATTGCACACACCCTCTCTCCATACTGGCCCCGATGGTCTAGATTGACCGTGCTTCAGCTGTTCGGGCACGAGGCGACCCTTAATGATCAATAGGTCCAACGCTGTACCAAGCCGGTGGGACGGGCGAATCCGCTGCCGCCGGGGCGGGCTGTTCAGGCAGCCCTGCGAGCGCTGGAATGTCATGCGCACGACGAGGGAGGCGGGGGCCTCCCCGGGGGAGAACGGCGCGGGAGGCGGGGGCCTCCCGGAGGGGGAGGAACAGTGTCGGGCGAGCACGTCGAGCCACTGGGGACCTGGGGGGTTCTGTGCGGCAAGGGGGATTAGCCAGCCCGTATCCGTCAGCACGCGGGCGTCTGGCGGACGGGGCGATCGATCAGCCCGCGATCGACTGGGAGCAGCGGTACCGCCGTACCGTGATCACCACCGATACCGTGGCCACCGCCTTCGTGGTGGCGGCGATCGGCAACTTCTTCGGGGCGCGGGACGCGGCCAACTGGCACGAGAAGTGGGGAATCCTCGCCTTCGGCACCGAGCTGCTGGTGCTGGGGGCGCTCGCGGTGGGCCGGGCGTGGGCGCCGGCCGTACTCGGCCAGGGCGCTGAGGAATTCCGCCGGCTCGGACGCTCGCTGTTCGCGGCGACCGTCGTACTGGCCCTCGGCGGTATCGCCCTCACCTCGCGCAACATCAAGCTCTGGATCTTCGTCGCGATCCCCGCGATCGCGCTCGTCACCATGACCGCGCGGTATCTGCTGCGCCTCTGGCTGCACAAGCAGCGTAAAGAGGGCCGCTGTCTGAGACCGGTGCTCGCCGCCGGGAGCCCGGCCACCGTGCACGACCTGATCACCCGGACCCGCAAGTTCCCGCACCTCGGCTGGCGGGTGGACGCGGTGTGCACGACGGACGGGCTCGGGCCGGACGGCGATCAGCTCGACGGAGTGCCGGTCGTCGGCCGGCTGACGGACGTCGCGGGCCATGTCAGCCGCGACGGCTACCGGGTCGTCGCGGTCACCCCGGACCCGCATTGGTCACCGGACCGGCTGCAGCGGCTGGCCTGGAACCTCGAGGGCAGCGACGCCGAGATGGTCGTGGCCCCCGTGCTGATGGAGGTGGCCGGCCCGCGACTGCACGTCGACGCGGTGCTCGGGATCCCGTTGCTGCGGGTCAGCATGCCGGCCTTCACCGGCGGCCGCCGGGCGGTCAAGGGGGTCGTCGACCGGATAGGCGCAACGTTTCTGCTGATGTTGTTCGCGCCGCTGATGGCGTGCGTCGCGCTGCTCGTGCTGATGGACAGCCGGGGCGGGGCGTTCTACCGCCAGCGCCGGGTCGGCAAGGACGGCCGCGAGTTCACCATCCTCAAGTTCCGCACCATGGTCGCGGGGGCGCACGGCGCCCGTGCCGAACTGGCCGAACGCAACGAGGGCGCGGGCCTGCTGTTCAAGCTCCGCCGGGATCCGCGGGTGACCCGGGTGGGGGCGGTGCTGCGCCGGTACTCGCTCGACGAGCTGCCGCAGCTGTTCAACGTGCTCACCGGATCGATGTCGCTCGTCGGCCCGCGGCCTCCGCTGCCGGAGGAGTCCGCGGCGTACGGGCCGGACATCAGGCGGCGGCTGCTGGTCAAGCCCGGGCTCACCGGCCTGTGGCAGATCAGCGGACGCAGCGACCTGTCGTGGGACGAGGCGGTCCGGCTGGACCTGCGCTACGTGGAGGACTGGTCGCTCGCGCTGGACACAGTGATCTTGTGGAAGACGCTGCGTGCGGTGCTGCACGGGCAGGGGGCGTACTGATGCGCGGGGGCCGTCAATGGGCCGGCGCGCGGATCGCAGGCCGTCGGGGCCTGCCTGGGGGGAGGAACGCGTCATGAGAGTCAGCGTTTTCGGGCTCGGCTACGTGGGCTGTGTGTCGGCCGCGTGCCTGGCCAGCATGGGCCACGAGGTCATCGGGGTGGACGTGAACCAGGTGAAGGTCGACCTGGTCAACGACGGCAAGGCCCCGGTGGTCGAGGAGCGGATCGGCGAACTCATCGCCGAGGTCGTGCGGACCGGGGCGTTACGCGCCACCGGCGACGTCCGCGAAGCGATCATGGACAGTGAGGTGTCGCTGGTCTGTGTGGGCACGCCGTCGGAGCCCAACGGCAGTCTGTGCACCACGTACTTGGAGCGGGTCACCGAGGAGATCGGGGCCGCTCTGGCCGAGCGGGCCGAGCAGGGGGTCCGGCACACCGTCGTGTTCCGCAGCACCATGCTCCCGGGCACCTGCCTGAACCTGCTGGTGCCGATCCTGGAGAAGTCCGTCGGCGGCACCGCCGGGGTGGACATCGGGGTCGCCGTCAACCCGGAGTTCCTGCGCGAGGGCACCAGCGTGCGGGACTTCTTCGACCCTCCCAAGACCGTCATCGGCGAACTGGACCCGGCGAGCGGCGACGCCGTGACGGCGCTGTACGAGGGCCTGCCCGGTGAGGTGTTCCGGGTGCCGGTCCCGGCGGCCGAGGCGATCAAGTACGCGGACAACGCGTTCCACGGCCTCAAGATCGGCTTCGCGAACGAACTGGGCGCGGTGTGCCAGGCGCTCGGGGTGGACTCGCACCAGGTGATGGACGTGTTCCTGGCCGACCGCAAGCTGAACATCAGCCCCGCCTATCTGCGCCCCGGCTTCGCCTTCGGCGGCTCCTGCCTGCCCAAGGACCTGCGCAGCCTGGTCCACGCGGCGCAGCGGGCCGATGTCTCGGTGCCCATCCTCGCCCACGTCCTGCCCTCCAACTCCGACCATCTGCAGCGCGCGGTGGACCTGGTGGAGCGCACCGGCAAACGCCGGGTGGGCCTGTTCGGGCTGTCCTTCAAACCCGGGACCGACGACCTCCGCGAGAGCCCGCTCGTCGAGCTGGCGGAGAGGCTCTTCGGCAAGGGGTACGACCTGAAGATCTACGACGCCAATGTGAGCCTGTCCCGGCTGATCGGCGCCAACCGCGAGTACATCGAGACCCGGCTGCCGCACCTCGCGCAGTTGCTCGCGGACTCCGTCGACGAGGTGCTGGAGCACGCCGAGGTGTGCCTCGTCGGGAGCAGCGATCCGGCCGTGATCTCGGCGCTGCCCCATGGTGACGGCCCGGTGATCGTCGACCTCATCCGCCTTCCCGACGCCGAGGCGCGCCGGGCCGAACCGGGGTACGTGGGCCTTGCTTGGTGACACATCGTTCAGTGAAACGGCCGGCGGCGACGGGACGAACCGGCGCGCGCTGGTCCTGGTGGAGAACCTGTCGGTGCCGTTCGACCGGCGCGTGTGGCAGGAGTGCACGACGCTGCGCGACGCGGGCTGGGAGGTGCACGTCATCTGCCCCCGGGGGAGCAAGCGGGACACGGAGCCGGAGGCGGTGATCGACGGGGTGCGGATCCATCGCTACCCGTTGCGCGCGGCCACCGGCGGACCGGCCGGCTATCTGCGGGAGTACGGAACGGCCCTGTGGCACACGCTCCGGCTGGCCCGGAAGGTCGGCCCGGTCGACGTCGTCCACGCCTGCAACCCGCCCGACCTGCTGTTCCTGCCGGCCCTGTGGATGAAGAGGCGCGGCGCGCGGTTCGTCTTCGACCAGCACGACCTGGTGCCCGAGCTGTATCTCTCCCGGTTCGACCGCGGCGAGGATCTGCTCTATCGCGGCGTGTGCGCGCTGGAGCGGCTGACGTACCGGGCCGCGGACATCGTGCTCGCCACGAACGAGAGCTATCGGGACGTCGCGGTGCGCCGGGGCGGAAAGCGGCCGGAGGACGTCTTCGTGGTGCGCAGCGCGCCCGCGACGGACCGTTTCCGACCGGTACCGCCGGAGCCGGAGTTGAAGCGGGGCAAGCCCCATCTGCTGTGCTACCTCGGCGTCATGGGCCCTCAGGACGGCGTGGACTACGCCTTGCGGGCCCTGGCGAAGCTGCGCGACGACGTCGGGCGGACCGACTGGCACGCGGTGTTCGTCGGGGCCGGGGACGCCTTCGACGCGATGGTGGAGCTGTCGCGGCGGCTCGGGCTCGCCGAGCAGGTGGAGTTCACCGGGCGCATTCCGGACGCCGACCTGGTGCGCTACCTGTCCACCGCCGATGTGTGCCTCTCCCCCGACCCACGCAATCCGCTCAACGACGTGTCGACCATGAACAAGGTCCTGGAGTACATGGCGATGGGCCGGCCCCTCGTCTCGTTCGACCTCCGGGAGGCGCGCGTCTCCGCCGGTGACGCGGCCGTCTACGCGCCCGCGAACGACGAGGCGGAGTTCGCCCGGCTCATCGCGCTGCTGCTGGACGACCCGGAGCAGCGGGCCCGGATGGGCAAGATCGGCCAGGAGCGGATCAGCGGGCCGCTCTCCTGGCGGAACTCGCAGGCGTCGCTGCTCGCCGCCTACGCCGCTGCCTGCCGTGACCACGCTCCGGTGTCGCGGACGACCCGTAACAGGCAGGGATGAGGCAGCACAGTTGAACGATGAAACGATACGCCTGGTCACGATCGGGCGGATTATCCGTCGGCGTGCGCGGCTTCTGCTCTTCCTCGCCGTGCTGGGCGCGCTCGTCGGCTTGGGCACCTCCCTGCTGTTTCCCCCGCGCTATACGACGTCGGCATCCGTGCTGCTGCCGGGCGCGTGGGAGGAGCGCGAGCTGCTGACTCAGGCACAGATCGCCAGCAGTTCGGTGGTGGTCGACCGTGCGGCCGCCGCACTCGGCTGGGACGGGGTCGACGGCGGCGAACTGCGGGACCGGGTGAGCGCCGAGGCCGCCGACGGGAACATCATCGAGATCTCGGGCACGGCCGACACCCCGCAGCGCGCGCAGCGGCTCTCCGACCAGGTGGCCCAGCAGTTCGTCGCCTTCGCCGCGCGGATCGCGGGCGAGGACACCGACTCCGAGGCGGCGGCGCGGCCCGAGGCGCTGCGGCAGCTGGTGGTGCAGACCAGCCGTCGTATCACCGAGCTGGCCGACGCGGCCGATCCGGGGCGGACCGTGGAGAGCGTGCAGACCCGCACCGAGCTGGCGAAGCTGCGCACCACGCTGCAGGAGGCCATGAAGAAGCTGGACGAGGCCGACCCGGCCGCCGGCAAGGCCAACATGGTCGTCATGGGGCCCGCGGCCCGGCCGGACGGCGAGGCACCGCCGACGAGGACGCAGCTCGTCGTCGGCGGAGCGCTGCTGTTCTTCCTGCTCGCGGTCATCGGCCATCTCACCGCCGCGCGGATGAGCAGCCGGCTGCGCGGCGAACCGGAGATCGCCGCGGCGCTGGGTTCGGCGCCGCTGGGCACCGTCGACGTTCCCGCCGAACCGCCCGCGCACCGGCCCGAGGACGACGGCCCGCGGGCCCGGATCCGCCGGCTGCTGGGCGTCGACGTCCGGTGGGACCTGCCGAGTCCGCAGACGTCCGGCGACGAGGCCGGGATGCGGCTCCGCTACCGGCGGGTGTGCGCCCGCCTGCGCGAGCGAGTCCCGTCTCCTCGAGAGCTGTTGGTCGTCGTCCCGGACGGCGACGAGACCGCCCACCGGGCCGCCGGGCAGCTCGTCGCCGAGGCCGAGGGCGATCCGCGGCTGCGGGTGGTGCGGGTCTCGGTGTCCCAGCCGGTGGTGCCCGACCGCGGCCACGAGTCCGGGGCCCTGGTCGTGCTCAGCGCGGGCAGCCGGACCGCCGGAGAGCTGTCGGGCATCGCCGAGGCGTGTGCGGACGCCCGGCACGAGGTCGTCGGCATCGTCCTGGTCGGCACGGTCCGGGCCCGGCCGGCGCGATCCGCCGGACGTCCCCGGGATACCGCCGCACCCGCGCTCGCGGTCGGCGACGGCACGGCGGGAGGTTCGGTGTGACGACGACCAGTACGACATCGGAGCCGTCGGCCCCCGCTCCGCTGCTGGACCTGCAGGCACTGGTCGTGGCGGTGCGCAGGCGGCGCCGCCTCTGGGGCTCCCTGGCGCTGCTGGGGCTGCTCGTCGGCGCGGCGGTGGCGATCCTGCTGCCGCCACCGCCGACCGCGATGACCAAGGTGCTGGTCGCGCATCAGGAGGACCAGCCGAACGACCCCGGCACGCTGATCCGCACCGACGTGGAGCTGCTGCGCACCACGCGGATCGCCGACAAGGCACTGCGCTCCCTCGGGTCCCCGGAGAAACCGGAGGACTTCATGCGGGACTACGAGGGTGTCGGCCTGACCAACAACCTGCTGCAGATCAACGCGACGGGTGACAGCGACGCGGAGGCGGTGGCCCGTGCCGAGGCGCTGGCCGAGGCGTTCGTCGCCGACCATGTGAAGCGGATACAGGAAGCCGCGAACGCCGAGGCCAAGACCCTGCTCGACCAGCGTGACCGGATGCGGGACGAACTCGCCCAGGTCAACAAGGCGATCGGGGACGGACCGCCGCAGAGCGACCCGCAGGCGTCGGCGGACATGGAGTCGCTCTTCGCCCGCCGGGCCGAACTGACCTCGCGGATCACCGACTTCGGCCAGCGCGCCGCGGAGGCGCGCATCGGCACGCCCCAGCTGGTCGCCGGCACGCAGATCGTGGACGCCCCGCACGCGGTGCGCCACTCGCTGCCCAGGACCGCCGCCACCGACGCCGCGATCGGACTGGTCCTCGGGCTCGTCCTCGGGCTCGCGGTGGCCGCGGTCGGCACGGTGGTGGCGGACCGCCCCGTGCTGCGCCGTGACATCGCGGCGAACCTCGGCGCCTCGGTCATCGCGGAGTTGCCCCGTACGGCGCGGGCCAGGTTGTGGCGGCGCCGACGGACCCGGGCGACCCGCGCACGGCTCACCACGACCCTGGCCCGGGCCGTGCGCGGCTCCGCGGAACCGCTGTCCTTGCTGGAACTGGGCTGTGCGCGCGGCACGAGCGCGATCGCCCTCGACCTCGCCGGGGCACTGGCGGCACAGGGGCCGGTGGCCGTCGTCGACGGTCTGCCCGGCCGGCAGCTCTCGGGCCGCCGCCCGAAACCGGGAGACCCGACCGTGATCAGCGGCGAGGAGGCGACGGCCGGGTCACCTCGGGAACTCCGGCTCGGCGTCGGCTCGGTGACACCCGGCACGGCGTGGACCGACCTCCGGTACCTCGGCACACGGACCGTGCTCGTCGTCCGCGCCGGGCACGGCAGCGCGGCGTGGCTGCACACCGTGGCGCGGCAGCTCGCGGACCAGCGCATCTCGGTGCTCGGCGTGGTGCTGATCGACCCCGATCCGCGTGACCGGACCGACGGCACCCTGTGGGACGGCCCGCACCCGGCGCCGCGCGGCCCCGACGAGATGCCCGCCCGGCAGAACGGGACAGCCCGGCGGCGGACGGAGCGGCTGCCGATCCGGGCGGCGGGCGTCCCGGACAGCGACCAGGAGGGACGGTAGGACATGTGTGGCATCGCAGGCATATACCGATGGCCGGACGGGAAGATCGTGGCCGACCGGCTCACCGACACCCTCGCCCACCGCGGTCCGGACGGGGCGGGCCGCTACAGCCACCCCGCCGGCGACGGCGAGGTGCACCTCGGGCACCGTCGCCTCGCCATCATCGACCTGTCGGAGACCGGCGCCCAGCCGATGGTCTCGGACGGCCTCGTCCTGACGTACAACGGCGAGCTGTACAACGCGCCCGAGCTGCGTGCCGAACTGACCGCCGCCGGGGTGCGCTTCCGCGGGACCTCCGACACCGAGGTGCTGCTCGAGGCCTGGCGGCGCTGGGGCACGGACTGTCTGCCCCGGCTGCGCGGCATGTTCGCGTTCGGGATCTTCGACGAGCGGACCGGTGAACTGGTCCTCGCGCGCGACCAGTTGGGCATCAAGCCGCTGTTCCTGCTCCGGCGCGGCGCGGGGCTGGTGTTCGCCTCCGAGCTCAAGGCGCTCGCCGCCGCCACCGGCGGATCGCTGGAGGTGGACCACGCGGCGCTGGTGGCCTCGCTCCTCTACTACTGGGTGCCGGACTCACGGTGCGCGTTCCGTGAGGCGGAGAAGCTGCCGCCGGGGAGCTGGCTCAGGTGCCGGCCCGACGGGCGGGTGGAGCGCGGCCGGTACTGGAACCTGAAGGACGTCGCCGCCGAGGGGCGGGAGCGGGCCCGCGGCGGCGAGCTGCCGGACCTGGCGGCCATCGTCGAGGAGTCGACGCGGCGGCACATGCTCTCGGACGTGCCCGTGGCGACCTTCCTCTCCGGCGGACTGGACTCCAGCTATCTGACCGCGCTGGCGGCCCGCGAGCAACCGGGGATCTCCGCTTACACGATCGGATTCCGCGCCGAGGACGCGAAGTTCGAGGCGATGCCCGACGATCTGCGCTACGCCCGGCAGGTGGCCGAGCGGTTCGGCGTCGACCTGCGGGAGATCGAGATCGCCCCGGACGTGCTCGATCTGCTGCCGCGGATGACGTACAGCCTGGACGAGCCGATCGGCGACCCAGCCGCCATCAACACGTATCTGATCTGCCAGGCCGCCCGGGAGGCCGGGGTCAAGGTGATGCTCTCGGGGATGGGCGCCGACGAGCTGTTCGCCGGGTATCGCAAGCATCTGGCCAACGTGCTCGCCCTGCGCTATCAGCGGGTTCCGCGACCTGTGCGGCGCGGGGTGTACGCAGCCGTGGACCGGCTGCCGGTCGCCACCAGCCGCAGGGGGCTGCGTTCTGTGCGGTTCGCGAAGCGATTCCTGTCCTTCGCCGATCTGCCGGAGGAGGCCGCGTTCCGGCGCAGCTACACGATGTACGACCAGGACGAGCTGCTCGGCCTGATCAACCCGGATCTCGCCGGCACGGTCGACGACGTGCTCACCGAGCACCGGGACGTCTACGAGGACAACCACCTCGACGACTTCGTGAACCGCATGTGCCTGGGCGACGCCCGGATGTTCCTGCCAGGCCTGAACCTCGCCTACACCGACCGCTCCAGCATGGCCGCGTCGACCGAGGTGCGGGTGCCGTATGTGGACGTCGAGGTGGTGAAGGCCGCCTTCGCCTTTCCCGGCCATCGCAAGATCGTCGGCCGGCAGGGCAAGGCCGTGCTGAAGGAGGCGGCCACCTCGATCCTTCCCACGGAGATCGTCTACCGGCCCAAGGGCCTGTTCAGCGCCCCGCTGCGGGCCTGGATGAGCCGGGATCTCGCGCCGCTGGTGCGCGAGGTGATCAACGACGGCGAGCTCGTCCGCTCCGGGTTCCTGCGCCGGGACGCGCTGCGGCGGATGGTCGCCGAGGACGCCGCCGGGCAGCAGGACTTCTCCAAGCATCTATGGCATGTGCTGACCCTCGAGTACTGGTACCGCGGCGCGACTTCTGGGGAGTTTGAGTGAAGCAGGTCGTACAGAACTACAAGAGCGGCGAGCTGGCGGTGCTGGACGTGCCGGTGCCGGGGTGCAAGCCGGGGGGTGTGCTGGTCCGCACCGCCTGGTCGCTGATCTCCACGGGGACCGAGATGATGAAGGTCTCCGAGGCCGGGATGTCGATGCTCGGCAAGGCCCGCTCCCGGCCGGACCAGGTGGCCAAGGTCATGCAGAGCGTGGCCACCAACGGGGTGCCCGCCACCTACCGCAAGGTGATGGGCAAGCTGGACTCCTACACGCCGCTCGGCTACTCGCTGTGCGGGGTGGTCGAGCAGGTCGGCGCCGGGGTCGACGATGTGAAGGCCGGCGACCTCGTGGCCTGCGCCGGCAACGAGCACGCGCTGCACGCCGAGTTGAACTGGGTGCCGAAGAACCTCTATGTCCCGGTGCCGGACGGCCTCGCGCCGCGGCACGCGGCCTTCGGCACCGTCGGGTCGATCGCGATGCAGGGCGTCCGCCAGGGCGAGCCGCAGCTCGGCGAGGTGGCCCTGGTCATCGGCCTCGGGCTGATCGGGCAGCTGGTGGTGCAGCTCCTCACCGCCTCGGGGGTGCGGGTGGTCGGCGTCGACCCCGACCCGGTGCGCTGCGAACTCGCCGAGCGCCTGGGCGCGGCGGCCTGCGGCGACCCCGAGTCGGCGGCCGTGGAAGCCGCCGTCGCCGAACTCACCGACGGTCACGGCGTGGACCAGGTATATCTGGCCGCCGGCGGCGGCAGTAACCAGCCCGTCGAGCTGGCCGCCCAGCTCTGCCGGGACCGCGGCCGGGTCGTCGACATCGGCAAGTGCCGCCTGGACCTGCCGTGGAACGCGTACTACGAGAAGGAGCTCGACGTCCGGTTCTCCCGCAGTTACGGCCCCGGCCGCTACGACCCGGAGTACGAGCTGGAGGGCCGGGACTACCCGATCGGCTATGTGCGCTGGACCGAGCGCCGCAATCTGGCGTGCTTCCTCGATCTCGCCGCCCGCGGCAGGGTCGACGTGGAGCCCCTGGTCTCCCACGTCGCCGACTTCGATGACGCCGTCGAGACGTACCAGCGTCTGAAGGACGGCGAGTTGAAGGCCGTGGCCGTGCTGTTCCGGTATCCCGAACAGGCGGTGGAAGCCGAGGCTCCGGTGGTGGCCGTTCCTTCGGTGACCGTGAAGCGGAGTCCGGCCCGTGCATCCAGGACGCCGGTGCGCCTGGCGTTCGTCGGCGCGGGGAACTACGCGACGTCGATGCTGCTGCCGCATCTGGCCGGGCGCGACGGCGTGGAGTTGTCCACGGTCGTCACGACGACCGCGCTGTCCGGGGCCAACGCGCAGCGGAAGTTCGGCTTCGCCGAGGCGACCACCGATCTCGACGCGGTGCTCGGCGACACGTCGATCGACGCGGTGTTCGTGGTCACCCGGCACAGCTCGCACGCCGAGCTGACCCGGAGGGCGCTGCTGGCCGGCAAGGCCGTGTTCGTGGAGAAGCCCCTGGCGCTCACCGAGGACGAACTGGCCGGTGTGCTCGCCGCGGTGGAGGAGTCGGGCAACGACCGGCTGCAGGTGGGCTTCAACCGCCGGTTCGCGCCGCTGCTGCAGGAGGCCACGTCGCGGTTCGGTGCCCGGACCGGCCCGGCGAGCCTGCGCTACCTGGTCAACGCGGGCCGGCTGCAGCACGGCAGCTGGTATCTCCGACAGGGCACGGAGGGCTCGCGGTTCGAGGGCGAGGGCGGGCACTTCATCGACACGGCGAGCTGGCTGCTCGGGGCCGACCCGGTCTCGGTGTACGCCCTCGCCACGCCCGGCAACGACGATCTGCAGGTCGTGCTGCGCTATCCGGACGGGTCCACCGCCACCATCAGCTACGTCACCACCGGCGCACCGGGCTTCCCCAAGGAGACGCTGGACCTCGTCGCGGACGGCAAGGTGCTGCGGCTCGACGACTTCGTCCGTGCCTCGGTCCACGGCCCCGAGCGGTGGGTCAGTTCGCGGCTGCCCAAGGCCCGGGACAAGGGGCAGAACGCCGAGCTGGCCGCGTTCGTCAGGGCCGTGCGGACCGGCGGGCCGATGCCGGTGCCGCTCGAGTCACTGGTCGCCACCACGTCGGCCACTCTCGCCGTGCGGGCCGGTCTGGCCGGCGGCGCGCCGGTGACGTTGGCGAGGACGCGATGACCATGACCGCGGGCTGGTACTTACGGCGGCTGTCCCGGATGGGACCGCGGGAGGTCGGCGGCCGGGCGGCCGACGTGGTGCGCAGACGGCTGTGGCGGTCGGCGCGGCCGGACTGCCCGAGCGTGACCGGCGCCCGCTTCACGGCCCGCCTGCCCGCCGGGACGATCGACTCGGTGCCGCCGGACGCCGCGAAGCGTCTCGTCGCCGAGGCGGACCTGCTGATGGCCGGGCACGCCACGTACTTCGGGGTGGACCGCGACGACCTGGCCGACCCGGACTGGTGCCACGACCCGAAGACCGGGCGCCGGGCGCCGGGGGGCTACGCCTTCGACGTGCCGTACCGCAGCGAGGACGCGGTCGGGGACATCAAGCAGATCTGGGAGCCGTCCCGGCACCAGTACCTCACCGTGCTCGCCGCGGCCTACGCGATCACCGGGGACGAGCGGTACGCCGAGCGCGTGGCCGCGCATCTGCGGTCGTGGTGGACGGCCAACCCGCCGCTGCGGGGCGTGCACTGGATCAGCGGCATCGAGCTGGGCATCCGGCTGCTGTCCTGGGTGTGGATCCGCCGGCTGCTCGACGGCTGGCAGGGCGCGGCCGGGCTGTTCGAGAACAACCCGGTGGCGCTGAACCAGATCTGGCACCACCAGCGCTGGCTGGCCGCCTTCCCCAGCCGGGGCTCCTCGGCGAACAACCACGTCATCGCCGAGACCGCCGGGCAGTTCGCGGCGGCGTGCGCGTTCGGCTGGTTCCCCTCCTCGGCGCGCTGGCGGGCCGAGGCGCTGCGGTCGCTGGAGCGGCAGTTGCGCGGCAACACCTTCCGTTCCGGCCTCAATCGCGAGCTGGCCACCGAGTATCACGGACTGGTGCTGGAGCTCGGCCTGGCCGCGCTGGCCGAGGCGGATGCCGCGCGCGTTCCGGTCCCCGCGACGATCCGGCTGGTGCTGCTGCGGATGACCGACGCGCTCGCGGCCGTCGTGGACAACCGGCTGCGGCCGCCGCGCCAGGGGGACGCGGACGACGGGCACGGGCTGGTCGTGGACGGCTCGGGCACCGACCGCTGGGGGTCGCTGCTGGCCACCGGGGACGCCGTGTTCGGGCGGCTCGCCTGGTGGCCGGAGGTGACCGGCACCGATGTGCGCACCCCGCTCCTGGCCGCGCTCATCGAGCCGTACACGACGAAGGTGACCGCCCGTCCGGCGAGCCGGCCGGCTCATTTCGCCGACGCGGGCATGACCGTCCTGCGCGGCCCCGGGGAGATCTGGTGCCGCTGCGACGGCGGTCCGCACGGGTTCCTGTCCATCGCCGCGCACGCTCACGCGGACGCGCTGTCCCTGGAGGTCCGGCTCGACGGGGTCGACGTGCTCGCCGATCCGGGGACGTACTGCTACCACGGGCAGCCCGAGTGGCGGCGGTACTTCCGGTCGACCCTCGGCCACAACACCCTGGAACTGGACGGCGGTGACCAGTCCGTCTCCGGCGGGCCGTTCCTGTGGACCCGGCAGGCCCGCAGCCGTGTCCTGGTCGTGGACACAGCCGATGAGGGCGTGGCCCGCTGGAGCGCCGAGCACGACGGCTACCAGGGCTCCGTGCACCGCCGCCGGGTGGAACTGACGGCCGAGAGCCGGGAGTTGAGGGTGGTCGACGAGGTGCGCGGCCCGGGCCGGGCCGTGCGTCTGGCGTTCCACCTCGGCCCGGCGATCGTCGTGGACCTGGTGGGGAACCGGGCCGTGCTCACCTGGACCCGGGACGGCGAGGACCGCTCCGCGACGCTGGACCTGCCCGGGCGGCTGTCCTGGCGGGCGCATCGCGGCGAGACCGACCCGCCGCTCGGCTGGTACTCCGCCGGCTTCGGGCGCAAGGAGCCTTCCACCACGCTGGTCGGCTCCGGTTTCGCCGACGGCGGGCAGGGGTTCACCACCGTCCTCACGTTCCACGGCTAGGGGGGCGCGTGGGGATCAAATGGCCGCACCGGGCGTTACCGGCGGTGTCGTTGGCGTTGGCCCTGCTGGCGGTGACCGGCTGTGACAGCACGCCGGGCGCGCGGCCGGAGCCCGGCACCGCGCCGTCCACGTCCGCGGCCACGGCCCGTTCCGTGGCCCGGGTGTGCGCCCATCCCGCGGCCGGGCCCGCGAAGGCGCCGGCGGGCGCGGTGACGGTCGACCCCTCGGTGACCGGCGACCTGGCCGCGAAGACCAAGAGCAACCCGCCGAACACCACGTTCTGGCTGCGGCCGGGCAAGCACCGGCTTGAGCCGGACCGCTACGCCCAGGTCATCCCCAAGAAGGGGAACCGCTACCTCGGGGCGCCGGGTGCGGTGCTCGACGGCCGGAGGACCAACCAGTACGCGTTCGGCGGCACCGCCCGCGATGTCACCATCCGCCATCTGACGGTGCGGGGGTTCGTCGCGCCGCACAACGAGGGCGTGGTCAACCACGACTCGGCCGACGGCTGGGTGATCGAGCACGCGACGATCCGGAACAACTCCGGCGCCGGGCTGATGGCCGGTGCCCGCCAGCGGGTCCGGGCCAGCTGCCTGCGCGACAACGGGCAGTACGGCATGAACGCGTACAAGGCCAAGGGCCGTATCAGCGGCCTGGTGGTCGAGGGCAACGAGATCACGGGCAACAACACCGACGACTGGGAGCGGCGGCGGGAGGGCTGCGGCTGCACCGGAGGCATCAAGTTCTGGGCCGTCGACGGCGCCGATGTGCGCGGCAACTGGGTGCACGACAACCGCGGAGCGGGGTTGTGGGCGGACACCAACAACAACGACTTCCGCATCGAGGACAATGTGCTGGAGGCCAACGACGGCGCCGCGCTGATCTACGAGACCAGCTACAACGCGGTCATCCGGAAGAACACGATCCGCCGGAACAACCGGGTCGAGGGCCGCAGGTCCGCCGACCGCGGCGACACCTTCCCCTTCGCGACCGTCTACTTGTCCGAGTCCGGCGGCGAACCCCGCATCCGTGCCCGCACGGACAAGATCGAGATCTACCGGAACGTGCTGGAGAACAACTGGTCCGGGATCACCCTGTGGGAGAACGCCGACCGGTTCTGCAACAGCCCGGCCAACACCTCGTCCGGTGACTGCACCTTGCTGGTGAAGGACACCGACCGCTGCGCGCGGCCGGGGATCGCCAGGGCACCGCTCTACGCCGACTGCCGATGGAAGACCCAGCGGGTGGACATCCACCACAACCGCTTCGTGCTGGACCCGTCCGTCGTCGGGTGCACGGCGAAGTGCGACCGCATGGCGGTGCTGGCCAACTACGGCACCTATCCGGACTGGTCGCCCTACCAGGGCGAGCGGGTGGCGGAGGCGATCACCCGCGAGCAGCACAACCGCTGGCACGACAACACCTACGTCGGACCGTGGAAGTTCGTCGCCCACGACCCGAGCCGGGTGCTCGACTCCGGGCAGTGGCAGGGCACGCCGTACCGGCAGGACGCGGGCAGCACCTTCCGCGCACGGGAGGGTGGTTGAGATGACCACGTCCCGGATGCCGAGGATCGTCGGTACCGCCTGGGGGCTGCTGATCCTCAACACGCTCGGCTCCGCCGGGGCGAAGACCATCGTCCCGCTGCCGCGCTCGCTCATCCAGATGGTCACGATGGGCGCGCTGGTCGCCGCGTTCACGCTGGCACTCGCGGTCAATCCACGGCTGCGTATCCGGCCCAGTGCCTTCGTGTTCCTGCTCACGCTGCTGCTGGTGGTCAGCGTGATCTCCAGCGCGAGCCTGGAGTCCGGGTTCGGCGCGCTGTTCCGCTGCGCCCGGCTGGGCCTCTTCGTCACCACGCTGTGGCTGCTCAGCCGCTGGTGGGACGGCGGCCTGACGTTCGCACGGCATCACATCCGGATGTACTTCGCGGTCCTCGGGTCGGTGGCCGCGGGCCTGGCCGTCTCACCGGGCGCGGCCATGCCCGAGCTCTACGGCGGGCGGCTGGTCGGCGCGTTGTGGCCGCTCACCCCGCCGCAGATCGGGCAGTACGCCGCGGTGATCATCGGGCTCACCGTGCTGCTCGTCCTGGGCCGGCGGACCGACCGGGGCAGCGCGGCGCTGGTCGTCGTGCCGTCGCTTCTCCTGCTCGCGCTGACCCATACCCGGACGGCCACGCTCGGCCTGCTGGCCGGGCTGGTGCTGGCGATCGGCTCGCTCGTCCTGACCAGCGCCGCCGCCCGCCGGTTCTTCGCCTGGGCGGTGGGGTGCGCCGCCGTGGCCGCGGTGGGGTTCAACGCCGCGCTGCAGGCGTGGTTCCTGCGCGGGCAGAGCCAGGAGAACTTCACCAGCCTCACCGGCCGGGCCAAGGTCTGGAACGCCCTGCTGGCGGCGCCCCGGACGACCTCGGAGCAGTGGTTCGGCGCGGGCCTGGGCGACAAGTCGTTCGGCGGGCTGCCGATCGACAACAGCTGGCTCGCCGTCTACCACGAGCAGGGCCTGGCCGGAGTCGCCCTGGTGGCGGCGGTCTTCATCGTGCTGGGCGGCGTCGCGTTGCTGCGACCGCCGTCGCTGCAGAGGGCCTGCGCGATCTTCCTGATCAGCTACTGCGCGATCGCCTCGTACACCGAGGCCGGGCTCGGCGACGCCTCGCCGTATCTGCTGCATCTGGCCGTGGCCGCCTCGCTGCTGGCGGCACCCGCCGGGGCCGCTCCCCGCTCGACGAGCGAAGCGCCTTCTGAAGCGCCTTCCGAAGCGCCTTCGACGCCCGAAGCGCCCGCACGACGCATTCCGCGATGGGCCCAGAGATCGGAGGTGAGCTGACCATGCATGTCCTCGTGGTGCACAACCGCTACGCCTCGGCACAGCCGAGCGGGGAGAACAAGGTCGTCGACCAGGAGGTGGCACTGCTGCGCGAGGCCGGTCACCGGGTCGGGGTGTTCGAGCGGCGCAGCGACGACATCGCCGCCCGCTCCCTGCCGGGCAAGGCCGCGATACCGCTGCTGGTGCCGTGGAACCCGGCGGTCCGGGCGGAACTCGCCGCCCGGCTGCGCGCCGAGCGGCCGGACGTGGTGCACGTCCACAACGTCTTCCCGCTGCTGTCGCCCGCCGTGCTGGCCGCCTGCGCCGACGCCGGTGTGCCCGCCGTGGCCACGCTGCACAACTACACGCAGATCTGCCCGCCGGGCACGCTGCAGCGGGACGGCCGGCCCTGCACCGCGTGCGTCGGGTCGACGCCGCTGCCCGCCGTCCGGCACGGCTGCTACCGCGGCTCCCGGCTGGCGACGGTGCCGCTCGCGGTCAGCCTGTCGGTCAACCGGCGGCGGTGGTGGACCGGCGTGGAGCGGTTCTTCTGCATCTCCGCGGCGCAGCGCGACGTCCTGGTGCGGGCCGGCATGCCGCCCGAGCGGCTGACGGTGAAGCACAACTTCGTGCCCGACCCGGGGACGTGCCGAGAGGGCGCCGGCGAGCATCTGCTCTATCTCGGCCGGCTCGCCGAGGCCAAGGGCGTACGGCTGCTCATGGCCGCGTGGGACGAGGTCGCCGCGGGCGGCGGTGCGGGCGTGCCGCTCGTGATCGCCGGCACGGGGCCGCTGGAGCCGGAGGTGATCGCCTGGGCGGCGGGCCGGGACGATGTGCGCTACGTCGGCCTGTACGACACGGCGGAGTGCCGGAAGGCCATCGCGCGGGCCGTCGCCGTGGTGGCTCCCTCGACGTGGCTGGAGGCGTTCGGCCTGGTCGTCGTCGAGGCGATGGCGGCGGGGGTCCCGGTCGTCGCCGCCGGTCACGGGGCCTTCGTCGAACTCGTCGAGGACGGGGTGACCGGGCTGCTGCACCGGCCGGGCGACACCGCCTCGCTCGCGGACCGCCTGCGCCGGATCACGGCGGAGCAAGCCCGCAACCGGGAGATGGGCCAGGCGGCCCGGAGGCGGTACGAGCAGGGCTTCAGCCCGGCCGTCGGCCTGGAGCGCCTGGTGGAGGGGTACCGCACCGCGATCGCGGGGCGGTCGGAATCAAACGGGGACCGAATCATCGGGGACCGCATCCATGGGGACCGAATCAATGGGGGGCAGTAAATGACACGATGCAGACTCTGCGGCTCGGAGGCGCTGGCGAGCGTCGTCGACCTGGGGGCGACCCCGCCCTGCGAAAGCTTTCTCGCCGCGGACCAACTGGACCAGCCGGAACCGGCGTACCCGCTGCACCTGCGGGTCTGCACCGACTGCTGGCTCGCGCAGATCCCTCCGCTCATCACGCCGGAGGAGACGTTCAAGGAGTACGCGTACTTCTCCTCGTACTCGACGTCCTGGGTGGAGCACGCGCGCACCTTCGTCGCCGACGCCGTCCAGCGGGTGGGGCTCGGCACCGACGGCTCCGAGGCCTTCGTGGTCGAGGTGGCCAGCAACGACGGGTACCTGCTCAAGCACGTGGTGGACCGGGGGATCCGCTGCCTGGGCATCGAGCCGTCGGTGAACGTCGGTGCCGCGGCGCGCGACGCGGGCGTGCCCACGCTCACGGAGTTCCTGAGCCCGGACACCGGTTCGGCCGTCCGCGCCGAGCACGGCCCGGCGGACCTGGTCGTGGCCAACAACGTGTACGCGCACATCCCCGACGTGGTCGGGTTCACCGAGGGTCTGCGCGCCCTGGTCGCCGACGACGGCTGGGTCTCCATCGAGGTGCAGCACCTGCTGACCCTGATCGAGGAGAACCAGTACGACACGATCTACCACGAGCACTTCCAGTACTACACGGTCGCGTCCGCGATCCGGGCCCTTGCGAGCGGCGGACTCACCCTCGTGGACGTCGAGTTGCTGCCCACGCACGGCGGCTCCATCCGGCTGTGGGCCCGGCCGGCCGAGGTGGCCGGCGAGCCGACCGCACGCGTGGCCGACGTACTCGCCCGGGAGAAGGCCGCCGGGCTGCAAGAGCTGTCCGGGTACACCGAGTTCTCCGCCCGGGTGGCCAAGGTCCGCCGGGACCTGCTGCGTTTCCTCATCGAGGCGGCCGAGCGCGGCGAGACGGTCGTCGGCTACGGCGCCCCGGGCAAGGGCAACACCCTGCTCAACCACTGCGGTATCCGGCCCGACCTGCTCGCGTACACGGTCGACCGCAACCCGTACAAGCACGGCAGGTTCACGCCCGGCACCCGCATCCCGATCCTGCCGCCCGAGCAGATAGCCGCCGACAAACCGGACTACGTGCTGGTCCTCCCCTGGAACCTGCGGGCCGAGCTGGTCGAGCAGCTCTCCTTCGTGCACGAGTGGGGCGGCCGGCTGGTCTTCCCCATCCCGGAACTGAGCATTGTCGAGGTCAAGGCATGAAGGTCGTTCTGTTCTGCGGCGGTTACGGGATGCGGATGCGCAGCGGCGCGGCGGACGACGTGCCCAAGCCGATGGCGATGGTCGGACCCAGGCCGCTGATCTGGCATGTCATGCGCTACTACGCGCACTTCGGGCACAAGGAGTTCATCCTGTGCCTCGGCTACGGGGCCCATCACATCAAGGACTTCTTCCTCAACTACGAGGAGACGACGTCCAACGACTTCGTGCTGCGGGACGGGCGGACCGAGCTGCTGTCCACCGACATCGCGGACTGGACGATCACGTTCGCGCAGACCGGCATCGAGTCGCCGATCGGGGAGCGGCTGCGCCGGGTGCGGCACCATCTGGACGGCGACGAGATGTTCCTCGCCAACTACGCCGACGTGCTCACCGATGCCCCGCTGCCGGAGATGATCGACCGGTTCGCCCGGCGTGACGCGGGCGCGTCGATGATGGTGGTTCCGCCGCAGTCCTCGTTCCACTGTGTGGACCTGGGCGAGGACGGCCTGGTCGGGGGCATCACCGCGGTGAGCGACATGCCGCTGTGGGAGAACGGCGGCTACTTCGTGCTCCGTCAGGAGGTCTTCGACCACATCCCGGAGAACGGGGACCTGGTCGCCGACGGCTGCGCCCAGTTGGCCAAGCAGGGACGGCTGGTGGCGCACCAGCACCGCGGCTTCTGGAAGCCGACCGACACCGTGAAGGAGCGGGCCGCGCTCGACGAGGCGTACGCCCGGGGCGACCGGCCGTGGGCCGTGTGGGAGCGGGACAGCGTCGGAGCCAGGGCGTGATCCGGCTCGGGGCGGGGCCCCTGGACCGGATCGTCGCGGTGGGCGCGCATTGCGACGACATCGCCATCGGCGCCGGCGGCACGCTGCTGACGCTGTGCCTCGCGCGGCCGGGTGTCCGTGTCGACGCGCTGGTGCTCTCCGGCGGGGGCGGCGAGCGGGAGCAGGAGGAGCGGGCCGCGCTCGCCGCCTTCTGCCCGGGCGCCGACCTGCGGCTGACGGTGCTCAAGCTGCCGGACGGCCGGCTGCCCGCGCACTGGGAGGAGGCCAAGGCCGCGGTCGAGGAGCTGCGCGAGCGGACCGATCCGGACCTGATCCTCGCCCCGCGTACCGAGGACGCGCACCAGGACCACCGCGGCCTGGCGCGCTTGCTGCCCACCGCGTTCCGCGACCACCTCGTACTGGGCTACGAGATCGTCAAGTGGGACGGCGATCTCGGCCGTCCGGCGGCGTACCAGCCGCTGTCGACGGAGACCGCCGAGCGGAAGGTGCGGCTGCTGCAGGAGCACTACCCCTCGCAGCGGCACCGGCCCTGGTACGACCGGGAGGCCTTCCTCGGTCTCGCACGGATCCGCGGCATCGAATGCCACGAGCGCTACGCCGAGGCGTTCGACGTCAACAAACTCACGCTCCATCTGGGGGGATGAACCATGCGCGTACTGCTGACCGGTCACCAGGGCTATCTGGGCACCGTGATGGCCCCGGTCCTCAGCGCCGCCGGGCACGAGGTCGTCGGCCTCGACGCCGGACTCTTCGCCGACTGCGTGCTGGGCCCGTCGCCCGCGGACCCGTCGGGCCACCGCGTCGACCTGCGCGACGTCACCGCCGAGCACGTGGCCGGGGTGGACGCCGTGATCCACCTCGCCGCGCTGTCCAACGACCCGCTGGGATCGCTGGCGCCGGAGCTCACCTACGACATCAATCACCACGCCTCCGTACGGCTGGCCCGGCTGGCCCGCGACGCCGGGGTGCGGCGCTTCCTGTACGCGTCCACCTGCTCGGTCTACGGCGCGGCGGGCGGCGACGACCTGGTGGGCGAGGACGCCCCGCTGCGCCCGGTGACGCCGTACGCGGAGTCCAAGGTGCGGGTGGAGGACGACCTGCACGCGCTGGCCGACGGCGACTTCACCCCGGTGTTCATGCGCAACGCCACCGCCTTCGGCTACTCCCCCAGGCTGCGGGCCGACATCGTGCTGAACAACCTGGTGGGCCACGCGCTCCTCTCCGGCGAGGTCCTCGTCCTCTCCGACGGCACGCCCTGGCGGCCGCTGGTGCACGCCGCCGACATCGCCCGTGCCTTCACGGCCGCGCTGACCGCGCCGCGGGAAGCGGTGCACGACCGGGCGTTCAACATCGGCAGCGAGACCAACAACGTCACGGTCGCCGAGATCGCCGAGCAGGTCGCCGAGGCGGTGTCCGGTTCGAAGGTGGTGATCACCGGGGAGAACGGCGCCGACCCGCGGTCGTACCGGGTGGACTTCTCCCGGTTCCGCGCGGCGATCCCCGGCTTCGACTGCGAGTGGACGGTGAAGCGGGGCGCGCTCGAACTCGCCGACGCCTACCGCGAACACGGCCTCACCCAGGAGGACTTCGAGCAGCGCTTCACCCGACTCGCCGTGCTGCGCGCGGCGTCCGACGCCGGTGCCGTCGACGACACCCTGCGGTGGCGCCGATGACCGCTGTCGGCGAGGAGATGCATGCTCTGGTGGAGCGGATGTACCCGCTCTGCCGGAGCATCACCGGCGACGGGGTGCGCGCCACCCTGGAGATCGTCGACGAGTACGTCCCGCTGCGGGTGCACGAGGTGCCGACCGGGACGCAGGTGCTCGACTGGACGGTGCCGCAGGAGTGGAACATCCGGGACGCGTACATCGCCGACGCCTCCGGCAAGCGGGTCGTCGACTTCGCCGCGTCCAGCCTGCATGTGCTCGGCTACAGCGTGCCGGTGTCACGGACCATGCCGCTGTCCGAGCTGCGCGCACACCTGCACACCCTGCCGGAGCACCCGGGTTGGGTGCCGTACCGCACCAGCTACTACAAGCCGGAGTGGGGGTTCTGCCTGGCCCAGGAGACCCTGGACGCGCTGCCGGAGGGCGAGTACGAGGTCCGTGTCGACTCCACCCTCGCGGACGGTCACCTCACCTACGCCGAGCACGTGGTGCCCGGGCAGGTCGCCGACGAGGTGATCGTCTCCTGCCATGTCTGCCATCCGTCGCTGGCCAACGACAACCTGGCCGGCGTCGCGGTGGCGGTGTTCCTGGCCCGGGCGCTGGCGGCGGAGAAGCCGTACTACACCTACCGGTTCATCTTCGCGCCCGGAACCATCGGGGCGATCACCTGGCTGGCCCGCAACGCGGAGCGGATCGACCGGGTCAAGCACGGCCTCGTGCTGGCCTGCGCGGGCGACTCGGGGCACCTGACGTACAAGCGGAGCAGGCGCGGCGACGCGGAGATCGACCGGGTGCTGCGGCATGTGCTGACCGCGTCCGAACGCCCGCACCGCGTCACCGAGTTCACTCCGTACGGCTACGACGAGCGGCAGTACTGCTCGCCCGGGTTCGACCTCGGCGTGGGCTCGCTGAGCCGGACCCCGTACGCCGGATACCCCGAGTACCACACCTCGGCGGACAACCCGGACTTCGTGTCCCCGGAGGCGATGGCGGACACCCTCGCCGTCTGCCGCGAGGCGTTCTCGGTGCTGGACCGCAACCGGCGGTACGTCAACCTCAGCCCCTACGGCGAACCGCAGCTCGGCAGGCGCGGGCTGTACGACTCGCTCGGCGGGCGCAGCGACGCGAAGCAGGCCCAGATGGCCATGCTGTGGGTGCTCAGCCTCTCCGACGGAGAGCACGGTCTGCTGGACGTCGCCGAGCGGTCGGGGCTGCCGTTCGACACCGTCGCCGCCGCGGCCGACGCCCTGCGCGACGCCGGGCTGATCAAGGCGTGAGACCGATGAACACCGAGGAGGAGAATCCCGGGACGCCGCCGGCGGCACCGGCCGGATCCGCGCGGCGGGCCTTCGTCGGCCGGCTGTCCTGGGGACTGGCCGACCAGGCGGCCTCCAGCATCAGCAACTTCGCGGTGGGCATCTATGTGGCCCGCTCGCTGGGGGTGACCGCGTTCGGCGTGTTCAGCCTCGCCTGGGTGACGTACGGCGTGGTGCTCAACGTCTCCCGCGGTCTCGCCACCGACCCGCTCGTGGTGCGCTTCAGCGGTGTGCCGGACGCGTCCTGGCGCGGGGCGGTGGCCCGGTCGTCGGGTACCGCGCTCGGCGTCGGTGCCGCCATCGGTGCGGCCTGTGTTGCGGTCGGCCTCGCTCTCGGCGGCAGCGTGGGGCCCGCGTTCGCCTGTCTCGGCGTCATGCTGCCGGGGCTGCTGCTCCAGGACGCCTGGCGGTACGCGTTCTTCGCCGCGGGCGCCGGGCGGAAGGCGTTCGTCAACGACCTCGTGTGGGGCGTGGCGCTCGTCCCCGCCATGGTCGTGGCGGCCCGGGTGGGCAGCGTCGCCGCCTTCGTGCTCGCCTGGGGCGCGTCCGCCACGGTGGCCGCGGGGTACGGCTACGTCCAGTCCGGCATCCTGCCCCGGGTGACCCGGGCCCGCGCGTGGCTGCGCGAGCAACGCGACCTCGGCTACCGGTACCTGGTCGAGAACGTCAGCCTCAGCGGCGCCAGCCAACTGCGCGCGTACGGACTGGGCGCGATCGTGGGGGTCGGCGCGGTGGGCGCGGTCCGGGGCGCCGAGCTCCTGCTCGGACCGTTCCTCGCCGTGCTGATGGGGCTGTCGCTGGTCACCGTCTCGGAGGCGGCACGGGTGCTGCGCCGGGCCCCGCACCGACTCGGCAGGTTCTGCCTCCTGCTGGGCGGCGGACAGGCCGTTGCCGCCCTGCTCTGGGGCGGGGCACTGCTCCTGATGCCGGACCGCTTCGGCGCGTTCGTACTCGGCGACGTCTGGCACTCCGCCGCACAGCTCATCGTGCCGGTCACCCTCGGCGTCGCGGGCGCCGGCCTCGGCACCGGCGCGGCGGCCGGGCTGCGCGCGCTCGCCGCGGCCCGGCGCAGCCTGCGCTGCCAGCTGTTCGCCTCCGCCTGCTATGTCGCCGGCGGGCTCGGCGGCGCGGTCCTGGGCGGCACGGTCGGCTCGGCCTGGGGCGTCGCCGCCGCGACCGGCTGCGCGTCGGCCGTGTGGTGGCTGCATCTGCGGTCCGCCCTCGGCGAGCACCGGCACCATCCCATCCCGGAAGTGAGGACGTCATGACCGCCCATCCCCGGCTGAGCATCGGCCTGCCCGTGTACAACGGCGAGCAGTACCTCGCCGAATCGTTCGACGCCCTGCTCGGCCAGACCTACGAGGACTTCGAGCTGGTCGTCTCCGACAACGCCTCGACCGACGGGACCGAGGACATCTGCCGCCGGTACGCCGAGAAGGACTCGCGCATCCGGTACATCCGGCTGACCCGCAACATCGGCGCCGCGCCGAACCACAACTACGTGTTCACCGAGTGCCGCGGCGAGTTGTTCAAGTGGGCCTCGCACGACGACCTCTACGCCCGGGACCTGCTGCGGCGCTGTGTGGAGGCGCTGGACGCGCGGCCGGACCTGGTCCTCGCCCACTCCGACCAGGCGGTCATCGACGGCGAGGGGCGGGTGAAGGTCCCGTACGAGTACGGGCTCGCCACCGCCTCCCCGCACGCGCCGGAGCGCTTCCGCAGCTTCCTGTTCGAGCCCGGGGGCGACGACTTCTACGGGGTGATGCGCGCCGACATGCTGCGCCGGGTGAAGCCGCACGACAGCTACCACCACGCGGACCGCACCTTCGTCGCCCAGATCGTGCTGCAGGGGCCCTTCCACCAGGTGCCCGAGCTGCTGTACTTCCGCCGCGACCATCCCACCCGCGCCGAACGGGCGAACCCTTCCAAGCGTTCCCGGTGCGTCAACCTCGACCCGCGCCGGGCGGGCCGGCTGCACCCGACGCCCCGGCTGCTGGCCGAGTACGTCGGGGGCTTCGTCTCGGCGATCCAGCGGGCGCCGCTCTCCGCGGCCGACCGGCGCGCCTGCTACCGCCACCTGGCCGCGTGGATGACCAGCCGGGTGCGGCCGGGCGCCGGCGAGCGGGTCGAGGACCGCGCCCCGGTCGACCCGGCGAAGCTCACCGTCTCCGTCGACGACCTCGTCGCGGGACGCGAGGGGCGGCGGACATGAGAACTCCCGTGCGCGTCGGGGTGTTCGGTCTGCTCGGCTCCGGCAACCTCGGCAACGACGGGTCGCTGGAGGCCGTACTCGGGTATCTCCGCGCCGAGCACCCGGACGCGGTCGTGGACGCGCTCTGCGGCGGACCCGAGGTCGTCACGGCCCGGTACGGGATCCCCGCGACGCGGCTGCACTGGTACCGCGGGGAGTACCGGACCGCGTCCCGTGCGGGCGCGATCGCGGGCAAGGGCCTGGGCAAACTCGTGGACGTGGTCCGCACCGCCGCCTGGGTGCGCCGGCACGATGTGGTGATCGTGCCGGGCATGGGCGTCCTGGAGGCCACGCTGCCGCTGCGGCCGTGGGGCTTTCCGTACTCCCTGTTCCTGCTCTGCGCGAGCGGCCGGCTGGTCGGCGCCCGGGTCGCGCTGGTCGGCGTCGGCGCCGCCCCGATCGGCAACCGTCCGACCCGGGCCCTGGTGCGCTGGTCGGCGCGGCTGGCCGCGTACCGGTCGTACCGGGACGCCCCGTCCCGCGACGCGATGCGGGAGATGGGCGTGGACACCGCGCGCGACGAGGTCTGTCCCGATCTCGCCTTCGCCCTGCCGGCACCGGAGGCGGGCGCACCCTCGGGCCCACCGGGCCTGGTCTGCGTCGGCGTCATGGACTTCCACGGCGGCGACGACGACCGCGCCCGGGCCGAGGAGATCCACCGGCGCTACCTCGACGGGACGACCCGCTTCGTCCGCGCGCTGGTCGAGGACGGCAGACCGGTCCGGCTGCTCACCGGCGACGCGTGCGACGCGCCCGTGGTCTCCGCGATCCTCGACGCGGTGGACTCGCCGCTGGTCACCGCGGCGGAGGCGGTGTCGCTGGCCGACCTGATGAAGGAGACGGCGGCCGCGGACACCGTGGTGGCGACCCGGTACCACAACCTGATCTGCGCGCTGAAGGCCGGCACGCCGACGCTCGCGCTCAGCTACGCGGCGAAGAGCGACGCGCTCATGGACCGGATGGGCCTCGCCGCGTACTGCCACCCGGCCCGCGAGGTCGACGCCGACCGGCTGCTGGAGCAGTTCCGGGAGCTGGAGAAGCGCTCGGCGGAGCTGCGGCAGACCCTGGCAGAGCGGAACCGAGTTGCCGGCCGGCAACTCGCGGACCATTTCAGCGCCTTGACGGCAGCCCTGTTCCCGGCGAAGGAGACTCCATGAAGGCGACCGAAGTCCCGGAGATAGCGGGGGCGTTCCTCTTCGAGCCGACCCCCCACGCCGACGAACGCGGCTTCTTCTGCCGCACCTTCGACGCCGACGTGGTCCGCTCGGTGGGCCTCGACCCGGACGCCTTCCTCCAGGACAGCGTGTCCCGCTCGGTCCGGGGCGTGCTGCGCGGCCTGCATCTGCGCTCCGGCGAGGGCGAGGCCAAGCTCGTGCGGTGCTCGTACGGGAGGATCTTCGACGTCGTCGTGGACCTGCGGCCGGACTCACCGACCTACCGCAACGTGGCCACCTTCGACCTGTCCGGCGAGACGCAGACGACCCTGTACATCCCGGCGGGGTGCGCGCACGGCTTCCAGGCGCTGACCGAGACGGCCGACACCTCGTACCGGATCGACCGGCCGCACGATCCGGCCGAGGACGTGACGATCGCCTTCGACGACCCGGAGCTCGCCATCGACTGGCCGCTGCCGGTCAGCTCGATGTCCCAGCGGGACCGGGAGGCGCCGAGCCTCGCCGAGGTCCTGAAGCACATGGAAAGGTGAAGTGAGCGTGGACACCGAAGAGTTCCTCCTCCCCCGGTCGCGGGCGGCGAACGAGCGACTGCACGCCATGATCCCCGGGGGCGCGCACACCTACGCCAAGGGCGACGACCAGTACCCCGAGAACCTGGCCCCGGTGATCAGCCACGGCCGCGGCGCCCATGTGTGGGACGTCGACGGCAACCGCTACATCGAGTACGGGTCAGGCCTGCGGTCGGTCAGCCTCGGCCACGCCCATCCCCGGGTGCTGGAGGCGGTGCGGCGGGAACTCGACCGCGGCAGCAACTTCGTACGGCCCTCCGTCATGGAGGTCGAGGCCGCGGAACGCTTCCTGGCCACGGTGCCGACCGCCGAGATGGTGAAGTTCGCGAAGAACGGCTCCGACGCCACCACCGCCGCGGTGCGCCTCGCCCGCGCCGCCACGGGGCGTACCCGGGTGGCCCTCTGCTCCGACCATCCTTTCTTCTCCGTCGACGACTGGTTCATCGGCACCACCGCGATGTCCGCCGGCATTCCGGCGGCGACCACCGACCTCACCGTGGCGTTCCCCTACGGCGACCTGGCCGCCACGGAGGAGCTGCTGACCCGGTATCAGGGCGAGGTCGCCTGCCTGATCCTCGAACCCGCCACCCACACCGAGCCGCCGCCCGGCTACCTCGCCGGACTGCGCGAGCTGGCCGACCGGCACGGCTGCGTCCTGATCTTCGACGAGATGATCACCGGCTTCCGCTGGTCCGAGGCGGGCGCCCAGGGCCTGTACGGCGTCGTCCCCGACCTCTCCACCTTCGGCAAGGCGCTGGGCAACGGATTCGCCGTCTCCGCGCTGGCCGGGCGCCGCGAACTGATGGAGTGGGGCGGGCTGCGTCACTCCGGCGACCGGGTGTTCCTGCTGTCCACCACGCACGGTGCGGAGACGCACTCGCTGGCCGCCGCGATGGCCGTGCAGACCACCTATGCCGAGGAGGGCGTCACCGCGCGGCTGCACGCCCTCGGGGAGCGGCTGGCCGCCGGTGTCCGCGAGGCGGCGGCCGGTATGGGCGTCGGTGACCACATCGTCGTGCGGGGCCGGGCCAGCAATCTGGTGTTCGCCACCCTCGACGAGAGGGGGCAACCGTCGCAGGAGTACCGCACGTTGTTCCTGCGGCGGCTCCTCGCGGGCGGTGTGCTGGCGCCGTCGTTCGTGGTGAGCGGCGCACTCGACGATGCCGACATCGATCACACCGTCGACGTGGTGGCCCAGGCCTGTGCGGTGTACCGGAAGGCACTGGACGCCGGTGACCCCACCCCGTGGCTGGCCGGGCGGCCGGTGAAGCCGGTGTTCCGCCGCTCGGTATGAAGCTGACGTGACGTCAATGCCGTTCCCGGCGACCGGAGTCGGCCACCCGGTCGACCAGCCACGCGGTCGCCGGCACCACGGCCAGCGCGGTGCACCAGCCGCCGAGGACGTCCGTCGGGTAGTGGGCGCCGAGGGCGACCTGCGCCCAGCCCATGGCGGCGCCGGCGACGAGCGCCGCCCCGAGCACGAGCACCGTGCCGGCCGTCCTGCCGAGGCCGAGCCGGCCGGTCACGAGCAGCGCCACCACGAGGGCGAGCGCGGTGAGGAAGGCGGTGTGCCCGCTCGGGTAGGACAGGTTGTCCGGGCCGTGAATGGTGCGTCCCACCAGGGGCTTGAGGAGCTTCGTCGTTCCCACGGTCAGGCCCGCGCCCACGACGACGAGCACCGCCGCGCGAGGGTGCCGCAGCAGCAGGCAGCCCGTCACGGTGACCACGACCAGCGCCGCCGCGCCCAGGGGCTCCGCCAGGAAGTCCGTGGCCAGGGCGAGGTACCGCCACGGCGGCCGCACCCCGTCCACCGCCGACTGGATCCACCCGTCACCCGCGCCGGGCTCACCGTGCCCGGCGTACCGGACCCCGAGCGCGACGACCACCAGCGCGGCGAGGACCGCGATCAGACCGAGCAAGCCGCGCGGCGCCGGGGGCAGCACCGCGGGCGCCGACCGCCGGGCAGCCATGACCTCTGGGCGCCAACTCCCCACGAACGAGCCCCCCGTCGTGTCCGACTCGGCCCGCGCGGGCGCCGTCAGTCTCCGGCTGTCACCCTAACCAACGGGCGGTGTCCGGGTACTGAAACCCGATCGCCGTACCGGCCGGCGTTCTGCTTGGCTCGCCCCATGAGCGATCTTCACATCCGCTGCGCGGCCCTCTCGGACATCGACACCGTGCTGCGGTTCTGGCGCGAAGCCGCGGAAGGCACCAGCATCAGCGACGACCACGACGGAGTGGCCCGCCTCATCACGCGGGACCCCGAGGCCCTGATCCTCGCCGAGCGCGACGGTGTCCTCGCGGGCACCGTCATAGCGGGCTTCGACGGATGGCGCTGCTCCGCCTACCGCCTCGCCGTACACCCCGACCACCGCCGGCAGGGCATCGCCACCGCCCTGCTCGAAGCCGCCGAACAGCGCTTCGCGGCCCTGGGCGGGCGACGCGTCGACGCCATGGTCCTGGAGGCCAACGAACAGGCCCAGCACACCTGGGCCGCGGCCGGCTATCACCGCGAGGACCACTGGCGGCGCTGGGTCAAGCCCCTCAACGGCTAGGGAGTGTCCCTCGGCCGAGGAGTGTCTCCGGCCGCCGCGAGAACCCCGGCCACGAGCCGCCGGGCGTAGGCGGCGTCGAGGCCGTCCGGGCGGAAGAGGATGCGGTACATCATGGGCGCCACGACCTGGTCGATCACCGTCTCGACGTCGGGTGTCCGCTCCCCGCGCCCGGCCGCCCGGGTGAGGACGAGGCCGATCTGCTCGGCCGCGTAGGCCGAACACTGGCCGGCGTTGCCGCCGTCGGGGTCGCCGAGCAGGGCGTCGCGGATGTAGGCGCGCCCGGCGGGCGAGGCCATCTCGTCGAGGAACTGCTCGGCCCAGGCCGTCAGGTCGATCGGCAGGGCGCCGTGGTCGCCGGGGGTGGTGTCGGGCCGCAGCCGCTCGACCGCCACGTCCGACAGCAGTTCCTGGAGGTCGCCCCAGCGGCGGTAGATCGTCGACGGTGTCACGCCCGCGCGCTGGGCGACCAGCGGCACCGTCAGGGCGTCCCGGCCCAGCTCCGAGGCGAGTTCGCGCACGGCGGCGTGCACCGAGGCCTGGACCCGGGCGCTGCGGCCGCCGGGGCGCACCATCTGTCTGCTCACGGCACCCACCTTAAAGCGAACCCTTTGCGTCTGGGGAAGGGCTCGTTCAGGCCGCCGGGGCGAGCTCGCGGGCGGGCCGGGTCCGCTCATAGGCGTGCCCGGCCCGCAGGAGCTGCCGCTCCCCGAGCGGCCTGCCGAGGAGCTGCATGCCGATCGGCAGGCCCTCGGTGTCGTGGCCGACCGGTACGGACAGGGACGGCACCCCGGTGATGTTGGCGGGGGCGGAGAGCCGCACACAGGCGTCCGAGACTCCCTCGACGGTGCCGTCGGGCCAGGTGATCGTCTCCTGGCCGGCCGGGACCGCGGTCATGGGGAGGGTGGGGGCGGCGATGAGGTCGACCTCGCGCAGCATGACCGCCCACTCCCGCCGCATGAGGGTGCGGGAGCGCTGGGCCCGCAAGTAGTCCCCGGCGGGCATCAGTTCGCCGGCCTCCAGGAGGACGCGGACGTCGGCCTGGTAGAGCTCGTGGACCGTGCGCAGGGTGCTCTCGTGGTAGGCGGTGGCCTCGGGCACCATCAGGCCCCACTGAGTGGCCTGGATGTAGCGGGTCATGGGGATCTCGACGTCGACGAGCCGGGCACCGAGGCTCCGGAGCCGGTCGATCGCGTTCCGGACGGCGGCCTCCACCTCCGGGTCGACATGGTCGAAGTACCAGGAGCGCGGCACGCCGATCCGCAGTCCGCCCAGGTCGGTGCCCCCGGTCGGCCGGTGGTCCTCCGGCGGTGTGGCCAGGGAGGCGGGGTCGCGGGGGTCGTGGCCGGCCAGGGCGTCGAGGACCAGGCCCGCGTCCTCGACGGTGCGGGTGATCGGGCCGATGTGGTCCAGGGACCAGGACAACGAGGTGACACCGTGGCGCGGGACGAGGCCGTAGGTCGGCTTGAGGCCGACGACCCCGTTGAGCGCGGCGGGCACCCGAATGGAGCCGCCGGTGTCGGTGCCGAGGGCGAAGGTGGCGGCGCCCGCGGCGACGGCGACCGCCGATCCGCCGCTGGAGCCGCCGGCGACCCTCTCGCGGTCCCAGGCGTTGCTGGTCTGCGGGGTGGTCAGACCGTAGGCGAACTCGTGGGTGTGGGTCTTGCCGACCAGGACGGCCCCGGCCGCCGACAGACGTGCGGCGACGGCGCTGTCGGCGTGCGCGCGATGGTCGGCCCTGACCCGTGAACTGGCCGACGTCGGCAGTCCGGCGGCGTCGATCAGATCCTTCAGGCCCATCGGGATGCCGTGCAGCGGACCGCGGTACCGGCCGGCCGCGATATCCCTCTCGGCCTCGCGCGCGGCCCGGCGGGCGTGCTCGGCGGTGACGGTGACATAGGCCCCGAGCCGCGGCTCGACCTCCTCGACGCGCTCCAGCACGGAGTCCACCAGCTCGACGGGAGACAGCTTCCGCGCCCGGATCGCGTCGGCGGCTGCGCCGAGGGTCAGTTCATACGGCTGCATCGTGGGCCTCCTGTGCCGCGCGGTAGGCGGGGGCGGGCGGGGTGTCGCCGAAGTCCAGCTCGCGCAGGACGGCGACGACGGAGTGGATGTGGTCGGCGGTGGCCGCGACGGCGGCGTGACGGTCGGCGGACAGGACGAGCCCGGCGCGGTGGGCCCAGCGGGCCGCTTCCGGAGGCGTGAGTTCGGCGGAGGACATGAGCTTCCCTTCGAACGTCCCTGAGCTGCAAAAGCTAACTGTTTGCGTTAGTGGACTGTAGGACCTACGGTCGACTTAACGCAAACAGATTGCTTTAAGCGCGCCATGCACTAGTCGCGCGTTAGTCGCACGTGAAGGAGAGACCGATGACCACCTGGACCGTGGGCGACGCCACCGTCCACCGCATCGACGAGACGCCCCTGCCGCCCGCCACCGGACCGTGGCTGCTGCCCGACGCCACCCCGGACGTCGTCGCGGGGCAGGACTGGCTGTACCCCCACTTCGCCGACGGCGACGGCGTCCCACACCTGGACAGCCACAGCTTCGCCTTCACCGTCGGCGAGCTGCGCGTCCTGGTCGACACGGGCATCGGCAACGGCAAGCAGCGGGCCGATCCCGCCTGGCACGACCTCGACACCGACTACCTGTCGCGCCTCACCGCCGCCGGATTCCCCCCGGACGCGGTGGACTTGGTGATCCTCACCCACCTGCACGCCGATCACGTCGGCTGGAACACCCGGGAGGTGAACGGCGCGTGGGTGCCCACCTTCCCGCACGCCCGCTATCTGACCTCCCGCGTGGAGCGGGAGTTCTGGGCCGGGTACGCCATGGACGAGGCCCGCGCGCAGATGTTCCGCGACTCCGTGATCCCGGTGGAGGAGGCGGGTCGGCTCGACCTCGTCGACGTCCCCGCCGAGGGCGTCGAGGTCGCCCCGGGCCTGCGCCTGGTCCCGACCCCGGGGCACACGCCCGGCCACCTCGCCGTCGAGCTGACCAGTCGCGGACGGACGGCGCTGATCACCGGCGACTGCGTCCACCACCCCGTCCAGCTCGCCCACCCGGGCATCGGCGCCTGCGTCGACATCGACCCCGGACAGTCCGAGGCCACGCGCCGCGAGCTGCTCGACGCGCTCGCCGGAACGGACACCCTCCTCCTGGGCACTCACTTCGCGCCGCCGACCGCCGGTAACGTCATCCCCCATGAGGGCGCCTACCGGCTCGCACCCGTCCCCGCCGACTCGCCCTGAGCACGCCGAAAGAAGGACTTTGCCCATCCTTTACCCTTGGATGGCCACTCGGTTCAGCATGAAAGGTTGTGAGCGTCCGCCCATGGGCGAGCCTCCCCGTGCGCGACACCGCGCGTTCCGCCCCGTCCTGGAGAACCATGGAACGGGGGTGAACCGATGACCGAAGTGCTCCTCCTCCTGGCGGCGATCCTGCTCTCGCTCGCCTGCGGCGCCTTCGTGGCGGCCGAGTTCTCCCTCACCACGGTCGAGCGCGCCGAGCTGGAGCGGGCGGTGGAGCGCGGCGAGCGGGGCGCGCAGGGCGCACTGAAGGCCGTACGGAGCCTGACGTTCCAGCTCTCCGGGGCGCAGCTCGGCATCACCGTCACGAACCTGGTCGTCGGCATGCTCGCCGAGCCGTCGATCGCCGCGCTGATCGCCGGGCCGCTGGAGGACGTCGGTGTCTCGCGGTCGGCGTCGCACACCCTCGCCCTGGTGCTCGGCACGGCCGCTTCGACGGTGTTCCTGATGGTCGTCGGCGAGCTGGTTCCCAAGAACTGGGCGATCTCCTCGCCGCTGACCGTCGCCAAGACCGTGGGCAACGCCCAGCGCTGGTTCAGCGCCGCGTTCCGGCCCTTCATCACCCACCTGAACAACACGGCGAACCGGGTCGTGCGCCGGATCGGCGTGGAGCCCGCCGAGGAGCTGGCCTCGGCGCGCGGGCCGCAGGAGCTGGCGGCGCTGGCCCGTCACTCGGCGAAGGAAGGCGCCCTGGAGGCGGACACCGCCGAGTTGTTCGTGCGGACGCTGAACCTCGCCGACCTGACCGCGGAGAACGTGATGACGCCCCGGGTGCAGGTCGTCGCCCTGGAGGTGCAGGCGACCCTGGAGGACGTGGCGAACGCGACCCGGGCGACCGGCCTGTCACGGTTCCCCGTCTTCCGCGGGACCCTCGACTCGGTCGTCGGGACCGCGCACGTCAAGGACGTCCTGGCGGTACCGGCCGAGCGCCGGACCCGGATCTACGTCTCCGAGCTGATGCGCGAACCGCTGCTGGTGCCGGAGACGCTCACCGTCGACCGGCTCCTGGACCGGCTCTCCGGCAAGCGCACGATGGCCGTCGTGATCGACGAGTACGGCGGTACGGCGGGGGTCGCCACCCTGGAGGACATCGTCGAGGAGGTCGTCGGCGAGGTGCGCGACGAGCACGACCCGCACGAGCTGCCCGACCTCGCCCCGGCCGGCACGGACGAGGCCGGCCACGCCCTGTACTCGGCCGACGGCTCCGCGCGCGTGGACCACCTGGAGCGGGTCGGGCTGCGGGCGCCGGAGGGGCCCTACGAGACGCTGGCCGGTCTGGTGGCGACGGTGCTGGGCCGGATACCGGCCGTCGGTGACACCCTCGAGGTCGCCGGCTGGCGGATGGAGGTGCTGGACGCGGCGGGCCGCCGGGCGGCGCGCGTCCGGCTGCGGGCGCCCCTCGACGACGAGAAGCCCGACGAGAAGGGAGCGGAGCTGTGACCGCGGTACAACTGCTGATCGGTCTGGCGACGCTCGTCGTCAACGCCTTCTTCGTCGGCGCCGAGTTCGCGCTGATCTCCGTGCGCCGCAGCCAGATCGAGCCCTACGCCGACCGGGGCGACCGGCGCGCCAAGAGCGTGCTGTGGGGCCTGGAGCACGTGTCGGCGCTGATGGCGGCCGCGCAGCTCGGCATCACGCTGTGCACACTGGTGCTCGGTGTCGTCGCCGAGCCGGCGATCGCGCATCTGCTGGAGCCGGCGTTCCACGCGATGGGCGTGCCCGAGGGCGCGGGGCACGCGGTGTCCTTCGTGATCGCGCTGTCCCTGGCCACGTATCTGCACATGCTGCTCGGCGAGATGGTGCCGAAGAACATCGCGCTCGCCGAGCCGGTGCGCAGCGCGCTGGCGCTCGGCCCGCCCCTGGTGGCGCTGTCCCGGGGGCTGCGCCCGGTGATCTTCACGATCAACGCCTTCGCCAACACGCTGCTGAAGCTGCTGCGTGTGGAGGCCCGGGAGGAGGTCGCCGCCTCCTACTCGGACGCCCAGATAGCGCAGATCGTGAAGGACTCCAGCGAGGCCGGCCTGATCGACGACCGCGCCCAGGAGCGGCTGCACGACGCGCTGGAGCTGGGCCGCCGCCCGGTGCGCGATGTGGTGCTGCCGCTGGAGCGGGTGGTCTACGCGAGCGTGGGCGTCACCCCGGACGAGCTGGAGCAGCTCACGGCGGACTCCGGGTTCTCCCGCTTCCCGGTGGTGGACGAGGGACGGCGGATCGTGGGCTATCTCCATGTGAAGGACGCCCTGGACGCCCTCGGGCGCGATGAGCCGTTCCGGCTGCGGGACATGCGGCCCATCGCGCGCGTGCGGGAGCACACACCGCTGGACGACGTCCTCACCGCGATGCGCGGCAGCCGTACGCATCTCGCGGCGGTCCTCGGGGAGGACGGACGGCTGGCCGGTCTCGTGACCATGGAGGACGTGCTGCGGGAGCTGTTCGGCCAGCGGATCTGAGCAGGGCATCCGGCGCCTGACCTGGGCTTCAGGCGCCTGGGAGGGACTCCCGGCGGCCGACCGACTGCTGGGTATGTGCACGGGATATCATTTCCGTCGCCATGCACACGAACCCCACCCACAGCAGCCTCGTCGCGATCGGCGACTCCTTCACCGAGGGCATGTCGGACCTGCTGCCCGACGGCACCTACCGCGGCTGGGCCGACCTGCTCGTCGCGCGGATGGCGGCGGGCACACCCGGCTTCCGCTACGCCAACCTCGCGGTGCGCGGCAAGCTGATCCAGCAGATCGTCGACGAGCAGGTGGCCGTGGCGGCGGCCATGGAGCCCGATGTGATCACCCTGGTCGGCGGGCTCAACGACACGCTGCGGCCCAAGTGCGACATGGGCCGGGTGCGCGCCCTCCTGGAGGAGGCCGTGGAACGGCTGGCCCCGTCGTGCAAGCAGCTCGTCCTGATGCGCAGCCCGGGCCGGCGGGGCCCCGTCCTGGAGCGGTTCCGGCCGCGCATGGAGGAGCTGTTCGCCTGCGTCGACGAACTCGCCGACCGGCACGGCGCGCTCGTCGTCGACCTCTACGGCGCCCCCTCGCTCGGCGACCCCCGGCTGTGGGACGTGGACCGGCTGCATCTCACGGCCGAGGGCCACCGCCGGGTCGCCGAGGCCGTGTGGCAGACGCTCGGCTACGAGCCCGAGGACACCGAGTGGCGCACGCCGATGCCGACGTCCCTGCCGCCGGGCTGGGTCATGCGCCGCGCGGCGGACGCGCGGTTCGCCCGGCAGTACCTGCTGCCCTGGATAGGCCGCCGCCTCACGGGCCGCTCCTCGGGCGACGGCCTGCCGCCGAAGCGCCCCGAGCTGCTGCCGTACGAGCTGTAGGTCCCGCCGCACCACCCCTTCGCCCACGGCATCGCGAGCCTCTCGTAGGTTCCGACGAAAAGGCCGGTGCGCTGGCCTGCACGAATCGCCAGTAGAATCCGTCCACGTGACTTCCGCTCCCGCCAAGCCCCGCATCCCCAACGTCCTCGCCGGACGGTACGCCTCCGCCGAACTCGCCACGCTCTGGTCCCCCGAGCAGAAGGTGAAGCTGGAGCGGCAGCTCTGGCTCGCCGTGCTGCGCGCCCAGAAGGACCTCGGGATCGAGGTGCCGGACGCGGCGCTCGCCGACTACGAGCGTGTTCTCGACACCGTCGACCTGGCCTCCATCGCCGAGCGCGAGAAGGTCACGCGGCACGACGTGAAGGCACGGATCGAGGAGTTCAACGACCTCGCCGGGCACGAGCACGTGCACAAGGGCATGACCTCCCGCGACCTCACCGAGAACGTCGAGCAGCTCCAGGTCCGGCTCTCGCTGGAGCTGATGCGCGACCGCACGGTCGCCGTCCTGGCCCGGCTGGGCAAGCTGTCCGGCGAGTACGGCGAGCTGGTCATGGCCGGCCGCTCGCACAACGTCGCCGCGCAGGCCACCACCCTCGGCAAGCGCTTCGCGACCGCCACCGACGAGCTGCTCGTGGCCTACGGCCGGATCGAGGAGCTGCTGGGCCGCTACCCGCTGCGCGGCATCAAGGGCCCGGTCGGCACCGCGCAGGACATGCTGGACCTGCTGGGCGGGGACGCCGCGAAGCTCGCCGAGCTGGAGCAGCGGATCGCCACGCACCTGGGCTTCTCGCAGGCCTTCACCTCGGTCGGCCAGGTCTACCCGCGCTCCCTGGACTACGAGGTCGTGACGGCGCTGGTGCAGCTCGCCGCGGCCCCCTCGTCGCTGGCGAAGACGGTCCGGCTGATGGCCGGGCACGAGCTGGTCACCGAGGGCTTCAAGCCGGGCCAGGTCGGCTCCTCGGCGATGCCGCACAAGATGAACACCCGCTCCTGCGAGCGCGTCAACGGCCTGATGGTGATCCTGCGCGGCTACGCCTCGATGACGGGCGAGCTGGCGGGCGACCAGTGGAACGAGGGCGACGTGTCCTGCTCGGTGGTGCGCCGGGTCGCGCTGCCGGACGCGTTCTTCGCGCTGGACGGCCTGCTGGAGACGTTCCTGACGGTGCTCGACGAGTTCGGCGCGTTCCCGGCGGTCGTCGCCCGGGAGCTGGACCGGTACCTGCCGTTCCTCGCCACCACCAAGGTCCTCATGGGCGCCGTGCGCGCGGGCGTGGGCCGGGAGCTCGCGCACGAGGCGATCAAGGAGAACGCCGTCGCCTCCGCGCTCGCGATGCGTGAGCAGGGCGCCGAGCGCAACGAGCTGCTCGACAAGCTCGCCGCCGACACCCGCATCCCGCTCGACCGCGCCCAGCTGGACGCGCTGATGGCCGACAAGCTGTCCTTCACGGGCGCCGCGGGCGACCAGGTCGCGACCGTGGTCGCCCGGGTCGAGGAGATCGTGAAGCAGCACCCCCAGGCCGCGGGCTACACCCCCGGCGCGATTCTCTGACGCCGCGCATGGCGCGCTTCACGCCCGAGGAACTGGAGGCCGCCCGCGACCGTGTCGTGCCCGACGTGGTCGCGGACGGTCTGCGGGTGCTGTTCTGCGGCATCAACCCGGGGCTCATGACGGCCGCGACGGGCCATCACTTCGCCCGCCCCGGCAACCGCTTCTGGCCCGTACTGCACCGGTCCGGCTTCACGCCCCGGCTGCTGAAGCCGTCCGAACAGCGGGAGTTGCTGTCGTACGGGCTCGGCATCACCAACGTCGTGGAGCGGCCGACCGCCCGGGCCGACGAGCTGAGCGCCGAGGAGTACCGGGAGGGCGGGCGGCAGCTCGCGCTGAAGGCGGAGCGGCTGCGGCCGGACTGGCTGGCGGTGGTGGGTGTGACCGCGTATCGCGCCGCGTTCGACGACCGCAAGGCCCAGGTGGGGCCGCAGTCGCGGACGTTCGGGGACACGCGCGTGTGGGTGCTGCCCAACCCGAGCGGGCTGAACGCGCACTGGACGGTCGAGACCATGGCGGAGGAGTTCGGACGGCTGCGGGAAGCGGCCGGGGGCTGATCCCCTACGGCGGGTCGGTCTCCGTGACCAGGGCCAGCAGGTGCACCTCCTGTGCCTCGTCGCGGTCGGCGACCGCCAAGGCGACCCAGCGGCCGGTGCCCTCCACCTCCCAGAGGTACGCCACACCGGCGCATGCGGCGAGGTCGGCCCACGGCCGGGATATCTCCTCGTGCTCGGTACGCAGCAGAACCGTCTGCAGGTTGTAGGGGTCGGTGTCGCCCCAGCGCGAGGCGAGAAGCTCGTAGACCGCGTCCCGGTCCTTCTCGAACTGGTCGATCGTCACGGCCCGGGTCGCGGGGTCGCCGTAGGGCTCGCTCTCTAACACCGCGATGTGGTAGCCGGGGCCTGACCTGCCGACGTCCGACGGGCCGTGCTCCGCCGGAAAGGGGCGGTAGCACAGCTCGTCGACGAGGGCGATGTGCTGTGCGAGGTTCATGGGTCCAGTAAACCCGCACCCACTGACACTTGGCGGGGACACTCGGCGGGGCATCGGCCCCGTTGCCGGTCAGGCGTCCCGGCAGCGCACGCTCCACGCTCCCGCCAGCAGCGCGGCGACCGTCCAGAGCGCGGTCACCGCGAGCCCCGACCAGGGCCCGAGCAGCGATCCGTCGTAGGTCTCCCGCAGGACCAACTGCCCCGCCTTGTCGGGCAGGAAGTCCGCGACGGAGCCCGTGGCGTCACCGATCACGAACCCTACGACGAGGATGAACGGGATCAACAGGGACAGAGTGGCGACGCCGCTGCGCAGCAGGGCGGCCAGGCCGGCGGCGAACAGCGCCATCAGCATGAGGTAGACCCCGCAGCCCACGACACCCCGCACCTGCTCGCCGACGCCGAGCCCGTCCGCTGCCGGTCCGAGCCCCGACCGCCCCACCAGCAGAGCGGCGAGAGCTGTCACCAGCCCCACCAGGAGGGCCGGTACGGCGATGACGGCCGCCTTGGCCGCGAACCACCGTCCGCGCTGCGGAACCGCGGCCAGCGAGAGCCGGAGCGCCCCCGAGTGGAACTCGGACGACACGGCCATGGCACCGAAGGCGATGGCCGCGATCTGGCCCGGTATGACACCCGAGAGGGATGTGAACAGCGGGTCGAACCCCGGGTCCGACGTGTCGGAGACACCGGCGATCGCGGAGAACGCCGTGGTCGCGGCGAACAGGGCCACCAGGGCGCCCGGCAGCGAGCGGAGCGTACGGATCTTCAGCCACTCGGAGCGGAGTACGGGCGTGAGTTCCATGGTCAGGCCTCCTGGGGCTGTGCGGTGAACTCGGTCTCGGCGGAGGTGAGGTCGAAGTAGGCCTGCTCCAAGGTGCCCTCCTCGGCCGCGAGTTCCAGGACCGGCACGCCCGCGGCGGAGGCGATGCGGCCGATGTCGTCCACGCGTGCGTGGTGCACGGTCCAGTGGCCGTCCACGTGCTCCTCGGCCTCGTGGCCGTGCTCGGCGAGGGCGCTCTTGAGCGCGACGGGGTCGCTCGTGCGGATCCGTACGCGCGGCCGCACGCGCGCGTGGATGAAGTCCCGCATCGGGGTGTCGGCCAGCAGCCGGCCCCGCCCGAGCACGACGAGGTGGTCCGCGAAGGACGCGGTCTCGTTCATCAGATGGCTGGAGACCAGCACCGTCCGCCCCTCCCCCGCGAGCCGCCGCAGCAACCGCCGGATCCACACGATGCCTTCGGGATCGAGGCCGTTGGACGGCTCGTCCAGCATGACCACCTCGGGATCGCCCAGCAGGGCGGCGGCGATGCCGAGTCGCTGGCGCATGCCCAGGGAGTACGTCCGCACGCGGCGCCGGGCCACCGACGCCAGGCCGGTTTCCTCCAGCACCTCGTCCACGCGGCGGTCCGGGATGCGGTTGCTCGCGGCCAGGACACGGAGGTGGCCGCGGGCGGTACGGGAGCCGTGCGCGGCCTGCGCGTCGAGCAGGGCGCCGACGTGGCGCAGGGGTTCGCGCAGGGCCGGGTAGGCGCGTCCGCCGAGGGTCGCCGAACCGGCGGTCGGCCGGTCGAGGCCTAGCACCAGCCGCATGGTGGTGGACTTTCCGGCGCCGTTGGGGCCGAGGAAGCCGGTGACGCGGCCGGGCAGCACACGGAACGTGAGGTCGTCGACGGCGCGCTTGGTGCCGAACTCCTTGGTGAGGTACTGGACGTCGATGCTGGTCATGGCAGCAGCCTGGCCGGTCGTGCGGGGTGCGGGCCTCCCCCGGCGGTGGAGATCACCTCCCCCGTGCGGGGGAGGTCCGTTGTCAGTGCCGGCTGGCACGATGACGCCATGGTCCGCATGCTGCGCCCGCTCACGCGGGCGGTCACGTACAAGCGGTGGCTGCACATCGTGGTGGCCATCGTGTGGCCGTCGCTGTGGCTGTTCGTCGAGGAGGCGTGGTGGACCCAGGTCACGGCCGCCGTGCTGCTCGGACTGGCGGGCCTCGTGCCCATCACACGGGTCGTGGAGGGGTTTCAGGCCAGGCTGCTGCTGATCGGCCATCGGCAAGGTGGTGGTGACAGCGGCGAGATCGTGACCACTCCGTCGGTCACATGGGCCGATCGCGGGCGGACGGTGGTGTGGCTGGAGACGCGGCTGGTCCTCGGCTGGATCGTGGCCCATCTCTCCGTCCAGTTGCCTCTCCTCGCGGTCGACTTGGCGACGACGGCGTTCGGCACCGAGCCCGCCGGCGACGGGTTCGTGCCCGTCAAGGGGCCGCACTGGTGGCACGCCCTGCTCGCCCCCCTGCCGCTGCTGCTGCTCGCCGTGGTCGTGGTGGGGGCGGGCCACCTGACCACCGCACTGGCCAAGCGACTCCTCGGCCCGTCCCCCGCGGAGCGGATGGCGGCGCTGGAGGAACGCACCGAACAGCTCCTGGAACGCACGCGTATCGCCCGCGAGTTGCACGACTCCATCGGACACGCGCTCACGGTCGCCGTCGTACAGGCGGGGGCGGCGCGCGCGGCCGGTGATCCCGCCTTCACCGACCGGGCCCTGAGCGCCATCGAGGAAACCGGGCGGACCGCCTTGGAGGAGCTGGACCGTGTGCTCGGCATCCTGCGCGAGTCGGAGAAGCCGGTGAGCGGCAGACCGACCCTCGTGGACGCGGACCGCCTTCTGGAGTCCGCGCGTACCTCCGGGGCGAAGGTCGACGCCGAGGTGACCGGCCCCGTGGACACCGTGCCGGGGCCGGTGTCCCGGGAGGGCTACCGGATCCTCCAGGAAGCACTGACCAATGTGCTGCGGCACGCGGGGGCGGTCCCGGCTCAGGTACGCATCCGGGTCACCGGCGACACCCTCGTCCTCGCGATACGCAATCCCCTGCCCGAGCCGATATCCGTACCCGGACGCGGCACCGGTGGCGGCAGCGGCCTGCGCGGCATACGCGAGCGCGCCGCCCTGCTCGGCGGACGGGCCAGAACCGGCCCCGATGAAGGCGACTGGCAGGTTCATGTCGAGCTGCCCTTGAGTTGATCTACGCTGTCCGGATGCCGGTCACCGTTCTCCTCGTCGACGACGAACCCCTCGTACGCGCGGGTCTGCGGGCCGTGCTGGAGGCACAGCCCGACATCGAGGTGGTCGGGGAGGCCGCTGACGGGGCGGCGGTGATCCCGCTCGTGCGGCGGCTCCGGCCCGACGTGGTCGCCATGGACGTACGGATGCCGCTGCTGGACGGGATCGAGGCCACCCGGGCGCTGCTGCGGACGGTCGACGAGCCGCCGCGGATCCTGGTGGTGACGACCTTCGAGAACGACGAGTACGTGTACGAGGCGCTGCGGGCCGGGGCGGACGGGTTTCTGCTCAAGCGGGCCCGGCCGGCCGAGATCGTGCACGCGGTGCGGCTGATCGCCGAGGGCGAGTCGCTGCTGTTCCCGGCCTCGGTGCGGCAGCTCGCCGCCGAGTACGGCGACGACGGCGGCAACCGCGCTGCGCGGGCCGTGATGGAGCGGGCCCAGCTCACCGAGCGCGAGGCCGAGGTGCTGCGGCTGATGGCGCGGGGGTTGTCGAACGCGGAGATCGCCGCCCGGCTGGTAGTCGGGACGGAGACCGTGAAGTCGCATGTCAGCGCGGTGCTGGCGAAGTTGGGGGCGCGGGACCGGACTCAGGCGGTGATCGCCGCGTACGAGTCGGGGTTCGTGGCACCGGGCTGATAGGCGAGGGCCGGTGCCGGACCCTCGCCGGGGCGCGCCGCGCCGAGTACGATCCGGCCAACACGCGCGCGACCTGGGAGGACGGACGGTGGGGCGGCTGACCGGCGGGGATCCCTCGCTGCTGCGAAGGATCAATTCCGCGGTGGTGCTGCACGCGCTGCGTGCCACGGACTGCGCGACGCTGACCGAGATCACCCGGGTGACGGGGCTGTCCCGGCCGACCGTGGAGGGCGTCGTCGAGGGGCTCATCGAGGCCGGGCTCGTCGTCGAGAAGGCGGCCGAGGAGGGTGCCGCACGGCGGCAAGGGCGCCCGGCGCGGCGGTTCCGGTTCCGGGCGGAGGCCGGGCATCTGCTGGGGCTGGAGATCGGACCGCACCGAGTGGCCGCGCTGCTGGCCGATCTGGACGGCCGGGTGATCGGCGCCCAGGCCAAGGACGTGTCCGAGACGGCGGGGGCGGACGAGCGGCTGGAGCGGCTGCGCGGGGCGGTCGCCGAGCTGCTGCGGCGCGCGGGTGTGGCGCGGGGCTCGCTGCGGGCCGTGGGTGTGGCGACGCCCGGGATCGTCGAGGCGGACGGCACGGTACGGCTGGGCACCGCGCTGCCGGGGTGGACGGGGCTGCGGCTGGGCGAGCGGCTGAGCCGGTCCTTCAAGTGCCCGGTGCTGGTCGAGAACGACGCCAACACGGCGGCCGTCGCCGAGCACTGGAAGGGCGCGGCCACCGAGTCGGACGACGTGGTGTTCGTGCTGGCGGGGCTCAGCCCGGGCGCCGGTGCGCTGATCGGGGGGCGGCTGCACCGGGGCTACGGCGGGGCGGCCGGCGAGATCGGCGCGCTGCATCTGCTGGGCCGGGAGGTCACGCCCGAGACCCTGCTCTCCACCACCGACGAACCCCTGCACCCGCTCGACGAGCAGGCGGTCGCCGAGGTCTTCGCCCAGGCCCGCGAGGGCGACCAGCGGGCCCGCGCGGCCGTCGACCGTTTCATCCAGCGCCTGGTCCACGACGTGGCGGCCCTCGTCCTCGCCCTCGACCCGGAACTGGTCGTCATCGGCGGCTGGGCAGCGGGCCTGGACGGCGTCCTCGACCCCCTCCGCCGAGAACTCTCCCGCTACTGCCTCCGCCCACCCGAGGTGACCCTCTCCCGCCTAGGCGACGCGGCAGTGGCCACCGGCGCCCTACGCCTGGCTCTGGACCACGTGGAGGAACAACTCTTCGCGGTGGAGCAACGCCCGCTTTAGTAGGGGCGCGGGGCTGTGTCGATATGCGGCTCCGCCGCGTGGGCGCGACAAGCCACAACGCGCCCGCGGCCCCCCACTCACCACACCCCCACGGCGCAAAGGTTCAAGACGCCCGCTGCTCAGGCCCGTCATGAATCTCCACCCCACCCGAATCACCGAAGGTCAACCGGCACGTGTCAGCACGATACGTCGCAACCGACAGCGCAGCCGTACGCCCCCCGACAACAAACCGAGTCGTCACCACAAGAACAGGAGCCCCAGGCAGCCGATCCAGCTCCTTCGCGTCGTCGGCGCCGGCAGAGCCGAGCTCCACCGCGTTCTCCTGCCGCGCCGGCTCCAGCCGCTGCAGCTCCCGCAGCACCGCACGCGCGCGTGCCGCTCCGGACGGCGCGTCGATACCGGAGAGCTCGGGCACCGACGACCGCGGAATGTAGAGGAGTTCGGCGGCCACCGGCCGGCCGTTCGACACCCGGGAGCGGCGCACGACATGGACGGCCTCGTCACGCCCGGTCCCCAGCGCCTCGGCGACAGCCGCCGACGGCACCGCGGCGACGCAGTCGACGGGCTGCCAGGCGTCCTCGGAACCGCCGGGCCAGGTGTGCGGGCCGGTGCCGAGGGAGACGCCCACGCGCGGCGGCGCGACGGTCGTGCCGACACCTCGGCGGCGCTGCAGCCTGCCTTCCAGTTCGAGCTGTTCCAGGGCCTGGCGGAGCGTGGCGCGGGCGACACCGAAGCGGGCCGCGAGGTCGCGCTCGTTGGGCAGGATCTCCCCCACGGAGAACTCCGAGTCGAGCGCTTCACTGAGCACGGTCTTGAGATGCCAGTACTTCGGTTCCGGCACCGATTCCAGCTGCGTGGTCCCCACCCTGTCCTCCGCAATCGCCGTGGTCGGCGGCGTTTTAGCGCCCTTGTTTTTTAAAGGTTGTTTCACTTCTCTGCGACCATAGGACGGCCCTGATCCTTGGTCAAGACCAATGGCCGGGAACGTTCACGGGGCGTTCACGCGCGGTCTACGGGGCGACAGCGGCGTCGGCTATCCGGCGGCCAGCGACCGCAGCTTGTCGGGGTTGCGGACGATGTAGACCGCCTGGACCTGCCCGTCGGCGACGTCGAGCTGGAAGACGGAGTCGGGCTTGTCGCCGGACAGGACCAGCACGGCCGGGCCGCCGTTGAGCTCCAGGAAGCGCACGGAGAAGTCCGGGACGCCCTTCTGCGCGGCGCCGACGAGGAACCGGCCCACCTTGTCCGCCGTGTCGAGGACCCGCAGCGGTGCCCGCGCCTTGCCGCCGCTGTCGCCGACGAGGCGGACGTCCGGGGCGAGCAGCGCCATCAGCCCTTCGAGGTCGCCCTCGCCCGCCGCGGCGAGGAAGCGCTCGGTGAGGTCGCGACGCTGGGCGGGGTCGACCTCGTAGCGGGGACGCCGCTCCTCGACGTGCTTGCGGGCCCGTCCGGCGAGCTGCCGTACGGCCGCCTCGCCGCGGTCGAGCATCGCGGCGATGTCGGCGTACGGGAAGCCGAAGGCCTCGCGCAGCACGAACACGGCGCGCTCCAGCGGTGACAGCGACTCCATCACGACGAGGACGGCGAGGGAGACGGAGTCGGCGAGCACGGCGCGCTCGGCGGTGTCCGGCACGGTGTCGCCGAAGTCCGTGACGTACGGCTCGGGCAGCCACGGGCCCACGTACGTCTCCCCACGGGACTTGATCTGGCGCAGCCGGTCGATGGCGAGGCGGGTCGTGATCCGTACGAGGTAGCCGCGCGGTTCGCGCACATCGCCGCGGTCGCTGCCCGACCAGCGCAGCCAGGCCTCCTGGACCACGTCCTCCGCGTCGGCCACGCGGCCCAGCATGCGGTAGGCGACGCCCAGCAGGACGGGGCGGTGTGCTTCGAAGAGGTCGGTCGCGGTCTCGGTGGTCACGGCTCCATCCCAGCCCACGGGTGCGGCCCTGTCCAGGCGGAATCGCCCCTTCCCGGACAGAATGACCGACAGGACGCCGGTGATCGCCGGCACGCTTCCCGGAGGTGGCGATGCGGTACGCGGTGCTGGGCACGGGCGAGGTCGGGCGCACCCTCGGCGGTCGGCTGGTGGAGCTGGGGCACGAGGTGCGGCTCGGTTCGCGTACGAGGGAGAATCCGGCCGCGCTGGAGTGGGCCGCCGCCGCGGGTGCCGGGGCGGGCGCGGGGACGTTCGCGGAGGCGGCGGCGTTCGGTGAGGTCGTGGTGAACGCGGTGGGCGGGCGGGTGGCCCTCGCCGCGCTGGAGGCGGCGGGGGCGGAGAACCTCGGCGGGAAGGTCCTCGTGGACGTCTCCAACCCGCTGGCGTTCGAGGAGGGCGAGCTGCGGCTGTCGCCGGTCGGGTCGGACAGCGTGGGCGAGCAGATCCAGCGGGCGTTTCCGCACGCGCGCGTGGTGAAGTCGCTCAACACCGTCAACTGCCGGGTGATGGTGGATCCGGCGCGGGTGCCGGGCGAGCACGATGTGTTCGTCTGCGGGGAGGACGAGGGAGCCAAGGAGCAGGTGACGGCCCTGCTCGGGGAGTTCGGCTGGCCTCGGGAGCGGGTGCTCGATCTCGGTGGGATCCAGGCGGCGCGGGCTGTGGAGATGTGGCTGCCGCTGTGGGTCGGCCTGATGCGGAAGTTCGGGCACGGGGACTTCAACCTGGAGCTGCGCCGGGCCCGTTGAGCGGTCCGGGCCGCAGCGGTCGAGCGGTCCGGGGCCGTGAAGGTGCCGTCGACTCGGGGCTACCCGCCGGTAGCAATTGCTGACAAGCTGTCTACAGCGTCCGTCAGCGAGTACAGCCGAGGAGCACCCATGTCCGCCACCGTCTCCTTCAAAGTCGCCTCCGCGCACGGCGAGCAGCACGTCACCCTGGCCTACACACGCCGGGGCAGCGGCGACCCGTTGCTCCTGCTGCACGGCATCGGCCACCACCGGCAGGTGTGGGACCCGGTGATCCCCGCGCTGGCGGCCGAGCGGGATGTGATCGCCGTGGACCTGCCCGGGTGCGGCGAGTCGCCGGCGCTGCCGAACGGCATGGCGCACGATCTGCCGACGATGAACACCGTGCTCGTGGCGCTGTGCGAGGCGCTGGAGATCGAACGGCCGCATGTGGCGGGCAACTCGCTGGGCGGTCTGCTGGCCCTGGACCTGGCCCGGGCCCAGCTCGTCCGGTCCGTCACCGCGCTGTCCCCCGCCGGGTTCTGGAACGAGGCCGAACGCCGCTACGCCTTCGCGGTGCTGATGACGATGCGGCAGATCGCTCAGCGGATGCCCCTGCCCGTCGTCGAACGGCTGGCCCGTCCCGCGCTCGGCCGGACACTGCTGACGAGCACCATCTACGCCCGCCCGGGCCGCCGTGCGCCCGAGGCCGTGGTCGCCGAGACGCTGGCCCTGGCCCGGGCGCAGGGGTTCTCCGAGACCCTCCGCTCCGGCAGGACCGTGCGGTTCGGCGACGACATCGTGGGCACCCCGGTCACCGTGGCCTGGGGCAGCAAGGACCGGCTCCTCGTCCCCCGCCAGGGCGTGCGGGCCAAGGGCGTCATCCCCGGAGCCCGGCTGGTACGGCTGCCGGGCTGCGGCCATGTCCCGATGAACGACGACCCGGCCCTGGTCGCCAGGGTCGTCCTCGACGGCAGCCGCTGACCCGGACCGGGGCCTGCGCGCGGCGAGGAGCCTTTAGGGTCTCCCTTCATGAAGCCACCGCAGAGCGCTCCGGGCGGAGGTGCCGCGTCCGCTGCCTGGGAGCTGCTGCTCCCCGCCGCCGCGGCACCGGCACGCACGCGTGGCCGGTCCCTCCAGGCGGCGCTGCGCGAGGCGGTCCGCTCGGGGCGGCTCGCGCCGGGCACGCGGCTGCCGTCCAGCCGGGATCTCGCGGCGGACCTGGGGGTGTCGCGGGGACTGGTCACGGAGGCGTACGAACAGCTGACGGCCGAGGGCTATCTGCGCAGCGGCCGGGGCGCCGGGACCTGGGTGGGCGCGGCCGCGCGGGCCGCCCGGCCGCGGGCGCGCGACCTCGCCCCGCGCTCCCCCGGCGCCCGCGCGGACTTCGTGCCCGGCACGCCCGACCTGTCGCTGTTCCCGCGCTCGGCGTGGGCCGCCGCGCAGCGCGACGTCCTGGCGGAACTGCCGCACCAGGACCTGGGATACCCCGATCCGCGCGGGCTGCCCCGGCTGCGCACCGCGCTGGCCGGACTGCTCGCCCGGCGGCGGGGCGTGGTGGCCGACCCGGAGCGGATCGTGGTGGTCTCCGGGGTCGCCCAGGCGACGACCCTGCTCGGTTTCGCGCTGCACGCGCGCGGGGCGCGTGCCGTCGGGGTGGAGGATCCCGGCAGTCCCCAGCACGACGCGCTGTACACCTCGGCCGGGGTCACCGCCGTGCCGCTGCCCGTGGACGGCGAGGGGATCGCCCTGGAGCCGCTGCGGGCGTCGGGCGTACGGGCCGTGGTGACGACTCCGGCCCACCAGTTCCCCACCGGCATCGCCTACTCGGCCGACCGCCGGGCCGGGTTGCTGGACTGGGCACGGGAGGTGGACGGCATCGTCCTGGAGGACGACTACGACGGCGACTTCCGCTACGACCGCGCCCCCGTCGGCGCGCTCCAGGGCCTCGACCCGGACCATGTGGCCTACACGGGCTCCGTCAGCAAGTCCCTCGCGCCGGGGCTGCGGCTGGGCTGGCTGCTGGTGCCCGAGTCCTGGGCGGAGGAGATCGTCGAACGCAAGCGCACCATGGACCTCGGCCACCCGGCCCTCGACCAGGCCGTGTTCGCCCGGTTCCTGGAACGCGGCGACTACGACCGCCAGCTCCGCCGCTGCCAGCGCGCCTACCGCGAGCGGCGTGACGCGCTGGCCGCCGCCCTCACCGAGCACTTCCCCGGCTCGGAGGTGTCCGGGATCGCGGCGGGCCTGCATGTGATCGCCACGCTGCCGGAGCGGTACGGCCCCGAGGAGCGCTTCCTCGCGCGCGTGGCCGAGGCCGGGGTGGCGGTACGCCCGCTGTCGTCCTGCGCCCACCCGCGCCCCGGGGGCGCCGAGACGAAGAAGGTGCGGCTCGTCCTGGGCTACGCCCATGTGCCGCCCGCCCGGATCGCCGAGGGCGTACGGCTGATGGCGCAGGCGGCCACCGGGTGACTCCTGCGGGCTCGCCCGTGCGTGCCGGTTCCCCCGCCCCTGGGGTCAGTTGTTCACTTGGGGTTCGTGTGTGCGCTGCGGCGTGCCAGTAGTTGTGGCTCTGCACACTGGCCGGATCCCGTCCCTGGAGGCGTATCCATGTCACACCGTCCGTTCCCCGGGCGCCGTAGCGTCCTGCGGGGTTCCCTCGCCGCGTCGGCGGCCCTGTCCCTGCCCACCGCTCTCGGAGCGGCGCCGGCCTTCGCCCGGTCCGGGCGTCCGAAGGCGGGGTGGGGTGTGCAGGCGGGCGACGTGACCTCGGACTCCGGGCTGGTGTGGGTGCGCTCCGACCGGCCCGCCCGGATGATCGTCGAGACGTCGGCGACCGAGTCGTTCCGCAACCCGCGCAGATGGCACGGCCCCCTGCTGGGCCCCGGCACGGACTTCACCGGCACGACCCCGCTGCGCGGACTGCCCTCCGGAGAGCAGATCCACTACCGGGTGCTGCTCGCCGACCCGGACGACCCGCGCCGCACCGGCGAACCGGTCACCGGCAGCTTCCGCACCGCGTCCGTCAAACGCCGCGACGGCGTACGGTTCGTCTGGTCGGGCGACCAGGCCGGACAGGGCTGGGGCATCAACCCGGACCTCGGCGGCTACCGGATCTACGACGCGATGGGCGCCCTGGACCCGGACTTCTTCCTCTGCAGCGGCGACAACATCTACGCCGACGGCCCGCTCACCGAGACCGTGGCCCTGCCCGACGGGCGGACCTGGCGGAACATCACCACCGAGGAGAAGGCGAAGGTCGCCGAGACCCTGGCGGAGTTCCGCGGCAACTTCCGCTACAACCTCCTGGACGAGAACCTGCGCGCCTTCAACGCCCGGGTCCCGTCCATCATCCAGTGGGACGACCACGAGGTCACCAACAACTGGTACCCGGGCGAGATCCTCGGCGACACCCGGTACACCGAGAAGAACGTGGACGTGCTCGCCTCCCGCGCCCGCCAGGCGTTCTCGGAGTACTTCCCGATCTCCACGCTGCGCCGCCCGAGCGGCCGGGTCCACCGCGTGCAGCACCACGGCCCGCTGCTGGACGTCTTCGTCCTGGACATGCGCACCTATCGCAACGCCAACTCGACGGACGACCAGCCCACCGACGCGCAGGGCATCCTCGGCCGCGAGCAGCTGGAGTGGCTCAAGCGCGAACTGTCCCGCTCCCGGGCGGTGTGGAAGGTGATCGCCTCGGACATGCCGATCGGTCTGGTCGTCCCGGACACCGGTGACGGCAAGCCGAACATCGAGGCCGTCGCGCAGGGCGACCCCGGCAAGCCGCTGGGCCGCGAACTGCAGATCGCCGAGCTGCTGCGGTTCATCAAGCACCGGCGGATCACGGGCACGGTGTGGCTGACGGCCGATGTGCACTACACCTCGGCGCAGCACTACCTGCCGTCGAAGGCCGCCTTCACCGACTTCGAGCCCTTCTGGGAGTTCGTCTCGGGCCCGCTCAACGCCGGTGCCTTCCCGGCGAACACGCTCGACGGCACCTTCGGCCCGGACCGGGTGTTCATCAAGGCGCCGACGACCGCCAACGTCTCCCCCGCCGGCGGCTACCAGTTCTTCGGCGAGGTCGACATCGACGGCGGCAGCGGCGAACTGACGGTGCGTCTGCGCGAGCAGGACGGCACCGTGCTGTTCACGCAGGTGCTCCAGCCGGGCCGGGTCGGCCAGTAGGTTCCAGTGGGTCCATGGGGGCCCTGGGGTCCATCAAGTACGGAGCGCAACGTTTGAAGGCTCGATAAAGGGGGCAAACTGTCCCCTTTACCCGCCGGACACAGAGAGTTCGCGATCACGCAACACCGTTCCGTCACAGTGGGTGCATGACGCGAAAAATCACCGAAGCGACACACCAGAACGACAACTGCCGCCCCGCCACCCCGATGCGACGGTTCACCACGGCGTTCCGGGCCTGGCGGACACGACGCCACGAGAACGCGCCGCCGACGGACCATACCGAGTCCCCGGCACCGGAGCCGGTGCCGGGGGCGAGCACGCTGTGGCGGATGCGGACCACGGTCCAGGACGAGCCGGGGTCCCTGGCGGCGCTGTGCACGGCCCTCGCCGGGGAGCGCGTCGACATCCTGAGCCTGCAGACCCATCCGCTGGCCGACGGCACGGTGGACGAGTTCCTGCTGCGGGCCCCGGGTGAGCTGGCGGCGTCCGGCATCGCCACGGCCGTCCGGACCGCCGGCGGCACCGACACCTGGATCGAACGGGCCGACGCGCACGACCTGGTCGACGCGCCGACCCGGGTCCTGGGCCTCGCCGCCCGCACCGCCCTGGACGCGGCGGAACTTCCTCTGGCCCTGCGCCAGTTGCTGGGACGCTGCACGATCCGCTCCCAGCCCGCACCGGCCGGCGGCGACCGGGCGACCGACGGCGTGCCGGTGGAGGGCGCCCTCGACGACACCGTGCTGCGCCTGCGCGCCCCGGAAGGCGGAGTGATCACCGTGGAGCGGCCGTACCTGCCGTTCACCCCGACCGAGTTCGCCCGGGCCAGGGCCCTGGTGGAACTGGACGCCCGGCTCGGCCCGCGCCTCCCGCGCGGCCGGGACGTGCTGACCCTCGCCGAGGGTGCCGACATCACCGTGCGCCGGGCCGACACCCGTGATCTGGAGCCGGCCCGGGCCATGCACGAGCGGTGCTCGGACCGCACGCTGAGGCTTCGCTACCACGGTCCGGTCGGTGACGCCGACCGGTATCTGAACCATCTGCTCAGTCCCCGCTTCGGCCGTACGCTCGCCGTGCAGACCGCGTCGGGGCGGGTGGTCGGGCTCGGGCATCTGCTGTGGGACGGGGACGAGACGGAGGTCGCGCTGATCGTCGAGGACGCGTGGCAGCGGCGGGGCGTGGGTGCCGAGTTGCTGCGCAGGCTGGTGGCGATGGCGGTGGATGCCGGGTGCGCGAGTGTGTATGCCGTGACGCAGGCGTCGAACACCGGCATGGTCGCGGCGATGCGGGGGCTGGGGCTTCCTCTCGACTATCAGGTGGAGGAGGGGACGCTGGTGATCACGGCGCGGCTGGGTGAGCGGGTTGCGTCGGGTGCGGGTGAGTTGGGGAGTGCGTCGGCGCCGTAGGGGGTTTCGTCGGTCGGCGGGTGCGGGTGCGCTGTGGCTGGTCGCGCAGTTCCCCGCGCCCCTAGGAGGGACCTGTCCAGGTCCGCCCAGAGGTCCTCTACGTCCTCCAAGCCCACCGACATCCTCAGCAGGCTGTCACTCACCCCGGCGTCCTGTCGGTCGTCCGCGTCCACGATGCGGTGGCTGATGGACGCCGGGTGCTGGATGAGGGTGTCGACGCTGCCGAGGCTGACGGCGGGGGTGATGAGGCGGACTCCGGCGATGACCTCGTGGGGGTCGCCGTGCACCTCGAAGGAGACCATCGCGCCGCCGATGCGCGGGTAGTGCACACGGGCCACTCGCGGGTCGGCGGCCAGGCGGCGGGCGAGTTCGGCGGCGTTGGCGGAGGCGGCCCGGACCCGTACGGGGAGGGTGGACAGCCCCCGCAGCAGCAGATAGCCGGCCAGGGGGTGCAGCACACCGCCGGTGGCGAACCGCACCTGGCGGAGCCTGCCCGCGAGCTCCTCGTCGCAGGCGATCACGCCCGCCAGCACGTCGCCGTGCCCGCCGAGGTACTTGGTGGCGCTGTGCAGCACCAGCCGGGCGCCCTGCTCGGCGGGGCGCTGGAGGACGGGTGTGGCGAAGGTGTTGTCCACAAGCAGCGGCACCGAACCGCAGGCGTGGGCGACGGCCCGCAGGTCGACCTCGGCGAGCGTGGGGTTGGCCGGGGACTCCACCAGGACCAGACCGGTGTCGGGGCGCAGCGCGTCGGCGATTCCGGCCGGGTCGGTCCAGGTCACCTCCGAGCCCAGCAGCCCGGCGGTCAGCAGATGGTCGCTGCATCCGTAGAGCGGACGTACGGCCACGACGTGCCGCAGCCCCATCGAGGCGCGTACGAGGAGGACGGCGCTGAGCGCGGCCATGCCGCTGGCGAACGCGACCGCCGCCTCGGTGCCCTCCAGACGGGCCAGCGCGGTCTCGAAGCGGGCGACGGTCGGGTTGCCCAGCCGTCCGTAGACGGGCGGGCCGTCCGGCTCCGAGCCCGTGGCGGCGAAGGCGTCGATCCGGGCCGCCTCGCCGCGGCTGTCGTACGAGGGGTAGGTGGTGGACAGGTCGATCGGCGGGGCGTGCAGCCCCTGCCGGGCGAGGTCGTCCCGACCGGCGTGCACGGCCTCGGTGGCGAGAGCGCGCGGTGTGGTACCCGAACGCGCGTCCATCCTCATGCCCATGTCCATGCCCGTGTCCATGTCGATGCCCATGTCGATGTCCATGGAAGGGAGGGTGAACACTGACCGGTTCTGCGCGGAGGAATGCCGTGTTACGTTCGGTCGATGGCCGAATCTGTCGTACTGGACCCGGTGGATCTCCATCTTCTGCGGCTGTTGCAGAACGACGCCCGGGCGACGTACCGGGATCTCGCCGCGCAGGTCGGCGTGGCGCCGTCGACCTGTCTGGACCGGGTGACCCGGCTGCGCCGCTCGGGCGTGATCCTCGGGCACCGGCTGGAGCTCGATCCGGCCAAGCTGGGGCGGGGCCTGGAGGCGCTGCTGTCGGTGCAGGTCAGACCGCATCGGCGGGAGCTGGTGGGACCGTTCGTGGAGCGGATCCGGGCGCTGCCGGAGTCACGGACCGTGTACCACCTGACCGGCCCGGACGACTATCTGGTCCATGTCGCGGTCGCCGACATGGCCGATCTGCAGCGGCTCGTACTGGACGAGTTCACCTCGCGGCGGGAGGTCGCGCGGGTGGAGACCCGGCTGATCTTCCAGCAGTGGGAGTGCGGACCGCTGCTTCCGCCTTCGCCCTCGGCTCAATCCGGATGACGTGCGCGTGCCGTCGTACGAGGATGGCGGCATGTCTGAGATCAAGAGCCCGCTGCCCCGTGAGGTCGCCGACGCCTACGTCGACGAGCTCATCGCCCTCGACCCGATCACCGGCACGTTCCTCGGCGTGAAGGAGAGTTCGAGCAGGCTGCCCGACACCTCGCCCGCGGGCCAGGAAGCCTCCGCGGAGCTGGCGCGCCGGACGCTGGCCCGGCTGGACGAGGCCGAGCGGCTGCCCGGCGCGGACAGTGAGATCGAACGCCGCTGCGGACGGCTGCTGCGCGAGCGGCTCGACGCCGAACTGGCCGTGCACGACGCCGAGGAGAGCCTGCGCTCCGTCAGCAACCTGAGCTCCGTCGCCCATGCGGTGCGCCAGGTGTTCACGGTGACACCGGCGCAGACGGAGGAGGACTGGACGGCGATCGCGGAGCGGCTGCGCGCGGTCCCGGCCGCGCTGGAGGGGTACCGGCAGTCCCTGGCGCTCGGCCTGGAGCGGAAGCTGTACGGCGGGCCCCGCGCCACGGCCACGTTCGTGGAGCAGCTCGGCGAGTGGGCCGACGCGGACGGCGAGGGGCAGGGCTGGTTCGAGCAGTTCGCGGCCGGGGGCCCACCGTCGCTGCGGTCCGAGCTGGACACCGCCGCCCGCTCGGCCACCGAGGCCGTGCTGCGGCTGCGCGACTGGATGCGGGACGTGTACGCGCCGGCGATCGAGGGGTCGCCGGACGTGGTGGGCCGGGAGCGGTACGCGCGCTGGGTGCGCTACTTCAACGGCACGGACCTCGACCTGGACGAGGCGTACGCCTACGGCTGGTCCGAGTACCACCGTCTCCTCGGCGAGATGAAGAAGGAGGCCGAGAAGATCCTGCCGGGCGCGGCCACGCCGTGGGTGGCGCTGGCGCACCTGGACGAGCACGGCACGCACATCGAGGGCGTCGACGAGGTACGCGACTGGCTCCAGTCCCTGATGGACGGGGCGATCGACGCGCTCGACGGCACCCACTTCGACCTGGCCGAGCGGGTGCGCCGGGTGGAGTCCCGCATCGCCCCTCCGGGCAGCGCCGCGGCCCCGTACTACACGGAACCCTCGGACGACTTCTCACGCCCGGGCTGCACCTGGCTGCCGACGATGGGCAAGACGCGCTTCCCGGTCTACGACCTGGTGTCGACCTGGTACCACGAGGGCGTCCCCGGCCACCACCTCCAGCTCGCCCAGTGGAAGCACGTGGCGCAGGACCTCTCCCGCTACCAGGCGAGCGTCGGCATGGTGAGCGCCAACGCCGAGGGCTGGGCCCTGTACGCGGAGCGGCTGATGGACGAACTGGGCTTCCTGACGGACCCGGAGCGCCGCCTCGGCTACCTGGACGCGCAGATGATGCGCGCCGTGCGCGTCATCATCGACATCGGCATGCACCTGGAGCTGACCATCCCGGACGACTCCCCCTTCCACCCCGGGGAGCGCTGGACGCCCGCGCTGGCCCAGGAGTTCTTCGGCTCGCACAGCAGCCGCCCCGCGGACTTCGTGGAGAGCGAGCTGACCCGCTACCTGTCCATGCCGGGCCAGGCCATCGGCTACAAGCTCGGCGAACGCGCCTGGCTCCTGGGCCGCGAAAACGCCCGCACCCGCCACGGCGCCGCCTTCGACCCGAAGTCCTGGCACATGGCCGCCCTCTCCCAGGGCTCCCTGGGCCTGGACGACCTGGTGGACGAACTGTCCAAGCTGTAACGCGGCCGACGCCAACAGTCCGCCTCATCCGTGGCCAGCCATGCGATGAGGCGGGCGGGCATCGGCCTCTCAGGGGCGCGGGGCTGTGCTGATATGCGGCTCCGCCGCGTGGGCGCGACCAGCCACAGACAACCCGCACACGCCAACGGCCGACACCCCCGGCTATCTGGGCGCCACCAACCGAAGCTGCACCAGCCCCAGCCACACCTCGGGCCCCGGCTGCACCCGAGCCGCCCGAACCGCATAACGCCCCGGCTCCAGAACAACCCGCACCCGGTCACTCCCCGAGGCCTCGCCTCCAGGCCAGGCCGCGTCGAACAGAAGCACCGGCCCAGGCACCTGCCAGGTGACCTCCGGTTCCCACTGCGCCGTCGCGACAGCGCCCGGCACGCTCGCCAGGAGCTCGCCCTCGGAGTTGCCCGCACACCAGCGCACGAACACACCCTGGTCGGGCAGATACGTGGTCGAGGCCGGTTCGTCGCCCAGTACCAGTGCCGTGCAGTCGCCGACCGGCAGCAGCCCGACGGGTCCGTCCACCTCACAGGCCCGGTCGTAGTCGGACGCGGTTTCCTCACCGTCCGCACCCGCCCAGAACGGCAGCACCGTCTCGGGCACCGCTATCAGCGGTCCGCCGCCCGACTCCACCCACTCCACCGTGCCCGGCTCCGCGTATCGCACCATGAGGCAAGAACCTACAATGCCAACTCGCGCCGCCGGGGCGGGGGTTAGGGCCTCCCCACAAATCCCCCTAAGTCCCGCGCTGCCGCAGCACCGATCCGGACCGGCCCTTGACGACCTCCAGCTGCGCGTGGATCCGCCGTCGCAGGTCGGCCACATGACTGACGATGCCGACGCTGCGGTCGCGTTCGCGCAGGGAGTCGAGGACGTCGAGGACCTCGTCGAGGGTCTGGTCGTCGAGGCTGCCGAAGCCCTCGTCGATGAAGAGGGTGTCCAGCCGTACACCGCCCGCCTCGTCCGTGACGACGTCCGCGAGGCCGAGGGCGAGGGCGAGGGAGGCGAAGAACGTCTCGCCGCCCGACAGGGTCGCCGTGTCCCGCTCGCGGCCGGTCCACGCGTCGACGACATGCAGTCCGAGTCCGCTGCGCCCGCGCCCGGTGCGGTCGTCGGAGTGGACGAGGGTGTAGCGGCCGGAGGACATGCGCCGCAGCCGTACGGTCGCGGCGGCGGCGACCTGTTCCAGCCGGGCCGCGAGGACGTACGACTCCAGGCGCATCCGGCGTTCGTTGTCCGCCGAGGTGCCGGCGGCGAGGCCGGCCATGCGGGCGACCCGGTCGTACTCCTCGCGCAGCGGCGCCAGTCGGCGTACCGAGGCGTTCGCCCGGGCGGACAGCCGGTCGAGTTCGGCGCAGCGCCGGGCGGCGGCGTCATGGGCGGAGGCGGCGTCGCGGGTCCGCCGGTCCGCGGCGGAGGCGGCCCGCTCCGCGCTCTCCGGGTCGGCGGGCCGCTGCCGGGCGGCGGCCGCGGTGTCGGCCTCGGCGAGAACGGCCCGGGCGGCGGCCTCCTCGGTCTGCCAGGCGTCAAGCCGCCGTTGCAGCTCGCGGTGGACGGCGTCGTCGAGAAGGGCGTCGGCCGCGGCCTGCGGGGTCTCGAAGCCTGCGCGGAAGGCGGCGTCGGCGAGCCGGGCGTCGGCGTCCTTGAGCCGCTGGGCGGTGTCCTCGGCGGCGCGGGCGGTGTCGGCGGCGTCCGTGAGCAGCGCGGTCCGCCGCTCCAGCTGCGCGGCCCGCGCGGCGACGCTGTCCAGGGCGCCCCGCGCCCGCTTCAGCTCCTCCTCAAGACCGGCCCGTTCCCGGTCCAGCCGCTCCCGGTGTCCGACCCGGGCGGCGGTCCGTACGGCGGCCTCCTGCCGGGCGGCGACGCGCCGTTCCTGCTCCTGCCCGGCCTGCCGCAGCCGCTCCCGCGCGGAGTGCAGTTCGGCGGCGCCTCGGCGGGCCTGCTCGTACTGCTCCTCCAACTCCTCTGCCTCGTCGAAGAGTTGCTCGGTGGGTGTGTCACCGGCCTCGGCGGTGGCCGCCGCCAGCGCCTCCCGTACGTCGCCCAGCCGCCGCTCGTCCGAGGCGCGCCGTTCGTCGGCGCTCTGGTAGGCGGCCAGGGCGTCTTCCTCGGCCTCGCGGTCGACGTGCCCGGCGTCCTTGCGGGCGGGGGCGGGGTGTTCGGTGGCACCGCAGACGGCGCAGGGCTCGCCGTCGGTGAGGTGCGCGGCCAGTTCGGCCGCGATACCGGTCAGGCGCTGTTCCTTGAGGTCGAGCCAGTGCTGTTTGGCGCGCAGCATCCGCTCCTGTGCGTCCCGGGCGCGGGTGATGGCCTCGTCGGTGTCCTGGGTGAGCCGGTCGCGCCGCCGAGCCGCGGCCAGCCGCTGCCGGGCGGGCTCGCGCCGTACGTCGAGCTGTTCGGCGAGTGAGGCGGCCTGCTGCGCGGAATCCACCCGGTTCTGGAGCCCGGTGCGGGTCTCCTCCCAGCCGTCGAGCCAGTCCTCCGCCTCGCGCAGCACGTCAGCGTCAGCCCGCTCCTGGCGGTCCAGGCCGGCGCGCTCGTCGAGGAGTTCGGCCAGCCGTCGCTCGGCGCGGCGGGCCGAGTCCAGTCCGCCCAGTTCCTCGGCGGCCCGGCGCGCGGCCGTGGCGAGTCCGGCCGCGCCCGCGTCGGCGAAGCTCTCGGGCAGCAGGGCACGCGCGCGTGCCTCGGCGTCGGCGGCCCGCCGGTGTTCGGCGTCGGCGGACTCCCGCAGATCCAGGGCGGGCGCGACCTTCTCGGCCTTGCGGGCCCGCTCCATGGTCGCCTGGGCCTCGCGGTACGCCTCGGCGCCCTGCTCCAGGCTCGCCGTCCGTTCCTGAGCGTCCGCGAACCGCTTCTGCAGCCGGGCGAGTTCGCGTACGTCGTCGAGGGCCCGGCCGGTGACGGCCTGCGCGGACTCGGCGGCGTAGAGCGTGCACTCGGTGACGGTGAGCTGTTCCCGTGCGGTGCTGCGGGCTACGGCGGCGGCCCTGAGCACGGCCTCGGCCAGCCCGGGTTCTCCGGGGTCCAGGTCCGGCAGCTCCATGGCGTCGCCCGCGGCCTGCTGCATCCGGTGGGCGTCGGCCAGCAGATCGGCGTCGCCGTCCCGCACCTGGGCCTCGGTGGCCCGGCGCCGCTCGGCGAGGCGTTTCTCGACGTCGGCGAAGCGCCGGGTGTCGAACAGGCGGCCGAGCAGTTTGCCGCGGGCCTCGGCGTCGGCGCGCAGGAACCGGGCGAAGTCGCCCTGCGGCAGCAGCACGACCTGGCAGAACTGCTCCCGGCTCATGCCGAGAAGCTGGGTGATCTCCTCGCCGATCTCCTGGTGGGAGCGGCTGAGGTCCTTCCAGGCGGCGGCTGTCGCGTCGTACTCGCGGAGCCAGGTCTGGGCCTTGTCGAGTGTCGTGCCGGTCCCGCGCTTCTTGGGGCGCTCCCAGGGCGGCTGGCGGGTGATCTCCAGCCGGCGTCCGGCGACGGTGAGTTCGAGGGCGACCTCGGTGCGGATCGCGGGCGCGGCGTGGTCGCTGCGCAGGGTCGCGCCCTGTCCGCTGCCCTGCCGGGCCCCGGGCACCGAGCCGTACAGGGCGTAGCACACGGCGTCGAGGACGGACGTCTTGCCCGCGCCGGTGGGTCCGTGCAGCAGGAACAGCCCGGCGGTGGACAGCTCGTCGAAGTCGACGCTCTGGGTGCCTCCGAAGGGGCCGAAGGCAGTGACCGTGAGCCGGTGGAGCCTCACCGGGCCACCTCCCCTACGGTCTCGTCGGCGCGGACCGCGTCGAACGCGTCCCGCAGCACGCCCTGTTCGTGGGCGTCGGGTCCGGCGCCGCGCACATGGGCGACGAAGTCCTCGGCGATCTGCTGGTCGCTGCGGCCGACGAGGCGCCGGGCGTACGACACGTCGGGGTCGTCCTCGGTGCGGTCGGGGTCGAAGACGAGGCTGAGCGTGTGCGGGAAGCGCTCGGTGAGCCGGGCCATCGGGTCGGCGGGGCGGACCGGGTCGGTGAGCGTCGCCTCGACCCAGGACTCCTCGTCGCCCGCGTACTCCGGGTCGGCGAGCAGGTCCTCCAGCGGGCCCCGGATCCGGGCGAGGGGGCGCGGCACGGGGCAGTCGACGCGCTCGGCCTCGACCGACCCGTCGGCGTCCAGCTCGATCAGCCACATGCTCTTGCGGTGCCGGGCCTCGGAGAAGGAGTAGGGCAGCGGCGACCCGGAGTAGCGGACGCGCTCGGTGAGGGTCTGGCAGCCGTGCAGATGCCCGAGGGCCACGTAGTCGACGCCGTCGAAGACACCGGCGGGTACGGCGGCGACACCACCGACGGTGATGTCCCGCTCGCTGTCACTGGGCTCGCCGCCGGTGACGAAGGCATGCGCGAGGACGACGGAGCGGGTGCCGGGGGCACGGGCGGCGAGGTCGGCGCGGACCCGGTCCATGGCGGCGGCGAGCACGGCCTCGTGCCCGGCCTTCGCCACGCCGAACTCGTCCTTCACCAGGGCCGGTTCGAGATACGGCAGGCCGTAGAAGGCCACGTCTCCATGGGCGTCGGCCAGCACCACCGGGGTGCCGGCCGCCGACGGCTCGGTCCGCAGATGGACGCCGGCCCGCCCGATCAGTCCCGCCCCGACGCCCAGTCGGCGGGCCGAGTCGTGGTTGCCGGAGATCATAACGGTCGGCACGCCGAGGTCGGCGAGCCGGTGCAGGGCGTCGTCGAACAGCTCGACCGCGGCGAGCGGCGGAACCGCCCGGTCGTACACGTCCCCCGACACGACCACCGCGTCCACGGCCCGCTCCCGCACGGTCGCGACGAGATGCCCGATGAACTCGGCCTGGGCATCGAGCATGTTCACCCGGTGGAACGACCGGCCGAGGTGCCAGTCGGATGTGTGCAGCAACCTCATGATCCCCCGAGACTAACCGCCGGGTCCGACGTCACGGGCGGTTACTCCCGTATCGACCCGTCATCGGCCGCTCCAGCCGCGCCTTTCCTGCCCGCTTGGTCCGGATCGTCAGATATCGCCGTACGCCTCCCCGCCCGTCTCGAAGCGGGCCGTGCCGGAGGTCACATCCGCGAGCCAGGCCCGGAAGGCGTCCACATCCGCGTCCGGGAGGGCGATCTCCATCGTGACGGCCTCGCCGTAGCGCACGTCCCGTACCTCACGGCCTGTGGTGCGCAGGTCGTTCTCCAGTCTGCCCGCCCGCTGGTGGTCGACGGTGACGGTGGCCAGGCGGAATCTGCGGCGGGTGCGGGTGCCGAGGGTGTCCAGCGCCTCGCCGACCGCTCCGCCGTACGCCCGGATGAGCCCGCCGGCGCCGAGTTTGACGCCGCCGAAGTAGCGGGTGACGACGGCGACGGCGTACCGCATGTCGCGGCGCAGCAGCATCTGGAGCATGGGGACGCCGGCGGTGCCGCCGGGTTCGCCGTCGTCGCTCGCCTTCTGGACCGAGGCGTCGGCGCCGATGACGTAGGCCCAGCAGTTGTGGTTGGCGCCGGGGTGCTCCTTGCGGACCGCGGCGATGAAGTCCTGGGCCTCCTGCTCGGTGGCCGCCGGGGCGAGGGCGCACAGGAAGCGGGAGCGGTTGACCTCGGTCTCGTGCACGCCGGCGCGGGCGACCGTGCGGTATTCGTCCTGCATCCGGCCAGCGTAGTCCCGTGGTGGAGAGCGTTCCGACGGGCCGGACGTCCGTCTGCGCATGCGCGAACGGGGGCCTGCGACGCCTCCGGTCAGCCGGATGGGCCGAGACCTCCGCTACGAGTGGGCCACGACCTCGCCGGCCGTGACCTGGGGCGGATGGGGCAGCAACTCGGCAAGGCGTTCCCGTACGAAGCCCCCCGCCCTTTCGGTCGACTCCTCGGCGCCGGCCCGGTCTTCGAAGACGCTGGTCGACACCATCACCCCGCCACCGGCGTCGACCCAGTAATAGGCCACGAAACCCCGGACCTCGCGGAGGAGCGGCACGAAACCCTCGTTCACCCGGCGTCCCGCCTCAGCCGGGTCGGTCACCCCTTCGTACCGCCGAATCACCGCGTGCATGGGTGGTCTCCTCATGGTCGCAAGGCCGCTTTCTCGCAGACGGCGTACCCGCTGCGGCTGTGGCGCCCAGCACCAGCCCGGCGCACATCACCGGAATGGCCCCATGCCTGTGCGTGCTCCTCGGCTACTTCTCCTTCCGGCCCCTGGGCACGATGACGGACATGAGCAGGGCCGTGCCGGGAGTGAGGGACCGCCAGGTCGTGCCGTGCCAGGACAGGACGGCGATCGCCGAGGTGGGGAATTTCGTACGGACCCGCTCCAGGGTGTCGTCGAGGCCGTCGGCGGCGAGTGCCAGGACCAGTTCCTCCAGGCCGGGGTTGTGCCCGATCAGCAGCAGGGTCTCCACCTCGGCGGGCACCTCGTGCACGACGGCCAGCAGGCCGGAGGGGCCCGCGGCGTACAGCCGCCGGTCGTGGCGGACCGGCGGGGGCGTGCCCCACTGGTCGGCTGCCAGGTCCCAGGTCCGGCGGGCGCGTACGGCCGTCGAGCACAGCGCGAGATCCGGCAGGCAGTCGGTCTCGGCGAGGGCGCGCCCGGCCGCGGGGGCGTCCCGGCGGCCGCGCGGGGCGAGGGGGCGTTCGTGGTCGGCGACGTCCACGGGCCAGGCGGACTTGGCGTGCCGCAGGACGACCAGGCGGCGCAGTGGGCCGGTTCCGGCGCGCTCGATCATGAGGGTGATCCCAGGTCGCGGGTGAGGTCGAGGCCGAGGAGCCGGTCGGCGTACGCGTACGTCTCGAAGCGCGCGCCGTCGGGCAGCTCCGGGTCGGTCTCGACACCGTGCAGGACGTCCAGTACCCGGGGCACGTCCAGGTCATCCTCCCAGGCGTCGCGCAACCGCCCGCGCACCTCGTCGGGGACGGGCCGCGAGGGCCGCCGGGCCCAGTCGGCGACCGCGCCGCGCCAGCGGGCGAGGGTGCCCCGGGCCTCGTCGAACGCGGCCGTCTCCAGCCGGGCGGGGGCGCTGTGGTGCCGGGCGAGCAGGGCGAGGCGCAAGACACCGGGGTCGATGCCCTCCCGCGCGCCCGGGTCCTCGGGATGCGCGGGGGCGACATCGATCCGCACCCCGTCGATCGCCGCTCCGCCCTCGACGGCCACATGGACGGCCTGGGTCTCGCCCAGACCGGCGCTCACGTCGGGGCTGTCCTCGAACGGCCGGACGCCGAGGGCGGTGGCCTGCGCCCTCAGCTCGGCCTGCTGTTCTCCCCCGGTCAGCAGCGCCCACACCGGGGTGCCGCCGATTTCCAGGGCCCGGACGAGCAGGTCGGCGACGAGCAGCACGCGCAGGTTCGTGGTGTCGGAGCCGGGCGCGTGCACCTCGACACGGGTCAGGCCCCGGCGGGCCGGGGCGGCGTCGACCGGTTCGCCGGTACGGGCGTCGATGATGCGCAGCACGAGGCGAGCGTAGGCGGGTGGAGGGGCGCACGCGGGCAGGTTCGGCGTTTCCCGGTCACCGTGGCGGGAAACGCCCCTCCCCTGGCGTGCCCGCCACCCGGGCGTGGAGGTCTCAGGCCAGCGTGCCCAGGAAGCGCACGTGCGGCCGCTGTTCGGGCCCTTCTCGGGTGACGGCGGCCCGCACCCCGTACACCTGGGCGATGAGCTCTTCGGTGAGGACGTCCCCCGGAGCGCCGCCCGCCACGACCGTCCCGCCGCGCAGGACGACGACCCGGTCGCAGTACATCGCCGCGAGGTTGAGGTCGTGCAGCGCGACGACGGTGGTGACCGGCAGGCCGGTGACCAGGGCGAGCAGGTCGAGCTGGTGGTGGATGTCGAGGTGGTTGGTGGGCTCGTCCAGGAGGAGCTCGCGGGGTTCCTGCGCGAGCGCGCGGGCGATCTGCACCCGCTGGCGTTCGCCGCCGGAGAGGGTGTGCCAGGGCTGGCCGGCCCGGGCGGCGAGGCCGGTGCGCTCCAGGGCGGCGTGGATCGCCCGCTCGTCGTCCGCCGAGGCGGGTGTCCAGGCCCGGCGGTGCGGGACCCGGCCCAGCCGTACGACGTCCAGAACCGTCAGCTCGACCTGGGTGTCGGCCTGTTGCTCGACCATGGCGAGGCGGCGGGCGACGGTACGGCGGGGCAGGTCGCCCAGCGGCGTGCCGCCGAGGGTGACGACTCCGGCGGTCGGCGTGAGCAGCCCGGCCAGTAGCCGCAGCAGCGTGGACTTGCCGGAGCCGTTGGGGCCGAGGACGCCGACGGTGGAGCCGGGTTCGGGCGCGAGGGCCACGCCGTCGAGGATGAGGCGCCCGTCGGTACGGCGGCTGACCCGGTCGGCCCGCAGCCCGGCGTCCGCCGGTGCGTGGGTCTCACCGGCCTGTGTCTCGGTCATCGCACCCTCCGCGTCCGGTAGAGCACCGCCACGAACGCCGGCACCCCGATCAGCGAGGTCACGACCCCCACCGGTACCTCCTGCGGATCCAGGACCGTACGGGCCAGGGTGTCGACCCAGACCAGGAACACCGCACCGGCGAGGGCAGTGACCGGCAGCAGCCGGGCGTGCCCGGGTCCGGCCAGCGCCCGGGCGGCGTGCGGCAGGACGAGCCCCACGAAGCCGATCGCCCCGGCGGAGCTGACCAGCGCGGCCGTGAGCAGGGCGGTGACGCACAGCAGCACCAGGCGGGTGCGGGCCACGGACACCCCGAGCGCGGCGGCCGCGTCCTGTCCGAAGGCGAAGGCGTCGAGGGTACGGGCGTACGACAGGCACACCACCAGTGCCACGGCCAGGACGGCGAAGCACAGCCACACATCGGTCCAGCCGGCCCCGCCGAGCGAGCCGAGGAGCCAGAACAGCACGCCCCGGGTCGTCTCGGCGTCGGCGGCGGTCAGCACGACGAAGGAGGTGAGCGCGGAGAAGAGCTGCATGGCGGCGACGCCCGCGAGGACGACCCGGTCGGTGGTGTCGCCGAGGGTGTGGCTGAGCAGCAGGACCAGCGCGAAGGAGACCAGGGCGCCGAGGAACGCGCCCGCGGACACCGAGACGACACCGCCGCCCACGCCCAGGACGACGATGACGACCGCGCCGGTGGAGGCGCCGGAGGACACCCCGAGCACGAACGGGTCGGCGAGCGGGTTGCGCAGCAGCGACTGCATCACCGCTCCGCACACGGCGAGTCCCGCCCCGCACACGGCCGCGAGCAGGGTGCGCGGCAGCCGCAGCTGCCAGACGATCCCGTCCCGGATCGGCGTCAGGTCGGAGCTGCCGATCCCGAGGTGGGAGGCGACGACGGACCACACGTCCCCGACCCGGATGTCGGCCGGTCCGATGGTGATCGCCAGGGCCACGGAGACCACCAGCAGCAGGGCGCCCCCGACACCGAGCGCCGGTCCGCGGAGGGTCACTTCACGAGCCCGAACTCACGCAGTCCTGCCGCGACCTTCTCCACGCCCTCGACCGTGCGGATGGTCGGGTTCATGGCCTGCCCGCTGAGCAGCACGTACCGCTTGTTCTTGACGGCGTCCATGTTCTTGGTGGCCGGGTTGGACTCCAGGAAGGCGATCTTGCGCTTCGCCGACTCGGCGGTCTCCGAGTTGCGGGTCAGATCGCCGATGACGAGGACGTCGGGGTTGCGGTCGGCGACCGTCTCCCAGTTGATCTGCGGCCACTCCTCGTGCGTGTCGTCGAAGACGTTCTTCGCGCCGAGGGCGCGGGTCATGATGCCGGGCGCTCCGCAGCAGCCGGCCAGGTAGGGCGACTCGGAGTTGGCGAACCAGTACATGAGGGAGACGTCGGAGGCGTCGACGCCCTGGGTGGCCTTCTTCATCCGCTGCTGGAGGGAGGCCACGAGCTTGTCGCCGCGGTCCTTCACGCCGAACACGGTGGCGAGGTCCCGCACCTCGCCGTAGACGGCGTCGATGCCCAGCGGCTTGTCGCGCTTGCCGTCGCCGCCGCCCGAGTTGTCCTTGCCGGCGCAGTCGGACGGGGAGACGTAGGTGGGCACGCCGAGCTTCTCGAACTGCTCGCGGGTGGCGACGCCGCCCTTGCCGAGGGTGGAGACGAAGGACGCGGCGACGAAGTCGGGCTCGGAGTCCAGGACGCGCTCGAAGGAGGGGTTGTTCTCGGCGATGCGCGGGACCTTGGCGTTGGCCTTCTCCAGTCCCTTCATCACGGGGTCGGTCCAGGTGGCCGTGCCGGCTATTCGGTCGGCGAGGCCGAGGGAGAGCAGGATCTCGGTGGTGCCCTGGTTGAGGGAGACGGCGTGCCGGGGCGCCTTGTCGACGCGGACCTTCCGGCCGCAGTTGTCGAGGGTGGCGGAGGCCTTGGCCTTGTCGGGGGACTCGGAGCCTGCGCAGCCGGTCACGATCAGGGAGCAGGCCGCGAGCAGGACGGCGGCGCGGGCGGGTCGGGCGAGGGGCAAGGAAACCAGTCCTCAGACGTCGAGGGCCCGATCGCGGAGCCCGGTCGTACGGTGCTCCCCCACCGCCGGCCGGCCGCGGGGGCCGCCAGCAGGTCTTCGGACTCGGGTTCACCCGGTGCGGGGCGCCTTCCCGTACGACATACGAGCCGTTCAGTGGCCGAGGCCCCGCCCGTCCCCCTCACCGCTGCGCGTCAGTTCCGGATTCGCACCGGATTCCCTGACCCACGTACATGGGTTCGACTGGCCTCGGCAAGCTATCACGGAGGATCCGGGGGAATCACAGCGCACCCTGCGTCGTTGCCGGGACAGCAGCTCTTCCGCGACTCCCTAGGAGGCCGCCGGTGTACGGCGACGACGCAACGCTCCGCAGGATCCTCACCGAGCTCGGCGACACCTGGGCCGTGGTGGGCCTGTCGTCGAACCGGCAGCGCGCGGCGTACGGCGTAGCAGCCGTGCTCCAGCGCTACGGCAAGCGCGTCGTGCCCGTACACCCCAAGGCGGAGACCGTGCACGGCGAGCGGGGGTACGCGAGTCTGGCGGACATCCCCTTCGACGTGGACGTGGTGGACGTGTTCGTGAACAGCGACCTCGCCGGGGCGGTCGCGGACGAGGCGGTCGCGAAGGGCGCCGCGGCGGTGTGGTTCCAGCTCGATGTCATCGACGAGGCGGCGTACGACCGCACCCGGGCCGCAGGCCTGGAGATGGTGATGGACCGCTGCCCGGCGATCGAGATACCCCGGCTCGGGCCTTCATAATTGAGCGCATGATCCACGCCTCCTCCCCTGCCGACTCCGATGCCCCGCAACACTTCCCCGTCGTCGTCGTGGGCGCCGGTCCCGCCGGGCTGACGATCGGCAACATCCTGCGGGCCGCCTCCGTGGACTGTCTGGTACTGGAGACCGAGACCCGGGAGTTCATCGAACAGCGGCCACGGGCCGGTGTCATCGAGGAGTGGGCCGTACGGGGCCTGGAGAAGCGGGGCCTCGCCCGGAACCTGCTGGACCGCGCCGAGCTGCACACCTCGTGCGAATTCCGCTTCGACGGAGAGCGGTACCGGTTCCACTACGGCGAGATGACGGGCAGTCATCACTTCGTCTACCCGCAGCCGTTGCTGGTGACGGACCTGGTGCGCGAGTACGCCGACGTGCGCGGCGGGGAGATCCGCTTCGGGGTCCGGGACGTCGAGGTGCAGGACATCGACACCGACCGGCCGTCCGTGTCGTACACCTGCCCGGAGACGGGTGAACAGCGGGTCGTGCACTGCGACTTCGTGGCCGGCTGCGACGGGGCGCGCGGAGTGACGCGGGCCTCCTTGCCGCCGGAGCGGGTCCGGATCGCGCGGCACGACTACGGCATCGGCTGGCTGGCGCTGCTCGCCGAGGCCCCGCCGTCCGCCGACTGCGTACTGTTCGGCTGTCACGGACACGGCTTCGCGGGCCAGATGCCCCGCAGCCCGGAGGTGACCCGCTACTACCTCCAGTGCCCGCCGGGCGACGACCCGGAGAACTGGCCGCACGAGCGTGTCTGGGCGGAGCTGCGGCAGCGCCTCGGGGCGGCCGGTGTGCCGCCGCTGACGGAGGGGCGGCTGATCGAGAAGCGCGTCCTGGACATGCACGACTACGTGGTCGAGCCGATGGTGCACGGCCGGCTGTACCTCGCCGGCGACGCGGCCCATCTGGTCGCCCCCATCGCCGCCAAGGGCATGAACCTCGCGTTGCACGACGCCTTCCTGCTCGGCGACGCCCTGGTGGACCGCCTGACCGACGGGGACGACAGCGGCCTCGGCGGCTACGCGGAGGCCTGCCTGCGGCGGGTGTGGGACTACCAGGAGTTCTCACAGTGGCTGGCCGAGGTGTTCCACGGGGCGGCGTCGGGCGACCCGTACCGCGCGGGGACCTCGATCGCACGGCTGCGCCGCCTGTTCTCGTCGCCCGTGGCGGCCGCCGCCTTCGCCGAGCGGTACCTGGGGACGGCCGAGCGGTACTGACTCAGTCGTGCGGGGGGCGGTCGCTGAGACGGTGGTCGGCCACGTTCAGCGCCTCGTCCACGAGCCGGCGCAAGTGGCCGTCGCGGAGTGAGTAGATCACCCGGCGGCCCTCCTTGCGGGTGTCCACCAGGCCCGCGAGACGCAGCCGCGCCAGGTGCTGGCTGACGGCGGGCCGGGCCGCCCCGCACTCCTCCGTCAGGGTCGTGACATCGGCCTCTCCCCCGGTCAGTGCGTGCAGCAGGGCGAGCCGGGTCCGGTCCCCCAGGAGGGCGAGGAGTTCGGCGGCGAGCGCGAACTGTTCCTCGCCGGGGCTGCGCGGATGCGCATCGTGCGCAGGTGACAGGTGCATGCGTGCGCTCATACGCACATAATGGCCCCGTGGGCGTGTGCACGTCCACTCCCGCGCACCGGAAGGGGATCCACGTGAGCGACCGGCACGAGCACTCCCACCCTCACCACCACCGGCACGGCCCGCGCCACCGGCTGTCCCATCTCCTCACCCCGCACTCCCACGAGACGGCCGACAAGGTCGACTCCGCCCTGGAGTCCTCGGCGCGCGGGATGCGGGCGCTCTGGGTCTCGCTCGCGGTGCTGGGTGTGACGGCCCTGGCCCAGGCGCTCGTGGTGGTCGTCTCCGGCTCGGTGGCGCTGCTCGGGGACACCGTGCACAACGCCGCGGACGCGCTGACCGCCGTACCGCTCGGGATCGCCTTCGTGCTGGGCAGGCGCGCGGCCACCCGGCGTTTCACCTACGGCTACGGGCGGGCCGAGGACCTGGCGGGGCTCGTGATCGTGCTGACGATCGCCGCGTCCGCGGCCTTCGCGGGGTGGGCCGCGATCGACCGCCTGCTCGATCCGCGCCCGGTCCAGCACGTCCCGGCGGTCGCCGTGGCGGCCCTCGTCGGGTTCGCTGGCAACGAGTGGGTGGCCCGCTACCGCATCCGGGTCGGCCGCTCGATCGGCTCGGCCGCGCTGGTCGCCGACGGGCTGCACGCCCGCACCGACGGCTTCACCTCACTGGCCGTGCTGCTGGGCGCGGGCGGCTCGGCCCTGGGCTGGCAACCGGCCGACCCGATCGTGGGGTTGGCCATCACGGCGGCGATCGCATTGGTTCTGCGGGACGCCGCTCGGGAGGTGTTCCGGCGGGTGATGGACGCGGTCGACCCGGCCCTCGTGGACCGCGCCGAACGGGCCCTGACCGAGGTCCCCGGGGTGCGCGGGGTGGGTGAGCTGCGGCTGCGCTGGATCGGGCACCGACTGCGCGCCGAGGTCGCGGTCGTGGTCGACGGCACCGTGACCGTGCGCGAGGCCCACCGCATCGCCGTCGACGCCGAACACGCGCTGCTGCACGCCGTGCCCCGCCTCACCGCCGCCCTGGTCCACGCCGACCCGGAGCCGGTGCCCGGCGAGGCCGACCCGCATCTGGCCCTGGCTCATCACACGGCGGCGTAGCTCAGGAGACTCCGAGCCCCTCCAGCACCACGGCTCCCGGCAGTTCCGCGAACGCCTTGCCCGGGACCAGCAGCTTGCCGCGCCGACGGCCGCTGCCGACCAGCACGTACGGCAGGTCGACGACGGCCGCGTCCACCAGCACGGGCCAGGCCTCCGGCAGTCCGAGCGGGGTGATGCCGCCGTACTCCATGCCGGTCTCGCCGGTCGCCGTGTCCATGCTGGCGAACGAGGCCTTCCGGGCACCCAGTTGACGGCGCACGACGCCGTTCACGTCGACCCGGGTCGTGGAGAGCACGACGCACGCGGCGAGCGTGGTCTCGCCGGCGCGCTTGCCCGCCACCACCACACAGTTCGCGGACCGCTCCAGCAGGTCCCGGCCGTAGTGCTCCACGAAGACGGCGGTGTCGGCCCACTCCGGGTCGGTGTCGACGTAGAGGATCTGGTCGGCGGGGACACTGCCCGGCCAGTGGCGTACGGCGTCGGAGACCGGGCCGGTGAGTTCGTCGAGGCAGGAGGGGGCCGGACGGGCGTCGTCGAAGTGTCCGATGGGTGCGCGCATGACCGCACGCTAACAACAGCGGACGGCCTCGGGGCCGGGCGTCTCAGGACACGGGCGGCACCGAGACGGCCATGACCATCTGCATCGGTACGTCGCCGGTGTTGCCGTACGTGTGCGGGACGTTGGCCTCGAAGTGGACGCTCGAGCCCGCGGGCACGCGGTACTCCACGCCGTCGGCGGTGAGGGTCAGCTCCCCCGCCGTGACATGGAGGAGTTCGGTGGTGCCGGCGGGGTGCGGGTCCGAGGGGCTGCTCTCGCCGGGCATGAGCAGCCAGTCCCACATCTCCAGCGGGCCGGGCGCCTCGGTGCCCGCGAGCAGCCGGTTGTAGCTGCCGGCGTCGGTGTGCCACAGCCGTACGGTCTGCTCGGCGGGGACGACGTGGACGTTCGGGCCCTTCTCGTGGTCGAGCAGAGTGGTGATGCTGACGCCGAGCGCGTCGCCGATCTTGACGACGGTGCCGAGGCTGGGGTTGGTGCGGGCCTGCTCGATCTGGATGAGCATGCCGCGGCTGACGCCCGCCCGGGCGGCGAGCACGTCCAGGGTGAAGCCGCGCACCGCGCGCCAGTGCTTGACGCTGCGCGCCAGGGACTGGGTCAGCAGCTCGAGGTCCGACACATTCCGTCCAATATTTTGTATGACACAGTGCAGCCGATTGCACTATGGTGTGGGTGGTTGACCTGATCGTTCACTGAACTGTACTGCGAGGCTTCCGGACCATGACAGCGCTCTTCGCCCTGGCCACCAGCCTGCTGTGGGGGCTGGCCGACTTCGGCGGCGGGCTGCTGACCCGGCGCACGCCCGCGCTGACGGTGGTCGTGGTCTCGCAGTCGATCGCGGTGGTCGTGCTCGGCGCGCTCGTGGTGGCGACCGGCGGCTGGAGCGAGGCGGGGCCGCAGCTCTGGTTCGCCGTGGCGGCCGGACTCGTCGGGCCGGTGGCGATGCTCGCCTTCTACAAGGCGCTGGCGCTGGGCCCGATGGGCGTGGTCTCACCGCTGGGTTCGATCGGCGTGGCCGTGCCGGTCGGCGTCGGCCTGGTGCTGGGCGAGCGCCCCGGCCTGCTGCAGTTCGTCGGCATCCTGGTGGCCGTCGCCGGTGTCTGTCTGGCCGGCGGCCCCCAGTTCCGCGGCGCGCCCGTGCAGCGCCAGGCGATCGCCCTGACCCTGCTCGCGGCGTTCGGTTTCGGCGCGGTGATGGCGCTGATCGCGGAGGCGTCGACCACGCTCACCGGGCTCTTCCTCGCGCTGTTCGTGCAGCGGGTGACCAACGTGACCGCCGGAGGAATCGCGCTGCTGGTGTCGGTGCGACGCGGATCGCCGGCGCTCCCGGCGGACGGCTTCCCCTGGCGCTCGCTGCCCGCGCTCGCCTTCGTCGGCCTCGCGGACGTCGCCGCGAACGGCACCTACTCGATCGCGGCGCAGCACGGCCCGGTCACCGTCGCGGCCGTACTGGCCTCCCTCTACCCGGTGGTGACCGCCGTGGCCGCGCGGGGACTCCTCCGGGAACGGTTGCGGGCGATCCAGGCCGCCGGTGCGGGACTGGCCCTGGTGGGGACCGTCCTCCTGGCGTCGGGCTGAGGTCAGGACCCCGGTTCCAGCTCCGCGAGACCGGTCGCCGCGTCCTCGTCCAGTTCGGCCAGCCGGGCCACCGTCTCCTCGTCCAGGTCGGAGAGCGCCCGCAACTGCTCGGGCGTGACGCCCTCCGGTATCGGTACCGGCGGCGGGGTGCGCAGCGGCGGCTGCCAGCCGTCGGCGGGGGTCCAGCGCCGTACGACACGGGCCGGCGCGCCCGCCACCACGGCATGGTCGGGCACCGTGCCCCGCACCACCGCGCCCGCGGCCACGACCACGTTCCGCCCGATCCGGGCGCCCGGCAGGATCACCGCGCCCGTGCCGATCCAGCAGCCGGGCCCGATCTCCACCGGTTCCATCCGCGGCCACTGCTTGCCGATGGGCTCGTGCGGATCGTCGTAGGAGTGGTTCGTGGACGTGACGTAGACGTACGGGCCGAAGTAGCAGTCGCTGCCGATGGTCACCGTCGTGTCCGCGATGACATGGCTGCCGCGGCCCAGGACGACGCCGTCACCGAGGCGCAGGATCGGGTCGGGGCCGAGATCGAGGTCCGGCATCAGGCCCGCCGTGAGGGTGACCTGCTCGCCGATGATGCAGTGGGAGCCGAGGTGGATCCAGGGCTCGCCGAAGACGGTGCCGAGCGGGAAGGCGAGTCTGGTACTGGTTCCCATCGCGCCGAAGCGGTAGCGCCCGGGGTGCTCGGCCGTCACGGAGCCCGTGCGCTGCGCCCAGGCCCAGCCCGCGTGGACGGCGCGCTGCACTAGGCCCCGCCGCCAGGATGAGAACGTGTTCTTGCGCTTCGGCACGAGGTCACCGTACTCAGCGGTAGCTCACCTCGCGGTGTCGGAGGCCTGTGATCTTCGCCCCACCGGGTGTCGTACGGTTTGCGCGTTGTCTACGACGTTTCTGGAGGCGGACATGGCGCAGCGGGCGATGATCACGGGGATCGGCGGCAGGGAGCCGCAGGTCGATCCGGAGGCGTTCGTGGCGCCGACGGCCTCGGTGATCGGCGGCGTGACGCTGGGTGCCGGGGCGAGTGTCTGGTACGGGGCCGTGGTGCGGGGCGACGTCGAGTCGATCTCGGTCGGCGCCAGCAGCAATGTCCAGGACAACTGCACGCTCCACGCCGACCCGGGGTTTCCCGTGACGGTGGGTGAGCGGGTGTCCATCGGGCACAACGCCGTGGTGCACGGGGCGACCGTCGAGGACGACTGTCTGATCGGCATGGGCGCGACCGTGCTGAACGGGGCCGTGATCGGCGCCGGGTCCCTCGTCGCCGCGCAGGCCTTGGTGCCGCAGGGGATGGTCGTGCCGCCCGGGTCCCTGGTGGCGGGCGTCCCCGCGAAGGTCCGCCGGGAGCTGTCCGAGGAGGAGCGGCAGGGGGTCACCCTCAACGGCACGATGTACGCCGAGCTGGCGAAGGCGCACCGCGAGGTGCACGCGTAGGTCGCGCGGCGGGTGCGGGGCCGTGGTGGCTTGTCGCGCAGTTCCCCGCGTCCCCGAGCGCGCTACTCCCCGGCGGCGACTGCCGGTGCTGCCTTCTTCGCCTTGCGCTTGAGCACCAGCATGGACGTGACACCGACCAGGACCGCCGCCACCAGGCCCAGCCACGAGAAGCGCTTCAGCCAGGACTCGGCGACGATGCCCACGTAGTAGATGACGGCCGTCGTGCCGCCGGCCCAGACGATGCCGCCGAGGACGTTGGCGATGAGGAACTTCCAGTACGGCATCCGGAGCACACCGGCCAGCGGGCCCGCGAAGATGCGCAGGAGGGCGACGAAGCGGCCGAAGAAGACCGCCCACATGCCCCACTTCTCGAAGGAGCGCTCGGCGGTGGCGATGTGGCCCTCGCTGAAGTGCCGGGGGAACTTCTTGCCCAGCCAGGCCAGCAGGGGCCGACCGCCCTTGCGGCCGATGGCGTAACCGATCGAGTCGCCGATGATCGCGCCGGCCGTGGCGCAGGCGCCGAGGACGACGGGGTCGATGTCGCCGTGCTGGGAGGCGAGCAGCGCGGAGGAGACCAGGATGATCTCGCCCGGCAGCGGGATGCCCAGGCTTTCCAGGCCGATGACCACTCCCACCAGTGCGTATACGGCGACGGCGGGTACGGTTTCGAGCCACTCCTGGACGTGCAACGCGGGTTCCTTTCCCTGAGCTTCCCTGCGGGCACGGGAAGCCTACCGGGTTGCAGGACGTGCCCCGCGACTCACGCGTTCCACGTCCACTCGGCGACTTCCGGCAGGTCGGTGCCGTGCTCGCGGATCCAGTCGTGATGGCGGGTACGGGCGTCGGCCATGCGCTGGCGTACGGCCGTGGCGCGCACCGCGAGGCCCGGGACGCGGTCGATGACATCCATCACCAGGCGGTAGCGGTCCAGGTCGTTGCGGACGACCATGTCGAAGGGCGTGGTCGTGGTGCCGGACTCCTTGTAGCCGCGCACGTGCAGCTGCGGATGCCCGGCGCGGCGGTAGGCGAGGCGGTGGATCAGCCACGGATAGCCGTGGTACGCGAAGATCACCGGCTTGTCGGTGGTGAAGAGACCGTCGTACTCGAAGTCGCTCATGCCGTGCGGATGCTCCTCGCGGGGCAGCAGCCGGGCCAGGTCGACGACGTTCACCACGCGGACCGCCAGGTCGGGCAGGTGCCGGCGGAGCAGGTGCGCGGCGGCCAGGACCTCCTGGGTGGGGACGTCACCGGCACACGCCAGCACCACGTCGGGTTCCCGGGAGCCGTCCTCGGTGCCCGCCCATTCCCAGGCGCCGGCGCCGCGGGCGCAGTGGACCCGGGCCTCGTCCATGGACAGCCAGTCGAAGCAGGGCTGCTTGCCGGCCACGACGACATTGACGTAGTCGCGGCTGCGCAGGACGTGGTCCGCGACGGACAGCAGGGTGTTGGCGTCCGGCGGGAGGTAGACCCGGACGGCCTCGGGGCTCTTGTTGAGGATGTGGTCGACGAAGCCGGGGTCCTGGTGGGAGAAGCCGTTGTGGTCCTGCCGCCACACATGTGAGGTCAGCAGGTAGTTGAGGGAGGCGATGGGGGCGCGCCACGGCAGTCGCCGGGAGGTGCGCAGCCATTTGATGTGCTGGTTGACCATCGAGTCGACGATGTGCACGAACGCCTCGTAGCAGGAGAACAGCCCGTGCCGGCCGGTGAGCAGATAGCCCTCCAGCCAGCCCTGGCAGAGGTGTTCGGAGAGGATCTCCATCACCCGGCCGTGCCGGTCGAGGTCCTCGTCGACGGGCAGCGTCCCGGCCTGCCAGGCCTTGCCGCTGGCCTCGAAGACGGCCTGGAGCCGGTTGGAGGCGGTCTCGTCCGGGCCGACCAGGCGGAAGTCGCGGCGGTCGGCGGTGTCCCGCATGATCCGGGCGAGGAGGTCGCCCAGGACCCGGGTGGGCTCGTGCGTGGTCGTGCCGGGCTTGTCGACCGGGACGGCGAAGTCGTCCAGGGACGGGACCGGCAGATCGCGGAGCAGCAGTCCGCCGTTGGCGTGCGGGGTGGCGCCGAGCCGCCGGGTGCCCTCGGGGACGCAGTCGAGGACGTCCGCGACCGGGCGGCCGTCGGCGTCGAACAGTTCCTCGGGCCGGTACGAGCGCAGCCAGTCCTCCAGCTGCCGCAGGTGTTCCGGGTTGTCGCGGACGCCGGACAACGGGACCTGGTGGGAGCGCCAGGTGCCCTCGACCGGCTCGCCGTCGACCTCGGCCGGGCCGGTCCAGCCCTTCGGGGTGCGCAGCACGATCACCGGCCACCGCGGGCGTTCGGTCGCGCCCTCCTCGCGGGCGGCGCGCTGTGCGTCGGCGATGCGGTCGAGGGCGGTGTCCAGGGCGTGGGCCATCGCACGGTGGACGGCGGCCGGGTCGTCGCCGCCGACATGGATGGGCTCGTGGCCGTAGCCGCGCAGGAGCGAGTCGAGTTCCTCCTCCGGGAGGCGGGAGAGCACGGTCGGGTTGGCGATCTTGTAGCCGTTGAGGTGGAGGACCGGCAGGACGGCGCCGTCGTGGACGGGGTCGAGGAACTTGTTGGCGTGCCAGGACCCGGCGAGCGGGCCGGTCTCCGCCTCGCCGTCGCCGATCACGCAGGCGACCAGCAGGCCCGGGTTGTCGAGGGCGGCGCCGTAGGCGTGGGCGAGGGAGTAGCCGAGTTCGCCGCCCTCGTGGATCGAGCCGGGGACCTCCGGGGCGACATGGCTGGGCACGCCGCCGGGGAACGAGAACTGCCGCATCAGCAGCTCCATGCCCGGCGCGTCCCGGGTCGCGTCCGGGTACTTCTCGGTGTAGCTGCCCTCCAGCCAGGAGTTGGCCAGGACCGAGGGCCCGCCGTGGCCCGGACCCCAGACGCACAGGGCGTCCAGCTCACGGTTCTTGATCACGCGGTTGAGGTGGGTGTGGACGAGGTTGAGCCCGGGTGAGGTGCCCCAGTGCCCCAGCAGTCGCGGCTTGATGTGCTCGGGCTTGAGCGGCTCGGTGAGCAGGGGGTTCGCCAGCAGATAGATCTGACCGGCCGCCAGGTAGTTGGCGGCCCGCCAGTGGGCGTCCAGCCTGCGCAGCTCCTCGTCGGTCGGTGCGGTCCTGCTGTCCTGGCGCGGGGCCTCGGGCATGAGTGACTCCCTGGGGTTTCTGCGACGGCCTCAGGAGGAGTACCAGTTTGTTCCGGTTCGATGCCAGGCGCCCGTCGGCCATGCGGCGGGGGCCGTTCGGCACCCGTCGTGTTTCAGCCGCCCACCCGTACGCTCGTGCGCAGCCGCCGATCCCGTGACGACGCCCCGATCCAGAGGATGCGCCGGCCGGTGCCGAGCACCCAGTCGTGCATCTTCGGGTCCCAGGAGGAGAGGGCGCGCGGCTCGACGCGTACGGTCACGCGCCGCTTTTCCCCCGCCCGCAGGGAGAGCCTGCGGTACCCGGCCAGGACGCGGACCGGCTGGTCGAGCCGGAGGTCCGGGGCCGGTCCCGCATACACCTGCGGCACGGCGACACCGTCACGCGGGCCGGTGTTGCGGACGGTGAAGGCGACATCGAGTCCGTCGGCGGTCCAGCGCGCGTCCGGATCCGTGTAGGCGAAGGTCGTGTACGACAGTCCGTGGCCGAAGGGGAACAGCGGCGCCACGTCCTCGGCGTCGTACCAGCGGTGGCCGACGTGGACGCCCTCCGTGTAGTGCTCGGTGCCGTTCACGCCGGGGTAGCGGCGGGGGTCCCCGGCGACGGGATGGTGGTCGTCGTCGGCGGGGAAGCTCTGGGTGAGGCGGCCGCCGGGATCGCGCTCCCCGAAGAGGACGGCGGCGGTGGCGGCCGCGCCTTCCTGGCCCGGGTAGTACATCTGGAGCACGGCGCCGGTGCGTTCCAGCCACGGCATCGACGTGGCGGAGGAGGTGTTGAGGACGACGGTGGTGCGCGGGTTGGCCGCCGTCACGGCCTCGATGAGCCGTTCCTGGTTGCCGGGCAGGGCGATGGTCGTACGGTCCTGGCCCTCGATGGCGTCCTCGTAGGCGAACAGGACGACGTCCCGGGCGGAGCGGGCGGCTCGTACGGCCTCCGCGACATCCTCGGCCCGGGTCGCGGCGGTGACGCGGCGCAGCCGGAACAGCTGGCCGGTGTCTCCGCCCGGTGCGGTGATCTTCAGCCGGTGCGTTCCCTTGGCCGGTTTCAGGGTCCTGCGGCGGACGGACAGGCCGTCGGCCGCGTGGGTGAGCAGGCCGCCCATGAAGTACTCGTCCCAGCCGGGCACCAGGGGGAACAGTTCCTCTCCGTCGAGGAGGACCTTCGGGCGGAGCGGGGGCGTGCCGGAGTAGTGGAGGACGAACGTCCAGTCGTCTCCGGCCTCGGCTTCGGTCACCGTGAGGGTGCCGTCGTACGTCCAGGTGCGGCCGGCGTCGACGCGCCGGCCCTCGGTGTCGAAGGCGGGGTCGAGCGCGCTGGGCGGGAGGGGCTTGCCGAAGGCGTCCTCGCCGAGGGCGTAGGTCACCCGTGCGGCGCGCGTCCGGATGCCGTCGAGGGGGCTGTCGGCGTGCTCGGGCACGACATGGGCGCTGCCGCCGCCGCTGACCAGGGGCCGGGCGCCGGTCGGCCCGATCACCGCGATGCTCCCGCCGGCGGTCAGGGGCAGGGTGCCGTGGGCGTTGCGCAGCAGGGTGGCGCCCGCCTCGGCGACCTCGCGTGCGACGGCCGCGCCCGCCTTCGCGTCGCGGTCGGGGCGGCGCGGGACGGTGTCGCCGAGCAGTCCGAAACGGTCCATGACGGTCAGGACGCGGCGTACGGCCCGGTCGACGTGGCGTTCGGGCACGCCGCCGTCGCGCACGGCCGAGGTGAGCGGCGTGCCGAAGTGGGTGCCGTCGGGCATCTCCATGTCGAGGCCCGCCATGAGGGCCTCGCGGGTGCTGTGCGCGGCGGACCAGTCGGTCATCACCCAGCCGGTGAATCCCCACCGCTCGCGCAGGACGCCGGTGAGCAGCTCCTCGTTCTCGCAGGCGAAGGTGCCGTTGACCTTGTTGTACGCGCCCATCACCGCGCCCGTGCCGGCCTTGACGGCCGCTTCGAAGCCGCGCAGCTCGGTCTCGTGCAGGGTCCGTTCGTCGACGCGCACATCCACCGAGGTGCGGTCGCGCTCCTGGTTGTTGAGCGCGAAGTGCTTGACGGTCGCGATGAGTCCCTCACCCTGGATGCCCTCGATCTCGGCGGCGACCAGATGCGCGGAGAGCAGCGGGTCCTCGCTGAAGGTCTCGAAATTGCGGCCCGCGTACGGGGTGCGGATGAGGTTGACCATCGGGGACAGCAGCACGTCCTGGCCGAGGGCACGCCCCTCCCGTCCGATGACCTGGCCGTAGCGCCTGGCCAGGTCGGGGTCGAAGGCGGAGGCCAGCAGGACGGGGGCGGGCAGGGCGGTGGCGTGCCGGGTGACACGGACACCGGCCGGGCCGTCGGCGAGACGCAGGGGCGGGATGCCGAGCCGTGCCACTCCGGGGACGTAGCCCGCCTGGCCGAGCGGGCGCGGGTCGGTGGCGCCGTGCAGCAGGGAGATCTTCTCGTCGAGGGTGAGCCGGGCGAGCAGCTCCTCGACCCGGGCGTCGGCGCTCCGGCCGCGTCCCTCCCGCGCGTGCGCACGGGAAGCCGGGGCGAACCCGCCGGTGGCCGCCGCGACCACGGCGACCGCCCCGCCGAGCAGACGAAGGGCGGACCGCCGGGGGAAACGGGAGACGGAGTCGGTCATGAACGCACTATGCGCCCGCCTCGCCGTCACCTTTCGCCGGACACCCGGTCAGGTCGGGTGAACTCACCTCTCGTACCGGGGCCGGGGTCACCCCGCCGGGTGACCCGCGGCCTGCCGACGGGTCACCCACCAGATGCCCCGGGCGCTACGGAAGCGTCGCGGCGTGCAAGGTCAGCGCGGTCCTTGCCACGTCGGCGGTCACCCGCCCGACCACCTCGGAGCCGGGCGCCGCACGCGGGTCGGGCTCGTCGCAGCAGCCCACCTGGGCGATCCGTGGCTCGTAGCGGTCCGGCGGTGGCTGCTGCTCGGACTTGGCCCGCGGGGACTCGGGCGGGTGTGCCGAGGGGGCATCGGCGTAGGGCCCCTTCTTCTCCTGGCCGTTCTCCCGCTTCTCTTGGCCGTTCTCCCGCGGTACGGCCCGGGAGTCCTCGGACCGCTCCTTCCGCGACTCCCCCGCCTCCTCGCGGGAGACCGCCGGTTCCAGCGCCCAGCGTTGCGCCTCGGATCCGTCGCGCCCGGTGACGATCACATGCCGGTTCTTTCCGGGGGCGACGGCCAGTCCCTTGCCGCCGCGCGGCAGGAGTTCGCCGCGCACGGTCAGGTCGTAGCGCACGACCCCGGCGTGCACGAGACATCCGGCCAGGCCGACCGACCGCTCGGCGGTGTCGGAGCCGAGGCAGAGCGTCGGGTCGGCGGCGCTGGTCAGCAGGCCGTCGTCCCGGTACGACCACAGCGGGGACCCGTCGGAGCAGGCGGTCAGCAGGACACGGGCGTCGCTCCGGAGCCGGCCGCCCCGGACGTCGAGGCACAGCCCGGCGTCGAGGTTGCGCAGCCGCCCGCGGGCCACTTCGGCGGGGTTGCCCGCGGACGCGGCCGACGGAGCGCCGTCGGCCGAGGACGACTCCCGGGACGACGCCCCCGCGCCGCCCGCGTCGACCGAATGACCGCTGACCGCTCCCCAGGTGACCTCGGGGCCGGCGGTACCGCCCTCCTCCGACCAGCCCCGGGCCGCGAGCAGGGTCGCGAGCAGCACGAGGGAGGTCAGCCCGACCGCGGCGGCCAGCGCCTTCGTGTGTTTCCTCGGGGTCCCGAGCCGGCCGCCCGCCGGCAGGGCGTGGGCCCGCGAGCGGTGCCGGCCACCGGCCGGGGATGCCGGAAGGGCGCTGGGGCCTCCGTCCCGGCCCGGCCGTGATGCGAGGTAGCGGCGGGCGCCCCAGCCGAGCACGGTCTCGACGAGCAGATCCTCCAGACCGCCCTCGAAATGGCTGAGTTGCTCGGCGGCGTGCCGGCAGTAGCGGCAGGCCATCAAATGCCGTTGCACATCCGGCAGCAGAGCCCCGCCGCGGCGCATGGGAACGTCCAGCAAGCGGTTGTAGTACCGGCATTCCTGTGTCGGCGCGAGTTCCCGGTGCGCCCGTACGCACCCCGTCCGGAATTGCTCGCGCGCCTGTTCCAGAGCGGCCGACGCGGTGCGGGGGTCGACCCCCAGCAGACCGGCCGGTACGGATATGGGCTCGGCCTCGACCTCCGTGTGCCAGAGCAGGCATTGGGAAGCCGCGGGAAGAGACCGGAACGCGCGTTCCGCCAGGCGCCGCCTTTCGGCTGTCGTGGACCGGGCGGCGCGCAGCCCTCGGGCGCCGACGGGTTTGCGGAGTTCCGGCAGTACGACGGAAATGCCGTCGTCGGCGGCCCACTCCCCGACCAGGTCCCGCACGGCCGCGAGCAGCCGGGGTCGCAGTGCGCCGACGCCCGGTCCGGCGAGCTCCCGGCGGAAAGCGGCCGCGGCCGCCATCGACGCCGAGTCCGCCGAGGACGCCAGACAGATCACGGCGTACTCATGGACGGCCCGCCAGTGCCGCGAGAGCAACAGCGCGACGGCGCGCGGGCCTTCACCGGGTTCGCCGACCCGGGCGAGAAGATTGCGGTCGGACTCCGCCGGCCCCGCTCCGGGTCGCGGCGGGTACGGCGGGCGTGGGGGGTACGGGGATTGCACGGAACCATTTCCTTCCAGCCGCAGACGGCATGCGAATTGCGCGTCCGTCGGAAAGCAGGGGCGTGATTGGTGCATACCTGGCCGCGTGAGCTGCGGACTCGGGTGTGAGGCGGCTCACCTTCGCACATGCGACTCACAGGTAACAAGGCGTTCGGATGACCCGAGTTCAAAACGCCGGCAATTCAGATATGTTACCGGCGGTATCCGTACCGGCATTCGAAATCCGCGCCGCTCAAGGCCTCAAGTTGTGTGCACACAAAGGCGGTTGGTCCACGAAATCTCCAACTCCACAGCGGACTCCCATGCGACTCTCGGCCCGCTCTCATCTCCGCGGGTCAGCATGGGCCGCATGATCGACCCCCACGCTTCCACGCCGGTCACCCCCGCCCGAACCACCGGCACCGCCCGCACCGTCCGCAAGGCGGTCGTCCCCGCCGCCGGCCTCGGCACCCGCTTCCTGCCCGCCACGAAGGCGACGCCCAAGGAGATGCTGCCGGTCGTCGACAAGCCGGCCATCCAGTACGTCGTCGAGGAGGCGGCAGCGGCGGGACTCGACGACGTCCTGATGGTCACCGGCCGGCACAAGCGGGCCATCGAGGACCACTTCGACCACGCCTTCGAACTGGAGCAGACCCTCGCCGCCAAGGGCGACACCGTACGGCTGGACGCGGTGCGCGACCCCGCCCTGCTGGCGAGCATCCACCACATCCGGCAGGGCGACCCGCTCGGCCTCGGCCACGCCGTGCTCTGCGCCCGCCGCCATGTCGGCGACCAGCCCTTCGCGGTCCTCCTCGGCGACGACCTGATCGACCCGCGCGAGACCCTGCTCAGCCGGATGCTCGACGTCCGCGACCGCCGGCTCGGCAGCGTGGTCGCCCTGATGGAGGTCCCGCTGGAGCAGATCCACCTCTACGGCTGCGCCGCCGTCGAACCGGCCGGCGAGGAGGACGTCGTCCGTGTCACCGGCCTGGTGGAGAAGCCGGCCCGGCAGGACGCGCCGAGCCGCTACGCCGTCATCGGGCGCTACGTCCTCGACCCGGCCGTCTTCGGTGTCCTGGAGCGCACCCCGCCGGGCCGGGGCGGCGAGATCCAGCTCACCGACGCCCTCCAGGAGCTGGCCGCGGGCGGCACGGTGCACGGAGTCGTCTTCAAGGGCCCGCGCTACGACACCGGGGACAAGGCCGACTATCTGCGCACGGTGGTCCGGCTGGCCTGCGACCGGCCCGACCTGGGGCCGGAGTTCGTGACGTGGCTCAAGGGGTTCGTCGCGGAGCTGGACGGCGCCCCCACCGTCCCCGCGCCCACCGTCCCCGCCCCCGCACGGCACATCGCCGCCTGAGGCAACGCGAGGGCCCCGGCCCGGGGTTCAACTCTCCCCTCGGCCGGGGCCTCAGTCACGCGAGGGCGGGCTCAGCCGTTGGGACGCAGCGTCCAGACGACCGTCATCTCACCGGTCACGGCGCCATCGGCCCGCTGGATGGCGATGGCCACCGGGAACTCGGGACGCCCGCCCGCGTCCAGTTCCGCGACGACCTCGGCGGCCGGGCGGCCGAGGGTCGCGGTCGCCGTGACCGCGCCCATCGCCAGCTTCTTGTAGGCGATCTCGGCACTGACGGCGAGCGGCACGGCACGCGAGAGCTGGTCCCCGAACGCGGCCAGCACGATCGCCCCGCTCGCGGACTCGCCGAGCGTGAACATCGCGCCGGCGTGCGGGCCGCCCACATGGTTGTGGTAGTCGCTCTGGTCCGGCAGGGACACCACCGCCCGCTCCGGCGTGGTCTCGAGGAACTCGAGGTTGAGGGTCCGGGCCATGGGCACCGTGGCGGCGAGCATCTCGCCGATGGACATCTGGTCTGCGCTCATGCCCGCATGTTACTCACGAGTAGAGACGACTGACCAGGCCTTGACCAGGCCGTGTGACGACCGCCGCATCGGTCCGCCGTACGCCGGTTCGCACCGCGTCGTCGCCGTGTTGCTACGGCTCCGTCCACAGGCGGTGACCGAATCGTGTCCGGAGCGCGGCTAGGGTGACTGCCCATGTGGCCAGGACAGCAGCCGCCCGGGGGCGAGCAGAACCCGCAAGCGAACAACCCGTACCAGCAGCCGGGGTACCAGCAGCCGAATCCGTACCAGCAGCCGGGCTATCAGCAGCAGCCCGCCTACGGGCAGCAGCCGCAGTGGGGCGCCCCGGCGCCGGCCGGCGCGCCCCAGCCGCCGCCGGGCGGTGGCGGCGGCAACCGGACGAAGCTGGTCGCGATCATCGCGGCCACGGCGGTGGTGGTGGCCGCCGGCGTCACCGGCTTCCTGGTGCTGGGCGGCGACAAGGACGACACGGCCGGCGGGAAGGACAAGAAGCCGGTCAAGGCCGCCTCCAAGGAACCCTCCACCGAGCCGAGCGCCTCCGCTTCCGGGAGCAACCCGCGCGGGGGCGAGGGGGAGAAGGCGACCATCCCCGGCTGGAAGGTCGTCACCAACACGCGCTTCGGCACCCAGTTCGACGTGCCCGCCGACTGGGAGATCGAGACTCCCGGTACGAGCGTGGGCTTCGAGTGGGAGAAGAAGGACGGCGAGATGGACCGCACCAGCGTCACCGCCCCCGCCTATCTGAAGTCCAAGTGGTGCACCAGCGACTCCGACAAGGACGGCCGCGAGGAGGACACCGCCCTGGCCACCGTCGGCACGCGCGGTGAGGACGGCGCGAAGACCACGGACGAGGCGGCCGAGACCCGTGTGCCGTGGTGGATCTTCGGCGGCTACACCCAGCCGGACAAGAAGAGCGTGAAGTTCACCAAGCCCAAGCCGTACACCACCAAGTCGGGCATCAAGGGCAGCGTCGCCACGGCGCACTCGGAGAACACCCCGCAGAACGGCAAGTGCGACAGCGACGGCAAGGCGATCACCTTCGCCTTCAAGAACGGCGCGGGCGACTTCGTCACCTGGAACCTGTACGGCGCCAAGGGCGTCAAGGGCGAGCTGGCCGAGGCGACCGTCCAGAAGATCCTCGGCACCGTGCGCCTCACCAAGGAGGGCCCCCAGGGGGCGTGACCGGCGACGGCCCGGGCGAGCGTGACCGCGCAAGGCCCGCGTAAATCGCTTGGCAGGGCGACCGTGCCCCGCCGATAGTCACCGGGTGCCCACCACCACCCGTCGCCCCGCCTGGGCGGGCCGCAACTACTCCCTGCTGACCGCCGCCGCGGTCGTCACCAATCTGGGCAGCCACGGCGCCCTGGTCGCGGCGGCGTTCGCCGTTCTCGAAACGGGCGGTGACAGCGGTGACGTCGGCCTGGTCGCGGCGGCACGGACACTCCCGCTGGTGCTGTTCCTGCTGATCGGCGGCGCCGTCGCGGACCGGCTGCCCCGGCACCATGTGATGGTCGCGGCCAACGCCCTGAACTGCCTGTCCCAGGCCGCCTTCGCCGCGCTCGTGCTGACCGGGCAGCCCCTGCTGTGGCAGATGATGCTGCTCGCCGCCCTGGGCGGAACCGGCCAGGCCTTCTTCGGCCCGGCCGCCGAGGGCATGCTGATGTCCTCGGTCGACGGGGAGCAGGCGGGCCGCGCGTTCGCGGTGTTCCGGATGGCGATGCAGGGCGCGGCCCTCGGCGGTGCCGCGCTCGGCGGGGCCATGGTCGCCGCGATCGGGCCCGGCTGGGTGCTCGCGGCGGACGCCGCGGCCTTCGCGCTCGCCGGTGCGCTGCGCGCCTTCCTCGACGTCGGCCACATCGCGCCGCGCGCACCGGGCGGCGGGATGCTCGCCGATCTGCGGGAGGGCTGGCGGGAGTTCGCCGGCCGGCCCTGGCTGTGGGCCATCGTCCTGCAGTTCTCGATCGCCAACGCCGTGGTGGCCGCCGCCGAAGCGGTGTACGGCCCCCTCGTCGCCCGCGACCATCTCGGCGGCGCGGGCCCCTGGGGTCTCGCCCTGGCGGCGTTCGGGGCGGGCACGGTCGCCGGTGCCCTGCTGATGACCCGCTGGAAACCCCGCCGCCTGCTCCTCGCGGGCACCCTGTGCGTGTTCCCGCTGGCCCTGCCCGCGGCCGCGCTCGCCGTCCCGGTCCCCGTCGGGGTCCTGTTCGCGGTGATGTTCGTCGCGGGCGCGACCGTCGAGGTGTTCGGCGTCTCCTGGATGACGGCACTGCACCAGGAGATCCCCGAGGACAAGCTCTCCCGCGTCTCGGCGTACGACTGGTTCGGCTCCGTCGCGCTGTCACCGCTCGCCACGGCCGGGGCGGGCCCGGCGGAGGAGGCGTTCGGCCGTACGACGGCGTTGTGGGGCTGCGCGGGCCTGGTCGTCCTGGTCACGGCCGCCGCGCTGTGCGTACCGGACGTACGTGACCTCCGACGGAGGACCACCTCGGTGGCCCAGAGCGGCAGCGAACGCGCGTCAGCCGATGCCGAACGACCCGTCGGGGGGCTCGGGTGACGGCACGGCGTCCTCGTCCCGCACCGCCGGCGCTCCCCCGATGAACCGCCGCAGAGAAGCGCCGTGTTCGACCCGGGCCGGAAAGGCGTCGGCGGCCGTGAGCCGCGCCAGGGCGGCGATGTCGAGGGCGTGATGCCCGGCGGCGAGCACCGCGTTCCCGAACCGCCGCCCCCGCAGCACTCCCGGCTCGGCGATCAGCACCAGCTCCTCGAACTCCGTGGCCAGAGTGGCGAGCTGGGACCGCAGAAAGGCGAACGGCGCGGCGTCGGGAAGGTTGGCGAGATAGACCCCGTCGCCGCGCAGCACCCGCGCGGCCTCACGGACGTAGGGAACGGACGTGAGATGCGCCGGCACCCGCGAACCGCCGAACACATCGGCGACGATCACATCGGCCGAGTCCGCCGCGGCCTTCTCCAGCCACTCCCGCGCGTCCGCCGCGTGCGGCGTGACCCGGGCGCCCTCCGGCAGCGGCAGATGCTCGGCCACCAGCTCCAGCAGCCCCTTGTCCGCCTCGACGACCTCCTGCCGGGACCCGGGCCGCGTCGCCTCCACGTACCGGGGCAACGTGAGCGCCCCGCCCCCGAGATGCACCACGTCCAGCACCCGCCCCGGCTCCGCCACGACGTCCAGCACATGCCCGAGCCGCCGCGTGTACTCGAACTCCAGATGCGCCGGATCATCCAGATCGACATACGACTGAGGCGCCCCGTCGACGGTGAGCAACCAGGCCCTTTCCCTGTCGACATCGGGCATGAGCTTGGCGGTGCCGTGATCGACATCGAGGGTTACGGGGATGGACTCGTTCACCATCTCATTGTGCCTGGGCTACGGCGCCCCTTCAGGGGGCGCGGGGAACTGCGCGACCAGCCACAGCCAGCCGGCAGTCCCCCACCACCTCAACCCACCACGGTCACGGTCCCCGCCCCCACAGTCCTGCCACCCTCACGAATGGCGAAGCCAAGCCCGGCCTCCAACGGCACCTCCCGCCCCAACTCCACCGTCATGACAACCGTGTCACCGGGCCGCGCGACCCCCCCCTCACCGAGGTCGACATCCCCCACCACATCCGCCGTACGGATATAGAACTGCGGTCGATACCCACTGGACACCGCGGTCGTACGCCCACCCTCACGCGCGGACAGCACATACACCTGCGCGGTGAACCGACGACCGGGCACGACACTCCCCGGCGCGGCGACCACATGCCCCCGCCGGACGACATCCCGCGCCACCCCCCGCAGCAGCAACGCCACGCTGTCCCCGGCCTGCGCCTCCTCCATCGGCCTGCCGAAGGTCTCAAGGCCCGTGACCACCGTCTCGACGGACGCCCCGAGCACCTCGACCCGGTCCCCGACCCGCACCGTGCCCCGCTCCACCGCGCCGGTCACCACGGTCCCCCGCCCGGTGATGGTCAGCACGTTCTCCACGGACAGCAGGAACGGCGCGTCCAGATACCGCTCCGGCATCGGCACATACGTGTCGACGGCATCGAGCAGCGCCTCGACGGACGCCGTCCAGCGCGGGTCGCCCTCCAGCGCCTTCAGACCGGAGACGCGTACGACGGGTACGGAGTCACCGCCGTAGCCGTGCGCGGTGAGCAGGTCGCGTACCTCCAGCTCGACCAGGTCGGTCAGCTCCTCGTCACCGGCGTCGGCCTTGTTGAGGGCGACGACGATGTGGTCGACGCCCACCTGCCGGGCGAGCAGGACGTGTTCGGCGGTCTGCGGCATGATCCCGTCGAGCGCGGAGACGACGAGGATCGCCCCGTCCAGCTGGGCGGCGCCGGTGACCATGTTCTTGACGTAGTCGGCATGGCCCGGCATGTCGACGTGCGCGTAGTGCCGTGTGTCGGTCTCGTACTCCACGTGCGCGATGTTGATGGTGATGCCGCGCGCCGCCTCCTCGGGCGCCCGGTCGATCCGGTCGAACGGCACGAACGTGCCGCTGCCGCGGTCGGCGAGGACCTTGGTGATGGCGGCGGTCAGGGTGGTCTTGCCGTGGTCGACATGACCCATCGTGCCGATGTTGAGATGCGGTTTCGTGCGGACGTAGGCCGTCTTGGACATGGCTGTACCTCGAAGCGTCTAGTCATGAAGTGGGACCCCGAGGACCTGCCCGACCCTCCCCTTGCGGGGTCCGACCGGACGAACCGGAGAGGGTCAGCTTCGGGCGCCGTCTGCAACGGCTGTGAGAGCTACGACGGCAGCCTTCGGGGCACCCGTGACCACGGATGCTGCGAGGGTGAAGGTCTGCCGGAACATGACGCCGATCCTTGCCGACGCTTCACCGCACGTCGAATGGTTTTCGGGGGGCCGCACGCCGACAAGCGTTCAACTGTCTGTGACGCTGGTGAGACGAACCATACGGCGATCACACACATATGTCGGTTAGTGTCGCCGGATGCTCGATGCCACCACCCGCTCTGGGGGCACCGCCACGGCCTCTCCCCGGGCCAGCACCGCGGAGCTCGCCGTCGCCGCTTCCCCGGCAACGACCGCCTCGCCCGCCGCACCGACCCGTTTCGCCGCTCGCTGCACGAGAGTGCTGCTCTCCCCGTGGTCGCGGCTGTCCCTGCTCGTCACCCTGCTCGCCGCGGCCGGCTGCGCGGTGCTGCTGTTCGAGCCGCAGCGGCTGCTGACGGAGGGCTGGCCGCCCCAGCTCGGCGGAGCCGCGGCGGCGGTGGTGTTCGCGGTGGCGTACGGCGTGTGCACCGTGGCGTTCGTGCCGAGGCCGCTGCTGAACCTCGCGGCGGGTGCGCTGTTCGGTTCCCAGCTCGGCACCGGCACAGCCCTGGCGGGCACGGTGCTGGGCGCCGGCATCGCCTTCTGCCTGGGCCGGGCGCTGGGCCAGGACGCCCTGCGGCCGCTGCTGCGCGGACGCTGGCTGAAGGCCGCGGACGGCCAGCTGAGCCGGCACGGTTTCCGCTCGATGCTGGCGATCCGGCTGTTCCCCGGTGTGCCGTTCTGGGCCTCGAACTACTGCGCCTCCTTCTCCCGTATGGGCCTGCTCCCGTTCCTGCTGGCGACGGGCCTCGGCTCGATCCCGAACACCGCCGCCTACGCCGTCGCGGGCGCCCGCGCCTCCACTCCGACCTCCCCCGCCTTCCTGATCGCCCTGGCATGCATCGCCGTACCCGCGCTCGCGGGCGTGGTGCTGGCCTGGCGCAAGCGACACCAGCTGCGCCGCCTCTGACGGGCCGTTACTCCTGACCGGGGCCGCGCCCCGGTCAGGTCACACCCGTTCGAGCACCATGGCGTTGGCGAGCCCGCCCGCCTCGCACATCGTCTGCAGCGCGTACCGCGCGCCCCGTTCCCGCATCGCGTGCACGAGCGTCGTCGTCAGGCGGGTGCCGCTCGCGCCGAGGGGATGGCCGAGAGCGATGGCCCCGCCGTGCACGTTGACGCGGGCGAGGTCGGCGCCGGTCTCCTGCTGCCAGGCCAGTACGACACTGGAGAACGCCTCGTTGACCTCGAACAGGTCGATGTCGTCTAGGGCCAGCGACGCCCTGCGCAGCACCTTCTCCGTCGCCGGTACGACGCCGGTCAGCATGAGCAGCGGGTCGGAGCCGGTGACGGCGAAGCTGTGCAGCCGGGCGAGCGGGCGCAGTCCGAGCCGGGCCGCGATCTCGCTCGACGTGATGAGCACCGCCGAGGCGCCGTCGTTGACCGGGCTGGCGTTGCCCGCCGTGACGTTCCACTCGATCTGCGGGAAGCGTTCGGCGAAAGCGGGGTCGTAGTAGGCGGGCTTGAGCCCGGCGAGGATCTCGGTGGTGCTGCCGGGCCGTACGCACTCGTCGCGTGTGACGCCCTCCAGCGGCGCGACCTCCGCGTCGAAGAGCCCGTTCTCCCAGGCCGCGGCGGCCTTTTGGTGGGAGGAGACCGCGAAGGCGTCCATCCGCTCGCGGCCGATCGACCACTGGGCGGCGATCAGTTCGGCGCTGATGCCCTGCGGGACGAGCCCCTCGGGGTACCGCTCGGCGACACCGGGGCCGAAGGGGTCCTTGCCCGGGGGCACGTTCGACCACATCGGCACCCGGCTCATCGACTCGACCCCGCAGGCCACGACGAGGTCGTACGCGCCCGAGAGCACGCCCTGCGCCGCGAAGTGCACGGCCTGCTGCGAGGAGCCGCACTGGCGGTCCACGGTGGTCGCGGGCACCGACTCGGGGAAGCCCGCCGAGAGGACGGCGTAGCGGGTGGTGTTCATGGCCTGCTCGCCGACCTGGTCGACGGTGCCGCCGATGACGTCGTCGATCAGCGCCGGGTCGACGCCGGAGCGCTCGACGAGGGTGCGCAGGGTGTGGGCGAGCAGTTCCACGGGGTGGACGTGCGCGAGGGCGCCGTTCTCCTTGCCCTTGCCCTTGCCGATCGGGGTGCGTACGGCTTCGACGATGACTGCGTCACGCATGGTGCGGGCCTCCATGACTGCCCCGGACCACCGGGGCTACCAGTGAGTAGGAAATCCGAACTCACCGTAACCTGGTGGGTTGGAAAATCCAACCCTCTCCTAGACTGGGATCCATGGCCGCCAGCAAAGACCCGCGCCCCTGCTCCATCGCCGACACCCTCGCGCTCGTGGGCGAGAAGTACTCCCTGCTCGTACTGCGGGAGGTGTGCCTCGGCAACGGCCGTTTCGATCAGCTGGTGCGCAACATCGGCGCCCCGCGCGACATCCTCGCCACCCGGCTGCGCCGGCTCGTCGACGCCGGGATCCTGACCAGGCAGCCCTACAGCGAGCGCCCGCAGCGCTTCGAGTACCGGCCGTCGCAGGCGGGACTGGAGCTGGAGCCCGTGCTGATGACGCTGATGGCGTGGGGCGACCGCCATCTGCGGACGGACGGCGACCGGCCGATGATCCTCGAGCACTCCTGCGGCCGGGCGCTCGCCCCGGCCGTCACCTGCCGGGCCTGCGGGGACGAGGTGCGCCACGAGGACCTCACGGCCCGCCCCCAGGCGCCCGGCTGGACGGTGACCGGCCCGACGGCGGCCTGATCCGGCCCCCGCGGAGCGCCTGCCGAACCCCTGCGTCCCAGGGGTTCATCCGGGGACGCTACGCTTCCCCCTCGGCGCACCTGATCCCACGGTCATCTCATACGTCGGACGGGTGTGCCCGTCGTCCGTCCCGCATCGGCACTTGGACTCCGTTACCTCATGTCTTGGTTCGAATCACTCATCCTCGGACTCGTCCAGGGGCTGACCGAGTTCCTCCCCGTCTCCTCCAGCGCGCATCTGCGGCTGACGGCGGCCTTCCTGGACTGGAAGGACCCGGGCGCGGCCTTCACGGCGATCACCCAGATCGGCACCGAGGCCGCCGTGCTGATCTACTTCCGCAAGGACATCGGGCGGATCCTGTCCGCGTGGACGCGCTCGCTCACCAACAAGGAGCTGCGCGGCGACCCCGACGCGCGGATGGGCTGGCTCGTCATCGTCGGCTCGATCCCGATCGGCGTGCTCGGCGTGACGCTGAAGGACCAGATCGAAGGACCGTTCCGCGATCTGCGGCTCACGGCGACGATGCTGATCGGCATGGGCATCGTCCTGGGCATCGCCGACCGGCTCGCCGCCCGGGACGAGAAGAGCGGCCGCCACCGCGCGCCCAAGCAGCGCAAGGCCCTGGAGGACCTCGGCGTCCGGGACGGACTGATCTACGGCGCCTGCCAGGCCATGGCCCTGATCCCGGGCGTCTCCCGCTCCGGCGCCACCATCAGCGGCGGCCTGTTCATGGGCTACACGCGTGAGGCCGCGGCCCGTTACTCCTTCCTGCTCGCCATCCCCGCGGTGCTCGCCTCCGGCCTGTTCGAGCTCAAGGACGCGACGGAGGGCGGCCATGTCTCGTGGGGTCCGACGGTCTTCGCGACGGTCATCGCCTTCGCGGTCGGATACGCGGTGATCGCGTGGTTCATGAAGTTCATTACGACCAAGAGCTTCATGCCGTTCGTCTACTACCGCATCGCCCTCGGCATCCTCATCATCGTCCTCGTGTCGATGGGTGAGCTGAGCCCGCACGCGGCCGAGTCGGCGGGCTGACCCCGCGGCCTGTGAGCCGCGTCTCGTGACCAACCGCATAGCGTTCCCGTAGCCGTCCGGTAGCGGTCTGTCAGTGGGTGCCCCTAGGCTGTCCGCATGTCCCCCGATTTCTCGATCCCTGGTTCCGTGCGGTCCGCTGCCGAGGTCAACGAGGAGATCCGTGCGCTGTGGCTGCGCACGGGCGGCAAGCTGTCCGCCGAGGAGCGCGCGGAGTACGAATTCCTGGTCGTCGAGTGGGCGGCCGCGATCCGCGGCGAGGTCGTCGAAGCGGCCTGATCGCCCCGGCTCCCCGCCCTCGCCACTCCCACTCAGCAGCCCGTTTCGTCACACCCCTTGGCTCCACCCCCTCCATGCCCAACACTGAGCCGATGACGCAGCGCGTGGAGCTCGCTACCGTGAGAGACCGGCTGGCCGTCGACGAACTGATCACCGACTACGCGGTGGCGGTCGACGACGGCGACTGGGAGGCATACCGAGGCCTGTTCGTGCCCGACGGGCGGGCGGACTACCGCTCGGCCGGCGGCATCGAGGGAGAGGCCACGGCGGTCGCCGCCTGGCTCGCCGAGAGCATGCGGCTGTTCACCATGCGCCAGCACCTGATCGTCAACCGGCGGGTCCGCTTCGGGATCTGGGAACAGGACACCGGCGACACGGCCCAGGTCCGGGCCGACTACGTCAACCCCATGGCCACCGCGGGCCCCGCACCGGACTTCGTGTGCGGCGGCCGGTACTCCTTCGCCCTGCTGCGCACGGGCGACGGCTGGCGACTGGGCGCGGTGGTCGTCCAGGAGAAGTGGCGGCGCCTTCCCGAGCGGCAGAAGACACCTGTGGTCAACTGACCCGGCGTCCGCTGTCCTAGATCGTCCGCAGGGCGCACACTGGAGGCACCAGCGGGGTAGGAGGCGCCTATGAAGACGCTCGGCCACTGGCTCGCCTCCCCCTGGCGGCGCTCGGCCGCCGCCGTGCTCGCGGGCGCCCTTCCCGTACTCGCCTATCCCGCCCCGTCCCTGTGGTGGTGGGCCTACGTCGCCCTGGTCCCCTGGCTCCTGCTGCTGCGCACCGCGCCCACCGGCAAGAGGGCGGCGTACGACGGCTGGTGCGGCGGCTTCGGCCTCATGCTGGCGATGCACCACTGGCTGCTGCCCTTCCTGCACGTCTTCACCTTCGTCATCGCCGCGCTGCTCGGCGCCCTGTGGGCCCTGTGGGGCCGGCTCGCCCACCGGCTGCTGGCGGGCGAGCCCTCGCGGCGGCGGATCGCGGCCGCACTCCTCGTCCTGCCCTCCGGCTGGCTGGCCATCGAGCTGGTCCGCTCCTGGCAGGGCCTCGGCGGCCCCTGGGGGATGCTCGGCTCCAGCCAGTGGGAGGTGGAACCGGCACTGCGGCTCGCCTCGGTCGGCGGGGTGTGGCTGCTGAGCTTCCTGGTCGTCGCCGTCAACGTCGCCGTGGCCGTCCTGGTGGCGGTCCGCCGGGCCCGGGTGCCCGCCGTGGCCGGTCTCGTCGCCACGGCCGCCGCCACCTCGGCGGCCTGGGCCTTCTCGCCCCGCCCGGACATCGACGGCGAGGTCAGGATCGCCGTGGTCCAGCCGGGCGTCGTCGACGGCGGCAAGAGCGCGGACCGCCGCTTCGACCGGGAGGAACAGCTCACCCGCCGGCTCGCCGGGCAGGACGTCGACCTGATCGTCTGGGGCGAGAGCAGCGTCGGCTTCGACCTCGGGGACCGGCCCGACCTCGCCCGGCGGCTCGCGGCGCTGTCCCGCGCGACGGACGCCGGCATCCTGGTCAACGTGGACGCCCGGCGCTCCGACAAGCCCGGCATCTACAAGAGTTCGATCCTGGCCGGCCCGGACGGCCTGACCGGCGAGCGCTACGACAAGATGCGGCTCGTGCCGTTCGGCGAGTACGTCCCGGCCCGCTCCCTGCTCGGCTGGGCCACCTCCGTCGGCAAGGCGGCTGGCGAGGACCGCAGGCGCGGCACCCAGCCGGTCGTGATGAACGTGGGGAACGGGCTGCGCGTCGGGCCGATGGTGTGCTTCGAGACCGCCTTCCCGGACATGACCCGCCACCTCGCCCGGGAAGGCGCCGACGTGCTGATCGGCCAGTCGTCGACGTCCACGTTCCAGCAGAGCTGGGCGCCCGAGCAGCATGCCTCACTGGCCGCGCTGCGGGCCGCCGAGACCGGCCGTCCGATGGTCCACGCGACGCTGACGGGTGTCTCGGCCGTCTACGGCCCGAGCGGACAGCGGATCGGGCCGTGGCTCGGGACGGACGCGTCCGCCGCGCACGTCTACGAGGTGCCGCTCGCGCACGGCACGACGCCCTATGTCCGCCTCGGCGACTGGACGGTGTACGCGGCCCTGCTGATCCTCGCCGCCTGGGTCGCCGGCGAGGGCGTACGGTCCCTGCGGCTCAGGCGGTCCGCTCCTGAACCGCGCGTACGACCCGCTCGCACAGCTCATGGGTCTCCAGCGCGTCCCGGGCGCTGAGCACCTTCCCCGCGCGGACCGCGTCCAGGAACGCAAGCACCGCCTGCTCGATCCCGCGCTGCCGCGCCACCGGCACCCAGTCGCCGCGCCGCCGGACGGTCGGCTGCCCCTTGTGGTCGACGACCTCGGCGAGGTTGACCACCTGCCGCTTGGTGTCCTGCCCGGACACCTCGAGGATCTCCTCGGCCGAACCGCTGAGCCGGTTCATCACCCCCAGCGCCGTGAAACCGTCCCCGGCGAGCTGGAGCACCAGATGGTGCAGCAGGCCGTCCCGGACGCGGGCGCGCACGGTCACGTCGTCGACCTCGCCGGGCGCCAGGAATCGCAGGGTGTCGACGACATGGATGAAGTCGTCGAGGATCATCGTGCGCGGCTCCTCCGGCAGCCCGATGCGGTTCTTCTGCATCAGGATCAGCTCGCGCGGATGGTCGGCGCACTGCGCGTAGCCGGGGGCGTAGCGCCGGTTGAACCCGACGGCGAGGCTCACGTCCCGCTCCTCGGCGAGCGCCACCAGCCGTGCGGAGTCGTCGAGTTCGTAGGCGAGCGGCTTGTCGACGTACGTCGGTACGCCCGCTTCCAGCAGCCGCGTCACGATCTCCGGGTGCACGAGCGTCGGGGCGTGCACGAAGGCGGCGTCCAGTCCTTGGCCGAGCAGGGAGTCGAGGGTGGTGTGGCGCCGCTCCCGCGGGATGTGGAGGCCGTCGGCGACCCGGTCGAGGGTGGCGGGCGTGCGGGTCTGCAGGTGCAGTTCGACCCCGGGCTGGAAGGCGAGGACCGGGAGGTAGGCCTTCTGCGCGATGTCGCCGAGTCCGATGCAGCCGACCTTCACGGGGTGTTCTCCTCTAACGGTTGCCTGCCGGTGTCTGCCCGGAAGCATACGGCGGCTGCGGGGGCCGCCAGTCGGCGATGCCGTCGAAGCCGCGCAGGAACAGGGCAGGCCCGGCCTTCGACAGCGCGGCCACGGCCGTGTCGCGTACGGCGATCCCGGCGCGACTGGTCATGAGGTTGAGGCGGGCGACGTTCACGGCCTTCCGTGCGACGGCGGTCGTACGGGGAAGCCGGGCCGCGGTGTAGGCGGGGAGGTCGTCGCAGTGGTGGGCGAGGACGATCGCGTCCTCGATGGCCTGATTGCCGCCCTGGCCGAGGGTCGGGGGCATGGCGTGCGCGGCGTCGCCGACGAGGGCGACGCGGCCGTGGTGGTAGGCGGGCAAGGGCTCGGCGATGTGGTGGACGTCGTGGCGCAGGACGTCGTCGGGGCGGGCGGCGGCGAGCACGGCGGCGATGGGGTCGTGCCAGTCGCCGAAGAGGCGCAGCAGCTCGGCCCTCTCGTCGTCGGGCGCGTGTCCGTCGGCGGGTGTCATGGCGGCGGCGTAGGCGTAGACGCGGCCGTCCTTGAGTGGGTGCGTGCCCCAGATGCAGCCCCTCCCCCACGTCTCGTGCGAGGCGAACTCGGCACCGGGGACGGGGATCACGACCCGCCAGGTGGTGAACCCCGAGTACACCGTCCCCGGGTGGCCGGGGAAGAGCGCCCGGCGTACGGCGGACCGGACTCCGTCTGCGCCCACCACCAGGTCGGCCTCCAACTCGCCGTCCGCGGTCCTGACCATGGCGGGTCGGCCAGGGTCGCCGCTGTCGGCCAGGGTCGCGGCGGCGTCCGTGCGGACGGCGTCCGGCGGGAGCTGTGCGGCCAGGCGCTCGACGAGGGTGGCGCGAGGCAGCAGCACGAGAGGGCCGCCGAAGCGCTCGGCGGCGGCGTCGGCCGAGGAGCGCGAGAGCCACCGGCCGGACGGGGTGCGCAGCCCGCCGTCCCCCGCCCAGGCGGCGAGGGCGCGGATCTCCTCGCCGAGGCCGATGACGTCCAGTGCGCGCAGGGAGTTGGGGGCCAGGGAGATGGCGGCGCCGACCGGCTCCAGCGAGCGGGCGCGCTCCAGCACGGTGACCTGCCAGCCGCGCCGGTGCAGAGCCGCCGCCGCGGTCAGGCCTCCGATACCGCCGCCGATCACGACGGCCCGCCTCGGCTGTGCCATGGCTCCTCCTCGAACCCGCGTCGACTACATCTGTAGTTCCCTCTCGACTTTACTACAGCCGTAGTGAGACGGGTAGCGTGAGCCCATGTCCGTACGCACCACCGGCCCCTCCCGCGCCGACCTCGTCGCCGACACCGCCCTCGCCCTGCTCGCCGAGCGCGGAATGCGGGGCCTCACCCACCGGGCGGTCGACGAGACGGCCGGACTCCCCCAGGGCTCCACGTCGAACCTCGCGCGAACCCGGCAAGCGCTGCTGGAACTGGCCGTGCGGCGCCTGGCCGACCGCGAGGCCCGGGTGCTGGCCCTGCACGAGATGCCGGACCCGCGGTCCGGGACCGACTCCCTCACGGACGCCCTGGCCCTGGCGACCCACCGCGCCCTGACGAGCAACCGCGCCCTCACGCTCGCCCGCTACGAACTGGCCCTGGAGGCGACCCGCCGCCCCGAACTGCGGGCCTACTTCGACGCGACGGGCGCCCGCTTCAGGGACCAGCTCACCGCCCTGGTCACGGGAATGGGCTCGACGGACCCGGCCCGGCACACACTGTCGCTGATCGCCTGGGCGGACGGGCTGATGTTCAGCTGCGTCGCGGGGTCGTTCGGTTCCGATACGCCGAGCCTGGAGGAGGTACGGGCCGGGCTGCGGGAGCTGCTCGCGGGGATGCTCGGGGGCTGAAAACCCCTGGGCGGTGCGGGCGAGTTGGGAAAGGATGCGGACATGACCATCGAGCGCACCGAACCCGCCACCGACGCCGCCGAACGCACCATGCTGGAAGGCTGGCTCGACTATCACCGCAATACTCTCGCCTGGAAATGCGAGGGCCTGAGCGACGAGCAGCTCAGGACAGCCTCCGTGGAGCCCTCCGAACTGTCCCTGATGGGGCTGGTGCGGCACATGGCGGAGGTGGAGCGGGGCTGGTTCCGCAAGGTGCTGACGAACGAGGACGCGCCGCCGATCTACTACAGCGACGAGGACCAGGACGGCGAGTTCCATCTGACCGAGTCGGACACCTACCAGGAGGCGTTCGCCACCTGGCAGGCGGAGATCGAGACCGCCCGGCGCAACGCCGCCCGCTTCGCCCTGGACGATCTCTCCGAGGGCAAGCACCGCCGCACCGGCGAGCAGTTCAACCTGCGCTGGATCTACACCCACATGATCGAGGAATACGCCCGGCACAACGGCCACGCCGATCTGATCCGCGAGCGCCTCGACGGCTCGACCGGCGACTGACGTCACCCACGGCCCACCGGCGACCTCCGTACGGGGCGGGACATCACCCGTGCGGGGCATCCTCCGCCCGTCCGCTGTCCCACCCGGGGCCGGACGCACCAGAGTTGCGCGGGTGCATCGAACGACGACCACAGCGACGCTCCTGGTGACCGTGGCGGTCTCGGCCCTCTCCGGCTGTGTGACGGTCCAGGATCCTCCCGTTCCCGAGCCACCGACGGCTCCGTCCCGGCCGTCGCCGCCCCGACCGGAGGAGCAGGTCGTGCAGGCACCGGCCCGGGAGGCCCTGGAACTCATCGAGGGGTCCCGCCGCCCGGAGCCGGCCCCGACCGCGTCCCGGCGGGCCACGCCCCCGGCGGCCTCACCGGAGCAGGGACAACCGCCGTCCGGCTCCCGCGACACCGGCCCGCGCCCCGCCCGCCCGGAACGCCGGGCACCGGCCCAGCGCACCCCACAGCGGCCACCCGCCGCCGAGCTGCCCGACGTCCCGGAGTCCGTAGGGCAGGACGTCCGCAAGAACGTCCCGAAGAACGCGGACGTGTGCGCGCTGGGCACGCGCTACGGGGGGTGGCCGGCGGACAGCCCGCAGGCGACCATCTGCCGCGACACATACCGGCGTTGACCGGCTCACTCCTTCAGGGCCGCTGCCTCGGCGGTGTCCACGCCCCGCCGCCGCCTTCGTCCAGCCTGGACTCCAGCCGCTCGATGGCGGCCCACACGCCGTCGCCGTACCTGTCGTCGGCGAGGGCGGCGGCCGCAGCCCTGGCCCGTCGCAGATGGGTGCGGGCCGCGTCGCACTGGCCGAGCCTGAGGTAGTCCTCGGCCAGATTCAGGTGCAGGGAGGGGTAGAACGCGCGCACCGCCTCGCCGGAGGGGAGCCCGTCCTCGGAGGTCTCCTCCGCCGCCGTCAACGCGCGCAGGTCCCAGGCCAGTTCGTCCCCGGGGTCGTCCTGTGTGTCGGCCAGGTAGTGGGCCAGGGTGCAGCGGTGCAGGGGATCGCCGTGCTCCCCGATCTCCGCCCAGAGGTCCAGGAACCGGTGCCGGGCCTCCTCGCGGTCCCCTGCGTGGTGCAGCATGACGACCTGCCCGATCCGCGTCAGCACGGTGTCCGGCGCCGTCTGCTCCTGTCGCTCCATCGCCACGCCCTCCGCGCACTCGCCGGCTGATCCTCCGACGCTAGCCGGAGACGAAGGCGATCCGGCTCAGGCCGGTCCGTACGCGCGGGGCCTTCCGGGAGGAGGACCCCGCCGTACGCCGCCCGCCTCAGCCCAGGTTCGGGATGGTCCAGTCGATCGGCTCGTGCCCCTGCGCGGCCACCGCAGCGTCGATCTGCGTGAACGGACGCGAGCCGAAGAACTTCTTCGCCGACAGCGGCGACGGGTGCGCGCCCTTGACCACCACATGCCGCGACTCGTCGATCAGCGGGAGCTTCTTCTGCGCGTAGTTCCCCCACAGCACGAACACCGCCGGGTCGGGCCGGTCGGCGACCGCGCGGATCACGGCGTCCGTGAACCTCTCCCAGCCGCGGCCCTTGTGCGAGTTGGCCTCGCCGCCCCGGACCGTGAGCACCGCGTTGAGCAGCAGGACGCCCTGTTCGGCCCACGGCATCAGATAGCCGTTGTCCGGGATCGGCGCGCCCAGCTCCTGGTGCATCTCCTTGTAGATGTTCCGCAGGGACGGCGGGATCCGCACACCGGGCCGGACCGAGAAGCACAGCCCGTGCCCCTGGCCCTCGCCGTGGTAGGGGTCCTGACCGAGGATCAGGACCTTCACCTTCTCGTACGGCGTGGCGTCCAGCGCGGCGAAGACCTCCTCGCGCGGCGGATGCACGGGACCCTTCGCCCGCTCCTCCTCGACGAACTCCGTCAGCTCCTTGAAGTAGGGCTGCTGCAGCTCGTCGCCCAGAACCCCGCGCCAGGACTCGGGCAGCATGGCGGTGTCGGTCACGTCAACGTCCTCACGATGTGCGGTCACTTCCAGGCCTCAGAACCTACAGGCGACCACTGACAACGTGCCCGGCGAAGCCCGGGACCGACCCGTCTACCAGGCGGTCTTGCGGTGCAGCTCCCACAACATCATGATCGTCGACGGGTCCAGGGCGCGCTCGGCGCCCGAGACGTCCCGGCTGGCGGCCACGTACTGCCTGCCCTGCCACAGCGGCAGCAGGCGCGCGTCGTCCACCAGGATCCGCTGGGCCTCCTCGAACTCCTTCTCCACGTTCGCGCGGTCGCTCTCGCGGCGCGACCGGGGCAGCAGGTCGCCGGTGATCTCGGGGGCCGGGTAGGGCGTGCCGAGGGCGTTCTGCTCGCCGACGAAGGGCGCGATGAAGTTCTCGGCGTCGGGGAAGTCGGGGAACCAGCCACGTCCGAAGACCGGGTACTCGCCCTTCTGGTAGCCCTCGACGTACGTCTTCCAGGGGCGGCTCTTCAGGTTGATCGTGAAGAGGCCGGAGTCCTCGAGCTGGCGCTTCAGCTCCTTGAACTCCCCGGCGGTCTCGGAGCCGTAGCGGTCGCTGGTGTACCAGAAGGTGAGCGGGACGCGCTGGTTGATGCCCGCGTCGCTGAGGATCTCGCGGGCCTTGTCGACGTCGGGGTCGCCGTAGTCGTCGAAGAAGCCCGTGGTGTGGCCGGTGAGGCCCTTGGGGACCATGGAGTACAGCGGGTCGACGGTGTCCTTGTAGACCTTGTGGGTGATCGCCGCCCGGTCGACGACCTGCGCGATGGCCTGGCGCACGGGCTTGCGCTTGGCCCAGGAGTCCTTCGGGTTGAACACCAGGTAGTTGATGTCCGTGCCCGTGCCCTCGACGAGCTGGATCTCCTCCTCCTTGGAGGACTTGCCCTGGAGGTCGACGACGTCGCCGGCGGCCAGACCGCGGTAGGTCACGTCGATCTGCTCGTCGCGCAGGGCCTTGACCATGGCGCCGGAGTCCTGGAAGTAGCGGATGGTCACCGCGTCGTTCCGGCGCTCCGCGTAGCCCTTGTAGCCGTCGTTGCGGACGAGGGCGGCCTCCTTGCCCTCCTCGTACGAGTCGAGCGTGTAGGGCCCGGACCCGACGGCGTCGTTCTCCTTGCGCAGGGAGCCCTCCGGGTAGGCCTGCGGGGAGACGATCGACATCGCGGGGGTGGCGAGCACGAACGGGAAGGTGGCGTCGGGCTTGTTGAGGTGGAAGATCACCTCACGGTCGTTCGGCGCCTGGACCCGTTCGAGGCTGCCCAGCAGACCGGCGGGGCCGCCGTTGACGTTGATCTTGCGGATCCGGTCGAAGGAGTATTTGACCGCCTGCGCGTCGAGCGCGTCGCCGTTGGAGAACTTCAGGCCCTCGCGCAGCTCGCAGCGGTACACCTGGTTCGAGGAGTCGCTGAAGCCGCACTGCTCGGCGGCGTCCGGCTGGGGTTCGCTCGCGCCCGTCGGGTAGCTCAGCAGCGTCTGGTAGATGTTGCGGAACAGCTCCCAGGAGCTGTCCCACGACGCCGCGGGATCGAGCGTGCTGGGCGCACTGGTGGTGCCCACGACGATCGGCCCTTCGTCCTCCGGGGTGTCGGACGACAACACGCCACACCCGGCGAGAAGGGACGATATGGACGCGATGGCCGCCACCTGCCGCAGGCATCGGTTCCGGTTGAACACGCGCACGCTCCTCGATCTGCCATACCAAGGGTCGGCAGACCATACCGCAGTGCCCGGCCGGCTGACCCGCCCCGGTCCATGACTCCTTGATCGATAAACCTTTGACGACGTTGTCATCGCCCTTTGCGAGGGCTTTACGTGGGTACGGGCGCCTCGTGAGTCCACGGGCGCCCGCACCGAGCCTCTTGCCTCAGCCCGTGCCGGCGTTGAGGAAGATACCGCCGTCCACGACGAGCGTCTGACCGGTGACCCAGTCGGACTGCTCGGAGGTGAGGAACGCGGCCGCGCCGCCGATGTCGGAGGGCACACCGAGCCGGCCGAGCGGGTAGGCCGCGGCGGCCTCCTCCTCCCGGCCCTCGTACAGGGCCTGCGCGAACTTGGTCTTCACGACGGCCGGGGCGATCGCGTTGACCCGCACCTTGGGCGCGTACTCGTGCGCGAGCTGCACCGTCAGGTTGATCATCGCCGCCTTGCTGATGCCGTAGGCGCCGATGAACGGCGAGGGCGAGAGGCCGGCGACCGAGGCGATGTTGACGATGGCGCCGCCGTTGTCCTTCTGCCAGGCGTGCCAGGTCTTCTGGGCGAAGCCCAGCGCGGAGACCACGTTGGTCTCGAAGACCTTGCGCGCGACGTTCAGGTCGAGGTCGGCGATCGGCCCGAACACCGGGTTCGTACCGGCGTTGTTGACCAGGAAGTCGACGCGGCCGAAGGCCTCCATCGTGCGCTCGACGGCGACGGCCTGGTGGGCCTCGTCGTGCGCCTTGCCCGCGACGTAGATCGCGCGGTCGGCGCCGAGCTGCTCGACGGCCTCCTTGAGGGAGTCCTCGTTGCGGCCGGTGACGCACACGCGGTCGCCGCGTGCGACGAGCGCCTCGGCGACGCCGTAGCCGATGCCGCGGCTGCCGCCCGTGACGAGGGCGACCTTGCCGGAGAGTTCCACGGAAGTCATGTCTGTCGTCCTCTAGTCGAGCGGTCCGCCGGCCACGTACAGCACCTGGCCGGAGACGAATCCGGCCGCCTCGCCCGTGAAGAAGGCGATGGCGTTGGCGATGTCCTCCGGCTCACCGACGCGGGCCACCGGGATCTGGGTGGCGGCGGCGGCCTTGAAGTCCTCGAAGCCCATGCCGACGCGGTCGGCGGTGGCCTTGGTCATCTCGGTGGCGATGAAGCCGGGGGCGACGGCGTTGGCGGTCACGCCGAACTTGCCGAGTTCCTTGGCGAGGGTCTTGGTGAAACCCTGCAGACCCGCCTTGGCCGCGGAGTAGTTCACCTGGCCGCGGTTGCCCAGCGCCGAGGACGACGAGAGGTTGACGATCCGGCCGAATCCCGCGTCCACCATGTGCTTCTGACAGGCCTTGGACATCAGGAAGGCGCCGCGCAGGTGCACGTTCATGACGGTGTCCCAGTCGGAGACGCTCATCTTGAACAGCAGGTTGTCGCGCAGCACGCCAGCGTTGTTGACCAGGATCGTCGGCGCGCCGAGCTCCTCGGCGACACGGGCGATCGCGGCCTCGACCTGGGCCTCGTCGGAGACGTCGGCACCGACCGCGATGGCCTTGCCGCCCGCCGCGGTGATCTTCTCGACGGTGTCCTTGCAGGCCGCCTCGTCGAGGTCGATCACGGCGACCGCGCGGCCCTCTGCGGCCAGTCGTACGGCGGTGGCGGCACCGATACCGCGCGCGGCACCGGTGACCACGGCGACCCGCTGCTCAGTGGTGGACATGGCTGCTTCTCCTCAGGTGAGCGACCGCTTAGTACCTTCAGTGGGTGTGACGCTAGAAGCCCTGGCACGCGGTGTCAACGGCCACGGCGTGTGTGTGATCCATTACCCGCACGCCCGTCACCGACGGCATCCCCCGGGACACCCGATCGGCCTACGGCCACGCGCCGCAGCGACCCTCGGACCCTAGCGTCGAAGCCCGAGCCACTCGTGGCCGGAAGGGAGGCGCTCCATGCGCCGTCACACCGGTGCCCTGGGCACGCTGTTCGCGATCGCCTCGATCGTGCCCATGGCCGACCCCGCTCACGCCCGACAGGACCTGGACTGCCGCGACTTCTCCTTCCAGGAGGACGCGCAGGCCGTCTTCGACGCGGATCCGAGCGATCCCAACAGACTCGACGAGGACCAGGGCCCGGACGACGGCATCGCGTGTGAGGTCCTGCCCCGCCGTGGCGTCATCTCCCCCACCAGCTCCGCCACCCCGTCCGCTCCTGTCACCACCACGCCCACCACCGCCACCCCGTCTCAAGGCGTACGAGGCGGACTCGGGGGCGCGGCGGTCACGGGGCCGAGCGACTGGGATGTGGCCATCGGCGTGACCTTCGCGGCGGGCGCCGCGCTCTCGGCCGGCTACGTGGTGAAGCGCCGACGGCACTGACAGCGCGGCGGAGCCGGGTATCCGCTACCTCACCAGCACGTCCAGCAACCGCTCCGTCTCCGCCGCCGGATCCGTGGTCAGCCCGGTGTGTACGGGCCCGGGCTGGACGATCGTCGAGCGGGGGGCGACGATCCAGCGGAAGCGGCGGCCCGGGTCGTCGGGGGCGGCCTGGCCGGCCGCGGGGCCGCCCGTGCAGATGTTCTCCACGGCGCGCAGCGCGGCCCGGACGCCGGCCACGTCGGCATGGGGGTCGAGGGCCAGCAGCCGGGCCTCGTCGAGGTGGGTGCGCGCGCCGACGTAGGACTCGGCACGGCAGTAGACGAGGACACCGGCGTTGATGCACTCGCCGCGCTCGACGCGCGGGACGACGCGCAGGACGGCGTACTCGTAGATCTGGCGGTCCCGTGCACCGCCCCTGATGATGTGCCGGTCGCTCACTTCGCCCCCTGGATGCGGTCGTGGATGACGGCTGCGCGCGCGAGCAGCGGCCGCGCGTAGGCCTGCCTCAGGTCGTCCGGCGTGTCGAAGCCGGGCTCGTCGGCCAGCCAGGCGTCCGGGATTCGCGCGGTGACCTCGGCGAGCAGTTCCTCGGTGACCAGGGGCGCCAACTCGGCCGCGGCGGAGGCGACATCGGGCGCGAAGGGCGCGAGGGCGTGGTCGGAGGCGTCGTAGGGGCGGTCCGCCGAGGCCTGCGCGCCGGGCCAGTTGTGGTGCCAGATCATGGTCGCGCCGTGGTCGACGAGCCACAGCTCGCCCCGCCACATCAGCAGGTTGGGGTTGCGCCAGGACCGGTCGACGTTGTTGACCAGCGCGTCGAACCAGACGATCCGCCCGGCCTCCTCGGGGCTCACCCGGAACGCGAGCGGGTCGAAGCCGAGCGCGCCGGAGAGGAAGTCCATGCCGAGGTTGGTGCCGCCGCTGGACCTGAGCAGGTTCTGCACCTCCTGGTCGGGCTCGCCGAGGCCCAGCTCCGGATCGAGCTCGACCGTGACCAGGCGCGGCACCCGCAGCCCCAGCCGGCGGGCGAGCTCCCCGCAGACCACCTCGGCGACGAGCGTCTTGCGCCCCTGTCCCGCGCCGCTGAACTTCAGGACGTACATCCCGTGGTCGTCTGCCTCGACGAGTCCCGGCAGCGAACCGCCCTCGCGCAGCGGCGCGATGAACCGGGTCGCGATCACTTCCTTGAGCATCGCCCCAGGTTACTGACGTGGACGGGGGCGCACGCGACGGCCTCGCGGCGGCGGGCCGCAACCCGACAGCGAACCGACAGCTCCGCTTTACCCACACCGTTCCGCGAACGGGTCAGGATCTCGACATTGTCTGAACAGCCGGTCCTCAAGGGCCGTACCTCTCCGCAGATCACGAATCCCCGGAAGGAACGTCAGCATGACCAGCGAATCAGTTCAGCCGAGGTCCGGACCGAGCCGTCGTGCCGTGGTGGCGGCAGCCGGCGCGGCGGGGCTCACCGTCGCGCTGACGGCGTGCGGATCGGACGACAAGGCCTCCGGCTCGTCCACCGAACAGGGCTCCGGCGGCAGCGCTTCATCGCCCGAGGCGGGCGCCGGTGGTGCGGCGCTCGCGAAGACCGCCGACATCCCCGAGGGCAGCGGCAAGATCTTCAAGGACGAGAAGGTCGTGGTCTCCCAGCCGGCCGCGGGCCAGTACAAGGCGTTCTCGACGATCTGCACCCACCGGGACTGTCCGATGGTGGACCTCAAGGACGACATCATCTCCTGCACATGCCACGGCAGTGAGTTCTCCGTCCTCGACGGCAGCGTGAAGAAGGGGCCGGCCGTCGAACCGCTGGCGGCGAAACAGGTGACCGTGAACGGCGACTCCATCACGCTCGCCTGACCTCACGCGCTCGTTTCAGACACGCCAGTACCTCGTCCGTGGTCGCGACCGTGGCGACCAACGCGAGGGTGTGGCGGATCATCGCGGGGGTGTAGTCGGACGGCACTCCCGCGATGGCGTCTGTCGGGACGACGACGGTGTAGCCGCGGTTCACGGCGTCGAACACGGCGTTGGGGACGGCCACGTTGGCCGATACGCCGGTGACGATCAGGGTGCGGCAGCCCAGGTTGCGCAGCAGCGGGTCGACATCGGTGCCCTGGAGGGGCGACAGCCCGTGCAGGCGTCGCACGACGAGGTCCTCCTCGGCGACCTCGATCGGGGCGGCGACCCGCACCGCCGGCGTGCCGGACAGCTGCTGGACGGGCAGGCGCGCGGCGGCCCGGAAGAGGCGGGCGTTGCGGTTGGCGCCGCGCCCGTCGGGACGGCGTTCGGCGACGGCGTGCACGACCTGGACGCCGCTTTCGTGGGCGGCGGCCACCAGGCGGGCGATGTTGGCGAGCACGCCGCCGGAGCGGGCCTCGGCGGCGAGTTCGGGCAGTGCGCTGTCCGCTCCGACGACGCCTTCCTGGCACTCGACGGTGAGCAGCACGGTGGTCCGCGGATCGAGGAGTTCGCTGAGCTCTTCGTACGAGGGCACGGTTCCCCCTGGGCGCCGGCGGCGGGTCGGGGGAGCGTAGCCACCGTTGCGCACGGAGGGAAGAGCACTCATTCTTTTCTGACGTGATGTCAGAGGATCTCCTCTGACACGACGTGGGAAGAAGAAAGAGGGGGAGCATGACCGTCACGCAGCAGCGCCGGGGCCGGAAGATCATGATGACGCCGGGCGAGCTGGACGATTTCCTCACCACGCAGCGCACCTGCCGGGTCGCCACGATCTCGGCGGACGGCGCTCCGCATGTGAGCACGCTGTGGTTCGCCTGGGACGGCGCCTCGATGTGGCTGTACTCGGTCGTACGCAGCAAGCGGTGGACCGACCTCAGGCGCGACCCCCGGGTGGCGATCGTGGTCGACACCGGCGAGGAGTACGACGAGCTGCGCGGTGCCGAGCTGTCGGGGGCCGTCGAGTTCGTGGGCGAGATACCGCGCACCGGCGAGCTGCGCGCCGAACTCGACGTCCCGGAGACGCTGTTCGCCCGGAAGAACTTCGGCCTGGAGGAAATGCCGCACGACGGCCGGCACGCCTGGGTACGCCTGACACCGCAGAAGATCGTCTCCTGGGACTTCCGCAAGCTCGGGCCCGCCTGAGAAAGCGCGGAATCCGGCGCGGAGCGCTCAGGTGAGGCTCTCCCCCGCCGCCCGCAGGGCCTTGACCGCGGCCCTGATCGACGGGCGGCGGTCGGCGTCCGCGCGCCAGACGACGTAGACATGCCGCCGCACCCGCTGTCTGACCGGGACGGTCACGACCCCGTCGGGCACCGGGTGGCGGCCGAGCAGCGGGGCGATGCACACCCCGAGGCCCGCGGCGACCAGCCCGAGCTGTGTATGGGTCTCGGCGGCGCGATGGCCGACGATCGGCTCGATGCCCTTCGAGCGGAGCGTGAACATCAGCCACTCGTGGCAGAACTCGCCCTCGCCCCAGGTGATCCACTCGTCCTCGGCGAACTCGGCGAGGTCCACCTCGTCACGCCCCGCGAGCCGGTGGTCCACCGGCATGGCGACATCGGCGGGGTCGTCCAGGATCGATGCCTTGACCAGGCCGTCGGGCAGCGCCATCGGCTTGTTGTACCAGTCGAGCACCACGGCGAGGTCGAGGTCGCCGCGGACGACTCCGGCGATGCCGTGCTCCGGTTCCAGCTCGCAGGAGCGCAGCCGGAGCACGGGGTGCCGCTCGCGCAGCGCGGACAGCGCGTGCGGGAACAGGCCGCGGGCGGCCGTCGGGAACGCCGACAGTCTGAGCTCGCCGACGACCTCCCCCCGCTGCGCCTCCAGGTCGGACCGGGCGAGTTCGACCTGGGACAGGATGCGCGCGGCGTGCTCGGCGAGCAGCCGGCCCGCGTCGGTGAGCCGCACGCCCCGGCCGTTCTTGGCGAGGAGCTGCCGGCCGACCTCCCGCTCCAGCTTGGACATCTGCTGGGAGACGGCGGAGGTGGTGATGTGCAGGCTCTCGGCCGCGCCGCTGACCGAGCCGTGCCGTGCGAGGGCGTCGAGGGTGCGCAGGCGCTCCAGATTCAACACGTAAGCGATGCTACGCAATATCGAGTGCGAAATCTCGATTGTGCTACGCGGTTCCGCTCCCGCATCGTGACTGCCATGACCACCGCCACCTCCACGCCCGGCCAGGCCACCACGGCCTCGCCCGACCGGCCCCGGCGCCGCCTCGACTGGCGTCTCCGCTTCGCCGCGCTGTCCCTGATCTGGGGCTTCAGCTTCCTGCTCATCAAGGTGGGCACCCAGGGGTACGCGCCGTTCCAGGTCACGCTCGGCCGGCTGGCGTTCGGTACGGCGGTGCTGGCCGCCGCGATGGCCGTGCGCCGCGAGCGGCTGCCGCGCGGTGCGCGCACCTGGGGGCATCTGGCGGTCGCCGCGTTCCTGCTCAACGCCCTGCCGTTCTCGCTGTTCGCGTACGCCGAGCTGACCATCCCGTCCACCCTGGCGGGCATCTGCAACGCGACCTCACCGCTGTGGGGCATGGCGCTGTCCCTGGTCGCCCTCTCGGAGGACCGCCCGACCCGGGTGCGGGTCGCGGGGCTGGGCCTCGGCTTCCTCGGGGTCCTCACGGTGCTGGGCGCCTGGCAGGGCTTCCACGGCCTGGACGCCACCGGCACGGCCCTGGCGCTGCTGGCGTCCCTCAGTTACCCGGTCGGCTGGATCTACGTCCGCCGTACCCTGGCCGGCACGAGCCACTCGCACCTGTCGATGACCGGCGCGCAACTGCTGCTCGCGACCGCCCAACTGGCCGTCGTGACCCCGCTGTTCACCACCCTGCCCGACGGTCTGCCCGTCGTGCCGCTGCTGGCGATCGCCGCGCTCGGCGCCCTGGGCACCGGCCTCGCCATGCTCCTGCAGTACGGCCTGGTCGCCGAGGTCGGCCCGACGACCGCCCAGATGGTCACGTACCTCGTCCCGGTCATCGCCACGGCCGCGGGCGTCGCACTCCTCGGCGAGTCGCTCGCCTGGTCGACTCCGGTCGGCGCGGCGATCGTACTGACGGGCGCGGCCCTCACCCAGGTCCGGCCGAAGCCCCGTGCGCGGCCGAGGCCTCAGACGTAACCGCGCGCCGGGGCAGGGCCGAGCGCCGAGGCGATCGCGTCGGCCAGCGCCTCGATCTCGCCCTCCTTCCGCCCCTCACCCCCGCTGTCGTTCTCGGCGAGCGTCGAGACGGTGACCCGGATGCCGGGCGGTGCGCTCAACCGGAAGCGGACGCCCGGTGCGACCGCCCAGCCGGCGTGCTGCAGCCGGGCGACGGCTCCGGTCTCGTCCGGCACGGGCACCCACACATTCATCCCGCTGCGCCCGTGCGCCGCGACCCCACGCCGCGCAAGCGCCTCGATCAGTGCGTCCCGGCGCCGCCCGTACGCCGCCGCCACCGCGCGCGTGTCCACCGCTCCGTCGGCCAGCAGCCGTACCAGGGCCCGCTGCGTCAGCAGGCTGACCCAGCCCGGGCCGAGGCGCTGCCGGCCACTGACCCGGTCGACGGTGACGGCGTCGCCGGTGAGCAGGGCGAGGCGCAGATCGGGGCCGTAGGCCTTGGCGGCCGAGCGGACGAAGGCCCAGTGCCGGGTGGTGCCGGCGAGGGGGTGGAGGGGGAGGTCGACGATGCCGTGGCCGTGGTCGTCCTCGATCAGCAGGGTCTCCGGGTGCTCCCGGAGCACGGACCGCAGGGCACGCGCGCGTGCGGCGCTCACCGCGGCGCCGGTCGGGTTCTGCGCCCGGTCCGTGACGATCAGGGCCCGGGCCCCGGCCTCCAGCGCCCGGCGCACGTCCTCGGCGTAAGGCCCGTCGTCGTCGACGCCGACGGGGACGGTCCTGAGCCCGAGCGCGGGCACGAGGTCGAGGGTGCGGCCCCAGCCGGGGTCCTCGACGGCGACGGTGTCACCGGGCTTGAGGTGGGCCGCCAGGACGCGTTCGACGCCGTCGAGTGCTCCGGAGACCACCGCGAGCGGCCCGTCCGGCACCCCGTCGGCGTCGAGGCCGGCCCGTGCGATCCGGGCCAGTTCCGGCTCCACGGGGGTCTCTCCGTAGAGCACGGGAGCACGGTCGGCCTCGGCGGCCGCCGCCGCGAACGCGGCCGCGAGCGGCGGGAGCAGCGCCGGGTCCGGATTGCCGGCCGCCACATCGCGCACGCCCTCGGGGACGTCCACCCTGATCTGGTCCCGCCCGGTCGTGGCCGGCGCGGACCGCACCCGGCTGCCGCGCCGGCCGGCGGTCTCGATGACCCCGCGCTCACGCAGGGTCCGGTACGCGGCCGCGACCGTATTGGGATTCACGCCCAGCCGCTCCGCCAACTCCCTCATGGGCGGCAGCAGTTGGCCCGGCAGCAGCTCACCGACCCCCACCGCCCGCTCGACGCTCGCGGAAATGTCCGCTGCGCGGCGCCCACTGATCGGATACTCTCCTAGCACAAAGCAGATTATGCACTAGTGCAATGGAGAGCGCCAATGCAGGAGACCGCACCGACCCCGTCGCACCCCGCCACCCCCTACACCCCGACCGACCGCACCGTCCCCACGCGCTCCCCGGGCCGGGCCTCGTACGACAGGGAACTGGTGCACGCGATACTCGACGAGGCCTACGTCTGCCATCTCGGCTTCGTCCGCGACGGCGCCCCGGTCGTGCTGCCCACACTCTTCGCCCGGGTCGGTGAGCGCCTCTACGTGCACGGCTCCACGGGCTCACGCCCGCTGCGCGCGGCCGGCCAGGCCGACCCGGGCCTTCCGGTCTGCCTGACCGTCACGCACGTCGACGGCCTGGTCCTGGCCCGCTCGGCCTTCCACCACTCGATCAACTACCGCTCCGTGGTGGTGCACGGCGTCGCCCTCGACGTCACGGACCCCGAGGAGAAACGGCAGGCCTTGGACGCGCTGGTCGACCACGTCGTGCCGGGCCGCGCCGCCGACTCCCGCCCGGCCAACCGAAAGGAACTCGCCGCCACCGCCGTGCTCCGCCTCGACCTGACGGAGGTCTCCGCCAAGCTCCGCACGGGCGGCGTGAACGACGAACCGGAGGACCTCACCCTCCCGCACTGGGCCGGCGTGGTCCCGGTCGGAAAGACTTACGGCACCCCGATCCCCGACCCGGACCTGGCTACCGACACCGAACTGCCTGACTACTTGCGGACCCGGTGACGCCGAACCTGCCTTGAGGGCGCGAGAAAATGCGCGACCAGCCGCACAACCCGCGGCCGCCGGTCACACAAGGACCCCTGGCTCCGACCGCGCGCTCCGCGCCTCCCCCACCGCAAGCCCCGCCACGGAGCCCAACAACAGCAGGGTTCCAGCCACTGTCGCCACCGTAAGCCGCTCTCCGAGCAGCACAACCGCAAGCCCCGCCGCACTCACCGGCTCGAGCAACATGATCACCGAGACGGTGGCCGACCGCACCACGGCGGCTCCGGCAAAGTAGAGGCCGTAGGCAAGGGCCGTCGGCACGGCGGCGACGTACGCCAGCAGCGCCAGGAGCCGCCCTGGCTCCTCGGTGTGCGGCAGCAGCCCTTCCGCCCAGGCGAACGGCAGCAGGCACAGGCTCGTGACGGCGAAGGCCCCGACAGCCGTCCGGGACGCGTCGGCCTCACCGCCGCGGCCCCACCGGCGAGTCAGCAGCGTCGTCGCGCTGTACCCGGTCGCGGACAGCAACGCGAGCAACACGCCCCACAGGCGTACGGCCGTACCCCCGCCACCGAGGACGAGGACCGCGAGCCCCATGAGGGCACCCGCGACGGCGGTGATGCCGCCCCGGCCCAGACGTTCGGCCAGGGTCAGCCGGGCACCGAGCGCGATGAGTACGGGACCGGCGCCCAGGGTGACGACGGTGGCGACGGTGGCGACGGTGGCGACGGTGGCGACGGCGAGGCCGGTGGCGGAGACGGCCGCGAAGTAGGCCGTCTGGAAGACCGCGAGCCCGAGCCCGGTGACCCCGGTCCGCAGCGCCCGGCGGCCGAGCGGCTCGCGTACGGCCGTCCCGGCGCGCGGCCGCACGAGGCGGACGGCGAGCAGCAGCACGAGACCGGCCGCGCAGCGCCAGAAGGAGAGGGCGACGGGCCCCATGTCACTGGTCCGGTAGACCAGGGAGGCGGCCGCGCCCGCGGTGCCCCAGGCGACACCGGCGACGATCAGATAGAGGAGGCCTCGCCCGATGGGCAGGCCGGAGGCAGTGTTCGACACGTGTTCTCTCCGCAGACGCGCACGACGCGCCGCGCGGAACGGGCGGCGGTGGGTGCGCGGAAGTTCGGGAAGGACCCCGGCTCAGCGAGGTCCGCGGACTTCGTCTGCGGGCAGCACCGTTCGGCCCGGCGGCGACATGCCGGGCTCGGTTTCCGGAGGGCCCGCCTCAGGCGGCCGGAGGCGGAAGAACGAGTGCGTCGGACGGCATGATCGGCACCCTAAGCAGCCGTTCCGGGTGTGGACAACTCCCTTTCCGGGCCACCGCTCGCCACCGGCTGTTCGGAGCCCTTCGCGGGCGTCGAGGACTGTGCGATGAACGCGCCCAGCAGCACGATGGCGCCACCGGCGATCTGCGGTGCCGACAGGTGCTCACCGAGCAGGACCCAGGCCAGGACGGTCGCGATGACCGCTTCGAGACAGGCCACGACACCGGCGACCTGTGGGGAGAGCCGGCGTACGGAGACCACGCCGGTGACATACGCGACGACCGTGGCGACCAGGACGATCCAGGCCAGCAGGACGACGGCGGCGACGGGTGTGCCGTCCATGCGCGCGGTGCCCGTGAGCACGGACCAGTCCATGGTCCAGGGCCGGGCGACGACGGTCAGCACGGCCGCGCCGACGAGCAGGCCGTAGGCGATGACACCGAGCGGGTCGGGCGCCTCGTCTCCGGCGTCGCTGCCCTGGTCGGAGAGGACGAAGTAGCCGACCTGGCAGCAGGCCGCGCCGAGCGCGAGCAGCAGCCCCAGGGCGTCGAAGCCGAGGCCCGACCACACCTCGACGACACACGCGAGCCCTCCGACCGCGAGGACGACTCCGACGGCGGCGGCACGTGTCACCGGCCGCCGCTGCACGAACCGCACCCAGCCGAGCACCAGCGCGGGCGCCAGGTACTCGATGAGCAGCGCCACCCCGACGGGGATGCGGGAGAGCGCGGCGAAGTAGCAGGCCTGGACACCGGCGACGGCCAGCAGCCCGAATCCGGCGAGGAGTCCGGGGCGGCGGCGCAGCAGCGCGCGGTGGCGTACGGCGAGCGGCAGCATCACCAGGGCGGCCCCGGTCACGCGCAGCCACACCACGTGCAGCGGGTCGAGGCCCGCCTCGATCAGCGGCTTGGCCGCGACTCCGGATCCGCCGAAGGCGACCGCGGACAACAACGCGAGGCCGAGCCCCACGCCCCTGCCGCGCTTGCTCGGACTGCTCTCAGAGGTACGCACCGGCACATGATGACAGGCCATGACAGGAGCGTCACCCCTCATGGCACCTGTCTCACTGCCTGGACGGGGCGAACGCTCGGGACGGGGCGAACGCTTGGGACAGAGCCAGCACCCCGGGCAAAGCCGACACCCCGGGCAGGGCCGGTCAGTACGCGGCTTCGGAGCCCCCGGCCCACTCCCCGGGCAGGCCGGGCCCGCCGTCGAGCCGGGCCAGCACCTCGTACGGGTCGATCCCGGCGCGTGCGAGCACCTCGACCGCGCGCGCCTGCGCGTCGACGACGATCGCCGCGAGCAGGTCGATGCCGCGGGCCGGTCCGCCCCGGCGGGCGGCACGCTCGCAGGCGTACTCCATCGATGCCGCGGCCAGCGGCGAGAAACCCGCGCACTCGGCCACCACGGGGACGGCGCCGGAGTCCTCGACACCGCTCTGCCAACGCAGGCCGTAGCCGATGCTGCGCTGGACGAGATAGCCGAGCAGTCGCGCGATGCGCGGTCCGTCTCCGAAGACGGCACGCGCCTCGGGGTCGGACTCCAGCAGGGAGTGGAGCAGATGGGCGGTGTCGATCTGCCGGTCCCCGTCCCTGACCGCCCGGCGACGGGCACCGCCGATCACCGACGCCAGCTCGTCACTGAGCCTGGCATCGTTCTCCGCGCGGTGGATGCCGTGCTCAGGGGCCGACTGCCTGGGGATACGGTGGTGCACATCCCCTACCCCATCAGTCCCGCGAGCCCGGGTCATCCCCGAGGGGGAGCATTTCGGCGTCCCACAGGAAGTGGACTCCCCCGGCCGGAATCTCCTCCTTACGGAGGAGATCAGGCTGTTTCGTGCGCGGACCCACCACGCCTGACTGTTCGTCAGTATTGAACATTGCGGCCGACGCGGCTACGTTCCGCGACACCCGACTCGAAGAGGTGGTCGCATGGCCGAAGTCAGCGCGGAGGCACGCATCGGGGCGCCCGCCGAGAAGGTGTGGGCCAGACTCACGGACTGGTCCACCCACGGCGAGTGGAACGCGACCCACACCAGCTTCCCGTCGGGCGGCCCCAAGAGCCTGGAGGTGGGCACGACCTTCCGGGAGAACATGCGGCTGATGAACTTCCCGGCCGAGGTGGAGTGGACCGTCGAGGAACTCGAATCGGCCCGGCTGCTGGCCATCCGCGGCCAGGGCCCGATGGGCGTGACCGTCGCGACGCGCTACACCCTCACGCCCGACGGCGACGCGACGACGGTCCGCATCGACGGCGAGTTCACGGGTGCGGCGGTGTCGTTGATGGCGGGCAAGCTCAGAGACTCGGCCACGGCGGCCCTGAACGAGTCGCTGCGCAAGCTGAACGAACTGGTCGCCTGACGCCCCGGCACGAAGAAGCGCCCCCCGGATCACTCCAGGGGGCGCCAGCGCCACGAGGGGCCGTCGCTCAGTCCTCGTCGGCGAGGATCAGGTACAGCTTCTTGCGGGCTTCGTTGATGACGCCGAGCGCCTTCTCCTTCTGCTCCTTGCTGCCGGTCTTCCAGACCTGACCGAAGGCCTCCATCAGCCCGAAGCCGGCCTGGCGGATCTCGCCGAGGGCCTCCCAGTCGACCCCGCGGGACGCTTCCTCCCAGGGCGCCTCGGGCCCCTCTTCGGCCGCCGTACGACCCGCCTCGGTGAGCGAGAACAGCTTCTTGCCGCCCTCGGACTCACTGATGATCAGACCCTCGTCCTCCAGCAGTTGAAGGGTGGGGTACACGGAACCCGGGCTGGGCTTCCACGCCCCGCCGCTGCGCTCGGCGATCTCCTGGATCATCTCGTAGCCGTGCATGGGCCGGTCCTTCAGCAGGGCGAGGATCGAGGCCCGCACATCACCGCGCCGCGCCCTTCCCCTCGGCCCGCCGCGTCCTCGTCCGCCCCAGGGGCCGGGGCCGAAGCCCGGACCACCGGGCCCTCCCCAGCCGGGACCACCAGGACCGCCGGGCCCGAACGGACCGAAAGCCGCACGCAGTCCCTCGAAGCCGCCCCGACCGCGCCGCGGTCCGCCGTGGCCATGTCCGTGCTCGTAACCGTGGGTACGCATCGCAACCACTCTCCATTCCATCGTTGATCTGTCGCGATGCGTCAACGATATATCGGTAGTGTTCTTATGGCAAGGCCCTGCCGGACCAGCGGCTTCAGCGGGCGTCGCGCATCCCGAGAATGTAGGTGGCGGTCTGTGCGACGACGCGGTCCTCGTCCCGGGCCAGATCGGCGAGGGCACGGGACGCCGTGGGGCCCGGGATGTCCGCGAGCGCCTGGGTCAGCCGTCGGCGCGCGGACGGTTCGGCGGTGCCGCCGGCGAGGCGGTCGACGAGCCCGGCGGCGATCCGGTCCGCCGACGCGGGATCGCTCGCCAGCGCGCTCAGCGCATCGGCCGCGTCGACGTCGTTCACGGCCTCGACGACCATGTCGATGAGCGTCGGGACCGCGTCGGCCACTCCCCGCGCCCCGAGTTCCAGAGCCGCATACCTGCGGACCACGATGTCGGGATGCTCGAGAGCGCCCTTCAGCAGTGCGGTCGCCGCAGCGTCCGGCATCTCGACGAGGGACCGCACGGCACGTTCGCGCACCTCGGCCGCGGGTGAGCCGAGGCCCTCGGCGAGCAGGGCCGACCCGCCCTCGCCCGATTGCGCCAGAGCCCATCGAAGGGCTCCGGCGACATTCGGGTCCGTCTCGCTCAACGCCGCCTCGACGAGGGCCTCCACCGGCCACGGGACCTCCTCGACCGAGGACAGGGCCGCGCGCTGACGCGTTCCGGCGCTCTTCGATCCCAGCGCGTGGAGGAGTCCGACGATCTGGAGGACGTCCTCCCAGCCGGCGGGCTCCGCGGCACCGATCCGACGGAGCCGCGTGAGCAGCTCGGTCTCCGCCGCGATGCGCTCCCGCGTCCGGTGGACGAGGTCGTCGACGAGCTCCGCGGGCCGGAAGCCGGGATCGTCCAGCGCGCGCCCCACCTCACGCAGCGACAGCCCCAACGACCGCAGGCTCTCGATGTGGAAGATCCGCCGGATGTCGTCGCCGGAGTACGCGCGATAGCCGGCGTCGGTCCGGCCCGTCGGCCGCACCAGGCCGAGCGACTCGTAGTGTCTGAGCATGCGGGCGCTGACCCCGGACCGCCGTGCCACCTCACCGATCAACACCGCCCTGTCATCCCTCCTGGCCGATCGCGTCGAGGGCCACGACCCGCTTCGCCTCCTCGATCGCGAACCCGAATCCGGCGTCCGGGTCGCGCCACAGCCGTTCTGTGGCGATCGCATGCTGACGCACGCGAGGGTCGGCATCCGTCATCCCCGCGTGCAGGGTCGGCATGATCACCTCACCGAGCGCGATCAACGCCCGGCTGAGGCTCAACTGCGTCTCGTGCTCGCCGCGTCCGAGCTGTGCCGCCAGCACCCCGGCCAGCCCGGCCGCTTCACCTTCGGGTACGAGCACGACCGCCGCCCGCCAGGCACTCCGCGCCACCTCGTCGTCGGGGTCGGTCAGCAGCGCCCGGGTGATCGCAGGCCACGCCCGCCGGTCACCGATCTTGGACAGCGTGTGCAACGCCTGGCTTCGTGCCTGCGGACGCTCCGCGCGGAGTTCATCGATGAGCCTGGGGACCGTCAGGGACGACGAGTGGCGGGTGAGCGCCCACGTGAGCATCTCGCGCACGGAGAACTCGGGCTCGATCGCGCACCGTTCGACGAGCTTGTCGACGAACCGGGGATCCGGGGTCGTGCCGGCCGCCAGCGCCGCCCGCAGCCGGACCGACGAGCCGTTGTCCTCCAGCCCCCGGAGAGCCGGCATCGGGTGTGTGTCCTCTTTCGGCATGGTCATCGCGACCACCTCCTCGGCCACAGTGAAGACCTTGTCATCGTGTCAAGGTCAAGCGGAGCCGCGCCGAGTGAGCCGCTGCCGGCCAGGACCGGTGAATCGGGCCAGGACTCGTGAATTGGCCTTGGTCCGCGGCCTGGACGGGCCTCTAGCGTCGGGGCATGCGGATTCGAATCGTCGACGCCTTCACCGACCGTCCCTTCACCGGCAACCCGGCCGGGGTCATGCTCCTGAACGACGCGGAGGCCTTCCCGGACGACAGCCGGCTGCAGGACATCGCCCTGGAGGTCAACCACGCCGAGACGGCCTTCGCCCATCCCCTCCCCGAGGGCGGCGAGGCCGACTGGGCGCTGCGCTGGTTCACGCCCGCCGCCGAGGTCGCGATGTGCGGCCACGCCACCCTCGCCACCGCCCATGTCCTGCACACCACCGGTGCCCACGAGGGGCCGGTGCGGTTCGCGACCCGCAGCGGTGTCCTCGTCGCCACGCCCACCGGCGACGGCTCCATCACGCTGGACTTCCCGACGGCTCCGCTCACCCGGGTCGACCCGCCCCGCGGCCTCGCCGAGGCCCTGGGAGCCGAGCCGCTGACGGTCCTCGACACCGGCCCGAACGTCGGCGATCTGCTCGTCGAGCTCTCCGACGAGAAGACGGTGCACGGCCTCACCCCCGACCTCAAGGCCCTCGCCGCCCACTCCGCGCGCGGCGTCATCGCCACGGCCCGAGCGGAGGACCCGGCCCAGGGCTACGACTTCGTCTCCCGCGGCTTCTTCCCGAACATCGGCATCGACGAGGACCCGGTCACCGGCAGCGCCCACACCGCCCTCGCCCCGTTCTGGTCCGAGCGCCTGGGTCGCGCCGGCCTCACCGGCCTCCAGGCCTCACGCCGCTCCGGCCGCATCCGCACCGAACTGCGCGGCGACCGCACCCTGCTGACGGGCAGGGCGGTCACGGTCATCGAGGGCGAGCTGCTGGCCTGAGACGGCGAGGGCGCATAGAGCGAGGGGCGTACGACACCGCCGTACGCCCCTCCCCCGGTCCTTCACGCCGTCGGGAGCCACCCGACCTTGCCCGCCAGCAGCGCGTACCCGATGAACGCCCCGATGTCGAGCAGCGAGTGGGCCACCACGAGGGGGCCGACGCGGCCCCAGCGGCGGTACAGATAGACGAAGACGACGCCCATGGCCAGGTTCCCGATGAAGCCGCCGATGCCCTGGTAGAGGTGGTACGAGCCGCGCAGCACCGAGCTGCCGATCAGCGCGGCCGTCGGGGTCCAGCCCAGCTGCCCGAGGCGGCGCAGCAGATAGCCGACGACGATCACTTCCTCCAGCACCGCGTTCTGGATCGCGGAGAGGATCAGCACCGGGTATTTCCACCACACGCCGGGCAGCGCCTCCGGCACCACGGTGAGGTTGAAGCCGAGGCCGCGGGCCGCCAGATAGAAGGCGATGCCGGTGCTGCCGATGACCGCCGCGATCGCCGCGCCGCGGCCGAGGTCGGGCCAGGGGCGGCTGCGGTCGAAGCCGATGGTGCGCAGACTCGCGCCCTCGCGCAGCAGGAAGTGCGCGACGAGCGCGACGGGCACGAGCGCCGTGGTGATCCCGAAGAGCTGCCAGGCGAGGTCGAGCCAGGGACGGCCGGGCGCGGCCGAGGCGTTCATCGTGGCCGCCTGGTCCTTGAGCCCGCCGGGCTTGGTGACCGAGCCGATGAAGCTGATCAGGGCGGAGACTCCGCTCGCCCCCAGCGAGAGCGCCAGGACGAGCAGGGTCTCGTTGCGCAGCATCCGCCGCGAGAGCCGCTGCTGGGGAATGGAATCGTCCGCCACCGGGCCCGCCTCCGCCTGCACACCTGCCTCCACTTCACCGACCTGCCGGAAACGATCGCTCGAACACGATCTGTCGGATCAGTATGAAGGCAGCAGGATGTCACCCCGGCGGCGCGTCAGCCCAGCGGCACCGGCTCCGGCAGGCCCACCGGCCAGGTGTGGACCGGATCCCCCTGGTGCATCAGCTCGCGATAGCGGCGGGTGGTGGCGGCCAGCGCGGCCTCCCGCGTGTGGCCGGCGTCCAGCGCCTTGTGGAAGGTCGCGGCCTGCCAGCTCGCCCCGTTCACCCGGCGCCGGCACCGTTCCTCGATCACGCCCAGGTACAGGTCGCGGTCGGCCGGCTCGACACCCCACGCGTCCAGTCCGGCCTCGGCGAGCGGCAGCAGTTCGTCCCGTACGAGGCTGACCGCGTCGACCTGTGTGGTGCCGCCGTAGCGGCCCCGCCGGGGCCAGGTGAAGCGGGCGTCGATGCCGTCCTTGCAGGCGGCGTCGAAGTTGGCGGCGGCCGCCTCGAACGGCAGCCGGGTCCACACCGGCCGGGGCTCCTCGGCGAGGGCGCGGACGACGCCGTAGAAGAACGCCGCGTTGGCGACGACGTCGGTGACGGTGGGCCCGGCGGGCAGGACGCGGTTCTCCACGCGCAGATGGGGGACGCCGTCGGCGATGCCGTAGACCGGGCGGTTCCAGCGGTAGATCGTGCCGTTGTGCAGGACGAGTTCGGCGAGGGAGGGCGTGCCGCCCCGGTCGAGCACCTCGAGCGGGTCCTCGTCGTCGCAGATCGGCAGCAGCGCCGGGTAGTAGCGGAGGTTCTCCTCGAAGAGGTCGTACGCCGAGGTGATCCAGCGCTCCCCGAACCAGGTGCGCGGCCGGACGCCCTGGGCCTGAAGCTCGGGCGGGCGGGTGTCGGTGGACTGCTGGAACAGCGGGGGCCGCGACTCGCGCCACAGCTCGCGGCCGAACAGGAAGGGCGAGTTGGCGCCGACGGCGATCTGCGCGGCGGCGACCGCCTGGGCCGCGTTCCACACGTCGGCGAACCGGCCCGGGGTGACCTGGAGATGCAGTTGCACGGAGGTGCAGGCGGCCTCCGGCGCGATGGATTTCGAGGTGCAGGTGAGGTGCTCCACGCCGTCGATGTCGAGGGTGAACTCCTCGCCCCGGGCGGCCACGATCTGGTCGTTGAGGAGGGTGTAGCGGTCGACGTCGGAGAGGTTCGACGAGACGAGGTCATCCCGGTCGAGGGTCGGCAGAATGCCGATCATCACGATTCCCGCGTCGACCTCGCCCGCTTTTCGGTCGGCATATGCCAGTGACGTGCGGAGTTCCTCACCGAGCCGGTCGAAAACCCGGCCACCCAGACGGTGTGGAGGAATGTTCACTTCCAGATTGAACATGGCGAGTTCTGTTTGGAAGTCCCGGCTCGCGATGCGTTCCAGGACTTGCGCATTCAACATTTTCGGCATGCCGTCGGAGCCCGCGAGATTCAATTCGATCTCCAGCCCCATGAGGTTCTTCGGGCGATCGAACCGCTTCTCCGCCAGGAGCCGCTCCAAGCCCGTCAGACACCGACGGAGCTTGTCGCGGTAGCGCTGGCGATCGGACAGGTCGAACCGCCCTGCCACGACCTTCTCCCCCATCGAAGCGTCCCTCCTCGGATGATACGGGCCTCAAGATCCGGCCGCCGGGGTCACGGTCAGGTGGAGGATGCCCAGCGAAAGCGATCGATAACGTCCCGGAGGGGTCCGCCGACCGCTACGCTGGTCGCGTGTGACCAGTGGCACATTCACTCGGCATGTCGCACGGGACAGATTTTGATGTCCACCCGGTGTCCGCGAACTCGTGAAAAACGCCGACGAGAATGGGCCTACCGGTTCTCGGACATTCACCGAGGTCATCACCTCGCACCCCCGCCTGGAATCGGGATAATTCTCGCGTATCGCCGACCGAATGTACCCTTGTTCTTCTCACCGGAAACGGCTAGGCGAAACCCAGTCTGATCCCGTGTCGTATAAACTCCGCGAACAAGGCAGAAGGTTGGCGCCCACGGTCGATGGGTCCTGCCGTCGAGTCGATGTTCGGCGGACCCCACCCCCCTCTCGTTCATGAGACCCGGCCCTGCCTCTGCCGACCCCCGTGAGCAGACAGCGCCGTCCGCCCCCGCCCTCGTGCCACCGTGCCTTTGAATGAGAGGCGACCCACCATGCCGCTGCATGTCCCCCCGGCTCCCGCGCCCGCACTCCGTACCGTCCTGACCGCGCTCTCCTCGCCCACCGCGGTCCGGGAGGCCCGAACCCCCTCCCTGCTCCGCGCCCAGGGACCTGTCGCAGCGGAACTCCCGCTTCCCGTCCACGTCCTCGACCGGGTGACGGCCGAGGGGGTGTCGGCCACCCGGCTGGCCGGGTGGCGCTTCCTGATCCGCTCCGGCGAGCGGGCCGTGGCCGCGGCGGAGACGATGCTGACTCCCGACGGCTGGGCCTTCTCCCACTTCTTCGAAGGCCCGTACATCACCTCCACCGAGCGCGCCCTGCGCCAGGCCGAGACGATGCCGCAGTCGTATCAGCCCCGCCTGCTGTCGGTGCCCGGCCTCTACATGCTGACCCTCTGGCTGCACGAGGACTGCACCGCGGACGGCGCCGCCGGCCACCCCGCCGCCACCGATCTGCTCGTCCCGCTGGCGCCCGCACCCCCCGGCATCGCGGCACATCGCCCGCACCGCGTCGCCGAACTCCTCCCGGTACTGACCCACCGCGCGACTCCCACGCGACTGCTCGGCTCACCCGCCTGAAACGCCACGCGTGAAGCCTTTCCGCACCCCGTCGCCGAATTCCCGGCGTCGGGGTGCGGGCTTTCTATCGCTCGTACGAGCACCTAACAGCTCGTACGAGCCGAAAAGGCCCCCGACCCGATCTGACTAGCCCTATCCGACCACTGCGAACCACCCGAAGTGACAGCCCAGTTGGGATGAACCGTCCGGGCGGGTGACGCGTCCTGAATCTGTGAGAAGCGGTGCCGCGAAATCCCTGCGGAATGACGCCCGTGGGGCAACACTGGGTTCCGACCACTTATCACGGGGGGCGGCCATGAACGACACTTCTAGCCGCGGAACACACACGACGACCGATTCAGACGACTCAGTCGCCTCATCCATCACGACAGAGCGAAAGATCCCACCCATGTGCCAGCACCAGACACCATGCCCCTCAGCCGAATCCGCCGACCGGGAGTCCGCCCATCTCGTGGCGCACCACCCGGAGCAGGGGTGGAGCCTGCTGTGCAACGGCGTGGTGCTCTTCGAGGACACCGGTGAGCTTCTGCCGGACGGCAGGGTCATCGCCCCGCACCGTCCGCTGGCCGGCAGCCAAGTGGTGACGGCTGCCTGAGGGCCGCCGGGCGGGGTGACGCCCCGCTCGCAGATATGAGGGGCCGGCCGCAGGACACCCTGCGAACCGGCCCCGACGCATGTCCGGGGGCGGTCACTCCCCGTCACCCGCCGCGACTTCTCCGTTCCCGGCCCGTACGCCTTCCCACGGATGCCCGACTTCCGGAAGACTCCTGGAAGTTTCGCGGTCACCCGTCGACGGAGGTGGGGCAAGTGGCAGCACGTGAGGCCGACGCCGGGGGCAAGGTCACGATCACGGAGATCGCCCGGCAGGCGGGCGTGTCCGTGCCGACCGTGTCCCGGGTCGTCAACGGCCGGTCCGACGTGTCGCCGCAGACCCGGGCCCGGGTCGAGGAACTGCTGCGCCGGCACGGCTACCGCAAGCGCCCCGCGCCCCCCGGCACCCGTGCGGCCCTGCTCGACCTCGTCTTCAACGACCTCGACAGCCCCTGGGCCGTGGAGATCATCCGCGGGGTCGAGGAGGTCGCGCACGCGGCCGGGGTCGGCACGGTGGTGTCGGCCATCCACGGGCGCTCGGGCGATGCCCGCGAGTGGATGCGCAACCTCCGGGCCCGTGCCTCCGACGGCGTCATCCTCGTCACCTCGGCGCTGGAGCCGATGCTCCACGAGGAGTTGCGGATCCTCGGCGTCCCGCTGGTCGTCGTCGACCCGGCGGGCTCCCCCGCCCTGGACTCGCCCACGATCGGCGCCGCGAACTGGTCGGGGGGCATGGCCGCCACCGAGCATCTGCTCTCCCTCGGCCACCGCCGGATCGGCCTGATCGCCGGCCCGCCGCGCCTGCTGTGCTCCCGGGCCCGGCTGGACGGCTACCGAGCCGCCCTAGAAGGCGCCGGTGTGGCGCCGGACGCGTCCCTCGTCGTCCCCGGCGACTTCCGCCCCGAGTCCGGCTTCACCGCCTGCAACACCCTGCTCGACCTGCCCGAGCCGCCGACCGCCGTGTTCGCGGCCAGCGACCAGATGGCACTAGGCGCGATCGAGGCACTGCGGCGGCGCGGGCTGCGGGTCCCGCAGGACATGAGCGTGGTCGGTTTCGACGACCTCCCGGAAGTCCGCTGGTCGGCTCCACCCCTGACCACGATCCGCCAGCCCCTCGCCGACATGGGCAAACTGGCCGCCCGCACGGCCCTCCGCCTGACCCGCGACGAACAACCGGACTCGCCTCGAGTGGAGCTGGGGACGGACCTGGTGGTGCGATCCAGCACCACACCTCCGGCCGGGCGGGGCTGACGGGCCCGCGCCGCCTGCCTCCCCCGCCTACTTCGCTCCGAGCGCCTCACGCAGCGCGAAGTACGCCGGCTTCGGCCTGAGCTGCTCGTCCCACGGCAGGGCCGCGCCCTGGCCCGGGAAGAAGGCGGGGATCCACGAGTACTTGTCCGTGTAGTCCCAGAGGGTGACACCGACGCAGCGGCGTACCGCCAGGCACGCCTCGGTCAGGTCGCGGTACCACTCGGCCTGCTGGGCCAGCTTCTCCTCCGTCGCGGGCAGGATCATCCGTACGTCGACCTCGGTGAGCGAGGTGTCGAGGCCGAGCCGGGAGAAGCGCCGGAGGTTGTCCTCCAGGGTGGTGGGATAGCCGTACTGAAGGGCGAGGTGGGCCTGGAGGCCGATGCCGTGCAGGGGGACGCCGTCGGCCTTCAGTTCCTTGGCCAGCTTGTAGTACGCGTCGCTCTTCGGGCCGATCCCCTCGATGTTGTAGTCGTTGAGGTACAGCTTCACGCGCGGATCGGCCTGATGCGCCCAGCGCAGCGCGTCGGCTATGTACCCGGGCCCGAGCGTCTTGTAGAAGACGGACTCCCGGTACGTACCGTCCTCGTTGAACGCCTCGTTGACGACGTCCCAGGCGAACACTTTGCCCCGGTAGTGCCGTACCTCCGCCTGGACATGCCTCTTCAGCACGGCCCTCAGCTCCGGCGCCGTCCACTCCCGCCCCGTGAGCCACCCGGGCAACTGGCTGTGCCAGACCAGGGTGTGGCCGCGCACCTTCTGCCGGTTGGCGCGCGCGAGGTTCACGATCTCGTCGCCCTTGGAGAAGTCGAACACCCCCTGCTGCGGCTCGGTCGCGTACCACTTCATGCCGTTGCCGGGCGTGATCTGGTCGAACTCGCTGCCGAGCAGGGCCTTGTACGGCGAGTCGACGAGCTCGGGATTGTCCGTCGCGCTCCCGAAGTAGCGGCCGTGCCGCTGGGCGAGATCGGCGAGCGTCGGTTCCTTGCCGTGCTCCTCGCCGGCCTGTGCCGCCGGGCCGGTGGCGATACCTCCGGCCACCAGCACGGCGGCCAGCGCCCCAGCGAGTCTGAGCCGTATGGCGGTCCTGCGCATGGTGCGACTCCTCAGCGTCGAAACGGATGGGTGAGCCGTACGTCCGCGGGCGCGTGTCAGCCCTTCGTGGCGCCCGCGGTGAGGCCGCCGACGAGCTGCCGCTCGGCGACCGAGTAGAAGGCCAGTGCCGGGACCATCGCCAGCACCAGATAGGCGAAGACCTTGGCGTACTCCGCGGAGTACTGCCCCTGGAACTGTTGCACCCCGATCGGCAGCGTCCACCACTGCGCGTCGGTGAACACCAACAGCGGCAGGAAGAAGTTGTTCCAGCTGGTGACGACGGCCAGCACCGAGACCGTGCCGAGCGCGGGCCGCGCCATGGGCAGCAGCACCCGCCAGAAGAAGCCGAACGAGCTGCACCCGTCGAGCGTGGCCGCCTCCTCCAGCTCACCGGGGATCTGCCGGAAGAAGCCCCGCAGGATGATGATGGTCATCGGCAGCCCGAAGGCCGCCTGCGGAAGGATCACCCCGAGGGGGTTGTCCAGCAGGCCCAGGGAGCGCAGCAGCAGGAACAGCGGCAGGGCCGCCACCGCGAACGGGAACATCAGCCCCATCGTGAACAGCGTGAACAGCACCTCCCGGCCGCGGAAGGCGAACCGCGCGAAGGAGAAGGCCGACAGGGCGGAGACCGCGACGACCAGGACGGTCGTGCCCACCGCGATCAGCGTGCTGTTGCCGATCAGCCGCCAGAAGTCCCCCGAGCCGAGGATCTGGGTGTAGTTGGAGGTCACCCACGACTCGGGCAGACCGACCGGGTTGCGGGACAGCTCGTCGGTGGACTTGAACCCGGAGAGCGCGGCGTAGACCAGCGGGACGGCCATGAACGCGCCGACGGCGATCAGGACGAGGTGCAGCGGAAAGTTCCGGCGGCTCTTCTGATGAGCAGTCACTTTCCATCACCCCGCATGGTCGTGGTGGCCCCTTCCAGATCGCGCCGGAGCACGAACCGCTGGTAGGCGAGGGCGAAGACGAGGCTGATGCCGAACATGGCCACGCTGATCGCGCTGGCGTAGCCGACCTGGTAGCGCTTGAAGCCGTACTGGAACATGGTCACGGCCATGGTCTCGGAGTGGTGGTCGGGACCGCCCGCGGTGGTCACCCACACCAGGTCGAAGAGCTGGATGGACCCGATGACCGACAGGAAGACACTGATGCGCAGGGTGGGCGCGAGCAGCGGCAGCGTCACATTGCGGAAGCGCTGCCAGGGACCGGCCCCGTCGATGAGCGCCGCCTCGGTCAGCTCTCTCGGGACGGCCTGGAGCCCGGCCAGGTACAGCATCATGTGGAAGCCGAAGTACTTCCAGGTCATGACCAGGAACAGGGTCGCCATGACCGTGGACGGGTCGGCGAACCACTCCCCTCCGAGCCCTTCCAGCCCGATTCTGCCGAGGAGTTGGTCGGCGAAGCCGTCGTCCGGGGCGAAGATCATGCCGAACAGGATTCCGGTGATCGCCTCGGACAGGACGTACGGCGCGAAGAACAGCATCCGGTACACCGCCCGCCCGCGCATGCGCTGGTTGAGCAGGACGGCCATGGCGAGCGCGAACGGCAGTTGCAGCACGAGCGACAGCACCACGAGGACCAGACAGCGCCACAGGTCGCCCAGGAAGACCTCGTCCTGGAAGAGCCGGGTGAAGTTCTCGCCGCCGATGTACTCGGAGGGCATGCCGAAGCCGCCCCAGCGGAAGAACGCGGCGTACAGGGCGAACAGCATCGGCAGCAGCACGAGCCCCATGAACAGCACCAGGGCGGGCAGCTGGAAGCCGGTCGCGGTCAGCCAGTTCAGCGCGCGTCGCCGGGCCCGGCTCCGGGCCGGGTCCGCGGCCGGGGGCGGCAGGCCGGCGTCGGGGCCGGTCCGTTTGTCCGGCAGGAACGTGGAGGTCATCGCCGGCTACTGCTCTTCCTTCGCGGTCCTGGTGATCGACTGGGCGACCTGCCCGGGGGACTTGGAACCGGCGATGAGCGCGGCGACGCTGTCGTTGACCTCCTGGCCGACGGCGGGCGCGTAGGCCTGGTCGAGGTAGAGCTGGAAGCCGGTGGCCTTCTTCAGCTGCTCCTGCACGGCCTTGATGTTGGGGTCGGCGATGGCGCTCTCGGCCGCCGGGACCACGGGGAGGACTCCGGTCTTCTTGACCAGTTCCAGGTCGGTGGCCTCGGACGCGAAGAACTTCAGGAAGTCGACGGCCGCCTGCGGGGCGCCCTTGCGCAGAGCGTGCCCGCCGCCTCCGCCGAACACCTCGGTGAGGGCGCCCTTGCCGCCCTCGACCGCGGGGAACGGGAAGAAGCCGAGGTCCTTGCCGAGTCCCTTGCCCGCGTCGGCCTGCACCACGGGGGCCCACTGCCCCATGAGTTCCATGGCGGCCTTGCCGTTGCCGACGGTGGCGGCCTGGCCGGTGGGCGAGGAGTAGGCGGCGCCGAGGTAGCCCTTCTGGAACGGCTGGAGTCCGACGAGTTCGTCGAGGTGCTCGCCCGCCTCGACGAAGGGGGCGCCGGTGAAGTCCTTGGCCTCGTAGGCCTTCTGCAGCGCTTCGGCACCGGCGGTGCGCATCGCGAGGTAGGCCCAGTAGTACATCCCGGGCCACTTCTCCTTGCCGGCCAGGGCGAGCGGCGTGACCTCGGCGGCCTTCAGCTTCCGTACGGCGTCGAGGAAGCCGGTCCATGTGGTCGGGGGCGCGCTGATGCCGGCCTTCTCGAAGAGCGCCTTGTTGTACCAGAAGCCGATCATGCCGATGTCGAACGGGACGCCGTAGACCCGGTCGTCGAGCAGGTACGGCTCCCTCGCGACCGGGAGCAGGGCGTCGCCCCACGGCTTGGTGCTGTCCGTGAGGTCCTCGACGAGTCCGGCGTCGACCTGCTGCTTCAGGACTCCGCCGCCCCAGGTATGGAAGATGTCGGGCAGCTTCCCGGAGGAGGTCAGGGCCGTCATCTTCGACTTGTAGGCGTCGTTCTCCAGCTGGACGATCTTGATCTTGACCTTGGGGTTCTGCGCCTCGAACTTGCGGGCGAGCGCGGCCCAGACACCCTTGGCCGGCTCGGTGGTGGAGATGTTCCACCACTCGATCGTGGTCGTCCCCGACGACCCTCCGTCCGAGTCCCCGCCGCATGCGGTCAGTGCCGTCATCCCCAGACCGGCCGCGGCGGAGGCCGCCAGGAAGCCGCGGCGGGACAGTGCCGGGTCGCCCATCATGCTCCTCGAAAGTTTCGGATGAACTCCAGAAAGCTGCGTCGTTGCCGCACCCTAGAGACAGGCGCCAAAGGGTGACAACCCCTCGTGCACGGTCAATCGCTCAGCGAGGCAAGAGTGCGAGTGCGGGACGAAACATTCGAGCTGCTCAACGAACCTTACGGAGCTTGCTCGACCCACGATCACGCACGGTGTTCAGCCACGGATCGACCGCAGAAGCCTCACTGATGCCCGGGCGGACCGCCCGACGGCCGGCTCACCCGCCCTCAGCTCGCCTTTCACGCTCCCGGCGCCCCGGCCGAAGCCGCCCGGGGCCGAGTCTTAACGGAAGCTTGACGCGCTCCGCCCTCTCATCCACGGGCCACGACATCACGCTCCGCATACGCTGAGCGGGCCGTCCAGTGATGGCCGGAAATACCCTGCGCCGCCTCTCGGGAGCACCTTCGATGGCCACCACTGAGCACCTGCCACCGAGCCGTACGGAGCCCACCCCGCCCAGTCGCCTGCGGGCCTGGATGCTGGAGGGCCTGTCCGACATGGGCAAGGGCGGCGGCCACACCGGACCCCACGCCGAACCGGAGCCCCCGCACAAGGGCCAGCCCTGGTGGCGGGTGATGTGCCTGACCGGCGTCGACTACTTCTCCACGCTCGGCTACCAGCCGGGCATCGCGGCCCTGGCCGCCGGACTGCTCTCCCCGATCGCGACGATCGTGCTGGTCATCGTCACGCTGGCGGGCGCTCTGCCGGTCTACCGCCGGGTGGCCGAGGAGAGCCCGCACGGCGAGGGCTCGATCGCGATGCTGGAGCGGCTGCTCTCCTTCTGGCAGGGCAAGCTGTTCGTCCTCACCCTGCTCGGCTTCGCCGCCACCGACTTCCTGATCACCATCACCCTGTCGGCCGCGGACGCCTCCACCCACCTCGTGGAGAACCCGCATCTGAACAGCGCCCTGCACGACAAGCAGTTGCTGATCACTCTGATCCTGGTCGCGCTGCTCGGCGCGGTGTTCCTCAAGGGCTTCCTGGAGGCCATCGGCGTCGCGGTCGCCCTGGTGGGCGCCTATCTCGCGCTGAACGCGGTCGTGGTGGTCGTCGGCCTCTACCACGTGGTCACCGCCGGTCATGTGGTCACCGACTGGTCCAGCGCCCTCACCACGCAGCACAGCAACATCTTCGTCATGATCGGCGTCGCCCTGCTGGTCTTCCCGAAGCTGGCCCTCGGCCTGTCCGGATTCGAGACCGGCGTCGCCGTGATGCCGCACGTCAAGGGCGACGAGGGCGACACGGAGGAGAACCCGAAGGGCCGTATCCGGGACACGAAGAAGCTGCTCACCACGGCCGCTCTCATCATGAGCGTCTTCCTGATCACCACCAGCTTCATCACCACGCTCCTCATACCCGAGAAGGAGTTCGAGCCGGGCGGCCAGGCCAACGGACGAGCCCTGGCCTTTCTGGCCCACGACTACCTGGGCAACGCCTTCGGCACCGTCTACGACGTCTCGACGATCGCCATCCTGTGGTTCGCCGGCGCCTCCGCGATGGCCGGGCTGCTCAATCTGATGCCGCGCTACCTCCCCCGCTACGGCATGGCCCCGCACTGGGCCCGCGCCGTACGGCCCATGGTCATCGTCTTCACCCTGATCGCCTTCCTGGTCACCTGGATCTTCGACGCCGACGTCGACGCGCAGGGCGGCGCCTACGCCACCGGCGTGCTGGTCCTCATCAGCTCCGCCGCGATCGCGGTGACCATCGCCGCCCGCAAGGCCCGGCAGCGGAACTGGACCATCGGCTTCGCGGTCATCTCCGCGGTGTTCCTCTACACGACCGTGCTCAACGTCATCGAGCGCCCGGACGGCGTGAAGATCGGCGCCTGCTTCATCGCCGGGATCATCGTGGTCTCCCTGCTGTCGCGGCTGGCCCGGGCGTTCGAGCTGCGCGTGACCAGCGTGTCGCTGGACGGCATGGCGGAGCGCTTCGTCCGGGACATGGCCAGCCGCAGGATGCGGTTCATCGCCAACGAGCCCGACCGGCGCGACATCGCGGAGTACCGGGAGAAGATCGAGCAGATCCGGCAGGACAACGACGTGCCCGGGCAGGAGGACTTCGTCTTCGTCGAGGTGACGGTCACCGACCCGTCGGAGTTCGAGGCGAGCCTGACCGTACGCGGCGAGGTGCTCCACGGCCGCTACCGCGTGCTGACCCTGGAGTCCTCCTCCGTCCCCAACGCGCTGGCCGCCCTGCTGCTGCACGCCCGCGACCTGACCGGCTGCACCCCGCACATCTACTTCGAGTGGACCGAGGGCGGGCCCTTCACCAACCTGCTGCGCTTCTTCCTGTTCGGCCAGGGCGAGGTCGCCCCGGTGACCCGCGAGGTCCTGCGCGAGGCCGAACGCGACCGGAAGCGCCGGCCGAGGGTGCACGTCGGCTGACCGGCGACCCGCGGCACCTCCACGCCCCGGGCCGCCGGTCCGGGCGGCGGCCGATGCGACGCATACAAACGCATACCCGATATAAGGGCCTCACCGGGCTACCGTGCACCCATGAGCCTGAGCATCCGCAACCAGCTCCCCGGCACCGTCACCGCCGTCATGCCCGGCGAGGCCATGGCGACGGTCAGGGTCCGCCTCGCCGGCGGCCAGGACCTCACCGCCGCGATCACCCGCGAGGCCGCCGAGGATCTCGGTCTCACCCCGGGCACCGTCGTACGCGCCTTGGTGAAGTCGACGGAGGTCGCGCTGGCCACGGCCCCCGTCGAGGGCCTGTCCATCCGCAACCGCCTCCCCGGCACGATCACGGGCATCACGGCCGGTGACGCGATGGCCTCCGTCCGGATCACCGTCGAGGGCGGCGAACTGACGGCGGCGATCACCAAGGACGCCGCGGACGACCTCCGCCTGTCGCCCGGAACCCCGGTCGTCGCCCTGATCAAGTCGACCGAGGTGTCACTCGCCGTCGCATGACGCAAGAGCCCTGCACGGCGGAGGGGCCCCGCATCAGCGGAGCCCCTCCCTCTGACCGGTCGGTCGATCAGTCCTCGTACGCGTCCAGCGGCGGGCAGGAGCAGACCAGGTTCCGGTCACCGAAGGCCTGGTCGATGCGCCGCACCGGCGGCCAGTACTTGTCGGAGGCCGCGACTCCGGCCGGGAAGACGGCCTCCTCACGGCTGTAGGCGTGCTCCCACTCCCCGGCGAGCGCGCCGGCGGTGTGCGGGGCGCCCCGCAGCGGGTTGTCGTCCGCGGGCCACGCACCGGAGCCGACCTTCTCGATCTCCGCGCGGATGGCGATCATCGCCTCGCAGAACCGGTCCAGCTCGGCCAGGTCCTCCGACTCGGTCGGCTCGATCATCAGCGTCCCGGCCACCGGGAACGACATCGTCGGCGCGTGGAAGCCGTAGTCGATCAGCCGCTTGGCGACGTCGTCGACGCTCACGCCGGTCGCCTTGGTCAGCGGTCGCAGGTCGATGATGCACTCGTGCGCGACGAGCCCGCCGGGGCCGGTGTAGAGCACCGGGTAGTGCGGCTCCAGCCGCTTGGCGATGTAGTTGGCGCTGAGCACGGCCACCTGCGTGGCCCGCTTCAGTCCCTCGCCGCCCATCAGCCGGACGTACGCCCACGAGATCGGCAGGATGCCGGCCGAGCCCCACGGCGCCGCGGAGATGGGGCCGACCCCGGTCTCCGGGCCCGCCTCGGGCTGCAGCGGATGGTTCGGCAGATACGGCGCGAGGTGCTCACGCACCGCCACCGGACCGACGCCGGGCCCGCCGCCGCCGTGCGGGATGCAGAAGGTCTTGTGCAGGTTCAGGTGCGAGACGTCCCCGCCGAAGTGCCCCGGCTTGGCGAGCCCCACGAGCGCGTTGAGGTTGGCCCCGTCGACGTAGACCTGCCCACCCGCCTCGTGCACCTGCGCGCAGATCTCGGAGACATGCTCCTCGAACACGCCGTGCGTGGACGGGTAGGTGATCATCAGCACGGCCAGCTCGTCACGGTGCTGCTCGATCTTCGCCCGCAGATCCTCGACGTCGATCTCGCCGTCCTCGGCGGTCTTGACGACGACGACCTTCATGCCCGCCATCACCGCGCTCGCGGCGTTGGTGCCGTGCGCGGACGACGGGATCAGGCACACGGTGCGCTGCTCGTCCCCGTTGGCCCGGTGGTACCCGCGTACGGCGAGCAGACCGGCCAGCTCGCCCTGCGACCCGGCGTTCGGCTGGAGGGACACCTTGTCGTAGCCGGTGACCTCGGCGAGACGGTCCTCCAGCTCGTGGATGAGCGTGAGGTAGCCCTCGGCCTGCTCGGCGGGCGCGAAGGGGTGCAGCTGCCCGAACTCGGGCCAGGTGACCGGCTCCATCTCCGTGGTCGCGTTGAGCTTCATGGTGCAGGAGCCCAGCGGGATCATGCCGCGGTCGAGCGCGTAGTCACGGTCGGCCAGCCGGCGCAGGTAACGCAGCATGGCGGTCTCGGAACGGTACTGGTGGAAGACGGGGTGGGTCATGTACTCGTCGGACCGCAGCAGGGCGCCGGGCAGCCCGTCCTCGGTGGCGGCGTCCAGCGCCTCGACGACACCCTCGACCCCGAACGCGGCCCATACGGCACGCAGCTGGGCCCGCGTCGTGGTCTCGTCACAGGAGATCGAGACCTGGTCGGCGTCGACGAGACGCAGGTTGACCCCGTTCCGCGCCGCGGCGGCCACGACCTCGGCGGCCCGGCCCTCGACGCGCGCGGTCAGGGTGTCGAAGTAGGCCCCGTGCACGACCTCGACCCCGCCGTGTCCGAGCCCGGCGGCGAGGACCGTGGCGTAGCGGTGGGTGCGCCGCGCGATGCTCTTCAGGCCCTCCGGCCCGTGGTAGACGGCGTACATGCCGGCCATCACGGCGAGCAGCACCTGCGCCGTGCAGATGTTGCTGGTGGCCTTCTCACGGCGGATGTGCTGCTCACGCGTCTGCAGCGCCAGCCGGTAGGCCTTGTTCCCGTCGGCGTCCACGGACACGCCGACGAGCCGCCCGGGCAGGCTGCGCGCCATCTTCTCGCCGACGGCCATGTAACCGGCGTGCGGTCCGCCGAAGCCCATCGGCACGCCGAAGCGCTGCGTCGTCCCGACCGCGATGTCCGCGCCCAGCTCACCGGGCGACTTCAGCAGGGTCAGCGCGAGCAGATCGGCGGCGACGGTGACGAGCGCCCCGAGCCCGTGCGCCTGGTCGATGACCGGCTTGATGTCCCGTACGGCTCCGGAGGCGCCCGGGTACTGGATCAGCACGCCGTTGATCTCGCGCTCGGCGATCCCGGCGGGGATGCCGTCACTGAGATCGGCGACGACGACCTCGACACCGGTCGGCTCGGCCCGGGTCTCGATCACGGCGATGGTCTGCGGCAGCGTGTCCGCGTCGACCAGGAACAGGCCCTTCTTGTTCTTGCCCAGCCGCCGCGACAGCGCCATGGCCTCGGCCGCCGCGGTGCCCTCGTCGAGCAGGGAGGCGCCGGAGGTCGGCAGTCCGGTCAGGTCGGCGACCATGGTCTGGAAGTTGAGCAGCGCCTCGAGCCGGCCCTGCGAGATCTCCGGCTGGTACGGCGTGTAGGCCGTGTACCAGGACGGGTTCTCCATGACGTTGCGCATGATCACCGGCGGCGTGAACGTTCCGTAGTAGCCGAGCCCGATCATGGAGCCGAGGACCTGGTTGCGGTCGGCGAGGGAGCGCAGCTCGGCGATCACCTCGGCCTCGCTGCGGGCGCCCGGCAGGTCCAGCGCCTCGGCGCTCTTGATCACGGCCGGGACGGCGGCGGCCGTCAGCTCGTCCAGCGAGCCGTATCCGACGTGCGCGAGCATCTTGGCGCACGCCTCGTGGTCGGGGCCGATGTGGCGCTGCTCGAAGGGAACTGCCTCTTCGAGCTCGGAGAGCGGAATGCGATGGGCGGTCATATGCGGAGGCCTCCTGGTCTGACACGACCTTCGAGGGGCACCACGGCACGGGTACCCGGACGGCCTCCCCCTCTGTCATGTCAACCTGAGAGCTTCACCGGATCGCCCGAAGGCCTCCGGCTTTCACCGTCGGTGAGGGCGGAAGCCGTGACATCCGCCCTGCTTTCCAGAGTGACCTCGTCCGTGCGGTACGTGGGCCTGAGAGATTCCGGGGAGGATTTGCTCCTTCGGCGCCTCCGATGGTGTCTGGAGGACTCTCCCGCACGGGGTCAGCAGCCGTTGTCAGCCTACCAGCGCGGTCAACGCACGAACCTTCGAGTGGCCGCCTCCTCGATTGTGCCGTTTTGTAGTGTTTACGGATGAGTTGCGACCATGTGGAGGGCCCGTGCGAACCGATATCGATCCGCGCAACTTGATCGGCCGCAAGGCGTTCGACCGCAACGGGACCAGGATCGGCACGATCGACGAGGTCTACCTCGACGACGCCACCGGCGTCCCGGAGTGGGCGGCCATACGGACCGGCCTGTTCAGCAGGGACGCCTTCGTCCCCCTCGAGCCCAGCGAGCTGATCGAGGGCGCCCTCCACGTGCCCTTCGACCGCGCCCTGATCAAGGACGCCCCGGACTTCGGCGTGGGCCGCCACCTCTCCCCCGAGCAGGAACTCCAGCTCTACCACCACTACGGCCTGGACGTCGCCGCCCCTCCCCCGCTCCAGGACCACGAGTTCGGCAAACTGGCGGGGAAGGACGAGCCGGCCTGAACCCCGGGCGAGCCGCCTAAGGGGCGACGGACCGCAGCCCCACACCCCCGGAGTCGTCGTCACCCTCCGGCCCATGGCCCCCTTCAGGGTCTCGTAACACCAGCGGCAACGGATCCGCCGGCTCCAGCTCCGGATCGTCGACCCGGAAGGTCCGCACACGCCCGGGCTCCGAGTCGGGCGTCTCGAACCGCACGGTGACCCGCCCCAGGCCGCTGCCCTGCACCCACCCGTGCCCGAACCCGGTGTGCCGCACATCGTGCCCGGCGGGCCACCGCCGCTCGGCCGGCTCGGGCTGCTCCTCGACCGGAGCCGGGGCGTGCTCCTCCACCGGGCCCTCCGTGACCGCCCGCTCCCCGGCCGCCTGGGCGAACAGGTCCTCCTGCGTGTAGTCGGCGAGCCCGCTGACACCCACTCCGAGCAGCCGCACACCGCCCGTGGTGTCGACCGAGTCCAGCAGTCTGGCCGCCGCCTCACGGATCACCCCGGGATCGTCCGTCGGCCCGCGCAGCGTCTCGGACCGGGTGCGTGTCGAGAAGTCGTACCGCCGCACCTTCAGCACGATGGTCCGCCCGGACAGCCCGGCCCCGCGCAGCCGCCGTACGCAGCGGTCGGCGAGCCGCTGCACCTCCAGCCCGACCCGCAGCCGGTCGTGGATGTCCACGTCGTAGGTGTCCTCGACCGACACCGACTTCGCTTCCCGCTCCGCCACCACGGGCCGGTCGTCCCGTGCCAGCGCCATGGCGTAGAGCCCGTGCCCGTGCGCCTTCCCCAGCAGCCGGACCAGCTCGTCCTCACCCGCCTCGGCGATCTCCTCGACCGTGGTGATCCCGGCCCGCCGCAGATGGTCGCCCGTCGCCGGCCCGACTCCCGGCAGGGTCCGCACCGACATCGGCCCCAGCATGGCCCGCTCCGTCCCCGGCTCGATCATCACCAGCCCGTCGGGCTTGGCCTGCTCCGAGGCGATCTTGGCGAGCATCTTGGACGCGGCCAGCCCCACCGACCCCGTGAGGCCCGTGACGGCCCGGATGTCCGCACGCAGCTTCACCCCGGCCAGCCGCGCCGAACGCTCGTCCCAGGCCGTTCCCCCGGCCTCCAGGTCCACGAACGCCTCGTCCAGGCTCAGCGGCTCCACCAGCGGCGACAGCGCCCGCAGCAGCTCCATCACACGCTCGCTGATCGCCCGGTAGAACCCGAAACGCGGCACGAGATACGCGGCGTTGGGCGCGAGCCGCCGGGCCTGCGCCATGGGCAACGCCGAGTGCACCCCGAAGACCCGCGCCTCGTACGACGCGGTCGCGACCACACCCCGCGGCCCGAGCCCGCCCACGACCACGGCCTTCCCGCGCAGGCTCGGCTTGGACGCCTGCTCCACCGAGGCGAAGAAGGCATCCATGTCGAGATGCAGGATCGTGGGCGCGGTTCTCACAACTCCGATGCTGCCCTACGCCACTGACAACGCCGTGCCGAACCGTCCCGGCCACCCCGGAACACCGCTCGCGGTCCGGCGCGGAAACGTCCCGCCCCCTGCGGCCGCACCCGCACCCGCACCGCGCCGTCCGGCGGGTCAGACGGCCCTGTTCCGCCGCCGCGCCAGCTCGTCCGCCGGATTGGGCCCGACCAGGGTCTCCCCGGTGTCGATCCGCTCCCCGTGCAGCTGCGACAGCGCGCTCTCTACGTCCCGCCACACCACACCCACGGCGATCCCGAAGACTCCCTGCCCCCCTTGGAGCAGGGCATGGACCTCGTCCGGCGAGGTGCACTCGTAGACCGTCGCACCGTCACTCATCAGCGTCATCCGCTCCAGGTCGCGGAAACCGCGTTCTCTGAGGTGCTGGACCGCCGTGCGGATGTTCTGCAGCGAGACCCCGGTGTCGAGGAACCTCTTGACGATCTTCAGGACGACGACGTCCCGAAAGCTGTACAACCGCTGCGTCCCGGACCCGTAGGCGGGGCGCACACTCGGCTCGACGAGACCCGTGCGGGCCCAGTAGTCCAGCTGCCGGTAGGTGATACCGGCGGCCGCGCAGGCCGTGGGGCCGCGATAGCCGATCTGCTCGGACGCCATGGACGTCGTCCCTCCGCTGCTCGGCACCGCCGACGGTCGCTGCGGAGCGAGGTCGGCCGCACCATCGGGCTGGGAACAGCCTCCGCCCGAAAGGAGCCGAGAGCCGGGGGGAGCGTACGGACCGCTCGCCCTGAGACTGCGCTCGGGGCCGCCCCCAGCCGTACCGTCGCCGCTGCTTCTCACGCCGACCTCCGTCCTTGACCTGCCTTCTCGACGGTAGGCAGTCACCCGGGGTGCGTCAACGATCGCCACACTCGCCACGCCGAGTGATAATCACCCTAAGAGTGGTTTCCCGTGCCCCACCGCGGGGAAAGGCTAGCCGAATGCCCTCGGCGCGGGCCGTGTGACGCTCTCATTCGCCACCGGCACATGCGGGCAATTCACCCGTCACACATACGGCGGCGGCCCTGCGACGGACTCATCGTCCGCCGGGCCGCCCACGCGTCTCACGACCGCTTCCACTCCCTGCCGGGCCGGCGTCCACCGGCCTGCGGAGCTCACTGGCTGCTGCTGCCGAAGTCCTCCGGGGAGATCTGATCGAGGAACTCGCGGAACTTCTCCACTTCGTCCTCCTGCTCGTCCGGGATCGCGATACCCGCGTCGTCGAGCACCGTGTCACTGCCGTAGATCGGCGTCCCGGTGCGCAGGGCCAGCGCTATGGCGTCGGACGGGCGAGCGCTCACCTCGACGCCGCTGGCGAAGACCAGCTCCGCGTAGAAGACGCCCTCACGCAGGTCCGTGATACGCACTTCCGTGAGCTCCTGACCGACGGCTTCCAGCACGTCCTTGAACAGGTCGTGGGTCAGCGGCCGCGCGGGAGCCATGCCCTGCTGGGCGAAGGCGATCGCCGTCGCCTCACCCGGCCCGATCCAGATGGGGAGGTAGCGGTCGCCTCCCACTTCACGCAGCAGCACGATCGGTTGGTTGGAGGGCATTTCGACCCGGACACCTACGACATCGAGCTCGTTCACACAGCAACCCTAGGCCGTGCTCGGGACGTTTGGGTAGTCGGGCCGGGATCAGGCGCCTGATCCGGCCCCCACGCGTTCGCCCTCCTCACGGCAGCCGCACCCCGAGCGCCGTCTGCACCAGCGCGGCGTGCAGCTTCACCGTGAGCCCCGCCAGCTCCTTGGTGCGGTCCTCCGCATGAGCCCTGGTCTGCGGGTTCCGATGCCGCTTCAGCGGTGCCACCACCTGGTCCACGAGCCCGGCCTCGCGGTCGGCGGCGGCCTTCATCACCCGCAGATGCCGCGGCTCGATCCCGAACCGCCCCAGCTCGGCGATGAGCGCGGCCACGGTGACCGCCTCCGCCTCGTACGCCCCGTCCTCCAGTGGAGTGACCAGCCCGTACGACTCCCACTCCTTGAGCTCCTCCTCGTCCACCCCGGCGGCGGCGAGCAGCTCCTCACGCCCGACCCTGGCAGCCGGGGGCGGCCCGTCGAAGGGCTCGGGCGCGGAATCGCCGTCCCGCTGACGGCCCACGGTCGGCAGCGGCACGGCCTCTCCGCGCTCCATGGCCTCCAGGTGCTCACGGATCACCTTCAGAGGCAGATAGTGGTCCCGCTGCATCCTCAGGACATGCCCGAGGCGCTCGACGTCACGGGCGCTGAACTTGCGATACCCCGAGGGAGTCCGCTGCGGCTCGATGAGCCCCTCCGACTCCAGGAATCGGATCTTGGAGATGGTGACTTCGGGAAACTCGTCGCGCAGCACGTTCAGCACGGTGCCGATGCTCATCAGCCCACTGTCCGTGGCGGCGGCGCCGTGCCCGGCACCGCCGCTCGGTGTATGAAGCATGGACCTTCCCTGACGGACGGACCTTCGCTGGGGTGTCCCGGAATCAGGTCCGGGTCAGTAGCCCCGCTGGCTGGCGTAGAAGACCAGCCGGTACTTGCCGATCTGCACCTCGTCACCGTTGCTCACGGCGACCTGGTCGATCCGCTCCCGGTTCACATACGTGCCGTTCAGGCTGCCCACGTCGGCCACCGTGAACGAGCCGTCCTGGCCACGACGGAACTCCACATGCCGCCGGGAGACCGTCACGTCGTCCAGGAAGATGTCGCTCTGCGGATGACGGCCGGCCGTGGTCAGATCGCCGTCCAGCAGGAAGCGGCTGCCCGAGTTCGGCCCGCGGCGCACGACCAGGAGCGCGGAACCCAGCGGCAGCGCGTCCACGGCCGCCTGCGCCTCGGGTGACAGCGTCGGCGTGGGCGTCTGGCCGGTGGCCTCGGCGTCGTAGGCCTCGAGACCGGAGATGGAGATCGTGGAGGTCGTCTCGGACGGACGCTCCGGCGTCGCGCCCGGCCGCAGCGGCGCGCCGCAGTTGGAGCAGAAGCGGCTGTTCTCCGCGTTGCGGTTGCCGCACCTCGTACACACCAGGGCCGACATCGGATCCTCCTGCCGCGGCTGCCCACCGGGAGCATTGGACGCATACGGGTCGGAAAACCCTCCACCCGCACTTGAGGGTTGCCCGAAACCTATGCCGCCGGACTGCGCAGGGTCAACCGACGGCGCGCCCTGACCTCCGGAAACGTCGCCGCCCGGACCGCCGACCTGGTCCCGGAACAGCGGCCGCTGGCCCTCCGCGTCAGGCTGTGCGCGATGACGGGCGGTCGCATTGTCGCTGCCCTCTCGCGGGCTCTTGCCGAACAACTTCGCAAACAACTTCACGGGCGATTCCCCTTGACCGAAACAGACCCGCCCGTGGGGCAGGACGAACCCTGACTGAACACTCTGGCCGACCCGGACATCCTGACAACGTCCGTCTGCACCAGACAGTTTCCACCACGCACCACCCATTCGGTGCGCCGACCCCCCGCAACCTCATGCCCTCGCCGGACGCCGCCCATGCCCCGCCGGTTCACTGGGAGGACGACCGAGCGTAGTCAGGCCGCTTCGCTGCTCGCAAGGCGTCCACGACGATCTTGGTCGACCGCTCCACGGTGACGATGGCCTGTTCCTTCTCGAGAGTCTGCACCACACCTCCGGGGATGTTGAGCGCCGGCTCGAGGTCCTGAGACTTGCCGATGACCTTGAAACGATAGGGCGCGTTGATCTTGTTCCCGTCGACGCTCACGCCCTTGCCGGAATCCGTGAGATACGTACCGGCGACGACCCGTACGCCGTTCACCTGGATCGCCTCGGCACCCGCCGCACGCAGTTCCTGGACCGCGTCGAGCAGCATGTCCGACTCGACCGTCCCCTTCGTGTCCTCGATGGTCATGGTGATGCCGGGCCCCTGCGCGGCCACCGTGCCCGCCAGGATGCCGAGTTGCCGCTCCTTCTCCACCGTCTGCTTCCGGGCCTCCTCGGCCTGGTCCGAGCTGTTCTCCAGCTCGTCGCGCTGCTTCTCGAGACCCTGCTTCTCGTCCTCAAGACGCTGAGTACGGTCATCCAGTTCATCGAGGATGCGGACAAGATCTTCCTGGCGCGCGCCGCGCAGGGCGCTGTCACTGTCGCTGTTCGACGCCACCTGCACGGCCAGCCCGAAGCCCAGACCGAACAGCAGCAGCGCGACGATCAGTTGGGCCCTGCTGACCCGAGGCGGCCACAACCCCTGCACCAGCCGCTGCCGACCGGTCAGCCGCGGCTCGGGCGCCGCCTCCGGCTCCGGCGCCGCCTCCGGATCGGGCTCCGGCTCGGGGGCGGGGGCGGGGGCGGGGGCGGGGGCGGGGGCGGGCTCCGGGGTGTTCTGTGCGACGGGCTTCGCCGCGGCCACCTCCTGGGGCAGCTCCTTGCGCAGCCGGTTCGCGGACTCGCCGCTCCCGTCGCGCCGCTTCGCGCCCGTGTCGTCGTTCTCCTCGGCGCGCTTGTCGTCGTGCTCGCTCATCGGCCTCACGCCCGGAAGACGTGCCGGCGGATCGCCGCGGCGTTGGAGAAGATCCGGATACCGAGGACGACCACCACACCGGTGGACAGCTGGGCACCCACGCCCAACTTGTCACCCAGGAACACGATCAACGCGGCCACGACCACGTTCGACAGGAACGACACCACGAAGACCTTGTCGTCGAAGATGCCGTCGAGCATGGCGCGCAGACCGCCGAAGACGGCGTCCAGCGCCGCGACGACAGCGATCGGCAGATAAGGCTCGACCACCGCCGGAACCTCAGGCCGGACCAACAGGCCGGCCACGACTCCCACGACGAGGCCCAGTACGGCGATCACGATGTGCCCTTCTCGCTCTTCTCAGTGCTCGGCTGTGCTGTACGTACGATCACACTCGGTGCGGCAGGCAGCCGGAGGTCGTCCTCCGCGGATATGGCCGTCCTGACGCCGTAGCTCTCCTGGAGCGCGTTCAGATACAACCCGTCCGCGCTGTCCTGGAACCGCGTGCTCAGCTCTTGCCCGTCCCCCACCGCCAGCACCGTGTACGGCGGCACCAGCGGTTTGTTGTCGACCAGTATCGCGTCCCCCGCGGCCCTGATCGCGGACAGCGCCGTCAGCCGCTGCCCATTGATGGAGACGGCCTCGGCACCCGACTCCCACAGCCCGTTGACCACGCGCTGCATGTCCCGGTCACGCACCCGACCGGTGTCCGCGAACCCGGAGGCCTCTCGCGGGTCACCGTCACCACCCGCACCGGTGTCCTTGGCGTCGTTCACCACCAGCTTCACGCCGGGACCGTGCACCGCGGCGGCGCCGGACAGGATGCCCACGAGATCGGACCCGGCGCTGCCACTGTGCTTCAGCGCCTCGCGCTGCCGGGCGCTCACGTCCGCGCGCAGCTCGTCGACGGAGTCCTCCAGCTTGTCCGCCGCCTCGCTCTCCCGGTCGATGCGGTCGACCAGCTCTTCCCGCTCCTTGGCGACGACGGGTGCGGCGACCCGGGCCTGTGCCGCTCCGACGGTCACGATCAGGGCCGCGAGCACCAGGCCCGCCGCGAGCCCCAGCTTCGCCCTGAGGGTCTTCGGCAGGCCGGCGTCGCCCGCGGCCTTCTTCCGCTCGGCGGCCTCGGCGTATCCGTCGTCGAGACTGTGGTCCATGACGTTGGTGAGCAACGACATGGACGCATCAGGGCGCCGGGGCCGCGTCGGTGTGCTCCGAATGGGGGGTTGCTGCGGCATGCCGCACATCGTCGCACGTCGCGGCCACTACCTCCGAACGGCCCCACCGGCGTGCCGGACAGGCCCCGTTGAGGACACTTGTCCGGCACGCACGCGTGCAGCTCGTTCTACCGGCCGGCGCTGTCCACGACCGCCGACCACTCGTCCAGCAGGGCCTGCGCGGACGCGTCGTCCGGCCCCTCGGCCCACAGGTGGGTGACGGCCTCCGCCGGGTCGGGCAGCACCATCACCCAGCGTCCGTCGGTCTCCACCACCCGCACGCCGTCCGTGGTGTCCACGAAGCGATCTCCGGCCTCCTCGACGACCCGCCGCATCACAAGACCCTTGACAGCCCACGGGGTCGCCAGATCCCGCTTCAGGACGTGCGCCCGCGGGATCCGGGCGTCGATCTGGCTGAGCGTGAGCTGCGTCCGCGCCACCAGCCCGATGAGCCGTACGAAGGCCGCCGTGGCGTCGTACACGCTGGAGAACTCGGGAACGATGAACCCGCCCTTGCCGTCACCCCCGAAGATCGTCCCTTCCTCACCCCCGACGCGCGTCAGGTCGTCGGGAGAGGTCGTCGTCCACTCGACCTGGGTCCCGTGGTAGGCCGCCACCTGCTCGGCGATCCGGGTCGTGGTCACCGGAAGCGCGACCCTGCCGCTACGCCGCTCGGCGGCGACGAGGTCCAGCATCACGAGCAGCGCCCGGTCGTCCTCGATGATGCGCCCCTTCTCGTCGACGAGGGACAGCCGCTCACCGACCGGGTCGAACCGCACGCCGAAGGCGGCACCGGAGGACGCCACGATCTCCCCGAGACGCACCATCCCCGACCGCCGCATGTCGGCCGTCTCCGTCGGCCTGGACTCGTCCAGACCCGGGTTGATGGTCAGCGAGTCGACCCCGAGCTTCCCGAGCAGACTCGGCAGCACGAGCCCCGCGCTGCCGTTGGACGCGTCCACGACGACCTTCAGCCCGGACTCGGAGATGCCCGTCGTGTCGACGTTCCTCAGCAACGACCCGGTGTACGAGTCGAAGACACTGGCCGGGAAGTGCAGATCCCCGATCTCACCGGGGAACGCCCGACGGTACTCCTGCCGCGCGAACACCCGGTCCAGCTTCCGCTGGCTGCCCTGCGACAGGTCGGCGCCGTTGCCGTCGAAGAACATGATGTCCACGGAGTCCGGCACACCCGGCGTCGTACGGATCATGATCCCGCCCGCACTGCCCCGCGCGGTCTGCTGCCGCGCCACGGGCAGCGGAACGTTCTCCAGGTCCCGTACGTCGATGGCGCTGGCCTGCAACGCGGAGATCACCGCCCGCTTCAGCGCACGGGCACCACGCGAGTGGTCCCGGGCCGTGGTGACGGTCGAGCCCTTCTTCAGGGTGGTCGCATAGGCACCGGCCAGCCGCACGGCCAGCTCCGGCGTGATCTCGACGTTCAGGATGCCCGACACACCGCGGGCTCCGAAGAGGTGCGCCTGTCCCCTGGACTCCCAGATGACCGACGTGTTGACGAAGGCACCGGCCTCGATGGTCTTGAAGGGATAGACCCGCACATTGCCCTGAACGATCGATTCTTCACCGATCAGGCACTCATCACCGATGACCGCCCCGTCCTCGATCCGCGCCGCGCGCATGATGTCGGTGTTCTTCCCGACCACGCACCCGCGCAGATTGCTGTGCGGCCCCACGTAGACGTTGTCGTGGACGACGGACTTGTGCAGAAAAGCACCGCTCTTGACGACCACGTTGGACCCCACGACGGAGTGCTCACGGAGCTCGGCGCCGGCCTCGACCTTGGCGTAGTCCCCGATGTAAAGGGGCCCGCGGAGCACGGCGTCGGGGTGCACCTCCGCACCCTCGGCAACCCAGACGCCTGCGGAGATCTCGAAGCCGTCGATGTCGACGTCGACCTTGCCCTCCAGGACGTCGGCCTGCGCCTTCACATAGCTCTCGTGGGTGCCGACGTCCTCCCAGTACCCCTCGGCGATATAGCCGTAGACGGGCTTGCCTTCCTTCATCAACTGCGGGAAGACATCGCCGGACCAGTCGACGGGCACATCGGCCTCGACATAGTCGAAGACCTCGGGCTCCATCACATAGATGCCGGTGTTCACGGTATCGGAGAAGACCTGGCCCCAGGTGGGCTTCTCGAGGAAGCGCTCCACCTTGCCTTCCTCGTCGACAATGGTGATGCCGAATTCCAGCGGATTGGGAACACGCGTCAGGCAGACCGTGACCAGCGCACCCTTTTCCTTGTGGAAATTGATGAGCTCGGTGAGGTCGAAATCCGTCAGTGCATCGCCGGAGATGACGAGGAAGGCATCGTCCTTCAATGCCTCTTCGGCGTTCTTGACGCTTCCGGCGGTACCGAGTGGCTTCTCCTCATTCGCATAGGTCAGCTCCATGCCGAGCTCTTCGCCGTCACCGAAGTAGTTCTTGACGAGTGAGGCCAGGAACTGGACAGTAACAACTGTTTCATTGAGCCCATGCCTTTTGAGCAGCCGCAGAACGTGCTCCATGATCGGGCGGTTGGCCACGGGCAGGAGCGGCTTGGGCATGCTTGAGGTCATGGGGCGAAGTCGCGTGCCTTCGCCTCCGGCCATCACTACGGCCTTCATGTCGGAAGCGTCCTCCTCTAAGAGACGACGGTCTAGCCGACTTCCCCCGCCAGGATTGTCCCCCACATTTCGACCACGGGCCATCGGACAGCCACGGTGGGACCAATCCGCAAGTTCAGTCGGCCATGGCGTCCGCACGGACCAGGCGGCGGACTTGTACCACGTAGAGGACTCCTGCCCACCAGTACAGCGTTGTACCCCATCCTGCGAACGCCCATCCGAAAATAGCAGCGAGTGACGAGATCCACCCGCTGCCGTCACTGAGCAGGAGCAGCGGGAAGGCATACATCAGGTTGAAGGTGGCGGCCTTGCCAAGGAAGTTCACCTGGGGCGGCGGATAGCCGTGCCGGCGGAGGATGCCCACCATCACCAGCAGAACCAGCTCTCGCGCCAGAAGTGCAGCGGTCAACCACAGAGGCAGAATCTCACGCCAAGTGAGACCGACCAGAGTCGAGAGAATGTAGAGCCGGTCAGCCGCGGGGTCGAGAAGCCGGCCGAGACTGCTGATCTGGTTCCAGCGCCGTGCGAGCTTGCCGTCCAGGTAGTCACTGATGCCGCTCAGGGCCAGTACCAGCAGGGCCCATCCGTCACTCTTGGGCCCACCGAACTCAGGCCTCAAAATCAGCCACAGGAAGAGGGGTACGCCAACGAGCCGAGCCATGCTGAGGATGTTCGGGATGGTGAGCACACGGTCCGTCTGGACGCGAGTCTCCTGAACCTCCACCCGGGGGCCTCCTGTGGGAAACGTGCCAACGATGCTCACTGACCTTACCTCAACGCAAAAAAGCTCTGGCTCTCGGGCTGTGTGCCCAAGAGCCAGAGCTCTAAAAGGAGTTCGGCGGCGTCCTACTCTCCCACAGGGTCCCCCCTGCAGTACCATCGGCGCTGAAAGGCTTAGCTTCCGGGTTCGAAATGTAACCGGGCGTTTCCCCTACGCTATAACCACCGAAACACTATGAAACTGTAAACTGCCGCACCATACCGTGACCTGGGTATGGGGCTGTTCGTGGTTTCAGAACCAACACAGTGGACGCGAGCAACTGAGGACAAGCCCTCGGCCTATTAGTACCGGTCAACTCCACACGTTACCGTGCTTCCATATCCGGCCTATCAACCCAGTCGTCTACTGGGAGCCTTACCCTCTCAAGGAGGTGGGAATACTCATCTCGAAGCAGGCTTCCCGCTTAGATGCTTTCAGCGGTTATCCCTCCCGAACGTAGCCAACCAGCCATGCCCTTGGCAGAACAACTGGCACACCAGAGGTTCGTCCGTCCCGGTCCTCTCGTACTAGGGACAGCCCTTCTCAATATTCCTACGCGCACAGCGGATAGGGACCGAACTGTCTCACGACGTTCTAAACCCAGCTCGCGTACCGCTTTAATGGGCGAACAGCCCAACCCTTGGGACCGACTCCAGCCCCAGGATGCGACGAGCCGACATCGAGGTGCCAAACCATCCCGTCGATATGGACTCTTGGGGAAGATCAGCCTGTTATCCCCGGGGTACCTTTTATCCGTTGAGCGACGGCGCTTCCACAAGCCACCGCCGGATCACTAGTCCCGACTTTCGTCCCTGCTCGACCCGTCGGTCTCACAGTCAAGCTCCCTTGTGCACTTACACTCAACACCTGATTGCCAACCAGGCTGAGGGAACCTTTGGGCGCCTCCGTTACTCTTTAGGAGGCAACCGCCCCAGTTAAACTACCCATCAGACACTGTCCCTGATCCGGATCACGGACCCAGGTTAGACATCCAGCACGACCAGACTGGTATTTCAACGACGACTCCACCCACACTGGCGTGCGAGTTTCAAAGTCTCCCAGCTATCCTACACAAGCCGAACCGAACACCAATATCAAACTGTAGTAAAGGTCCCGGGGTCTTTCCGTCCTGCTGCGCGAAACGAGCATCTTTACTCGTAGTGCAATTTCACCGGGCCTATGGTTGAGACAGTCGAGAAGTCGTTACGCCATTCGTGCAGGTCGGAACTTACCCGACAAGGAATTTCGCTACCTTAGGATGGTTATAGTTACCACCGCCGTTTACTGGCGCTTAAGTTCTCAGCTTCGCCACCCCGAAGAGTGACTAACCGGTCCCCTTAACGTTCCAGCACCGGGCAGGCGTCAGTCCGTATACATCGCCTTACGGCTTCGCACGGACCTGTGTTTTTAGTAAACAGTCGCTTCTCGCTGGTCTCTGCGGCCACCCCCAGCTCAGAGCGCAAAGCTCATCACCGGATGTGGCCCCCCTTCTCCCGAAGTTACGGGGGCATTTTGCCGAGTTCCTTAACCATAGTTCACCCGAACGCCTCGGTATTCTCTACCTGACCACCTGAGTCGGTTTAGGGTACGGGCCGCCATGAAACTCGCTAGAGGCTTTTCTCGACAGCATAGGATCATCCACTTCACCACAATCGGCTCGGCATCAGGTCTCAGCCACATGTGCGACGGATTTACCTATCGCACGGCCTACACCCTTACCCCGGGACAACCACCGCCCGGGATGGACTACCTTCCTGCGTCACCCCATCACTCACCTACTACCAACTTGGGTCACCGGCTCCACCACTTTCCTTTCCCCGAAGGGTCCGGAACGGCTTCACGGGCTTAGCATCACTGGATTCGATGTTTGACGCTTCACAGCGGGTACCGGAATATCAACCGGTTATCCATCGACTACGCCTGTCGGCCTCGCCTTAGGTCCCGACTTACCCTGGGCAGATCAGCTTGACCCAGGAACCCTTAGTCAATCGGCGCACACGTTTCTCACGTGTGAATCGCTACTCATGCCTGCATTCTCACTCGTCAACCGTCCACAACTCGCTTACGCGGCTGCTTCACCCGGCAGACGACGCTCCCCTACCCATCACAGCACCCGTTGGGGCTTGTTGCTGCAATGACACGACTTCGGCGGTACGCTTGAGCCCCGCTACATTGTCGGCGCGGAATCACTAGACCAGTGAGCTATTACGCACTCTTTCAAGGGTGGCTGCTTCTAAGCCAACCTCCTGGTTGTCTCTGCGACTCCACATCCTTTCCCACTTAGCGTACGCTTAGGGGCCTTAGTCGATGCTCTGGGCTGTTTCCCTCTCGACCATGGAGCTTATCCCCCACAGTCTCACTGCCGCGCTCTCACTTACCGGCATTCGGAGTTTGGCTAAGGTCAGTAACCCGGTAGGGCCCATCGCCTATCCAGTGCTCTACCTCCGGCAAGAAACACACGACGCTGCACCTAAATGCATTTCGGGGAGAACCAGCTATCACGGAGTTTGATTGGCCTTTCACCCCTAACCACAGGTCATCCCCCAGGTTTTCAACCCTGGTGGGTTCGGTCCTCCACGAAGTCTTACCTCCGCTTCAACCTGCCCATGGCTAGATCACTCCGCTTCGGGTCTTGAGCGTGCTACTGAATCGCCCTGTTCGGACTCGCTTTCGCTACGGCTTCCCCACCCGGGTTAACCTCGCAACACACCGCAAACTCGCAGGCTCATTCTTCAAAAGGCACGCAGTCACGAGATGGAAGCAAGCTTCCATCCGACGCTCCCACGGCTTGTAGGCACACGGTTTCAGGTACTATTTCACTCCGCTCCCGCGGTACTTTTCACCATTCCCTCACGGTACTATCCGCTATCGGTCACCAGGGAATATTTAGGCTTAGCGGGTGGTCCCGCCAGATTCACACGGGATTTCTCGGGCCCCGTGCTACTTGGGTGTCTCTCAAACGAGCCGCTGACGTTTCGACTACGGGGGTCTTACCCTCTACGCCGGACCTTTCGCATGTCCTTCGCCTACATCAACGGTTTCTGACTCGTCCTGTCGCCGGCAGACGACAGAAGAGAGATCCCACAACCCCGTATACGCAACCCCTGCCGGGTCTCACACGCATACGGTTTGGCCTCATCCGGTTTCGCTCGCCACTACTCCCGGAATCACGGTTGTTTTCTCTTCCTGCGGGTACTGAGATGTTTCACTTCCCCGCGTTCCCTCCACTTGCCCTATGTGTTCAGGCAAGGGTGACAGCCCATGACGACTGCCGGGTTTCCCCATTCGGAAACCCCCGGATCAAAGCCTGGTTGACGACTCCCCGGGGACTATCGTGGCCTCCCACGTCCTTCATCGGTTCCTGGTGCCAAGGCATCCACCGTGCGCCCTTAAAAACTTGGCCACAGATGCTCGCGTCCACTGTGCAGTTCTCAAACAACGACCAGCCACCCATCACCCCACCCTTACCAGGTGAGTTCACTGGGGCCGGCGACTGAGGAAATTTCGTTCCCTCAGACACCCAACAGCGTGCCCGGCCAGCTCCCGTCCGAAGATCAGCGTTCCACGCCCCCAAAGGGAGCAGTACTAGCAGCCTCCGACCCAAGAATCCGGCCGAATAGTCAACGTTCCACCCATGAGCAACCAGCATCAGACGTTCGCTGATGTACTGGCCTCTGACCTCACCCCGAAGGGGATCGGTAAGAAGTGCTCCTTAGAAAGGAGGTGATCCAGCCGCACCTTCCGGTACGGCTACCTTGTTACGACTTCGTCCCAATCGCCAGTCCCACCTTCGACAGCTCCCTCCCACAAGGGGTTGGGCCACCGGCTTCGGGTGTTACCGACTTTCGTGACGTGACGGGCGGTGTGTACAAGGCCCGGGAACGTATTCACCGCAGCAATGCTGATCTGCGATTACTAGCGACTCCGACTTCATGGGGTCGAGTTGCAGACCCCAATCCGAACTGAGACCGGCTTTTTGAGATTCGCTCCACCTCGCGGTATCGCAGCTCATTGTACCGGCCATTGTAGCACGTGTGCAGCCCAAGACATAAGGGGCATGATGACTTGACGTCGTCCCCACCTTCCTCCGAGTTGACCCCGGCGGTCTCCCGTGAGTCCCCAGCACCACAAGGGCCTGCTGGCAACACGGGACAAGGGTTGCGCTCGTTGCGGGACTTAACCCAACATCTCACGACACGAGCTGACGACAGCCATGCACCACCTGTACACCGACCACAAGGGGGCGCCTGTCTCCAGACGTTTCCGGTGTATGTCAAGCCTTGGTAAGGTTCTTCGCGTTGCGTCGAATTAAGCCACATGCTCCGCCGCTTGTGCGGGCCCCCGTCAATTCCTTTGAGTTTTAGCCTTGCGGCCGTACTCCCCAGGCGGGGCACTTAATGCGTTAGCTGCGGCACGGACAACGTGGAATGTTGCCCACACCTAGTGCCCACCGTTTACGGCGTGGACTACCAGGGTATCTAATCCTGTTCGCTCCCCACGCTTTCGCTCCTCAGCGTCAGTATCGGCCCAGAGATCCGCCTTCGCCACCGGTGTTCCTCCTGATATCTGCGCATTTCACCGCTACACCAGGAATTCCGATCTCCCCTACCGAACTCTAGCCTGCCCGTATCGACTGCAGACCCGGGGTTAAGCCCCGGGCTTTCACAACCGACGTGACAAGCCGCCTACGAGCTCTTTACGCCCAATAATTCCGGACAACGCTCGCGCCCTACGTATTACCGCGGCTGCTGGCACGTAGTTAGCCGGCGCTTCTTCTGCAGGTACCGTCACTTTCGCTTCTTCCCTGCTGAAAGAGGTTTACAACCCGAAGGCCGTCATCCCTCACGCGGCGTCGCTGCATCAGGCTTTCGCCCATTGTGCAATATTCCCCACTGCTGCCTCCCGTAGGAGTCTGGGCCGTGTCTCAGTCCCAGTGTGGCCGGTCGCCCTCTCAGGCCGGCTACCCGTCGTCGCCTTGGTGAGCCATTACCTCACCAACAAGCTGATAGGCCGCGGGCTCATCCTTCACCGCCGGAGCTTTTAACCTCCACTCAGGAGAGTGGAGGTGTTATCCGGTATTAGACCCCGTTTCCAGGGCTTGTCCCAGAGTGAAGGGCAGATTGCCCACGTGTTACTCACCCGTTCGCCACTAATCCACCCCGAAGGGCTTCATCGTTCGACTTGCATGTGTTAAGCACGCCGCCAGCGTTCGTCCTGAGCCAGGATCAAACTCTCCGTGAATGTGTACCGGTAATCCGGTGCAACACACACGAGAGCGGAACAGTCAGGCGGAATAGGCCCGACCGTTCACAGCGTCCTCGCTGTGTTTTTTCAAAGGAACCTCGTCCCAGCGAATGCTGGAGACGGGGTATCAACATATCTGGCGTTGACTTTTGGCACACTGTTGAGTTCTCAAGGAACGGTCGCTTCCTTTGTACTCACCCTCTCGGGCTTTCCTCCGGGCGCTTCCCTTCGGTGTTCCAAACTCTATCAGTGTTTTTCCGGCCCTCTGACCACCGTCCTGCAGACATGCAGAAGATGACCCCGAGATAGGATCTGACAAGTTTGGGTGCTGCCGGACAAGGACACGATGTTGTGTCGCTCAGCCCCAGGCAGGAGTACGACTGTACACGCGGCCGCGGAGGGCGTGCAAATCCGATTGCGGTATGGTCTAGACCACTCTGGAGTGCCCGCGCGGAACCGGCACTTCAGGTGACATACCCTGCTGAACAGTGTGCCGTCCGGTACCGACAGGGACGGCCCATAACGATCTCCACCCCTGGGAGGCTTCCCATGACCACCGTGACGTCCCCGCTTGCAGGACGCACCATCGGACTGGCAGCCGTGCCGGATCCCGTCTTCTCCGGGGCCATGGTCGGCCCGGGCACAGCGATCGACCCCGTACGTGAGCCCTCCGAGGCCGTCTCCCCCGTGGACGGCGTCATCGTCTCCCTGCACCCGCACGCGTTCGTCGTCGTCGACGAGAGCGGACACGGCGTGCTCACACACCTCGGTATCGACACCGTGCAGCTCAACGGCGAGGGTTTCGAGCTGCTCGTGAACAAGGGTGACACCGTCAGGCGCGGTCAGGGCATCGTGCGCTGGAACCCGGCTGCCGTCGAGGCCGCCGGCAAGTCCGCGATCTGCCCGATCGTCGCGCTGGAGGCCACGGCCGAAGCCCTCTCCGATCTTCGTATCGACGGCGATGTGAAGGCCGGCGACAGTCTCTTCCTCTGGAAGTGACGTCAGTGCCGTCGTAGGACGGCGAGTAGAACAACCAACGCGGCGGCGGGAGTCGCCGCACTATCGGAGACGGGTGAGATGGAGACAACGCTGCGAGGCGTCGGCGTGAGCCACGGTGTGGCGATCGGCGAGGTTCGGCATATGGGAACGGCGGTGCTCGAGCCGCCTGCGAAGCAGATCCCGGCGGACGAGGCGGAGCGTGAACAGGGGCGCGCCCGCAAGGCCGTGGAGGCTGTGGCGGCCGACCTGATGGCGCGCGGCAATCTGGCGGGCGGCGAGGCCCAGGCGGTGCTCGAGGCGCAGGCCATGATGGCCCAGGACCCTGAGCTGATGGCCGACGTGGAACGACGGATCGCCGTCGGCAGCACGGCCGAGCGCGGCGTGTACGACGCGTTCGCCGCGTACCGCGAGCTGCTGGCGGGTGCCGGTGAGTACCTCGCCGGCCGCGTGGCCGACCTCGACGACGTGCGGAATCGTATCGTCGCCCGTCTGCTGGGCGTGCCGATGCCGGGAGTCCCGGACAGCGACGAGCCTTACGTCCTTGTCGCGCGTGACCTCGCGCCTGCCGACACCGCGCTGCTGGACCCGACTCTGGTGCTCGGCTTCGTCACCGAGGAGGGCGGTCCGACCAGCCACAGCGCGATTCTGGCGCGGGCGCTCGGAGTGCCGGCCGTGGTGGCGCTGCCAGGTGCCGGTGAGCTCGCCGAAGGCACGATGATCGCCGTCGACGGCAGTACGGGTGAGATCTTCGTGGACCCGAGTGAGGACAAGAAGGCTGAGCTCGAGGCCGCGGCCGCCGCGCGCCGGGCGGCGCTGGCGGCCTCGACCGGACCCGGTGCCACGGCGGACGGTCACAAGGTGCCGCTGCTGGCGAACATCGGTGGCCCTGCGGATGTGGAGGCCGCCGTCGACGCCGGTGCCGAGGGTGTCGGTCTCTTCCGTACCGAGTTCCTGTTCCTGGACGACAGCAAGCAGGCGCCCTCCGAGGAGAAGCAGGTCGCGGCGTACCGGCAGGTGCTGGAGGCGTTCCCCGAGGGGCGTGTCGTGGTGCGGGTGCTGGACGCGGGTGCGGACAAGCCGCTCGACTTCCTGACTCCGGCCGACGAGCCGAACCCGGCGCTCGGCGTGCGGGGCCTGCGGACGCTGCTCGACCACCCGGACGTGCTGCGCACGCAGCTGACCGCGCTCGCGAAGGCCGCGGAGGGGCTGCCGGTCTATCTCGAGGTCATGGCCCCGATGGTGGCGGACCGTACGGATGCCCGGGCTTTCGCGGACGCGTGTCGTGAGGCCGGGTTGCGGGCGAAGTTCGGCGCGATGGTGGAGATCCCGTCGGCCGCGCTGCGGGCCCGTTCGATCCTGCAGGAGGTCGAGTTCCTGTCGCTGGGGACGAACGACCTGGCGCAGTACACCTTCGCCGCCGACCGTCAGGTGGGTGCGGTCTCCCGTCTGCAGGACCCCTGGCAGCCCGCGCTGCTCGACCTGGTGGCGCTGTCCGCCGAGTCGGCGAAGGCCGAGGGCAAGAGCTGTGGTGTCTGTGGTGAGGCCGCGTCCGACCCGCTGCTCGCTTGTGTGCTGGCTGGTCTGGGCGTCACCTCTCTTTCGATGGGCGCGGCGTCGATTCCCTACGTCCGGGCGACGCTGGCGAAGTACACGCTGGCTCAGTGTGAGCGGGCCGCCGCGGCGGCCCGTGCGTCGGACAGTGCCGAGGACGCGCGCAGCGCGGCGCAGGCGGTGTTGTCGGGCGAGTAGGCCGGGATTGGTCGGCCTCTGGGCTGCCCGGGAGGGGCGCTCCACTTTTGTGGGGCGCCCCTCCCGCGTTTCAGTGGTTGTGTCCCTGTGCGGGCTTCTCCTCTCCGAGGTCGGGCGGCTCGCAGTAGTCGACGTTGGATTCCGGGGAGATGAGGTCGCCGGACTCGACGTCGGTGCAGTAGGCGTCGAAGACCTCTCCCGCGGTGAGCGGGTCGAGTCCGTAGGCGCGCAGGCGCCAGCCGTAGACGCGGTCGGGCATGGCTGGGGCGCTGGCGCGGATGACTAGTCCACCGGGGCTTTCGGTGGCCAGCCCGAGGGCCAGGACGGTGGTGAACTCGAGGGCTTCGGTCTCGTCCAGCTTCAGGGTGTCGCCCGTGTCGGTGGCGTGGAGTGCGGCGATGAGGGTTTCGGGCGGTCCTGTGACGCTGCAGACGAGGTGCCGGTCGCCGGGTGGGGCCGTGTCGAGGATGCGGACGAGGAGGTCCGAGGCCCGGGCGAAGGCGGTGCGTCCGAGGTCCTCGCCGCAGGATGTGCAGGCGCCCAGGCGAGCCAGGAGTGTGGTCGCGTACTCCCAGGTGGCCTGCCGCACGCCCTCGTCGACAAGGGCCGCCAGGAGGTCGGCCAGGGGCTGGCCCTCGTACGGGAGGGTGGGGCCTGTCACCGCGAGTTGGGCCGTGAAGCGGGTGCGGCTCGAGGGGTTGTCGGGGTCCAGGCTCTTCTGTGTGCAGAAGTCGGCGTACTCCTCGGGATCGAAGAGGGCCACCGCGGTGTGGCTGCCCTGCAGGGTCCGTGTCCTGAGGAGCGCCTCCACGTGCTTGAGGTAGGTCGCGTGGTCGTCGAAGGCGAAGCTGCGGTAGCAGCGCATGGCTCGGAAGTCGTGCTCGTCGGTCAGCAGGCCGATGGTGCCGGCGATCTCGCGGCGCAGGACGCGTCGCATGGTCCGGCTGTCGGTGTGCGCCATTGTCTTTCCCCCTGTGCACAGTCGATCAATGCTCACTCACAGTAATCGCAGGCACTGACAATGGGGGCTGACGAGGATGGCCGTTCACTGAATTCGCAGGTCAGCTTGGGTCATGCGCACACTCCCCGCCCACGGCCGTGGTGACGGGGAGTGGCGCGACGCGGCTCTGGACGGCCTCGGTCAGGCGCGTTTGCGGGCGATGTCCTCGTAGAAGGTCAGGAGGTCGAGGTTGTCGATGGAGCCCGGGTTGACCGCTTTCTCCAGGGGCGTGCCTTGGAGGAGGCGTTTGACCGGGACCTCGATGCGCTTGCCGGTGAGAGTGTGCGGGACGCCGGGTACCTCGATGATCTCGTCGGGGACGTGGCGCGGCGAGAGTTGTTCGCGGATGGTCCGCTTGATGCGGTTCAGCAGGTCCTCGTCGAGGGTGGCTCCGGGGGTCAGGTGCACGAAGAGGGGCATCCAGTAGCCGCCGTCGGGCTGCTCGATGCCGATGACGAGGGACTCCTTGATTTCGGGGAGGCGCTCCACGGCTTCGTAGATGTCGGCGGATCCCATGCGGACGCCCTGGCGGTTGAGCGTGGAGTCGGAGCGGCCGTGGATGACGACGGATCCGTGGGAGGTGACGGTGATCCAGTCGCCGTGCCGCCATACGCCGGGGTAGGTGTCGAAGTAGCTGTCGTGGTAGCGGCTGCCGTCGGGGTCGTTCCAGAAGTGGATGGGCATCGACGGCATGGGGTTGGTGACCACGAGTTCGCCGACCTCGGCGACGAGGGGTTTGCCGCTCGGGTCCCAGGCCTGCAGGTCGGTGCCGAGGCAGGGGGCCTGGAGTTCGCCGACATGGACGGGGAGGGTCGGTACGGCTCCGGCAAAGCAGGAGCACACGTCCGTGCCGCCGCTGACAGAGGCGATCCACAGGTCGTCGCGGACCTCGTCGTGGAGCCAGCGGAAGCCGTCGGGCGGCAGGGGCGAGCCGGTCGTGGCGACGCACTGGACCGTGGAGAGGTCGAAGTCGCGGGACGGGTGCACGCCGGCCTTGCGGCAGGCCATGACGTAGGCGGCCGAGGTGCCGTAGAGGGTGGCCCGGGTGCGTTCGGCGATGCGCCACTGGGCGCCGGTGTCCGGGTAGCCGGGGCTGCCGTCGTAGAGGACGATCGTGGTGCCGGTGAGCAGGCCGGAGACGAGGAAGTTCCACATCATCCAGCCGGTGGACGTGTACCAGAAGAAGCGGTCCTCGGGGCCCAGGTCGCAGTGCAGGCCGAGTTGCTTGAGGTGCTCGACCAGGATGCCGCCCTGGGACTGGACGATGGCCTTGGGCAGGCCGGTCGTGCCGGAGGAGTAGAGCACCCACAGGGGGTGGTCGAAGGGCACCTGCTCGAAGACGGGGGTCGTGTCGGCGGAGGTGAGGGCCGACCAGTCGAGGGCCCCGTCGGGTGCCTCGGTGCCGAGGAGGGGGATGTGGACGACGGCGCGCAGGGTGGGCAGTTCGCGGCGCAGTTCGGCGACGGTGTCGCGTCGGTCGTGCTCCTTGCCGCCGTAGCGGTAGCCGTCGACCGTGAACAGCACGACGGGTTCGACCTGCTGGAAGCGGTCGAGGACGCTGCGGGCGCCGAAGTCTGGCGCGCAGGAGGTCCACACGCCGCCCACGGCGGCTGTGGCGAGGAGGGCGACCACGGCTTGGGGGACGTTGGGGAGGTAGCCGCTGACGCGGTCCCCGGGGCGTACGCCGAGGGCGCGCAGTTCGGCGGCCAGGGAGCCGACCTGGCGGCGTAGCTCGGCCCAGCTGACGGGGCGTGGTTCGTGCGTCTCGTCGACGTGCAGGAGGGCCGGTTCGTCCGCGCGGGTGTCGGCCGCGCGCAGGGCGTGTTCGGCGTAGTTGAGGGTCGCGCCGGGGAACCACTGGGCGCCCGGCATCGCCCGGTCCCCGAGCACGCGCGCGTACGGGGTCGAGAAGCGGACGTCGAACCACTCGGTGACGGCTTTCCAGAAGGCGTCCAGGTCGTCGACGGACCAGCGCTGGAGAGCCGCGTAGCCGCCCTCGGCGGGGGCGCCGTGGTGCTCGGCGGCCCAGGTCTGGAACCTGGTGATCCGTGCCCGGTCGATGCGCTCGGCGTCTGGCTGCCAGAGCGGCTGGGGACTAGCGGTCGACATGGTCGGCTCCCGGACTGTGCGCGTCGTGTGCGTCCTCCGCGCACGGGCTGGGGTGTGCGCGTGAGCGGCTGGCACGGACAATGCCATGTGATCGACTTCGGCACCAGGGTGCGTCCCACATAGTCCGCCTCGTGAAGATGTGGTCCTGGCACGGGTGAACGGCAGTTGAACGCCACGCCCGCGTGGCGCGGTCAATGGCAGGGTGAGCAGCATGAACGGTCGTGACCTGGTGCGTTCGGTGAAAGCGGTGGCTTCGGTGGGGGCGGCGCAGGGTGTGCGTACCGTACGAGCAGCGTGGCGCAGGCGGCGGGCCGACGCCACCGGGCTGCCGTCGCGAGGGGCGGAGCGTGCGCGGGTGCCGGGGCCCGTGCGGGAGGTGGAGCCGGGGCCGGGGGGCGGTGTAGTCCGGTTCAGCCGGTCGGAGCTGCGGATTCTCGTCGCCGTGAACGGGGCTGTCTTCTGGGGCTGGGACGGGGCGGAGCCCGAGCCGTCGTACGCGTTGGCCGGCCGCTGTCCGGAACCCGATCCCAGGGCGGTGCTGGAGCCGGACAAGGACGGCGGCTGGCGGGTGGTGGCCGAGCGGGTGACGGTCGTCGTCTCGCGGCACGGCGCGGTGGAGGTGCTGACGCCCGGCGGCGTGGCCCTGCGACGAGATCTGCCGCCACGGTGGTGGGAGCCGGTGGATGGCGGCCCGGCGCGCTGGTCGCAGCGGTCGGAGGTGGCTGCCGACGCGCGCTTCTTCGGCCTGGGTGGACGTGCGGCGGGTCCTCGGCTGCCGGACGGTACGTATCGGCTGTGGAACACCGACCCCGGCCACGCCTTCGCGCCGGGTGACGACCCGCTGTACATCACGATGCCGGTGCAGCTGGTGGTGTCCGACGGCGGTACGCATCTGGTGTTCCACGACAGCTCGTGGGACGGCTCGGTGACGCTGCGGGAGGGCGAGGAAGGTGCGGGTTCCGGGCACGACCGCGGCGGGACGAGCGAGCTGCGGATGGACGGCGGTCCGCTGCGCTGCTGGGTGATGGTGGGGACCCCCGCGCGCGTGCTGCTCGCCTGGGCCTCGCTCACCGGGGCGCCCGCGCTGCCGCCCGCGTGGGCGCTCGGCCACCAGCACGCGCGGTGGGGGTTCGGCAGCGAGCAGGAGGTGCGGCGGATCGTCGCGGGCTATGTGGAGCACGGTCTGCCGCTCGATGCCGTGCACCTGGACATCGACCATCTCGACGGGCATCAGGTGTTCACCGTCGATCAGGACCGCTTCCCGAAGCTGCCCGTGCTGGCCGAGGAACTCCGGCGGGACGGCGTCCGTCTGGTGTCGATCGTCGATCCGGCCGTCAAAGCCCTGCCGGGCAATGCCGTGTACGACCGCGGGACGGACGAGGACGCGTTCGTGCGGGACGCGTCGGGGCAGATCGTGCGGGGAGTCGTGTGGCCCGGGGAGGCGGTGTTTCCCGACTTCACGCACGCGCGCGTGCGTGAGTGGTGGGGCGGTCTCTACGAGGAGCGGCTCGCGCAGGGCTTCTCGGGCTTCTGGCACGACATGAACGAGCCCACGTCGTTCACCGCGTTCGGGGAGTCGACGCTGCCTCGTTCGGCGCGGCACTCCCTGGAAGGGCGGGGCGGTGACCATCGTGAGGCCCACAACGTGTACGCGCTCTGTATGGCCAGGGCGGGCTTCGAAGGGCTGCGGAGACTCGCGCCCCAGGAGCGGCCGTTCCTGTTCTCCCGCTCCGGGTGGGCCGGCATGCAGCGCTACGGCGGGGCGTGGTCGGGGGACGTGGCCACCGGCTGGCCGGGGCTGCGGGCGTCCTTGGCGCTGGTGACGGGGCTCGGGTTGTGCGGCGTGCCGTACTCGGGTCCGGACATCGGAGGCTTCGACGGGGATCCTTCGCCCGAGATGTACCTCCGGTGGTTCCAGCTGGGCGCGTATCTGCCGCTGTTCCGTACACACGCGAGTCTGCGGGCGGGGCGCCGGGAGCCATGGGAGTTCGGTCCCGAGGTGCTGGAGCACGCGCGCGTGGCGCTCGTCGAACGCCGTCGGCTGCTGCCGTACTTCATGACGCTGGCGCATCTGGCGCGGCGTACCGGAGCGCCGTACGTGCGGCCCCTGTGGTGGGCCGCGCCGGAGGATCGGATGCTGCGGGACTGCGAGGACGCCTTCCTGCTGGGCGACAGCCTGCTGGTGGCGCCGGTGCTGGCCCCTGGCGCGGACCGGCGTGCGGTGCAGCTGCCGCGGGGGCGCTGGTACGACACGGCGACGGAGCGGGCGTACGAGGGACCGGCGCAGGTGCTCGTCGACGCTCCCCTGTCGCGCATTCCCGTGTTCGCGCGCGCGGGTGCCGTTCTTCCCGTACGTGGGGAGGACGGCAGGCTCACACTGGAGGTGTGGGCGCCCGCCCGCGGACGGACCGGGGGCGGGCTGGTCGTGCCGGACGGGGGCGAGGGGTGGGACGAGCCGGAGATCGAGCGGTACACCGCCCGGTGGATCGACTCGCGGGTGGTCGTCGAGCGGGAGGGTGAGGACGGCAGGAGCGAGCCGTCCTCACCCGTGCGCGTCCGCGGTGCCGGGGGACGCTGACCTCAGATGTACCGGCCCTCGAACCAGGCTCGTACGGCCACGGTGTGCAGAGGGAAGGCGAGTTCGTCCACCCTGCGGAGGAGATGCCAGCCCTCCGTCTCGTCGGTGGCGGTTGAGGGCGGCAGGCTCTCGACCGGGCGTTCCGGCAGCAGACCGAACAGCAGCAGGTGCCCGTCGGGGGAGCTCATCGCGTCGACGAGGCGTACCTCGCGGGCGGCCGCGTCGATGCCGGTCTCCTCCTTGAGTTCGCGTACGACGGCCTGCCGCCAGTCCTCCCGGTCGTCGATGTAGCCGCCGGGCAGGGCCGTGCCCCCGCGCGCGGGAGCGACGGTTCGGGTGATGACGACCAGGGCGGTGCCCTTGGTGTCGTAGACGGGCTGGAGGGCCACCGCGACCGGGAGCGGATTGCGGTAGGCCACGGCGCCGCACACGGGGCAGGGGCGGGGCCAGCCGGAGACGCCCTCTCCGTAGGGCGCGCCGCAGCTCGAACAGTGGGAGTCCGGCGCGGAGTTGGAACTGGAGTGCTGAGTTTCGGACACGCGGCGGACTGTAGCCGATCGCGGAGAGGGCGTCTCGGGCAGGCTGGTCAGTGGGCGCCGGTGAGCGACTTCCTGGACACGGGGAAGTCGAAGTAGGTGTCCGGGTAGGGCTCAGGCTTGTAGGTGTAGTGCCACCACTCTTCCGGCAGGTTCACGAAGCCGAGACCCTCCAGGGTGTTCTTGAGGAGCAGCCGGTTGGCGCGCTGCTGGCCCTGGACGCGTGGGTCGAGGGTGTGCGAGAGGGTGTCGAAGCAGTCGAAGCCGGTCCCCATGTCGATCGAGTTGTCGGGGAAACGCTCGCCCTTGGGCGCGAAGCACGGCACGAGGGGCTCTTCGGGGTCGTACGGCCGGGTGGGCTTCGCCGGCAGCCTCACCAGCGTGATGTCCAGGGTCGATCCGCGGCTGTGGCCGGACTTCTCGGCGATGTAGCCGTCGGCGAACAGCCGGGTCTTGTCGACGTTCGGGTAGAACTCGCCCTTCATCGCCTCGTCGTCGAGGTCCTCGGCCCAGCGGACGAAGTGGTCCACCGCGCGCTGCGGTCGGTAGCAGTCGTACACCTTGAGTGAGTAGCCCTGTCGTAGGAGCTTCCGCTGGGCCTTGTGGAGGGCTTGTGCGGCGGGGCGGGTGAGGATGCAGGTCGGCTGGAGGTAGCCGTCGACGCGCTCGCCGACGAAGTTGTGCGGGGTGACGTAGCGCATCTCCTGGATGATCGTCGGGTCCACGCTTCTCAGCGCCACGAAATCCTTCGGTGCCTTGGGCTCGGTCTTGGCCTGGGCGGTCGCGGTGGAGGCGGTCGCCGCCAGCAGGGCGGCGAACACCGTGATGAGGCCGCGTGTCACGGCGGTCAGTCGTGTCATGGCCCTTGCATCTATCAGGAGATGGCCCCGCCGGGGAAGGGATGCCCAATTCCGGGCTGCCGTGGCAGACTTCTGACGTTCCGTCAGATTTGGCTGTCGGGAGGGACTGTGTCGCGTACACGAACACCTGTGGTGGCGGGGTGGTTCGCCGGAGACGGTGATGCCTTCCGGCTGCTCGGCACGCGCTGCGCCGCGTGCGCCTCGGTCTTCTTTCCGCGTGAGGACCATCACTGCCGCAACCCTTCCTGCGGGGGCGGGGAGTTGGAAGAGATCGCGCTGTCGCGGCGGGGGCGCGTCTGGTCGTACACGGACAGCCGGTATCGACCGCCGTCACCCTATGTGAGCGATCCGGAACTTCCGTGGGAGCCGTGCGCGTTGATCGCTGTGGAGCTGGAGGCCGAGCGGATCGTGGTGCTGGGACAGGCGGCTCCCGAGGTGACCGTCGCGGATCTGACGGTGGGTATGGAGGCGGAGGTCGTGCCGGGAGTGCTCCACGAGGATGCGGAGACGACCTGGACGACGTGGCACTGGCGGCCGACGGGGGTGACGGCATGACGCAAGAGGTGGCGGTGCTCGGCGTGGGCATGCACCCGTGGGGCAAGTGGGGGCGGAGCTTCGTCGAGTACGGCGTCGCGGCGGCTCAGGCGGCGCTCGCGGACGCCGGGCTGGACTGGCGGGACATCGGCTCGATCATCGGGGCGGACACCGTGCGGGGCGGGTATCCGGGGTATGTCGCCGGGGCCACCTTCGCGAAAGCACTGGGCTGGCAGGGGGCCCGGGTCACGAGCGTGTACGCGGCGTGCGCGTCCGGGGCACAGGCCGTCGACACGGCACGGGCGCAGATACTCTCCGGGCTCGCCGACGCGGTGCTCGTGGTGGGGGCCGATGCCGCTCCCAAGGGGTTCTTCCGCCCGGCGGGCGGGGACCGGCCCGACGATCCCGACTGGCTGCGCTTCCGGATCCTCGGGGCGACCAACCCTGTGTACTTCGGGTTGTACGCCCGACGGCGCATGGCTCTGCACGGTGATACGACGGACGACTTCGCGCAGGTGAAGGTGAAGAACGCGGCGATGGGGGCGCTGAATCCGAAGGCCCGCTACCGCAGCCCGGTCACCGCCGAGGAGGTCGCCGCCTCCGCTGTCGTCGCCGATCCGCTGCGGCTGCTCGACATCTGCGCCACCTCCGACGGCGGTGCCGCGGTGGTGCTCTCGAGCATGGAGTTCGCGCGGCGGCACGGGCATGCGGAACCGGTGCGGATCCGGGCTGTGTCCACGGTGACGCCGCGTTACCCGAACGCCGTGCTGGATCTGCCGGACATCGCCACGGACTCCGCGGTGGCGGTGGATCCGCCCGGCGAGACGTTCCGGAGGTCGATCGCCCGGACGGCCTACGAGGAAGCGGGAGTCGGACCGGAGGATCTGTCGCTGGCCGAGGTCTATGACCTGTCCACGGCTCTTGAGTTGCAGTGGTACGAGGACTTGGGGCTGTGCGGCGAGGGCGAGGGGGTGAAGCTGCTGCGGGACGGGGCGACGGCGCTGGGCGGGCGAATACCGGTGAACGTGAGCGGTGGACTGGCCTCCTTCGGCGAGGCCGTGCCGGCGCAGGCGATTGCCCAGGTGTGCGAGCTGGCCTGGCAGTTGAGGGGCGCTGCGGGTGACCGGCAGGTCGCGGGGGCGCGCGTGGGTATCAGTGCGAACCAAGGGCTGTTCGGGCATGGGTCGGCGGTGATCGCGGTGCGGTGATCACCGGGCCGTGAAACGCGGTGCCGTGGACGCGATGCCGCGAGCGCGGTGCCGTCGTAGGGGAGCTGGTCGTGCGGCCGCGACGGGGCTCGGTCCTACGCTGTGTGACCACGCCGGAATCCTGCGTGAACGTCTCATGAACTGCGCTCGGGCGTGCGCCGGTGGAGTCATCATGCTGCCGTGCACTCCTGGACGGATACTCTCCGCTTCGCCTTCCAGCCGGTGGTCAATCTGACGACCGGCGCGGTCGCGGGGCTGGAGATACTCGCCCGCCCGGAGACCGGCGACATCCTGGCCGAGGCCCGCCGGGATCCCGAGCTCGACTGCCGGCTGGCGGTGGCGGCGGTCCGGGCGGCGGTGCGCAAGGAGACCCTGCTTCCGCTGTTCGTCAACGTGTTCGCCGGTACCCTCGCCGACCTCGGCGGTCTCCCTTCGCTGCACGCCGCCGTGCGCGAGGCGGGACGGCTGCCGTGGGAGGTGACGATCGATGTCTGTCCGCCGTACACGCATGTGCCGCAGCAGGCGCTGCTGGAGGCGGTGACCGCGCTGCGCGGTGAGGGCTTCCGGATCTGCGCGGACGGTGTCGGGGACGGCGACGTGCCGCTGCGGCTGCTCTCGGACCTCGCGCCCGGCCTGGTGAAGCTGGACGCGTCGCTGCTGGCGCGGCCGGCCGTGGTGCGGTCGATGCGGACGCTGTGCGACGAACTGGGGGCGCTTCTGGCGGTTGAGGGCGTGGAGACCGAAGGCCAGTGCGCGGCGGCGCTGGCGGCCGGGGCGCAGCTGGCGCAGGGCGAACTGTTCGCGCCGCCCGCGCGGCTGCCCGCGGCGGACGTCTACGTCCCGCCCCGCTCCCCCGCCGCGGTGGCCGTGCCGCGGTCCGGGCCGTCGGTGCGGGAGTTCGTGCGGCCCGCGGCGCTGCTGCCCGCCACGGCTTCGGCGGGTCAGGTGCGAGCACTGCTGACGGGGTCGCCTGATGTGTCAGGAGTCCTGCTCGTGGACGCCGCGGGGGTGCCGGTCCGGTCGGTGCACCGGTCCCGCTTCCTGCTGTCGATGTCGGCGCGCTACGGCCATGCCCTGTACGCAGACCGGCCCGCGGCGAAGCTCGGCGACCCACCGCGGACGGTGGGCGTCGACGCCACCGCCTGGGAGGTCCTGGACGTGGTGGCGGTCGGAGGGCGGGACCGCACGTCGGACGACGTGGCCGTCGTGGACGAGTACGGGCGGTGCGTGGGAGTCGTACGGCTCGCGGACCTGGTGCGCGCGCTGGCCGAGACACGGGTGGAGGAAGCGGCGGGGCTGAATCCGCTGACGCGTCTGCCCGGCTCGGACGCGATCACCGGTGAGGTGGACCGGCGGATCGCGGCCGGGCGGCCGTTCGCGCTGAGCTGGCTGGATGTCGATCACTTCAAGCAGATCAACGACGGGGCCGGCTTCGCGGCCGGGGACGAGCTGATCCGGGCGGTCGGACGGGCGCTGCAACAGGCCGCGACGGACAGCGCGCGGGTGGGGCACATCGGTGGGGACGATTTCCTGGTGCTCGCCGATCCGGAGGGTCTCGATCCGCTGGCCGCCTCCGTGCTGGACTCCCCCTGGTCGGCGGGAGGCCGGCCGGTCACGCTGTCGCTCGCCACGGTGCTGTGCGCGCCGGGCACTGTGACGGACCACCGGCAGGCGGCGGCCTGCCTGGCACCGTTGAAGAAGGCGGCGAAGTCGTTGCGCGGGGCGAGTTGGGTGCTGGGCCGTGCGGGCCTGCCCGGACACGAGACCCGCCGGGGCGCCGAGCCGGCAGCGGCGTCCGCGGGGTGCGGGACGGCGGAGACCGGCGGCAGCTCAGGGGCGTACACCAGGTAAGGGAAGGACCGAGACAGGTACTGGGCTCCGAGGGTCCGTACGGCCCCTCCTGGGGGCTCCGGTCGTGCGGTTGAGAAACCGCCAGGTCAGGTGGATGCTGGTGGCTAGCAAGCGAGGAGTCAGGTGCGGCTGGGCGAGTGCCGACGGCGGAGCTCAGCGGAGGCCGGACACCACCAGCAGAGCCTCGCGCGGCTCCCCAGGCCACGCGTGGCCCCGACCAGATCTGAACAACGACCCGACCGGGCGCCGTCAGGCCGTGCAACCGGCCACCCGGCCCGGCAGGAGCCCGGCCGCCGTCATATGGCCGTCAACCGTTGCGGTCGGCGACCTTGACGCCCCTTGGGTGCCGGTGAACACTTCCGGTGTCAGTCGACATCGCCGTACATACTCGGCGTATTCCGGCACTGCGGCGCGCGGGCGCGCCTGCGCCAAAGCCCTTTCCTTCACGGGCGATTCGGCTGCGACGGCACGCTCGTCACGGATGCCGGGCGGGGCACGGGATCGCGGGATCTCCCTGCCTCCGGCTGAAGTCGCCATGGGAATCGCACCCTGCACGTGAGGACCGGGGCGGAGCGTCCCGGGCCACGGCCTAGGAGCCGCCATGACTAACGGAGACATCTTCGTCGGCGAGATGATCGGCACGGCGATCCTGATCCTGTTCGGCGCCGGCGTGTGTGCCGCCGTCACTCTCAGATTCTCGAAAGCGCGCGCCGCCGGATGGGTGGTGATCGCGTTCGGCTGGGGGTTCGGTGTGCTGGCGGGCGCCTACACCGCCGCTCCCCTCTCCGGAGGGCAGCTCAACCCGGCCGTCACCTTCGGACTCGCCGTCGACACGGGCGTGTGGGACAAGGTCTGGATCTACCTGCTGGGTCAGTTGACCGGCGCCATGATCGGGGCCGTGCTGTGCTACCTCGTGTACTTCGCCCAGTTCCAGGCCAATGTGCGAAAGACGGGGACCACGGAGGGCACGGCGGACGAACCGCTTCCGACGCTGGGCATCTTCTCGACGATCCCCGAGATCCGGAACCCGGTGGCCAACCTGGTCACCGAGATCCTCGCGACCATCGCCCTGGTGCTGCCCCTCCTCGCCATGGTGGGCAACAACAGAAAGGTCGAGGGCATCGGCATCGGACTGATCCCCGGCGGCCAGGGCATCTACGGGTCCGGCATCGTGATCCTTCTGGTCTCCCTCCTGGTCGTCGGCATCGGCCTGTCCCTGGGTGGTCCCACGGGCTATGCCATCAACCCGGCACGTGACCTCGGCCCGCGCATCATCCACTCCGTCCTGCCGATCCCGAACAAGGGAACGTCCGACTGGGGGTACTCGTGGATCCCCGTCGTCGGCCCACTGATCGGCGGACTGCTGGGTGGCGTCATCTACAACGCAGCCTTCTGAACCAGCCCAAGGGGTAGCCATGACGGACAACGCCGAGAAGTACGTCGCAGCGATCGACCAGGGCACCACGTCGAGCCGCTGCATCGTCTTCAACCAGGACGGTGCGATCGTCGCCGTCGACCAGCGCGAGCACCGCCAGATCTTTCCCAAACCCGGCTGGGTGGAGCACGACGCCACCGAGATCTGGTCCAAGGTGCAGGCAGTGGTGGCCGGGGCGATCGCCAAGGCCGGGCTGCGCGCCGACCAGCTGAGCGCGCTCGGGATCACCAACCAGCGCGAGACGACCCTCCTGTGGGACCGGGCGACCGGAAAGCCGGTGCACAACGCCATCGTGTGGCAGGACACGCGGACGGCGGCGCTGTGCAACCAGCTGGGCGGCTCGGACGGGCAGGACCGGTTCCGCGAGCAGACGGGGCTGCCGCTGGCCACCTACTTCTCCGGACCCAAGGCCGCCTGGCTGCTCGACAACGTGCCCGACCTGCGGGGGCGTGCCGAGCGCGGTGAGATCGCCTTCGGCACGATGGACTCCTGGCTGATCTGGAACCTCACGGGCGGCACCGACGGCGGGAAGCACGTCACCGACGTGACCAACGCGGGCCGCACCATGCTGATGAACCTGGAGACCCTCCAGTGGGACTCCTCGATCCTCTCCGCGATGAACATCCCCGAAGCGATGCTGCCCGAGATCCGCTCCTCCGCCGAGACGTACGGCACCGCTGTCGGCCAGCTCGCCGGAGTGCCCGTGGCCTCGGCGCTGGGCGACCAGCAGGCTGCCGTGTTCGGCCAGGCCTGCTACGACGTCGGCACGGCGAAGAACACATACGGCACGGGCAGCTTCCTGCTGCTCAACACCGGCAACCGCCCGGTGCCGTCGAAGAGCGGTCTGCTGACCACGATGGGCTACAAGATCGGCAGTGAGGCGCCGGTCTACTGTCTGGAGGGGTCGATAGCCATAACGGGCGCGCTGGTCCAGTGGTTCCGCGATCAGCTCGGCATCATCCGGACCGCCGACGAGATCGAGCCCTTGGCGGCGAGCGTGGAGGACAACGGCGGCGCGTACATCGTGCCGGCGTTCTCGGGCCTGTTCGCGCCGTACTGGCGCTCCGACGCGCGTGGCGTGGTCACCGGGCTGACCCGGTACGTCACCAAGGCACACCTCGCGCGTGCGGTGCTGGAGGCGACGAGCTGGCAGACGCGCGAGGTCGTGGACGCCATGTACCAGGACTCGGGGGTGCAGATCACCACCCTGAAGGTCGACGGCGGTATGACGAAGAACAATCTGCTCATGCAGCACCAGGCGGACGTGCTCGATGTTCCGGTGGTGCGGCCCAAGGTCTCCGAGACGACCTGTCTGGGCGCCGCGTACGCGGCCGGTCTGGCCACCGGGGTGTGGAACGACCTGGACGAGCTCAAGGCTCACTGGCAGAAGGACGTCGAGTGGACGCCGTCGATGGAGGCGTCGGTGCGGGACCGCGAGTACCACAACTGGCGCAAGGCCGTGGAGAAGAGCTTCGGCTGGGAGGAGGACGGCGAGAGCTGACCACGCGCGCGTGGGGCCTCGTCTCCGGTCCGCGGCCCGTACCCCTGTCGGCGGGGGTGCGGGCCGCGGACATCGGCTGGGTCCGCCTCAGGTGGTCACCGTGTGGCGCTGGCCGGCCGCGTAGGCCATGGCGTGCTGGACGACTCCGATCAGCGCCTCCTTGACCGACTCACGGTCGCGGGCGTCGCACATCAGGAGGGGTACGCCGTCGTCGAGGTCGAGGGCCGCGCGGACGTCCTCGATCGGGTAACGCGGTGCGCCCTCGAAGCAGTTGACGCCGACGAGGAAGGGGATCGAGCGCCGTTCGAAGTAGTCGACGGCGGCGAAGCAGTCCTCCAGGCGGCGGGTGTCGGCGAGCACGACGGCTCCGAGCGCGCCTTCGGAGAGTTCGTCCCACATGAACCAGAACCGCTCCTGACCGGGTGTGCCGAAGAGGTACAGCACCAGGTCTTCGCGGAGTGTGATGCGGCCGAAGTCCATGGCCACGGTCGTGGTGTTCTTGCCTTCCACGCCGCTGGTGTCGTCGACCGGACGGCCTGCCTCGGTGAGCAGTTCCTCGGTGCGCAGCGGCCTGATCTCGCTGACCGCGCCGACGAGCGTGGTCTTGCCCACGCCGAAGCCGCCGGCCACCAGGATCTTGAGCGTGACGGGCTCGACCGGAGGCTTGCCACGCTCAGAACGCCCGAAGATCATCGATCTCTTCTCCTGCTTGATGGGGGTCGGGCGACGGCGAGCCGTAGCCTCCGCCGCCAGGGGTTTCGATGACGAGTACGTCGCCGGTGACGACGTCCGCGGAGTCACTGCCGCCGAGTTCGGTCACGGTGCCGTCGGCGTGTTCGATCCGGTTGGTGCCGAGAGCGCCCGGCCGGCCGCCCGCCATGCCGTACGGCGGGACGCGGCGGTGCTGGGACAGCGTGGAGACGGTCATGGGTTCCAGGAAGCGGAGGCGGCGCACGGCGCCGTCCCCGCCGCGCCACCGGCCGGCTCCGCCGCTGCCGCGCCGGACCGCGAACTCCTCGAGGCGCACGGGCAGCCGCCACTCCAGGACCTCGGGGTCGGTGAGGCGTGAGTTGGTCATGTGGGTCTGGACGACGGGTGCGCCGGGGAAGCCGTCCCCCGCGCCGGAGCCCGAGGCGACGGTCTCGTAGTACTGGTGGCGTTCGTTCCCGAAGGTGACGTTGTTCATGGTCCCGGAGCCCTCCGCCTGGACACCGAGCGCGGCGTAGAGGGCGCCGGTGACGGCCTGGGAGGTCTCCACGTTGCCGGCGACGACGGCGGCCGGCGGCTCGGGGGCGAGCAGGGAGCCGGGCGGTACGACGATGCTCAGGGGGCGCAGGCAGCCGTCGTTCAGGGGGATCTCGTCGGCCACGAGGGTGCGGAAGACGTACAGGACGGCCGCGTTGACGACCGAGAACGGCGCGTTGAAGTTGGTGGGCAGTTGCGCCGACGTACCGGTGAAGTCGATGGTGGCCGCCCTGTTCTCGCGGTCCACGCGCACGCGTACGCGGATGACGGCGCCCGAGTCGGTCTCGTAGGCGTAGTCGCCGTCGTCGAGGGCGTCGATGACGCGGCGTACGGCCCCTTCCGCGTTGTCCTGGACGTGTCTCATGTAGGCCCGGACCACGTCGAGGCCGAAGTCGTCGATCATGCGGCGGACCTCGTCGACGCCCTTCTGGTTGGCGGCGATCTGGGCCCGCAGGTCGGCGAGGTTGGTCTTCGGGTTGCGGGAGGGGTACGTCGCCCCGGTGAGGTGGCGGAGGGTCTCGTTCTCGCGGAAGCGGCCGTCCTCGGCGAGCAGCCAGTTGTCGAAGAGGACGCCCTCCTCCTCGATGGTGCGGCTGCCTGCGGGCATCGAGCCGGGGGCGATGCCGCCGATCTCGGCGTGGTGGCCGCGCGAAGCGATGTAGAAGAGGATCTCCGGGTCACTCTCCGTGACGTCCGACGGTGCGGTGTCGAAGACCGGGGTGATCACGGTGACGTCGGGCAGATGGGTGCCGCCGTGGTACGGGTCGTTGACGGCGTAGGTGTCGCCCGGGCGCATGCGGGAGCCGCGCCGACGGATGACCTCTTTGACGCTCGTGCCCATCGAGCCCAGGTGGACGGGGATGTGCGGGGCGTTGGCCACCAGGTTTCCGTCGGGGTCGAACAGGGCGCAGGAGAAATCCAGGCGCTCCTTGATGTTGACGGACTGGGCGGTGGACTCGAGGCGGGCGCCCATCTGTTCGGCGATGGACATGAAGAGGTTGTTGAAGACCTCCAGCAGAACCGGGTCGACTTTCGTGTCGAGATCGGAACTCTCCGTAATCGCGGCGCGTTCCATGACCAGATGCCCGTCGTCGGTCGCCGCGGCCCGCCAGCCGTCGTCGACGACGGTCGTCGCGCCGGCTTCGGTGATGATCGCCGGGCCGGTGACGGTATTGCCGGGGGGAAGGTCCTCGCGGCGGTGGAGGGGTACGTCGTGCCAGGCGCCGCCCGTGTGGAGGCGGACGGTGCGCGGCGGTGCGGGGCTGCCGTCGGTGGTGGCCTCGTAGGGGGCGAGAGCGGAGAGATCGGGGGGTGCTGTGATGCCGGTGGCTTCGACGGAGAGGGCTTCGACGACGATCGGTCGGTCGAGCGTGAAGGAGTATGTGGCGCGATGACGTTCTTCGAAGGCGTGCCGCATCGTGTCGGGCTCGGTCAGCTCGACGGTGAGGGTGGTGTCCGTGCCGTCGTAGCGGAGCTGCGCGCGGCGGGTGATCTCGATGTGTTCCTCGGGGACGTCCTCGGCGCGGAGTTCGGCGCGTGCCGCGGCTTCCAGGTCTTCGGCGGTCTTGCGGACGCCGGGCATGGAGGCCGGTTCCAGGTGTGCCTCGACGGACTGTTCGCGCATGGCGGTGGTGTCGGCGAGGCCGATGCCGAGTGCGGAGAGGACACCGGCCATGGGCGGCACGAGTACGGTCCGGATGCCGAGGGAGTCGGCGACCATGCAGGCGTGCTGGCCGCCGGCGCCGCCGAACGTGGTGAGCGCGTAGCGGGTGACGTCGTGGCCCTTCTGGACGGAGATCCGCTTCACGGCCGAGGCGATGTTCGCGACGGCGATCCGCAGGTACCCCTCGGCGACCTGTTCGGGGGTGCGGTCGTCGCCGGTCTGCTCGCGGATCTCGCGTGCGAGGGCCGTGAAGCGGTCCCGGACGAGGGCTTCGTCGAGGGGCTCGTCGCCGTTCGCGCCGAACACCTTCGGGAAGTGGGCGGGCTGGATGCGGCCGAGGACGACATTGGCGTCGGTGACGGCGAGCGGGCCGCCGCCCCGGTAGCAGGCGGGCCCCGGGTCCGCGCCCGCCGAGTCCGGCCCTACGCGGTAGCGGGAGCCGTCGAAGTGCAGGACCGAGCCGCCGCCGGCCGCCACGGTGTGGATGTCGAGCATGGGGGCGCGGAGCCGGACGCCGGCGATCTGGCTGGTGAAGACGCGTTCGTACTCGCCCGCGAAGTGGGAGACGTCGGTGGAGGTGCCGCCCATGTCGAAGCCGATGACGCGGTCGAAGCCGGCGAGCTGGGACATGCGGGCCATGCCGACGATGCCACCGGCAGGCCCGGACAGGATGGCGTCCTTGCCGCGGAACTGCCCGGCCTCGGTGAGACCGCCGTTGGACTGCATGAACATCAGCCGTACGCCCTCGAGTTCGTCGGCGACGTGCCGGACGTAGCGGCGCAGTACGGGCGAGAGGTAGGCGTCCACGACGGCGGTGTCCCCGCGGGGGACGAGTTTCATCAGGGGGCTGGCCTCGCTGGAGAGCGAGATCTGCGGGAAGCCGATGCGGGCGGCGAGTTCTCCGACGGCCTGTTCGTGGGCAGGGTGGAGGTGGCTGTGCATGCAGACCACGGCCACGGCCCGGATCCCGTCGTCGTACGCCTCCTGGAGGGGCCCGGCGAGGGCGTCGAGGGCGGGCGCGAGGAGGACGGTGCCGTCGGCGGCGATGCGCTCGTCGACCTCGACGACCCGTTCGTACAGCAGCTCGGGCAGTTCGATGCGGCGGGCGAAGATGCTCGGGCGGTTCTGGTAGGCGATGCGCAGGGCGTCGCGGAAGCCGCGGGTGATGACCAGCAGGGTGCGCTCGCCCTTGCGCTCCAGGAGGGCGTTGGTGGCGACGGTGGTCCCCATGCGCACGGTCTCGACGGGATCGCCCGAGCCGGCCAGCAGGGTGCGGACGGCCTCGACCGCCGCGTCGGCGTAGCGGGCCGGGTTGTCCGACAGGAGCTTGTGCGTGAGCAGCCGGCCGTCCGGGCGTCGCGCGACGACATCGGTGAAGGTGCCGCCTCGGTCGACCCAGAACTGCCAGCCAGTCACGTCAGTACCCCGCTTCCGCGCTGCTCACAGCGCCCGGAGGCCGTTGATCACGTCGCGCAGAATACTCTCGTCCGGCAGTTCGGCCGGGGGTACGGGCCGGTTCACATGGACGAATTCCGAGTCCACGAGATCTCCGACAAGGACCCGTACCACCCCGATCGGCAGGTCGAGTTCCGCTGCGAGTTCGGCGACCGACTGCGGGACGTCACGGCACAGCTCGACGATGTCCACATGCTCCGGGGAGAGCATGTGGTCGCCTTCCGGGTCGTCCGCGTGCGGTTCCGTGACCACGACCGCGATCAGGTCCAGGCGGTGCTGGCCCTGACTGCTGGTGCGGCCGCGTGTCATGGCGTACGGACGGACGACCGGTCCGGCTTCGTCGTCGAACCAGTGGCTTCTTCCCTGACCGTCAGCGCTCATGTCATCCCACTACCCGCCTGCGGGCAGATCGGTGCGCGGAGCGGCACCCAGATGTACACCGACCCGCTTCACGAGGAGCGTCATCTCGTAGGCGACCTGACCGACGTCCGAGTCGGCGTCCGAGAGGACGGCGAGGCAGCTGCCGTCACCGGCGGCGGTCACGAACAGAAAGGCGTCGTCGAGCTCGACGACCGTCTGGCGGACGTTGCCGGCCTCGAAATGGCGTCCCACACCCTTGGCGAGGCTGTGGAACCCGGAGGCGACGGCAGCCAAGTGCTCGCTGTCCTCCCTGGTCAGGTCCCTGGACACGCCCGTCGGCAAACCGTCGCCGGAGAGCACGAGGGCCTTGCGGATGCTCGCGACGCGGTCCACCAGGTCGTCGAGGAGCCAGTTCAGCTCCCCCTTGATGGTCGCGGTGTGGCCGGTCGCCTTCGGTGCGGTCATCGACCGTCCCCCTCTGTCGTTCCTTGTCGTGCTGCGCCGCTGTGGGCGGCATCGCCCGCGGCGTTCTCGTCACGGCCGCGCTGCCAGCCGCGCTGGAGCGAGGCCATGCGGCTGCGTACTTCCTCGGCGTCGCGTTCGACGGGCTCGGCCTTGTCCTCGGTACGCGGCTCGGTCCCCCGCTTCAGCTGCGGAGCCAGGTTGGCCTGTCGAACGCGCCGGGGCAGCGGCGTGGTGCCGGAGCCGGCCCCCCGCAGCGGGGAACCGGGTGCCGTGCCGGTGTCCTGTGGCGCGGCGCCGGAGCCGGCCTGGCCGCGCGTGGGCCGGCCACTGCTCTCCCGCGTGGGCCCCGGGCGGTGGTCGGGTGTGTCCGGGCCACTGGACGCGATCTCCGCTCGGCGGGTGCGTTTGGGCAGAGCGGGCGGTTCCGGCCCCTCGCCGACGGCGCTGCCGGGCGTGGCCGGGGGTTCGGCGTGGTCGGCGCCGCGGCCGACCGCGCCGATGGCCGGGCGAGCGGATTCCGACCCCCGGCGACGGGCCGGCAGGGGCGGCGGTGCGTCGGTCCGTGCCTCGTCCCGCCCGGTGCCGGTCGAGGAGTTCTCGGTGCGGCGCCGGACCGGAAGTGTGTGCTCCGGCCCGGAGCGGCCCGTGGACCGGCCGCTCGCGGACTCCTCGCCCCGGCGACGCGAGGGCAGCGAGGACATGGCCCCCGAGTCCGCTCGGCCGGTGGACGTGGTGGGCTCCTCGTCGGGCTTGCCTCGACGGGGGCGCTGCTCGGTGACCGGGCGCCCGTGCGAGCTGACCAGCTTGGGGGTGTGGCGGCGGGGCGGTACGGCCGGAGCGCCGAGTTCGTCGTCGGTGTCGGTCCGGTCCCGTCCGCCGCGGGCGTCGCTCTGCTGCTGCGGATCGGGGCGGCCGGCTGTCTCGTCCTGGGCGCGGGTGAGGGAGGGGCGGGAGCGGAAGAGGGTGCCGTTCTCGTCGTCGAGGGAGCCGGAGAACCCGCTGATGGCGTCCAGGTCCACCGGGGCCTCCAGCTCGACCGGGCCGTCCAGGAGGGAGGCGGGCAGACCGGGACGCTGTGCGGGCGCCTGGGACAGGGCGGCACGGCGGCTGTCCTGCGGCTCGCTCTCGCCGGCCAGCTGGGGGCGGTCGAGGCGGAATCCGATGCCGTTCGTGTCCGGGATGTCGTCCGTCAGCAGCGCGTCCGGGATGAAGACGACGGCGGTCGTGCCTCCGTACGGGGAGGGCTGCAGGGAGACCCGGACGTTCTGCCGCTGGGCGAGCCGGCTGACCACGAACAGACCGAGCCGGTCGGTGTCGGACAGCTCGAACTCCGGCGTCTCGGCGAGCCGGAGGTTGGCGTCCAGGAGCGCTTCGGCGGCCATGCCGAGGCCGCGGTCGTGGATCTCCAGGGTGAAGCCATTGGCGACGCGCTCGCCCAGGACCTGGACGGCGGTGTGCGGCGGCGAGAAGACGGTGGCGTTCTCCAGGAGTTCGGCCACGAGATGGGTGAGGTCGGCGACGGCCGGGCCGGTGACGGCGATACGGGGGAGGCGACGGACCTCGATGCGCTCGTAGTCCTCGACCTCGGCGACGGCGGCGCGTACGACGTCCATGAGCTGGACGGGCTTGCGCCACTGACGGGAGGGTGCGGCGCCGGAGAGGATCACGAGGCCCTCGGCGTGCCGGCGCATGCGGGTGGTCAGGTGGTCGATGCGGAAGAGGTCGGCGAGTTCCTCGGTGTCCTCGGTCCTGCGTTCCATGGCGTCGAGCAGGGTGAGCTGCCGGTGGAGCAGGACCTGGCTGCGGCGCGCGAGGTTCACGAAGACCTCGGAGACGCCGGCGCGCAGCTCGGCCTGTTTGACGGCGGCTTCGACGGCGGCGCGCTGCAGGGTGTTGAGGGCCTGGCCGACCTCGCCCATCTCGTTCTTGTCGTACTCGAGGTGCGGGACCTCGGTCTCGACGTCGACCTGTTCGCCCGCGGAGAGGCGGCGCATCACGCTGGGCAGCCGGACCCCGGACGCCTCGTGGGCCTCCAGGCGGAGCTGCCGCAGATCGCGGATGAGGGTGCGGCCGACGCGCACGGACAGGAAGAGGGAGACCAGGAGCGCGAGCAGGCCGAGCGCGCCGGCGATGACCGCCTTGGCGATGACGCCCATGGCCACCGGGTCGACGCGGTCCTGGTAGCGGTCGTTGGCCTGGTCGTTGAGGGTGCCGAGTTCGTCGAGCACGTTGCCGGCGGCGCTGTCCCAGCTCTTCGCGGAGACCCCGCGGGGGGCTCCGGACCCGGAGGAGACGGCCGCTTCCTCGGCCACGCGCAGAGGGGCGGAGGAGGCGTTCTTCCAGAAGCTCTCGTAGCGGTCGCGCTCCGCGACGGGCAGCAGCGGCAGGTTGGCGTCGTACATCAGGGTGCGCTGGGCCACGAGGTCGGAGATGTCGCGCTCTTCGGAGTGGGTGATCCTGCCGACGATCAGGGCGGAGCCGAGGAGGGCGTCCTCCCGGGAGAGGAGTTCGCGGGCGCGGGCGAGATTGACCAGTGCGCGGTACTGCTTGTCCAGTTCGACGTTGTCGACCACATGCAGGTTGGCCAACAGGACGTAGCAGGGGTCGACGAGCCGGTTGTAGAGGTCGAGGGCCTGGGAACGGTTGACGGTGCCGTCCTCGACACTGCTGCGAAGTGACTCGATGCCTTCGAAGGCGTCCAGGACCGCGGTCAGCCGCTCGTCGGTGTCCTCGCCCATCGCGTCGCGCACGTCCGGATTCCGGGCGTTCTCACGGATACCGGCGACGGCCTCGTCGGTGGCGGTCCGGCTGCGCCTGAGCGCTGCGAGCCCGTCGGAGGCGCGGGGGTCGGCGAGGTGGACGAGGGTCTGGCGGCGTTCCTCCTGGAGGACGCGGACGGTGTCCTCGATGGGGTAGCCGATCTTCTCCACCACGGACGACACATTGAACAGGTCGGCCGCCTCACGCCCCGTGAGCACCGTGGCGAAGGCCCAGATCGCACTCAGGGACACCAGCGGCACGAGAAGCAGCGCCACGATCTTCCGGCGGATGGACTTCCCGCGAAAGCGCATGGCCTCCCCCAGCTCGGGCCCCCGGCCTACCGGGGGTACACATGTGCGTCAACAAACGGCGCGAGCCTACTACCGACCCACAGGGAACTCGAAGACCGGTCCGGAAGGTGAACTTCCGCGCCAGCCACGAGGCATGGGGAGTTGTCCGGGCATTGCGGGAGTTGTCTCCCCGAATCCGGGGGCGGCCGTGGGGGCCGATCGGCGTGACGCGCCAAGGCGGTTGGCTGAAATTTTTCGCTTCTTGGGAATCTTCGTGGTGGGTTGTTCGTCCTTCTCTACGGGAGATGGGGGCGGAATCGGCCACAGGAGCCGCATCCCGCACCTGGGCGGCGTAATACAGCGCAAGCCGGGCAGCCACTGGGGAGCACGGGTCTTCGGATACGGGCGAGCGGTCTGCTGGCGGTGGGGAGTGACACGTTGATGGGCACGGCGGAGCGGCGCGGGACGTCCAGGGCTGGTGGGGCGCCCGTGCCGGGGCATCGGAGTCGCGAGGCGGTTGATCGCGGCATTCCGGCCGAGGAGACGAGGACCAGAGCTCATGAGAGAGAGGCCCTGACCCACGAGGGGGGCCGCGGCGTACGCGAGCAGCAGTACAACCGGCCCCTGTGGGTCGAGGAACCGGCGCGGCGACGGCGGTTGCCGGACCCGGTGCGGACGGCGGCCGTGCGGGCGGTGCTCCTCATCGCCTTGACGCTGATCCAGGCGATGGTGGCCTTCCTGTGCACGATGGCCGGCTCCTGGCTGGCGTTCCCCATGGTGATCAGCAGCGTGGTCAGCACGATCGCGGCCACCTGGGGAGCCCTCGACGTATGGGTGACGCGTCAGGTCTGGAACCAGCGCCACGGCGTGGTGTCCATGCCGAGCAGCACGGCACGGGCCCTGCGCCGTGAGCGGCGCCGGGCCCGACGGCAGGCACGCGCGGCCGTGCGGGCCCAGGAGCGGATACGCAGGCGGGGCGGGGCCGGGCAGCTGTCCCACTCGTGAGGAGTGGCGGCACGGGGCTTGTGGCGCTGCGTCCGGGCCTCGGAGCAGACCTGCGTCCGAGCCTTGGAGCGGACGCCCGGCCGAGGCCCCATGCCGGTCCTCCTCACCTGGCGGCGGACCGCACCTGCTCCTCCCCCGCGCCCCGGGCGAGTTCGCGTCGCGCCCGCATGAACGGGCGCGGGCGGTCCACGGCGAGCACCGCGGTCGTCCGGCCGTCCCGTTCGTACCGGGCGAGGAAGCCGCCCTCGGCCGGTGCGCCGTCGGAGAGTTCGCCCTCGGTGATGCGGACGGTGTCGCCGTCCGCACGCCGGCCGGTGAACTGGATGCGGGCGCCGTACTGGTCGGACCAGAAATAGGGCACGGCGGTCGCGGTCTCGACGGTTCGCCCGGCGAGCAGGTTGGCCACGGCGGCTCTGGGCTGCTGAGTGGCCGATGTCCAGTGCTCGGCGCGGGTGCCGCCGACGCAGGCGACGTCGCCGACGGCGACCACCTGGGGCAAGGCCGTCGCACAGCCGTCGTCGCACAGGACGCCGTCGTGCAGGGCCAGGGACGAACCGGCCAGCCAGGCGGTGTTGGGGGTGGCGCCGATTCCGACGATGACGATGTCGGCGGGGAGGGTGCGGCCGTCGGTGAGATCCACCCCGGTGACCGCGCTGGTGCCCCGCAGTCCGCTCACGCCGGTGCCGGTGACCAGGTCCACCCCGCCGCGACGGTGCAGTGCGGCGCACACGGCGGCCATCTCGGCGCCGAGTTGGGGCACCAGAGGGAGCGGAGCGGCCTCGACGACGGTGACGCGGTGGCCGAGGGAGGAGCAGGAGGACGCGGTCTCGGCGCCGATGAAGCCGCCGCCGATGACGACGACGCGGCACGGGCCCCGGGTGAGTTCCTCGCGCAGAGCACGGGCGTCGTCCAGGGTGCGCAGCGTGTGTACGCCGGCGAGGGTGTCGCCGGGGAGACGGCGGGCCGAGGCGCCGGTGGCGATGACGACGCCGTCGGTGGACACGGTGCGGCCGTCGTCGAGGAGCACGGTGCGGCCGCGGGCGTCGAGGGCTCGGGCGCGGACGCCGAGGATCCACTCGGCGTCGAGTTCGGTGGTCTCCTCGGTGTCGGTGAGGGCGAGTCGGGTCTCGTCGGCTCGGCCGGTGAGGAAGTCCTTGGAGAGGGGAGGCCGGTCGTAGGGGTGGTGGGGTTCGTCGCCGACGATCACCAGACGCCCGTCGTAGCCCTGGGCGCGCAGTTCCCGGGCCGCGTAGAGGCCGGAGAGGGACGCGCCGACGATGGTCACGGTTCGCATGCGGCATGCCTCCTCGCGGCGTCCCACGCACTGGCTCCACCCGTCACGGCACTGCTCATGACGGCATCAGCCTTGCCGGCTCCGCCCGTTGCGGGCCCACTGCCGGTGTCCGGGGCGCCGGCTCCGCCGGAGGTGGTGTGCGCGCTCCCGGCAACCATGGGGCCAGTCGTGCCGCTCGGGCCGCCCTCGCGTTGCGTGTTCACGCGGCCGTCCCCTCCTCCGCTGCGAGGTGGACGTGGATGAGGCCGTCCACGACGGTGACGCTGTGGGTCCGGACGGCGCGGCGGGCCGGGAGGCAGGTCGGGCGGCCCGTGCGCAGGTCGAACGAGGCGGCGTGCAGCGGGCATTCGACCAGACAGCCCTCCAGCCAGCCCTCGGAGAGGGAGGCGTCCTGGTGGGTGCAGGTGTCGTCGATGGCGTAGAGGTCACCGTCGTCGGTGTGGAACACGGCGACGGGCGGTGTCGTCTCGATACGGACGGATTCGCCCTTGGGGAGGTCTTCGAGGCGGCAGACGGGAATCACGGGCCCCCCTTTCGGTCCGGGACGTGGCCGGACCGTTCGGCCAGACTGTAGGCAGTTCGTGGGAGTGCGACGGACCGGGGCGGGTCCGGGCACGGAGAGGTTTTTGTGGCGCCGGCGTCCGGTCGAGCCGTCGGGACCGAGTCCCCCTGCCGGGAGCTCGTCCCCTTCCGAGATCCGGACGCTTCGGTAACATGATGTTTCACATGGCGCATTGGCAAGCGCTATACGCAACAGAATCCGGGCGGGGCGACCGTCGCGTCAAGGGTTTCCCGAAGATGCGGCCCAAACAGGGCCGACAGGTGGTGAGAGTTCAGCCATGACCCGCACGCAGAAGCAGTCCGACCGCGACGAGAACCCGACCCAGAACGCCGCGGAGAGTACGGGAGACGGCACGGCCAAGCCGGGTGGCAGAGGCGCGGCGAGTGCGGTCCAGTCGGTGGATCGCGCCGTGAGCGTCCTGGAGATCCTCGCCCGGCACGGCGAGGCGGGCGTCACCGAGATCGCCGACGAGCTGGACGTGCACAAGTCCACGGCGTTCCGGCTCCTCGGCGTGCTGGAGAACCGCGGCCTGGTGGCCCAGGCGAAGGACCGCGGCAAGTACTACCTGGGCGCCGGCGTACTGCGCCTCGCGGGGGCGGCGGCAGTGCGGCTGGATGTCTCGCAGGAGGGCGTCCCGGTGTGCCGGGAACTCGCCGACGAGCTGGGCGAGACGGTCAACATCGCGGTCCTGGACGACGACGCGGCGGTCAACATCATGCAGGCCCGGGGCACCGCCTCCGTCACCGCGCAGAACTGGCTCGGCCGCCGTACCCCGCTGCACGCCACGTCCAGCGGCAAGGTGCTGTTCGCCCACATGCCGCCGACCCTGCGCGAAGGCCTGCTGGCGCGCCCGCTGCACCGGTTCACGGAGCGCACGGTCACGGTCGCGTCCATGCTGCGCGGCGAGCTGGACACCGTCGTGCAGCAGGGCTACGCGATCACGGTCGAGGAGCTGGAGATCGGTCTCGCGGCGGCGGCGTCGCCGATCCGCTCGCACGACGGCAAGGTCATCGCGTCGCTCAGTGTCTCGGGGCCGGTGTACCGGCTGAGCCAGGAGCGGCTGCCGGAGCTGGCGAAGCGTACGGAGGCGGCGGCGGCCGAGCTGTCCCGCCGTATGGGATACGGCTTCTGATGTAGCCCGGGCGGATCGGCCGGAGCGCAGGAGACGCAGCGCGGGACCAGGTGAGATCCCTGGTCCCGCGCTGTTGTGTGTCCGGTGTGTTTCGCCCGTCCCGTTCCGTTTTCCAAGGCTTGACACGTACCTCTTGACGGCTCGTTGATGCGATTCCCACTATGTTCCTCATCGCGCAACCCATCGTGCATTGCGCAACAGCAGAGGAGCGTGGTCGTGCCACACGAGGTCCGTGCCGCAGTCGCTGTCAAGAAGGGCGCACCCGTCGAGGTGCAGACGATCCTGGTTCCCGATCCCGGCCCCGGGGAGGTCCTGGTCACCGTGCAGGCGTGCGGGGTGTGCCACACGGATCTGCACTACCGGGAGGGCGCGATCGCGGACGATTTCCCGTTCCTGCTGGGCCATGAGGCGGCCGGCACGATCGAGGCGGTCGGCGAGGGCGTCACCGACCTCAAACCCGGCGACTACGTGGTGCTGGCCTGGCGTGCTCCCTGCGGCCGTTGTCGTTCCTGTCGCCGTGGCCGCCCCTGGTACTGCTTCGACTCCCGCAACGCCGCCCAGCCGATGACCCTGCTGGACGGCACGCCGCTCACCAACGCCCTCGGGATCGGCGCCTTCGCCGAGAAGACGCTGGTCGCGGCGGGTCAGGCGGTGAAGATCGACCCGGCCGCGCGCCCGGAGGCCGCGGGGCTCATCGGCTGCGGGGTGATGGCGGGCTACGGCGCCGCGGTCAACACCGGCCAGGTCGGCCGGGGCGACTCGGTCGCCGTGATCGGCTGCGGCGGCGTCGGCAACGCGGCGATCGCGGGCGCCTGTCTCAACGGCGCCATGAAGGTCATCGCCGTGGACATCGACGACAGGAAGCTCGACCGGGCGGAGAAGTTCGGCGCCACGCACACCGTCAACTCCCGGGGCACCGACCCTGTCGAGGCGGTGCGGGAACTCACGGACGGCTTCGGTGTCGACATCGCGATCGACGCGGTGGGCCGCCCCGAGACCTTCAAGCAGGCCTTCTACATGCGCGACCACGCGGGCCTGCTGGTCCAGGTCGGTGTGCCCTCCCCCGAGATGAAGGTCGAACTGCCGCTGATCGACGTGTTCTCGCGGGGCGGCGCGATCAAGTCGTCCTGGTACGGGGACTGTCTGCCGAGCCGGGACTTCCCGTTCCTCGTCGACCAGTACCTGTACGGGCTGCTGGACCTCAACGCCTTCGTCAGCGAGACCATCGCGCTCGATCAGGTGGAGGAGGCGTTCGCGAGGATGCACCGGGGTGAGGTGCTGCGCTCGGTCGTGGTCCTCTGAGCGCCGCGTAGACCCGACACCCCGCTCCCCCCCACTCCCCCCACTCCCCCAGCGTGTTCATCCACCCCGGCAAGGACAAGGCCAAGGAACAGGAGGGGCATGTCCCGCACACCCGAAATCCCCCGCGTGGTCGTCATCGGCGCCGGCATCGTCGGCTGCTCCCTCGCCGACGAGCTGACGGCCCGCGGCTGGACCGACGTCACCGTCCTCGAACAGGGGCCCCTGCCCGCCCCGGGCGGTTCCACCTCGCACGCGCCCGGCCTCGTCTTCCAGACCAGCCCCTCGAAGACGCTCACCGCCCTCGCCCGGTACACGGTCGAGAAGTTCACCTCGCTCGACGTCGACGGCGTCTCCTGCTTCAACTCGGTCGGCGGCCTGGAACTGGCCACCACTCCCGAGCGTCTCGCCGAGCTGCACCGCAGGGCCGGTTACGCCGCCGCCTGGGGCGTGCGCGGCGAGCTCGTCGGCGCCGCGCGCTGCAAGGAACTGTGGCCGCTGATCGACGAGTCGGTGGTCCTCGGCGGCCTCCACACCCCGGACGACGGCCTGGCGCGCGCCCTGCTCGCCGCCCGCGCCCAGATGACACGGGCCGCCGAGCGGGGCGCCCGCTTCCTGGACCGGCACACGGTCACCGGCATCGAGCGGCGGGACGGCCAGGTCACCGGAGTCGTCACCGACCGGGGCACCTTCCCGGCCGACCACGTCGTCTCGGCGGCCGGCTTCTGGGGCCCGGTCATCGGCCGCATGGCCGGGGTCGACGTCCCGCTGCAGCCGCTGGCCCACCAGTACGCGAGGACCAGGCCGCTCCCCGAGCTGAACGGTGCCACCGCGGAGGCCTCGAAGCCGATCCTCCGCTTCCAGGACCGCGACCTCTACTTCCGTGAGCACACCGACCGCATCGGCATCGGCTCCTACGCCCACCGGCCCCTGCCCGTCGACCCCTTCGCCGTCCTGCCGTACGACGAGGCCCGCGCCCGGCACATGGACATGCCGTCCTCCTATCCCTTCACGGAGGAGGACTGGGCGCCCAGCTGGGCCGACTGCCGCCGCCTGATGCCCGCCCTGCGTGACACCGAGATCGAGTCGGGCTTCAACGGCGTGTTCTCCTTCACCCCGGACGGCATGCCGGTCCTCGGCGAGTCCCGGGCGCTGCGCGGCTTCTGGCTGGCCGAGGCCGTCTGGGTCACGCACTCGGCCGGTGTCGCCAAGGCCGTCGCCGAGTGGATGGTGGACGGGCGGCCGTCGATCGACCTGCACGAGTGTGACCTCACGCGCTTCGAGGAGGCGCAGCGTTCCCCGTCGTACGTCCGTGACCGGGGTTCACAGCAGTTCGTCGAGGTGTACGACGTCATCCATCCGCTCCAGCCGTTGGAGCGGCCCCGGCCCCTGCGGGTCAGCCCCTTCCACGCCCGGCAACAGCAGCTCGGCGCGTACTTCCTGGAGGGCGGCGGCTGGGAGCGGCCGCACTGGTACGAGGCGAACGCCCCGCTGGTTGATGCCCTCGGTCCGCTGCCCGAGCGCGATGTCTGGTCGGCCCGCCACTGGTCGCCCATCGCGGCGGCCGAGGCCAGGGCGACGCGCGAGGGGGTCGCCCTCTACGACATGACGCCCCTGCGCCGCCTCGAGGTCACCGGCCCCGGAGCCCTCGGCTTCCTGGACCGTATGACCAGCAACAACCTCCGCAAGAAGCCCGGCGCGGTCACCTACACCCTCCTCCTCGACGAGACGGGCGGGATCCGCTCCGACCTGACCGTGGCGCGCCTCGCCCCCGACCGCTTCCAGGTCGGCGCCAACTCCCCCGCCGACCTCGACCTGCTGCTGCGCCACGCGCCCGCGGACGTCCACATCCGGGACATCACCTCCGGCACCTGCTGCGTCGGTGTGTGGGGCCCGCTCGCCCGTGACCTCGTCCAGCCGCTCACCGCCGACGACTTCTCGCACGAGGCCTTCGGCTACTTCCGCGCGAAGGAGACGTACATCGGGCATGTCCCGGTGACCGCGATGCGGCTGAGCTACGTCGGCGAGCTCGGCTGGGAGCTGTACACCACCGCCGACCTGGGGCTCCGGCTCTGGGACACGCTGTGGGAGGCCGGCCGGGACCTCGGTGTGGTCGCGGCGGGCCGCTCGGCCTTCAACTCCCTGCGCCTGGAGAAGGGCTATCGGGCCTGGGGCGTCGACATGACCGACGAGCACGATCCGTTCGAGGCGGGTGTCGGCTTCGCGGTCCGGATGGACAAGGAGGACTTCGTCGGCAAGGCGGCGCTTGCCGAGGCCGGCGAGCCCGGCCGCCGTCTCACCCCGCTCCTCCTCGACGACCCCGCCGCCGTCGTCCTCGGCAAGGAGCCCGTGTACGTCGACGGCACCCCCGCCGGCTACGTCACCAGCGCGTCGTACGGCTACACGCTCGGCCGTTGCGTCGCGTACGCCTGGCTGCCCGCCCGTCTCAGCGCGGGCACGGGCGTGCACATCGAGTACTTCGGCGAGAAGGTCCCCGCCACCGTCGCCGACGAGCCGCTGTTCGACCCGAAGATGACGCGCATCCGCCGCTAGCAGGCATGCCTTGGCCTCTCCGAGGAGCACGCACGTGACGACCACCCCGATCACCCCGAGCCTGATCGCCACCCTCCCCGGGCGCTACTACACCGACCCGGACGTCTTCCGGCAGGAGCAGGAGCACATCTTCGAGTCGATGTGGTTCTGTGCCGTCCGCAGCTCCGACCTGGACCGGCCCGGTGCCTTCCGCACCGTCCAGGTCGGTCGCGAGAACGTCATCATCACCCGGACCCGCAAGGGCGAACTGCGGGCCTTCCTCAACGTCTGCCGCCATCGCGGGGCGCGCCTGTGCACGGAGGAGTCGGGCGAGAACCGCCGCACCCTCCAGTGCCCGTACCACGCCTGGACGTACGACCTCGACGGCAAGTTGATCGCCGCACCCAACTTGATCAAGATGCCGGACGTCGACCGCGTCGCGTACGGGTTGATCAATGTCGCTCTGCGTGAGTGGCTCGGCTACGCCTGGGTGTGCCTGGCGGACGCACCGCCCTCCTTCGAGGAGACGGTCGTACAGGCCGCCGTCGAGCGGCTCGGCGACGTCGCGGCCATCGACCACTACGGCACGGAGAACCTCGCGCTCGGAAAACGCATCACCTATGACGTGAAGGCGAACTGGAAGCTGATCGTCGAGAACTTCATGGAGTGCTACCACTGCGCGACGATCCACCCCGAACTGACCGAGGTGCTCCCGGAGTTCGCCGAGGGGTACGCCGCCCAGTACTACGTGGGCCATGGCGCCGAGTTCGGCGACGAGGTCAAGGGCTTCACCGTCGACGGCGGCGAGGGCTTCGGCAGGCTTCCGGCCGTGGGCGCCGACCAGGACCGCCGCTACTACGCCATCACGATCAAGCCGGCGGTCTTCGTGAACCTCGTCCCGGACCACGTCATCCTGCACCGGATGTTCCCGCTCGCGGAGGACCGCACGGTCGTCGAGTGTGACTGGCTGTACGCGCCGGAGGTGGTGGAGTCAGGGGCGGATGTGTCGAGGTCGGTGGAGCTCTTTCATCGGGTGAACCTCCAAGATTTCGAGGCCTGTGAACGAACGCAGCCTGCGATGGCTTCCCGGGCGTACCGAAAAGGGGGTGTACTCGTGCCCAACGAGCACCACATCGGGATCTTCCACGAGTGGCTCGTCGAACGGCTGGGAGGCGCGCATGCCGGACCTGTTCATTGACGGTGAGTGGCGGGGCGCCCTCGACGAGCGCACCCGTGAGATCCGCTGCCCGGCCGACGGTTCCCTGGTCGGGGTCGTGGACGAGGCGGGCGGCAAGGACACGGTGGAGGCGATCGCCGCGGCCCGCCGGGCCTTCGACGAAGGGCCCTGGCCGCGGACGCCCGCGCAGGAACGCGGCGATATGCTGCTGCGCGTCGCGGACCTGCTCGTCCGGGACAAGGCGGCCCTCGCCCGCGCGGAGTCCCTGGACACGGGCAAGCGGCTCGTGGAGAGCGAGTACGACATCGACGACATCGCGAACTGCTTCCGCTACTTCGGGCGGCTGGTGGGGAGCGAGTCCGGCCGGGTCGTCGACACGGGCCGGGCGGACGTCGACAGCCGGGTGGTGCACGAGCCGGTCGGCGTGTGCGGGCTGATCACGCCCTGGAACTATCCGCTTCTGCAGACGGCGTGGAAGGTCGCCCCGGCTCTCGCGGCCGGGAACACCTTCGTGCTCAAGCCGAGCGAGCTGACCCCGCACACCGCGATCCACCTGCTGCGGCTGCTGGCGGAGGCCGGGCTTCCGCCGGGCGTCGGCAATCTGGTCCTCGGGGCGGGCCCGGAGGCGGGTGCCCCGCTCGGCGACCATCCGGACGTGGACCTCGTCTCCTTCACCGGCGGCCTGGAGACCGGCCGCCGGCTGATGGCCGCCGCCGCTCCGACGGTGAAGAAGGTGGCCCTCGAACTCGGTGGCAAGAACCCCAACATCGTCTTCGCCGACGCCGGCTTCGAGGCGGCCGTCGACATGGCGCTGACGGCCGTGTTCCTGCACTCGGGGCAGGTGTGCTCGGCCGGGACGCGGCTGCTCGTCGAGGACTGTCTGCACGACCGCTTCGTCGACGAGGTCGTACGACGGGCGCGGGAGATCCGGCTGGGCGGGCCGTTCGACGAACGGGCCCGGACCGGTCCGCTGATCTCGGCGGCGCATCGTGCCAAGGTCGAGGCCTATGTGGCGAAGGGCCTGGCGGAGGGCGCGGTGCTGCGCTGCGGCGGCTCGCGCCCGGACCGCCACGACCTGGCCGGCGGCTTCTACTACCCGCCCACCGTGCTGGACGAGTGCGCCGCGGGCATGTCCGTGGTCCAGGAGGAGTCCTTCGGGCCGGTCCTGACCGTCGAACGGTTCACGGGCGAGGAGGAGGCCGTACGTCTCGCCAACGACACGATCTACGGTCTCGCGGGCGCCGTGTGGACGAGCGACGAGGCCCGGGCCGCGCGGGTCGCGGACCGGCTGCGCCTCGGAACGGTCTGGATCAACGACTTCCACCCCTACGTTCCGCAGGCGGAATGGGGCGGTTTCAAGCAGTCAGGCTTCGGACGCGAACTCGGGCCCGCGGGGCTCGCCGAGTATCGCGAGACGAAGCACATATGGCGCAACACCCGTCCCACCCCCCAGGGTTGGTTCGACTGATCGAATCCGCCCCGAGGAACACCCATTGAGGAACCGCCCATGAGACCGACCACGCAGTCCAAAGACGCCCCCGGCCAGGACGACGCCGAACTCACCGAGTTCGGCTACAGACCCGAGCTCAAGCGCACTCTCGGCAACTTCCACACCTTCGCCGCCGGGATCAGCTACATATCGATCCTGACCGGAACCTTTCAGCTGTTCTACTTCGGCTACGGCAGCGGCGGACCCGCCTACTGGTGGTCGTGGCCGATGGTCTTCATCGGCCAGTTCATGGTCGCGCTCTGCTTCGCGGAGCTCGCCGCCCGCTATCCCGTCGCGGGCTCCGTCTACAACTGGTCGAAGAAGATAGGCAATCCGCATCTGGGCTGGCTCGCCGGCTGGATGATGCTGATCGCCTCGATCGTGTCCATCGCGGCCGTGGCGCTGGCCTATCAGCTGACGCTGCCGCAGATCTCGTCGTTCTTCCAGTTCGTGGGGGACGGCACCGGTACGTACGACGTGGCGACCAACGCGGTCATCCTGGCCGCGGTGTTGATCCTGTTCACCACCCTGGTGAACGCCTTCGGCGTCAAGTTGATGGCGAGGATCAACACGGCGGGCGTGTTCATCGAGTTGATCGCCACTGTCGTATTGATCGTCATGTTTGCCGTCCACATCACGCGCGGTCCGCAGGTCGTCATGGAGACGCAGGGCACCGGCGCGGGGTACGGAAACGGCTACCTGGGCGCCTTCCTGGTGGCCTCGCTGGCCTCCGCGTACGTCATGTACGGCTTCGACACGGCCGCCTCGCTCGGCGAGGAGTCCCTGGACCCGACCCGGAACGCCCCGCGCGCGATCATCCGGGCGATCGTGGCGTCCTTCGTGCTCGGCGGTCTGATCCTGCTGCTCGCGCTGATGAGCGTGTCCAGCCTCAAGGGCGAGCAGCTCTCCACGGACGGTCTGCAGTACATCGTCCTGAACGTGCTCGGCCCGACGGCCGGCAAGGCGATGCTGTGGTGTGTGCTGATCGCGGTGACGGTGTGCGCCCTGGCGGTCCACACGGCGGCCGTCCGGCTGGCGTTCGCGATGGCCCGCGACAACAACCTGCCCGCGTCCTCGAAGCTGGCCAAGTGCCATCCGCGCTTCCAGACGCCGGTCCTGCCGACCGTGATCATCGGGATCCTGGCGCTGGCGATCCTGGTGGTCAACATCCGCCAGCCGCAGATCTTCACCGTCGTCACCAGCATCGGCATCATCATGATCTACCTCGCCTACCTCGGTGTCACGGTGCCGCTGCTGGTCGCCCGGCTGCGCGGGAAGTGGCAGCCCGCGAGCGAGGGCCGCTTCTCCCTGGGCCGCTGGGGCCTGCCGGTCAACATCCTGGCCGTGCTGTGGGGCGGGGCCATGACGCTCAACCTCATCTGGCCGCGGGCCGCGGTCTACAACGCGGCGGCGCCCTACCACTGGTACCTGCGCTGGGGCGCGGTGCTGTTCGTGGCCGTCATCGCGGGCGGCGGCTTCGCCTACTACTGGTTCGTCCAGCGGCACCGGACCGGCGTGCTCGCCGAGCACCGCTCGGAGACCACGGCCTCGTCTCCCCTCTCCGCCCCGGCGGCCGACTGAAGGAGGACCCATGAGTACGCATGAGTTCGACTACGTCGTGGTCGGCGGCGGCACCGCGGGCAACGTGGTGGCGGCCCGGCTGTCCGAGGACCCCTCCATCACGGTGTGTGTGCTGGAGGCCGGCCCGAGCGACGTCGGAGACGACGACGTCCTGCGCCTCGAGCGCTGGATGGGGCTGCTGGAGTCCGGCTACGACTGGGACTATCCGGTCGAACCGCAGGCCAGCGGGAACAGTTTCATGCGGCACGCCCGGGCGAAGGTGCTCGGCGGCTGCTCCTCCCACAATTCCTGCATCGCCTTCTGGGCACCCGCCGAGGACCTCGACGACTGGGCGGCCGCGGGCTGTACGGGCTGGAGCGCGGCGGACCTGTTCCCGCTGTACCGGCGACTGGAGAACAACGACGCGCCAGGCGACCACCACGGCCGCACCGGCCCGGTGAAGCTGCGCACGCTGAAGAGCGACGACCCGTGCGGCACGGCCCTGCTGGAGGCGTGCGCGCAGGCGGGCATCCCCACGGTCGCTTTCAACACGGGCCGGACGGTCGTCCGGGGCGCGAGCTGGTTCCAGATCAACTCCGACGAGAACAACATCCGCCAGTCGTCCTCGGTCGCCTATCTGCACCCGATCCTCGGCAAGCGGCCCAATCTGGAGGTACGCACCGGGGTACGGGCCAAGAAGCTGGTGCTGGACGGGCGGCGCTGCGTGGGCGCCGAGTACCTCGACCCGGATCTGATCCACACCCGGACCGTACGGGCCCGGCGCGAGGTGATCGTGTCGTGCGGGGCGATCGACTCGCCGAAGCTGCTGATGCTGTCGGGCATCGGACCGGCCGGACACCTGCGCGACACCGGAGTGGAGGTCGTCGTGGACGCCCCCGGCGTCGGCGAGAACCTCCAGGACCACCCCGAGGGGGTGATCATGTGGGAGGCCCGGCAGCCGATGACCACCACGTCCAGCCAGTGGTGGGAGGCGGGCATCTTCTACGACACCGAGCCGGGGCTCGACCGGCCGGATCTGATGTTCCACTACGGGTCCGTGCCGTTCGACATGAACACCGCCCGGCACGGCTACCCCACCTCCGAGAACGCCTTCTGCCTCACACCCAACGTGACGCGCGCGAAGTCGCGAGGCACGGTGCGGCTGCGGACACGGGACTACCGGGACAAACCGAGGGTGGATCCGCGGTACTTCACGCACGAGCACGACGCGCGCGTGATGACCTACGGGCTGCGGCTGGCCCGGCGGATCGCCGAGCAGCCCGCGCTGAGCGGCTGGGCGGGGGCGGAGCTGGCGCCCGGGCCGGACCTGCGGACGGACGAGGAACTGCTCGGGTACATCCAGCGGACGCACAACACCGTCTATCACCCGTCCTGCACGGTGAAGATGGGTGCGGACGACGATCCTTCGGCCCCCTTGGACGCGCGGCTGCTGGTCAAGGGGGTTCAGGGGCTGCGGGTCGCGGACGGGTCGGTGATGCCCGATCTGGTCACCGTCAACCCGTGCATCACGACCATGATGATCGGCGAGAAGTGCGCGGATCTCCTGCGGGCAGACGCCTGACCGTGGGGGGAGCCGCCTGACCGCGGGCGACTGCGCGACCGTTGTGGCCGGTCGCGCAGTTCGCCGCGCCGCTAGGGCGTCGAGGACGCCGGGCGTTTGAACATCCTCGTCGCCGTGATCTCACTGTGTACCGCCTCGCCCGCCTGGGGCTGCTGCGGCAGGCCCGGGCGGAGGTGTTCCTCGACGCTGATGTACTTCAGGCCGGCCCTGAGGTCGGCGTCGTTGCGCATGCGGATGACCAGGGGGAACTCGGCCAGCGCGGTGGTGTCGAACAGGCCTGTGGTGTAGAGGAGTTGGACACCGAGGGCGTCCGACACCGCCCGCTGCAGTTCCAGCAGGTACGTGGCGTTGGCGCGGCCGATGGGGTTGTCGAGGAACAGGGTGCCGGCGTGCCGGTGCTTGTCGCGGCCCCGGTCGTTCGACCGCAGCGCGGCCATCGTGCAGTACAGGGCGATGGCGGCGGTGAGGAGCTGGCCGCCGGAGAAGACGTCGCCCATCTGCCCGACGGGGACGCGCTCGGCGCGCAGCACCGCGTCGGGCTTGAGGATCTCGACGGCGACGCCCTTGGGCTGCAGGGCCGCGGCGACGCCCCGCAGCAGCAGGGACATGCCGTCACGCCGCAGGTCGGAGTTCTTCTTGACGGCCGCGCGGGTCGCCTCGTCGATGACCTCGCCCAGCCGCTCGGTGAGCGTGGCCTGGTCGGGCTCCTCGAAGCGGATGCGCAGGAACTCCTGTCCCGACCATTCGCCGAGGCCCTCGGGAAGACGGGAGAGGCGCTGGGCGGAGCGCAGGGTGGCCAGGGCCGACTCGACCAGGCCGCGCAGCCGGTCCACGATCGAGTCGCGGTTGCGCTCCAGCTGCTCCAGTTCGTCGGTCAGGACCCGGAGCCGGGGCGCGAAGGCGTCCGCCCACTTCTGGGCGTGCTCGGGCAGCGCGGAAGCGGGCAGTTCGCGGATCTGCTGCCGTGCGGGGGTGCGGACCTGCTCGTAGCGCGTGGAGTTGGCGTGCCGGACGAGGATGTCGCTGGCCTCGCGGACGGCGGCCTCGGCGGCGGACAGGTCGGCGGCGCAGCCGCGCAGGGAGCGGCGGGCCTCGGCGGCCGACTGCCGGGCCTCCTCCGGGCTGCCGGGGTAGGGCTCGGGCTCTTCGTGTTCCTCGTCCGTGGCGTGCTCGCGCAGCAGGTCGCGGAGCATGGCGGCGATCTCGTCGAAGCCGCCCGCGGCGTCCTCGGCGGCGCGGTGGGCGTCGAGGAGTTCGGCGTGCGCCTCCCGTGCCTGGGTGAGCGCCTCGGTGTGGGAGGCGAGTTCGGCCGTGGCGGTGCGCAGCAGGGTCTGGGCGTGCTCGGCGTCGCGGGGCTGCGAGTCCTCAGGGAGCTCGGTGTGGGCATCGCCGTCCTCGGGCGCGTGCCGTTCGGCCTCGCCGCGCAGCCGCCCGAGCTGCTCGCTCGCGTTCGACATACGGGTCTCCAGGAGCTGCACCAGCTCCTCGGCCCGGGCGGCGGCGGCCTGGCGGCTGGGTCCGTCGGAGCCGTCGGGGGATTCGAGGAGCTGCTCCGCGCGCGTACGGACCTTGTTGCTGAGCCGGTCCAGTTCCGCGCGGGCCGCGCTCTCGTCGCTCTCCGCGCGGGCCTGTTCGGCCCGCAGGTCGGCGCCCACGCCGACCTTCTCGTACACCTGGGACGCGGCCCGGTAGGCCTCGCGCAGGGCGGGCAGGGAGGCCTTCGGGGTCTGGGTCTCGTCCTCGGGCACGTCGTCGGGGGCGCCCGCGATCTCGGAGCGCTCGGCCCGCAGGGCGCGGGCGGTGCGGCGCGCGTCGTCGGCGGCGCGCTGGGCGCCGCGCCGGTCCTCGTCGGCGGCGCGGGCGCGCTCCAGACAGGTCTGGGCGCCCGCCTCGGCCTCGGTCGCCTCGTCGGCCAGTTCGCGCAGCCTGACCTGCCAGCCGGCCCGTTCGCGCAGCCGGAAGGCGAGCCCGGCGAGGGCGTCGGCGGAGCGGCGTGCCTTCTGGGCGGCTTCCTGCCGCTCGTCCCGGACCCGGGCGGCCTCGGTCGCGGTCTCGTCGGCCTCGGCCCGGACCGTGCGCGCTTCGGCCAGTTCCGCCTCCGACTCCTCTGCGAACTCGCGGGTGTCGTGGGCGACCCGGGCCAGTTCGGCGAGGCGGCCGTCGGGGCAGCCGGTGCGCCAGGAGGCGAGCCGGGCGGCCAGCTCGCGGTCCTTGCCGAGGCGGGCGGCGAGCGCGCGGATCTCCTCGTCGCGTTCGGTCGCCCGGGCGCGCAGCGTCTGCCGCTCCTCGTCGGCGGCGTGCTCGTCGTGCATGGCCGGGTTCGGCGGGACGAGGAAGACGTCGCCGGTGTCGGCGTCCGGGGCGGGGGTCGGGGCGAGCAGGGCGGCCGCCGTGCCCACGGCCACGGCGGAACGGGGCAGCAGTGCCGCGTCGCCGAGCGCCTGACGGGCGCGTGCGTGGGAGTCGGGGTCGGTGATGATCACGCCGTCGACGAGTTCGGGCCGGGCGGCCAGCACGCGTGCGTGGTCGGCCGGGTCGACGGCCTGGGCGAGGTAGCGCCAGCCGGGCAGCGCGGGGATGCCGTGCTCGCCGAGGTACTCGACCGTGGCCAGCACGTCCGGGCCGGGCGGCAGCAGCCCGCCGTCACCGAGCGCGCCGAGGATCCGGGAGTCGTCGGCGGCGGCCGTACGCAGGTCGAAGAGCTGGCGTTCGGCGGAGCCGACGGCGTCGTCGAGCAGGTCGCGCAGGTCGTCGGCGAAGCGGTCGAGTTCCTCGGGGGTGAGGCCCTGTTCGCCGGACGTGGGCGGGAGGGCCGGTTCGCCGTCCGAGCCGTGGCGGGGCTGTGGGATGCCCGGCCGGGCCTCGGAGGTGAGGCTCAGCATCTCGGCGAGCCGCTCCTCCCCCGCCAGGGCCTCGGCGGTGCGGCGCTCGGCCTCGTACGACCGCTCGGCCGCCGTGGCCGCGTCCGCCGCGCGGGCCGCGGTGAGTTCCGCGCGGGACTCGGTGGCCGCGGTCTCGCGCGCGTGCTCGGTGGCCCGGCGGGATGCCTCGCGGGCCGCGTCCCAGGCCGCGACGGCGGTCTTCTCGGCGTCGCTGGCGGCGAGGGCCGCGCGGGCCGGGTCGGCGTCGGGCGCGCTGTCGTCGAGCCAGCCGGCCCGGACCGCCTCGGCGGTCTCCTGCTCGACCTCGGCGAGGCGCTGCTTGAGGTGCCCGACCTCGCTGCGGGCGCGCTGTGCCTCGGTGGCGGCGGCGGTGGAGTCGCGGTAGGCCGAGTCGCTGACCTCCTGGAGGGCTGCGGAGCGCTCCTCCTCATCGTTGGCGAGGTTCTCGGCGTTGCCCGCGGCGGCGTGCAGGGCCCGGACGAGGTCGACGGCGGCCCTGGAGCGAGCGGCCAGCGCGGGGGCGGCGTCGCGCTCCGCCTCCTGGATCGCGGCGGACACGCGGGCGACACGGTCGGCGGCGGCGCGGTGGCGCAGTGCGGCCTCGGCGGCCTGCCACGCGGAGTACAGCGTGCGGGCGTCGGCGAGCTCACGCTTCTGCGCGGCGGCGGACTTCTCGGCCGCGGCGAGGGCCAGCGAGGCGTGCCGGTAGGCGAGTTCGGCGGAGATCAGCGCGCTGCTCTCGCGGGCCGCCTCGGCGTGCGTGACCGCGGACGCGGCGGTGGTGACGCGCTGCGCCAGGTCGGCGGCCCGGGTCCGCTCCCGCACACCGCGCGCGGACAGCTTGCGGGCCAGGTTCCGCGTGCGCCGCTCGGCTCCGGCGTGGATGTCCCGCGCGCGGGTGCGGGCCTCGGCGGCCTCGACGATCCGCCCGAGGAGGTCGACGGACCCGGCGGTGAAGTCGCGTTCGGCGATCAGCTCGGCGCGCCGGCCGAGCTTGTTGCCGAAGCCGCCGACCAGGTCGGCGAGTCCGTCGGTGTCACGGGTGTCGGTGACGGCGCGCAGCAGCAGATCGGTGAAGTCGGCGTCTTTCTTGACCGCGAAGAGACCGGCGGCCTCGCCCTCGTCGGCGTTCATCTCCCGCTGATAGCGGAAGAGTTCCGGGTCGAGGCCGAGATCGCCCAGGTGCTCGATCCAGCGGTCGTGGATCTCCTCCCAGTGCACCTCCAGGTGCGGGTAGGTCTTGCCCGCCTCCGTGAGCGCGTCGCGGAAGCCCTTCATGGTGCGACGCCGGCCGCGCGCGCCCGACTGGCCCTCGACGGGGGCCCGTACGGCGGTGGACTCGGCGACGGGGAGGTTGTCGAGGCTCAGTCCGGGCCCGGGGCGGAAGGAGTACCAGGCCTCGGCGAACTTCCGCGGGTCGTTGGAGACCTGCCGTCCGCGCCACTCGCTGACCTTGCCGACGACGACGCACTCACCGGTCAGCACGTGCTGCCACTCCAGCGCGACATGTCCGCAGTCGTCGGCGAGCAGGAACTTGCGCAGCACACCGGAGCTGGCGCCGCCGAGCGTGTTGCGGTGGCCCGGCAGCATCACCGAGAAGATCAGCTTGAGCAGCACCGACTTGCCGCCGCCGTTCTCCAGGAAGAGCACACCCGCGGGCGCGGGCCGGCGCGGCGGGCCGACGGGCTCCTCCTCGAAGAACTCCGCCTGCGTGGGCGCGGGGTCGGGCACGGTCTCGCCCACACCGCGCAGGTCAAGCACGGTGTCGGCGTAGCGCGCACCTGCGGGCCCGATGGAGTAGAGGCGGACCCGGGACAGCTCGTACATGGCGGACTCTCGTAAGCCTTCGTGAAGTGGGGGGGTCAGGAGGAGTGGAACGGCAGCCCGGCGTCGGCCACCAGCTCCAGGTCGTCGCTCTCCTCGGCGGGCAGCAGCGTCGCGGTGCCGTCCGTGACCGGGACGACGCCCAGCTCCAGCAGCTCGGCCATCGCGGCGCCGCCGGCCATGTCGCGCACCTGGAGCTGGTAGCGGGCGGTGGTGCGGTACGTGCCGCCGTTGTCGTCGCCGGTGCGCTGGAGGAAGCCGGATTCGGTGAGGAAGGCGACGGCCTTGGCGACGATGCCGGTGGTCGAACCGGCGAGCCGGCGCGCGTCCTTGGTGGCACCGGTCGCGCTGCGCCGTACCCAGATCCGCCAGGCGGCCTCCAGGCCGGGCGTGTCGGTGGCCGGGTCGGTGTTCTCGCCCTGCTCGGCGGCGCGCTCCTCCAGGCGGCGGCAGGCCTGGCGCACGAAGGCGTCGACGCCGTTGACCGTGACCCGGCCGATGTAGCCGTCGTCGGCGAGGTCCTCGGGGCGCGGGAAGGCCAGGGCGGCGACGGCGAGATGGGCGAGTCCGTGCAGGAACCGGTCGCCGCCGTCGGCGGACGTACGGCGCGCGTAGTCGCCCATGCGCACGGCGAACACGGAGTCCTCGGCGGCGGTGACGGCCATGCCCGCGCGCGGGGACACCTCCAGCACGATGAGTCCCAGACCGGTGGCCACGGCGTCGGCGAGCCGCGCGAACGGCGGGTCCTCGCGGTAGCGCCGCAGCAGGTCCGTGTACTCCTGGTCGCGGGCCGGCTGCAGCTTGGGCTGCAGGCCGAAGGACACGAGCCGCGCCGCGTCGGCGGCGTCGGCGGGGGTGACGGCGGCGGTGGCCGTCGGGGCCGGTCCCTCCGGCTCACTCCACTCGACGTGCTCGCTCACGGTCGGGGCTCCTCGTTCTTCTTGTTCCCGCGGTACTCACTCATGGTCCCGTGGTACTCACTCATGTTCCCGTGGCACTCGCTCATGCCGCTTCGGTCCGATCCGCCGCCATCCCCGCCGCGTCCAGCAGTGCCGTCCCGACGATCAGATCCGCGCCGCCGAACTCCTGATCGTCGAGCTCGGTCCCGTCGTCCACGGCGAACAGCAGCTTCTGCTCTCCCTGGCGGTAGGCCGTACCGACCGGCGGACTGGCCGCGTGCACCGCCAGCAGGGCCACCAGATACGGCAGTTCGGGATCCTGCCGGCGCGCCTCGGCCAGCAGGCCGGACAGCCGGCGCGGCGCGTCGGCCGGCAGGTCGAGCAGCTCCTGCGCGGCCGCCATCTGCTCCTCGCTGAACCGGCTGTCGTCGGGTGTGGCGATGACGTCCGGCTCGGGCATCTCCGCGCCCAGATGCTCCCGCTCCACCGGCGGCGTCAGCAGTATGTCGACGAGGTCCCCGACCCTGACGGACACAGGCGTGCGCAGCCCGGTGCCGCGGGCGAAGAAGGCGTCCGTGACACGGACGGCCTGCTCGATCGACAGCGGCAGGACGGGGGCGACGAGATGGCCGTAGAGGTCGATGCCCGAGGTGGTCATCGGGGTGGCGAAGGCCTGCCGGTCCTGCTCGGCGCGGAACAGCGGTCCGGCCTCGAGCAGCCGGGACTGCAACTGCGTGTGCCGGCGGATGCAGTCCTTGACGATGTCGACGAGCTCGGCGGCCCGGCGCTTCTGCTCGGGATCCTCGGACTCGTCGCGGGCCTTGCGGATGTTGGTGAGGATCGCGTTCTCGTGGCGGTAGCGGTCGGCGACGTGCTCCAGGGCCTCGGCGATCATGTCGGGCACGGTGGTCAGCCAGTCCACCGCGCGCACATTGCGCCGGGTCGCGTCGAGGGCCCTGCGCAGGGTCTCCGAGTACTGCACGGTGCGGTAGCGGGCCTGTTCGGCCGCGAGCTGGGCGTCGGCGAGCCGGCCGCGGCTGATCAGCACCTCCAGCTTGACCTCGGCGGCGATCTGCGCGCTGGTGACATCGGTGTCGAGGGCGCCGACGAGGACGTTGACCGCCTCGTCCGTCGTACGGAGATAGACCGTGCCGCCGGGGCCCGGGACCTCCTCGATCAGCTTGAAGTCGTAGTCACGGCGCACATAGGTGCCGTCCGCCCCGAAGGTGCCGTACACCGCGCGGAAGCCGCGGTCGACGCTGCCGACGTTGATCAGGTTCTCCAGGACCCAGCGGGCCACCCGCTCGTGCTCGGCGGCGGGACGCCGGGAGGCCTGCGCGGCGATGCGCGGGACGAGGCGGGCGACGATCTGGTCGTGGTCCGCGCCCGTGTCGAAGTCCATGTTCAGGGTGACCAGGTCGATGGCCGAGAGCGCGACCTCCGCCATGCCGTACACCGAGTACTCACCCGCGAGGTTGGCCTTGCGCGCGTCCAGGTCGTGCAGCGGCGCGGTGCAGGCGAGCGCGCGCAGGCGGCGCGCCAGGCCCTCGTCGGCGGCCGGCCCCGGCGCGGGGCGCGGCCCCGCGCTGAGCTGGGGCGGAACGCTGTCCGTCGATGCAGGCGAAGTCACGGTGCACAGACTAGGTCCTGGGTCTGACAACCACCCAAACGACGCGGGTACGCCCCCTCAGCGGACCTGCAACGGACCTTTCATCGAACCTTCGGCGGCCCCCTCAGCCCTCCTCGCCGACCCGCCGCCGGTACACCTCGACAACCCGCTCCAGCGAATCGTCGAGGTAGCCGGCGAGCAGGCTCTCGGCCTTCTCACGGTCCCCGCCCTGAAGAGCCTCAAGAATCGCGACATTTCGTGCGATGTACGGCTCGTGCAGCCGCTGCGGCTCGTCCACCACATGGAACGCGAGACGCAGTTCGGCGAAGACGCTCCGCATCAACTCGTCGGTGCGCTCGCTCACCGCGAGGGCCACCAGTTCCCGGTGGAAGTGGATGTTGGCCGTACCCACCGCCTTCCAGTCACCTTCCCGGGCCGCCCGCCGCCCCTCCGCGACGGCACCGGCGAGCCCGTCGAGGCCGTAGGGCGGCTCGCCGAGGCCGCGGACGACGGCGCACTCGACGAGCATGCGGGTGCGGTAGATGTCCTCGACGTCCTCCACGGTCAGGACCCGGACGAAGACGCCCCGGTTCAGCTCGTGGACGAGCAGGCGTTCATGGGTGAGCAGGCGGAACGCCTCGCGGAGCGTGTTGCGGGAGACGCCGAGCGCCCCGCCGATGCTGTCCTCGGAGAGCCGTGTCCCGGGCGGGAAGTAGCCCTCGGCGATCCGGCTTCTGAGGATGTCCGAGACGCGCTCGGCGGTGCTGGTGCGCCCCAGGAGAGCCCGGTCGTCGGCGAGGTCCTTCAGCTGCTCTGCCATGCGGGAATTCAATCGCAGATCAGAAGAAGAACCAACATGGGTATTGAGGGATCGTTGAACAATCCCCTACGGTGCTACGCACGGCTCGGCCCGAAGCACTCTCTCCCCCCTCTGCGAGGTGCCCATGAGCACGCCCCCTCCACCGCAAGCCCTGACCGACGACACACGCCCCGTGGCGGCCGGACGCACCGACGACGACGGGGCGTTCGGCTGGCTGCGCGCCCTCGGCCCGCGGGGCCGCCGCGCCTTCACCGGTGCCTTCGGCGGCTATGCCCTCGACTCGTACGACTACTTCACGCTGCCGCTGAGCATGGTCGCGCTGTCCGCCTACTTCGGCCTGAACAGCGGCCAGACCGGTCTCTTCACCACGGTCACGCTGGTGGTCTCCGCGATCGGCGGCGCCCTCGCGGGCGTCCTCGCGGACCGCATCGGCCGGGTGAAGGCCCTGATGATCACGGTGATCACCTACGCGGTCTTCACCGTCGCCTGCGGTTTCGCGCCCAACTACGAGACGCTGCTGGTCTTCCGCGCCCTCCAGGGACTCGGTTTCGGCGGCGAGTGGGCGGTCGGCGCGATCCTGGTCGCCGAGTACGCGAGCGCCAAGAACCGAGGCCGCACGCTCGGCGCGATCCAGAGCTCCTGGGCCGTGGGCTGGGGCCTCGCCGTGATCGCCTACACGCTGGTCTTCTCGGTGGCCGGAGACGATCTGGCCTGGCGCATCATGTTCTGGACCGGGGCGCTGCCGGCGCTGCTCGTCATCTGGCTGCGGCGCAGTGTGCAGGACGCTCCCGAGGCCGCCGCCGCTCGTGAGCAGAGCGCGGAGAAGGGTTCCTTCAAGGCGATCTTCAAGCCGGGTCTGCTGCGGGTCACGCTCTTCTCCGTGCTGCTCTCGACCGGTGTCCAGGGCGGCTACTACACGCTGGCCACCTGGGTGCCGACGTATCTGAAGTCCGAGCGCGAGCTGTCCGTCGTCGGCACCGGCGGCTATCTGACGTTCCTGATATCGGGCGCCTTCATCGGCTACCTCACCGGCGGCTACCTCACCGACAAGCTGGGCCGCAAGCGCAACATCTGGCTCTTCGCCCTGCTGTCGGCGATCTGCATCCTGGCGTACGCGAACATCCCGAGCGGGGCCAACACCCTGCTCCTGGTGCTCGGTTTCCCCCTCGGTTTCTGTATGTCGGCGATCTTCAGCGGATTCGGCTCCTACCTGAGCGAGCTGTACCCGACGGCGGTACGCGGCACCGGGCAGGGCTTCACGTACAACACCGGGCGCGCGGTGGGCGCCGTGTTCCCGACGATGGTCGGATTCCTGGCCGACAGCTGGGGCGTCGGCGGCGCGCTGGTCTTCGGGGCGATCGGCTACGGCCTCGCCGCGCTGGCGCTGCTCGGGCTGCCGGAGACGCGTGGGAAGGAACTCACGTGAACGCCACGCCGATCACCGGGACCGAGGACCGCCCCGTCGTCCTCGCCGACGAGCACGCGCACGCGTGGAGCCCGAAAACGGCCCGCACCCGCTTCCGGGAGGGCCTGACGGGCCCCACAGCGGGGGTCGCGGCCGGTCACACCCAGGTCAACCTCATCTCGGTGCCGGCCGACTGGGCCTACGACATGCTGCTGTTCTGCCAGCGCAACCCCAAGCCCTGCCCCGTCCTCGACGTCACGGACGCCGGATCCTGGACGACCGTGCTCGCCGACGGCGCGGATCTGCGCACCGATCTGCCGCGCTACCGGGTGTGGCGGGACGGCGAGTTGGTGGACGAGCCGACGGACGTGCGCGCCCACTGGCGGGACGACCTGGTGTCGTTCCTGATCGGCTGCAGCTTCACCTTCGAGTGGGCGCTGAGCGAGGCGGGCGTCCCGATCCGTCATGTCGAGCAGGGCCGCAACGTCCCGATGTACGTGACGAGTCGGCAGTGCCGTCCGGCGGGGCGGCTGCACGGGCCGCTGGTGGTGTCCATGCGGCCGGTGCCGCCCCCGCACCTGGCCGCGGCGATCCGGGAGAGCAGTCTGCTGCCGGCGGTGCACGGCAGCCCCGTGCACTGCGGCGATCCGGCGGGGCTCGGCATCGACGACCTCGGCCGTCCCGACTTCGGCGACCCGGTGGACACCGAACCGGACGACATCCCGGTGTTCTGGGCGTGCGGAGTGACCCCGCAGGCGGCCGTGATGGCCTCGCGTCCGCCGTTCGCCCTCACACACGCCCCGGGGCAGATGTTCCTCACCGACGCCCGCGACGAGCAGTACCGCGTGGCCTGACAGGAGATGCGACACGTGACCTCGATCGATCTGAACGCCGACCTCGGCGAGGGCTTCGGCCGCTGGCGGCTCACCGACGACGAACGGCTGCTGTCCGTGGTCACCAGCGCCAATGTGGCGTGCGGCTTCCACGCCGGGGACGCGGCCACCATGCGCCGGGTGTGCGAGCTGGCGGCCGAGCGCGGGGTACGGATCGGCGCCCAGGTGTCCTACCGGGACCTGGCCGGGTTCGGGCGGCGCGCGATGGACGTGCCGTCCGCCGAACTGGCGGCCGAAGTGGCCTACCAGATCGGCGCCCTGGAGGTCTTCGCCCGGGCCGCGGGCTCCCGCGTGTCCTACGTCAAACCGCACGGCGCGCTCTACAACCGGGTCGTGCACGACGAGGAGCAGGCCGCCGCGGTCGTCGACGGGGTGCTCCTCGCGGATGCCGCGCTGCCCGTGCTGGGCCTGCCCGGCTCGCGGCTGCTCGACCTCGCCGGGAAGTCCGGACTGCCGGTCGTCACGGAGGCGTTCGCGGACCGGGCGTACACCGACGCGGGCACGCTGGTGCCGCGCACGCGGGAGGGCGCCGTGGTCACCGACCCGGAGGCCGTCGTGGAGCGTTCGCTGAGCCTGGCCCGCTCGGGCGAGGTCTCCTCCCTCTCGGGGACCCGGATCGAGGTACGCGCGCGTTCCCTGTGCCTGCACGGCGACACGCCCGGCGCGGTGGACTTGGCGCGCCGGGTGCGGGGCCGTCTGGAGACGTCGGGCATCCGGGTGGAGGCCTTCGCATGAAGGTCCGGCCCGTCGGCGAGGACGCGCTGCTCGTCGAGGTCGCCTCGGGCGACGAGGCCCAAGCGCTGCACGCGGAGCTGCTGCGACGCCGCGCGGAGGGCTCGCTGTCGGCCCGTGAGATCGTCCCCGCGGCCCGCACGGTCCTCCTCGACGGCCTCGACTCCCCCGCCCGGCTGGCCGCCGAACTGACCGCGGCCGACCTGCCGCCCGCTCCCCCACGCACGCGTGAGGTGGTCGAGATCCCCCTGAGGTATGACGGCCCGGACCTGGCGGATGTCGCCGCGTACTGGGGCGTGCCGGAGCGGGAGGTCGCCCGCATCCACGCGGAGACGGAGTTCCGGGTCGCGTTCTGCGGCTTCGCGCCCGGCTTCGGCTATCTCACCGGGCTGCCGTCGCGCTACGACGTCCCGCGCCGGGCCACCCCGCGCACGGCCGTCCCCGCCGGGTCGGTGGCGCTGGCCGGCCCGTACACGGGCGTGTACCCGCGCTCGTCGCCGGGCGGCTGGCAGCTCATCGGCACGACGGACATCGTCCTGTGGGACCACGCGCGGGTGCCCGCCGCGCTGCTGTCGCCGGGCACACGCGTGCGGTTCGTCCCCGAGGCGGGGTCATGACGGATCGCGCCCTCGCCGTCGTACGGGCCGGTGCCCTGACCACCGTGCAGGACCTCGGCCGCCCCGGGCACGCCCATCTCGGTGTCCCCCGCTCCGGTGCCCTGGACGGGCCGGCCGCGGACCTCGTCAACCGGCTGGTCGGCAATCCGCGCGGGACGGCCGTGCTGGAGACGACGCTCAACGGCTGTGCCGTACGACCCCGTTCGACAGTCGTGATCGCGGTGGCGGGCGCGCACTGCCGGGTCACGGTGGACGGCCGGCCCGTCCCGTGGGGCGCGCCGGTGCGCGTGCCCGCCGGGGCGCTGCTGGACGTCGGTCCGGCGCTGTCGGGCGTCCGCGCGTACGTGGGTCTCTCCGGGGGCATCGCCGTCGAGCCCGTGCTCGGCAGCCGTTCGACGGACCTGCTGTCGGGGCTCGGCCCGGCCCCGCTCACGGACGGCACGGTGCTGCCGCTGGGTCGGCCGACCGGTGCGCACGCGCGCGTGGACGTCGCCCCGCAGCCGGCGCCGCCGTCAGAGCTGGTCCTGCGGGTGACGCTCGGCCCGCGCGACGACTGGTTCACGCCGGAGGCCATACGCGCTTTCCTCTCCCGCCCCTATCGGGTGTCCGCCTCCGGCAACCGCATCGGGCTGCGCACGGAAGGCCCCGCCCTGGAGCGGGCCCGGCACGGTGAACTCCCCAGCGAGGGCATGGTGCTGGGCGCGGTCCAGGTCCCGCCCGACGGGAGGCCGGTGGTGTTCCTGGCCGACCATCCGACCACCGGGGGTTATCCGGTGATCGCGGTGGTCCGGGCCGCCGACCTTCCGGCCGCCGCCCAGGCGGTTCCGGGTACGCCGGTGCGTTTCGTGGCCGTACGGCGTCGCTGAACCCGGTAGGAGCAGGCCGCCGAACGGGTCAGGCGGCGTCCGCCTGCTCCGCCACCGACAGCGCGGCCAGTGCTGCCGACACCGCCGCGGAGGCCCGCAGGTCGAGCCGGGCGCTGGTGCCCCGGGCGCGGTGCCGCAGCTCGTCGGCGGCCAGGGTCAGGAGCTGGGGCAGCAGGTCGGTGCAGCGGCGGGCCACCCAGCCGGTACCGGCCGTGGCCAGCCACCACAGGCTCGCGGATTTCGTCGGGACGGGGAAGTCGGGCTCGGGCGAGGGCGCGGGCCCCGTCGCGAGGCCGTGCTCGGCGAGCAGCGCGTGGAAGCGCAGGGCCAGTTGCCGGTGTCCCCGTTCGCCGGGGTGCAGCCGGTCCGCGCTCCACATGGCGCGGTCCGTGGTCCAGTCGCCCTCGCACGCGTGCAGGTGCAGGGCGTCGTACCGGTCGGACAGGGCGTGGACGACCGCGTTCACGGCCCGTTGCCGCCGGGCCAGCGGGTGGGCCAGGGCCCCCGGGAGTCCGAGCATCGTGCCCGGGTCGGGCAGGCACGCGGTGAGCAGGACCGCGCCCTGCTCGGTGCAGGCCTGGTACACCCGGTCGAGCCGGGCCGCCACGGCCTGGATGTCGAAGGTGCAGCGCAGGGTGTCGTTGACGCCGACGACGACGGACACCAGCTCGGGCCGCAGCTCCAGCGCGGCGGGCAGCTGCCGCTCCAGCACGTCCCGGGTCTGCGCCCCGCTCACCGCGAGGTTGGTGAACCGGGCGGGCCCCTCGGCGAGCCCGTCGGCGAGCAGCGCGGCCCAGCCGCGCCACCCGGTGCCGACGGGGTCGCCCACGCCCTCGCTCAGCGAGTCGCCGAGGGCCACGAAACGCGGGGCTCCCACGAACCGCGGGGGTCTCATGCCACGCCTCCGGGCACGTACGGGCGCACGGGGACGGCCGCGTCGTGCGCGGCGAGGAAGGCGTCGACCGCCGCGTTCCACCCGAAGCACTCCGCACGCGCGCGTGCTGCCTCGCGCCGGTCCGCCTCCAGGCCTTCCAGCAGCAGGTCCACGGCGTCCGCGAAGGCCTCCCCGTGGTCCGCGGCGACGGCCCCGGCGGAGCCGATCACCTCGGACAGCGCGGACGACGCGCTGGCCACCACGGGCGTGCCGCACGCCATGGCCTCCAGCGCGGCGAGCCCGAACGTCTCGGCGGGCCCGGGCGCCAGGGCGACATCGGCGGAGGCCTGGAGCGCGCCGAGCAGCCCGCGGTCGGAGACATGCCCGAGGAAGGTGACCGGCAAGGCGCTCTCGCGTGCCCGCTGTTCGAGCCGCGCGCGCAGCGGACCGTCGCCCGCGACCACCAGCCGCGCCCGTCGCCCGCGCCGCCGCAGCGTCTCCAGGGCGTCCAGTGCCGTACCGGGCCGCTTCTCCACGGACAGCCGGGAGCACATCACGAGCAGCGTCTCGTCCTCGCGCGCGTGCCGCGCCCGCAACTCCGGATCGCGCAGCGCCGGGTGCCGCTGTACCAGGTCGACGCCGAGCGGGGCCCGGACGACGTTGCGTGCCCCGATCCGCACGAACTCCCGCTCGGCGAACTCGGTGGTGCACACCACGCGCGCGTAGGTGTGGGCCGTACGGACGTTGAGGGCGTCGGCGGCACGCCGGGCGGCCCCCTCGGGCAGGCCCCAGGTGCGCAGCACGCCGTCGGCGGTCTCGTGGGAGACCATCACGGCCGGAATCCGGGCGCGCCGCGCCCACTTGCCGGTCCACCTGAGGGTCGTACGGTCGGACACCTCAAGCCGGTCCGGCGCGAGTTCCTCCAGCAGCCGGGCCACCCGCCGCCGGTCGGCGAGGACGCGATAGCCGCCGGTGCCGGGCAGCAGCGGTCCGGGGAGGGTGATCACCCTCCCCTGCTCGGTCTCGCGGTCGCTCGCCCGCTCGCCGGGGACGACGAGGACGGGCTCGTGCCCGGCCGCCTTGAAGCCCTTGCCGAGTTCGCGCAGGGCGGTGCGCAGACCGCCGGACGCGGGCGCGACGAAGTTGGCGAGGCGGACGATCCGCAGCGACTGGCCGGTCCCGAGCGCGCTCATGCCGCCACCACCGTCCTGCGCCCGGCGAGGACGTTCGCGTAGTGCCCGATGAGCTGGTCGCCGACGGCCGCCCAGGTGCGGCCCTCGACCGTGGCCCGCCCGGCGGCGCCGAAGGCGGCCCGCAGCCCCGGATCGGCGGCCAGGGCCCGCACGGCATCCCGTACGGCGGTCGCGTCGCGCGGCGGCACCAGCAGCCCGGTGTGCCCTTGGGCGACCAGGTCCAGCGGCCCGCCCGCGGCGGGCGCCACGACCGGCAGACCACTGGCCATGGCCTCCTGCACGGTCTGGCAGAAGGTCTCGAAGGGGCCCGTGTGCGCGAAGACGTCGAACGAGGCGAAGACCCGGGCGAGATCGTCACCGGTGCGGCGGCCGAGGAAGACCGCGCCGGGCAGCGCCTGCTCCAGGCCGGGCCGGCTGGGGCCGTCGCCGACGATCACGACCTTGACGCCCTCCAAGCCGCAGACACCGGCGAGGAGTTCGACCTGCTTCTCGGGGGCGAGTCGGCCGACGTAGCCGACGATCAGCTCGCCGCCCGGGGCCAGCTCGCGGCGCAGGGCCTCGTCGCGGCGGTCCGGCCGGAACCGTTCGGTGTCGACTCCGCGCGGCCACAGCTTGACCCGGGGCACCCCGTGCGTCTCCAGGTCGTTCAGGGCGGCGCTGGACGGGGCGAGGGTGAGGTCGGCGGCGCCGTGGACGGAGCGGATGCGCCGCCAGGCGGCGGCCTCTCCGGCGCCCATGTACGTACGGGCGTATCCGGCCAGGTCGGTCTGGTAGACGGCGACGGCGGGGACGCCGAGGCGGGCGGCGGCGGCCATGCCGCGCACGCCGAGGACGAAGGGGCTGGCGAGGTGGACGACATCGGCACGGTGCTCGATGAGGGTGGCGGCCAGGCGGCGGCTGGGGAGGGCGACGCGGACCTGGGGGTAGCCGGGGAGCGGGAGGGAGGGGACGTGGACGACGCGGCACGGCGCGGAGGCGTCGGGCTTGTTGCCGGGCGCCGGGGCCGGGGCGATGACGACGGGGGTGTGACCGCGATCGACGAGGTGCCGGGCGGTCTGGAGCGCGCAGTGGGCCACGCCGTTCACATCGGGGGGAAAGGATTCGGTCACGATGACGACACGCATACCGGTGTTGTCGCCGGGCCGGACGTGGCCGCGTCAACGTGGATCTTTCCGGACGAGGAACGTCCTATGAGCGTTCTGAGGTGCACCCGCGCAGGTCAGGCCGCGTCCATACGCTCCTGACCCGCGAGTCACCCCTCGTTCACCCGGGCGGCCTGAATCCGCCCCGGCGTCCTGGCGAAGAGGGGGTCACACAGCGGTCTCCTCGGGACCGATCCGGCTGCGTACGGCCGTCTGGACCTCGGCCTCCTCGGCGGGGTCGGCGGCGAGCCGGCGCAGTCGCTCCACGACCCGGGTGTCGCCGGTCTCGGCGTGCCGGGCGGCGAGTTCGCGGGTGGTCTCCTCGCAGTCCCAGAGGCATTCGACGGCGAAGCCGGTGGCGAAGGAGGGGTCGGTGGCGGCGAGGGCCCGGGCGGCCCGGCCGCGCAGATGGGAGGAGGCGGTCTCGCGGTAGACATGGCGGAGCACGGGTGCCGCGCAGGCGATGCCGAGCCGTCCGGTGCCGTCGACCAGGGTCCACAGGGTCGGGGCGTCGGGGCCTTCGCCGCGCACCGCCTCGCGTAGCGCCGCGAGGACCAGGTCCCGGTCGTGCACCCCGCCCAGGCAGGCGAGGACGCGTCCGGCGGCGGCACCCAGCTCGTCGGGCCGGTGGGCCCAGCCGCGCGCCCGGTCCACGGCCGTGAGACTGCGCATCCGTTCGAAGGAGTCGACGGCGGCCTCCACGACGACCGTCGAGCCGGTGGCCACGGCGGCCTCGATCAGGTCGAGTGCCTCGGGGTCGTTGCCCTCGGCGAGGTAGCGCAGGGCGGTGCACCGGGCTCCGTCGCCACCGTCCTTCGCGGCCCGGACGATCGCGGCCCGGTCCTCGGGACCGGCCACGGCGGTGAGGCAGCGGGCGGCCGGGACATGGAGTGCGGCACCCCGGTCGAGGCCCTGCTGGGCCCAATCGAAGACGGCTTGCACGCTCCAGCCCGGGCGCGGCCCCGTCGGCCGCATCTGCCGCTGCCAGCGGTCGAAACTGCCGGTCTCATGGGCGGCACGCACGCGGGTGGCGATGGATTCGCGCGGATCCTCGGCCCACAGCCGCCACGGCCGGGGCTCGAAGGCGTCGCGGACGGTCGCGGCCAGCTCGGCCTCGCCCTCCGGATCGGCCGGGAACCGGGCGAGGACGGGCGCGGCGAGGGCCCGCAGGCCGGCGTCATCGTCCCTGAGGGCGAGTTCGTCGAGGGCCCAGGCCCAGTTCGAGCCGTGGGCGGCGTACCTGCGCAGCAGTTCGAGCGCGTCCCGCCGGCCGTAGGAGGCGAGGTGCCCGAGGACGGCGAGGGCGAGGCCGGTGCGTGACTCCTCGGCGTCGAGGACGTCCTCGGCGTCGAAGAGATGGGCCTCGATCGCGTCCAGCTCGCCGTTCAGGTCGAGGTAGAGGCGGGCGTAGTAGAGGGAGCGGTTCTCCACCTGCCAGTCGTGGCGGGGATCGCGCAGCACACAGTGGTTCAGCGCCGCGAGCGCCTCGGGGCGCGGGGCGGTGAGCGCGTGCAGCGTGCCGTCGCCGCGGCCCCGTTGGAGCAGGCCGAGCAGCGTACCGCTGGGCGCTATGACCGGATCGAACATGGGAAACAGCCTCACATCAAGCGTCGACGCAACCGGGGACGTGTACTACCTGGCCGCGCGACAACACGTCGGAGTGCCCGCCGTTTCCTGCTTGCTGTAGACCATCTTCCTCTGCCTCTCGTCGGTGGCCCCTTGCGGACCGCGTCACGGCCCGCGCGGTGCGGCAACACCTGCCCAACCATCACGTCCGTGAACCACGTCGTCATGATGACTCGGCTCTTCCGTCTGCCGCGACCGAAATTTCGGCGGCCCTGTACCGCCTCCCCCGTTTTCTGTGTCGTTCCAGGTCAGACTGGTCGGCTCAGCGCTCGCCGAACAGTTCGAGCAGTTCCGTCCGGCCGAACATCCGAGCCGTGTCGACGGCCGACGGCGTGCCGGCGGACGGGTCGGCGCCGCCCTCCAGGAGGGCCTTGATGACGTCCGTCTCGCCCTTGAAGGCCGCTCCCGCGAGCGGGGTCTGGCCTCGGTCGTTCACCCGGTCGGCCTCGGCCCCGCGGGCGAGCAGCGCGCGCACCGCCTCGGAATGGCCGTGATAGGCGGCGAGCATCACGAGCGAGTCGCCGCGGTCATTGGTGAGGTTGGCCGGAACACCCGCGTCGACATACGCCACGAGCGCCTCGGTCCGTCCCCGCCGGGCCAGATCGAAGATCTTGGTCGCCAGCTCCACGACCTCGGGGTCGGGGACTTCGGTCATCGGCCGGACCGCCTCTCCACTGCTCATCACGTCGGGTGCGCACGCCTGCGAATGGTGCAGCCGTACGAGTGAATCGCCAGGGTACTGGCTCGCGCGGCACATGACCCGATGTGCCCGAGGTAAAGATCACCACAGACCCGGGCGAGCACAACACCCCAGCTCGACCGGTTCCGGACCACGCCGCAGCCTGGGAGAAACCACCCGATTTCCACCCAGTTGCACCTTTTATCGTATGGATACATCCTGTGAGCCTGGAAGTACTCATGGTGACTGTCCCCGCGAACCAGGAGAACCCAAATGATCCTCTCCATCTCAGGCGTGGTCCTGCTCGGCATCGTCGTCTTCATCTTCTTCCGCAAGGACGGCCTCAAGGCGTCGCACGCCGTGGTCGCGATGCTCTTCGGCTTCTACCTGGCCAGCACGGCCATCGCCCCGAGCATCAAGGCAGGCGGCGAGAGCCTGGCGAGCCTCCTGGGCGGAATCAAGTTCTGACGGCCCCGCACGCCGTGCGCATCCCGCCCGTACGCACTCATCGGAGGCAGCAGTGGCCCGGCGTCCCCTCCCCCGCATCCTGAGCAACGGCAGCGCGCAGCTCGTCCGGAGCCGGGAGCTGGCCCGAACGGCCGCCGACAGCGCCACGGACGTCCTCCATCCGCTGATCACGATCACGCGCGGACTGCGCCGGCTGGCAGCGGCCGGACGGCGCAGATGGAGCGAGACCCCCAAGGAGAAACGGGGAGCGCTGCTGTTCCTGGTGGCCTCCGTGATCCTCGTCGTGGCCCTGATGCCGTACGGACCGCTGCTCGCCGCCATCACCCTGATGGCGGCGGCCGCATGGCAGGGCCGGGAACGCGCCGCGGCGGCGTCCGACGGGCCCGACGAGTCGCAGACCCAGCGCCTGCAGTCCCTGTACGAAGCGCTCGTGCCGTACTTCTCCACCGCCGAGGACCCCGAGCCGCTCTACTCCCACGGCGGCTCCTGGGAGAAGGCCTTCCCCACCTACGCCTTCGACGGCGGCGGCCGGATCTCGCATCTGGTGATCCACTACCCGGCGTACTTCGCCGACGGCGAGGCCGAGTCACGCGCCCGGATCGAGGGCCTGCTCGCGGCCAAGTCGGGCCGGGGGCGCGAATACCACTTCTCGTGGGAAGAGGAGGGCAACCAGTTGACGGTCAGCGTGCTCATGCCGCTCGCCGTCGACATCGCCGCCCAGCGCTTCGTCACCGCTCCGGGCGAGACGGTCCTCGGCTTCACCGACCCGACCCTGGTCCAGCGCACCCTCCCGCTCGTCCACGGCGAGCAGCAGCGGGACGTGCCCCCGGTGCTGTGGCGCACGGGCCTGCGCTCCACCGAGCCCCATCTGCTCGCCCTCGGCCAGCCGGGCACCGGCACCTCGACGCTGCTGCGGTCCATCGCCCTGCAGGCCCTCCAGCACGGCGACGTGGTGATCGTCGACGGCGGCGGCACCGGCGAATACGCCTGCCTGACCGGCCGGGACGGCGTACTGGCCGTCGAATGCGGCCTGCCCGGGGTGGTGGCGAGCCTGGAGTGGGCCGCGACCGAGACGGAACGTCGGCTGATCGCCGCCAACCGGGCCCACCAGGAGGGCGAGCCGCCGCCGGACGACACCAAGCGTCCGCTGTGGATCCTCCTGGACCGTCCGACGGCGTTCACCCATCTGGCCGCCGCGCAGGACCGCAAGGACCCGCAGTCCCTCCTCCAGGTCCCGCTCCGGCACGGCCGCCCGGCGAATGTGACGGTGGTCGTGGCCGAGCAGCTCGACACCATGGACGCCCTCGGCGAGCCGGTACGGCAGCACACCCGCGCACGCGTGGTCCTCGGCCCGGCGACGGCCGAGCAGCTCGAGTCCGTCCTCGGCGCGCCCCCGCACACCACCCCCGTCGAGGAGGTCCCGCCCGGCCGCGGCTACGCCCGCCTGGGCCTCGGCCCGGTCCACCGCCTCCAGGTCCCGGCCACGCCGAACCCCTACGACGACACCACGTCCGACGCCCACCGCCAGGCGGTCCTGGATCTCCTCCCGCCCCGCACGACACCGGCGGACGGCGAGACGGTCCCCGACCCGGAGGGCACGGAGGCGAAGCCGCTCACGACGGACCCCAAGCCGGAACCCGCTCCTGACCCGGTACCGGTCCTGACCAAGCCGAAGGACACGATCCCGAACCCGGTACCGGTCCTGACCAAGCCGACAAAGACGAAGGCAAAGGCGACCTAGCCACGCCGGACGCCCCGGCCACGCCGGCCGGGCGCCGGGACCGGCCCGGCGGCGGCTGCGCCTTGCGCGGCTGAGCCGCGGAGCCCTACGCCACGAACGTCCGCGGCGCCTCACCGCCCCCCGCGCCGCCCTCCTCCACGATCCGCGCCGCCGCGGCCAGCCGCACAGCCGCCTCCTCGGCCACCGCGCCCCCCACGGTGAACGGCAGCCGCACATACCCCTCGAACGCGCCGTCCACGCCGAACCGAGGCCCGGACGGCACTCGCACGCCGACCCGCTCCCCCGCCTCGGCGAGCCGCGACCCGGAGAGCCCGCCGGTCCGCACCCACAGCGTCAGACCGCCCTGTGGCACCTCGAACTCCCACCCGGGCAGCTCTCGCCGCACCGCCGCCACGAGTTCGTCGCGGTTCTCCCGGGCCTGCTCGCGCCGCACCTCCACGGCCTGTTCCCAGCCCCCTGTCCCGAACAGCCAGTTGACGGCCAGCTGCTCCAGCACGGGCGTGCCGAGGTCGGCGTAGGCCCGGGCGGCGACCAGGCTGCGGATCACGTCCGGCGCGGCCCGCACCCATCCGATGCGCATGCCGGCCCAGAACGCCTTGCTCGCCGACCCCACCGTGATCACCGTGGACCCGGCCCGGTCGAAGGAGCACACCGGCTTCGGCATCCGCACGTCCGGGTCGAGCCACAGCTCGCTCATCGTCTCGTCGGCGATCAGCACGGTCCCCGCGGAGCGCGCCGCGTCGACCAGTTGCCGCCGCTGGTCCTCGTCCGCGAGCGCGCCGGTCGGGTTGTGGAAGTCGGCGACGACGTACGCGATCCGGGGCGCGGCGTCCCGCAGGACCTGCCGCCAGCGGTCCATGTCCCAGCCGGTGAGCCCCTCGGCCATCGCGACGGGCACCAGCCGGGCCCCGGCCTCCCGCATCAGCTGGAGGATGTTGGCGTACGAGGGCGACTCGACGGCGATGCGCTCGCCCCGCCCGGCGAACAGATGGCAGATCGCGTCGATCGCGCCCATCGCCCCGGTCGTCACCATGATCTGCTCGGGCATGGTCGGGATCCCGCGCGCGGTGTACCGCTCGGCGATCATCGACCGCAGCGCCGGCAGCCCGGCGGGATAGTCGCCGTGCGTGTGCGCGTACGGCGGCAGCTCCTCCAGGGCGCCCTGCACGGCCCGGGTCAGCCAGGGCTCGGGAGCGGGCAGCGCCGCACAGCCCAGGTCGATCATCGAGCCGAGGGTCTCGGGCGGCAGCGGTTCCAGTCCGCGCGCGGGCAGCGGGTTCCCGGCCGGTACGGCGGTCCAGCTCCCCGCGCCGCGCCGGGACTCCAGGAAGCCCTCGCCCCGCAGCGCCTCGTACGCCGCGGCGACCGTCGTGCGGCTGACGGACAGGGAGAGGGCGAGTTCCCGCTCGGCGGGCAGCCGGGCGGCAACCGGCACCCGTCCTTCGAGCACCAGCAGGCGGATGCCGTCGGCGAGCGCGCGATAGGCGGGCGGGCGGCGGGTGCCGGGCCCTGCCGGGCGCTCCTGCTGGGAGTTGAGCAGTCGGGCGAGCTGTGCCGCACCCACGGCCGAAGTCCACTGCGCCATCGGAATCAGTCCACCTTCCCCGGATTGGCCATGGATGACCTCTCCATCCAAGCCACAGGGTGTCATGCATCAGTCCACTCGCACCACTGGAGGGCACATCATGGCCACGCGGCGCCATCTCACCCGGCGGCTGACCCAGCTCTACGCCGGTCTCGCGCTGTACGGCGCGAGTTCGGCGCTGCTCGTCCGGTCCGGGCTCGGACTGGAGCCGTGGAACGTGCTGCACCAGGGCCTCGCCGAACGGACGGGGCTGTCGATCGGCGTGGTGCTGACGATCGTGGGCGCGGCGGTGCTGCTCACCTGGATCCCGCTGCGCCAGCGGCCGGGCCTGGGCACGGTCTCCAACGTGCTGGTCATCGGCATGGCCATGGACGCGACACTGGCCCTGGTGCCCGACGCGCACGGGATGGTGGCGCGCGTGACGCTGTTGGTGGCGGGGATCGTCCTGAACGGCGCGGCGACCGGCCTGTACATCGCGGCGCGCTTCGGCCCGGGTCCGCGCGACGGCCTGATGACGGGCCTGCACCAGCGCACGGGGGTCTCGATCCGCGTGGTGCGCACGGCCATCGAGTTCACGGTCGTGGCGACGGGCTTCGTCCTGGGCGGCACCGTCGGCATCGGCACCGTGCTCTACGCGGTCTCGATCGGCCCGCTCGCCCAGCTGTTCCTGCGCGTGTTCGCCGTCCCCGCGGCATCCGGCGGCAGCACGGTCGTTGCCACCGGTCAACCCCGAGGAGCGATACTGCGTCCGTGACCCCGCGGATACGCCATCCCTATCTCGACCACCCCGGCCCCATCGCCTTCGCCCACCGGGGCGGGGCCGCGGACGGCCTGGAGAACACCGTGCGGCAGTTCCGGTGCGCCGTCGAGGCGGGCTACCGGTACATCGAGACCGACGTCCACACCACCCGGGACGGCAAGCTCGTCGCCTTCCACGACGCGACCCTGGACCGGGTGACGGACGGCGCCGGCCGGATCGCCGACCTGCCGTGGGACGAGATACGGCACGCGCGCGTGGCGGGCCAGGAGCCGCTGCCCCTCTTCGAGGAGCTCCTGGAGACCTTCCCCGAGGTGCGCTGGAACGTGGACGTCAAGGCGGAGGCCGCCCTGCTGCCCTTCCTGGACCTGGTCGGGCGCACGGACGCCTGGGACCGGATCTGCCTCGGCTCGTTCTCCGAGGCCCGCGTGGTGCGCGCCCAGCGGCTGGCCGGCCCGCGTCTGGCCACGTCGTACGGCACCCGGGGCGTGCTCAACCTGCGGCTGCGCTCCTGGGGGCTGCCCGCCGCGGTGCGCCGCTCGGCGGTCGCTGCCCAGGTCCCCGAGATCCAGTCCGGCATCCAGGTCGTGGACCGCCGCTTCCTGCACGCCGCCCACGCCCGCGGGCTCCAGGTGCATGTGTGGACCGTCAACGACCCCGAGGGCATGCACCGGCTCCTGGACCTGGGTGTGGATGGCATCATGACCGATCACATCGACACGTTGCGCAAGGTCATGGAGGACCGCGGCGTCTGGGTCTGACACCCCGCCCCGCCGCCCTCCGCGCGTTCACGGGGAAGCGAGGGCACGGGTGGGCACCGACACCGTGCGGACACCGCAGGACGACGGGGCGGCTGATCTCAAACGCGAGCAGCGCGGCTGGTACTTCTACGACTGGGCGTGCTCCGTCTACTCGACGAGCGTGCTCACCGTCTTCCTGGGCCCCTATCTGACCTCGGTCGCCGAGTCGGCCGCCGACGCCGAGGGGTACGTCCACCCCCTCGGGATCCCGGTGCGCGCCGGGGCCTTCTTCGCGTACTCGGTGTCCCTGTCGGTGATCGTGGCCGTGCTGGTGATGCCCTTGGTGGGCGCCGCCGCCGACCGCACCGGCCGCAAGAAGCCGCTGCTCGCGATCGCCGCCTACACGGGCGCCACGGCCACGGCGGCCATGTTCTTCCTGGACGGCGACCGCTATCTGCTGGGCGGGGCCCTCCTGGTCGTCGCGAACGCGGCCCAGTCCGTGGCGATGATGCTCTACAACTCCTATCTGCCGCAGATCGCCCCGCCCGAGCAACGGGACGCGGTCTCCTCCCGCGGCTGGGCCTTCGGCTACGCCTCGGGATCGCTGGTCCTCGTCGCCAACCTCGTCCTCTATACGGGGCACGAGAGCTTCGGCATCTCCGAGAGCACGGCGGTCCGCATCTGCCTGGCGTCGGCCGGTCTGTGGTGGGGCGCGTTCGCCCTCATCCCGCTCCGGCGGCTGCGCGACCGCAGGGCCGCCGCGCGCGAGGGAGCACTCCCCGGCTTCCGGCAGCTCGCGGCGACCGTCCGCGACATGCGCCGCCACCCACTGACCCTGGCCTTCCTGCTCGCATACCTCGTCTACAACGACGGCATCCAGACGGTGATCTCCCAGGCCTCGGTCTACGGCTCGAAGGAACTGGGCCTCGGGCAGTCCACCCTGATCGGCGCCATCCTGCTGGTGCAGGTGCTGGCGGTGGCGGGCGCGCTGACGATGGGCCGGCTGGCCCGGACCTACGGGGCCAAGCGCACCATCCTCGGCTCGCTGGTCGCGTGGACGGTGACGCTGGCGGCCGGATTCTTCCTGCCGGCCGGGGCGCCGGTGTGGTTCTTCGTCCTGGCCGCCGGGATCGGCCTGGTCCTCGGCGGCAGCCAGGCGCTGTCCCGCTCCCTGTTCTCCCACCTCGTCCCGCCGGGGAAGGAGGCCGAGTACTTCGCGGCGTACGAGATGAGCGACCGCGGCATGAGCTGGCTCGGGCCCCTGCTGTTCGGGCTCACCTACCAGCTCACCGGGAGCTACCGGGACGCGATCATCTCGCTGGTCGGCTTCTTCGTCATCGGATTCGTCCTGCTCCTGCGGGTACCCGTGGGGCGTGCGATCCGTGAAGCGGGGAATCCGGTTCCTGACAAGATTTAGCACTCGGCGCGAAAGGGCTGTAGTGTACGCGTTTGGCCTGCCAGGCGTACCGTTACTGCGCGTCAAAGATGCCGAAACGCTGGGTTACATCTGCTAGCAGATGTGACAAACCGGGCGCTGGTGGGTACTGCAAGGGTTGACAAGGCTGCGGCTACGACGGCGACGCATGACCCGGAACGGGACTCGGAACGGGAATCTTTACCGCCGACCGGACGTTGACCGGATGACGACGACAGCGACACCTGTCCTGTGGGCGACAAGCCCGGGAGGCACGATTCATGAGTGAGCGAGCTCTTCGCGGCACGCGCCTCGTGGTGACCAGCTACGAGACGGACCGCGGCATCGACTTGGCTCCGCGCCAGGCCGTGGAGTACGCATGCGAGAAGGGGCACCGGTTCGAGATGCCCTTCTCGGTCGAGGCGGAGATCCCGCCGGAGTGGGAGTGCAAGGTCTGCGGGGCCCAGGCACTCCTCGTGGACGGCGATGTCCCGGAAGAGAAGAAGGGCAAGCCCGCGCGTACGCATTGGGACATGCTGATGGAGCGGCGCACCCGTGAGGAGCTCGAAGAGGTCCTCGAGGAGCGTCTGGCGGTGCTGCGCTCCGGTGCGATGAACATCGCGATTCATCCCCGGGACAGCAGCCGCAAGTCGGCCTGACCCTCTTCGGCCCTGGCCGAACAGCGCATCAGAACCGCGGGCGCCGTACGTCATGTACGGCGCCCGCGGTTTTTTCCTGCTCGCGTGCTCACATGCTCATGTGTGCCCGACCTGGCCGGACCGGGTGCCCTGCCATCGGGTCCGGGCGCCCGGGCGCCCGGACAGTCAGTGCGTCAGCGGCGGGCGCTGCTCCCTGGGTGCGTCGCCCGGCTCGTCCCTGATGACCTCGCCCGGGACGACCTTGCCGTCCGGGCGGTGCATACGGGCCTGCTGGAACGCCCCGCCCAAGGTGCCGGGGTCGGCCTCGCGGAGCTTGCGCTCGAAGGTGCTCTCGGCGAAGCGGCTCACGGCCTTCTGGACCGGCGGCAGCAGCAGGAGCAGACCCACCGCGTCCGACACCAGGCCGGGGATGATCAGCAGCAGCCCGCCCAGCATCATCAGGCCGTTGCCCTCGCTGTTCGGCCGGGCCGCCGCGGGCATCGCACCGCTCTGCTGCTGTTGCAGCGCCTCGGAGAGGTTCCGGAAGGCACGCCGCCCGGCCCGCTTGATCACGACCGAGCCGAGGACGAGGCCCGCGAGCAGGACGAGGAGGACCACCAGCCCGCTGGACGCCCCCGCGACCACCGTGAGCAGCCAGATCTCCAGCACGAGCCATGCCGCGAGCCCCAGCGGCAGGAAGGTGCGCAGCCGGGAGCGCCGGGGCCGGGCAGGGGTACTGGGGGTCTGAGCGCCAGTCGTCATGCCTCCAGTGTGCCTGGACCCGGCTCAGTCCGGGATAAGGGCAGATCAGCCACTCCTGAGCGCCCCCGGACGTCCGCTAGGACCGGTCCTGCTTGCCGCCGCGCCCCGTGACCTTGCCGACCCGCTCCCCCACGCCCCACGCCGTGACCCGCCACAGTGCCTCGACGAGGATGTCGCGGCTCATCTTGGAGTCGCCGTGCTCGCGCTCGACGAAGGTGATCGGCACCTCGACGACGTGGTAGCCGGCCTTGACCGAGCGACGCGCCAGGTCGACCTGAAAGCAGTAGCCCTGGGAAGCGACCTCGTCGAGCCCGAGGCCCTCCAGGGTCTCGCGGCGGAACGCCCGGTAGCCGCCGGTGATGTCGCGCAGCGGCAGGTCGAGCGCGAGACGGGAGTAGAGGCTGCCGCCCCGGGAGATCGCCTCACGGGACTTCGGCCAGTTCACCACCCGGCCGCCGGGAACCCAGCGCGAGCCGAGTACCAGGTCGGCGCTCTTGAGGGCGGTGAGCAGCCGGGGCAGTTCCTCGGGCTGGTGGGAGCCGTCGGCGTCCATCTCGATCAGCACGCCGTAGTCGCGCTCCAGGCCCCAGCGGAAGCCCGCCAGGTAGGCGGCGCCCAGGCCCTCCTTGCCCTTGCGGTGCAGCACATGGACGTGGTCGTCGTCCACCGTCAGCTCGTCGGCCAGCTTGCCCGTGCCGTCCGGGCTGTTGTCGTCGGCCACGAGTACGTGCGCCTCGGGGACGGCCTCGCGCACCCGGCCGACGATGCTCTTGATGTTCTCCGCCTCGTTGTAGGTCGGGATGATCACCAAGGCGGTGCCGAGCGGGCCGAACTTCCTCCCCTGGGCTCCTGCCGCGAGGGTTCCGTCGCCGTCGTTCACTGATGCCCCTTCAAGTCCGTACGCAGGGATCCACCTTAATGGGCCCGGCCTGCGATGACGCGACAGGACGTTCGAACAGGGGTGTCGAATCCGCGAGGCGCGGGTAAGAATGCGCTTTCGCGGACGAGCGTACGGCGGATGGGGGCCCGGCGCCCTTCGGGCCGACCTGGGACCCGCTGGCTGCGGATCGACCGAAAGCCGTTGTCTACTGAGCGTCCGGGCCCCTCCCGGGTCACACCTCCCCGACCGGCCGGAACGTTCCCTCGGCGCTGTGCCGGCCTGAGCCTGGCTCCCAGTGGCGGTGCCCGCTGCGGCACACCGTCCCTGACCCGGCGGCGCTGCGGCGAGTGCGCGGACGTTCCCGGTCGGGCGTCCGGTGGTGGACTCCGCCGAACCTACCGGCCACCTGCGGCTGCCTGTCAACAGCCGTTTGACCTGCGCATTGTCCGGCAAAGGCCTGGTCAGTGCGGAGGATGCGCAGGTCGCGCGCCGGGGGCGTGGCACACGATCTCATGCGCGCCACCCCCGTAGATCACTCGCCCGGCCGTACGAAGACCGTGCGTCCGCCCACCACGGTGCGCAGACAGACGGGCAGGTCGCGGCCCGGTGTGAGGTCGGGCAGGCCCGGGGTGCCGGAGCGGGGGTCCGTGGACCAGCGGGCGACCCGGTCGTCCGGGGCCTGCACCACGAGCTCGCCGGTGTGCCACACCGCGTAGTCGGCGGGGGCGCCCGGCACCAGGACGCCCGCGTCGTCCCGCCCCACGGCCCGCCAGCCGCCGCGCGTGTGCGCCGTGAACGCGGCGCGCACGGAGACGCGGTGCTCCGGCGTGCGGTGGAAGGCGGCGGCCCGGACCGTGCCCCAGGGGTCGAGCGGGGTGACCGGGCTGTCGGAGCCGAAGGCGAGCGGGACACCGGCGCGCAGCAGGGCCGCGAACGGGTTCAGCGCACGCGCCCGCCCGGCGCCCAGCCGCTGTGCGTACATGCCGTCCTCGCCGCCCCACAGGGCGTCGAAGGCGGGCTGCACGGAGGCGGTGAGGCCGAGTTCGGCGAAGGCCGTGATCGCGTCCGGGGTGAGCATCTCGGCGTGCTCGACGCGGTGGCGGGCGGCGCGGACGCGGGCGAGGCCCAGCTTCTCGGCGGCGGTGCGCACGCCCTCGACCACGGCGTCCACCGCCGCGTCGCCGATGGCGTGGAAGCCGGCCTGGAGACCCGCCTCGGTGCAGGCGATGACATGGGCGCCCACGGCGTCGGCGTCCAGGTAGGCGTTGCCCGTGTGGCCGGCGTCGGCGTACGGCTGGTGCAGACAGGCCGTGTGCGAGCCGAGGGCGCCGTCGACGAACAGGTCGCCCGCGGCGCCGACCGCGCCCAGCTCCCGGGCCTTGGCGACGTCCCGCTCGGCCCAGTAGCCGACGACGCGCGGCCCTGCTTCCCCGCCGGCCAGGCGCAGCAGGCCGGTGAAGTCGTCCTCGGAGGAGATCTCCGGGCCGGCGCACTCATGGACCGTGCCGATGCCGAGGGAGACGGCGTGCGCGAGAGCGGCGCGCTGCGCGTCGACGCGCTGCTGAGGCGTCACGCCCGCGAACGCCGCGGCCCGTACGGCATGGTGGGCGTCGGCGGTGAGGGGTCCGTCGGCGCGGGCGACGCCGGGAACCAGGTCGAGCAGGGCCGTGGTGACGACCGCCGAGTGGACGTCGATCCGGCTGAGGTAGAGGGGCCGGTGTCCGGCGGCCTCGTCCAGCTCCGCACGGGTCGGGGGGCGGCCGCCGGGCCAGCGGGCGGCGTCCCAGCCGTGTCCGAGCAGGACACGGTCGTCCGGCCGGGAGGCGGCGAAGTCCCGTACGAGGGCCAGGGCGGCCTCGAGCGAGGGAGCGGCCGACAGATCGAGGCCGGTGAGCGCGAGGCCGGTGGCCGTGGTGTGCACATGCGCATCGGTGAACGCCGGAGTGACCAACCCGCCGTCCAGGTCGATCACCTCGTCGACGCCGTCCACGAAGGCGTCGGCGGCCCCCTCCGACCCCACCCAGGCGATCTGCCCGCGTTCCACGACCATCGCCGTGGCGAACGGATCGGCGGGGCTGTGCACCTCTCCACGACGGAGCAGGACGGTCTTCGACGGGGCGCTGGACTCACTCATGGACAACAGTCTCGCGCCTGACCCGGGTCGCTCCGAACAAGGGTGGCCTTCCAGGCCGGGCGGCGCTCAGATCCGCGGCGGCCGCGCCTCATAGGGCGTGGACAGGACCACCGTCGTCCGCGTCGAGACCCCTGCCAACGACCGCACCCGGGCGAGCAGTTCCTCCAGCTCGTGCGGGGTCGAGACCCGCACCTTGAGGATGTAGTTCTCGTCGCCCGCGACACTGTGGCAGGCCTCGATCTCCGGCACGCCCGCGAGCCGCTCCGCGATGTCGTCGGGCGCGCTGGGGTCGAACGGTTTGACCGAGATGAACGCGGTCATGGGCAGCCCGACCGCCTCCGGGTCGACGACCGCGGCATAGCCGCGGATGACGCCGCGCTGCTCCAGCCGGCGCACCCGCTGGTGCACGGCCGACGTGGACAGGCCCGTGGCCTTGCCCAGGTCGGTGTAGCTCATCCGCCCGTCCTTGACGAGCAGCTGCACGATCTGTCGGTCCAGCTCCTCCATGGCGCAAGAACCTACAGTGCCGTTGATCTCCTCCGATACCTGAGCAGCGCAGGTCATGCCCGGTTCGTGATGTGGCCGGAAGCCGGGGGTCAGCCGTCCGGGGGACAAACCCACCGCAGTGGGCACCTGCGCGCGGCATGTGACGAACGCCACAGTGCTCGAACAGTCTCCGTGATGTTCTCGTGATTACCGCCGAGAGGGGACGGGAAGTGCTTGCTGTGGCCGAGGCCTCAGCGCCGATACGGCCCAGTCCGAGGGGGAGAACCCAATGCAGAGTCTTAAGCGCCCTGGTCGCACCGCGCCCAAGCGGCCTCAGCTCGTCGTCGAGCCCGAGCCGGAGGGCGTCGAACCCGACGCCTTCGACGACGAGCTCGACTTCTACGACACCTTCGAGATGTTCCGGGTCGTCTGCCCGGACTGCGCTCAGCCCATCGCGCTGCTGGCGGACGAAGAGGTTCTGCCGGAGCACGCGCTGTGCGCCTCGCCGTGGAACCCGTTCGGACTCACGGTCTGTGCCGGCACCGGCCGCAAGGCCACGGACGCCCGCCCCGCGGACGAGTCCGCGGATCCGCAGGAGCAGGACACCGCCCTGCTGTTGACGCTCCCTCAGGGGCTCGACTGGCGGACCCAGCCCTTCTCGCACGTCGGCGGCCCGGGCTCGCGCCCGATCAGGGTCCCCGTCATGCGCCGCCAGGCGGCCTGAGCGCGGGTCTTCCCGGCCTGCTCGCTCCACACCCGTGACTGAACCGCATCACGACCCGCAGTGCGCCGTGGTGCGGTTCAGTGCGTCCGGAACGTGAGGCGGCACGCCGTACCCGCCCCGGAGGGGACACGGGGCCGGACGCCCGTGAACGCACGCCCGATTCCGCTACCCGGTGACCTGTCCGGCGTCCGCCGCGTTGCCCTGGTATGACCCCCATCTCCTCAGCGACCGGGCGTCAGCGCCTCCTCTTCGTCCCGGCACCCGCAGAATCGGTTCGGCCGACCGCGCCGCGCTACCAGGACCCGCCCATCTACCGTGACCTGATGCGGACCTGGGCCGAGGGCGGCCGCACCCTGCCGGGCCGCCACGACCCGGAGTGGATGCGGCTCGCGGCGCCCTGGCGGGGCCTCGACCAGTTCAGCGTTCCTCTGGACCCACGAGATGGCGGGCGATGACCATCCGCTGGATCTGGTTGGTGCCCTCGACGATCTGCAGCACCTTGGCCTCGCGCATATAGCGCTCGACCGCGAAGTCCGCGGTGTAGCCGTAGCCGCCGAGGATCTGCACGGCGTCGGTGGTGACCCGCATCGCGGTGTCGGTGCAGTGCAGCTTGGCCATGGCCGCCTGCCGGGCGAACGGCCGGCCCGCGTCACGCAGCCGCGCCGCCGCGAGGTAGAGCGCGCGGCCCGCCTCGATCTGCGTCGCCATGTCGGCGAGCATGAAGCGCAGCCCCTGGAAGTCGGCGATCGCCTTCCCGAACTGGCGCCTTTCGGCGGCGTACGTCAGCGCCTCGTCGAGCGCCGCCTGCGCCACGCCGATCGCGCACGCCGCGATGCCGAGCCGCCCCGAGTCGAGCGCGGACAGGGCGATCGCGAAGCCCTGCCCCTCCTCGCCGATGCGCCGGTCGTCGGAGATCCGTACGCCGTCGAAGTGGACCTGGGCGGTGGGCGAGCCCTTCATGCCCATCTTCTTCTCGGGCGCCGCCGCGCTCACGCCCGGCGCGTCGCCGGGGACCAGGAACGCGGTGATCCCGCGCGGGCCGTCCTCGCCGGTGCGCGCCATGACCGTGTAGAAGTCGGCGATCCCGCCGTGGGTGATCCAGGCCTTGGTGCCGGTGATCACCCAGCCGTCGCCGTCCCGCACGGCCTTGGTGCGCAGGGCCGCCGCGTCCGATCCGGACTGCGGCTCGGAGAGGCAGTAGGCGCCGAGCAGGCCGCCGGCGAGCATCCCGGGCAGGTGCTCGACCTGCTGCTCCTTGGTGCCGTAGGCGGCGAGCGCGTAGGAGGACAGGGAGTGCACGCTGACCCCGAGACCGACCGTGAGGCGGGCCGCCGCGAGCTCTTCGAGGGCCTGGAGATAGACCTCGTACGGCTGGTCGCCGCCGCCGTACTCGGACGCGTACGGCAGGCCGAGCAGGCCGGAGTGCGAGAGCAGGGTGAACAGCTCACGCGGGAAGCGGCTGGCGTCCTCCTCCTCGGACGCCTTCGGGGTGATCTCCTGCCGCGCGATGTCACGGACGAGCGAGATCAGTTCCCGGGCCTCCTCCGTGGGCAGTTGTCGGTCCACCGGCTGCGGGGCGCGGTCGGGCATGGCGACGCTCTCCTCCCTGTCGGGCACTGGCGGTCGGGCCCATGGGTGGGGGCGGCGCCGCCGGGTCGATCTGGTGCCTGGCCGATGCTTGCAGTCCCGGGTCTCGGAAGCTGCTGACCAGCGGCTGTGCGCAGTGAGTATGCCCGATCGGAGGCATGCAGTCACCAGTTAACGACCGCTTACTTCAGGTAATACCCGAGCACGTCCGCCGGATCCAAATTGGTCCGCACCATTGACCGAACTGGTCTAGTCCTCCTACCGTTTCGCTTCACCGATTCATCGCGTTCATGCCAATCGGCGCGCGTTCCCTCTCCCCACGAGGAGACACCGGATGCACACCCCCCACCGCTCCCGCTTCCGGGCCGTCGTGTCCGCGGCCTGTTGCGCCGTCCTCGGCGCCGGTCTGCTGGCCGGCGCGGGCACCTCGACCGCCACCGCGGCGACCTCGGCTCAGGAGGCCGCCGCGGCATCGAAGGCCGCACCCGGCTCCAAGGTCATCGGGTACTTCACCGAATGGGGCACCTACGACCGCAAGTACCACGTCAAGAACATCGAGACGTCCGGCTCGGCGGCGAAGCTCACCCACATCAACTACGCCTTCGGCAACGTCACCGGCGGAAAGTGCGCGATGGGCGACGCCAACGCGGCCACCGACCGGGCCTACACCGCCGCCGACTCCGTCGACGGCAAGGCCGACACCTGGGACCAGCCGCTGCGCGGCAACTTCAACCAGCTGCGCAAGCTGAAGCAGAAGCACCCGGACCTCAAGGTCCTGTGGTCCTTCGGCGGCTGGACCTGGTCGGGCGGCTTCGGCGAGGCCGCGAGGAACCCGGCCGCCTTCGCCCAGTCCTGCTACGACCTGGTCGAGAACTCCAAGTGGGCCGATGTCTTCGACGGCATCGACATCGACTGGGAGTACCCGAACGCCTGCGGCGCCACCTGCGACACCAGCGGCAAGGCGGCCTTCCCGAATCTGATGCAGGCCCTGCGCGCCAAGTTCGGCTCGGGCAACCTCGTCACCGCGGCGATCACCGCCGACGCCACCCCCGGCGGCAAGATCGACGCGGCGGACTACGCGGGCGCCGCCCGGTACGTCGACTGGTACAACCCCATGACGTACGACTTCTTCGGCGCCTGGGACGCCGCCGGCCCGACGGCCCCGCACTCTCCGCTGACCTCGTACTCCGGCATCCCGAAGGCGGGCTTCCACAGCTCGGCGACCATCGCCAAGCTCAAGGGCCTCGGCATCCCCGCCTCGAAGCTGCTGCTCGGCATCGGCTTCTACGGGCGCGGCTGGACCGGCGTCACCCAGTCGGCCCCCGGCGGCACCGCGACCGGCCCGGCGGCGGGCACGTACGAGCAGGGCATCGACGACTACAAGGTCCTCAAGTCCAAGTGCCCGGCGACGGGGACGGTGGCCGGCACGGCGTACGCCAAGTGCGGGAACAACTGGTGGAGTTACGACACCCCGGCGACCATCGGGACCAAGATGACGTACAAGAACCAGCAGGGTCTGGGCGGCACGTTCTTCTGGGAGCTCAGCGGCGACACGGCGAACGGTGAGCTGATCAAGGCCATCAGGTAAGGCGGGGTGAGCAGGGGGCGGAGGGACCGTGACGGACCCTGCCGCCCCCGGCTCACGCGTCCTGGCGGGCGGCCTCCTGCGGGGCCGGATAGGCGGGGTCCAGGTCCTCGATCGCGCGCAGGGCGCCGCCGAGCCCCTTCACCAGCAGCTCGCACATGGTCTCGCGGGGCAGTTCGGGGCGGTCGATCCATTCGAGGGTGGCGCCCTCGACACCGCACACCCAGGCCAGCAGGCCCATCCGCGCCAGCGGGGTGATGTCCAGGCGGCCGTACGCGCCCTCGGCGATGGTGGCAACGATGGCCTCGCGCACACCGTCCCGGATGGCGTGCACCTCGGTGTCGAAGCCGACCCCGCCGCTGACGATCGTGCGGTAGGCGGCCTGGTGGCTCTCGGCGTAGCGCAGATAGCTGTCGATCGTGCGCTGGACACGGTCGACCGGGGGCAGTTCGAGTCCGCTCGCCGCCAGGGTGACCAGGTCGGTGACCGAGTCCTGGATGATGGCCAGGTAGTAGCCCCGCTTGGACTGGAAGTAGTAGTAGATGAGCCCCTTGGCTACGTGCGCCTGCCGGGCGATGTCGTCCATCGAGAGGGCGTCGTAGGACGTGTCGGCGAACAACCTCCGGCCGATGGCGATGAGTTCGGCACGGCGCGCCAGCGAGCGCTCGGTGCCGCGGGCTCTGGGGCGCGCGGCAGGCTGTTGACTGATATTCACTTTCGACCCTGGTTCCAGGCGGGCGAGGCGGGACATGCGCAGTATGGCAGGTCGCAGGGCCGGGTCGTGGGTCAGGTCACAGCGGTCCGGGCCGGGGTCAGAGCAGCCCGAGCCGGGTCACGAGCATCGCGACGACCACGACGAGCGTCCAGCCCATGACATGCTCGGCGATCTTCGGGCCGTCGCCCTTCGGGCCGCCCGTGCGGACGCGCGTGGCGGCGTCGGCGGCGGTGGCTGAGTGTGCGGTCATGGCTTCTCGCTGATCCGGTGGGGCGGGCGGACTTCCCCCGAAGTTCCGCCCACCTTGCCACCTTCAGCGGCTTTTGTGGCCGAGACCTCGGTCACACGCGGACGCCCACGGCTGTCAGCGCCTTGCGCTGGGCCGCGGTCGGGCGCGCCGGGAAGTACAGGTAGCAGACGCCGCCGGTGCCGGAGACGACCTTGCCGGAGGCGTTGTACCGCTTGGTCCGCAGCCAGATGTTCTCCCACTCGCGCCGCCGGTAGACGCGCCGCACGGCGTCGTTGCTCGCCGAGGCGGGGTCGTTCGCGATGACATCGCCGCCGGCCGTGAAGCCGATGACGGTCATCAGGTGCCCGGCGGTGCCGTATCCGGCGCCGGTCAGCTCCTCCTTCAGGAAGGACTGGGACGTTATGGCCGGGATGCCCGCCGCGATCAGCGTCTCCAGGTCGGTGAGCGAGCCGAGCCGGGTGACCACGCCCTGGAGGTCCTTGAAGGTGGCCGCGTAGGCGGCGTTGAAGGGCCAGTTGCCGCAGCCTCCGTACTGGTGGTCGTAGGTGTAGCGGGCCGCGTGGCACACCTGCGGGTCGGTGAACGAGGGGTCCACCCAGGCGAGCTGCTTCGGGGTGAGCCGGCCGCCCCAGTACTCGATGATCATCTGGGAGGAGGTCGGGCTGCACCAGGCCTCGCCGCCGTTGTCGTACTCGGGGTAGCGCCCCTTGTGGATCTCCTGCGAATACCGCGGGACGGACAGTTCCTTCGCGAGGCCGGGCGCGGACGCCGGGACGGTGAACCGGTCGGGGACGTCGGAACCCATCACGCCGAGCCGCCACACGGTGGGCGTGGCCTTGCCGCCGGGCTTGCGGTACAGGGTCAGCCGCAGGCGGCAGGAGGCCAGGCGCAGGCCGGTCGCCGGGTCGTCGACGGCCAGCGTGTCCGTCCAGACGGTGCTCTTGCCGTCGCTCTGGTCGTCGACCGAGGTGCGTTTGATGTCCTGGTCGCCGGACGCCCAGCGGCCCATCACGTACCAGGGGCTGCTGGTGCCGTCGGTGTAGGTGGCCTTGAGCTCGGCCTGGATCCAGGTGCCGGCCGGGGTGCGCGCGTTCCAGGAGACGATCGCCTCCGTCGCGGGGACGGCGAGGCGGTGGACGGAGGACGTCCAGGTGCCGTACTCCCAGGAGGCGGTGGTGCCGGTGTGCGGATCCTTGTAGTCGGCGGTTCCGGCGGGCTTCGCGATCGCCAGGCCTGGGCGGTTGCCCGCGACGGCACGGGTACCCCGGGCGGTGCCGCCGCCCCAGTCGCCGTAGGAGACCCAGGCACGGTTGTCCACGGTGCGGGCCGGGACCGCCCGGGCGGGGCTTGGGCTGTCGGTCGTCATGGAGATCTCGGTGTCGGCGGCCGCCGGACCCGTGCTCGCGGTGACGGCGGCGGCGACCGCGGCGGCCAGGACGGTTCTGCGGGACAGCTGTTCGGCTCTGCTCATGGCGGGGACCCCCGGATGTCGGAGTCGGGCAGGGGCGGGGCAGGTCCGTTGCAACACTCGGTCGCACATGCGTGTGCGCCACATATGAGCACAGCCCGCCAGGTCCTGCCAGCACTTCGACCCGCGCCACGCCCACCAATATTGGCGTCGACCAGTGGCAGGAGCCGATCGCACCCTCGTTAGAGTGCTGCGCGAGATGAATCCGTCCTTCCGCCCCGCACCGGGACCCGCCGTCCGCGACCTGGCCTCCCGGATCCGCCGCCTCTCCCCCTCCTGCGGCCCGGTCCGTCTCGTCGGCGTCGACGGCCACGCCGGATCCGGGAAGAGCACGTTCGCCGAGCAGTTGGCCGGGGCGCTCGACGGCGCGCCGGTGCTGCGCCTCGACGACATCGCCAGCCACGACGAACTGTTCGACTGGACCGGACGGCTGCTGGACCAGGTGATCGAACCGCTGACCGACGGCCGGACCGCGCACTACGCCCCCTACGACTGGCGGGCCCGCCGCTTCGGCCCACCGCTCCCCCTGCCGCCCGCACCGGTGATCCTCGTCGAGGGCGTCGGCGCGGGACGCCGGGCGCTGCGGCCGCATCTGGCCCTGCTGCTGTGGATGGAACTGCCGCGCGAGGAGGCCTGGGCCCGGGGGCGGTCGCGGGACGGGGAGGAACAGCGGGAGTTCTGGGACGGATGGGTCCCGGCGGAGCGCCGCCATTTCGCCGACGATCCCTCGCGGCCCTTCGCCGATCTCCTGGTACGGCAGGGAGAGAAGGGGTACGAGGTGTTCCAGGGGCCCGCTGGGACCACTGGACCGGACCAGTTCCTCACGCACGGTGACGGGCCGCCAGCAGTGTGCTGAACTTGTGAAGGCGCTTGCGGTGCAACTTGCCGGAGTGCTTCAACTCGGCTTGACCGGTGGGCCGTACAGGACTTACGTTCTCAATGTGCGGCCATTCGGAGCCGCCCACAGACGCGAAGCCCCCGGTTGTTCCCCCGTGATCGGGGGCTTCGTTCTGTCTTCTTCCGTTTTTCCGGCCCTCGCGAGGCGCCGAACGCTCACACTCGGTCACCGTGCGTGGGTGGGCCACGTCCGCTCCCACCTCGGCGAACGGCCCGTGCGGCACTCTTCGAGGGCGCCGTCCCCGAAGGTACGATGCCCTCGTCGCGACCTACGGACGGTGGCTCCGCGCACCGCGCAACTCCGGTCCGTGGCACAGCGGTTCGAGCAGGGCAGCCGGCTGGGGGGACGGCTCGTTGGCATACCGACGGGGGCACGGTTCGTGGGGGACGTGATGGACTTCGGCACGCAGGGCCCGCAGGCCCCGGCCGACCTCGCCTGGCTGCGAGGCGTCGATGCCTACACCATGGGCGCCTATCCGCAGGCGGAGGAGGAGTTCCGCGCCGCCGTGGCGATGGACCCCGGAATGGCCGACGGCTGGCTCGGGCTGCACGCGCTGCGCGTCGACACGACGACCGCGCTGCTCAGGATGTTCCGGCACCGGGACCGCTTCGGGGAGCAGCGCTCCCGCTATCGCCGCACCCTCAACTCCTGGTACTGGTTGGGCTGGTGGGTGCAGCCCGTGCTGGAGAGCCCCCGCGACCTGCTGCTCGCGCACGCCTCGCACTGGCTGGACGGCCGCCATGTCCCCGAGCTGGACCGGGCCCTCGCCGGGCTGCCGCCGGTGGACACCGACGCCCAGGTCCGCTTTCTGCACGCCTGCCGCGCCTATCTGGTCAAGGACTGGGAGCAGCTGGTCCGCCACACCGACCCGCTCGTCGACGACCCGATGCTCGGCATCGAGGCGGGGCTCTTCGGCGGCATGGCCCGGGTCCGTCTGGAGATGTACGGCCAGGCCGAACCGCTGCTGTCCGCCGCGCTGATGCGCTGCCGCAGCGAGCAGCCCCAGCGCAAGGAGCTGCGCTACTGGCTGGCCCGGGCGCACGAGGGCACCGGCCGCAGCGCCGCGGCCCTCCCCCTCTACCGGGCCGTGCACCGCGTCGACCCGGCCTTCATGGACACCTCGGCCCGGCTCGCCGCGATCGCCGAGGGCGACGGGTACGACGACTCCACCGACCTCGCGGCGATCACGCTGCCGGGCCTCGGCCAGGACGCCGTGGACGGGCCGGACGGATTCGACCCGCTCTTCGGCACCGAGGGCCGTGACCTCAGGCTGCCCGACCTGGAGCCGCCTGCCTCCGCTCCCCTGCCGCCGGTGTCGGACCCGGCCGTGCGCGAGAAGTTCTCCCCGGCACCGTCCCTTCCGGCCGGGCCCACCGATCCGGCCTTACTGGAGGAGGCCCTCGCCGAGCTGGAGCGCATGGTGGGTCTGGAGCCGGTGAAGCGCCAGGTCAAGGCCCTGTCGGCGCAGCTGAACATGGCCCGGCTGCGGGCCGGTCAGGGTCTGCCGGTCCAGCCGCCGAAGCGGCATTTCGTCTTCTCCGGCCCCTCCGGCACCGGCAAGACCACGGTCGCCCGGATCCTCGGCCGCGTCTTCTACGCCCTCGGGCTGCTCGGCGGCGACCATCTCGTGGAGGCCCAGCGGGCCGACCTGGTCGGCGAGTACCTCGGGCAGACGGCGGTGAAGGCCAACGAGCTGATCGACTCGGCCCTCGGCGGCGTCCTCTTCGTCGACGAGGCGTACTCGCTGTCCAACTCGGGCTACGGCAAGGGCGACGCGTACGGCGACGAGGCGCTCCAGGTGCTGCTGAAGCGAGCCGAGGACAACCGCGACCATCTCGTGGTGATCCTGGCCGGCTACCCGGAGGGCATGGACCGCCTGCTCGCCGCGAACCCCGGGCTGTCCTCCCGCTTCACCTCCCGCGTCGACTTCCCCTCCTACCGTCCCCTCGAACTCACCGAGATCGGCAAGGTGCTCGCCGCGGAGAACGGCGACCTGTGGGACGAGGAGGCCCTCGACGAGCTGCGGTCCATCGCCGGGCATGTGGTCGACCAGGGGTGGATCGACGAACTGGGCAACGGGCGGTTCCTGCGGACGCTGTACGAGAAGAGCTGCGCGTACCGGGATCTGCGGTTGTCCGTGTATCCCGGGGTGCTGGGCAGGGAGGATCTGGCGACGTTGCGGCTGCCGGATCTGATGCAGGCGTACGGAGAGGTGCTGTCCGGGCGGGGCCCGCAGGCTCCGCCCGGACTGTGAGAAGCGGCGTGGGACGGCCTGCCTACGTCGCCAGCACTTCCTCGCCGGACCTCGGCTCGGTCAGCCGTACCTCGCGCACCTGGCGATGCGCGGGATCCCGCACCTCCCCCACCAGCAGCTCCAGTACGTCCTCCAGGGCAACAAGCCCCAGGACCTTCCCCGACCCGTCGGCCACCTGCGCCAGGTGCGTCGCGGCCCGACGCATCACCGTCAGCGCGTCGTCCAGCGGCAGCTCGGACCGCAGGGTCGTCATGGGCCGCCACAACTGCTGCGGCACGGCCCGGTCGGAGTGCTCCAGGTCCAGGACGTCCTTCACATGGAGATAGCCCATGAACGCGCCGGTCTCCGCAGCGACCGGGAACCGTGAGTACCCGGTCCGGGCCGTGAGCTCGACGATGCGCCCGGGGGTGACGGACGGACTGACCGTCACCAGGGACTCGCGCTTCAGCAGGACGTCCGTCACCGGGCGCGAGCCCAGCTCCAGGGCGTCCTCCAGGCGTTCGGCCTCCTCGGGGTCGAGCAGGCCCGCCTGGCCGGCGTCCTCCACCAGCCGGTTGAGCTGCTCACTGGTGAAGACGGCCTCGACCTCGTCCTTGGGCTCGACGTGGAAGAGCCGCAGGATGCCCTGCGAGACCGCGCCGAGAGCGGCGGTGATCGGCTTGCAGAAGCGGGCGAACCAGACCAGGCCGGGGCTGAGCCACAGCGCGGCCTTCTCGGGGGCCGCCATCGCCAGGTTCTTCGGGACCATCTCGCCGATGACGAGGTGGAAGAAGACCACCGCGGCGAGGGCGATGACGTAGGTCAGCGGGTGGATCATGCCGTGCGGCAGGTGCACCCACTCGAAGACCGGCTCCAGCAGATGCGCGACGGTCGGCTCGGCGACCGCGCCCAGGGTGAGGGAGCAGATCGTGATGCCGAACTGGGCCGCCGCCATCATCTGGGGCAGCCGCTCCAGGCCGTAGAGGACCTGCCGGGCACGTGCGGTGCCGAGCGGTTCGATCTGGCTGCGGCGTACGGAGACCAGCGCGAACTCGGCACCGACGAAGAAGCCGTTGGCGAGCACGAGCAGCGCGGCGAAGAGAAGTTGGAGCACGCTCATCGGACGGCCTCCACCAGGGCTGCCACCGGGGCCGTCCGCACGAGCCGGACCCGCTCCGCGCGGTAGTGGCCGACCTGGCGCACCGACAGCCGCCAGCCGGGCAGTTCCGCGCTGTCGCCGACGGCCGGGATACGGCCCAGCAGATCGGCGATCAGGCCCGCGACCGTCTCGTACGGGCCTTCCGGCACGTCGAGGCCTATGCGCCGCAGGATGTCGACCCGGCAGCTGCCGTCGGCGTCCCAGGCGGGCCTGCCGTCCTCCGGCGGTGCGGAGGCCAGTTCGGGCAGGTCGTGTCCGTCGTGCTCGTCGCGGACCTCGCCGACGATCTCCTCGACGATGTCCTCCAGCGTGACGACGCCGGCCGTGCCGCCGTACTCGTCGACGACGACCGCGATGGGCTGCTCGCTGCGCAGGCGGGCCAGCAGCGGCCGTACGGGCAGGGTCTCGGGGACGAGCAGCGCCGGGCGGGCGATGCGGCCCACGGGGGTGCGCAGCCGGTCCCGCACGGACACGGCCAGGGCGTCCTTGAGGTGGACCATGCCCACCACCTCGTCGATCTTCTCCCGGTAGACGGGGAAGCGGGACAGGCCCGTGGCGCGGGTCAGATTGACCACGTCCTCGGCGGTCGCCGAGGACTGCAGGGCGCTGACCTTCACGCGCGGCGTCATCACGTGCTGCGCGGTCAGCTCGCCCAGCGACAGGGTTCTGACGAAGAGGTCGGCCGTGTCCTGTTCCAGGGCGCCGGCCCGCGCCGAGTGCCGGGCCAGGGAGACGAGTTCGCCGGGGGTGCGGGCGGAGGCCAGCTCCTCGGTGGGCTCGATGCCCAGGGCGCGGACGAGCCGGTTCGCGACGGCGTTGAGGCCGGCGATGACCGGGCGGAAGAGCCGGGCGAAGACATGCTGCGGGCCGGCGACGAAGCGCGCGACCTGAAGCGGCCTGGACACGGCCCAGTTCTTGGGCAGGAGTTCGCCGATCACCATCTGCACGGCGGAGGCCAGCAGCATGCCGACGACGACCGTGACACCGGAGACGGCTCCCTCGGGGATGCCGATCGAGGTGAACGGGCCGTGCAGCAGCTCCGCGAGCGCCGGTTCGGCGAGCATGCCGACGACGAGGGAGGTGATGGTGATGCCGAGCTGGGTGCCGGAGAGCTGGAAGGACAGTTCCTTGAGCGATTCCACGACGCGGTGGGCGCGCCGGTCGCCCTCGGCGGCGGCCTTCTCGGCCTCGGGCCGCTCGACCGTCACGAGTCCGAACTCGGCCGCCACGAAGAATCCGTTGGCGAGAATCAGCAGGAACGCGGCTGCCAGGAGCAGCAAGGGGGTGGTCATGATGCCGCCGCCTCCGCAAAGTCGCGTACCTCGTAAGCGAGGTCCGCGCTATGTCGGCAGGGGGCGGCGCAGGTACTACAGGACGATCCGTCCATCGCCGGAGAGGGTCACTCCTCGGTTAGCAGGAGCCTCGGTGCACCGGGCGGGGCAGCAGAGGCGGAGGCGCATCCGTTCACGCCTCCGCCAACAGATTAATCAAGACACGGCCCGGTGCGGCAGTGGCGGCCGCCCAGTGGATTGCCCGATTCAGCTCTGATGCCGCTCTTCCGCCACGGAACGGGCCTCGGCGAGCGCCCTCAGGGCCCGGGCGTCGGCGATGGCCCGCTGCTTGGCGATACCGGGCTGAATGCCGAGGACAGGCAGGCTGGTGCCGTCGCTGAGGTTGAGGAACACCCAGGGGTCGCCGGGCCGGAGAGTGACCTGGAGGATCTCGGCCCACTCCAGCCGGCGCTTGTTCGTGAGGTTCACCACGGTGACCCCGGATTCGTCGGCGACGACCTTGGGCCGGGCCAGCAGGAGCAGCACCGCGTCCAGCAGCAGCGCCGTGACGACGAAGCTGAGGCGCTCGGCGGGGCTGAGCTGCTTCAGCAGCATCGCGACGGCCGTGATGACGACCAGGATCGCGACGGCGGCGGTGAGCAGCACCGCTCGGGTGCTGCCCGGCCGGAAAGTGACGGGCAGGGTGGGCAGGTCGGACATCGGTGTACGCCCCTCAGAGACGGCAGGCGTGGATGGCCGTGGTCAGGATGGCCCGGGCGCCGATCTCGTAGAGGTCGTCCATGATGCGCTGCGCCTCCTTGGCCGGGACCATCGCGCGGACGGCGACCCAGCCCTCGTTGTGCAGCGGGGAGACGGTCGGCGACTCCAGACCGGGGGTGAGGGCGACGGCCTTCTCCAGCTGCTCCACGCGGCAGTCGTAGTCCATCATCACGTAGGTCCGGGCGACCAGGACGCCCTGGAGGCGGCGCAGGAACTGCTGCACCTTGGGGTCGTCGGCGTCCGCGCCGGTGCGGCGGATCACGACGGCCTCGGACTTCATGATGGGCTCGGCGACGACCTCGAGGCCGGCGTTGCGCAGGGAGGTGCCGGTCTCGACGACGTCGGCGATGACCTGGGCGACGCCGAGCTGGATGGCGGTCTCGACGGCGCCGTCGAGGTGGACGACGGAGGCGTCGATGCCGTGTTCGGCGAGGTGCGCCGCGACGATGCCCTCGTAGGAGGTGGCGACGGTCTTGCCGGCGAGGTCCGCGAGGCCCTCGACGGTGCCGGGCTTGCAGGCGTAGCGGAAGGTGGAGCGGGCGAAGCCGAGCGGGAGGATCTCCTCGGCTTCGGCGCCCGAGTCGATGAGCAGGTCGCGGCCGGTGAGGCCGATGTCCAGCTGGCCGGAGGCGACGTAGATGGCGATGTCGCGGGGGCGGAGGTAGAAGAACTCGACCTCGTTGACCGGGTCGACGATCCGCAGCTCCTTGGACTCCCGGCGCTGCTGGTAGCCGGCCTCATGCAGCATCTCCGCCGCAGGGCCGGACAGGGAACCCTTGTTGGGGACGGCGATGCGCAGCATGAGGTCGGCTTCCTTTGCGTGGTGTCTTGACGGGAACGGGTGCGGCTGGCCGCGGCTTACAGGTGGGCGTAGACGTCGTCGAGGGAGATGCCGCGGGCGACCATCATCACCTGGACGTGGTACAGCAGCTGCGAGATCTCCTCGGCCGCCGCCTCCTTGCCCTCGTACTCGGCGGCCATCCAGACCTCGGCGGCCTCTTCTACGACCTTCTTGCCGATGGCATGGACGCCCTTCTCGACCAGCTCTGCGGTGCGGGAAGTGGCGGGATCGCCCTGGGCGGCCTTGTGCTGGAGCTCGGTGAAGAGCTCCTCGAACGTCTTCTTGGACATGGTGACGCCTAGCCTACGCGGTGTAGGGGGCGCCTCAGCGCCAGGGTTCGGATACCGAGCGGAGGGTGGCCGCGGTCGCGACCGCGGCCGTCACCGCCTCGTGTCCCTTGTCCTCGTTGGAGCCGGGCAGGCCCGCGCGGTCCAGGGCCTGCTCGTCGGTGTCGCAGGTCAGCACGCCGAAGCCGATCGGGACGCCGGTCTCGACCGACACCTGGGTCAGGCCCTGGGTCACGCCCTGGCACACGTACTCGAAGTGGGGCGTGCCGCCGCGGATGACGACGCCCAGGGCCACGATCGCGTCGTAGCCGCGGCCCGCGAGGACCTTGGCGACCACCGGGAGTTCCCAGCTGCCGGGGACCCTGAGCAGGGTCGGCTCGTCGATGCCCAGGTCGTGCAGGGCGCGCAGGGCGCCGTCGACCAGACCGTCCATCACCTTCTCGTGCCACTGTGCCGCGATGACGGCGACCCTGAGGTCACCCACATTACGTACGGACAGTTCCGGTGCACCCTTGCCGCTCACGTCTCTCCTCAGAGCCTTGTCGCTGTGCTGTCTTACTGGTTGCTGCAGGCCGGCACGGTGGTCGTGTCGAGCCAGGGCAGGTCGTGGCCCATCCGGTCCCGCTTGGTGCGCAGGTAGCGGAGGTTGTGCTCGCCGGCGCTCACGGGCATCGGCACGCGTGCGGTGACGGCGATGCCGTGGCGGACGAGCGCGTCGGACTTGTCGGGGTTGTTGGTCAGCAGCCGCACACCGTGCACACCGAGGTCGGCCAGGATCTGGGCGCCGGCCGCGTAGTCGCGGGCGTCGGCGGGCAGGCCGAGTTCGAGGTTGGCGTCGAGGGTGTCGCGGCCGCGCTCCTGGAGTTCGTAGGCGCGCAGCTTGGACATCAGGCCGATGCCGCGGCCCTCGTGTCCGCGCAGATAGACCACCACTCCCCTGCCCTCGGCCTGGATACGGGCCAGGGAGGCGTCGAGCTGGGGGCCGCAGTCGCAGCGGGCGGAGCCGAAGACGTCGCCGGTGAGGCATTCGGAGTGGACGCGGACGAGGACGTCCTGGCCGTCGCCGATCTCGCCGTGCACGAGGGCGACGTGCTCGACGCCGTCGACGGTGGAGCGGTAGCCGTAGGCCGTGAAGGTGCCGTGGGCGGTGGGCAGTCGGGTCTTGGCCTCGCGGCGGACGGTCGGCTCGCTGCCGCGCCGGTAGGCGATCAGGTCCTCGATGGAGATGATCGTCAGGCCGTGCTTGCGGGCGAAGGGGATCAGCTCGGGCAGGCGCAGCATGGTGCCGTCCTCGCCGGCGATCTCGACGATCGCTCCGGCCGGGCGCAGGCCCGCGAGGCGGGCGAGGTCGACGGCGGCCTCGGTGTGGCCGTTGCGGGTCAGGACCCCGCCGGGCCGGGCGCGCAGCGGGAAGATGTGGCCGGGGCGGACGAAGTCGTCGGGTCCCGTGACACCGTCGGCGAGCAGCTGGAGCGTGGTGGCGCGGTCGGAGGCCGAGATGCCGGTGCTCACGCCGTGGGCGGCGGAGGCGTCGACGGAGACCGTGAACGCGGTCTGCATGGACTCGGTGTTGTCCTCGACCATCTGCGGCAGGCGCAGCCGGTCGAGTTCGTCGCCCTCCATGGGGGCGCAGATCAGCCCGCGGCACTCGCTCATCATGAAGGCGACGATCTCGGGGGTCGCCTTCTCGGCGGCGATGACGAGGTCGCCCTCGTTCTCCCGGTCCTCGTCGTCGACGACCACGACGGGGCGGCCGGCCGCGATGTCGGCGATGGCCTGCTCGACGGGGTCGAGTGCGAAGTCCTCGATGTCGTCGGTGCGGTACAGGGTCGGTGCCGTGGTCATGCCGGCGCTCCTTCCAGAACGGGCCGCGCGTCCTTGCGGGAGCGCAGCCACCAGTCGCGCATGCCCCACAGGACGAGTGCGCCGTAGATGACGTAGACGAAGCCTGAGAAGGCGTAGCCGTTGGCGAAGTTCAGGGGCACGCCGACCAGGTCGACGAGCAGCCAGGCGAACCAGAACTCGACCATGCCGCGCGCCTGCGCGTACATGGCGACGATGGTGCCGACGAAGATGTAGGCGTCGGGCCAGGGGTCCCAGGACAGGGTCGGGTACGCCTTGAACAGCAGCGCCACCGCGACGGTGCCGGCGGCGGCCGCGGCGGCCATCGCCCCGCGCTCGCGCCAGGTGGCGAACCGTACGGCGATGTGACCGTCCTCGCCCTGCCCCTTGCCGCGCTGCCACTGCCACCAGCCGAACAGGGCGACGAGCATGACGACGGCCTGCTTGCCGGCACTGCCGGTGAGGTGGCCGTAGAAGGCGCCGAAGAGGATCAGGCCGGCCAGGAACTGCACGGGCCAGGTCCAGATGGAGCGCCGCCAGCCGAGGGCGAGGGCGGCCAGGCCGAAGAGATTGCCGACCATGTCCGACCAGAGGATGTGCTGGCCGAAGAGGGTGAAGGCCTCGGAGTTCAGCGAGTTCACTTGGCCGTCGCCCCTTCGGAGGAGCCCCGGTCACCCAGCATCCGCTCGACGTACTTGGCGATGACGTCCACCTCGAGGTTGACCGGGTCGCCGGGGCCCTTGTGGCCGAGCGTGGTCAGGGCGAGCGTCGTGGGGATGAGGCTGACGGTGAAGTAGTCGGGTCCGGCGTCGACGACGGTGAGGCTGATGCCGTCGACGGTGATGGAGCCCTTCTCGACCACGTAGCGGGTGAGGTCCGCGGGGAGGGAGATCTTCACGATCTCCCAGTTCTCGGACGGCTTGCGCTCCAGGACCTCGCCGGTGCCGTCGACATGGCCCTGCACGATGTGCCCGCCGAGGCGTTCGCCGACGGCCATGGGGCGTTCGAGGTTGACGCGGCTGCCGACCGCGAGGGCGCCCAGGCTGGAGCGGTTCAGGGTCTCGGCCATCACGTCGGCGGTGAACTCGTCGCCCTCGTGGTCGACGACCGTGAGGCAGACGCCGTTGACCGCGATGGAGTCGCCGTGCTTGGCGCCTTGGGTGACGACGGGACCGCGCAGGCGGAAGCGACAGGCGTCGTCGAGGGTCTCGACGGCCGTGATCTGGCCCAGCTCTTCGACGATTCCGGTGAACACTTCCCGGGTCCTCCTGCCACATCGGGGCACGGACTCCGGGGCTGTCGATGACGACAGATGTACGAGCAGAGACACCGGGGGCGACGCCGGACGGAGCCCGCCCCGAGGGGACGGACCTCTTCGGCGGCACGCACGTATGACTGCCCGCCGCGCACTGCCTCCCATCCGGACTTTAACCGTCGGTCCAGGAATTTCACCTGGTCAACCGATCGCTGGAGGCGACCGGGTCGCGGACTGTAACCGCCGGTTCGGACTTTCACCGACCCCGGAGTGCGCTGCTACTGGTACACGGCCAGTGTGCCACGCCTGATCGACGTTCAAAGAGGCGATCGGTGTGGGCTGCCTCACAGACCGTGGCGCCGTGCTCACCGGGATTGGTACGCACCTATTGACCGTGTGATCTAGTCCTTTCTAGGGTCGGGCTCCAGGGTTGGCATGCCCCCCCGTGACCGGCCCGGCGACGGTGACGACGGCCCTTGCCCGTCGCCGGGCCTTCCCACGCCGTGCGGACGGGGCTCTGCCAGGGTGAGCCCCATGACCACCACGATCGCCGACGAGTTCGAGGTCCACCGGCCCCGGTTGTTCTCGCTCGCCTACCGGCTGCTGGGCTCCGCCGAGGAGGCCGAGGACGCGGTCCAGGACGCGTATCTGCGCTACAGCGGCGCCGACCGTACGGGGATCGAACACCTGGCGGCCTGGCTCGCCAAGGTCGTCACGAACCTCTGCCTGAACCGGCTGACGTCCGCGCGCGCCCGGCGCGAGCGGTACGTCGGGACCTGGCTGCCGGAGCCGGTGGTCACCGGGGACGGCGCGCTCGGTCCGCTGGAGTCGGCCGAGCAGCGCGACGCCGTGTCGATGGCGATGCTGGTGCTGCTGGAGCGGCTCACCCCGACGGAACGCGCGGTGTACGTGCTGCGCGAAGCGTTCGGATACGGGCATCGGGAGATCGCCGGGGTCCTGGACCTGGGCGAGGCGAACTGCCGTCAGCTCTACCGGCGGGCGGTGCGGCGGGTGGGCGAGCCGCAGGCCCGTTTCGAGCCCGCGTCCGAGCAGCAGGAGGAGCTGGTCGCGTCGTTCATCACGGCGGCCCGCGAGGGCGACCTGGCCGGGCTGGAGAAGCTGCTCGCGGCGGACGCCACCTGGTGGAGCGACGGTGGCGGCAAGGTCACCGCGGCCCGGTGGCCGATCGAGGGCGGCCCCCGGATCGCCCACTTCCTGGCGGGCGGCGGCCCGAAGTTCACGGTGGGTCTGGACTTCGTGCCGGTCGAGGTCAACGGCGCGACGGGGCTGGCGACCTGGGCGGGCGACACGCTCGTCGGGCTGGCGGCGTTCGAGGTGCGCGACGGGCTGGTCATCGGGGTGCGGGCCGTGGTCAATCCGGAGAAGCTGGCGTTCGCACGGCGTCAGCTCGTCCGCTCGTAGGACCGTCGGGCCCGGTCGCGGGACGGCCGGGCGTGTCTGTCACATCCGGCGGGGGTGTTCGGTCTCAGTTGGCGAGAGGTGCTCCGGCCGGAGCGCCCGGGCCTTCGAAGGGACTGAACGGCATGACCACGATCCTGGTGACCGGTGGCACCGGAACACTCGGCCGGCTCGTCACCGAGCGGCTGCGCGAGGACGGGCACGAGGTGCGGGTGCTCAGCCGGCGCACCCAGCCGTACGCGGTCGACCTGAGGGAGGGCGGGGCCGCGCTGGACGCGGCCGTCTCCGGTGTGGACACCGTCGTGCACTGCGCGTCGGCGCAGAAGGGCGATGAGCAGGGGGCGGCGCATCTGATCAGGGCGGCGCGCGCGGCCGGGGTGCGGCATCTCGTCTACATCTCGATCGTCGGCGTCGACCGGGTGCCGTTCGGCTACTACAAGAGCAAGCTCGCCGTGGAGCGGATGGTCGAGCAGTCGGGGATCGGCTGGACCGCGCTGCGGGCGACGCAGTTCCACGACCTGCTGGTCATGATGCTGCAGGGGCTGTCGAAGCTGCCGGTCCTGTTCCTGCCGGCCGGTGTCCGGGACCAGCCGGTCGAGGTGGCCGAGGTCGCTGACCGGCTGGTGGAGCTGGCGGCGGGTGAACCGGCGGGGCGGGTCGAGGACATGGGCGGGCCGGAGGTCCGGACGTTCGAGTCACTGGCTCGCGCCTATCTGAAAGCGTCCGGCCGGCGTCGGGCGGTGGTGAACGTACCGCTGTGGGGAGCGGCGTACCGGGCGTTCAGGAGCGGGGGGCATCTGGCGCCGCAGCGGGCGGTCGGCACGGGGACGTTCGAGGCCTATCTGGAGGGGCGGTTCGGGGGCGGGCAGGTGCGGACGGGGAGCGGGAGGTCCCGGGCGTAGCGGGGATGCGGAAGCTCCCGGGCGCAGCGGGGATGCGGAAGGTCCGGGGCGTAGCGGGTACGCGGGCGCCCTACCGGCGCCGGATCGGCCGTTCCTGGGCGGTGAAGAGGTCGTCCTGGGCTCGGTCGCGGGCCGTGAGGAGGGCGCCGCGCAGGACGGCGTCGCCGCCCAGGGTGGTCGTCCGTACCTCCGTGGGCAGGGGCGATATCCGGGCGATACGGTCCTGGACCCGGCCGGCGAGTTCCTCGCCACCGGCCTGCCCGACCTCACCTCCGAGCACCACGCACCCGGGGTCCAGAATCGCCACGACCGAGGCGACTCCGACGGCGAGCCGATCGGCCAGGGCGTCGAGGAAACGGTGTTCGGGCCCGGGCGTCCCGTCCGGGCTCTCGGGCCGAGACCTCTCGCCCTCCGCCGCCCGCACCTGACCCACCGCACCCCGCACCACACCCACCGCCGCCCGTGCGACCCCCACCACCGACGGCTCCTGCCCCGGCTCCGCCGGAACCCCGTGCTCCGCCGCCAGCTCGACGACCGCGGACGACGCGGCCAGGCCGTGGAAGCCGCCCTCGCAGTCCGTCGCGGACGGCAGCGTGGTCGCGCCCGGGACCGGGAGGAAGCCGATCTCGCCGGTGCCGCCGGAGGCACCGCGGCGCAGCGCGCCGTCCAGGACCACGGCCGCTCCCGTGCCGTGACCCAGCCACAGCAGGACGAAGGTGTCCCGGTCCCGGGCGGCGCCGTCGCGCTGCTCGGCCAGCGCCGCGAGGTTGGTCTCGTTCTCGACGCTCACCCGCGCCTCGGGCAGCCGCTCCTGAAGGGCGGCGACCAGACGCCGGTGCCACTCCGGCAGCCCGGAGGAGTCACGGAGTTCTCCGCTGGCCGGGTCGATCAGGCCGGGCGCCCCGATGCCGACCGTGTGCAGCCGGTCGGCGCCGGCCTCCTTGACCACCCGCTCGACCAGCGCGACCGCCTGTTCCACGGCGGAACCCGTGGCCATGTCACCGCCGATGGGCACCGAGGCCTCGGCCAGGACCCGGCCCACCAGGTCGGCGACGGCCACGGAGACACCCTCGGTGCGTACGTCCAGCGCGGCGAGGTGCGCCCGGTCGGCGACGATGCCGTACACCTTCGCGTTGGGCCCGCGCCGCTGCTCCCCCGCCTCCCCGACGACCTCGATCAGTCCGGCGGCGGTGAGGCGTTCGACGAGGTCGGCGACGGTCGGCCGGGACAGACCGGTGAGCTGCTTCAACCGCCCTGCCGTCAGCGGGCCCTCCTGCTGGAGCAGACGCAGGGCGAGCCGGTCGTTGATGGCCCGGGCGGTGCTCGGGGATGCGGGCATGCCGGGATCCTTCCAGATCGGCGGGTCCGTCGGCCGTGGCCCGCCGGGAAACCCTCTTATTATCAGGCAGGGTTCCTGATAGTTTACGGCCGCACAGTACGGCCGCATGACGTGAGCGCGACAGAGACACGGCAGAGACCCGGAGGGGGACCGCAGAATGGGCAACGTGGTCGACGAACTGCGCGAGGTGAAGCGGTCCCGGTACGCGGTGGCCGCGGTCTTCGCCGTGCACGGCGCCGTGACCGGCTCGTTCGCCACCCGCGTGCCCTGGATCCAGGACCACGCGGGCGTGAGCGCCGGGCAGTTGGGGATCGCGCTCGCCTTCCCCGCGCTCGGCGCGTCCGTCGCGATGCCGCTCGCCGGCAGCGTCAGCCACCGGTTCGGTGCCCGCAACGCGCTGCGCGGGCTGATCGCGCTGTGGACGCTCTCGCTGGTCCTGCCGTCCCTCGCCCCGAACCTGCTCACGCTCTGCCTGGCCCTGTTCACGTACGGCGCGACGGCGGGCATGGCGGACGTGGCGATGAACGCGCTGGGCGTCGAGGTCGAGAACCGCCTCGGCCGGTCGATCATGTCCGGGCTGCACGGCATGTGGAGCGCGGGTGCCCTGATCGGCTCGGCGGCCGGCACCCTCGCCGCGCACCTCGGCTCGGACGCCCGGCTGCATCACCTGCTGGCCGCGGTGGTCCTCACCGTGATCGGCGTGGTGGCCTGCGGGTGGGTGCTCGATCTCCAGCCCGCCGAGGACGAGGAGCCGCCGCCGAGGTTCGCGCTGCCGCCCCGGTCGGCGCTGCTCATCGGCGCGATCGGGTTCTGCGCGGTGTTCGCCGAGGGCGCGAGCCTGGACTGGTCGGCGGTCTATCTCCGCGAGCAACTGGAGACCTCGGCCGGTCTCGCGGCGGCGTGCACGACCGGCTTCACGCTCACCATGGCCATCGCCCGGATCGCCGGCGACCGGGTCGTGGACCGCTTCGGTGCCGTGCGGACCGTACGGGTCAGCGGTGTGCTCGCCGTTCTCGGCGGGCTGCTGATCGTCGTCGCGGACCGTCCGGCGGTGGCCATGAGCGGGTTCGCGCTGATGGGTCTCGGCATCGCGGTCGTCGTCCCGCTGTGCTTCGCGGCGGCGGGCCGCAGCGGCTCGAATCCGAGCCTGGCCATCGCGGGCGTCGCGACCATCACCTACACCTCGGGCCTGATCGCGCCGAGCGCGATCGGCATGCTGGCCCAGGCGACCAGCCTGATGGTGTCGTTCTGCCTGGTGACGGTGTTGTCCGGCGGTCTGGTGGCGTTCGCGCGGGTGCTGCGCCCGGGCGACCGGGCGAAGATCAGCCGGCCGGAGGCGGCGGCGGTTCCCGACCCGCGGCCCTGAGCGGACGCCCGGCCCGGAGGGACACGCGGACGCCCTGATCCGCCCCGGTCACCGGCATCGTCGGCGCACCCGGACAATGGTCCGGATACGCACACGCACGACGAAAGCGAAACCGCACCATGGATCTCGGCGTCCGCTGGAAACTGCACGGCGACGGACGCACCCCGGCGCCCGGCGCGGTGGTCCGCCCCGACGAGCGGCTCTCGTGGCCCCGCACGGCCGGGCTCGGCGCCCAGCATGTGGTGGCCATGTTCGGGGCGTCCTTCGTGGCTCCGGTCCTGATGGGCCTGGACCCCAACCTCGCGATCATGATGTCGGGCGTCGCGACCGTCGTGTTCCTGCTGGCCACACGCGGCCACGTGCCCAGCTACCTGGGCTGCTCGCTGTCCTTCGTCGGGGTGGCGGCGGTCATCCGCGCCCAGGGCGGCAGCAGCGCCACCGTCACCGGCGCGGTCTTCGTCGTCGGCGTCGCGCTGTTCCTGGTGGGGCTCGCCGTGCGGCGGTTCGGGGCGCGGATCATCCACGCCACGATGCCGCCGATCGTGACCGGCGCCGTGGTGATGCTGATCGGCTTCAACCTGGCCCCGGTGACGGCCTCGACGTACTGGCCGCAGGACCAGTGGACGGCCCTGCTGACGATGCTGTTCACCGGTCTGGCGGTCGTCTGTCTGCGCGGTTTCTGGTCCCGGATCGCGATCTTCCTCGGGCTGGTCTTCGGGTACGGCATCTCCTGGTTGTCCGACCTGGTCTTCGGCAAGATCCACTCGGCGGACGCGAGCGGCAAGGTCACCGACCACTGGCGGCTCGACCTCTCCGGCGTGGGCCAGGCCGACTGGATCGGGCTGCCGACGCTGCACGGACCGTCCTTCGAGTGGTCGGCGATCCTGGTCGCCCTGCCGGTCGTCATCGCGCTGGTCGCGGAGAACGCCGGGCATGTGAAGGCGGTCGGCGAGATGACCGGCGAATCGCTGGACGACAAGCTCGGCACGGCGATCTCGGCCGACGGCGTCGGCTCGATGCTGTCCACCGCGGTCGGCGGCCCGCCCAACACCACGTACTCCGAGAACATCGGCGTGATGGCGGCGACCCGCGTCTACTCCACGGCCGCCTACTGGGCCGCCGCCGGCTTCGCCCTGCTCTTCGGCGTCTGCCCGAAGTTCGGCGCGGTCGTCGCGGCGATCCCGGGCGGGGTGCTCGGCGGCATCACCGTCATCCTGTACGGCATGATCGGCCTGCTCGGCGCCCAGATCTGGCTCAACGCCCGGGTGGATCTGCGCAATCCGCTGAATCTGGTCCCGGCCGCTGCGGGCATCATCATCGGCGTCGGCAACGTCACCATGAAGTTCACGGACACCTTCTCGCTGAGCGGCATCGCCCTCGGCACGATCGTCGTCATCACCGGCTACCACGCCCTGCGGGCCTTCGCCCCGGCCCATCTGAAGACGCAGTCGCCGCTGCTGGACGAGGGCACCTCGGCCTACGACGAGGGCAAGCCGTAGCGCCCTGCGGCGGGGCGAGGTCGTAGTGCGTCCTACGGGGAGGCCAGCTCGTACGCGTACGACGCCGTGAACGTCCCCGGCCTGCCCTTGCAGCCGTCCGATTCCCCGGGCAGCTTCACCCACAGGTAGGCGTCGATCCGGGCCTCGCCGGTGCCGAGGGTCGGGGTCCGGCCGAGCTTGCGGCCGGACGGATCGCACCACTCCCCGTCGGCCGGGGCGCCGTTGCCGTTGCGGCTGGTGTCGATGACGGCGCCCAGGCTCGCCGGGCCGCCGAGGGCGTCCAGGACCCGCCGGTCGTAGGCGACCTCGTCGGCCGTGGTGTGGAAGTTGGAGACGTTGCTGAAGATCCCGTCGGAGGACTCGGGCGAGGCGGCACCGGCCTGCCGTAGCCATGCCGCCTGCCTGCCGGGCGCGTTCCAGCCCGAGTGTCCCGCGTCGAAGTAGACGCGTGCCCGGGGGTTGGCGGCCTTCAGGACACGGCCGGCCCGGGCCAGTGAGGCGAAGCGGTCCGCGCGGTCGCCGGCGGAGAGGCACTCGGTCTGGGCGACCGAGTCCGGCTCCAGGACGACGATGACCTCGCCGGAGCCCAGCCCTGCCGCGAACCGGTCGATCCAGTCGTCGTACGCGTCCAGGTCGGGCGCCCCGCCCTGGGAGTGGCCTCCGCAGTCCCGGCCCGGTATCGCGTACGGCACGACGACGGGCACCCGGCCCTGCACCGCGCCGCCGGACGTCACCGCGGCGACCCGGGCGGTGAGCGTGTCCGGGGAGTAGTCGGCGAACCAGACGGCGGCCGGCCGCTCGGCTATCCGGGAGGCTATGACCGCGTGGCGCGGATCGCCGTCGTGGGCCCGGATCCAGTCGAGCACCTGGGAGTCGGGGTGGCGGTAGAGCCGACCGGTCACGGCACCGGCCGCCTTCTGCTTCTTGGTTTCCGTCCTCGGGGATGAGGGCGCGGGGGCGGCGCTCTTCGTCGAGGACGGTGCGGGCGAGGCGGAGCCGGAGACCGACGGGGACGCGGACGGCACCGCGGGCAGGGGCGCGAAGCGGGGCGAGGCGGAGACCTCGGGAGTCCGGGCCTCGTCCGAGGACCGCCGGTCGTCGACCGCGGAGAGCGCCCCGGCGACCACGCCGGCCGCGACCACGACGGAGGCCGCCACGACCATGGCGCCGCGCCGGGCGGCGCGCCTGCGCTCGGCCCTGCGGGCGGCCAGGCGCTGGGCACGTAAGCCTGACACGGTGCTGCTCCCCCTCCCCCTGCGGCGGGCGGCGTTCCCCCGTTTCGGGGAAGCGCCGGGCCAGCCGGTACTCCCGCCAGCCTAGAGCTGGGACTCTGCCCGCATGCCGCAATGCGAACAAGTCCCCTCAGCCGTGGACACTCCGGTCGACGGAGTCATCTCCCGGATGCGCGCCCTCGATGCGGCCCTGCACCCCCGGGACGGGGTGGCGGTCTTCAACCGCGTCTACCTCGCCGTGACGGAGGCGGTGGACCGGTGCATCGACACGGGGCGGTTCGCGGACCCGCATGCCGCGATCACGCTGGACGTACGGTTCGCGGAGCGGTACCTGGAGGCCGTCGAGGCGGCGGCCGGAGACCGGCGTCCGCCCGCCTGCTGGCGGCCGTTGTTCCAGTTCCGCCGCCATCCCGGGGTACGGCCCTTGCAGTTCGCCCTCGCGGGCATCAACGCGCACATCGGGCACGATCTCGCGCTGGCCGTCGTGGACACCTGCCGTACGCTCGACTGCGCACCCGCCGAGCTGGAGGACGAGTTCGACACGGTGGGCGATCTCCTCGTCTCGCTGGAGGAGCGCATCCGCGAAGATCTGATGCCGGGCCCCGATCTCCTCCAGATCGCGGACCCGCTGACCCATCTGCTCGGCTCCTGGAGCCTGGACCGCGCCCGGGACGCCACCTGGACGGCGGCCCGGGCCCTGTGGGCACTGCGCGGACTCCCCGACGTGGCCCAGGAGTTCACCGAGCACCTGGACGCGGCGGCGGGCCTCGCGGGACGCATGCTGCTCACGCCCCTGCCCGAGTACCCCTAGTCCTCCGGCAGTTCGACGGGCGCGATCTCGTCATAGACGTCGCCGGGCCCCGGGTTGGTCGGGTCGGTCGTGCCGCCGAAGTGGTGCATGACGCCCCAGACCGCGTTGAGGGCGGTCTGGACGGCTCCCTCGGCCCAGCCGGCCGTCCAGGAGATGTCGTCGCCGGCGAGGAAGATGCCGCGCTTGTCCTCGGGCAGCTCCTCCTGCATGAAGTGCGTGAACAGGCGCCGCTGGTAGCGGTAGTGGCCGGGCAGGTTGGCCTTGAACGCGCCCATGAAGTAGGGCTCGTTCTCCCAGGAGACGGTCACCGGGTTGCCGATGATGTGCTTGCGGATGTCGACCTTGGGATAGATCTCGCCCAGCGACTTCAGCATGACCTCCATCCGCTCGTTCGCGGACAGCGGCAGCCACTTCAGGCTGTCGTCGCACCAGGTGTAGGAGAGGCAGATGACGGCGGGCTTGTCCGGGCCGTCGTCGAGCAGGTAGGTGCCGCGCGTCATACGGTCGGTGAGCGTCATCGACATGACGTCCCGGCCGGTCTCCTCGTCCTTGTCCAGCCAGAAGGGCCGGTCCACGGGCACGAAGAGCTTGGAGCTCTCCATGTAGTGGGTCCGCTCGATGGCCGTCCAGTGGTCGATCGGGAAGAGCGAGTCGTCGCAGTCGATCTTCGACAGCAGCATCCAGGACTGGGCGGTGAAGATCGCCGTCCGGTAGGTGCGGATGTCGCCGCGCGCGTCGGTCACCGTGATGCGGTTGCCGGCCGTGCGGTGCAGCCGGGTCACCGCCGGGCGGGGCTCGCCGCCCTCGTGCAGGCTCGCGAGCGAGGTCCCCTGCGCCCAGTGGACGATCTTCGCGGGCTCGCGGTCCCAGAGGCGCAGCGGCAGCTGCTGGGAGCCGCCGACGATGCCGCGGTGGTGGTCGTCGGCCTCGGTGTAGACGACGCGCAGGATCTCCAGGATGGAGTTGGGGAAGTCGGTGTCCCAGCCGCCCGTGCCGAAGCCGACCTGGCCGAAGATCTCGCGGTGCCGGAAGGACTTGAAGGCCTCGGAGTCGCAGAGGAAGCCGTAGAAGGTCTGGTTGTCGAGCTTCTCGACGAGGCGCGACCAGATCTCACGGATGCGCGGGACGTCCCGCTCGCGCAGGGCCCGGTTCATGTCGGAGAAGTCGGCGCCCTCCTCCAGGCACCGGTTCCACGCCTCGGCGACGTCCCGGTAGACCTGGGGCAGGTCGGCGACCGTCTCGGCGTAGTGCGACTCGCCCTTGAGGTCGACGACGGTCGACGGGGTCGCCTCCGCGAGGGGGTTGGGGAAGGACTGGGTCTGCAGGCCGACCAGGTCGATGTAGTGCTGGAGCGCCGTGGACGACGGCGGGAAGCGCATCGCGCCCATCTCGGCGGTGAGGGAGTCGTCGCACCCTTCGAAGCCCACCGTCCGCAGCCGGCCGCCGATCTGGTCCGCCTCGTACACGACCGGCTTGAGGCCCATCTTCATCAGCTCGTACGCGGCGACGATGCCGGACAGACCGCCGCCGATGACCGCGACCTCCGTGCCGTGCTCGGTCGCGGGTATCTGCCCGAGACCCGCCGGGTGGGCGAGGAAGTCGTCGTAGGCGTACGGGAAGTCCGGGCCGAACATGGTGATCGGCTGCGCTTGCGCGTCTGCGTGCTCGACGGCGTTGGGCACGGTGGACGTCATGGGGTACGGACTCCTTGCAGAAGAGACAGGCAGGTGTGGGGGGATCAGGCGAGCGACCCGTAGAGGCCCGGGCGCCGGTCCAGCAGATACGGGTTGGCCTCGCGGGACGCGGCGAGGAAGGCCGGGTCGGCGTCGGCGAGGACCAGTTCCTCGCCCCGTCCGGCCCGGGTGCGGGCGACCCCGTCGGGCCCGGCGAGCGTGGACAGCCCCACGAACTCGAACTCGCCTTCCCGGCCGACCCGGTTGACGTACGCGACGTACATCTGGTTCTCGAAGGCACGCACCGGGATCACCGACTCGGCGACGAACTGGAACGGGTGCATCTGCGCCGTGGGGACGACAAGCAGGTCGGTGCCGGCGAGGGCGTGGGCGCGGACGTTCTCCGGGAACTCCACGTCGTAGCAGATCAGGATGCCGACGCGCAGACCGTCGATCTCCGCCTGGACGACGGGCTGGTCCCCCGGGGTGAAGTGGTCGCGCTCGAAGCAGCCGAAGAGGTGGGTCTTGCGGTGGTTGGCGAGACGGGTGCCGTCGGCGGAGATCAGCTGGGCCGAGTTGAACACGGCGTCGCCCGCGCGCTCGGGGTAGCCGTAGGCGATCGCGAGGCCGTGGGCGGTCGCGATCTCGGCGACGGCGTCCGCGCAGTCCCCGTCGGCGGGCTCGGCGAGGCGGCCGATGTCGTCGCCGATCGCGTACCCCGTCAGGAACATCTCCGACGTGACGAGCAGCCCGGCGCCCGCGGCGGCGGCCCGGCCCGCGGCCTCGTCGAGGACCTTGAGGTTCTCGACGGTGGAGCCGGGGCTGCCGGAGCTCTGGAGCAGGGCGGTGCGCATGCGTGTTCCTCACCGGGACGCGGGGGGATTTCGGGGGCCTGATAGACGGTACGGTCGGCGGGCTCGGGCGGACAAGGAGCAGCCGTTGCGCGCCGATGAGCTGATCATTGCGTCCCTCCGGGGGCCGACGGCGATTCGTTGCACGCCCCGCGGTCGTACGTCCTGTCATCCCCTGGGCGCAGGCCCGTGCGGTACTCCCCGCCGGGCGGCGGAGGCGGGGTGACGTCCCCGGAGCGATGTGGCGCGGGCACCGTGCCGGGACAGTGGTGTGCGTTCCAGCGACCAGCACCTCTGCGGAAAGGACCGCCATGAACCGCCGTACGAAGACCGCCGTGTTCGGCGCCGCGCTGCTGCTCACCGCCACCGCCGCGGCGGCCTCCGCCGCCGCGTCCTCCGACTCCGGGTCCTCACGCACGGGGGCCTCCCACTCCGGGGCCTCCGGCTTACCGGCGCAGGCCCGTGAGGCCGCCGCGCTCACCGGCGAGGCGAAGCTGCACCGCTCGGCCGGGGACGACATCACCTTCTCCTTCGACGCGCATCTGGCCGCGAAGGACAAGGCCGACCCGATGAAGGCCACCGGCACCTTCGAGTGGAGCCACTATCTGAACGGCGAGGGCGCCCGGGCTAAGGCGAAGGTGGACTGCCTGCTCACCGGCGGCAAGGTGGCCGTCGTCTCCGGTGTCATCACCTCCTCCGACCTGCCCGGTGCGAAGGGCAAGCGGGTCGGGATCACCGTGCACGACCTCGGTCACCGCGACCGGCTCGGCTACAGCTGGGCCTCGACGGGCACCCCGGTCGAGACGAAGGGCCTGCCCAAGTGCGTGGGCTCGGCGCCCTTCGAGAAGGTCAAGAAGGGGACCGGCGACTTCTCGGTCACCCCCTGGCAGCCCGACCTCTAGCGGCCAGGAGCAGCGCGGTCACCAGGTACGGCACGGCGAACCACACGAAGGCCGTGCCGTGGCCGGTGGCCGTGCCGAGGGCCCCGTAGCCGACGTACACGGCGACGGTGGTCAGCTCCGTACCCAGCCCGGCGACGGAGGTGAGGGTGGCCCGGCCGGAGTCGTCGATGCGCTGCTGGAGCCGGGCGTCGGCCAGCACGCTCGCCGCCTGGAAGCCGCCGAAGGCGAGCGCCACGAGGGCGATTCCGGCCACGGTGCCGGCACCGGCACCCACGGCCAGGGCGAGTGCCGCGCCCGCGAGCAGCGCCGCGAGGCCCTTCGTACCGAGGCGTTCGCCCGCCCCGGCCAGCAGTCCTCCGGCGGTGGCGCCCGCCCAGATCAGCAGGAGCAGGTAGGGCACCAGCGCGTCGGGGACACCGGTGTCCCGGACCAGCAGCGGCGTGTACTCGTCGAGGGCGCCCCACACGGCGGTGACGGCCGGGACCAGCAGGATCGCTCCGCGTACGGACCGGTCGGCGCGGGCCTCGGCGAGCCCGGCCCGCAGGGTCGCGGTCCAGCCGTCCCCTCCGGCCGTCGGGGTCCGGTGTTCGGGGAGCCGGGTCGCGGTCGCCGCTGCCAGCAGACAGACCAGCACACTGGCGGCGCCGACGGCGGTGTGGCCGCCCCAGGCGAACACGGGTCCGGCCAGTCCCGTCGCCGCCATCACGGCCAGCAGGCCGGCCGCACGGGCCCGGCCCATGACACGGGCGTAGCGGCCGGCCGCGCCGAGCCGCTCCAGTTCGTCGTAGACCAGCGCCTCGCAGGCACCGGAGGCGAGGGCTCCGCCCGTGCCCCACAGCACGAAGCCCAGCGCGAAGGCGCCGTACGACGGGAAGAGGGTCCACAGCGCGAAGCCGGCGGCCGTGAGCAGCGGGCCGATCCACAGCAATCGGCGACGCGACACGGCGTCGGCCCAGGCGCCGGAGGGCACCTCCAGCAGCACGCCGGTGATCGACCACAGGACGAACAGGGAGGAGATCTGCCACACCGACAGCCCGGTGTCGCGGAAGAGAAGCGCGTACACCGGGTAGAGCAGGACGAACTCTTCGAGGAACGCGTAGCCGTACAGCGTCCGGGTCAGCCGACGGACACCGGACGTACGGCGCTCACGGCGCCCAGGGCGCTCCTCGGAGGAAGCGGATGGAGATCAATGTCGCCAGGCCATGACACCGATGGTAGGCCGGTCGGGCCGATCACGCCGCCGGATTACGTGGGCGATCCCGACGAGAAGCGCCGCAGCAGCGGCGACAGCACGAGCACGGACTTGGTCCGCTCGACGAACGGCTCCCCGGCGATGCGCTCCAGGACCCGTTCGAAGTGCCGCATGTCGGAGGCGAAGACCTGGGCGATCGCGTCCGCGTCCCCGGTGACGGTGGACGCGGCCACGACCTCCTGATAGCGCTCCAGGCCCCGCTGAATGGTTTCCGGGGAGGTGTTGCCCCGGCAGTAGATCTCGACGAACCCCTCGGTCTCCCAGCCGAGGGCACCCGGGTCCACCCGGACGGTGAAGCCGGTGATGGCTCCGGTGGCGCGCAGCCGGTCCACGCGCCGTTTCACGGCGGGAGCGGACAGACCGACGATCTGGCCGATGTCGGCGTAGGAGCGGCGGGCGTCCTCGGCCAGGGCGTGCACGATGCGTTCGTCGAGATCGTTCAGCACAGTGGGTTGATCACTTTTCGGATGGTGCGAGTCGGGAACGGCGATAGCCGTACCCGAAGTAGAACACGAGCCCGACGGCCATCCAGACACCGAAGACCACCCAGGTCACGGCCGAGAGGCTGCCCATCATCCAGATGCAGAAGCCGAAGCCCAGCGCCGGCATGACCGGGGAGAGCGGCACCCGGAAGGTGCGGGGCATGTCCGGGCGGGTCCGGCGCAGGACGACGACGGCCACATTGACGAGCGCGAAGGCGAACAGGGTGCCGATGCTGGTGGCGTCGGCGAGTTGCCCGAGCGGGATCGCGGCGGCGAGAACACCGCAGAACAGCGACACGATCAGGGTGTTGGCGCGGGGGGTCTTGGTCTTCGGGTGGACCTTGGAGAAGACCTTGGGCACCAGCCCGTCGCGGGACATGGCGAAGAGGATGCGGGTCTGGCCGTAGAGCACGGTCAGGACCACGCTCGCGATGGCGATGACCGCGCAGAAGGCCAGCAGCGTGCCCCAGAAGGTCTGCCCGGTGACCTCGCGCATGATCTGGGCGAGGGCGGCCTCGGAGTCGGTGAAGTTCTTCCAGGGCTTGGCGCCGACCGCGACGGCGGCGACGAGGACGTACAGCGCCGTGACGATGACCAGCGACAGCATGATCGCGCGGGGCAGGTCGCGCTGGGCGTTCTTCGCCTCCTCGCCGGCGGTGGAGGCGGCGTCGAAGCCGATGTAGGAGAAGAACAGCGTGGCCCCGGCGGCGCTGACGCCCGCCATGCCGAGCGGCATGAAGTTCTCGTAGTTGCCGGAGCGGAAGCCCTGGACGCCGATGGCGCAGAACATCACCAGCGCGGCGATCTTCACGATGACCATGACGGTGTTGGCGCGGGCGGACTCCTTGGCGCCGCCCAGCAGGAACGCCATCGCGAGCAGGACGACGATCAGCGCGGGCAGGTTGAACACACCGCCGTCGCCGGGCGGCGCGGACAGGGCGGCCGGGATGGTAACGCCTATGGTCCCGTCGAGCAGTTCGTTGAGGTACTCGCCCCAGCCGACCGCGACGGCGGCGACGGACACGCCGTACTCCAGGACCAGGCACCAGCCGCAGACCCAGGCGATCAGCTCGCCCATCGTTGCGTACGCATACGAGTACGAGGATCCGGCGACCGGGATGGTGCCGGCGAGCTCGGCGTACGACAGGGCCGAGAACAGGGCGGTGAGGCCGGCGATGACGAAGGACAGCGTGACGGCCGGGCCCGCCTTGGGCACGGCCTCGCCCAGGACGACGAAGATGCCGGTGCCGAGGGTGGCACCGATGCTGATCATGGTGAGCTGCCACAGGCCGAGGGAGCGCCGCAGCGACCCTCCCTCACCCTGGCCACCCTCGGCGACCAGGCTTTCCACCGGCTTGCGACGCATGAGGCGCGCACCGACGCCCCGGGCGGGCGGGGCGGTCTGACTACTGCTGTGCGGGGGTGCGCCTTGGTCGAGCACGCGCTGGCTCCTTCATCGCTGCCGGTCAGGGCGGCAGGGGCCGGCGGCACCTCTGGAGCAGAGACCCACCGAGCGGGGTCCCTGCCACGCCACGTACGAGGCGACAGCCTACGAGGATCGGCGTTGCTGGTGAAATGCAGCAACCTTGCGCACCCTCGCAAGATCGTTGCGTTCCTGGGGGCTCGGTGGATGTTCGTTGCGGGACGGCTTTCGACCGTTGCGCGACGAGCCGTCAGAGGGCCCTGACGCGCAATGTGCGGGGGTCGGCCCGGTCATGCCCACGCCTACGAGAACGGCCCCCGGATCTCCCGCAGGGCGGGACACCGGGGGCCGTACGAAGGGGCGTTGGCGGGTCAGCTCCAGCTGGCGTGCAGGGGCTTGCCCTCGGCGTAGCCGGCGGCGCTCTGGATGCCGACGATGGCCTTCTCGGCGAACTCCTCAAGGGAGCCGGCACCGGCGTAGGTGCAGGAGGAGCGGACGCCCGCGATGACCGAGTCGATCAGGTCCTCGACGCCCGGGCGGTCCGGGTCGAGGAACATGCGGGAGGTGGAGATGCCCTCCTCGAAGAGCGCCTTGCGGGCGCGGTCGTAGGCCGACTCCTCCGAGGTGCGGTTGCGCACGGCACGCGCGGACGCCATGCCGAAGGACTCCTTGTACGCCCGCCCCTGCGCGTCGTGCTGGAGGTCGCCCGGGGACTCGTAGGTGCCCGCGAACCAGGAGCCGACCATCACGTTGGACGCGCCGGCCGCGAGCGCCATCGCCACGTCGCGCGGGTGGCGGACGCCGCCGTCGGCCCACACGTGCTTGCCGTACTTCCTCGCCTCGGCGGCGCACTCCAGGACGGCGGAGAACTGCGGCCGGCCGACGCCGGTCATCATGCGGGTGGTGCACATGGCGCCGGGTCCGACACCGACCTTGACGATGTCCGCGCCGGCCTCGATCAGGTCGCGCACGCCCGCGGCGGCCACGACGTTGCCGGCGGCGATCGGGACCCGCGGGTCGAGGTCGCGGACCAGCTTCAGGGCGCTGATCATCGACTCCTGGTGGCCGTGCGCGGTGTCGATGACGAGCGCGTCGACGCCCGCGTCCAGCAGCTGCTGGGCCTTGCCCGCGACATCGCCGTTGATGCCGACGGCGGCGGCGATGCGCAGCCGCCCGTGCGCGTCGGTGGCCGGCTTGTAGAGCGTGGCGCGCAGGGCGCCCTTGCGGGTGAGGATGCCGGCGAGCGTGCCGTCCTTGTTCACCGCGGGGGCGTAGCGGCGGTTGGCGTGGTCGAGGGTGTTGAACGCCTGGCCCGGGTCCATGTCCGCGTCGATGAGCAGCAGGTCCCGGGACATGACCTCGGTGAGCTGCGTGAAGCGGTCCACGCCGGACAGGTCGGAGTCGGTGACCACGCCGACCGGCTTGTGGTTCTCGTCGACGACGACCCCGGCGTTGTGCGCGCGCTTGGGCAGCAGCGCCAGCGCGTCCGCGACGGTCTGGTGCGGGGCCAGGATGATCGGGGTGTCCAGGACCAGATGACGGCTCTTGACCCAGGAGACGACGTCGGTGACCACGTCGATCGGAATGTCCTGCGGTATGACGACGAGGCCGCCGCGGCGGGCCACGGTCTCGGCCATGCGGCGGCCGGCGATGGCGGTCATGTTGGCGACGACGAGCGGGATGGTGGTGCCCGTGCCGTCCGGGGAACTGAGGTCGACGCCCTGCCGGGAGCCGACCGCGGAGCGGCTCGGCACCATGAAGACGTCGTCGTACGTCAGGTCGTACCCGGGCTGGATGTCATTGAGGAAACGCACGTGCTGCACATCCCAGTCGTTCAGAGGTGACCCCCGAACCGGACGGTCCGGGGGAAAGAGCACGTACTTCATTCTCCCACGACGACCGCCCGGGCGTCCCTGAGCAGATCATCCAGGCTGGTCAGGGGGCCTCTCGGAGGATGCTCCAAGCCCGAGCGTGACGAAGAGGCCCGGGCCCCGGTCGGTCGCCTCGGCGAAGATCTCCTCGGCGACCTGCCACTCCTCCGGCCGCGTCTCGGCGTACGTCCGCCAGCCCCGTACGACGACCAGCAGCCCCCGCTCCTCGGACCCCTCGGGCCAGAGGGCGGGGTCGGCCAGGCAGTCGGCGAGGGCGTCCCAGTTGCGGCCGAACCAGTCGGGCAGGGCCAGGTCACGGGCGCAGCGGTCCATGAGGCCCGCCTTGTCCGTGACCCCGTCGAGGTCCAGGACGACCACGATCCGGCCCGCCGGGTCGTCCGGCATCTGCTGCGGCTCCCTCGCCATCCGTCAGGCTCCGTCCGGGTCGGACCTGTTGAGCGCGGACTTCGGCGCCGGGCCCGCCGTCATCAGATAGTCCGCCGCCGACGTGTCCGTGACCAGGCTGGTGACCAGCCCGGACCGCAGCACCGCGTCGATCGCGGGCCCCTTGCGCTGCCCGCCCGCGATGGCGACGACCTCGGGGACGCGGCGGAGCTGGTGCGTCTTGACGGTGATGCACCGCTCGCCCAGGTCCCGGCCGACCCGGCGGCCCTCGGCGTCGAAGAGGTGCGCGGACATCTCGGCGGCGACACCGAGGGAGGCGTAGTGCGCGCGCTCCTCGTCACTGAGCATGTCGTGCACCGTGGAGATGCCCGGCTCCCAGGAGCCGATCGAGACACAGGCGACGGTGACCTTGTCGAAGTGCTCGAAGGCCCGGGCGATACCCGTCTGGTTGCGCAGGGCCGTGGCCGTGGCCGCGTCGGGCAGCAGCATCGGCGCGTAGATGGGGTGGGCGTCACCCCCGGACACCTGGGCGGCGCGGCGTACGGCCTCGACCGAGCCGCGCTCGGCGGTCCCGGCGTCGTACACGCCCGTCAGCTGCACCACCGTGCACGGCGGCAGCCGGTCGAGCGCCGCCGCCATGTGGATCGTGGAACGGCCCCAGGCCAGTCCCAGCACATCACCTTCGTTGACCAGTTCGCCGAGCAGGTCGGCGGCCACTTCTCCCAGGTTCTCGGGGTCGGGTGTCTCCTCGGCCTCGGCCGGGGACTCGACCACGACAGCGTGCCTGAGGCCGTAGCGGGCGCGGAGCGCGTCCGAGCGCTCCGCGTCCAGCTCGGCCGGCACACGGATCTCGATACGCACGAGATCCCGTTCGAGGGCGGTCTCCAGGACCCGGGCCACCTTGAAGCGGCTGACGCCGAACTCCTCGGCGATCTGGATCTTGGACTTGCCCTCGAGGTAGAAGCGGCGGGCCATGGCCGCCGCCTGCACCAGCTCAGCGGGTCCCATCCGCATGGCTGACCGGCCCGCCGACATACCCGACACGGCGATCTCCTCACTGCTGTTCACACTCTGGATTCGCCGTTCATCCTTGCAGATCCGGCGCACTTGATCAGCCCTGATCGAAGCCGTTCACCTTGCTGTGGCTCAGTGGTCGCAGGCCCAGGATGCCTTGGCCGTCGCCGCCTCCGCCTGCGTGCGTAGTGCACGTACCGCCTGGGCCGGGTCTTTTGCCCCGTAGACCGCCGATCCGGCCACGAAGACATCGGCTCCGGCGTCGGCGCAGCGCTCGATGGTGGACGCCGAAACTCCGCCGTCGACCTGGAGCCAGAGCTCCAGTCCATGCTTGCTGATCAACTCGCGGGTGCGGCGAATCTTCGGAAGCATGATGTCGAGAAAGGCCTGTCCCCCGAAGCCCGGTTCCACCGTCATGATCAGCAGCATGTCGAGCTCGGGGAGCAGGTCCTCGTACGGCTCGATGGGGGTCGCGGGCTTCAGCGCCATGGAGGCGCGGGCGCCCTTGGCCCTGATCTCCCGGGCCAGCCGGACCGGAGCGGCGGCCGCCTCGACATGGAAGGTGACGGAACCGGCCCCCGCTTCCACGTACTGGGGCGCCCACCGATCGGGGGCCTCGATCATCAGATGGCAGTCCAGCGGAGTGTCCGTCGCACGGGCGAGCGACTCTACGACCGGCACCCCGAGCGTGAGGTTCGGGACGAAATGGTTGTCCATGACGTCGACGTGGAGCCAGTCGGCTCCCTCCACCGCCTTGGCCTCGTCCGAGAGGCGAGCGAAGTCGGCGGACAGGATGCTGGGGTTGATCTGCGCGGCCATGGCCCAAGCCTATGCGCTGCGCTGGGCTTGGGCGGTGGGGGTCTCGAAAGGGCGGCTGATCCGTTCGGCTGCGGGTGGTATGGGGTCGCTCGCGCAGTTCCCCGCGCCCCTTACGGGGCGCATTCGCCGAGGGAGACTCCATGACCGGTAAGCAGGGCATCGGGCATCTCGTCTGCGGGCGGCGGGCCAAGTGGCTGGTGCTGGTGTTGTGGCTGGTCGTGCTGTTCGTCGCCGCGCCCTTCGCCATGAAGCTCACCGACGCCCAGGACAACGACGCGGCGTCCTGGCTGCCGGGGTCGGCGGAGTCGACGCAGGTGCTGGAGATCTCCGAGGACTTCCGGCCGGAGCAGATCCCGGCGGTCGTGATCTACGCTCGGGACGGCGGGCTGACGGCCCAGGACCGGGCGCAGATCGCCGAGGACGTGCGGCAGCTCAAGGAGCTGCGGGACCACGGCATCCGGGGCGCTGAGACCCGCGGGCCGGTCTACGACCGGCAGGTCGACCCCCGGGCCGCGCAGGTTCTCGTGCCGATCACGATGGACGAGCAGGGCTGGGAGCGGATCTCGCCCGCCGTCGACTCCATCCGGGAGGACGTCGGCGAGGGCGGCGGCGGTATGGCCGTGCACATCACCGGCCCGGGCGGCACGTCCGCGGACTTCGCCGAGGCCTTCGAGGGCATCGACTCGACGCTGCTGTTCTCGGCGATGGTCGTCGTCATCGTCATGCTGCTCATCACCTACCGCAGCCTGACCCTGCTGATCGTCCCGCTGGTGGCGGTGGTCTGCGCGCTGTTCACCTCCCAGGCGCTGATCTATCTGCTGGCCGAGCACGCGGGCCTGACGGTCAACGGCCAGAGCGCCGGCATCCTCACCGTGCTCGTCTTCGGCGCGGGGACGGACTATGCCCTGTTGCTGGTCGCCCGCTACCGGGAGGAGTTGCGCCGGCACGAGGACCGGCACGAGGCGATGGCCCTGGCGCTGCACCGGGCCGGCCCCGCGGTGCTCGCCTCCGGCGCGACGGTCGTCCTGAGCATGCTGGTGCTGCTGGCCGCCGAGATGAACTCCACGAGCGGCCTGGGCCCGGTCGCCGCGATCGGTGTCGCCGTCGCCCTGCTGGCGATGATGAGCCTGTTCCCGGCCCTGCTGGTGATCTGCGGCCGGTGGATCTTCTGGCCGGCGATCCCGCACTACGGCAGCTCCGACCCGACCGAGCGCGGCATCTGGGCGCGCACGGGCCGCCGGATCGCCGGCCGCCCGCGGATCACCTGGGCCGCGACGGCTGCGGCCCTGGCGATCTGCTCACTGGGCCTGATCCAGCTGCGCGCGGAGGGCATCAGCAACGCGGACGCGTTCACCGGGAAACCGGACTCGATCACCGGCCAGGAGGTGTCGGCGCGCTACTTCCCGGCGGGCAGCGGCGATCCCCTGGTCATCGTGAGCAACCGGGCGCAGGCCGAGCAGGTGGGCCGCACGGTCGCGGAGACGCAAGGCGTGGTCCCGACGTCGCTGGGCCTGCCGCCGGGCACGAAACCGATCTACGAGGGCAAGGTCCTCTTCGAGGCGACCATGACCGCCCCGGCGGACAGCGAGGCCGCCAAGCAGACGGTGGAGCGGGTCCGGGACGCCGTGCACGCGGTGCCGGGCGCCGACGCCCAGGTGGGCGGCGGTACGGCGGCCCTGCTCGACATGGACGAGGCGACCACGCACGACAACATACTGATCATCCCGCTGGTGCTGCTGGTCGTCCTGCTGATCCTCTGTGTCCTGCTGCGTGCCCTGATCGCCCCGCTGTTGCTGATCGGCACGGTGATCCTGTCGTTCGCGGCGGCCCTGGGCATCAGTGCGCTCGCGTTCCGCCACATCTTCGACTACGCGGGCGAGGCGACCGACTTCCCCTTGTTCGTCTTCGTCTTCCTGGTCGCCCTGGGCATCGACTACAACATCTTCCTCACCACCCGTATCCGCGAGGAGGCGGCCCGCCAGGGCACCAGACAGGGCGTGGTCACGGGCCTCGCCGCGACCGGCGCGGTCATCACCTCCGCGGGCCTGGTGCTGGCCGGCACGTTCGCCGCCCTCGGCACCCTCCCGATGGTCGCCTTCGCCGAGATCGGCTTCGCGGTCGCCCTCGGCGTCCTCATCGACACGTTCATCGTGCGCTCGGTCCTGGTGACGTCCCTGTTCCTGGACATGGGACCGAAGGTGTGGTGGCCGCACCGGCTGTCCCGGGAGGACGGCGGTGCGGGGCACCAGGAGAGCGACCGGGCGGGGGTCAGCCGGTCCGACGAATGAGGGCCAGGTACATGGCGTCGGTCCCGTGCAGATGCGGCCAGAGCTGGACGTCGGGGCCGTCGCCCAGGTCCGGTACGCCGGGCAGCAGCGGCCGCGCGTCGACGAGGTCGGTGTCCGGGATCTGCTTGAGCACGTCGCTGACGACGGCCCGGGTCTCGGCGAGATGCGGCGAGCACGTCGCGTAGCCCACGACTCCGCCGACCCGCACCGACTCCAGGGCGGTGCGCAGCAGCCCGCGCTGCAGCGGAGCGAACCCCTCCAGGTCGTCGGGCCGGCGCCGCCAGCGTGCCTCGGGGCGACGCCGCAGGGCGCCGAGGCCGGTGCACGGCACATCGACCAGGACCCGGTCGAAGCTGCCGGGCCGCCATGCCGGGCGGGTCCCGTCCGCGGTGATCACCTGATACGGCCCGGGGTTGCCGGCCAGCGCTTTAGCGACGAGCCCGGCCCGGTGCGGCTGCTTCTCGGAGGCGAGCAGCGTCGCGCCCCGCTCGGCGGCGAGGGCGCCGAGCAGCGCGGCCTTGCCGCCGGGGCCCGCGCACCCGTCCAGCCACCGCCGGTCGGGCCCGTCCAACGGCGCGCCCGCGAGGGCGAGCGCGACGAGCTGGCTGCCCTCGTCCTGCACGCCCGCGCGCCCCTCCCGGACGGCCTCGATGGCACCCGGCTCGCCGCCCTCGGTCAGCCGTACGGCATACGGCGACCAGCGCCCGGGCACGGCGGCGTCCTCGTCGAGCAGTTCCTCGGCGGTGGCCCGCCCGGGCCGCGCCACCAAGGTCACCTCGGGCCGCTCGTTGTCGGCGCGCAGCAGCTCCTCTATGCCGGCGCGCCCGCCGCCGAGGGAGTCCCACAGCGCGGACACGACCCACCGCGGATGCGAGTGGACGACGGCGAGGTGGTCCTCGGGATCCTCGTCGTAGGGCGGCGCGACCCGCTCGAGCCAGCCGTCCAGATCGGCCTGCGCGATCTTCCGCAGCACCGCGTTGACGAACTTGGCCCGCCCGTCGCCGAGCACGACCCGCGCGAGTTCGACGGTGGCGGACACGGCCGCGTGGGTCGGGATCCGCGTCCCGAGCAACTGGTGCGCGCCGAGGCTCAGCACGTCCAGCACCGGCGGGTCGACGTCCCCGAGCGGCCGGTCGACGCAGTCCGCGATGACCGCGTCGTACGTCCCCTGCCACCGCAGCGTCCCGTAGACCAGCTCGGTGGCGAGGGCCGCGTCCCGTGCGTCGAACTTCTCGGGTCCCTCGTTCTCCCGCGCTTTGCGCAGCAACGGCGGCAGGACGAGGTTGGCGTAGGCGTCCCGCTCGTCCACGGCCCTCAGCGCCTCGAAGGCGAGGATGCGGACGGGGTCCTTCTTGGGCCGGCGGTAGGGCTTGCCGGACGGGCGGGGCCGACGGGGCTGTTCGCTCACGAAAAAGGTGCTCCGGGTGTGAGAAGAAGTGCGCCGCCCAGCCTACGCCGCCGGAGCAGGGGCATCAGCCCCCGAGCCGCTCCCCCTCGCTGATCCGCACGCCGCGCGCCCAGTCCGCCGCCCTCATCGGCTTCTTGCCCTGCGCCTGCACCCACAGCAGCTCGACACCGTACGAACCGGTGCCGACGTACACGTTGTTCTTCCCCGCGGCGATCTGCCCCGGGCCGAGGTCCGTCCGGTCGGGCACGGGGGCGACCTGGATGAGCTTGAGCCGCTCACCGCGGAACGTGGTCCAGGCGCCGGGGGCCGGGGTGCAGCCCCGCACCATCCGGTCGACGCGCAGCGCGGGAGCGGCCCAGTCGAGGTGCGCGTCCTCGACGTTGACCTTCGGGGCGTGGCTGATGCCGTCGGCGGGCTGCGGTACGGCCTTGAGCGTGCCGTCCTCGATCCCGTCCATGGTCGCCGCGAGCAGCCCGGCACCGGCGAAGGCGAGCCGCGTCAGCAGGTCCCCGCTGGTGTCGGTGGCCCGGATCTCCTCGGTCACCGTCCCGTACACCGGCCCCGAGTCGAGCCCTTCCTCAATCAGGAAGGTCGACGCCCCGGTGATCTCGTCCCCGGCCATGATGGAGTGCTGCACGGGCGCGGCCCCTCGCCAGGCGGGCAGCAGGGAGAAGTGCAGATTGACCCAGCCGTGGGCGGGCACGTCGAGGGCGACACGCGGCAGCAGCGCCCCGTACGCGACGACGGGGCAGCAGTCCGGCGCGATCTCCCGCAGCCGCGCGAGGAACTCGGGGTCCTTCGGCTTCGCGGGCTTCAGCACCTCGATCCCGGCCTCCTCCGCGCGCTCGGCGACGGGCGACGCGACCAGCCTGCGCCCGCGCCCGGCCGGCGCGTCGGGCCGCGTGACGACAGCGGCCACCTCGTGCCGCCCGGAGGCGAGAAGAGCGTCCAGAGCGGGAACGGCGACCTCGGGAGTACCGGCGAAGACGAGCTTCATGGGGTGATGGGGGCCTCTCGGGCGAGGATGAACGACGGGCAGCACACCAGTCTATGAGCCACCGACGGAAAGCCGCCGACGGCGCCGGGCCCCCACGGGAGAGCTCAGCCTCTTGATCGACTGTTACGGGCGGTGCGCGGGTGGGAGACCCCGCCAAAGGCCGAAGGCCAAGGCGCACGCCCCGCGCAAACAGGCGCACGCATATGCCCCTACGCCCCCACACCGTGACCCGCGGAGCGAATCCGCGTTGGTCAAGACAGAGTTGACCACAACGGGCCGTGATCACGGCCCATTCCTTTCAACGCCGGTTCGAGAGGCTTGTTCATGGCCGACCACGCAACCCACGACGCCCAGGCTCGGGCCAGCCTGCACTTGCTGGTGCGGGACATCGAGCGGGTCCGCCGGCAGGTGGACGCACTGCGCACACTCACCGCCCAGCTGGGCAACGTCTACCGCCCGCGCCGCTCCGGCCCCTCCACGGGCTTCGTCGTCTACGGACGCGCCCCCGCCCCGACGGTACGTCTCGCCCAGGAGCTGCGGGACAGTGTCGAGACCCTGGTCACCGCGGCCGTGGACTTCGACCGCTCACTCGGCTTCTCGTGGGACGCGGTGGGCTCCGCGCTCGGAGTCACCAAACAGGCGGTGCACCGCCGCTACGGCGCACGCCGTGCCGCGACCACTGCCCCGTCGGCCGCGGCCGAGCCGGAGCGCGCACCGGAGCCGACGGGCAGTCGCACGGTCGGCATGCCCACCGGCCTGCCCACGGTCCCGACGGTCCCCGCGGCGCGCTCCATGCCCACGCAGCCGACGGCGGGCAGCCCCGCTCTCCGCGACGAGGTACGGCCGACGGCGTTCCCCGGCCCGCGCAACGGCTGAACCGCCTTCTCTGCCCTGCCCTCCCGGACGCCTCCGGGAGGGCAGTCGCACATCCGGGTGACGCCCGGCCGGCCCTCCTCCGACCCCTCACCCGATGTCAGCCGATGTCAGCCGGATCGATCCGCACCCAGACGCCTGCCCCGCTCCCACTCCCCCGGGCCATCCGCGCGGCCTGCGCGGACTTGAGCGCGGCGGCCAGCGCGGCCCCCTTCCCGGGCGGCACCCGCAGCAACGCGCGCTCCCACTGCTCCCCGGGCGGCGGCGCCCCCGCCCGCCGCGGTCGCCCGGCGGCGGTGACGGGCAGCGGCACCGGCCCCAGCACCTCGGCCTCCGGCGGCAGTTCGGCCGTACGGAGAAACTCGGCCACCGCCTCCGGCAGCCCCGACACGGCCGCCATCCGCGACACCGGCGGAAATCCCAGCTCGGCCCGCTCGGAGAGTTCCCGCACCGCGTGACCGACGGGGTCCCACCGTACGAGCGCCTGGACGGGTCGCAGCGTCGGCTCGGCGACGACCACCACCGTGCCACCGGCCGACTGCGGCCGGACGAGTGCCCCGGCCGCGATCCACCGCCGCAACGCGTCCTCCCCGGCCCTGAGGTCGGGCCGCCCGAGCATCGCCCAGCCGTCGAGCAGCAGCGCTGCCGCGTACCCGCCCTCGGCGACCGGTTCGGCACCCGGTGTGCTCACCACCAGCGCGGGCGCTCCCGGCACCGTGTCGAGCACGTGTTCACGCCCCGAGGTCCGCACCGGAACCGCGGGGAAGGCGCGCCCGAGTTCCTCGGCGGTCCGCCGCGCGCCCACCACCGAGGCGCGCAGCCGGAAGGCGCCGCACTCCGGGCAGTGCCAGCCGCTCTCCTCCTGGCCGCACCAGCCGCAGCACAGGGCACCGCCGTCCCGCGTCTCCATCGGCCCGGAGCAGTGCCGGCAGCGCGCGGGCGCCCGGCAGTTGGCGCACGCCATGCGCGGCACATATCCCCGCCGGGGCACCTGCACCAGCACCGGGCCGTGCTTCAAGCCCTCCCTGACGGCCTGCCAGGCGAGGGTGGGCAGCCGGGCGGCCCGGGCGGCCTCGTCCCGGGCGAGGTCCCCGTCCCCCACGGTCCGTACGAGCGGAGCGGCCCCCCGCACCTGCTCCCGTCCGGCGACCAGCGGCCGGGCCCACCCGCTCTCGACGAGCTGTGCGGCCTCCACCGTGCAGCCCCAGCCGCCCAGCAGGAAGGCGCACTTGTCCTGGGCCGCCCGCAGCAGGAGCACCTCCCGTGCGTGGGGCTGCGGGGCGTGCTGCTCGCTGTGGCTGTCGTCGCCGTCGTCCCAGAGGGCCACGAGCCCGAGGTCCTGGACCGGGGCGAACATCGCGGCCCGCGTCCCGATCACGGCCCGGACGGAACCGCGCCGCACCGCGAGCCACTGCGCGTACCGCTTCTCGGGCCCCGCGTCGGCGGTGAGCACGGCATGCCGCCCCTCCCCGAGCAGGGCGGTCAGGGCGGCGTCGGCCCTTGCGACGGCCCGGCCGTCGGGCAGGACGACGAGCGCCCCGCGCCCGGAGGCCAGTGTCGCCGCGACGGCCCGTGCCAGCTCCTCGCTCCACTGCGGCCCCGGCAGCGCGTTCCACACGGCCCTTGGCGCGCCCCCTGACGCCAGGGACTCCACGAAGGCCGCTCCCCGCTCGTACCGCTGCCAGGAGCCCGGCTCGGGGGCCGGGGGCGGCGGCAGGGGGGCGGGAGAGGCGCGCTGCTCGGCGCGCGCGTTGCGCGGGGGTACGGCGAGTTGCAGGACGTCGGCGAGGCTGCCCGCGTACCGGTCGGCGACCGCGCGGGCGAGCCCCAGCAGTTCCTCGCTCAGCACCGGCTCGGGCGACACGACCTGGGCGAGGGCGGCCAGCGGCCCGGAGTACTCGGACTCGGCCAGTCGCTCGACGAGGAACCCGTCGATCAGCCCGCCGCCCTCGCGCCGTCCGTCCCGCACCCGGTGCCGCCCGGCCCCGAACCGCACCCGCACCCGCACGCCCGGCTGGGCCTCGGCGTCCAGCTCCTCGGGCACCGCGTAGTCGAAGTACCGGTCGAGATGGAGCACGCCCTTGTCGACGAGGACACGCGCGACGGGAAGCTCCTTGGCGAGCGCGGCTCCCCGCCAGGTCCGCGGCTTGGCCCGGGGCGTCTTGGCCTTCCGCACGCTCTCCCGGATGAGCGCGAGCTGCTCGGGCGGCGCACCCTCGACGCCGCCGTCCGCCTGTTCGTTCTCGCTGCTCACGCTTGCATTCTTACCAAACACCACTGACAACCGACGGCGCCGGAAGGGCCCCCGGGGTAGCGACGAGGCCCGGCCCCCCGAAGGGTGCCGGGCCTCGCTCGGTGCCGTGAAGGCGTCGGACCTACAGGCCCGCCGCCTTGCGCAGCGCGTCCACGCGGTCCGCCTGCTCCCAGGTGAACTCGGGAAGCTCGCGGCCGAAGTGGCCGTACGCCGCGGTCTGGGCGTAGATCGGGCGGAGCAGGTCGAGGTCGCGGATGATGGCGGCCGGACGGAGGTCGAAGACCTCGTCGATCGCCTTCTCGATCCTGTCCGTGTCGATCTTGGCCGTGCCGAAGGTCTCGACGAACAGGCCCACCGGCTCGGCCTTGCCGATCGCGTACGCCACCTGGACCTCGCAGCGGGTCGCGAGGCCCGCGGCGACGACGTTCTTGGCGACCCAGCGCATCGCGTACGCGGCGGAGCGGTCGACCTTGGACGGGTCCTTGCCGGAGAAGGCACCGCCGCCGTGGCGGGCCATGCCGCCGTAGGTGTCGATGATGATCTTGCGGCCGGTCAGGCCGGCGTCGCCCATCGGGCCGCCGATCTCGAAGCGGCCGGTGGGGTTGACCAGGAGACGGTAGTTCTCCGTGTCGATCTTGATGCCCTCGTCGAGCAGCGCCTTCAGCTCCGGCTCGACCACGAACTCCTTGATGTCCGGAGCCAGCAGCGAGTCCAGGTCGATGTCCGAGGCGTGCTGGGAGGAGACCACGACGGTGTCCAGACGGACCGCCTTGTCACCGTCGTACTCGATGGTGACCTGGGTCTTTCCGTCCGGGCGCAGGTAGGGGATGGTGCCGTTCTTGCGCACCTCGGACAGGCGCTTCGAGAGGCGGTGCGCCAGGAAGATCGGCAGCGGCATGAGCGTCGGCGTCTCGTCCGTCGCGTAGCCGAACATCAGGCCCTGGTCACCGGCGCCCTGCTTGTCGAGCTCGTCCTCGTCGCCCTCGACACGGGACTCGTACGCCGTGTCGACACCCTGGGCGATGTCCGGGGACTGCGCGCCGATGGACACCGAGACGCCGCAGGAGGCGCCGTCGAAGCCCTTCTTCGAGGAGTCGTAGCCGATTTCGAGGATCTTGTTCCGGACCAGCGTCGCGATGTCCGCGTACGTCTTGGTCGTGACCTCGCCGGCCACGTGTACCAGGCCGGTCGTGATCAGCGTCTCGACGGCGACCCGAGAGGTCGGGTCCTCGCGGAGCAACGCGTCGAGGATGGTGTCGCTGATCTGGTCAGCGATCTTGTCAGGGTGACCCTCGGTCACGGACTCCGAGGTGAACAGGCGACGGGACACAACGCTCCCTGGGGTTGCAGCGGCTGCTGTCTGATCATTGGCGAACGGCGGGGGCTGCACCTCACGCCGTCCGTGGAACAGTTTACGGGTCACGCTTCGGCCACGGCCCCCCTGTCTCGCCACTCGGGAGTGCTGTGACCTGCGGCACGGGCATTCTGCCCAATGTCGGTCGAGGTTGGCCAGAGGCGCCACGCCCCGATCGGCCGGGGTTCACACAGGCGCAGGGTGACTGAAACATCAGCCGAGGCGCCCGGCCACCAGGTCCCACACGGTTTCGGCCAGGGCTTCCTTGGGCCCGTGGGGCACCGGGGTCTCGCTGCCGTCGGCGCCGAGCACGACGGCCTCGTTCTCCTCGGAGCCGAAGGTCTTGCGCTCCCCGACCTCGTTCACCACCAGCAGATCGCAGCCCTTGCGCTTCAGTTTGGCGCGGCCGTTGGCGAGCACGTCGTCCGTCTCCGCGGCGAAGCCGACGATCACCTGTCCGGGGCGGATCCGGCCGGTGGAGATCTCCGCGAGGATGTCCGGATTCCGCGCCAGGGCGATCGGCTCCGGCTCCTGGTCGTCCTTCTTCTTGATCTTCCCGGCCGCGTAGGTGACCGGCCGGAAGTCCGCCACCGCCGCCGCCATGACCACGGCGTCGGCGTCGGCTGCGGCTCTGAGCACCTCCTCGCGCAGGTGCGCGGCGGTGCCGACGGGGACGACGTCCACCCCGGCCGGGTCCGGCAGGGTGCTGTTGGCCGCGATCAGGGTGACACGGGCGCCGCGGGCGGCCGCGGTGCGGGCGAGGGCGTAGCCCTGTTTGCCGGAGGAGCGGTTGCCCAGGAACCGCACCGGGTCCAGGGGCTCGCGGGTGCCGCCCGCGCTGACCACGACATGCCGTCCCGTGAGGTCCGGCTCGCCCACGCCCCGGGCCAGGACCCGGCGGCACACCTCGAAGATCTCACCCGGGTCGGGCAGCCGGCCCTTGCCGGTGTCGACGCCGGTGAGACGGCCCACGGCCGGCTCGATGACGACGGCACCGCGGCGGCGCAGCGTCGCCACGTTCTCCTGGGTGGCCGGGTGCTCCCACATCTCCGTGTGCATGGCGGGCGCGAAGACGACCGGACATCGGGCGGTGAGCAGGGTGTTGGTCAGCAGGTCGTCGGCGAGGCCGTGGGCGGCCTTGGCGAGCATGTCGGCGGTGGCCGGGGCGACGACGACCAGGTCGGCGTGCTGTCCGATGCGGACGTGCGGGACCTCGTGGACGTCGTCCCACACCTCGGTGGAGACCGGGTGCCCGGAGAGCGCGGACCAGGTGGCGGCGCCGACGAAGTGCAGCGCGGAGGCGGTGGGCACCACGCGCACGTCATGGCCCGACTCCGTCAGCCGCCGCAGCAGCTCACAGGCCTTGTACGCGGCGATGCCGCCGCTGACCCCCAGAACGACCTTCGGCTTGTCCACGCTTCTCCCCGGACCTCGGCAACCGGCACACCGTACGACTCCATGACACACCACAGGCCCGGCAGTCGACCTGCCGGGCCTGTGGAAAAGTCAGCGTCAAGCTGGAAATACTACTTACTGCGCCGGGCCCTCGATGGCCTCGGACGTGAGCAGCCCCGCGTTGATCTCGCGGAGGGCGATCGAGAGCGGCTTCTCGTGGACGTGGGTGTCGACGAGGGGACCGACGTACTCGAGGAGGCCCTCGCCGAGCTGCGAGTAGTACGCGTTGATCTGGCGGGCCCGCTTGGCCGCGTAGATCACGAGGCTGTACTTCGAGTCCGTGGCCTCGAGAAGCTCGTCGATCGGCGGGTTGATGATGCCCTCGGGCGCGGAGATGGAAGAGGACACGCTCTACCTTCCGATGGATGGGAAAGAATGGTCGGGGTGATCAGCGAGGATCGAGTCGATCAGCGATGGTCACACCACGTCCATCAAGGCTAGCAGCTCGCGAGCCACGTCCTCGACGGAGGTGTTGACCAGGGTGGTGTCGAACTCCGGCTCCGCGGCGAGTTCGATCTTCGCCGCCTCCAGCCGCCGCTCGATCACCTCGGGCGGTTCGGTGCCCCGCCCGGTGAGCCTGCGCACCAGCTCCTCCCAGGAGGGCGGAGCCAGGAACACCAGCTGGGCCTCGGGCATCGACTCCCGGACCAGACGGGCGCCCTGCAGGTCGATCTCGAGGAGGACCGGCTCACCGGCCTCCAGGCGCTCCTGCACGGCCGCACGCGGCGTGCCGTAGCGGTTGCCGGCGAACTCGGCCCACTCGAGCAGTTCGCCGTTGGCGATCAGCTTGTCCATCTCGTCGTCGGTGACGAAGAAGTAGTGGACACCGTGCTTCTCGCCGGGGCGGGGCTTGCGGGTCGTCGCCGACACCGAGAGCCAGACCTCGGGGTGTTCCTTGCGCATATGGGCGACGACCGTGCTCTTGCCGACCCCTGAGGGGCCGGAGAGCACGGTCAGCCGCGGACGTACGTCCGGGGGTACGGGGGTCGTCCCCCGGGGTGTTGCAGCCATGCAGCGATTATCCAGCAATCCCGGAGTGCCCGGGACTCGCTCCCCCGGAGTGCCCGGTTCAGGAACCGGTGCTGCCGAACTCGCGCTCCAGGGAGGCGATCTGGTTGGACCCGAGGCCGCGCACACGACGGCTCTCGGAGATACCGAGTCGCTCCATGATCTGCTTGGCGCGGACCTTGCCCACGCCCGGCAGGGACTCAAGGAGAGCGGAGACCTTCATCTTGCCGATGACGTCGTTCTCCTGGCCCTGCTTGATGACCTCGTGAAGGGAGGCGCCGGAGTGCTTGAGTCGATTCTTGACCTCGGCCCGCTCCCGGCGAGCCGCGGCGGCCTTTTCGAGCGCGGCTGCGCGCTGTTCAGGGGTAAGGGGCGGAAGAGCCACGCCTACGTCACCTCGGATGTCGAACTGTCGGATACGGACCGGTGAGGAACCTAGTCGCCCCACACCTGGGGAGCCACGAGCAACACGCTTGCCCGTTGACTCTCGTCGGAGACTAGCGGGCAAGTCCGCCAGAGTCAGCGAGAACAGCGGAAAAGTCCTGGTCAGCCTTCATCTGAACAGACATTTAGGACATACTGCCCCGGATTTGAGGATGTATTCAGACTCAAGCCCTCCCCCGGCCACTCGTCGGAGGACTCACAAGAAGGTCAGGAAGTCGTCAGGAGGAGGTCACAGCGTGACGGATCTCCTGAGCGAAGCGTTCCGCGGCGTCACGCAGCGCGACCGCGTCGGGACCGTGGCGTAGCACTCCCCGGCTGACGTTCGGCACGACATTGCCCACCGCCGCGCCGAAGACCCCCGGAAGATCGGCCGGCGTGGCCCCCTGGGCGCCGATGCCGGGCGCGAGGAGCGGGCCGTTGATGTCCAGGTCGTACGACGACAGGTCACCGAGGGTGGCCCCGACGACCGCGCCGAAGGACCCCAGTGGCTCCTCCCCCGCGTTCTCGGCGGACAGGTGGGCGAGCATCGTCGCTCCGATGTTCCGGCCGTCGGACCGTACGGCGTGCTGGACCTCGCCGCCCTCCGGGTTGGAGGTCAGCGCCAGCACGAACAGCCCGGCGCCGCTCTCCCGGGCCAGGGCGACGGCCGGGCTGAGCGAGCCGTAGCCGAGGTAGGGCGAGACCGTCAGTGCGTCGGAGAACAGCGGCGCGTCCTTGTGCAGGAACGACTCGGCGTACGCGGCCATGGTCGAGCCGATGTCGCCGCGCTTGGCGTCCATGACGACCAGGGCGCCCGCCGCCCGCGCCTCGGCCACCGATGTCTCCAGGACGGCCAGTCCGCGCGAGCCGAACCGCTCGAAGAACGCGCTCTGCGGCTTGAGCACCGCGACCCGGTCGGCCAGCGCCTCGACGACCGTGCGGCTGAACCGCTCCAGGCCGGCCACGTCGTCGTTCAGGCCCCACTCGGCGAGCAGGGAGGCGTGCGGGTCGATGCCGACGCAGAGCGGGCCGCGCTCGTCCATGGCCCGGCGCAGGCGCGCGCCGAAGGGTTCGAAAGAACTCATGCCGTCTTCCTCACATCGGCGCCCACCGCGTCGGCGAGCGTGGTGTACGGGCTGGTGGCCAGGCGGGCGGCGAGCCCCTTGTGGAGGGCGCGGGCGTAGAACGGCCCCTCATAGATGAAGGCGCTGTAGCCCTGGACCAGCGTGGCACCGGCCAGGATGCGCTGCCAGGCGTCCTCGGCGTTCTCGACGCCGCCCACGCCCACCAGGGTGATCCGGTCGCCCACGCGCGCGTAGAGGCGGCGCAGGACCTCCAGGGAGCGTTCCTTGAGGGGTGCCCCGGACAGGCCGCCGGTCTCCTTGACCAGGGCGGGGCCGGACGTCAGGCCGAGTCCGTCGCGCGCGATGGTGGTGTTGGTGGCGATGATGCCGTCCAGGCCCAGTTCCACGGCGAGGTCGGCGACCGCGTCGATGTCCTCGTCGGCGAGGTCCGGCGCGATCTTGACCAGGAGCGGGACACGCCGCGCGGACACCGCGCCGTCGGCGGCCTCGCGGACGGCGCTGAGCAGGGGGCGCAGCGCCTCGGTGGCCTGCAGATTGCGCAGACCGGGCGTGTTCGGGGAGGAGACGTTGACGACCAGGTAGTCGGCGTAGGGCGCCAGCCGCTCGGCGGACTTCACGTAGTCCGCGACGGCCTCCTCCTCGGGTACGACCTTGGTCTTGCCGATGTTGACGCCGACGACCGTCTTGAAGACCGGCGTACGGGAGGCCAGGCGGGCGGCGACGCGGAGCGAGCCGTCGTTGTTGAAGCCCATGCGGTTGATCAGCGCCCGGTCCTCGACCAGCCGGAACAGCCGCTGCTTGGGGTTGCCGGGCTGCGGCTCGCCGGTCACCGTGCCGATCTCGACATGGTCGAAGCCGAGCATCGCCATGCCGTCGATGCCCACGGCGTTCTTGTCGAAGCCCGCCGCGAGCCCGAAGGGGCCGTGCATGCGCAGCCCGAAGGCCTCGGTGCGCAGCTCCTTGTGGCGGGGCGCGAGGGCGGCCGCAAGGAAGGTGCGCAGCACGGGCACGCGGGCGGCCAGGCGGATCCAGCGGAAGGCGAGGTGGTGCGCCTGCTCCGGGTCCAGCCGCTTGAAGAACAGACTGAAGAAGATCTTGTACATGATGTCCTCACGAAGACGTGGCGTCCTCACGAAGAGGGGGACACCGTTTCCGGTGTCCCCCTCGGGGCTGCTAGTCGCGGGCCGCGGTCAGATGTTCCGCGTGTTCCTGGAGCGACCGGACGCTCACGTCGCCGCGGTTGAGGGCGTCGATGCCCTGGACCGCCGCCGCGAGCGCCTGGACCGTCGTCAGGCAGGGCACGGACCGTGCCACGGCCGCCGTACGGATGTCGTAGCCGTCGAGGCGGCCACCCGTGCCGTACGGGGTGTTGACGATGAGGTCGACCTCGCCGTCGTGGATGAGCTGGACGATGGTCTTCTCGCCGTTCGGGCCGGTGCCCTCGGACTGCTTGCGCACGATGGTGGCGTTGATGCCGTTGCGCTTGAGGACCTCGGCCGTGCCGGACGTGGCCATCAGCTCGAAGCCGTGGGCGACCAGCTCACGCGCCGGGAAGATCATCGAGCGCTTGTCGCGGTTGGCGACGGAGATGAAGGCGCGGCCCTTGGTGGGCAGCGGGCCGTACGCGCCCGCCTGCGACTTGGCGTACGCCGTGCCGAAGACGGAGTCGATGCCCATGACCTCGCCGGTGGAGCGCATCTCCGGGCCGAGGACGGTGTCGACGCCGCGGCCGTGGATGTCGCGGAAGCGCGACCACGGCATGACGGCCTCCTTGACGGAGATCGGCGCGTCGAGCGGGAGCTCGCCGCCGTCGCCGGTGGCCGGGAGCAGGCCCTCGGCGCGCAGCTCGGCGATGGTCGCGCCCAGCGAGATCCGGGCGGCGGCCTTGGCCAGCGGCACCGCCGTCGCCTTCGAGGTGAAGGGGACGGTCCGGGAGGCGCGCGGGTTGGCCTCCAGGACGTAGAGGATGTCGCCCGCGAGCGCGAACTGGATGTTGATCAGGCCGCGGACGCCTACGCCCTTGGCGATGCCCTCCGTGGAGGCGCGCAGGCGCTTGACGTCGAAGCCGCCGAGCGTGATCGGGGGCAGGGCGCACGCCGAGTCGCCGGAGTGGATGCCGGCCTCCTCGATGTGCTCCATGACGCCGCCGAGGTAGAGCTCCTGGCCGTCGTAGAGGGCGTCGACGTCGATCTCGATCGCGTCGTCGAGGAACCGGTCGACCAGGACCGGCCGGGACGGGCTGATCTCCGTCGACTCGGAGATGTACGCCTCCAGGCGCGTCTCGTCGTAGACGATCTCCATGCCGCGCCCGCCGAGGACGTACGACGGGCGGACCAGGACCGGGTAGCCGATCTCGTCGGCGATGGCCTTGGCCTCGGCGAAGGTGGTGGCGGTGCCGTGCTTGGGGGCCGGGAGGCCGGCCTCCTGGAGGACCCGTCCGAAGGCGCCCCGGTCCTCGGCGGCGTGGATGGCCTCCGGGGAGGTGCCGACGATCGGCACGCCGTTGTCCTTGAGCGCCTGCGACAGGCCCAGCGGGGTCTGGCCGCCGAGCTGGACGACGACGCCCGCGACGGGTCCGGCCTGCTGCTCGGCGTGGACGATCTCCAGCACGTCTTCCAGCGTCAGCGGCTCGAAGTACAGGCGGTCGGAGGTGTCGTAGTCCGTGGAGACCGTCTCCGGGTTGCAGTTGACCATCACGGTCTCGTAGCCCGCGTCGCTCAGGGCGAAGGAGGCGTGGACGCAGGAGTAGTCGAACTCGATGCCCTGGCCGATGCGGTTCGGGCCGGAGCCCAGGATGATGACGGCCGGCTTCTCGCGGGGCGCGACCTCGCTCTCCTCGTCGTAGGAGGAGTAGAAGTACGGCGTCTTGGCGGCGAACTCGGCGGCGCAGGTGTCGACCGTCTTGTAGACCGGGCGGATGCCCAGCGCGTGCCGGACCTCGCGGACGACGTCCTCGCGCAGGCCGCGGATCTCGCCGATCTGGGTGTCGGAGAAGCCGTGCCGCTTGGCCTCGGCGATGAGGTCGGCGGTCAGTTCGGGCGCCTCGGCCAGCTCGTCGGCGATCTCCTTGATCAGGAAGAGCTGGTCGACGAACCACGGGTCGATCTTCGTGTACTCGAAGATCTCCTCGGGGGTGGCGCCCGCGCGGATGGCCTGCATGACGGTGTTGATGCGGCCGTCGGTGGGCCGGACGGACTCGCGGAGCAGCTCGGCCTTGTCGCCGGGCTCGCCGACGAAGGTGAACTGGCTGCCCTTCTTCTCCAGCGAGCGCAGGGCCTTCTGGAAGGCCTCGGTGAAGTTGCGGCCGATGGCCATGGCCTCGCCGACCGACTTCATGGTGGTGGTGAGGGTGGAGTCGGCCTGCGGGAACTTCTCGAAGGCGAAGCGCGGGGCCTTCACGACCACGTAGTCGAGCGTCGGCTCGAAGGAGGCCGGGGTCTCCTGCGTGATGTCGTTCGGGATCTCGTCGAGCGTGTAGCCGACGGCGAGCTTGGCGGCGATCTTGGCGATCGGGAAGCCGGTCGCCTTGGAGGCGAGCGCCGAGGAACGCGACACGCGCGGGTTCATCTCGATGACGATCACGCGACCGTCCTCGGGGTTGACCGCGAACTGGATGTTGCAGCCGCCGGTGTCGACGCCGACCTCGCGGATGACGGCGATGCCGATGTCCCGCAGGGTCTGGTACTCGCGGTCGGTGAGGGTCATCGCCGGGGCGACCGTGATCGAGTCGCCGGTGTGGACGCCCATGGGGTCGAAGTTCTCGATGGAGCAGACGACCACGACGTTGTCGTGCTTGTCGCGCATCAGCTCCAGCTCGTACTCCTTCCAGCCGAGGATGGACTCCTCCAGGAGCACCTCGGTGGTCGGCGAGAGGGTGAGGCCCTGCCCGGCGATGCGGCGCAGCTCCTCCTCGTCGTGGGCGAAGCCGGAGCCGGCGCCGCCCATGGTGAAGGAGGGGCGGACGACGACCGGGTAGCCGCCGAGCGTGTCGACGCCCGCGAGGACGTCGTCCATGGAGTGGCAGATGACCGAGCGGGCGGACTCGCCGTGCCCGATCTTGCCGCGGACGGCCTCGACGACCTCCTTGAAGAGGTCGCGGTCCTCGCCCTTGTTGATCGCCTCGACGTTGGCGCCGATCAGCTCGACGCCGTACTTGGCGAGGGTGCCGGCCTCGTCCAGCGAGATCGCCGTGTTGAGGGCCGTCTGGCCGCCCAGGGTGGGCAGCAGGGCGTCCGGGCGCTCCTTGGCGATGATCTTCTCGACGAACTCGGGGGTGATCGGCTCGACGTACGTGGCGTCGGCGATCTCCGGGTCGGTCATGATCGTCGCCGGGTTGGAGTTCACCAGGATGACCCGGAGGCCTTCGGCCTTCAGGACGCGGCACGCCTGGGTGCCGGAGTAGTCGAACTCGGCGGCCTGGCCGATGACGATCGGGCCGGAGCCGATGACCAGGACGGACTGGATATCGGTGCGCTTAGGCACGCTGGCCCTCCATCAGGGATACGAAGCGGTCGAACAGGTAGGCGGCGTCGTGCGGGCCGGCTGCCGCTTCGGGGTGGTACTGGACGCTGAAGGCGGGGCGGTCGAGAAGCCGCAGCCCCTCCACCACGTTGTCGTTCAGGCAGACGTGCGACACCTCGGCGCGGCCGAACGGGGTCTCGGAGACCCGGTCGAGCGGTGCGTCGACGGCGAAGCCGTGGTTGTGCGCGGTGACCTCGACCTTGCCGGTCGTACGGTCCTGCACGGGCTGGTTGATGCCGCGGTGGCCGTACTTCAGCTTGAAGGTGCCGAAGCCGAGGGCGCGGCCCAGGATCTGGTTGCCGAAGCAGATGCCGAAGAGCGGGGTGCCGCGCTCCAGGACGCCCCGCATGACGGAGACGGGGTGGTCGGCGGTGGCCGGGTCGCCGGGGCCGTTGGAGAAGAACACGCCGTCCGGGTCGACCGCGTAGACGTCCTCGACGGTCGCGGTGGCGGGGAGCACGTGCACCTCTATGCCGCGCTCGGCCATGCGGTGCGGGGTCATGCCCTTGATGCCGAGGTCGACGGCGGCGACGGTGAACTTCTTCTCACCGATCGCGGGCACGACGTACGGCTCGGTGGTGGCGACCTCGGCGGAGAGGTTCGCGCCCTTCATCTGGGGGGCTTCCTGGACGCGGGCCAGCAGCGCGCCGTCCTCCCGCACCGCCTCGCCGCTGAAGATGCCGACGCGCATGGCGCCGCGCTCGCGCAGATGGCGGGTGAGGGCGCGGGTGTCGATGCCGGAGATGCCGACGACGCCCTGCTTCGCCAGCTCCTCGTCCAGCGAGCGCCGGGAGCGCCAGTTGGACGGCACGCGCGCGGGGTCGCGCACGACGTATCCGGAGACCCAGATCTTCTTGGACTCGGGGTCCTCGTCGTTCACACCGGTGTTGCCCACGTGCGGGGCGGTCATCACCACGACCTGGCGGTGGTACGAGGGGTCGGTGAGGGTCTCCTGGTAGCCGGTCATGCCGGTGGAGAACACCGCTTCGCCGAAGGTCTCCCCCACGGCCCCGTAGGCACGGCCGCGGAAGATACGGCCATCCTCCAGGACGAGTACGGCGGGAGTTTTCACGGCTCCCCTGGTGGAGGTGGTCATCGTTCGACGCCTTCCCTGGTGTTCGTTTCGATCATGGTGTTGATGGCTTCGACCCACTCGTTGTGCTCGGCCGCGTGGTCGGAGCGGAACCCGGAGTCGATCAGCCGGTCGCCGTGCTCCCAGGTCACGATCAGCAGGCCGCCCTCGGTGAGGACCTTGCCTGCGATGCCCTTGTCGAGCCGGGCCTCACGCAGCTGTGCGGCCGGGACGAAGAAGTCGCTCGCCCCGGGGCGTACGACGTCGAGGCCGGCGTCCGTGAGGGTGAGCTCGACGCGGCTGCGGGTGCCCAGGCCCCGGGCCACGATGCGGTCGAGCCACTGACCGGCCGTGGTGGAGCCGTGGTAGCGGCCGCTCAGGGCCAGCTTCTCGGCCCCCGGGTCGTCCGGGGCGACGGGCAGCTCGGGCAGGTCGCCCTGGAGGGTGCCGCGCCACTTCCAGCCCTCGCGCATCAGCCAGTAGACGAGCGCGACGAACAGGGCGAGGCCGACGACCCAGCCGATGCGGGCGGCCCAGTCGGTCACTTGCGCCGATTCCTTCTCGGCGGCCAGCAGGAGTACAGGTGTCACGTGAGCTTCCCGTCGACGAGCGTGGCCTTGCCCCGCAGCCACGTGTGCGTCACACGGCCCGGCAGCTCACGCCCCTCGTAGGGGGTGTTGCGGCTGCGCGAGGCGAAGCCCGCGGGTTCCACGAGCCCACGGTATGCCGTGTCGACCAGGGTGAGGTTGGCGGGCTCACCTGCCGAGACGGGACGTCCATGGCCCGTGGCCTGTCCGATCTGCGCGGGCTTGACGGACATCCGGTCGGCGACGCCGGCCCAGTCCAGCAGACCCGTGTCGACCATGGTCTCCTGCACCACTGACAGCGCGGTCTCCAGGCCGACCATGCCCATGGCGGCCGCGGCCCACTCGCAGTCCTTGTCCTCGTGCGGGTGCGGGGCGTGGTCGGTGGCGACGATGTCGATGGTGCCGTCGGCGAGCGCCTCGCGCAGGGCCAGCACGTCGCGCTCGGTGCGCAGCGGCGGGTTGACCTTGTAGACCGGGTTGTAGGTGCGCACCAGCTCATCCGTGAGGAGGAGGTGGTGCGGGGTGACCTCGGCGGTGACGGCGATGCCGCGGGACTTGGCCCAGCGGACGATCTCGACGGAGCCGGCGGTCGACAGGTGGCAGATGTGGACGCGGGAGCCGACGTGGTCGGCGAGCAGGACATCCCGGGCGATGATCGATTCTTCGGCCACCGCGGGCCAGCCCCCGAGCCCCAGCTCGGCGGAGACGATGCCCTCGTTCATCTCGGCGCCCTCGGTCAGCCGCGGCTCCTGCGCGTGCTGCGCGACGACACCGCCGAAGGCCTTCACGTACTCCAGGGCGCGGCGCATGATCACGGCGTCGTGGACGCACTTGCCGTCGTCGGAGAAGACGGTGACACCGGCGGCCGACTCGTGCATGGCGCCCAGCTCGGCGAGCTTCCTGCCCTCCAGGCCGACGGTGACGGCACCGATCGGCTGGACGTCGCAGTAGCCGTGCTCCTTGCCGAGCCGCCAGACCTGCTCGACGACACCGGCGGTGTCGGCGACCGGGAAGGTGTTGGCCATGGCGAACACGGTGGTGTAGCCGCCGCTCGCCGCCGCCCGCGTGCCGGTCAGGACGGTCTCGGAGTCCTCACGGCCGGGCTCGCGCAGATGGGTGTGCAGATCGACCAGGCCCGGCAGCAGCACCTTGCCCTCGGCCTCGACGACCTCGGCACCCTCGGCGCTCAGACCGGCACCCACCTGGGCGATGGTCCCGCCGTCGATCAGCACGTCCTGCGGCTCGCCGCCCAGCACCTTCGCACCACGGATAAGGATCTTGCTCATGGGTCTTACTTCTCCTCGGTACGGGACTGGGTGACGGCGGGTTCGTTGCCACCGAGCAGCAGGTACAGGACGGCCATCCGGATGGACACTCCGTTTGCGACCTGCTCGACGACGGTGCAGCGGTCGGAGTCGGCGACCTCGGCGGTGATCTCCATGCCCCGGACCATCGGGCCGGGGTGCATCACGACGGCGTGCTCGGGCATCCGCGCCATGCGGTCGCCGTCGAGGCCGTAGCGCCGGGAGTACTCGCGCTCGGTCGGGAAGAAGGCGGCGTTCATGCGCTCGCGCTGGACGCGCAGCATCATCACCGCGTCGGACTTGGGCAGGGTGCTGTCGAGGTCGTACGACACCTCGCAGGGCCAGGTCTCGATGCCGACGGGCACCAGGGTCGGCGGGGCGACGAGGGTGACCTCGGCGCCGAGGGTGTGCAGCAGGTCGACGTTGGAGCGGGCGACCCGGCTGTGCAGGATGTCGCCGACGATCGTGATGCGCCGGCCGGCGAGGTCCTGGCCGAGCCCGGCGTCCGGGCCGACCAGACGGCGGCGCATGGTGAAGGCGTCCAGCAGGGCCTGCGTGGGGTGCTGGTGGGTGCCGTCGCCGGCGTTGACGACGGCCGCGTCGATCCAGCCGGAGTTGGCCAGCCGGTAGGGGGCTCCGGAGGCGCCGTGCCGGATGACCACGGCGTCGACGCCCATGGCCTCCAGGGTCTGGGCGGTGTCCTTCAGGGACTCGCCCTTGGAGACGCTGGAGCCCTTGGCGGAGAAGTTGATGACGTCCGCGGACAGCCGCTTCTCGGCGGCCTCGAAGGAGATCCGGGTCCGGGTGGAGTCCTCGAAGAAGAGGTTGACGATCGTGCGGCCGCGCAGGGTCGGCAGCTTCTTGATCGGCCGGTCGGCGACCCGGGCCATCTCCTCGGCGGTGTCGAGGATCAGGACGGCGTCGTCGCGGGTGAGGTCGGCGGCCGAGATGAGATGACGCAGCATCTGTCAGGCTCCGTAGGGCAGTTCAGGAGAATTTCGGGCAGACGGGTGCGCGGGGGCGCACTGAGCCGGCGTACGACAGCGGCGTACGCCTGAAGGCGCTACTGGGAGGTCTGCTTGGCACCGAGCAGCACGGTGTCGCGACCGTCCTCCTCGGCGAGCTGGACCTTGACCGTCTCCCGCAACGACGTGGGGAGGTTCTTGCCGACGTAGTCGGCGCGGATGGGCAGTTCGCGGTGGCCGCGGTCGACGAGGACGGCGAGCTGCACCGCGCGCGGGCGCCCGATGTCGTTCAGCGCGTCGAGGGCGGCCCGGATGGTGCGGCCGGAGAAGAGCACGTCGTCGACGAGGACGACCAGCTTGCCGTCGATGCCGTCACCGGGGATCTCGGTGCGGGCCAGCGCACGCGGCGGGTGCATGCGCAGGTCGTCGCGGTACATGGTGATGTCGAGCGAGCCGCACGGAACCTTGCGTTCGGTGATCTGCTCGAGCTTGTCGGCGAGCCGCCGGGCGAGGAAGACGCCCCGGGTCGGAATGCCGAGGAGCACCACGTCGTCGGCGCCCTTGGCGCGCTCGACGATCTCATGGGCGATGCGGGTCAGTACCCGCGCGATGTCGGGCCCTTCGAGAACGGGCCGGGCATCGGACTGCGTGTCGTGCGTGTCCATACGAAACGGACCTCCTTCTCCGCCTCACGGGACGGACCTTAAAGGACGTCGGGATTGCGCCATACACGGTAGCAGGCCCCCTCGATCATTCCGACGGCCCCCTCGGATCACCCATTCGGCCTAACAGAGTGCTGATACCACGGAAGAGTCGGTGCGGACCATTCGGCTTGACGCGGCAGAGTAACGCTGCGTAACCTCACAGTGAGTTACCAGCCGCGCGGTCCGGCAACACAGCTGACCGCGTCGACACAGTGCCGGGGAGCTATATGTCCAGCGAATACGCCAAACAGCTCGGGGCCAAGCTCCGGGCGATCCGCACCCAGCAGGGCCTTTCCCTCCACGGTGTCGAGGAGAAGTCCCAGGGACGCTGGAAGGCGGTCGTGGTCGGGTCGTACGAGCGCGGCGACCGCGCCGTGACCGTGCAGCGCCTCGCCGAGCTGGCGGACTTCTACGGCGTTCCCGTGCAGGAGCTGCTCCCGGGCACCACCCCGGGCGGCGCCGCCGAGCCGCCGCCGAAGCTGGTCCTGGACCTGGAGCGGCTGGCCACGGTGCCGGCCGAGAAGGCGGGCCCCCTGCAGCGCTACGCGGCCACGATCCAGTCGCAGCGCGGCGACTACAACGGCAAGGTGCTCTCGATCCGCCAGGACGACCTGCGCACACTCGCCGTCATCTACGACCAGTCGCCCTCGGTCCTCACCGAGCAGCTGATCAGCTGGGGTGTCCTGGACGCGGACGCGCGCCGCGCGGTCGCCTCCCACGAGGAGGTCTGAGCCCCTCAGCCCGAGCCCTCAGGGGCCAGCGCAGAAACGTGCCGCCGGGGTGGCCGGAACCAGATGGTTCCGGCCACCCCGGCGGCGTTCTGGGGCCTGACGGCCCCCGTCGCGGGAGGAATGCCGGAGGGCCCGCAGCAAGCTTGCTGCGGGCCCTCCGGCATTCCGTCTGTCTCAGTCCTCGTCGCGGCGGAGCGAGGGCTTGAGGTCCTTCAGCCGACCGAGCAGGCCGTTCACGAACGAGGGCGACTCGTCCGTGGAGAACTCCTTGGCCAGCTGCACCATCTCGTCCAGGACGACGGCGTCCGGGGTCTCGTCGACCCAGATCAGCTCGTAGGCGCCGAGCCGCAGGATATTGCGGTCGACGACCGGCATCCGGTCGAGTGTCCAGCCGACCGAGTACTGGGCGATCAGCTCGTCGATGCGCTTCGCGCGCTGCGCGTAGCCCTCGACCAGCTCCATCGTGTACTCGCTCACCGGCGGCTGCCGGGTGTCGGCCCGGGAGAGCCGGACCCAGTCGGCGAGGACCGTCAGGACCTCGGCGCCGCGCTGGTCGCCCTCGAAGAGGATCTGGAAGGCGCGCTTGCGGGCCGTGTTGCGGGCAGCCACGGTTAGCTGTTCACCCGGCCGAGGTAGTCGCTGGTGCGGGTGTCGACCTTGATCTTCTCACCGGTGGTGATGAAGAGGGGCACCTGGATCTGGTGGCCGGTCTCCAGCGTGGCGGGCTTGGTGCCGCCCGTGGAGCGGTCGCCCTGGACGCCCGGCTCGGTCTCCTGGATGACGAGCTCGACGGCGGCGGGCAGCTCGACGAAGAGCACCTCGCCCTCGTGCTGCGCGACGGTGGCGGTGAAGCCCTCGATCAGGAAGTTGGCGGCGTCGCCGACGGCCTTGCGGTCGACGTGCAGCTGGTCGTAGGTCTCCATGTCCATGAAGACGAAGTAATCGCCGTCCATGTAGGAGAACTGCATGTCCCGCTTGTCGACGGTGGCCGTTTCGACCTTGACGCCGGCGTTGAAGGTCTTGTCGACGACCTTGCCGGAGAGCACGTTCTTGAGCTTGGTGCGCACGAAGGCCGGGCCCTTGCCGGGCTTGACGTGCTGGAACTCGACGACGGACCAGAGCTGGCCGCCTTCGAGCTTGAGCACCATGCCGTTCTTGAGGTCGTTCGTGGAAGCCACGGTTGCGGAATCTCCTGGACTGACGTACGACCCCGGGGCACGCACCTGCCTGGCTACAGGGCGAGCAGCTCCTTGGTCGTGATGGTGAGTAGCTCGGGTCCGCCGTCCGCCTCGGGGCGGACGACGAGCGTGTCATCGATCCGGACACCGCCCCGGCCCGGGAGGTGGACCCCCGGTTCGACGGTGACCGGCACGCAAGCGTCCAGTTTACCCATGGCCGCGGGACTCAATTGAGGGTCCTCGTCGATTTCGAGCCCGACCCCGTGTCCGGTGAGGGCCGTGAGGCCCTCCGTGTACCCCGCGGAGTCCAGCACCTGGCGTGCGGCCCGGTCGACGTCCCGGCAGGCGACGCCGGGTACCAGGCTCTCACGTCCGGCGCGCTGGGCGGCGAAGACCAGGTCGTACAGCTCGATCTGCCAGTCTGCGGGAGCCGTGCCGATGACGAACGTACGGCCGATCTCACAGCGGTAGCCGCGATACGTCGCGCCGAGGCAGACGGAGAGGAAGTCCCCTTCCTCCACGCGGCGGTCGGTGGGCCGGTGGCCGGGGCGGCCCGCGTTGGGCCCGGTGGCGACGGAGGTCGGGAAGGCCGGTCCGTCGGCCCCGTGGTCCACGAGGCGTCGTTCGAGCTCCAGGGCGAGATGGCGCTCGGTCCGGCCGACGAGGATGGACTCCAGCAGCTCGCCCAGGGCCTGGTCGGCGATCTCGGCGCCGATGCGCAGGCAGGAGATCTCCTCCTCGTCCTTGACCACCCTGAGCTGCTCCACGGCGGAGCCGAGGCCCGCCAGGCGCAGCCGGGGGGCGACCGAGCCGAGGGCGCGGTGCCGGGCCACGGTGAGGTGGTGCTCCTCCACGGCGAGGGAGTCGGCTCCCTGGCCCGCGGCGATGTCGGCGGCCGCGACGGCCGGGTCGCCGCCGCCGGATCCGGGCAGGTTCTGGACGCGCAGGGCCTCGTCGGGGCGCTCCTGCGCGGTGCGGCCTTCGATCGGGCCGGCACACACCAGGAGGTCCTCGGTCTTGCCGAGCAGCAGAACGGCGCCCTGCGGGGCGGGGCCCGCGAGATAGCGCACGTTGGCGGGGCGGGAGACCAGCGCCGCCGCGCTGCCGCCCGCGTTGCAGTATTCCCTCAGACGCGTCCGGCGGGCCGCGTACACCTCTGACATGACCCGAGCGTAAGAGCTCTGCCGGTTTGGCGCCGGTTGAGGGCGTCTGAGTGGGCGGTGCCCGATCTGTCCGGGTGGGCAGGGTGCCGTTCGGGGAGCGGGTATGCCGCACTCGTTGTGTGCCGTCCGCGGGTGTGTGGGGGCTTGTCGCGCAGTTCCCCGCGCCCCTATGGGGCGCTCACCACTGGGGTGGACTCGCGATGGAGCGGGACAGCACGTCGTTCAGGACCTGGGCCGTCTGCGGGATGTCGAGCTGGGAGTTGTCGATGATCGGCAGGCCCGAGCCGTACCAGCCGGCCATGCGGCCGTGGATGCGGGCGACCTCGTCGTCGCTGAGGCGGCGGTTGCCGGAGCGCTCGGCGTTGCGCTCCAGGACGATCTCCAGGCCCGGCAGGAGGACGACCGGCAGCAGGCCCGGCCCGACGTGCCGCTTCCAGCCGCCGAGGCCGACGACGGGCCGGTCGGGGAAGACGGCGTCGTCGAGGATGCAGGAGATGCCGTTGGCCAGGAAGTTCCGCGCGGCGAAGCCGCAGGTGCGGCGGGCTAGGCGGTACTGCGCCTCCGAGTTGTCGTTCCACCCGGACTGGGGGTCGGCGAAGCCCGAGCGGACCCATTCGCGTACGTCGTCGAGGCTGATGTGGGCCGTGGGGATCCGGCGGTGGTCCGCCCAGTACTTGGCGACGCTGGTCTTCCCGGCGCCCGCGGGGCCGATGAGCAGCACCGCGAGCGTGGTGCCCGCCAGGTCGGGACCCGTCGCGGCGGGCGGCGCGCTGGGCATGGCGACCGGACCGCCCGGCGGCAGCGGCACATGACCGGTGGTGTCCGGCGGGGCGGAGGCCTGATGCGGGGGCGCGGCCGGCCCGGGCGGTGGCGCGGGGTATCCCGGGGCCGGGGGCGGCGGGGGCACGGGGGCGGAGCCCTGGTGCGCACCCGGGTGGTGTGCGGCCGGCGACCAGCCGGCGGCCGGTCCCTGCCCCGGCTGGTGGGGCGGCGGCAGCGGAGAACCCACTGCGTGCTGCATCCGGTGCCACTCCGTCTCGTACAGGCGATGGGCGCTGACTGCGGGGGCGGAACCCGCTGCTACCGAACGGTACCGCCACCGGCGATCGTTGTGTGAACGGCCGGGGGCGGCCCGAAGTGCCCGGCGCCGTAAGGCTGTTTCGGGCAGAAGGAGCGCGGGAGGACTTACTGCCCCACTTCGCCGTACGCGGCGAGCAGCACAGCCGGGTCGGGTCCCTCCAGGACGGTGGGCTTGGCCAGACCGTCGAGAACGATGAAGCGCAGCAGGTCGCCGCGGGACTTCTTGTCGACCTTCATGGTCTCCAGCAGCTTGGGCCACTGGTCGTGGCGGTAGTACAGCGGCAGGCCGACGGCTTCGAGGACGGTGCGGTGGCGGTCGGCCGTGGCGTCGTCCAGCCGGCCTGCCAGGCGGCCGAGTTCGGCGGCGAAGTGCATCCCGACGGACACGGCGGCGCCGTGGCGCCACTTGTAGCGCTCGTTCTTCTCGATGGCGTGGCCGAGCGTGTGGCCGTAGTTGAGGATCTCGCGCAGGCCCGACTCCTTCAGGTCGGACGACACCACGTCGGCCTTGACCCGGATGGAGCGCTCGATGAGCTCGGCGGTGTGCGGGCCGGCCGGGGTGCGGGCGGCCTCGGGGTCGGACTCGATGAGGTCGAGGATCACCGGGTCGGCGATGAAGCCGGCCTTGATGACCTCGGCGAGCCCGGAGACGTAGTCGTTGACCGGCAGGGAGTCCAGCGCGGCCAGGTCGCAGAGCACACCGGCAGGCGGGTGGAAGGCGCCCACCAGGTTCTTGCCCTCGGCGGTGTTGATGCCGGTCTTGCCGCCGACGGCCGCGTCGACCATGGCCAGCACGGTCGTCGGGATCGCGATCCAGCGCACCCCGCGCAGCCAGGTGGCGGCCACGAATCCGGCCAGGTCGGTGGTCGCGCCGCCGCCGACGCCGACGATGACGTCCGTGCGCGTGAACCCGGACTGGCCCAGCGCCTTCCAGCAGTAGGCGGCGACCTCGGCGGTCTTGGCCTCTTCTGCGTTGGGCACCTGGATGGCGACCACGTCGTAGCCCTGCTCGGCCAGGTCGGCGCGCAGCGCGTCACTCGTCTCGGCCAGGGCCTCGGGGTGGACGATCGCGACCCGCTTGGCCCGGCCGCCGATCAACCCGGCCAGCTCGCCCAGGAGTTGCCGGCCCACCAGGACCTCGTAGGGCTCGGTGCCCGCCGTGCCGCCGATCTGGATCCGCGTCTCTGCCTCGCTCATGCTTCCTTCAACTCCAGTGCGTCCAGGGCGACTTCGGTGACCTCTTCGGGGGTGCGGCCATCGGTGGCGACAACGGCCGTGGCGACCTCCTCGTACAGGTGCCGGCGGGCCTCCATCAGCTCGCGCCACTGCTTGCGCGGGTTGAGGGCGAGCAGCGGCCGGGCCGCGTTGAGGCCGGTGCGCTTGACCGCTTCCTCGACGTCCATCGACAGGTACACCACCCGGTGCCCGGCGAGCAGCTCGCGGGTGTCCTGGTCGAGGACGGCGCCGCCGCCCAGGGCCAGCACGCCGTCGTGCCCGGCGAGCGCCTCGCGCACGGCCTGCTTCTCGATGGCGCGGAAGGCGGCCTCGCCCTCCTCCACGAAGATCTCGGCGATCGTCCGGCCCTGCGCGGCGACGATGTCGTCGTCGGTGTCCCGGTATCCGGTCCCGAGCCGCTCGGCCAGCAGCTGCCCGACCGTGGACTTGCCGACGCCCATCGGGCCGACCAGCACGATCAGCGGGGTCACCGGATGGCCAGGTTGTCGAGGTAGGACCGTACGTTGCGGCCGGTCTCGGCCACGCTGTCGCCGCCGAACTTCTCGGCCACCGCGTCCGCGAGGACGAGGGCGACCATCGCCTCGGCGACGATGCCGGCCGCCGGCACGGCGCACACGTCGGAGCGCTGGTGGTGGGCGGCGGTCGCCTCACCGGTGACGACGTCCACCGTCTTGAGCGCCCGCGGGACGGTCGCGATCGGCTTCATGGCCGCGCGCACCCGCAGCACCTCGCCGGTGGTCAGTCCGCCCTCGGTGCCGCCGGAGCGGCCGGAGGTGCGCCGGATGCCCTCGTCGGTGGTCACGATCTCGTCGTGGGCCTTGGAGCCGGGCACCCGCGCCAGGTCGAAGCCGTCGCCGACCTCCACGCCCTTGATGGCCTGGATGCCCATGAGGGCGGCGGCCAGCCGGGCGTCGAGACGCCGGTCCCAGTGCACATGCGAGCCGAGGCCGACCGGTACGTCGTAGGCCAGCACCTCGACCACACCGCCGAGGGTGTCGCCGTCCTTGTGGGCCTGGTCGATCTCGGCGACCATCGCCTTCGACGCGTCGGCGTCCAGACAGCGCACCGGGTCCGCGTCCAGCTTCTCCACGTCCGCCGGGGTCGGGTACACGCCGTACGGCGCCTTCGCGGCCGCCAGCTCCACCACATGGGAGACGATCTCGATGCCGGCCGTCTCCTTGAGGTACGACCGGGCCACCGCGCCGAGGGCCACCCGGGCCGCGGTCTCACGCGCCGAGGCGCGCTCCAGGATCGGCCGGGCCTCGTCGAAGCCGTACTTCTGCATGCCGGCGAGGTCGGCGTGGCCGGGCCGCGGGCGGGTCAGCGGGGCGTTGCGGGCGAGGCCGTCGAGGATCTCGGGGTCGACCGGGTCGGCCGCCATGACCTGTTCCCACTTCGGCCACTCGGTGTTGCCCACCATGATCGCGACCGGGGAGCCGAGGGTGAGGCCGTGCCGGACGCCGCCGAGGAAGGTGATCTCGTCGCGCTCGAACTTCATCCGGGCGCCGCGTCCATAGCCCAGGCGCCGCCTCGCGAGATGGTCCGCCACCATGTCCGTGGTGATCGGCACGCCGGCGGGCAGACCCTCCAGCGTCGCGACGAGTGCGGGACCGTGGGACTCCCCAGCGGTCAGCCAGCGCAACCTGCTCAACGGTGCTCCTCAGTGCTCGCGCCCGTACTGCCCTGCGTACGCACGTCCTCGCGTACGGCGACGGCCTGACCGGGTGCGCGGCCCCGGTCCGCCACCTACGATCCTCCCACGTCCGGAGCGCGGACCCGGCCGCCGGTCCATCAGGCGGACGAGGCCGGGCCGCCGGTCCGCCCCTGCGGCGCGTAGGAACCGAGGAAGTCCGCGCCGCTCGGCTGCCGCGCGGGCTGCGCCTGCTGCGGCGCATAGGCGCCCAGGTGGTCGGCTCCACTGCCCTGCTGCGGCGCCCGCTGAGGTGCGTACTCCCCGAGGTGGTCCGCCCCGCTCCCCTGCCCGTACTGGGCCGCCGCGTGGACGGGCTGCCCGCTGCGCAGGGTCCGCCGGTAGGCGATCTTGCGCTTGATCTTGACCGCCCAGGACGCGAGGACCGCGAGCACGATCAGGGCGATCACCGTGATCTGCACCCAGTCGGGCAGGAATCCCAGCAGCGACTCGAATATCTGGGACTTCACGGACGCCTGAGGCATGCCGGTGGTCATGGTTCGTATCCCCTCCCCTGTTCCGCCCCCTGCGGAACCGAGAGCGGATCCTAGCGGGCCGCGAGAGCGCGTTCGCCCGCTTTTCGCATGGCGTCCAGGGGCGCCGGGGCCAGCCCCGTCATCTGCTCGACCTGCAGCACGGCCTGGTGGACGAGCAGGTCGAGGCCGCTGACGACGGCGCCGCCGTACGCCGACCAGCGGGCGGCGAGGTCCGTCGGCCAGGGGTCGTAGAGGACGTCGAAGAGGGCCGCGGGCCGCTCCGGCACGGACCGGGCGAGGGCGTCGGTGACACCGGCCGGCGTGGTGCTGATCACCAGCGGGGCGCGCAGGGCCTGCGCGGCGTCCGCCCAGTCGGCGATGCGCACCGGGACCTCCAGCCGCTCGGCCCACTGCCGCATCTCGGCGGCCCGGGCCTCGCTGCGGACGTACACGGCGATCTCGCCGGGACAGATCCGCGCCAGGGCGGCCAGCGCGGACGAGGCGGTGGCCCCCGCGCCGAGGACCGCGGCGGCCTCGACCTTGTCGATGCCGTGCTCGCGCAGGGCCGCGACCATGCCGGGGATGTCGGTGTTGTCGCCGGTGCGGCGGCCGTCCGGGGCGCAGACCACGGTGTTCACCGCGTCGACCGAGGCCGCGGTCTCGCTGATCCCGTCGAGCAGCGGGATCACGGCCCGCTTCAGCGGCATGGTCAGCGACAGCCCCGCCCACTCGGCACCGAGCGTCTCGAAGAACCCGGGCAGGGCGGCCTCGTCGACCTCGAACCTGTCGTACGTCCAGCCGCTCAGCCCCAACTCCCGGTAGGCCGTGCGGTGCAGGACCGGGGAGAGCGAGTGGGCGATCGGGGAGCCGAGTACGGCGGCCCGGCGTGGTGCGGCCATCAGGGTGTTCCTCAGTTGTTCCGCGAGGCGTTGAACTTGTCGACCAGCTTCTGGTGCTCGGCGTTGGTCTTGGTGAACTCACTGGTCTTGCCGTCCAGCGAGATGAAGTAGTACCAGCCGTCCTTGGTCGGGTTGAGCGCGCCCTTGATCGCGTCCTCGCCGGGGTTGTCGATCGGCCCGGGCGTCAGTCCCTTGTGGAAGTACGTGTTGTACGGGTTGTCGTAGGACCGCAGCTCGCTCAGGCTCAGGTCGATCTTGCTCTGGTTCTTGATGTAGTTGTACGTGGAGTCGAACTCCAGCAAGCCGTTGGTCTGCGGGTTTCCGGGCTTCATCCGGTTGTAGACGACCTCGGCCATCTTGCGGAAGTCGGCGTGGCTGGTGCCCTCGGCCTGCACCATGCTCGCGACCGTGATGAGCTGCCAGGGGTCCTCGAGTCCGAGGCTCGCGGCCTTCTTCTCCACTCCCAGCTTCTCGTACGTCTCGCTGGCCCGCGCGACCATCTGCTTCAGCACGCCTTCGGGCTTCTGCCCCTTGGCGATGCCGTAGCTGGAGGGGTAGAGGAACCCTTCCAGCGGGTCCTTGACGTTGGGGTGGTTCAGTGCCCAGGCGGGCAGGCCGAGCTTCTTGTAGTCCTTCTTGGCGACCGCGGCGGTGGTGCCCGCCTTGACCTCCAGCCGCTTGTCGATGAGCCGGTAGATGTCGGCGTTGCGCTTGCCCTCGGCGATGATCAGGTTGTCGCGGCTCTCCGGACTGAGCATCAGTTCGACCGCGCTGTCGGCCGACATTTGCTTCTGCAGCGTGTACACGCCGTCCTGGAGCTTCTGGCCGTCGGGGTTGTTCTGCTGCGCCGTGACGAACGCGTCGACGCTCTTGACGACGCCGGCGTCCTTCAGCGCCTGCCCGATCTCGTAGCCGCCCGCTCCCCGGGGGATCTCGACCGTGACCTGCTGCCCGCTGCCGTCGCCCGCGAAGTCCGGGGCGTCGCCGAAACGATCCTGGTAGAACTGGTAGCCGAACCAGCCGACGCCCGCCACGCCTCCGCCGAGGACGAGGGCGACCACCAGGCAGGCCATGCCGTTGCGGCGCTTCTTGGGTTTGCCGCCGCGACCCCGCTGCTCGTCGCGCCGTCGCCGGTCCCCCGGCTCGTCGCCGTCGTCATCGTCGTCGCCGCCCGCGAAGAAGGCGTGCTCGCCCTGGTCGGGGCCGGGGTCCCAGTCGGTCTCCGGCGGCGGCGGCTCGGCCCGGCGCCGGCCGGGGGGCTCCGGCGGCGGATACGCGTCGGGCGTGCCGTAGTAGTCGGACTGGCCCCCGCCGTAGGCGCCGGGTTGCTGCTGCCCGTACGGGCCGGCGGGGTCGCCGGGGTACGGCATCTGCTGGTGACCGCCGGTGGCCCAGCCGCCGTTGTCGTACGGCTGCTGGTGGTACCCCTGGTCCTGCGGGTGACCGTGGTCCCCCTGGCCGGGGTACTGCTGATGCCCGTGGGTCTGGGCCGCGTACTGCTGGCCGTACTGGTACTGCTGCTGCGCCTGACCGTACCCGGCCTGCTCACCGGTGCCCCAGTCGCCGTACTGCGGCTGCTGCGGCTGCTCTGGATAGTGCTGCGGCTGGCCGCCGTAGGGGGACTGCTGACCCGGGTGGGCCTGCTGTCCTCCCCATCCGCCGTCCCCGTACAACGGGTCCTCCGGATGCCACGGTTCGGAGCCTTGGCCCCGGCCATACTCAGTCATCGATCCCCTAGAGCCGCGAGGCGGCGGTAGCTCGGCGTCCGGCCGGGCTCCCGTCCGCCTCTCTCTGGTGCGTCAGCTGTTCGAACACCGGCGCATCGCGCGGAACGTTACCGTATCGCGATCAGATGACCACTTCGACGCCTTCGCCGGGTGCTTTACCTGACACCCGTTCGGATTCAAGCGCCTGCTGGAGGATGACCACCGCGGCTGCCTGGTCGATCACGGAACGGCCCTTCTTGGACTTCACGCCGGAAGCGCGCAGTCCCTGACTGGCCGTCACCGTGGTCATACGTTCGTCGAGGAGTCTGACCGGAACCGGGGCGATCATGCGGGCCAGTTCCTGGACGAAGGCACGGACCTTGACCGCGGCCGGGCCCTCGCCCCCCTTGAGGGAGCGCGGGAGCCCGACGACGACCTCGAGCGGCTCGTACTCCTCGACGAGTTGCTTCAACCGCCGCTGAGCTGCGGGGATGTCACGCCCCGGGACCGTCTCCACGGGGGTGGCGAGGATCCCGTCGGGGTCGCACGAGGCGACCCCGATCCGGGCGTCCCCGACGTCGATCGCGAGTCGACGTCCTCTGCGCATGTGCTCTGACCCGTCTCTTACTTGGCCGTCTCGGCGACCAGGCGCTCCACGGCGTCCACGGCGTCGCCGACGGCGGCCGGGTTCTGGCCACCGCCCTGGGCGACGTCCGGCTTGCCGCCACCGCCGCCGCCGAGCGTCTTGGCGGCCGTACGGACGAGGTCACCGGCCTTGAGGCCGCGCTCGCGGGCGGCCTCGTTGGTGGCGATGACCGTGAGCGGCTTGCCGTTCGCGACCGTGAAGAGGGCGACGACGGCCGCCCGACCGCCCTGGATGCGTCCGCGCACGTCGAGGACGAGCTTACGCAGGTCGTCGGCGGTGGTGCCGTCCGGCACCTGACCGGTCACGACCGCAATGCCGCGGACGTCCTTGGCGGACTCGGCGAGACCGGCGGCGGCCTGGAGGACCTTCTCCGCGCGGAACTTCTCGATCTCCTTCTCGGCGTCCTTCAGCTTGCCGAGCATGGCGGAGACCTTCTCCGGGAGCTCCTCCGGGCGGCCCTTGATCAGCTCCTGGAGCTGGGCGACGACCGTGTGCTCACGGGCGAGGAAGTTGTAGGCGTCGACACCGACCAGGGCCTCGATACGGCGAACACCCGAACCGATCGACGATTCGCCGAGCAGCTTCACCAGACCCAGTTGGGCGGTGTTGTGCACATGCGTGCCACCGCACAGCTCCTTGGAGAAGTCGCCGATGGTCACGACGCGCACGCGCTCGCCGTACTTCTCGCCGAACTCGGCGATGGCACCGGCCTTCTTGGCCTCGTCGATGCCCATGACCTCGGCCTGCACATCGAGGTCGCGGGAGAGGACCTCGTTGATCCGCTGCTCGACGTCGGTCATCACGGCCGTGGGAACGGCGGACGGCGAGCCGAAGTCGAAGCGGAAGCGGCCGGGCTGGTTCTCGGAACCGGCCTGGGCGGCCGTCGGGCCGAGGGCGTCGCGCAGCGCCTGGTGGGTGAGGTGCGTGGCCGAGTGGGCGCGGGCGATGGCCGTGCGGCGACGGGAGTCGATCGAGGCGTGGGCCGTGGCGCCGACGGTGACCTCGCCGACCTGGACGACGCCCTTGTGGACGTACACGCCAGGGACCGGCTTCTGGCAGTCGCGGATCTCGATGACGGCACCGGTGTCGACCTTGATCCGGCCGGTGTCGCCGATCTGGCCGCCGCCCTCGGCGTAGAACGGGGTGCGGTCGAGGACGATCTCGACCTCGTCGCCCTCGGTGGCGGCCGGGGAGGAGGCGCCGTCGACGAGGATGCCGACGATCCTCGACTCGCCCTCGGTGGCGGTGTAGCCGATGAAGTCGGTGGCACCGGCCCGGTCGGCGATCTCACGGTAGGCGCCGGTGCCGGCGTGGCCGGTCTTCTTGGCCTGGGCGTCGGCCTTGGCGCGCTCCCGCTGCTCCTTCATCAGGCGGCGGAAGCCGTCCTCGTCCACGGAGAGGCCCTGCTCGGCGGCCATCTCCAGGGTGAGGTCGATCGGGAAGCCCCAGGTGTCGTGGAGCAGAAAGGCCTTGTCGCCGGGCAGGACGGTGCCGCCGGAGGCCTTGGTGTCGGTGACGGCCGTGTCGAGGATGTTGGTGCCGGCCTTCAGCGTCTTGAGGAAGGCGTTCTCCTCGGCGAGGGCGACCTTCTCGATGCGCTCGCGGTCGGTGATGAGCTCGGGGTACTGCTGGCCCATCATGCCGATCACGGTGTCGATCAGGTCCTTGACGACCGGACCGGTGGCACCGAGCAGGCGCATGTTGCGGATGGCGCGGCGCATGATGCGGCGCAGCACATAGCCGCGGCCCTCGTTGCCCGGGGTGACGCCGTCGCCGATGAGCATCACCGAGGTGCGCATGTGGTCGGTGACCACGCGCAGGGAGACATCCGATTCATGGGCGTCGCCGTAGCGGACGCCGGTCAGCTCGGTGGCCTTCTCGATGACCGCCATCGAGGTGTCGATCTCGTACATGTTCTGCACACCCTGCAGAATCATGGCGAGGCGCTCGAGACCGAGGCCGGTGTCGATGTTCTTGCTCGGCAGCTCGCCGAGGATCTCGAAGTTGTCCTTGCCGATGCCCTCGCCGCGCTCGTACTGCATGAAGACGAGGTTCCAGATCTCCACGTACCGCTCGTCGTTGACGGCGGGGCCGCCCTCGACGCCGAACTCGGGGCCGCGGTCGTAGTTGATCTCGGAACAGGGACCGCACGGGCCGGGCACGCCCATGGACCAGTAGTTGTCCTTCATGCCGAGGCGCTGGATGCGCTCCTTCGGCACGCCGACGACGTCGTGCCAGATGCGCTCGGCCTCGTCGTCGTCCTTGTAGACGGTGATCCACAGGCGCTCGGGGTCGAGGCCGTAACCGCCCTTGTCCTGGGAGCCGGTGAGCAGCTCCCAGGCGTGCTTGATGGCGCCTTCCTTGAAGTAGTCGCCGAAGGAGAAGTTGCCGCACATCTGGAAGAACGTGCCGTGCCGGGTGGTCTTGCCGACCTCTTCGATGTCCGGCGTACGCACACACTTCTGCACGCTCGTGGCGCGGTCGAAGGGCGGCTTGACCTCACCCAGGAAGTAGGGCTTGAAGGGCACCATGCCGGCCGGGACGAGGAGCAGAGTCGGGTCGTCCGCGATGAGCGACGCCGAAGGGACGACGGTGTGACCGCGCTCCTCGAAGAAGCTCAACCAGCGGCGGCGAATCTCAGCCGACTCCATCAGTGGTCCTCATTCCGGTTGTACGAGTACGTCGTCCTGTCGCTGTCGACGGACTTCGGGTTTTTGCTGTTCTCAATGGCGGTGTACCGCCGAGGCGCGGGCAGTTCGGGGTCGCTGTTGATGCCGAGGACATCCCCCAGCTCTTCCTCCCGCTGGGCCATGTTGTCCCGGACGTCGAGCGCGAAGTCGACCGCGCGGTCCTTGAGCCGGTGGCCGGCCTCGATCGCCTTGGTGCCCGCGGCTTTGGCGAGGCTCTCGGGCGTGAGCTGCTTCAGCTTGCGGTTCACCTTGGTGGTGGCCCACACGCCGGCGGCGACGCCCGTGGTGAACCAGAAGGTACGGCGGAACATCGCTTGCTCTCAGTCCCTCTTCCCTCGGGCGCCGCGTCGCGAGACCGTGCGGCCCACGATCACGGTACGCCTGGACGCCTTGGCGGGCACGTCCTCCTTGCGGCCGCCGAGGGCCCGGCGCACGCCGTAGCCGAAGGCGGCGACCTTGACCAGGGGACCGCCGAAAGTCGAGGCGACGGTGGTCGACAGCGCGGAGGCGTTCGACGTCACCTCCTGGACGTCGGAGGCGATCGAGTCGACCCGGTCGATCTGGGTCTGCGCGGAGCGCACCGCCGAGGAGGCGTCGGCCAGCAGCGGGACGGCCTGGTCGGTCACGTCCGCCACGAGCTTGGTGGTCGCCTTGAGCGTCTGGGCCAGCCTCGCCAGCGCGACGGCGAGGAAGGAGACCAGGATCGCCCAGAAGACGGCCACCAGGATTCCGGCCACCTCTCCACCGGACACTGTCTGCACCCGCTCCCTGAAACGTGCCTGAACATCTGCCTGAATACGAGAAAGTCGTGCCACGAGCCTATCGCGCCGGGGGTGCGGCTCCGTACCGGATTGCCGCCCGGCGACGGCGGATTCGCGAAAGCCCGCCGCCTCGCCCGCCCGGAAGGGACGGGGAGACGGCGGGCTGTCGTACCGCGTGCCTGCCGAGGATCAGCGGGCGTAGTACTCGACGACGAGCTGCTCGTCGCAGATCACCGGGATCTCCTTGCGGTTCGGCTCGCGGTCCAGGCGGAACGCCAGGGCCTTGAGGTTCACCTGGAGGTAGCGCGGGGTCTCGCCGTCGGGGGCGAAGCCACCCTCACGGGCGATCGTGAAGAGGGTCTTCTCCTTGGAGCGCTCGCGCACCTGCACGACGTCGTCCGGACGGACACGGAAGGAGGGCTTGTCGACCTTCTTGCCGTTGACCGCGATGTGGCCGTGGACGACCATCTGGCGGGCCTGGTAGATCGTGCGGGCGATGCCCGAACGCAGCACCAGCGCGTCGAGACGGCGCTCGAGCTCGATGATCAGGGCCTCACCGGTCTTGCCCTGGACCTTGGAGGCGCGGTCGTAGGCGCGGACGAGCTGGCGCTCGGACACGTCGTACTGGGCGCGCAGACGCTGCTTCTCGAGCAGACGGACCTTGTAGTCCGAGTTCTGCTTGCGGCCGCGGCCGTGCTCACCCGGGGGGTAGGGACGGGCCTCGAAGTACTTGACGGCCTTCGGGGTCAGCGCGATGCCGAGGGCACGCGACTTCTTGACCTTGGGGCGGGACTGGTTCGCCACTGTGTGTCTCTTTCCTGGTTTTCCGGCTTGTCAGGGTTCTGGGAGGTCGCATCCGCAGCCGGGAAACCCGCCTCGCCCGCGAGGACGTGGTGGGCAGCCGCTCCCTGGTCTGGGCACATACGTGCAGCACGCGAGTGGCCCACCGGCCGGTCCCGTCCGGGGACGGGTGGTGGTGGGCTGCCCGCGACACCGTTCGACGGTGCGCGACGCTCCTGGGGCCGATCCCGGAGGATCGGCTCCGGCCGACTGTCCCGTTCTGACTGCACGGGACGCGGCACTCCGGCTGAGTTTACAGGGTGCTCAGGACCGCTTTCGACCGAGGTTCTTCCGGGTCCATTCGACCGCGTCCGCGTAGCGGGCCTCCGCGCCGTGCCGGGTCGGTGTGTAGTACTCGCGGTCCTTGAGGGCGTCCGGGGCGTACTGCTGAGCGGCGATGCCCTCGGTCAGGTCGTGCGGGTAGACGTAGCCCTGGCCGTGGCCGATCTTGGTCGCGCCCTTGTAGTGGCTGTCGCGCAGGTGCGCGGGTACGGACCCGGCGAGCCCCTTGCGTACGTCCTCCAGGGCGGTGCCTATCGCGGTGGTCGCGGCGTTGGACTTGGGCGCCAGGGCGAGGGCGATCGTGGCGTGGCTGAGGGTGAGGGCGGCCTCGGGGAAGCCGATCATGGCGACGGCCTGGGCGGCGGCGACCGCGATCTGCAGGGCGTTCGGATCGGCCAGGCCGATGTCCTCGCTGGCGGAGATCATCAGGCGGCGGGCGATGAAACGGGGGTCTTCGCCGGCCTCGATCATCCGGGCCAGATAGTGCAGGGCGGCATCCACGTCGGAGCCGCGGATGGACTTGATCAGGGCGCTGGCCACGTCGTAGTGCTGGTCGCCGTCGCGGTCGTACTTCACGGCGGCCCGGTCGACCGTCTCCTCCAGGGTGGTCAGGCCGATCTCCGTCTCGCCCTTGTCGAGGGCGGCTCCGGCGGCCGCCTCCAGGGCGGTGAGGGCGCGGCGGGCGTCGCCGCCGGCGATGCGCAGGAGGTGGCTCTCGGTCTCCTCGGGGAGGGCGACGGCGTCCTTGAGGCCGCGCTCGTCGGTGAGGGCGCGGCGGAGCAGGCCCTTGATGTCGTCGTCCGTGAGCGGTTCGAGGGTGAGCAGCAGGGAGCGGGACAGCAGGGGCGAGATCACCGAGAAGTACGGGTTCTCCGTCGTCGCCGCGATCAGCGTGACCCAGCGGTTCTCGACGGCGGGGAGCAGGGAGTCCTGCTGGGCCTTGCTGAAGCGGTGGATCTCGTCGAGGAAGAGGACGGTCTCCTTGCCGTAGCCGCCGGAGGCGCGGCGGGCGCCGTCGATGACCGCGCGGACCTCCTTGACGCCCGCGGTGATCGCCGACAGTTCGACGAAGCGGGCGTCGGTGGCCTTGGAGACCACGTACGCCAGGGTGGTCTTGCCGGTGCCGGGCGGGCCCCAGAGGATGACGGAGGAGGCGCCGGCGGGGCCTGAGGCCTCGCCGACGAGTCTGCGCAGGGGCGAGCCCGGCTTCAGCAGATGCTGCTGCCCCACGACCTCGTCGAGGGTGCGCGGGCGCATCCGCACCGCCAGGGGGCTGCTGGACGGCTCCTTCTCCTGGCGTTCTTCTGCTGCGGCGGTGAACAGGTCGGGCTCCACGTCAGAAACCCTAAATCACCGCACTGACAATCCCGCCGGGCCCTGCGGCACCGGGCTCAGCTGGTCCAGAAGTCCCACCAGCGGGTCAGGATCAGCATGCCGATGATGCCGATGTGCAGCACGGGCAGGACCCAGGTGAACTCGCCGAAGAAGCTCCTCAGCCAGCTCGGGGCCGGGAGGAAGCCCTTGCGGATGTTGAAGGACGTCACGTACCAGAACATGATGATCGTCGCGACCCAGGCCAGGCAGCACCACAGGCACAGCGCGTTGATCCGGTACAGGGACTGGAACATCAGCCAGGCGCAGAAGACGACGCCGAACAGGCAGCCGGCGTTGAAGGTGAGCCAGTACCAGCGGGGGAAGCGGGCGCGGGCGAGCAGGGCCATGCCGACGCCGATGACGATGCCGTAGGTGACGAGGCCGAGCATCGGGTTCGGGAAGCCGAAGACGGCGGCCTGCTTGCTCTCCATGACGCTGCCGCAGGAGACGACGGGGTTGAGGCTGCAGCCGGGCGTGAACGTCTTGCCCTCGACCTTGGCCTCGAGGAGCTTGAACTTGTCGATCGTGATGACCCAGGCGGCGAGCAGTCCGGCCGCGCCGGTGATCACCAGCAGCAGGGCGAGGGCCCGGCTGCCGCCCTCGGTGCGGGGCGCGGTCTCGGCGCGCTCCGTCTCGGGCTCCATGGAGACGTCCTTGACTGTCGTCTTGCTCATCACGCCGATTCCGTCGCTTGAGGCCTGACCAACTTCGGGCACGGCCATTGTGCCGCACACGGGGGTCTGTCCACCGTTCAGTGGACATAAGGATGTCCGCACGGTCGGCCCTGAGCGCTCGGTTCCGGCCGATGATCGGCGCATGACAGCACACGGGTACGACCTCGCCGTGGACGTGCGGGGGCTGCGCAAGCGCTACGGGGACGTGACCGCCGTCGACGGTGTCGACCTCGGCATCCGGCGCGGCGAGGTGTTCGGCCTGCTGGGACCCAACGGCGCGGGCAAGAGCACCACGGTGGAGATCCTCCAGGGCAATCGGGACCGGGACGCGGGCGAGGTGTCCGTGCTCGGGTCGGACCCGGCGACCGCCACGCGCGCGTGGCGCTCACGTGTCGGAATCGTCTGGCAGGACGAATCCGCGCCCGCCGAGTTGACGGTCCGGGAGACCGTACGGCACTTCGCCCGCTACTACCCCCGGCCGCGCGACCCCGAGGAGGTCATCGGCCTGGTCGGTCTGGAGGCGAAGGCGAACAGCCGGATCAAGGCGCTGTCGGGCGGTCAGCGCCGTCGCCTGGACGTGGCGCTCGGCGTGATCGGCGGCCCGGACCTGCTGCTCCTGGACGAGCCGACGACCGGGTTCGACCCGGCGGCCAGGCGGCGGTTCTGGTCGCTGATCCGTGCCCTGGCCGACGAGGGCACGACGATCGTGCTGACCACGCACTATCTGGAGGAGGCGGAGGCCCTCGCGCACCGGCTGGCCGTCGTCGCCAAGGGCCGGATCGTCGCCGAGGGCGAGCCCGGGGCGCTGCGGGAGCGGTTCGGCACCGAGGCCGTCGTCGAGTGGACGGAGCCGGACGGCAGTCCGCGCAGCGTGCGCACCGAGACGCCGACCCGCACGGTCGCCGGGCTCCTGCACCGCTTCGACGGCGAGATCCCGGGGCTGACGGTCAGCCGGCCCACGCTGGAGGACGTCTACCTCCGGCTCACCGGACAGGAGGACGGGGCATGACCACGACCGTCGTACGGGAGCGCGGGGAGGTCGGCGCGGAGCGGCTGCCCGGTGCGTGGGGGCTCGGGCTGCGGCGGGGCGCGCTGGAGATCAAACAGTTCTTCCGGCAGCGCGACCAGGTGGTGTTCACCTTCGCCTTCCCGGTCGTCTTCCTGTTCCTGTTCGCATCGATCTTCAAGGACGACGTGGAGGGGGCGGGTATCACCGCCTCGCAGCTGTACGTCCCGGCGATGATGGCCGCCGGCATCATGTCGACGAGTTTCCAGGCGCTCGGCATCTCGATCGCCGTCGAGCGGCAGGACAAGGTGCTGCGCCGGCTGCGCGGTACGCCGATGCCGCCGACGGCGTATTTCCTGGGCAAGATCTGGCTGGTTCTTTTCACGGGTCTGCTGGAGACGGTGATCCTGCTCGCGATCGGCACGGCCTTCTACGACGTGGACCTGCCCTCGGGCGCGGGCCGCTGGTTCGATCTGGTGTGGATCTTCGTGCTGGGGATCACGGCGTGCGCCCTGCTCGGCATCGCGATCAGTTCGGTGCCGAAGTCCGCGAACAGTGCCAGTTCCGTGGTCGTCCTGCCGTTCCTGGTGCTGCAGTTCATCTCCGGGGTGTACATCGCCATCGGCACCATCCCGGACTGGATGCTGACGGTCGGTGCGCTGTTCCCGCTGAAGTGGATGTGCCAGGGGCTGCGCGGGGTGTTCCTGCCGGAGTCGGCGCAGGTGCTGGAGCAGGCGGGGAGCTGGGAGCTCGGGCGCGTGGCTCTGGTGCTCGCCGCGTGGTGCGTCGGAGGATTGGCGCTGTGCCTGCTGACGTTCCGCTGGAAGGACCGGCGCGAGGGATGAGCGATGCGGCGGACGCCGGCAGCGCCTACCACTGGGAGCGCTCGTTCCGGATCTGGGACACGTACTTCGCGCTCATCTGGCTGGCCACCGTGGCCTATGCGCTGGCCGCGGAGCATCCCGGCTGGCCGGTCCGTGCGATCGCGCCCGCGCTGCTCGTCCCGCTGGTCCCGCTGTACGTGGTGGTCGGGCGGCGTCTGATCCAGGGCGATCCGCCCGACCAGCGGCGGACGGTCGGCTATCTGGCTGCGGCGCTGGCGTTGTTCCTGCCGTCGGCGGTGCTCGCCGGTGAGACGCGGCTGCTGGCGTTCGCGCTGATCCCGCAGTGCTTCATGACGCTGCGGCTGCGATCGGCACTGATGGCCGTGGCCGTGATCAACCTGGTGCCCGTGGCGGGCTGGGCGCTGCTGTGGCGTCCCGACACCCGGGACGTGGTCTTCAATGTGCTGTTCTGCGTGGTCACGCTGGTGTTCTCGGTGGCGCTCGGCATCTGGACCATCCGGATCATCGAACAGAGCCAGGAGCGGGCCGAGTTGATCGCGGAGCTGGACGCGAGCCGGCACGAGATCGGCCGGCTGTCGGAGGCCCATGGGGCACTGGCCGAGCGGGAGCGGCTGGCCCGGGAGATCCACGACACGCTCGCGCAGGGCTTCACCAGTCTGGTGATGCTGGTCCAGGCGGTCGAGGCGGAGCTGGATCACGACCTGCCCGAGGCGCGGCGGCATCTGCGGCTGATGGACGAGACGGCCCGGCAGAACCTCGCCGAGGCCCGGGCCCTGGTCGCCGGGGGCGCTCCCGCCGACCTCGACGGCGCGTCCCTGCCGGATGCGCTGCGGCGCCTCGCCACGCGGCATGACGCGAGGCTGGAGGTGACCGGGCCGGTGCGGATGCTGCCCGCCGGGCCCGAGGTGGTCGCCCTGCGCGCCTGCCAGGAGGCGCTGGCCAATGCCCGTAAGCACGCGGGGAGTTCGGTGACGGTCGGGGTGTCGCTGGCGTACGGGGACGACTCGCTGATGGTGTCCGTACGGGACGACGGCTGCGGTTTCGATCCGGCGGCGGTCCGTGGCGGATACGGTCTCGCGGGGCTGCGGGCCCGGGCCGTCGAGGTGGGCGGCACCGCGGAGGTGCGCAGTGCCCCGGGTGACGGCACGGCCGTGACCGTCCGGCTGCCGGTCGTGAGGAGAGAGCTGCCGTGATCCGGATCATCCTGGCCGACGACCATCCCGTCGTACGGGAGGGGCTGCGGGCGATGCTCAGTGCCGAGTCGGACCTGGAGGTCGTCGCCGACGCGTCCAGTGGTCCGCAGGCGGAGGCGCTGGCGGCGGAGTTGCGGCCCGACATCGTGCTGATGGATCTGCGGATGCCGGGTGGCGGCGGTGTGGACTCCATCGTGCGGATGACGCGGGCCGGGCTGCCGTGCCGGGTGGTCGTGCTGACGACGTACGAGACGGACCGGGACATCCTGCGAGCCGTGGAGGCCGGGGCCGCGGGCTATCTGCTGAAGGACCTGCCGCGTGCCGAACTCGCCGAGGCCGTACGGGCGGCGGCACGCGGCGAGACGGTCCTCGCGCCGTCCGTCGCCGCCCGGCTGGTGGACCAGTTGCGGACCAAGCCGGAGCGGCCGCGGCTGTCGGAGCGCGAGGTGGCGGTGCTGCGGCTGGTCGCGGAGGGCTGCACGAACGCGGAGATCGGGCGCCGGTTGTTCATCGGGGAGTCGACGGTGAAGACGTATCTGCTGCGGATCTTCGGCAAGCTGGGGGTGGACGACCGGACTGCGGCCGTCACCAGCGCGATGCGGTTCGGGCTGCTGGAGCAGTGAGGAAGGCGCCGGATGGCTCCGGCGCCTTCGCGCTCACGTCAGCCCAGCCGGGCCTCCAGCTCGGCCACGATCTCGTTCACTCCCACTGCCGTCTGCTCGCCCGACTCCATGTCCTTGAGCTGGACGACGCCCTCGGCGAGGTCCCTCTCCCCCGCCACGACCGTGTAGCGGGCGCCGCTGCGGTTGGCGTTCTTCATGGCGCCCTTGAGGCCCTTGGAGCCGTAGGAGAAGTCGGCCGCGATGCCGTTCTTGCGGAGTTCCGTGACCTTGGCGAACAGGACGCGGCGGGCCTCCTCGCCGAGCGGGACGGCGAACACGCTGGTGGTGGCGGGGAGTTCGAGTTCGACGCCCTCCGCCTCCAGGGCGAGGACCGTGCGGTCGACGCCGAGGGCCCAGCCGACGGACGGCAGGGCGGGGCCGCCGATCATCTCGGAGAGACCGTCGTAGCGGCCGCCGCCGCCCACCGCGGACTGGGAGCCGAGGCCGTCGTGGACGAACTCGAAGGTGGTGCGGGTGTAGTAGTCGAGGCCGCGGACCAGCTTCACGTCGTCCTCGAAGGCGACGCCCGCCGCCGTGATCAGCTCGCGGACCTCCTCGTGGTACGCCTTGCACGCGTCACAGAGGTAGTCGCGAAGGAGCGGGGCGTCGCCCAGCTGCTTCTGGACCGTCTCACGCTTGTCGTCGAGGACGCGCAGCGGGTTGATCTCCGCCCGGCGCAGGGTGTCCTCGTCCAGGTCGAGGCCGCGCAGGAAGTCCTGCAGTGCCGTGCGGTACACCGGGCGGCACTCCTGGTCGCCCAGGCTGTTGAGCAGGATCCGGAAGTTGCTCAGGCCCAGCGAGCGGTACGCCTGGTCGGCCAGGATGATCAGCTCGGCGTCCAGCGCCGGGTCCTCCGCGCCGATCGCCTCGGCGCCGACCTGCGAGAAGTGGCGGTAGCGGCCCTTCTGGGGACGCTCGTAGCGGTAGTACGAACCGGAGTACCAGAGCTTGACCGGGAGGTTGCCGGCCTTGTGCAGGTTGGCCTCCAGCGCGGCGCGCAGGACGGACGCCGTGCCTTCGGGGCGCAGGGCCAGCCTGTCGCCGCCCTTGGTCTCGAAGGCGTACATCTCCTTCGTCACGATGTCCGTCGACTCGCCGACACCGCGTGCGAAGAGCTCGACGTTCTCGAAGCCCGGCGTCTCGATGTAGCCGTAGCCGGAGTCCCGCAGCGGAGCGGCGATCGCCTCACGGACCGCCAGGTACTTCGCGGAGTCCGGCGGGATCAGGTCGTACGTGCCCTTGGGGGCCTTGAAGGTGCTCACGGAAGGTCTCGTCACATTCCTCGTCGGGGAGCGGGCTGAGCTCCCTGGCCGGCCGCCACCTGCCGCAGATACGGGTTGGTGGCGCGCTCCTGGCCGATGGTCGTCTGGGGGCCGTGGCCGGACAGCACCACGGTCGAGTCGTCGAGCGGCAGGCACACGCGGCCCAGCGAGTCGAGCATCTCGGCCATGTCACCGCCGGGCAGGTCGGTGCGTCCGATGGAGCCGGCGAACAGCAGGTCGCCCGAGAACAGGATCGGCGGGATGTCCGCCGCCTCGGGCATGCCGAAGGTCACCGACCCCTTGGTATGGCCGGGCGCGTGCGCGACGGACAGCTCCAGGCCCGCCAGCTCCAGCTTCGCCCCGTCGGCCAGCTCCTTGACGTCGTCCGGCTCCCCCACGGTCAGTTCACCCAGGAGCGGCATCCCGATGGAACGGCCGATCCCCTTCTCGGGGTCGTTCATCATGTACCGGTCGTCGGGGTGGATCCAGGCGGGCACGTCGTGCGCGCCGCACACCGGGACGACCGAGGCGACATGGTCGATGTGGCCGTGGGTGAGGACGACGGCGACGGGCTTGAGCCGATGCTTTCTGATCGCTTCCTCGACGCCGTCGGCGGCCTGATGGCCGGGGTCGATGATCACGCACTCCTCACCGGCGGCGGGGGCGACGAGGTAGCAGTTCGTCCCCCAGGCCCCGGCGGGGAACCCGGCAATGAGCACGATCGTCCTTCGTTGTGTCGATACGGGAGGCTGCGGCTGGTGACAGAGCCTACCGGCGCTGCCGATTCCTCAGCGAACCCATATACGGTACGGGGCACACGCAGGCGCTCGGCACACAGGACGCACGCGTACCGGTCGACGCATCAGACTCATGAGGAGAGAACCCGGTGGTCAGCCAGGAACAGCGGCGGCGTCAGCTCGCCCGGGAGAAGTTCTTGCGGCAGCAGCAGCGACGCACGGACGCTCGACGCAAGGCCCGTATCCGCAACTCCGTGATCGCCTCGGTCCTCGGCGTGGTCGTGGTGCTCTCCGTGACGGTCTTCCTGACCAAGCCGTTCGAGGACAACGGCAAGACGGAGAACGCGAACGCGGACGTCACACCGAGTGCGACGCCCAGCAAGGCCCCGGATCCGTGCGAGAAGCCCGCCGCGGGCAAGGTCGAGTCGCAGACCTGGAAGAAGGAACCCGCGATGTCGATCGACGAGTCGGCGAAGTACACGATGAAGCTGGACACGACGTGCGGTGAGATAGACGTCGCGCTGAAGGCGTCGGCGGCGCCGCACACCGTCAACTCGTTCAACTACCTTCTCGGCAAGGGGTACTTGGACCACAGCAAGTGCCACCGGCTCACCAACCAGGGCATCTACGTCCTGCAGTGCGGTGACCCGCAGGGCACCGGCATGGGCGGACCGGGCTACACGATCCCGGACGAGAACCTCAAGGACAAGAGCCTCAAGGGCGGGGTGTACCCGGCGGGCACGGTCGCGATGGCGAACCAGTACAACGCCCAGACGAAGCAGGGACGGGACAGCGGCGGCAGCCAGTTCTTCCTCGTCTACCAGGACAGTCAGCTGCCGCCCGACTACACACCGTTCGGTACGGTGTCCGAGGCGGGCATGAAGGTCCTGACGAAGATCGCCAAGGCCGGAGCCGAGGCTCCCGACCCTCAGACGGGCAATACGGCGCCCAATGCGACGGTCGTGATCAACAAGGCCACGATCACCGAATCCTGACCCCCAACTGCGAAATTTCGGTCGCGCGGGATGCGGACACGCCCCCCGCCGGTCGCCTATGTTGGCCGTGACGAAACTGTGGACGATGCCCGGGGGTGCTGAGGCCCCTCGCAGGCATCATGTGGAGGAGGCGCTGTGAGCAGCGACCCGTGGGGCCGCGTCGACGAGACGGGGACCGTGTACGTGCGTACGGCCGACGGCGAGCAGGTTGTCGGCTCTTGGCAGGCAGGCACTCCTGAAGAGGCGCTGGCCTATTTCGAGCGCAAGTACGAGGGCCTGGTTGTCGAGATCGGCCTCCTCGAGAAGCGAGTGAAGACCACCGACCTGTCCGCGAAGGACGCCCAGGTCGCCATCGACCACATCCGGGAGCAGGTTGACGCGCACCACGTGGTGGGCGACCTGGACGCCCTGCGGGTCCGGCTGGACAAGCTCGTGGAACAGGTGGAGGCGCGCCGCGAGGAGCGCAAGGCGCAGCGGGCCAAGCAGTCCGACGAGGCGCGCAAGTCCAAGGAGGCGCTGGTCGCCGAGGCCGAGGAGCTGTCGCAGTCCGACCAGTGGCGGGCGGCCGGTGAGCGGCTGCGGGCCCTGGTGGACACCTGGAAGGGCCTGCCGCGCCTGGACCGCAAGTCCGACGACGAGCTGTGGCACCGGTTCTCGCACGCGCGGTCGGCGTTCTCCAAGCGCCGCAAGCAGCACTTCGCGCAGCTCGACGCCCAGCGCGAGGAGGCCCGGCGGACCAAGGAACGGCTGGTCTCCGAGGCCGAGGCGCTGTCGAACTCGACGGACTGGGGCGTGACGGCGGCCCGCTACCGCGAGCTGATGGCGGAGTGGAAGGCCGCGGGCCGTGCGCAGCGCGAGCACGAGGACGATCTGTGGAACCGCTTCCGCGGCGCCCAGGACGTGTTCTTCGCGGCCCGCAGCTCGGTCTTCGCCGAGCGGGACGCCGAGCAGGCGGAGAACCTGAAGCTCAAGGAGGAGCTGGCCGAGGAGGCCGAGAAGCTCCTGCCGGTCACGGATCTGAAGGCGGCCCGGGCCGCGTTCCGTTCCGTGAACGAGCGCTGGGAGGCCATCGGCCATGTGCCGCGCGACGCGCGGCCCAAGGTCGAGGGCCGGATGCACGCCGTCGAGCGGGCCCTCCAGGAGTCCGAGGAGGCCGAGTGGCGCCGGACGAACCCGGAGGCACGCGCGCGTGCCGAGGGTCTGACCGGCCAGCTCCAGGCCGCCGTGGACAAGCTGCGGGGCCAGATCGAGCAGGCCCGTGCGCAGGGCAACAACGCCAGGGCCGACAAGCTCGAGCGTGAGCTCGAGGGCCGCCAGGCGCTGCTGGACCAGGCGCAGAAGGGTCTGCAGGAGTTCGGAGGCTGATCAGCACAGCGAAAGGGGGCTCCCGTACATGACCGTACGGGAGCCCCCTTTCGCGTGGTCTCTCTGTGCGACCGCCGGCTACGACCTGCTGCGCGCCGACGTCACCCGGTACACGTCGTAGACGCCCTCCACGCCCCGGACCGCCTTCAGCACATGGCCCAGATGCTTCGGGTCGCCCATCTCGAAGGTGAAGCGGGAGGTGGCGACGCGGTCGCGGGAGGTCTGGACGGCCGCGGAGAGGATGTTGACGTGCTGGTCGGACAGCACACGGGTGACGTCCGAGAGCAGCCGGGAGCGGTCCAGGGCCTCGACCTGGATGGCGACCAGGAAGACCGAGGACTGGGTGGGCGCCCACTCGACCTCGAGGATGCGCTCGGGCTCGCGGGACAGCGACTCCACGTTCACGCAGTCGTTGCGGTGAACCGATACGCCACTTCCGCGGGTGACGAAGCCGATGATGGGGTCTCCGGGGACGGGCGTGCAGCAGCGGGCCAGCTTGACCCACACGTCGTCGACGCCCTTGACGACGACGCCCGGGTCGGCGCTGGAGCGGCGTTTGCGGCTGCGTCCGCGGGCCGGCGGGACCGACTCGTCGATCTCCTCGGTGGCGGCCTCCTCGCCGCCGAGCGCCTGGACGAGCTTCTGCACGATGTTCTGCGCGGAGACATGGCCCTCGCCGATCGCCGCGTACAGGGCGGAGATGTCCGCGTAGCGCATCTCGTGCGCGAGGGTCACCAGGGAGTCGCCGGTCAGGATGCGCTGGATCGGCAGGTTCTGCTTGCGCATCGCGCGGACGATGGCGTCCTTGCCCTGCTCGATCGCCTCGTCGCGGCGCTCCTTGGAGAACCAGGCCCGGATCTTGTTGCGGGCCCGCGGTGACTTGACGAAGCCGAGCCAGTCGCGGGAGGGTCCGGCGCCGGCCGCCTTGGAGGTGAAGACCTCGACCAGGTCGCCGTTGTCGAGGGTGGATTCCAGCGGCACCAGGCGGCCGTTCACGCGGGCGCCGATGGTGCGGTGGCCGACCTCGGTGTGGACCGCGTACGCGAAGTCCACCGGGGTGGCGCTGGCCGGGAGCGCTATGACGTCGCCCTTGGGGGTGAAGACGAAGACCTCGTTGCGGGAGAGGTCGAAGCGCAGGGACTCCAGGAACTCGCCCGGGTCCTCGGTCTCCTTCTGCCAGTCCAGGAGCTGCCGCAGCCACGCCATGTCGTTGAGGTGATCGTCCTTGCTCTTGCCGGACGACTTGGGGGCGTCGGTGCGGACCTTCGAGGCGCCGGCGACGGCCTCCTGCTTGTACTTCCAGTGCGCGGCGATGCCGTACTCGGCGCGGCGGTGCATGTCGAAGGTGCGGATCTGCAGCTCGACGGGCTTGCCGCCGGGGCCGATCACCGTCGTGTGCAGCGACTGGTACATGTTGAACTTGGGCATCGCGATGTAGTCCTTGAACCGGCCGGGGACCGGGTTCCATCGCGCGTGCACCGTGCCGAGGGCCGCGTAGCAGTCGCGGACGGTGTCCACGAGGACGCGGATGCCCACCAGGTCGTAGATCTCCGCGAAGTCACGGCCGCGGACGATCATCTTCTGGTAGACGCTGTAGTAGTGCTTGGGCCGTCCGGTGACGGTCGCCTTGATCCGAGCCGACCGCAGGTCCTGCTGGACCTCGTCGGTGACGATGGCCAGGTACTCGTCACGCTTCGGTGCCCGCTCGGCCACCAGCCGTACGATCTCGTCGTACATCTTGGGGTAGAGGATCGCGAAGGCGAGGTCCTCCAGCTCCCACTTGATGGTGTTCATGCCCAGGCGATGGGCGAGCGGCGCGTAGATCTCCAGGGTCTCGCGCGCCTTCTTCTCCTGCTTCTCGCGCTTGAGGTAGCGCATGGTGCGCATGTTGTGCAGGCGGTCGGCGAGCTTGATGACCAGGACGCGGGGGTCCTTGGCCATGGCGACGACCATCTTGCGCACGGTCTCGGCCTGGGCCGCCTCGCCGAACTTGACCTTGTCCAGCTTGGTGACGCCGTCGACGAGCAGGGTGACGACGTCGCCGAAGTCACGGCGCAGGTCGTCCAGGCCGTACTCGGTGTCCTCGACCGTGTCGTGCAGCAGGCCGGCCATCAGCGTGGCCGGATCCATGCCCAGCTCGGCGAGGATGGTCGTCACGGCGAGGGGGTGCGTGATGTACGGGTCGCCGCTCTTGCGCTTCTGGCCGCGGTGCCAGCGCTCGGCGACCTGGTAGGCCTTCTCGATCTGGCGGAGCGTCGCCGTCTCGATCTTCGGGTCGTTGCCGCGCACTATGCGCAGCAACGGCTCCAGCACCGGGTTGTACGGGTTGGCGCGCTGGACGCCGAGCCGGGCGAGGCGGGCCCGGACCCGGTTGGAGGAGCCGGTGCGGGCGGGCTGGCCGCCTGCCTGGCGCACCGCGGGCGGAGCGGGCTTGGGGCGCGACTGCTCGGCCGGCTTGTCGACGGCCGCCGACTGGACGTGCTCGACCGGCCCGCGGGTGTCGTTCTTCGCGTGCGGCGCGTTCGGCGCGGGCTTGGCCGCTGCCGAGGCGGACTCGGGCTTGGCGGCGGTCAGGTGCTGGGCCTCGTCTGACAAAGAGGGCTCCTCGTGCGCTTTCCGGGTCCCCCGGTCAGGCTCCGGAGACCCCATGGTAGCCATCCTGTGCCCCAGGATCGCCTTCAGGCCAATGTGAGGACCGTCTACCCCGGGAACGCCGAAGGCGGGCACCGGATTCCTCCGGGCCCGCCTCCGCGGTGTCGTGCCGGTGTCCACCGGGCAGCGGTGGGCTGCTCAGACCGTGAGCAGCGCCTCCAGCGGGGCCCCGCTCAGCGCCGGCTCCAGACGGGTCCGGCCGCCGAGGAAGCCGAGCTCCATGAGGACGGCGAGACCGGCGACCTCCGCTCCGGCCCGGCGGATGAGCTGGACCGAGGCCTCGGCGGTGCCGCCGGTGGCCAGGACGTCGTCGACGATCAGGACGCGGTCGCCGGTGACCAGGTCCTCGGCGTGCACCTCGATCTCGGCCGATCCGTACTCCAGGTCGTAGGCCTGGCCGAGGGTGGCTCCGGGGAGCTTGCCCGCCTTGCGTACGGGGATGAAGCCGAGGCCGGCGCGGACGGCGACCGGGGCGCCGAGGATGAAGCCACGGGCCTCGAGACCGACGATCTTGGTGGCGCCGGCATTCTCGGCGATCTCGGCGAGCGCGTCGGTGAGCGCGGTGAACGCCGCCGGGTCCGCCAGGAGCGGGGTGATGTCCTTGAACATCACGCCCGGCTCCGGGTAGTCGGCCACGTCCCTGATACGGCTGAGCAGCAGTTCCTTGATGTCGGTCATCGGCGCTTCCCCGAGGGGCGGCCCCGGCCGCGGTTGCGGGACGCCGGCTGGTTGCGCGGGCCCACGACGGCCGGAGCGACGTCCTCGGGCTCGTCGGCGTAGACCTCCTCGTCGGTCTCCGTCTCAGGCGTCTCGCCCTTGGCGGCACGCTTGGCCAGGACGCGCTTCTTCAGGGCCTTCATCTGCGGCTCGCGCTCCTTGAGGTCGGCGACGAGCGGCGTGGCGATGAAGATCGAGGAGTACGCACCGGCGGCGAGGCCGACGAACAGCGACAGCGAGATGTCGTTGAGCATGCCGGCGCCGAGGACACCGCCACCGATGAACAGCAGGCCCGCGACCGGCAGCAGCGCGACCACCGTGGTGTTGATCGAGCGGACCAGGGTGCTGTTGATCGAGCGGTTGGCGACGTCGCTGTAGGTCCAGCGGGTCTGTTTGGTGATGTCCTTGGTCTGTTCCTTGAGGCTGTCGAAGACCACGACCGTGTCGTACAGCGAATAACCGAGGATCGTGAGCAGACCGATCACCGTGCCGGGCGTGACCTCGAAGCCGACGAGGGCGTAGATGCCGACGGTGATGGTGATGTCGTGGATCAGGGCGACGAAGGCGGCGATGGCCATGCGCCACTCGAAGGCGATCGCCAGATAGATCACGACGAGGATCAGGAAGATGCCGAGGCCCTGCCAGGCCTTGTTCGCGATCTGCTCACCCCAGCTGGGGCCGACCAGTTCGGCGTTGATCTGCTCGCCGTCGACCTTGAGGTCCTCGGCGAGACTGTTCTTGATCTTGTCGGCTTCGCCGGTGTCGATTCCGGAAACCTGGATGCGCAGGCTGCCGTCGCCGAGCTCCTGGACGATGGCGTCGTGGCCGGAGCCCTGCTCCGCGTACTCCTCGGCCTGGGACACCGAGGCGCTGGTGTTCTTCGGGGTGGTGAAGACGGCGCCGCCCTGGAACTCGATGCCCATGTTCAGGCCGCGCACCGCCAGGCCCACGATGGCCAGGATGGTGATGAGGATCGAGACGCCGTACCAGATCTTGCGGTTCTTGACGAAGTCGTAGCCGACCTCGCCGCGGTGGAGTCGGGCGCCGAGGTTGCCGAGTTTCGACATCTCAGGCCTCCTTCGGGTCGGCAGGGGCGGCGGGACGCCGGGTACGGCGCAGCGGCGGCTGGGCGCCCAGGCTCTTCGGGTCGAGGCCGGACCACTTGTGGCCGTTCGCGAAGAACGGGCGCCGGGCCATCAGCGTCAGCAGCGGCTTGGTGAAGAGGAACACGACGACCACATCGAGCAGGGTGGTCAAACCGAGCGTGAACGCGAAGCCCCGGACCTTGCCGACGGTGACGATGAAGAGCACGGCGGCGGCGAGGAACGACACGAAGTCGGAGACCAGGATGGTGCGCCGGGCGCGCGGCCAGGCCCGCTCGACGGCGGGGCGCAGGGAGCGGCCCTCCCGGATCTCATCGCGGACGCGTTCGAAGTACACGATGAACGAGTCCGCTGTGATGCCGATGGCGACGATGGCACCGCACACGGCCGGCAGGTTCAGCGCGAAGCCGATGGCCGGGCCGAGCAGGGCCATGATCGTGTAGGTCAGGGCGGCCGAGACCAGCAGCGAGAGGATCGCGATGAACGACAGGCCGCGGTAGTAGGCCAGCAGGTAGATGACGACCAGCGCCAGGCCGATCGCACCGGCGATGAGTCCGGCCTTCAGCTGGTCACCGCCGAGCGCGGCGGTGACGGTCGAGACGCTGTCCTCCTTGAAGGTCAGCGGCAGCGCGCCGTAGCTCAGCATGTTGGAGAGGTCCTCGGCGGACTGCTGGTTGAAGTTGCCGGAGATCTCCGCGTTGCCGCCGGTCAGGGCCTGGCGGACGTACGGGTCGGAGACGACGTCGCCGTCCAGGACGATCGCGAACTGGTTCTGCGGGGACTGGTTCTGCGCCAGCTTGCCGGTGATGTCGGCGAACTTCTTGGCACCCGCGTCCGTGAAGTCCATCGTGACCGTCCAGCCGGCACCGGTCTGGGTGTTCAGGACGGCCTGGGCCTTGTCGACGTCGGTGCCGTCGACCGCGGCGGGGCCGAGGATGTACTTCTGCCACTGGCCCTGCGCGTTCTGGCCGCAGGCCAGCGTCATCTCGGAGGCCTTGACACCGTCGCCCACGGTGGAGCGGGTCTTCCTGTCGGTGCAGTCGAGCTTGGCGTACTTCGCCTGCAGTGCTGCGGCGTCGGCCTCACCGGCGCCACCGCTCGCCGACGGGGAGGGGCTGGCCTTGGCCTTGTCGTCCGAGGCGCTCGCCGACGGTGTGGCGTCGGCCTTCAGCGCGTCGGTGACCGCGCGGCCCTGCGTGGTGGGCGTGGCCGACGGGGAGGCGGAGTTCTTGTCGGTGGCCTCGGGCTTGTCGCTGGCCTTGCCGGACGGCTTGTCCGTGGGGCTTCCGGTGCCGCTGGGCGAAGGGCTGGCCGTCTTGCCGCCGCCGGAGACCTCGGTCGTGAGGACCGGGCGGAAGTAGAGCTTGGCGGTGGTGCCGACCTGCTTGCGGGCCTGCTCGGAGTTCGTGCCCTTGGGGATGTTGACGATGATGTTCTTGTTGCCCTGGGTCTGCACCTCGGCCTCGGAGACACCCAGACCATTGACCCGGCGCTCCATGATGGAGACGGCGGTGTCCATGTTGGTCTTGTTGATCGCCGCCTCGTTGCCGGCCTCTGGAACCGCCTGGAGCGTGATGCTCGTACCGCCGGCCAGGTCGATGCCGAGACGCGGTTTCGTGTGCCCCGAGGCGAACATCCCACCGGTGAGCGCCACGAGGGCGATCAGGATCAGGACCAGCGAGCGCCCCGGCTTGCCATGGGCGCTCGCGCTCCGGCCCTTTTTAGGTGTGGCCACCTTCTCGTACTCCCTCTCGGGCCACCTCGCTCCGGATCGGCGGACGGGCGGCCATGACATGGTGTCGGGACTCCGTGCGAGCTGGGCGTGTCCCGGGGAGCGCGGGCAGGGCCCGCGCACCCCGGGAAACGACTACTTCGCCTCGGAGCCGCCGTCGGTCTTCTTCGGCTCTGCGTCCGTCTTGGCCTCCGCGTCCGTCTTCGCCTCGGAGGCCGGGGCGTCGTCGCCGGCCGGCTCGTCGGCCGTGTCCTTCTTGCCGAGGTCGACGGCCTTGTCGTCAGCGCCGGTGTCGGCGGCGGAGTCGTCGGTCTCGGTGAGGGAGGAGGCGTCGTCCGGGACGATGTCGGCGTCGGACTTCAGGTCGTGCTCGACGCCGTGGACGATGCGGTTGTACTCGTCGTCGGTGAGGACGGCACCGATGGCGTTCTTGGCGAACAGGAGCTCGACACCCGGACCGGCGTCGACGAGGACGGTGTCCTCGTGCACCTCCTTGACCGTGGCGTACACGCCCCCGATGGTGCGGACACCGCTGCCGGGCTGCATTTGGTTCCGCATGTCCACGGCCTGCTGCTGCTTCTTCTTGGCCGACCGGGTCATGAGGAACATGGCCCCGATGAGCACAATGAACGGGAGGAGGGTCAGGAGACTCACGGGTCGGTACTTCCTTCACACGACCGCGCTGTGAGCGGCCAGATGGTTGGGGGTATGTACGCCGCCGACAAAGGCGGCATCGGCGGAGTCTAAGCGAGTCCGCGCGCATGGAACAACGCTCAGCATGGCACCGGGGTTCCTGCCGCGGCCACTGGCCTCGCCGTCCCGGAACGGTGACGGCTCCGTCACGCCCCGAACAGGTCCTGTTGTCCGCTTCCGCCGGTTTGGGAGCGGGGCGGGGTGAGGCCGAGATGCGCCCAGGCGGCGGGGGTGGCGACCCTGCCGCGCGGGGTGCGGGCCAGCAGGCCCTCCCTTACCAGGAAGGGCTCGGCGACCTCTTCCACCGTCTCACGCTCCTCCCCCACCGCGACAGCGAGCGTGGACAGTCCGACGGGGCCGCCGCCGAACAGCTTGAGCAGGGCTTCCAGGACTCCGCGGTCGAGGCGGTCGAGGCCGCGCTCGTCCACCTCGTAGACGGCGAGGGCGGCTGCCGCGATGTCCTTGGTGATCAGTCCGTCGGCCTTGACCTGGGCGTAGTCCCGGACGCGGCGCAGCAGGCGGTTGGCGATGCGGGGGGTGCCGCGGGAGCGGCCGGCGATCTCGGCGGCGCCCTCCGGCTCGACCTCGACGTCCAGGAGGCTCGCCGAGCGGTGGATGACCCGCTCCAGTTCGGCCGGTTCGTAGAACTCCATGTGGGCGGTGAAGCCGAAGCGGTCGCGCAGCGGGGGTGGCAGCAGGCCCGCGCGGGTGGTGGCGCCGACCAGGGTGAAGGGGGGCAGCTCCAGGGGGATGGCGGTGGCTCCCGGGCCCTTGCCGACGATGACGTCGACTCGGAAGTCCTCCATCGCCATGTACAGCATCTCCTCGGCGGGGCGGGACATGCGGTGGATCTCGTCGAGGAAGAGGACCTCGCCCTCCTGGAGGGAGGAGAGGATCGCCGCGAGGTCGCCGGCGTGCTGGATGGCGGGGCCCGAGGTGATGCGGATGGGGGCTTCCATCTCGGCCGCGATGATCATCGACAGGGTGGTCTTGCCGAGGCCGGGGGCGCCGGAGAGCAGCACATGGTCGGCGGTGGCGCCACGCGCGCGGGCGGCGCGCAGGACGAGGTCGAGCTGTTCTCGGACCTTCTCCTGGCCGATGAACTCGCCCAGGTCCTTCGGGCGCAGCGCGGCCTCGACGGCCTGGTCCTCACGGTCGGCGGACGCGCCGACGAGCCGGTCGGCGGCGGTGCCGGTCGTGTCGGTCGTGTCGTCCCAGTTCATGGTGTGCCTCGGTGTGTGGGGTTCAGCGGGCGCGGTTCAGGGTCTGGAGGGCGGCCTTCAGCAGCTGGCCGACCTGCGGAGCGCCCTCGGCGGCCTCGGCCTGCGGAGCGACGGCGGTCACGGCCTCGTCGGCCTCCCGGGTCGCGTAGCCGAGGCCGATCAGGGCCGCGTGCAGCTGGTCACGCCAGCCGGTGCTGACGGGCATGCCCACGGCCGGGGCGCCGAGCGGCTCGCCTAGCCGGTCCTTCAGCTCAAGGAGCAGCTTCTGGGCGCCCTTCTTGCCGATGCCGGGGACGGCGGTGAGCGTCTTCTCGTCGGCGGTGGCGACCGCCCGGCGCAGGGCGTCCGGGGTGTGCACGGCCAGCATCGCCTGGGCGAGTCTCGGTCCCACGCCGCTCGCCGTCTGCAGGAGCTCGAAGGTCTGCCGTTCGTCGTCGTCCGCGAAGCCGTAGAGGGTGAGGGAGTCCTCCCGTACGACGAGGGAGGTGTGCAGTTTGGCCGCCTGGCCGATGCGGAGCGTGGACAGCGTGTTCGGCGTGCACTGCACGGCCATGCCGACGCCGCCGACCTCGACGACCGCGGCGTCGGGGGCGAGCGCGGCGACCGTGCCACTGACGAAGGCGATCATGTCGTACGGCCTTTCGATGCTTTGGCTGTGTGCAGGGCGACGGCCTGCTGGAGTCGGTTCTGCGCGGGGGCGCGCCAGATGTGGCAGATGGCGAGGGCGAGGGCGTCGGCCGCGTCGGCCGGTTTGGGCGGCGCGCTGAGCCGGAGCAGGCGGGTCACCATGGCGCCCACCTGGGCCTTGTCGGCGCGGCCGCTGCCGGTGACGGCGGCCTTGACCTCGCTCGGGGTGTGCAGCGCCACGGGGATCCCGCGTCGCGAGGCGCACAGGATGGCGACGGCGCTGGCCTGGGCGGTGCCCATCACCGTACTGACGTTGTGCTGGCTGAAGACACGCTCCACGGCGACGAATTCCGGCCGGTGTTCGTCCAGCCACTGTTCGATGCCCTGTTCGACGGCGACGAGGCGGTGGCCGAGGTCGGCGTCCGCCGGTGTCCGGACGACGCCGACGCCGATCATCGTGAGCGGCCGTCCGGCGACGCCCTCGACGACGCCGACACCGCACCGGGTCAGTCCCGGGTCCACCCCCAGCACGCGCACGCGCGCCCTCCCCTCTTTGCGGCTGAACCGCCGCCGCTCTCGCGGACCTGGCTGAGCACCGTCGGGGTTCCTCAATTGATGGTTACGGTCCGTGGACGGTGATCTTTGACTGCCGCCAGGCTATCCGCTGGCACTGACAACAGCGGCGGGCCGGTGGGACGTGTCCCACCGGCCCGCCGAGACTCGCGGCCCGCGGCAGCGTTACGCGTCGACCTTCTCCATGATCTCGTCGCTGACGTCGAAGTTGGCGAAGACGTTCTGCACGTCGTCGCTGTCCTCGAGCGCGTCGATCAGCTTGAAGATCTTCTTGGCGCCTTCCTCGTCCAGCTCGACCTGGACGGACGGCACGAAGCTGGAGTCGGCGGAGTCGTAGTCGATGCCGGCTTCCTGGAGGGCGGTGCGGACCGCGACCAGGTCGGTGGCCTCGCTGATGACCTCGAAGGACTCGCCGAGGTCGTTGACCTCTTCGGCGCCCGCGTCCAGGACGGCGCCGAGGACGTCGTCCTCGCCCAGCTCGCCCTTGGGGACGATGACGACGCCCTTGCGGCTGAACATGTACGACACCGATCCCGGGTCCGCCATGGAGCCGCCGTTGCGGGTCATGGCGACGCGGACGTCGGAGGCCGCGCGGTTGCGGTTGTCGGTGAGGCACTCGATGAGCACCGCGACGCCGTTCGGTCCGTAGCCCTCGTACATGATCGTCTCGTAGTCGGCGCCACCCGCCTCGAGACCGCCACCGCGCTTGATCGCGGAGTCGATGTTCTTGTTCGGAACCGACTGCTTCTTGGCCTTCTGGACGGCGTCGTAGAGCGTCGGGTTTCCTTCGAGGTCGACGCCGCCCATGCGCGCCGCGACCTCGATGTTCTTGATCAGCTTCGCGAAGAGCTTGCCGCGCTTGGCGTCGATCACGGCCTTCTTGTGCTTAGTCGTGGCCCATTTAGAGTGGCCGGACATCTGCCTGTCTCCTTCGCGTAACCCATCTCAGCAACGAACGCAGGAATCCTACAAGGACTCGGCTGTACGGTTCGCGCGCACCATGTCCACGAACAGGCCGTGCACACGGTGGTCGCCGGTCAGTTCCGGGTGGAACGACGTGGCCAGAGCGGTGCCCTGACGCACCGCGACGATATGGCCGTCGTGCTCGGCGAGCACCTCGGCCTCGGCACCGACGGACTCGACCCACGGGGCGCGGATGAAGACGCCCTCCACGGGCGCACCCTCGACGCCCTGGACGTCGACGGACGCCTCGAAGGACTCGTTCTGCCGGCCGAAGGCGTTGCGGCGGACGATCATGTCGATGCCGCCGATGGTCTCCTGGCCCGAACGCGGGTCGAGGATCTTGTCGGCGAGCATGATCATGCCGGCGCAGGTGCCGTAGACGGGCAGACCGTCCCGCACGCGCGCGCGGAGCGGTTCCATCAGGCCGAACAGGACGGCCAGCTTGGAGATGGTGGTGGACTCGCCGCCGGGGATGACGAGGCCGTCCACCTCGGCGAGCTCTTCGGGGCGCCGCACCGGCCTGGCCACGGCATCGGCCGCGGCCAGGGCGACGAGGTGCTCCCGTACGTCGCCCTGGAGGGCCAGGACGCCTATGACGGGGGTGTCGCTCATGGGTTCCTGTGCCTTACCAGCCGCGGTTGGCGTAGCGCTCGGTCTCGGGGAGGGTGTCGCAGTTGATGCCGACCATGGCCTCGCCGAGGTTGCGGGAGGCGTCAGCGACGATCTTCGGGTCGTCGTAGAAGGTGGTGGCCTTCACGATGGCGGCGGCGCGCTTGGCCGGGTCGCCGGACTTGAAGATGCCGGAGCCGACGAAGACGCCCTCGGCGCCGAGCTGGCGCATCAGGGCCGCGTCGGCCGGGGTGGCGACGCCGCCGGCGGAGAACAGCACGACCGGGAGCTTGCCCAGTTCGGAGACCTCCTTGACCAGCTCGTACGGGGCGCGCAGGTCCTTGGCGGCGGCGTACAGCTCGTTGTTGTCGTAGCCGCGCAGGCGGGCGATCTCGTTCTTGATCTGGCGCAGGTGGCGGACGGCCTCGACGACGTTGCCGGTGCCGGCCTCGCCCTTGGAGCGGATCATCGCGGCGCCTTCGGCGATGCGGCGCAGGGCCTCGCCCAGGTTGGTGGCGCCACAGACGAAGGGGGTGGTGAAGGCGAACTTGTCGCTGTGGTTGACCTCGTCGGCCGGGGTGAGGACCTCGGACTCGTCGATGTAGTCGACGCCGAGGGACTGCAGCACCTGGGCCTCGACGAAGTGGCCGATGCGGGACTTGGCCATGACCGGGATGGAGACGGCCTCGATGATGCCCTCGATCATGTCCGGGTCGGACATGCGGGCCACACCGCCGTCCTTGCGGATGTCGGCCGGGACCCGCTCCAGGGCCATGACGGCGACGGCGCCCGCGTCCTCGGCGATCTTCGCCTGCTCCGGCGTGACGACGTCCATGATGACGCCGCCCTTGAGCTGCTCGGCCATGCCGCGCTTCACACGGGCGGTGCCGGTCTCGGGAGCCTGGTTTTCGGAGATGGACACGGGTGACCTCGCTGCTGGGAAAGAGGGGTTTTGTGCAGCACCGAGGAAACGTGAGGGGACCAGGCCACAGCAAGGGCCAATGAGAAGCCGGTGGATCGTTTTGGCTCCGGGGCGGCGGGATGTCCCGTTGTCAGGAGCCCGAGCGGTCCGCCAGCACGGCCGGTGGTTCGTCGTCCATCTCGAAGGCCATCGGGAACGGCGCGTGGCCGGCCAGCCGGAACCAGCGGACCTTGCGGTGGCGGCGCAGGGCGCGAGCGGCGCGTACGGCGTCGTTGTGGAAGCGCCGGGCCATGGGGACGCGTCGTACCGCCTGTACGAGCTCGGTGGCGGCCTCCTCTCCCCCGGGCGCCTCCCGCACCGCCTCCAGTTGCTGTGCCTCCGCGAAGACGGCCCGCAACGCCTGGCTCAGTTCGCTCTCGGCGACCTCCCGCTGTTCCTCCTCCGCCTGGCGGGCGGCGTGCGCGGCCTCGTAGAGCACGATCGAGGCGGCCGGATCGAGGACACCCGACGTGGCCAGTTCCTGCGCCACCGAGGCGCGGCGCAGCAACTGCGCGTCCAGGGCGGCCCGGGCGGCGTCGATCCGGGCGTGGAGACGGTCGAGCCGGCCGGCGGTCCAGCTCAGGTACAGCCCGATCGCGACCAGGGCGACGGCGATCCAGATGAGAGTGGTGGTCACGGGCGGCAAGGCTAGCGGCCCGAGGGGCCTGCCGGTTCACCCCGCCCTGCCCGGCACCCTGATCACCGCCCCAACTCGAGGGCGGTCAGCGACTCCGGTCGGTCGACACCGGCGGGATGGACATGAGCGTCTTGAAGTGGCCCTTGGGATGGCCCTCGCCGATGAGTTGCCGCTCGGCCTCGACCCAGGCATGGGCGGCGAACGGGTGGGTGCGGACTCCGGTGCACCAGGTGGGCCACACGCCGCGCGCCCGGCAGAGCAGGGCGGTGGCGATGGAGCGTTGCAGGCATCCCTGCCCGGCACAGCGCAGGCTGACCGACACGACCTCTTCGCGCGCCCGCAGGGCCTGGGCGGCCGTCGCGGGTGCCGCGCCACGGCGGGCGAATTCCAGAACGGTGCGCAGTCGGGAGGGTTTGGCCCGGGCCAGCAGACGGGCCACGCCCACGATCAGCAGGGGAAGCACGCGGCGGTGCGGGGGCAGCCGGCGTCGTCCGGCCAGCGCGACGGACATGCTCAAGAGATCACCAGTTTCGAGCCGAGCAGTCGCTCGATCACGGCGGTGACGTCGCGTTCGGCCTGCTGTGGTTCGATGCCGTACCGGTCCGCGAGGTCGGCGGCGATGGCGGCGGGTTCGCGCCCGTCGAGCAGCCGGTGGAGCACATGGGCACCCGTGTTGTTCAACTGCCAGTACCGGCCGGTGCGTTCGTTGAGCAGGACCGTGCCGTCGTCGGTGTCGGTGGTGCTCACATCAGGATGCAGACGCACGGGCTTCGAACCTCCAGGCAGGGGCGGGGCGGGTGGCGGCGCGCAGCCAGGTCTCGCAACCGATCAGGGGTTCCAGCGCGATCCTCGCGGAATTGTCCGGCTGGGGCGCGAGCAGCCGGGTGCGCAGTTCGCCGGGGTCGATCAGTCCGTGGGCGGCCAGGGCCGAGTCCTCGAACATGTCCAGAATCGCGGGCAGATTGCGGCGCAGCCCGCTGTTGGCTTCGTCGCTGAACTCGCCCTTGGTGGAACGGCCCAGCACGGCTTCCGGCACGATGCCGCGCATGGCTTCGGCCAGCAGCGGCTTGTACCGCCAGGGGCCGGCGTGTTCGTGCGCCCGGACCGCCAGGACCGCTTCCACCACACGGTCGTCGAAGAACGGCGAGTCGAGTTGCACGCCGTCGTCGGCGAACACGCGGGCCAGCAACCGGTACCACGGGGCACTGGCGCGCATGGCGAGCAGCGACTGGTGCTGGGCCAGGTCGTCGGAGAGCGGCTGTACGCGGGTCGCTGTGTCGCGCAGGGCCTCCCGGGCCGCGTCGGTCGCCGTGCCGGTGGCCCACGTCGGTGCGCGCAGCGTCCACAGGCCCCACCCGAGAGCGGGCCGGCGTCTCGGCGGGGGCGGGGCGGTGAGCAGGTCGGCCTGGGTCCGCCACCAGGCTGCCTCGTCACCGGGGCGGGACAGCGCGGCCAGGGTGGGCAGTACGGGCCAGCGTTTCAGCGCACCGTATCCGCGGACATGCCGCAGGGCGGTCAGCGGACGGCGTCGGAGCAGGGCATGAAGGTAGCCGGGAAACGGAGTGAACAGTTCGTCTCCGCCGTGTCCGGCGAGGTGTCTGCGCGATCCGCTCGCGGCCAGGAGCCGTGCGGTGTGGCGGGTGCGGGCAAGGGTGCGGACGAAGGGATAGGGCTCCTCGGTGTCCACCGCTTCTCCGGCGTCGGTGAACAGGGCCGGGAGTTCGCCGGGGGGAACCACGAGGTGCTCGGCCCGGTCGAGGGAGGCGATGGCGTGGGCGGCGAAGGCGGCGTCGTCGTTGCCCGCCTCGGCCTCACCCCATCGGAAGGTCACCAGGTCGGGCGCGTGCCGGGCGGCGAGGAAGCACAGGGACGTCGAGTCCATGCCGCCGGACAGATCCGTGCTCAACCGGCCTCGGTCGGGGCCACGGTCGCGGAGGGCCGAGGTCAGGGCCTCTCGGACGGCTTCGGCACCCGTCGCCAGCGACAGCTCTGGAGCCGGTGGCTGCCACCACCGTGTCTCGTGCACGCGGTCGCGCTCCCACACCAGAGCGTGGTCCGGCGCCAGCGGCGAGATCCCGGACCACAGTGGCCGGTCACCGAGGGGCGGTGGCAGGAATCCCCCGGTGGCCACGCGGAGGGCCAAGGCCTGTTCGTCGATTCCGGCACCGGTCATCGCGGCGAGCACATCGGCCCGGTCCGCTGCCACCTCGACCCCGTGCACCCGGGTGCGGAACACCCGGCGCAGTCCGGTGGCGCTGCCCTGGAAGCGCACCTCGCCACCGGCCGAGACCACCAGGTGGCAGGAGCCGGGCAGGCTCGTCGCCAGCGCGTCCGCGTCGGACACCGTCCGTATGCGGGCGGCCAGGGAGGAGAGCCGGGTGGCGGAGACCGGGCATACCCCGACCGCCGCCACCCGCACCGGGCCCGCTGTGACCACCGTGATCTCACCGGGTGACCACCGGCCCACCAGCCATGGGCGCCCCGAGTGGTGTGAGAACTCCTCGGGCGACGCCCACGGGGCGGCCGCGCGCGCATCGGCCGCGGCTGCCGTGTCCGGCAGGACCACGAACCCGGTGCTGCTCATCTGCTCACGTCCCCCGATTACCTACGAAGGCGACGATCAGAAGTCGCCGGAGTAGTGACCGAAGATGTCGTTGCCCCAGCCGATGAAGCCCAGGGTGTCCTCGTTGAACTCCCCGACCTCGGTCAGCATCGGCGGCGCGTAAGGCTCGGTGGTCGAGAGCTCGATCTGCTCGTCCATGGCGTCCTCCTCCGTTACGAAGGGCAGCAGGTCAGCTACCCACTGCACCGTATATTCGAGTCGCCGCCATGATCCATCCGTTTTTCACTCAAGTCACAGGAGCCACTTCGCACACGTGAGCGAGACGGAAAGATCGCCAGTGATCTGTGTGTTCGATCACGCGCGACGCCGAAGGACGCCCGCCTGGGCCGCCCTTCGGCGTGGCCTGAAATGAACCCGTCAGCCCGGCCTCAGTCCCGGGCGAACCCCAGCCTGGCCCGCAGCCCCGTCACCCGGTCGTCCTCGGCCACCGCCGCCGCGCCCGCCGTCACCGTCTCGTAGACGGAGAGGATGTCCGCGCCGACGGTGGACCAGTCGAAGCGCCGTACATGGGCGCTGCCCCGCTCGCGCAGCTCCGCGAGCCGCTCCGGGTCGTCCAGCAGCCGGACGGCCGCGTCGGCGAGGGCGTCGGCGTCCTCGTTCGGGAAGAGTTCGCCGGCCTCGCCCCGGTCCAGGACCTGGGCGAAGGCGTCCAGGTCGGAGGCGAGGACGGGGGCGCCGGCGGACATGGCCTCGACGAGGATGATGCCGAAGCTCTCGCCGCCGGTGTTGGGCGCGATGTACAGGTCGACGCTGCGCAGGAAGCGGGCCTTGTCCTCGTCGCTGACCATGCCGAGGAACTCGACGCGGGAGCGCAGCTCGGCCGGGAGGGTCGCCACCGCCTCCTCCTCGTCGCCGCGCCCGGCGACCAGCAGCCGGGTCCCCGGACGGGCGGCGAGGATCTTCGGCAGGGCCTTCATGAGCACCGGCAGTCCCTTGCGGGGCTCGTCGATGCGCCCGATGAAGCCGATCGTGTCGCCCTGCCACTCGGCCTTGGGCTCGGCCTCGGCGAAGAAGTCGACGTCCACGCCGTTCGGGATCACCACCGCGTCCCCGCCGAGGTGCTCCACCAGCGTGCGCCGGGCGTACTCGCTCACCGCGATCCGGGCGCTGATCTTCTCCAGGGCGGCCTGGAGGATCGAGTAGGCGGCGATCATGGCCCGGGAGCGTGGGTTGGACGTGTGGAACGTGGCGACGATCGGGCCCTGCGCCGCCCAGCAGGTCAGCAGGCCCAGCGAGGGCGAGGTCGGCTCGTGGATGTGGATCACGTCGAACGCGCCGTCGTGCAGCCACCGGCGCACCCGGGCCGCCGAGAGGAAGCCGAAGTTCAGCCGGGCCACCGAGCCGTTGTACGGCACCGGCACCGCGCGCCCGGCCGAGACGACGTACGGCGGCAGCGGGGTGTCGTCGTCCGCCGGGGCGAGGACGGACACCTCGTGGCCGAGGCGGATGAAGTATTCGGCCAGGTCGCGGATATGGAACTGGACGCCGCCCGGTACGTCCCAGGAGTACGGGCAGACGATGCCGATCCTCACGTGGATCCCTTCGCTGGATCGAGGTCCGCGAGCCACAGGCGCTGCAGCATGTGCCAGTCCTCCGGATGGTCGGCGATCCCCGAGGCGAAGGCGTCGGCCAGCGCCTGTGTCATCACGGACGTCTTCTCGGCGCGGGTGCCTGACTCGGGCACCTCCACCGGTGGGTGGAGGCGGCCCCGCATGACGGGCGAGTCGTCGTACCAGAGGGTGACGGGGAGCAGCAGGGCGCCTGTCTGCTGGGCGAGCAGGGCGGGTCCGGCCGGCATCCGGGCGGTGTCGCCGAAGAAGTCGACCTCGACACCGGAGGCGGACAGGTCGCGGTCGGCGACCAGACAGACCAGGCCGCCGTCGCGCAGCCGCCGGGCCAGGGTGCCGAAGGCGGTGCCGCCGCTGTGCGGCAGGACCTCCATGCCGAGGCTCTCTCGGTAGGCGACGAACCGGTCGTACAGCGTCTCCGGCTTCAGGCGCTCGGCCACCGTCGTGAACGGTATGCCCAGCTCGGTGGTGACCCAGGCACCGGCGAGGTCCCAGTTGCCCAGGTGCGGCAGGGCGAGTACGACGCCGTTGCCCGCGGCCATGCCCTCGGTGAGGTAGTGGATGTCCTTGGCGTCGAAACCGCCCTTGATCCGCTCCTCGCTCCAGGCGGGAAGCCGGAAGGACTCCATCCAGTAGCGCAGGTAGGAGCGCATGCCCGCGCGGGAGAGCTCCGCCAGCCGCTCGGGGCCGGCGTCGGGCAGCACGCGCGCGTAGTTGCTCTCCAGGCGTTGCACGCCCTTGCCGCGCTGCTTCCAGGCGAGATCGGCGATGGTGTTCCCGAGCCGTACGGCGACGGGCTCGGGGAGCTTCCTGACGGTGCTCCAGCCGAGGCCGTACAGCGTGTCCGTCAGCCGGTCCTGTGCGCTCACGTGGCCGCCTCGCTCCCGTGAGAGGCGTTGTGCTGCTTGCCCTCATTGTCCTGCGCGGCGGCCTCGGCCTCGGCGGACTCCCGGCGGACCGTGACGACCCGCTGGATCAGCGTGACGAGGCTGCCCACGGCGACGATCCACAGGGCGACGGGCAGCAGGTACTGGATGCCGGGCACACCGAACCCGTGCAGGCCCGCGAGCCCGGCCGCGACCAGCGAGATCACCAGCCGCTCGGCCCGCTCGACGAGCCCGTTGACGGCGACCGGCAGACCGATCGACTCGCCGCGGGCCTTGGTGTACGACACCACCTGGCCGCTGGCCAGGCAGAAGATCGAGACGGCGCACAGGACGAGATCGTCGCCGCCCCCGGCGTACCAGAGGATGAAGCCGGCGAAGATCGCGCCGTCGGCGACCCGGTCGAGCGTGGAGTCCAGGAAGGCGCCCCAGCGGCTGGAGCGGCCGAGCTGGCGGGCCATGTTGCCGTCGACGAGGTCGGAGAACACGAAGAGTGTGATCACGATCGTGCCCCAGAAGAACTCGCCCATGGGGTAGAAGACCAGCGCGCCCGCGACCACACCGGCGGTGCCGATGAGCGTGACGGCGTCGGGGCTGACGCCCAGCCGGATGAGAAACGCGGCGAACGGTGTGAGGACACGCGTGAAGAATGCACGCGCGTACTTGTTCAGCATGGCCTTCCCGAGGGTCGGTGTCGCCGCATGGCCCCTGCTGGCCACCGGCTGGCCCATCGTAGCCACGCGCGCGCGTGGCCGAGGGGCGGGCACCCGGACCCCTGCGGTGGATCCGGCGCGGCGCTGGTGGGCGGCGCGATCGCGTCCTTCGTATGGACGCACCGTGACGGGAGTGGAAAGCTCGAATAACCGCGGGCGTCGCCGGAGCCGCCATGCACGCGGATTCCGCGTGTCCGCGCCCACAGTGACCTCACCGTGCACGGGAGGCAGGATCATGGGCGACAAAGGACAGACACACCCTGGGGCCGCCGGCAGGGCGCTAGCGGCCGACCACCCTCAGTCCGTACGGAATGTGGTGCTGGTCGGCCACTCCGGATCGGGCAAGACCACGTTGGTGGAAGCCCTCGCGCTCACAGCGGGGGCGGTGAACCGGGCGGGCCGTGTGGAGGACGGCGGCACCGTCTCCGACTACGACGAGATCGAGCACCGGCAGCAGCGCTCGGTACAGCTCTCCCTGGTGCCCGTCGAATGGGACGGCATCAAGGTCAATGTTCTCGACACCCCCGGATACGCCGACTTCGTCGGTGAGCTCAGGGCCGGTCTGCGAGCGGCGGACGCGGCCCTCTTCGTCGTCTCGGCCTCGGACGGCGTGGACGGCTCGACCCGCATGGTCTGGGAGGAGTGCGCGGCCGTGGGCATGCCCCGGGCCATCGTCGTCACGCACCTGGAGGCGGCGCGCGCCGACTTCGAGGAGATGACGCGGATCTGCGCCGAGGCCTTCGGCGCGGACGACCCCGACGCTGTCCTGCCGCTATACCTGCCCCTGCACGGCCCGCAGGCACCGGACGGGCACGCGCCCGTGACCGGTCTGATCGGGCTGCTGTCGCAGAAGCTGTTCGACTACTCGACCGGCGAGCGCAAGGAGTCGGAGCCGGGCGAGGACGAGCTGCCGCTGATCGAGGAGGCCCGCAACCGGCTGATCGAGGGGATCATCTCGGAGAGCGAGGACGAGACCCTCATGGACCGCTATCTCGGCGGGGAGCAGATCGACGTCGGGACGCTGATCGAGGACCTGGAGCGGGCCGTCGCGCGCGGGGTCTTCTTCCCCGTCCTGGCCGCCGCCCCCGCGTCCGACGGCGGCCGGCAGGGGCTCGGCACGGTGGAGGTGCTGGAGCTGATCACGCGGGGTTTCCCGACGCCGCTGGAGCACGAGACGGTGCGGGTGACCACGATCGACGGCAAGCCGCGCGAGCTCAGGCCCTGCGACCCGGACGCGCCGCTGGTCGCGGAGGTCGTGAAGACCTCCTCCGACCCCTACGTCGGCCGGCTGTCGCTGATCCGCCTGTTCTCCGGCACCCTCAGGGCCGACCAGACGGTCCACGTCTCCGGGCACGGACTGTCCGACCGGGGCCACGAGGACCACGACGTCGACGAGCGGATCGGCGCCCTGTCCACCCCCTTCGGCAAGCAGCAGCGGCCGGTGTCGCACGTCATCGCGGGCGACCTGGCCTGTGTGGCCAAGCTGAGCCGCGCCGAGACCGGGGACACCCTGTCCGCCAAGGACGATCCGCTGCTCATGGAGCCGTGGCAGATGCCCGACCCGCTGCTGCCGCTGGCCATCCAGGCGCACAGCAAGCCGGACGAGGACAAGCTCTCCCAGGGCCTGGCCCGGCTGGTGGCCGAGGATCCGACGATGCGGCTCGAACAGAACCAGGACACCCACCAGGTGGTCCTGTGGTGCCTGGGCGAGGCGCACGCCGACGTCGCCCTGGAACGGCTGCGCAGCCGCTACGGCGTCCAGGTCGACGTCGTGCCGCACAAGGTGTCCCTGCGCGAGACCTTCGCGGACAGGTCGGGCGGACGCGGCCGGCACGTCAAGCAGTCCGGCGGGCACGGTCAGTTCGCCATCTGCGAGATCGAGGTCGAACCGCTGCCGGGCGGCTCCGGCATCGAGTTCGTCGACAAGGTCGTCGGCGGGGCGGTGCCGCGGCAGTTCATCCCGTCGGTGGAGAAGGGCGTACGGTCCCAGGCCGCCAAGGGAGTCGCCGCCGGGCATCCGCTCATCGACGTACGGGTGACCCTCCTGGACGGCAAGGCGCACTCGGTGGACTCCTCCGACGCGGCGTTCCAGACGGCCGGCGCGCTCGCGCTGCGGGAGGCGGCGTCCGAGGCACGGATCCATCTGCTGGAGCCGGTGGCCGAGGTGTCGGTGCTGGTCGGCGACGACTTCGTGGGTGCCGTGATGAGCGACCTGTCGGGGCGGCGCGGCCGGGTGCTCGGCACCGAGCAGACGCCCGGCGGGCGCACGGTGATCCGGGCCGAGGTGCCCGAGATCGAGATCGGCCGGTACTCGGTCGACCTGCGGTCGCTGTCGCACGGGACGGCGCGGTTCAGCCGCCGTTACGCGCGGCACGAACCGATGCCTCCACAGGTCGCGGAACGGGTGCGTGAAGAGGCGCGCAAGGCCTCGTAGTTCGCGCCCGGCGCCTCCAAGTGGCCCTCGTGAGGGCTTCCCTCCGCACCGGCGGGCGGCTTGACGGCCGCCCGCCGACGGATGTCGGCGCGTGCGGATACGCTGATGACCTGATCAACAGGTGTGCGGAGCGCGGAAGTCGGGAAGGCCGCAGATGCGGATGCGGCAGCGATGGGGGCGGCAGTGACAGACGGATTCGACTTCAGCCCGGGGGCCCAGGTGCCTCTGGCGGGTTCGGCTGGGCAGACGGCGGCGACCTACGCACTGGCCGCGGCGGCGTACCGGGACGACGAGGTCACCAAGATCCTGAACGCCGACAACGAGTGGCACCAGTCGAAGGTGAAACCACCGCGTCCCTGGGCGAAGATCTTCCGTCCCAGGTTCGGCGAGGCCTTCTCCCGCGCCGTCATCGACCGGATGCTGGGCGCCGGGCGCGCCCCCGTCATCCAGTCCTTCGGCATCGAACCCCAGGTCGTCGTGGAGCACTGCCTGGCGGCCCACCGCATCCGCCGCGACCGCGACAACTGGCTCTCGGCGATCACGGTCATCTGCGGGGTGCTCTTCCTGCCGGGCTTCCTCGTGTGGCTGCTGGTGTTCACGCTGCGCACCACCATGGCCAAGCGCGAGGACAAGCGCGCCGGTGCCCTCGCCACGACCCTGCTGGTCGCGGTGGGCGCGCTCGCCGTGCTGTTCCTGATCAAGATGCCCTTCACGGGATTCTGGGCCTGGTACGCGCGCGCGGCGATCATCATGCCGGTCGTCGGCTGGTTCTGGGCCAAGCAGATCTGCGAGCGGACCGCCCGTGACCTGCGGGAGCGCTGGTCGAGCCTGCTGTCGGGCGGCGGCGTGGGCGCCAAGATCCCCGAGGCCGTTCCGGGCAACCCGGGCGACGCGGCCGAGCAGGTCCGCAAGGAGCTGGCCCGTCTCGGCGCCGAGCAGCGGTCCAACTCGGTCTTCTACGCCGGCCCCAAGGGCATACTCGGCATGGGCACGCGCTGGGGCAGCTGGCAGCTGGCCGAGGAGCTGGTCTCCGCCGACCCGGACAAGGAGTTCCACCCCTTCCGCAGCTGGGACGTCATCGTGGCGATCCAGGGCGGCCTGGGCATGCTGGAGCGCACGTCCATCAACACCGGCGGCTTCCCCAAGCCGTCCATCACGCACTGGATCGTCACCCCGATCGGCGAGAAGGCGACGGATGTGTCCCGGCCGAGCGGCACGGACGTCGACGCGTACACGGTCCGGACGCACGCCATACAGGACATCTGCAACAAGCAGCAGTTCGGCAGCGGCGACCGGCACTACCTCGGTGTGCAGTGGACCCTCTGGGACGGCCATCTGGTGATCACGATGCTGATCACGGTGACCGTGCTGCACGACACCCTGCGCATCGAGGTCACCGGGCACGCGCTGGGGCCGGTCAACCCCCTGTTCAACGAGAAGCCCGCGGCCAAGGAGAAGGCGGTGCAGAAGGCTCTCCGCTTCTGGGAGACCCGCACCGTGAAGCTCCCCCTGATCGACGCCGACGAGGTGGTACGGCTGGCCGCGCGCGCCCCGCTGACCTGGTACCCGCCGCTGCTGAACTGGCTCGGCGGCAGTCTGACGCTCCCGGAGCCGTTCGGTCTGCGGCACTCGTGGGCCGACCAGCCGTGGCGGCACCGCTTCATGGCCGACGACGCGTTGCGTGCGGCTACGCCTGTGCTGCGTACGGTGCATGCGGCGGCGCTGAAGGTGCTGCGGGAGAACGGGGTGGATGTGGAGAAGTTCGGGTCCAGGTCGGCGGCGCTGAGCGGGGCCGTGCAGGAGGCTTCGCCGAAGAAGGCGGATGTCTACGATGCCTAGTTGTTAGGTCGCCCTGCGCTGCGGCTGAGGCGGGGTGGGTGCGCAACCCGGCGCTGCGGGGTGCCGCCTGCGCCCACCCGTGCCGCCCTGGGGGCACCGCCCAGGCCCTTGAGGCACTGGGGGAGGCACGACTGCCCGCAGGCTAAGCCGACGGCCAGGCCTCCGCCAGCATCTTCCGGGTGTCCGCCAAGAGCTGCGGCAGCACCCGCGTATGTCCCACCACCGGCATGAAGTTCGTGTCCCCGCCCCAGCGGGGCACGATGTGCTGGTGGAGGTGGGCCGCGATGCCCGCGCCCGCCACCGTGCCCTGGTTCATGCCGATGTTGAAGCCGTGCGCGCCGGAAGCGGTGCGCAGGGCGGTCATCGCCTGCTTGGTCAGCTCGCCGAGTTCGGCGGTCTCCCCCGCCGTGAGGTCCGTGTAGTCGGCGACGTGCCGGTAGGGCACGGTCATCAGGTGGCCGCCGTTGTACGGATAGAGGTTGAGCACCGCGTAGACCTGCTCGCCGCGCCGGACGACCAGCCCGTCCTCGTCGGATTTGGCCGGGATCGAGCAGAAGGGGCAGCCGTCGCCGGCACCCGGGCCGGTCGGCTTGTTCTCGCCCTGGATGTAGGCCATCCGATGGGGCGTCCACAGACGCTGGAACGCGTCCTGCGTCCCCACTCCCAGCTGCTGCTCCGGCTCACTCGTCATGCAGTGCAGCATATGGCGTCGAGCTGGGGTGACGGCAAAGGCCCCCGGGATCTCCCCGGGGGCCCATGTGCCGTGTGATCAGACCTGCGCCCGCTCCTCGACGACCTTCTGGATCTTGGCGATCGCCTCGTCGAAGGGGATGCCGTTCTCCTGCGAGCCGTCGCGGTAGCGGAAGGACACGGACTCGTGGGACATGTCCTCGTCGCCCGCGATGACCATGAAGGGCACCTTCTGCTTCTGGGCGTTGCGGATCTTCTTCTGCATGCGGTCGGAGGAGGAGTCCACCTCGACGCGCAGACCCTTCCGCTTGGCCGCCGCCGCGAACTTCTCCAGGTACTCGACGTGCGCGTCGCCGATCGGGATGCCGACCGCCTGGACCGGGGCCAGCCACGCCGGGAAGGCGCCCGCGTAGTGCTCGAGGAGCACCGCGAAGAAGCGCTCGATCGAGCCGAACAGCGCGCGGTGGATCATGACGGGGCGCTGCTTGGCGCCGTCCGCGCCGGTGTACTCCAGGTCGAAGCGCTCCGGCAGGTTGAAGTCGAGCTGGATGGTCGACATCTGCCAGGTGCGGCCGATGGCGTCCTTGGTCTGGACGGAGATCTTCGGGCCGTAGAAGGCGGCGCCGCCCGGGTCGGGCACGAGGGGCAGCCCCTGCTTCTCGGCGACCTGGCGCAGCGTCTCGGTCGCCTCCTCCCAGGCCTCGTCCGAGCCGACGAACTTCTCCGGGTCCTTGGTGGAGAGCTCCAGGTAGAAGTCGGTCAGGCCGTAGTCGCGCAGCAGGCCGAGGACGAAGGTGAGCGTCTTGTCGAGCTCCTCCGACATCTGCTCACGGGTGCAGTAGATGTGCGCGTCGTCCTGGGTGAAGCCGCGGGCCCGGGTGAGGCCGTGCACGACGCCCGACTTCTCGTAGCGGTACACGGTCCCGAACTCGAAGAGGCGCAGCGGCAGTTCACGGTAGGACCGGCCGCGCGCGTCGAAGATCAGGTTGTGCATCGGGCAGTTCATGGGCTTGAGGTAGTAGTCCACGCCCTCGTCGAGCTGCATGGGCGGGTACATGCCGTCGGCGTACCAGTCCAGGTGGCCCGAGGTCTCGAAGAGCTTCCCCTTGGTGGCGTGCGGGGTGTAGACGAACTCGTAGCCCTCTTCCTCGTGGCGGCGGCGCGAGTAGTCCTCCATGACCCGGCGGATGATGCCGCCCTTGGGGTGGAAGACGGCGAGGCCGGAGCCGATCTGCTCCGGGACGGAGAACAGGTCCAGCTCGCTGCCGAGCTTGCGGTGGTCGCGCTTCTCGGCCTCGGCGAGGAACTCCAGGTACTGCTTCAGCTCGTCCTTGGTGGGCCAGGCGGTGCCGTAGATGCGCTGGAGCATGGGGTTCTTCTCGCTGCCGCGCCAGTAGGCGGCCGCGTTGCGCATCAGCTTGAACGCCGGGATGTTCCGGGTGGAGGGCAGGTGGGGACCGCGGCAGAGGTCCTTCCAGCACAGCTCGCCGGTCTTGGCGTCCAGGTTGTCGTAGATCGTCAGCTCGCCGGCGCCGACCTCGACGTCCGCGCCGTCGTCGGAGGAGGCGGAGCCCTTGAGGCCGATCAGCTCAAGCTTGTACGGCTCGCCGGCCAGCTCCTCGCGGGCGGCCTCGTCGGTGACCGCGCGGCGGGCGAACTTCTGCCCGCGCTTCTGGATCTCCTGCATCTTCTTCTCGATGGCCTTGAGATCCTCGGGCGTGAACGGCTTCTCGACGTCGAAGTCGTAGTAGAAGCCGTCCTTGACGGGCGGGCCGATGCCGAGCTTGGCGTCGGGGAAGAGCTCCTGCACGGCCTGCGCCATGACGTGCGCGGTGGAGTGGCGCAGGATGTTCAGGCCGTCCTCGGAGGAGATCTCGACGCCCTCGACCTCGTCGCCCTCGGACAGGGCGTACGACAGGTCCCGGAGCTCGCCGGCCACGCGCGCGGCGATGATCGAGCGCTCGCCGGCGAAGAGCTCGGCGGCCGTAGTGCCCGTCGTCACCACGCGTTCTTCCCGCTCGGAATCGCGCTGGATGATCACACGGACGTCTGACACCGGTCTTCTCCTGACTGAAGGTGGGGCTGCGGCGCCGTACGGGAGCGCGCACGAGTATGGATCGTACCGACCCCGGGCCGCCGACCGCGAAATCAGTCCTCGCGGTCCCCCTCGTCTCCTCCGCAGGCCTCCTCGAAGAAGGCCGCCATCCCGGCGTTCTCCTGCAGCGCCTTCATCAGCCGGTCCCGTTCGGCGTCGTCGACCTGCACGGGTACGACGCCGTGGGCGCCGGTGAGGCGCCGGAAGCCGCCCCGGCTCTCCAGCCGGCCCTGCACCCGTACCGGCAGTCCGACGAGGTGGGCGTGCCCGGCGATCCGGTAGCCCTCCTCGTCAAGAGTGATCCGGACGTTCGGTATCTCGGCGCCGGCCAGGACCCGCAGCCGTACGGTGCCCTCGCCGCGCGGCCCCGACCTGCGCAGCCGCACCACCGCTCCGGTGATCCGCACCGGCACGGCGGGTTCCTCGCGCAGATAGCGGGCGCCCGCCTCGCGCAGGACCGGCAGGTCGCCGGGCGAGAACTCGACGGGCTCGGTGGAGGACGCGCACCCCTCGGGCACCCCGGCCGCCGGGGCCCAGGCGACGGCGATCCGGGCGCCCTCCGTGCCCCGGACCAGGGCGACGAGCGCCTCGGTGAGCTCATGGCTCACCCCTGCCTCGACCGCGGCGTCGAAGGCGTCCATGCCGCCCGTGGCGCGCTGGTAGTCGATGGCCTCCCGGGCGGCGTACAGCGCCTGGTGAAGGCGTACGGCCACGGGGCGGCCGTCGGCGACGGGCACGAAGGCGGTGAGCCGGCCGTCGGCGGCGGAGCCGACGAGGACGTTCTCCAGGGACGCGGCGGCGGAGCGGCGATGGCGGGCGCCGTGATAGCCGGCCCGCGCGCGTGCGGCGAGGGCCGCCGCGAGCAGCATCCGGCGGGCCGCGGTGCGCAGCCCGTCCTCGACGATCCAGGACGCCGCTCCGGCGGGCCCGGCGGGGACGTCGTGCCACCAGCGGATCTCGTCGCTGGGCACGGCGAGGGAGACGAGGACCTCACGGGCGGAGGGCGAGCCGCTGCGGGACAGGGCGAGCAGGGCCTCGCCGAGCAGGTCGTCGCTGTCGGGGAAGGCGCGGGTCTCCGGCACCAGCAGGCTCGTGCCGCCGGCGCCGGGGCCGGGCGGGGTCCAGCGGCCGTAGCGTCCGGGGGCGCCGCCGCGCCGCAGCCAGCCGTGCCGGCGCAGCAGGGCGCTCAGCACGGCCGGGTCGACGTCGCGGGGCTCGGGCGGCGGGCCGCTCCAGGAGTCGACGGGGTGGGGCCGCACGGCCCTCAGTGGCTCCTCGGTCGGGCGGTGCGTCACGGTTTCCCTCCCGTCCCGACCCGCGTCATGATCTCGCACAGGGCCCGGTCGTCGAAGATGCGTGCGGTCGGTATGCGCACGGTGGTGCGGCTGCGGCCGGTGATGGGCTGGCCGGCGAGGTTGGTCCAGTAGCAGCAGTGCCTGAGGTCGAGCCGGTCGTGTCCGGCGCGCAGCCAGTCGTCCTGGGAGCGCGGCACCAGCATCACGACGAGGATCTTGTGCACCGACACGGGTGTGCGGGCGAGTTTCGCCAGGTGGGCGTTGTCGAGCGTGAAGGAGAAGGTGCGGCCGGGCGGGTTGGGCGGCACCTGGTAGGTGGCCTTGAGCTGCACCTTGATGGTGACCTCGTCGTCGACCGTGTGCCCGGGGGCGCTGTGGCTGACGTGCCAGTCGATGCCGTTGTCGGGAAAGGGCTGGGACAGCGAGCAGCCGGCGGCCGCCGCGACGGCGTGCAGATAGCCGACCTGCAGTGTCTCCATGCAGGCGGTGGTGGCGAGGGTGCCGCGGGAGGGAGCCGTGCGCTCGGGCAGCAGCCCGCCCCGTTCGGGCTGCGCAATGGCCATGGCCAACAGCCTTCCAGAACAGATGAGTCCCCGTGCGGGCCGCTGAACTGCGACGACCCGTACTCCTGTTGTCTCCTTCCGGCGTAGTACGCAAACAGCCCGGGTATCACCGAATCGGGCAGCGGACGGTGCGTCAACTGCCGAAGGTGAACGAGGGGTTGTGTGGCTATGACGACGTGCTGGTACGAGGGGGCGCTGGCCGCCTTCGACACGGAGACGACGGGCGTGGACGTCGAGACCGACCGGATCGTGTCGGCGGCCGTCGTCGTCCAGGACGCCCCGGGCGTCCGGCCGCGGGTCAGCCGCTGGCTGGTGAACCCGGGTGTGCCGGTGCCCGCCGAGGCGACGGCGGTGCACGGGCTGACGGAGGAACACCTGCAGCGCAACGGCCGGTGGCCGGCGCCGGTGATGTACGAGATAGCGGAGGTGCTGGCCGAGCAGGCGCATGCCGGCCGTCCGGTCGTGGTGATGAACGCGCCGTTCGATCTGACCCTGCTGGACCGGGAGTTGCGCCGCCACCGTGCCTCGGCGCTGGACCGCTGGTTCGAGCCGGCGCCGCTGCTCGTGCTCGACCCGAGGGTCCTGGACAAGCACCTGGACCGCTATCGCAAGGGCCGTCGCACGCTGACCGATCTGTGCGCGCACTACGGCGTCACGCTGGAGGGCGCGCACGACGCGGCGGCCGACGCCGTGGCGGCGCTGGAGGTCACGCGGGCGGTGGGCCGCCGGTTCGCGTCCCGGCTGGAGCGGCTCGCTCCCGGCGAACTGCACACCCTTCAGGCGGTGTGGCACGCGGCGCAGGCCCGGGGCCTCCAGGCGTGGTTCGCGCGCAGCGGTGTCGAGGAGTCGGTCGACCCGGCCTGGCCCCTGCGTCCGGACCTGCCTGCGGCAGCCTGAGCATCTGGCCCGGGGCGTCCGGGCATGAAAAAACCGGTCCGTCTGAGACGGACCGGCTGTTTCCGGTGGGCGATACTGGGTTCGAACCAGTGACCTCTTCGGTGTGAACGAAGCGCTCTCCCACTGAGCTAATCGCCCGGGAACGCACTGAACAATACAGGCCCCGGCACGTTTCCTTCAAACCGCTTCGAGGTGCCTGGCCAGTCCGCGCCGCCCGGACCGCATCATCAGCGTGTGGTTGGCGCGGAAGACGGGCCGTCCCGGTACGGCGAGTCTCCGCAGCAGCGGCTTGGTCACGCTCACGACCTGGTCGTACCGCGCGAGACTGCCCGGCCCGAGCGGCGTGACCGTCCAGCGTGCCCAGCCCTCGATGTCCCCGGACAGGGCGGTCTCCAGCACACCGGCCTCGGGGTCGCGCCGCACCTCCCGTGCCGTGAAGGTCATGTCGTACGGCAGGACGGAGCGGATCCGGATCGTGCCGGTGGTCTCGTCGAGCCGGGTCACCTGCCGGACCTGGCGCCACCAGCGGGGGTAGCCCTCGGCCCGTTCCAGCGCCTCGTACACGGTGGCGGGCGGCGCGGCCAGGGGCCACAGGCTGCGGAAGCGGTAGTGGTTCCAGTCCATGCCCGCAGTGTGCCCACTCCTGGTGGGGGGCTTGGCTGAGTACGCGGCTGAGTATCCGCACTCATGCCGTACGAGGTGACGCGGACCACACTGCCAGGCATGACACACCTTCCGCCCCCGGCCGAGGAGTTGCGGCTCCTCGACGCCGAACTGCGGCAACTGGACGCCCGCAGGGCCCAGTTGCTGACCCGTCGCGCCTGGCTGGTCTCCACCCTGCGACGGGCCCAGCAGCCGTTGCCGGTGGCCTGGTCGCCCACGGCACCGCCCCGCCCGGAGACCGCCGCGCCCAGCGTGCAGAACGTCCTCCTGGTTCTCGGCGGTGTGCTGCTCACGCTCGCGGCTGCGGTGTTCACGCTGGTCAGCTGGGGTCATATGGGCATCACCGGGCGGGCGCTGGTGCTCGGCGCGGTCACGCTGGCCGCACTCGCCGGGCCCGTGCTCCTGCTGAAGCGGGGGCTGCGGTCGACGGCCGAGTCCGTGGCGGGGCTCGGGCTCGCCCTGACCGTCCTGGACGCGTACGCGCTGCACGAGGCCGCCCTCACCGGGACGGACGGGACCGGGTACGCGGCGGCCGCGGCAGCGGTGCTCGCGGTGATCTGGTCGGCGTACGGCCTGCTTCCGGCGACGGCCGCCCTGCGGCTGCCCCTGCCCTCCGCCCTGGCCGCGGCCCAGTTCCCGCTGTTGCTGTGGGCCCTGGCCGCCGACGCGGGCCCGTATCTGATCACGGCCGCGCTGCTGGTGACGGCCGGGCTCGACACGGTGGCGGCGCTGCGGGTGGCGACCGGTTCCGTGCGGATCGCCGCTGTCGTGGGTGCGTACGGCATGGGCGGCTGGGGCGTCCTGGCCGCCGGCTGGCTGTCGCTGACGGCGGACGGTCCGGGCGCCGCTGCCCGAGCCGGGGGGCTTCTCCTGCTCGCGGCGGTCATCGCGCTGGGCGCGTCCTGGCGGGGCCCGGGCACGCGGCACTCCCTCGGTCTCGCGATCGCCTCGGGGCTGCTCACCGTGGGCGCGTTCGGTGGGGTGGCTCGCTCCGGACTGCCGTCGGAGTGGGCGGTTCCGGCCCATCTGGCCTTCGGCGTCGCCCTGTTGGCGGCGATGACGACCGGGCGGCTGCCCGAGGCGATACGGCACGGGTTCGCCTGGGCCTCGGGTGTCGTACAGGCGCTGGCGCTGCTGTGGACGCTGCCCGTCGTCACCGTGGTGCTGCTGGGACCGGCCGGCTGGGTCGGCCGGGTGTGGAGCGGCGCTCCCTCGGACGCCCGTACCGCGGTGGCCGTCGAGGCGCCCTGGCCTCCGGACTCGGTGACGGCTCCCGTCGTGCTGGTGGCCGTCGCGGCCGTTCTCGCCCTGGCGATCCGCGCGGAGCCGTGGTGTGCGCGGGCCCGGCTCGGCGCGCTGGGCCTGCTCTGGGCGACGGTCCTGATGCTTCCGGCGGTGCTCGGGATTCCGTACGTCGCGGGGATGGCGGTCCTCGGGGTCATGACGGCGGCCGCGCTGTATGTGCGCAAGGAGGCGGTGCCTGCCGCGCAACTCACCGCCCTCGTCCTCGCCCTGGTCACCTCCGTCAGCCTCGCCCTGACCGCTCTCGCCTCCCAGACCGCGACCCTCGTGGTGCTGTCCGTGCTGGTGGGGCTGTTCGCCGCGGCCTCATGGCAGGCGAGCGTCGCCCCCGTCACGGCTCCGGCCGCCCTCGGGTACGCCGCCGCCCTGGCCTCGGCGACCGGTGCCGCCATGGACTGGCCGCCGGCCCCCACCGCCCTGCTGGTCCTGGCCGTCCCCGTGGCCGCCGCGCTGCTCGCGGCGCGTCTCGGTGAGCACCGGGCGACCGTGCCGGTCGAGTGCGTGGGAGCTGCCACCGGCCTGCTCGCCGTGGGCCTCGCCGTCACCGATCCGCCGCTGCTCGCCCTGGTGCTGGCCCTGTGCGGAGTGATCGCCGCGGGCACGGCGATGCGTCCGGGGCGCCGTCCCGTCGGCTACGCGGCCACGGCCCTGTTCGTGCTGGCCGCCTGGGTACGCCTGGCCGCCTGGGACATCGGCACACCCGAGGCCTACACGCTCCCGGTGACCGTGCCCGCGCTGCTCGTCGGCGCCCTGCGCCGGCGCCGCGATCCGGGGGCGTCCTCCTGGACGGCGTACGGCCCCGGACTCGCCGCCACCCTCCTGCCGAGCCTCGTCGCGGCCTGGGCCGACCCGCACTGGACGCGACCGCTGCTGCTGGGCACGGCGGCCCTGCTGGTCACCCTGCTGGGAGCGCGGCATCACCTCCAGGCGCCGCTGGTGCTCGGCGGCTCGGTGCTGGCCCTGGTCACACTGCACGAACTCGCCCCGTACGTCGTGCAGGTGACGGGCGCGCTCCCCCGCTGGGCGCCTCCCGCCCTCGCCGGACTCCTGCTGCTCGCACTCGGGGCGACGTACGAGCAGCGGATCAGGGACGTCCGGCGAGTGCGAGACGTCCTCGGGAGGATGAACTAGCCGTCTCCCACGGACCGGCTACGGCATCTTGTCGCCCACCAGCGCCAGGTTCTGGATGGCCGCCAGGCCGTACAGCGCCGTGGCGTTGGTGGACACCCAGGCCGCCTCGCTGCCGGGGACGAGGCCGGTCGGGCCCTCGATCTTCTTCGTGGACCAGTCCGTGGACTCCTTGTAGTCCCAGGTGTCGGCGCTGTTGTAGAACTGCCGCCACGCCCGGGCGGCCAGCTTGTCGTCGCCCGCCAGGACGGCCGCGTAGGCGTCCTGGCGGGAGTGGCCCTGGAAGAGCAGCAGGGAACCGAAGTCGGAGCCGTAGCGGGCCCTCTGCTCGGCCTTGGTGGCGTTGAAGTAGCGGCAGTAGTCGAGCCACGCCTCCTTGAACTTCGGCATGTCGACCTGGTCGATCAGCTCGGCGCACAGCTCGACCAGGCCGAACATGGCCGACAGATGCGAGACGCTGACCTTGGCGTCCTTGGCGACGGCGAACTTGCCGGTGTCCAGGTCGTACAGCGCGTTGCCCTGGACGAAGCCGTTGGGCTGGGCGGCGATGGTCTCCATCGTGGACAGAACGCGCGCCTTGGCCTTCTCCCACTTGGGGCCGCGCCGCTCCCACTCCGTGAGCCAGGCGGAGACCAGACCGCTCCAGTCGGTCCCGAAGCCGATGGACAGGGCGTTGCGGTCGGGGGTGTAGGGCTCGGTGCGGATCTTGCGGATGGGGTCGAGGACGAGGAAGGTCTCGTCGGAGTCGACGTTGGCGTGCATGAGGTCGCCGACGCGTTCGTCCGCCGTGAGGAAGTAGTAGTAGCGGCGATAGGTGGTGTTGGCGATGCGCTGCTGCTTGGCGCTGTCGGCGTAGTGCTGGACACCGTGCCGGGTGCCGAGGCCCGCCCACTTGCCGAGGTGGTAGACGTCGACCTCGCCGGTGTGCCGGGTCATGGCCTCGGCGAAGCGGAAGATGTCCGCCCGCCCGGAGCGCATGTACGCGAACCAGAGCCACAGGTCGGGCGAGAGCTCGGAGTTGTCCCAGGCGTAGCCGCCGACGTCGTAGCACCACTGGTGGCGGCTCGGGTCGTAGCTGTGCATGATGTCGCCGTAGTCCCAGAAGCCGTACCAGCGGCGCTGCTCCACCTGGTCCTTGTAGTAGGTGAAGAGGAAGTCGAGGTGGTCCTCGATCTTCGCCTTGGCACTGGTGGAGCGGTCCGGTGCGGAGAACAGCTTGCCGAAGACGCCGGCCTTGACGAGCTGCTGGGGCGGGGCGGCGAGCTGCGGCGGAGTGCGTACGGCCGCCACCTGCCGGGCCGTCGCCTCGGCGCTCGGCGTGGAGTCGTGGGCCCAGAAGAGGAGTTCGCTGGTGCGGGCGATGCCGTAGGGGGTGCCGAACTCGGGTTCGTAGTCCTCGTAGGTGATGTTGAGGCCTTCGAGCTGTTCGGGGTAGGTGTCCTGGCCCATGCCGTCGTGGTAGAAGCGCAGGTCCATGGGCTGTGCCTCGGGTGACCAGAGCCAGAGGGTGACCTCGGCCGTGTCGGTCTGGGCGTCGCGGATGTCGAGCTGGGCGGGGAACTTCTCCCAGAAGTCCCGCAGCCCGAAGGCGAACCCGCCGCTCGCACCACCCACGTATCCGAAGCCGCTGGCGCGCCGCCCGCCGCCCGCGCCGATCCAGCCGTGGCCCTTCTTCGTCCGCTTGCGGAGCGTGAATCCGTCGGCGGAGAGCTGGGAGAGGGTGTAGTCGCCCCACTCGGGGATGTACTGGAGGCGGGTGGTGACCCGCTGGTCCCAGGTGGCCGGGTCGGGCAGCTTCTTGCCTTCGAACTGGGCCGTACGCACCGCCGCCCCGGGGTCGCGGCGCAGTCCGGTGATGCCCTTCACGGCCTCGCGGAGCAGGCCGGTGCCGTCGCCGCCGATGCGGATGTGCCGGTCGTATGCCTGGTCCCGCATCGGCACCTGGAAGCGGACGCCGAGTCCGCGGATGAAGTCGCCGCTCGCCTTCGCGGGCTCCTGGGTGCCGTCGAAGGTGAGGGTGTGGACCATGCGGAAGGAGTCGGCGCCCGCGTAGAAGTAGAGCCGGATCGAGAAGGGCAGCCAGCTGCGGCCGCCCTTGCGGTGCTTGCCGTCGATGCGGACGACCGCGCGGACCGGGCCCGCCTGCTCGACCTCGACCTTGGAGATGGCGCCGTCGAAGCGCTCGGTCTTGACCGCGCCCTGGTCCTCGTCCTCGATCTCGGGCTGGCGGATGAGCACGAGCCGGCCGTTCTTCGCGATCTCCGTCGAGCCGCGGGTGACCGACTTGACGATGGTGGACCCGGACTTGCCGATCCTCGCGGTGATGACGCCGGTCGATATGTCGATGGTGCCGCCGCTCTTGTCGACGGTGACCTTCTTCTCGGGGGCGGCGGGGGTGCCGGCGGCGAGGGTGAGCTTGCCGCCGCCCGAACCGACCGCGTGCGCGGTCCACTTGAGGGAGCCGTCGGGCCAGTAGGCGATCGGCCAGGACTGCACGGGAACGGCCTTGCCGTCCGCGTCCGTGAGCGCGAAGGTCTGGTCCTTCTCGTAGGCGCCCTTGGGCCAGGGGACGCCGACGGTGGAGCCGGGGGCCGCGCCGAGTCCGCCGTCCTCCAGCCAGTCGAGGGTCACCGGGTCGGCGTCGGCGGGCTCGGGGCCGGGGGCGGCCTGCGCGTTCTGCGCCCCCAGCGCCCAGCTGAACTGGGCGGCGGCTCCGGCGACCGCGGCCGCCTTGAGGAGGGACCTGCGGGGGATGGGAGACATAGAGATGCTGCCTTTCCTTGTCCGTGCGGGAAGGTCCGTGCGGGAAGGTCCGTGCGGGAAGCGATTCCGCGTGGCTGATCCGGTCAGGGGCATGACACTGAGAGGTACGGCGCCCGGGGCGCCTGCCTGGAGTGAGGGCACCGCCGGTCAGCGGTGCCGGTAGCGCTCCTCCACGGCGACGGCCGCCGCCGCGACGGCCCCGAGAACGGGGACCGCCAGCGGCGCGACGAACCAGCCGGACAGGGCCACCACGGCCAGCCCGGCGATGATCAGGAAGGACCCGGCGGGGTCGAGAAAGGTCCGGCGCCAGGCAGCCGCGAGCAGCGTCCGCCACCGTTCCCCCGGCTCCCAGAGCGCCGCCGCGCGCAGCCCCGCCACGACGAAGGCGATCAGCGCGACGACCCCGACCGCCCCGACGAGCGGCCCGCCGGGAATCCCCGCCCGTGCCGCCTGGACGTCCACCCAGACCGCGGCCACCGCCGCCCACCCGGCGAGGCCGGCGAGCCACCCGCCGCGCAGAGCCGTACGGAAGTCGGCGACGAACTCCCGCCACCCACCGCCCTCGTGCGCGGTACGGCGCCGCAGATGCCGCGCACCCGCGGCGAACGCGGCCGGATACGTCACGACCCCCAACGAGGCCACCGCGATCCACACCCCGGTCAGCAGACACTCGGCGAAGATCGCGAACCGCCCGGCGAGCACCGACTCGCCCCGCGCCTTCACCCGGGTCCCGGCCATGCCCACCTCAGCCCTTCAGACCCGACGTGGCCATGCCGTCGATCAGATACCGCTGGAAGGCCAGGAAGAAGGCGAGGACCGGCAGCAGCGCGACGAGCGACATGGCGATCATGCCGCCGTAGTTCGCGAGCCCTTCCTGGTCGACGAACATCTTCAGGCCGAGCGAGACGGTGTACTTGTCGGGCTCGTTGAGGTAGATCAGCGGGCCCATGAAGTCGTTCCAGGCGTTGATGAACGTGAAGATCGCGCTGGTGATCAGGGCCGGGCGGCACAGCGGCAGCATGATCGACCAATAGATCCGCAGGTGCCCGCAGCCGTCGAGCCGGGCCGCCTCGTCGAGTTCCTTGGGCAGGTTGCGCATGAACTGCACCATCAGGAAGACGAAGAACGCCTCGGTGGCCAGATACTTCCCGAGCAGCAGCGGGGTGTAGGTGTTGATCATCTCCATGTTGCGGAACAGCACGTACTGCGGGATCAGCAGCACGTGGTACGGCAACAGCAGGGTGCCGATCATCAGCGCGAACAGCAGATTGCGGCCCGCGAACCTGATCCTCGCGAAGGCGTACGCCGTCAGCGAGCAGGACACCAGGATCCCGATCACCGAACCGCCCGCGAGGAACAGCGAGTTGAAGAAGAACGTGGAGATCGGGATGTCGGCGATGCCGTCGGCGAGGCTGGTGTAGTTGGCGAGGACCGGATCGCCCGGGAAGAGATCCAGGCTGCCGACGACGTCCTCGCTCTTCTTGAACGAACCGCCGACGACCCAGATCACCGGGTAGAGGATCACCGCGAGGATCACCAGGGACCCGATGTGCCAGGCGACGGAACCCGGCAGTTTGTGCCGGAGGCCACCCGCTCGCGGGGTGAGATCGGTGGATGGTGCGCTCATGAGGCGCCCTCCTCATAGTGCACCCAGCGCTTCTGGGACCAGAACAGCACTGCCGTCACCAGGGCGACCGCGACGAGCAGCATCCAGGCCATGGCGGACGCCAGACCCATCCGGCTGTTCTCGAAGCCCTGGACGTACAGATAGCAGGTGTAGACCATCGAGCCGTCGGCCGGACCGCAGGCGTTGCCTCCGGCGCCGCCGCCGACGATGTACGCCGAGCTGAAGATCTGGAACGAGTGGATCGTCTCCAGCAGGACGTTGAAGAAGAGCACCGGGGAGATCATCGGCAGCGTGATGTTCCAGAACCGGCGCAGCTTGCCCGCCCCGTCCACCTCGGCGGCCTCGTACAGCTCGCGCGGGACCTGCTTGAGGCCGGCCAGGAAGATGACCATGGGAGCGCCGAACTGCCAGACGGTGAGCGCCACCAGGCTGTAGATGATCATGTCGGGATCGCCGGTCCAGCCACCGACGTCGATCCCGAAGCTCTTCTGGATCCGGTCCACGATGGCGTCGTCGGAGAAGATCGCCTTCCACACGATCGCGATGGAGACGCTCGCCCCGATCAGCGACGGCGCGTAGAAGGCGGCCCGGTAGAAGGCCTGGCCGCGCCGGCTCTGGGCGAGGAGCAGCGCCACCCCGAGGGCGGCGATCAGCTTCAGCGGCGTTCCCACGACGACGTACCACAACGTCACCTGCACCGAGTGGCGCCAGCGCGGATCGCCGAACATCTCGGAGAAGTTCTCGAGACCGATCCACCGGGGCGCGTCGAACAGGTTGTAGTCGGTGAACGCGAAGTAGAGCGAGGCGACCATCGGACCCGCGGTGAGGAGCAGAAAGCCCGCGATCCACGGGGACATGAAGAGATAGCCGGCCAGGTTCTCCCGGCGCCGCCGCCGCTTGAGGGCGGCGGGGCGCTCGGGCTTCACCGGACCGTGCCGCGGCTCGGAGTCCTTGTCCTCGGACAGACCCTCCATCGCAGGGGCGTGTGTCACGGTGGTTCCCATCAGGTGCCGAGAGCCGTCTTCGACTCGGTGAAGAACTGCTTGACGGCCTCGTCCACCGACCTCTTGCCCAGGGCGAGTTCCTCGGCGATGCGCAGGAACGCGGACTCACAGATGTCCGCGCCGTTCGGGTGCGGGGTGATGGGCTCCAGCACACCGGCCTTGACGAGGGACTCCTCGTAGGCGGCGATCGCCTTGTTGACCTCGTCGGTCGGCTGGTACGCGTCGTACTGGGCCTGCGTCGCGGGCACACCGCGGTCGTAGCCCATGATCTTGGCGACCTCGGGGTCGTGCACCATGAAGTCGATGAACTGGGCGACCTCCTTGGGGTGCTGGGTGCGCTTGGAGGCGCTCAGCATGAGCGAGCCGAGGTACTGGCCGGTCTTCTTGCCGTCCGTGGTCGGGATGGGGGCCAGGCCGTACTCGCTCTTGCCCTCGGCGGTGTAGCGGACGGTGAAGTTGTCCCAGGTGAACTCGCCACCGGCGAGCTCGGCTGCGACCGCCGACTTGGGCTTGATCTGGGCGACCTTCTTGGCGTCGGTGTAGACGCCGTCCTTCACGCCCTTCTCGGCCTTCGTCCACCAGTCCGTCAGATCCGACTCGGTGAAGCCGAGGCCGTCCGCGGTGAAGAAGGCCTTGCCGTTCTGACGCAGATACAGGTCGTAGAGGTACATGACGCCGTACATGCCGCTGTCTCCGGAGCGGCCCGTCTTGTCGCGGATCTTCCTCATCGCCGCGTCGAAGTCGTCCCAGGTCCACCCCTGCTCGGGCTTGATGCCCGCCCGGGTGTAGACGGGCTTGTCGATGACCAGCGCCATCGAGTTCGAACCGACCGGAACACCGAGAAGCTTGCCGTCGATCTCGCCGAACTTATCCAGACCGGCCCGGAATCCCTCCATCCGGAGGTTGCCCGCCTCGGCCTGCTCGCTGAGATCGAGCAGCACGTTCTTCGCGTCGTATTTACGGAGGAAGCCGATGGCATTCTGGAAGACGTCCGGCGGATTTCCGCCGGAGGCCTGGGTGTTGAACTTCTTCCAGAAGTCGAGATAGGGCTGGAAGTCCGTTTTCACCTTGATCTTCGGGTACTTCTTCTCGAAGAGCGCGATGGTCTTGTTGATTCTCTGGGCGCGGTCCTCCGCTCCCCACCACGCATAACGAATCGTCACCGTCCCGTCGGCGGAGGCCCCTCCGTCACCACCGCAGCCGGTCGTCGCGGCCAGCCCCATCGTGACCGCCGTGGCCCCGGCCGCCTTCAGGACCGTACGTCTCTCAACATTCCTGCCGTTCACCACGGTTGGACCTCCCCGCACGTCGTCCCGCTCGCATGAATCGTTTCAAGTAAGCGCTTGCTGGCACAAGGTACGGAGAGGGTGAGGGTGCGTCAATGATTCGGACAGGAATTTCTTACCGAGGGAGGTGGGTGCGGAACGGGGCGAGGTGGTGAGGCCGGTGAGCCGGCAGGACGACGCCGCTGGTGAGGTACGTACGGCCGAGGGAGCGAACACCCACGGCCCCACCGCCGGAATTTCGGGCACGTCCGAAAGACGACGGTGGGGTGGAGGGGCGGGTGGGGGCTGGATTCAGCCATGCGATGGCCACCGTAGGGCGGGGACCCCTGCCCCTGCGAGCCGCCAGGCACTCGACGTGACCACTGAGGCCGGGCGGGTCCGCAGCCCGGCGGAACGGGGCACCGCCTGCGCCCACCCGTGCCGCCCCTAGCGGCACGCATGCCCGCAGCGGTGGCCTGCGGCGGCTTGGGCGGGGGCGGCGCCCGCTGCCGGGGCGGAGGGCTGAAGCCCCCGGCTGGCGCGGAGCACCAAGGCACCGGCTGCGGTGGAGCGTCAAGGCCCTTGGCTGACGCGGATACCGAAGCCCGCGGCTGGGGCGGAGGGCTGGAGGTCCCGGCTGAAGCGGCCGGCCGGAGCCCGCGGACCGTCCGGAGGGCCGAAGCCCGCAGCTGAGGCAGAGGGCTAAAGCCCGCGGCTGGGGGCGGAGAGGCGAAGCCGCCGACTGGGCGGAGGGGACGAAACCCCCTGCCAGGGCGGATGGCGGGAGCCACGGCGTGCCCGCAGGCGCCGGATCACGGAAGGGGACGTGTCGGGGGGTGTCCGCCCGCAGCGGTTGGCGCGTCAACGGACAGTCAGTCGGCGTCCGACCCCATCGCGCCGTTCCGAGGACGGACACCCCCCGGCGCGGCCCCGACCCACCACCCGGCGAGATGGCGCTACGCGCACCCGAACGACGACGGCCCACCTGCGCAATCGCAGGTGGGCCGTCAATCCGGGTGGGCGATACTGGGTTCGAACCAGTGACCTCTTCGGTGTGAACGAAGCGCTCTCCCACTGAGCTAATCGCCCGGACGCAGGAAGAACATTACCCCATGTCAGGGGGTGCCTGTGACCAGCACAAGCCCGCCACCGACACCCCCACGCGACTCACTGGTCCTTGATCTTCCACGGCATCACTATGCCGAACTTCCACACATAGATACCGACCAGTACGGCCACGATCACCAGCCCGATGCTCGTCAGGATGATGTTCCGCCGCCGCACCTTGGGGTCCAGGGCCCGCTGCGCCGCCTCGGTGACCTTCCGCTTGGTCCAGCGGAGCACCAGCTGCGCCCAGACGAACTCGGTCGCCCAGATCGCCATGCCGCCGAAAATCACGACCCATCCCGGCCCGGGAAGGGGCAGCATGATGATGCCGGCCACGACGACAGCGAGCCCGATGATGAAGACACCGACCTGCCAGCTCACATGCAGCAGCCGGCGCGCTTTGATGAATTCCGGCGCCCGCGAGCCAAGCCCCCGCTCTTGCTCGCTGCGCACCTCGTCCGAGCCCGTCTCGTCCGATGCCACGGCCACCTCGCCCGGCTCGTTACTCCCCGTATTCATACGGCCAAACACTACCCGAGCGAAACCAGTCACCGGAATGGACGCACGACGCGAACGATCTTAGGGCCGGAAGAGTTACGTAAAGGCACGCAAAACACTCAGAGGGGTTTACAACGGCACCGTAGGTGGCATGTCGATTTCGCCGACGTGCGAATCCCCGAGCGCACACTGAGCGAAAGGCCCTGGCGCTTATGAACACCACGGTCAGCTGCGAGCTGCACCTGCGCCTCGTTGTGTCGAGCGAGTCCTCCCTGCCTGTCCCCGCAGGCCTGCGGTACGACACGGCCGACCCCTACGCCGTGCACGCCACCTTCCACACCGGAGCCGAGGAGACCGTCGAGTGGGTGTTCGCCCGCGACCTCCTCGCCGAGGGACTTCACCGCCCTACCGGCACCGGCGACGTCCGCGTCTGGCCGTCGCGCAGTCACGGCCAGGGCGTCGTGTGCATCGCCCTGAGCTCACCGGAGGGCGAGGCCCTTCTCGAGGCCCCGGCACGGGCCCTGGAGTCCTTCCTGAAGCGGACCGACGCCGCCGTGCCGCCCGGCACGGAGCACCGGCACTTCGACCTCGATCAGGAGCTCTCGCACATCCTGGCGGAAAGCTAGGGCGAGGCCCTCACAAGGCCGCCCGGCGCCGTCGACTCGGGGAGACGGCTCGGGCTCGGACAACCGCATACGGGATACACCGGCGCCGACACCGCGGATCACGCGGAGTCGGCGCCGGTTCGTGCGCGTCGACGGGGAGACCCGGGAGGTGACGGCAACGCTCGTCGTCACTGTCGGTAGCCGGGAACCATGACAGGCCCGACGGCGTTCTATTCGAAGCCATGTGCGGGCATGAGGGCCGTCCCGTGGAGGCGAAGCCATTACCATCGGCCAGCATCGGCGGGCACCTGCCCGACCCCCAGGCCAGGGAGCGAATCGTGCTGATCACCCACGACACCCGGTGCGCCCTCGACACCGTGGTCGATCTGGTGAACACCGCACCGGAGGACGACACGGCAGCGGACGGGCTGTCGGACGTGGCGACACTCACGGACTTCGTGGGCAACCACGAGATCAGCGACGTCGGGGCGCTCTCGGAGTTCGACCTCTCCGCGGTGCGCAAGATCCGCGGGCGGTTCGCCGCCGTCTTCGCCGCCCCCGACGCACGCGCCGCCGCCGGGGTGATCAACGAGCTGGTCGCGGCCGCAGGCACCACCCCCCGGCTCACGGACCACGACGGCTACGACTGGCATGTGCACTACTTCGCACCGGGTGCCTCCGTCGCCGACCACCTGGCGGCCGACTGCGGGATGGCGCTGGCGTTCTTCGTGGTCGCCGGGGAGCAGGAGCGGCTGCGGCGGTGCGAGGCGCCCGACTGCCGCCGTGCCTTCGTCGATCTCTCCCGCAACCGCTCCCGCCGGTATTGCGACAGCCGCACCTGCGGCAACCGCCTGCACGTGGCCGCGTACCGGGCGCGCCGCCGGGAGGCCGCGGGCTGATGTCGATGCCGACGCGGCCCCGGCGGGTGGCGCCGGGTACCGCGGTTACGGCTCAGTGCATCAGCAGATCGTGCAACGACGCCATGAGCAGCAGACACCCGATCACCGCAAGGAAGATCATCAGCGGTGGCTGGGAAAGGGCGAAGAGACAACCACGGGGCTCGTCCTGGGGCGGCGCGGGGTCGCTCTGTCTCGTCGTGTCCAGCATCTCGCGGCGATGATGGCGCAGCCGCGCCACCAGGCGCGATCCGCGCCCTCGTTCCGTCCGGGGGTGCGCCGATAGCGTGAGGTCCGGTTCAGGTTGTGATCACTTCCGCGCGTCCTCAGACCCACTGTGACGATTCAGTCCGGCACGCGGCCGGCCGTCATATGCCGTGCTTCTTGAGGATGGCCTCGATGTCGCTGAAGTCGTCCTCTCCCCGGGACGCCGCCGCGGGCCGGGAGGAGGCGGGGCGGGAGCCCTGCCCGCCCTGTCCCAGGGAGGGCGCCGAGGCCGCCGGTGCCACCGCCTCGGGCTGCGCCGACGCCCGGGCCGCCTTGCGCTCCTTGCGGGTGCCGCCGCGACGGCGCTCCACCACGCGGGTGGTGGCGAACAGCACCCACGCGAGGCCCAGCACCCCGAAGCCCGCCCAGGCGGTCGGGCTGAACGCGGTGTCGGCCAGCCACTCGACGACGCCTGTCATCACCAGGCCGATCGGCACCAGCGAGTACGCCGCGATACGGGCCGCCGCGAGGAAACGCTTGCGGTACGCCGTGATGGCCGCAATGCCCAGGCCTGCCGCGGACACGGCGGAGCAGACGGTCTCGGCAATCATCCGGTCCTCCAGGCGTGGCGCGGTCGGGCAGGGGCACTTCGTCCCTTCCATCCTGCACCCGCCGCACCCTGACGGGCCATGCCTCGCCCCTACATCAGGGAGATCTCCGGGTCGCCTCCTCCGCAGGTGCAGGGGCGGGTGGACGTGCTGGAAGACTGTCGGCATGAGCGACTCCTCCCCTGCCCCGTCCACCGCCCCCGTCCTCGAGATCTGGTGCGACCTCCAGTGCCCGGACTGCCGCACCGCGCTGGACGACCTCCGATCGCTGCGCGCCCGCTACGGCGACCGCCTCGAGCTGCGGCTGCGGCACTTCCCCCTGGAGAAGAACAAGCACGCCTTCGCCGCCGCCCAGGCAGCCGAGGAGGCGTGGGAGCAGGGTCAGGGATGGCCGTACGCCGAGGCGCTGCTGGGACGGGTGGAGGAGCTGTCCCGTAAGGGAGAACCCTTCCTGGTCGAGGTGGCCCGCGAACTGGGCCTGGACGCCGAGGAGTTCGACACCGCGCTGATCGACGGCCGGCACATCCTGATCGTGGACGCCGACCAGGCCGAGGGCAAGGCGATCGGCGTGAGCGGCACCCCGACCTACGTCATCGACGGCGAGCGGCTCGACGGCGGCAAGAGCCAGGAGGGGCTGCGCGAGCGGATCGAGGAGATCGCGGACCGGCTGCTGGCCGGACAGGAGCAGGGCTGACCCGGCCCCTGCCGGGCCCCCGCTACAGCGGCTTGTACATGGCGTACTGCTGATTCTCGTAGCCGAGGGAGGCGTAGAGCCGTTCGGCCGGGGTGTTGCCCGCGAAGACGTTGAGGCCGACGGTCCGTCTGCCCTCGGCGATCGTCTGGGCCTCGGCCAGCAGCATGAGGGTGCGGCCGTGGCCGTTCCCCCGGTGGGCGGCGTGCGTCTCGACGTCGTAGACGAAGGCGCTGTCCTGGCGCACCCCGAGCCACAGCGTGCCCACCGCCGCCCCTTGGTGTTCCACGACGCTGACGAGCATGCCGTCGGTGGCGAGGCCGTCGGGCAGCAGGGTGGCGTGGTCCCGCTCCGACTTGGCCCGAGCTTCGGCCTCGGGCACGCCCCGTTCGGTCCAGCTCCGCGCGTAGTCCTCCTTGCTCTTCTCCAGCCAGGGGCCGAACTCCGCCTCGGTCATGGGCCGGCCCCGGCTGCCCGCGGGCAGTTCCGGCGGGGTGTCGCCGAGCGGCTTCTCCATCAGGCGGTTGCGCACGACGTAGCCGAGCGCGGTGGCGAGCCGGAGCGCCGGCTCGGCGGCGGCGGGCACCATCGCCTCGATGCGCCGGCACCCCCAGCCGCGCGCCACCTCCTCGGCGGCGAGCGCGGCCACCGTGCCCCGGCCGCGTCTGCGGTCCGGTTCCTCGATGCGCACCTTCATGATGCGGGCCACCGCGTTGCCGAAGACGGGATGCGTGCCGAGATGTATCGCCCCTACGGGACGGCTGTTCACACACACCTGGAAGCGGCGTGAGCGCGTCCCGTCGGCGTTCTGCTGAAGCGGCTCGGTCGGCCGCAGGGTCGTGGTCATCAGGGGTGTTCTACCCGCAACCGGGCCCCGGTTCAGCCGAATAATCGGGGGCTGTCAGGGATCGAGGTCGTGCCCGGAGCGCTCGTCGAAGATCCGCATGGCCTTGGCGGTCACCGGACCCGGCGCGCCCGGCAGCTCACGGTCGTGGACGCGGTGCACGGCCTGCACGTCCCGCAGCGTGGACGTCAGGAAGACCTCGTCGGCCCGCTCCAGCACGTCCAGCGGCAGATCGGTCTCCCGGGCGCCGGTCCACGCGATCGCCAACGCGCGCGTGATGCCCGCGAGACAGCCCGAGGCGAGCGGCGGGGTGTGGATCTCGCCGTCGAGGACGACGAAGACGTTGGAGCCGGTGCCCTCGCAGAGCTGTCCCGCCGTGTTGCCGAACAGGGCCTCCGACGCGCCCTGTTCGCGGGCGCGGGCGAGGGCCACGACGTTCTCGGCGTACGAGGTGGTCTTCAGGCCGGTGAGCGCGCCGCGCTCGTTGCGGGTCCAGGGGACCGTGATCACGGCGGTGGAGTCGGGGCGGCGGCTGGTCGCGCCGAGGGCGACGACGAGCGTCGGGCCGTGCTCGCCGCGGTCGGAGCCGAGCGGGCCGTGGCCGCCGGTGTAGGTGATCCGGAGGCGGCCGAGCGGCGCGGGGTTGGCCTCGATGACGGCCGCGCAGGCGCGGCGCACCTCGTCGTGGTCCGGGTCGGGCAGCCCGAGGCCGCGCGCCGACCGGGTCAGCCGGTCGAGGTGCCGGGTGAGCGCGAACGGCCTGCCGTCCACGGTCTTCACCGTCTCGAAGATGCCGTCGCCCACGGTCAGCCCGTGATCGAAGACGGAGACGCGGGCGGACTCGCTGTCCTGCAGCCCGCCGTCGAGCCAGATCTTCACGTCAGGTCCTCTCCACTCACCTCATGCCCTCCCGACGCTATCGCGAGCAGCCGTGACGCCTTCAGCTCGGTCTCCCGCCACTCCCCCTCGGGGTCCGATCCCCAAGTGATCCCCGCGCCGGTGCCGAAACGCAGCACACCGTCGCCCCGGTCGATCCAGAACGTACGGATCCCGACGGCCAGCTCCCCCACCCGCCGGTCGGCGTCGACCCAGCCGATCCCGCCGCAGTACGGCCCCCTGGGCGCCGTCTCCAGCGCGTCGATGATCCGCAGGGCGCTCGACTTGGGCGCGCCGGTGACCGAACCGGGCGGAAAGGCGGCGCCGAGCAGTTCGGCCCAGCCGGCCCCGGTCGCCAGTTCACCGCGGACGGTCGACACGAGATGGACCAGCCCCGGGTGCTTCTCGACGGCACACAGATCGGGCACCGTCACACTGCCCGTGGCGCAGACCCGCCCGATGTCGTTGCGGACCAGGTCCACGATCATCACGTTCTCGGCGTAGTCCTTCTCCAGCAGGTCCGCCTCGGTGCGGCCGGTGCCCTTGATGGGCCCGGACTCGACGACCCGTCCGTCGCGCCGCAGGAACAGTTCGGGCGACGCGGTGGCGATCTCCACACCGTGCCCGGGCAAGCGAATCGTTCCTGCGTACGGCGCCGGGTTGCCGCGGGCCAGCAGCGCGGTGAGGGCGTCCACGTCCGCGCCGGGGGCGATGGGCGCGGACAGCACCCGGCACAGATTCGCCTGGTAGACCTCGCCGGCCGCGATGTACTCGCGGATCCGCCGTACGGCCGCCGTGTACGCGGCGTGGTCGAGCGAGGACGTCCAGTCGTCCGCCGTCGGCGCACGCCACGCGCCGGACACGGGGGCGGGCACGGGCTGCTTCCGCACGTCCCTGAAGCGGGCGCAGGTCAGACGGCCCTCGAAGTCGGCGCAGACGGCCCAGAAGCCGCTGGATTCCAGGGCCTCGGGATCGTCGGTGACGTCGAGGAGCCCGGTGGCGACGCGGTCGCCGAAGCGGGCCAGAGGAGGGAGGTCGGACACGCAGTCGAGTCTATGGCGGTGTCCTGGGGGTGACCGGAGGATGTCCCTTCCGGGGCTCCGCGACATCCCTGAGCAGGGGAAGCGCAGCACGCTGCACAAACGCGTTTTTGTGCTGGCCCCGGAATCCGCTAGAGTTCAACACGTCGCCGGGCCGCGAGAGCGGGCCGGAAACGACAAGCGGACGTAGCTCAGTTGGTAGAGCGCAACCTTGCCAAGGTTGAGGTCGCCAGTTCGAACCTGGTCGTCCGCTCGCAGGAACAGGGGGCTCCCGGCCCCCTACACTCCTGGTGGAGTGGCCGAGAGGCGAGGCAACGGCCTGCAAAGCCGTCTACACGGGTTCAAATCCCGTCTCCACCTCCAAGGACGATTAGCTCAGCGGGAGAGCGCTTCCCTGACACGGAAGAGGTCACTGGTTCAATCCCAGTATCGTCCACTGGATCTGCTTCAAGATCCGAACCCGCGCGATTAGCTCAGCGGGAGAGCGCTTCCCTGACACGGAAGAGGTCACTGGTTCAATCCCAGTATCGCGCACGCAGTGCCCATGATCCGCTCCACGGAGTGGCCATGGCCCCGAGGACGATTAGCTCAGCGGGAGAGCGCTTCCCTGACACGGAAGAGGTCACTGGTTCAATCCCAGTATCGTCCACACCACACAGGAGCCCCCGGCCGTTCGCGGCCGGGGGCTCCTGTCGTGTCACGTCACGACGAGAACAGCATGTGCCCGAAGCCCTTGTTGCGGTGGTGACCGTGGTGGCCGTGGCCGCCGTGATGACCGTGGCCGCCGTGCGGGGCGCCCCAGGCGGGAGCCGGAGGGGCGGGGTAGGCCTGCGGGGCGGGCGGGGGCGGCGGCGCGCCCTGGGACCACTGGGACTCCAGACGGGTCAGCGACTCCAGCTCGCCGTAGTCGAGAAAGATCCCTCGGCAGCCGCTGCACTGCTCTATCTGGACACCGTTGCGGTTGTACGTGTGCATGGGCGCACGGCACTTCGGACACTGCATGGTGGTTCAACTCCTCGCCGGTCGGTCCTGCTTCGTCTCTCACCAGGACAGACTCTGTCCCGCTGTGGTCGGTTGCACCCTACTTCGCGTGCTCCTGCGCCAACTGCGGCGGGAGGGCGGCCATTCGCTCACAGGCGTCCACGACCCATTGCTCGACCTCGTCCAGGTCGCGGCCGACGGTGGCCGCCTTGGCGACGGCCCGGGCGGCGGTCTGCACGGTGAGGGCGCGGGCGGGGACGTCGAGGGCGGGCCACGGGTCGCCGTCGGCGGGTACGGCCGGACCGCCGGCCTCCCGGTAGGCGGCGAGGAACCGGGTCCACTCCTCGGGCAGGAGGAGGCCGCAGGCGTACCAGGCGGCGGGGCGGGCGAGGTCCCAGGCCGGGACGCCGACACCGAGGTCGTCGACGTCTATCAGCAGCCAGGGGCCTTCGGGGGCGGGGTGACGTAGGAGCTGGCCGAGATGGAGGTCGCCGTGGCAGAGGGTGCGGGTGTGCGGCATCGGGGCCTCTCCGCGGGCCCAGGCCGGGAGGGTGTCCCAGGCACGGAGAACGGAGGCGGCGGCGGGATGCGGGGCGGCGTTGCGGAGCTTGTCGATGGCCCGGGCCGCCTTGGCGGGGCCTCGCATGACGGGGAGGGCGTCGGGGGCGGGGGTGCGGTGCAGCCGGGCGAGGAGGGTGGCGGCCGCTTCCCAGGGCGCGGCGTCCGGGTCGTCCGGGTCCACGGGGGTGCCGTACGGCCAGCACGTCACGAGTCTGCCGTGCAGGTCGGACGGGGTGGGAGTGAGCGGCGCCAGGAGGATCTCGGGGTTGCGGGTGGCCACCGTGAGGCGGCTCGTCAGTTCGGTCAGGTCGGAATCCGGAGGGTGGGCCTTCGCGACGATGCCGGCGTGGCGGACGACCGTCGCGTCGGGGCGGTCGGCGAGGGTGGCCGCGCCGCAGGGGCAGGTCGATGAGCGGGCGTGGGCGGTTGCTCGGGCCTTGGCGGTGAGGTCGGCCAGGAGGGGGGCGGGGGTCACGGGGTGAGGGTACGTGGGGCACAGGCCCGGGCCGTAGGAAACGGTCGGGCCCAGGTGCACCGCGTTGGCCCTGAGGCCGGGTGGGTCCGCAGCCCGGCGTAGCGGGGTGCCGCTGCGCCCACCCGTGCCGCCCTTAGCGGCACGATTGCCCGCAGCTGGGGCGGCTGAGGCAGCTGGGGCCGCGCGCAAAGCAATGCCGGCGCAGCTCCCCAGCTGCGCCGGCATTTTTTGCCGTCCGCCGTACCCCCGTCCCCACGGGGTTTCATGGGTTGATGTCCCCGCCCGGACCGCTCTTCCGGGCCTGGGGTCGCCGCTCAGCGCCCCAGCATCTCTCCCACGGACGACGCCTGTGTGGCCACTGTCTCCCACCCGTCGAAGACGAGGAGGAGCAGGACCGCCAGGGGAAGGGCCATCAATGTCGCCACCAGGGGGTGGCGGCGGCCCGTATTGCGCTCACGTGTGCGGACCAGCGTCCGCGGTGCCGTGTGGGCCATGGTCCCTCTCCTGACCGTTCAGTTGTCGTTGGCAGCGGCGGGCGTCTGACCTCGGGGGACGAGTGCTACACCCGCCGCTTGACCTCAAATCTAGGCGTCCGGGCCTCCCCGGGCGTCATGCCCTCGTACCGATTGCCGGGCCTCCCGGAGGATGAGCCGCTACCTGCGATGTACTCCCCTGGGTGGAGACGGAGAGCCAGGCCTCAGGGTCTTCCCCGAAGGGATGCCCGACTCACCCCGCTTTGTCCGAGCTTTGCTCCCTCGGAACAGGCTGTTCCACCAGCGCCAGCACCCGGTTCGCCATGAAGCGGGCCGTCCGCACGACTGCCCCACTACGGGTGACTTCGCTCACTTCTACGACACCTCGGCGTACCGCCGTCTCCACCCTGCGGCCCGCCCTGCTCGCCACGACCTCATACGTGCGCGTCGTGTCACCGGCGTCCACGACTATCTCCACACGGTCACCCTTCACGGGTCCAATCCCCCTTCCGTGGCAGGCGGTTGGGGTCGACCCTCGCGCGAACACGGCCTGTCCGCACGCCCCCTGACCACGCTTCAAGTCTCCCACCCACCACTGACAATCCATCGGCCCGAGAGGGCGCGGCCTCTGCGCGTGGGCGGCCGTGGAAACGTAAGCTGTGGCTCGTCACAGGACCGGGCAGCGGGGATGAACATGGCGATGATGCGCCTGAGGCGCGAGGACCCGCGCGTCGTCGGCTCGTTCAGGCTTCACAGACGGCTCGGCGCGGGCGGGATGGGCGTGGTCTACCTGGGCTCCGACAAGAAGGGGCAACGGGTCGCGCTCAAGGTCATCCGCCCCGACCTGGCGGAGGATCAGGAGTTCCGCTCGCGCTTCGCGCGTGAGGTCTCGGCGGCGCGGCGGATCCGCGGCGGCTGCACGGCCCGGCTCGTGGCCGCGGACCTGGAGGCGGACCGGCCCTGGTTCGCCACGCAGTACGTGCCCGGCCCCTCCCTGCACGACAAGATCGCCGCCGAGGGACCGCTCGGCGCCGCCGATGTCGCTGCCGTCGGGGCGGCTCTGTCCGAGGGCCTGGTCGCCGTGCACGAGGCCGGGGTCGTGCACCGGGATCTGAAGCCGTCCAACATCCTGCTGTCCCCGAAGGGGCCGCGGATCATCGACTTCGGCATCGCCTGGGCCACCGGTGCGTCGACGCTCACCCACGTCGGCACCGCGGTCGGCTCGCCGGGCTTCCTCGCGCCGGAGCAGGTGCGCGGGGCGGCCGTCACCCCGGCCACGGACGTGTTCTCGCTGGGTGCCACGCTCGCGTACTCCTCGATGGGCGACTCACCGTTCGGGCACGGCAGTTCCGAGGTGATGCTGTACCGCGTCGTGCACGAGGAGGCGCAGCTCCACGGCGTGCCCGACGCGCTGGCTCCGCTCGTCCGGGCGTGTCTGGCGAAGGACCCCGAGGAGCGGCCGAGCACGCTCCAACTGTCGCTGCGGCTCAAGGAGATCGCGGCCCGGGAGGCGCAGGACCTCGCCGGGGTACGGCCGCCCGCGCCGCGCGGCGCCGAGACCGAGCGGCCCGTCGACACCTACCCCGAGCGGGGCCGGCGTCCGCAGGGACAGCAGGGATCGGGCCCGGCCGGCGCGCAGCGGGGCCGGGGCACTCCCCCGCCGCGAGGGTCCTCCACGTCCCGGGACGGGGTTCCGTCCGCCGACGGCACGGCTTCGCAGAGCGGAGCCGGTGGCCGGGGCGGGGGCCGGCCTGCCGGCAACGGGAGCGGGAACCGGTCGGCGGGTGGCGCGAACCGCGGCAGGACTCCGGCGCGCGGACGCGGCGCGTCGGGGCGGTCCGGGGCGCGGCCGACCCCCACCGGGCGCAACGGCACGCGGTCGGGCAGCGGCAGCCGCCCCGCTCCGCACAGCGGTACCGGGCGTCCGTCCAGGACGGGGACCGGGCTGCGGCCCGCCAATCCGCGGTTGCTGCGGCAGCGGCTGTTCGTGTTCGTCGTGGTCACGCTGCTGGTGGCGATCGGCATCGCCCTGGTGCAGGGCTGTCAGGGCCCGGCGCGGGGACTCGGCGGCGACGGAGGCGGCGTACGGGAGCAGCAGGTCCACCGGTCGCAGCCGCTGGGCGATGTGCCCGCGCGGCCGGACGGTGCGACTCGGACCTGACCGGCCGCTTCTAGGCGTGCGGTCGGCCGGTGGCCACGGCGTAGAAGGCCACGGCCGCAGCCGCGCCCACGTTGAGGGAGTCGACGCCGTGGGACATGGGGATGCGGACCCATTCGTCGGCGGCGACCAGGGCCTGGGTGGACAGGCCGTCGCCCTCGGCGCCGAGCATCAGGGCCACGCGGTCCATGGTGTGCGGGGCGGCCTCGTCGAGAGGCCGGGCCTTCTCGTCGGGGGTGAGGGCGAGCAGGGTGAAGCCGGCCTCGCGGACCGACTCCAGGCCCTTGGGCCAGGTGTCCAGTCGGGCGTACGGGACGGAGAAGACCGCGCCCATGGAGACCTTCACGCTGCGGCGGTAGAGGGGGTCGGCGCAGTCCGGGGAGAGCAGGACCGCGTCCATGCCGAGGGCGGCGGCCGAGCGGAAGATCGCGCCGATGTTGGTGTGGTCGTTGACCGACTCCATGATCACGACGCGGCGGGCGGTCCTCAGGAGGTCGGCCGCCGTGGGCAGGGGCTTGCGCTGCATGGAGGCGAGCGCGCCACGGTGCACGTGGTAGCCGGTGACCTGCTCGGCCAGCTCCGGGCTGACCGCGTAGACCGGGGCCGGGAGCTCGTCGATGACGTCGCGCATGACGTCGACCCACTTGGCCGAGAGCAGCATGGACCGCATCTCGTAGCCCGCTTCCTTGGCCCTTCTGATGACCTTCTCGCCCTCCGCGATGAACAGGCCCTCGGCGGGTTCGCGCTTGCGGCGCAGCTCCACGTCGGTCAGGCCGGTGTAGTCGGTAAGGCGCGGGTCGTCGGGGTCCTCGACGGTGATGAGATCGGCCACAGGGTGATACTGCCTTGTCCTGGGTGCGGTGCCAACGGCTCGGTACGGGTTGCGTTACCCGGGGTTACTCACGGGGCGCGGGGTTCTCGGCGCCGACCTTCACGACCTCGCCGATGACGATGACCGCCGGGGGCTTCACATCCTCGGCCCGTACCCTCTCCGCGACGGTCGCTAGGGTCGCGTCGACCCGGCGCTGGGCGGCCGTGGTGCCCTCCTGGACGAGGGCGACGGGGGTGTCGGCCGGCTTGCCGTGTGCGACGAGCGTCTCGGCGATCTTTCCGATCTTGTCGACGCCCATGAGGATCACCAGCGTGCCGGTGAGCCTGGCCAGGGACGGCCAGTCGACCAGGGAGCGCTCGTCGTCGGGTGCGACATGGCCGCTGACCACGGTGAACTCATGGGCGACGCCGCGGTGGGTGACCGGGATGCCGGCCGCGCTCGGGACCGAGATCGAGCTGGAGATGCCGGGGACGACCGTGCACGGGATGCCGACCTCGGCGAGGGCCTGGAGCTCCTCCATGCCGCGGCCGAAGACGTAGGGGTCGCCGCCCTTCAGGCGGACGACCGACTTGCCCTGCTTCGCGTGCTCGATCAGCGCGCTGTTGATGGCCTCCTGGGCCATGAAGCGACCGTAGGGGATCTTCGCCGCGTCGATCACCTCGACGTGGGGCGGGAGTTCGGCGAGGAGGTCGCGCGGGCCGAGGCGGTCCGCGATGACGACGTCCGCCTCGGCGAGCAGTCGGCGGCCGCGGACCGTGATCAGGTCCGGGTCGCCGGGTCCGCCGCCGACCAGGGCGACTCCGGGGGTGCGGGTGCGGTGGTGCGGGGCGACGAGCGTACCGTCGCGCAGGCCCTCCACGACCGCGTCGCGGATGGCGGCGGTGTGGCGGGGGTCGCGGCCCTTGGCGTCCGTGGTGAGGACGGCGACCGTGACTCCCTCGCTGTGGCCGGTGGCCGGGGTCCAGGCCGTCGCCTCGTCGGCGTCGTCGGAGCGGACGCACCAGACACGGCGGCTCTCGGCTTCGGCGGAGGCCCGGGTGTTCGCTTCCGTGTCACCGGTGGCGATCAGCGCGTACCAGGCGTTCTCCAGGTCGCCGTCCTCGTAGCGGCGCCGCTGCCAGGTGATCTCGCCGGCGTCCGCCATGGCTTCGACGGAGGGGGTGGCGCTGGGGGACACGAGGAGGATGTCCGCACCTGCCGCGATCAGTGCCGGGAGGCGGCGCTGGGCGACCTGGCCGCCGCCGAGAACGACCACGCGGCGGCCGGTGAGGCGGAGGCCTACGGGGTAGGCGGGGTGTTCGGCCATGGGGGTGCGGCTCCTGTTGACGGCGGTGCGGTAGCCCTGACGTGCGAATTTTAATGGGCAGGAGTCGGGACGGCTCCGGTGGTCCAGTGGCTGGGCACCGGAGCCGTCCCTCGGCACCTACTTCTCGGTGACGCCCGCCGAGTCGAACGTCGCCACCTCGTGCATCGCCCGGGCCGTGCTCTGCACCAGCGGCAGGGCCAGGAGGGCGCCCGTGCCCTCGCCGAGGCGGAGGTCGAGGTCGACCAGGGGGCGCAGGCCCAGCTTGTTGAGGGCCGCGACATGGCCCGGCTCGGCGCTGCGGTGACCGGCGATGCAGGCGGCCAGGACCTCGGGGGCGATGGCGCGGGCCACCAGGGCGGCGGCGCCGGCGCTGACGCCGTCCAGGATCACCGGCGTCCGCAGGGAGGCGCCGCCGAGGAGGAGGCCGACGATGGCGGCGTGCTCGAAGCCGCCGATCGCGGCGAGCACGCCGATCGGGTCGGCCGGGTCCGGCTGGTGGAGTTCCAGCGCGCGGCGGACGACCTCCGTCTTGCGGGCGAGGGTCTCGTCGTTGATGCCGGTGCCCCGGCCGGTGACCTCGGCCGGGTCCGCACCCGTGAAGACGGAGATCAGGGCGGCGGACGCGGTCGTGTTGGCGATGCCCATCTCACCGGTGAGCAGGGCCTTGTTGCCGGCGGCGACCAGGTCGCGGGCGGTCTCGATGCCGACCTCGATGGCCTGCTTGGCCTCCTCGCGGGTCATCGCGGGGCCGGTGGTCAGGTCGGACGTACCGGCCCGGACCTTGCGGGGCAGCAGACCCGGGGTGGCCGGGAGGTCGGCGGCGACGCCCACGTCGACGATGCAGACCTCGGCGCCCACCTGGGTGGCGAAGGCGTTGCAGACGGCGCCGCCGCCGAGGAAGTTGGCCACCATCTGGGCCGTGACCTCCTGCGGCCAGGGGGTCACCCCCTGCGCGTGCACACCGTGGTCGCCAGCGAAGATCGCGACGGCCGCGGGCTCCGGGATGGGCGGCGGGCACTGGCGGGACAGCCCGGACAGCTGCGCGGAGATGATCTCCAGCATCCCCAGCGCACCGGCCGGCTTGGTCATACGCTTCTGGCGCTCCCACGCCTCGCCGAGCGCCTTGGCGTCCAGCGGGCGGATCTGCGCCACGGTCTCGGCGAGCAGGTCGTGCGGTTCCTCTCCGGGCAGTGCGCGGCGGCCGTACGTCTCCTCGTGCACGACCCAGGACAGCGGGCGGCGCTTGGACCAGCCCGCCTGCAGCAGCTCGGGCTCGTCAGGGAACTCGTCGACGTAACCGACGCACAGGTAGGCGATGACTTCGAGGTGCTCGGGCAGGCCGAGGGCGCGGACCATCTCGCGCTCGTCGAAGAAGCTGACCCAGCCGACGCCGAGGCCTTCGGCGCGGGCGGCGAGCCAGAGGTTCTCCACGGCCAGGGCCGCCGAGTACGGCGCCATCTGGGGCTGGGTGTGACGGCCGAGGGTGTGGCGGCCGCCGCGGGTCGGGTCGGCGGTGACCACGATGTTCACCGGGGTGTCGAGGATGGCCTCGATCTTCAGTTCCTTGAACTGCTTCGCCCGGCCCTTGGGGAGGGACTTCGCGTACGCCTCACGCTGGCGCATGGCCAGTTCGTGCATCGCGCGCCGGGTGTCGGCGGAGCGGATGACGACGAAGTCCCAGGGCTGCGAGTGGCCCACGGAGGGCGCGTGGTGGGCGGCCTCCAGGACGCGGAGCAGCACCTCGTGCGGGATCGGGTCGCTGCGGAAGCCGTTGCGGATGTCGCGGCGTTCGCGCATGACCTTCAGTACGGCCTCGCGCTCGGCGGGGTCGAAGCCGGGGGCGGCGGGGCCGGTGGGCTGTGGTGCCTCTGCCACTGCGGCCGTGCTCTCTTCGTCGTGGCGTACCTGGTCAGCCAAGTCTTCCTGCTCGGCGGCCCGGGTGTCCAGGTCGTCCGCGTTCTGCACGAGTTCGGCGTCGCCGTCGCGGGGTGCGGGGACGGTGGCCGCGGGGGCCGGGGACTCCGGCTCCTCGGGCTGTACCGGCCGGGGGGCGGCGGGCGGCTGGGACTGCTGGGGGCCCTGGACCGGCTGCATGCTCTGCTCGTCCGTCTGCTCGTCCGCCTTCTCTTCCGCGATCGGCTCGGGGAGTACGACGGTGACGTCCTCGGCGGGGGCCGGGGGGACGTCCATGGTCTCGGGAGCGGGGGTCACCGGCTCGGGAGCGGGGTCGGGAGTGGCTTCCTCGGCCGCGGGGGCCAGGTCGGGAGCGACCTCCTCGGCCGCGGCGGTGGGCTCGGGTGCGATTTCCTGTGCCACGGGGGCGGGCTCGGGAGCGACTTCCTCTGCCACGGGGGCGGGCTCCGTTACCTCGGGGGCCTGGGGCGGTGCGGGTGCCTCGGCGGGCGCGTCGGGCACGGGTGTCTCGGTGACCTGGGCAGGCATCGGGGCGGGCTGAACCGGTGCGGCTGGTGCCTCCGGTGCGACTGGCGCCTCCGGTGCGTCGGCGGCCGCCGGGGCAGGGGCCACCGGAGCCGGCGCCTCAGGGGCGGGCTGTGGAGCCGTCGCCTCGGGGGCAGGAGCGGGGGCGGCCTGCGGGGCGAGCGGCTCGGCGACCGGCGCGGGGGCCTCGACGCCGGGGGCGTCCGGCTCCGGCGCTACGGCCTCGGGGGCGCTCGGGTCCGGCTCCGGCACTACGGCTTCGGGGGCGCTCGCGTCCGGAACCGGTGCGATGGCCTCGGGGCCGACGACCTCTGCCGGCGCCTCCGCTACGGCCTCCGGAGCGACCGGCTCGGGAGCGACTGCCTCCGGCGCCACGGCGGGAGTTGCCTCGGGCATCTCGGCGGGAGCCTCGGGCGCGGTCGCGGCCTCCGGGAACGGGACCGCTTCAGGGGCCGGTGCGGCCTCGGCGACCGGGAGGGACTCGGCGACGGGAGCGGGGACCACGTCCTGCTCCTCGACAGCCGCCGGAACCTGATCGCCGGCGTCGGCGGAGTCAGAGCCGGCGGAGTCGCCTACGGCAACCGGCTCGGGAGCCTCGGGAGAAGCAGCCGCAGGCACCGGCACCTCCGCCGGAACCGGCTCAGGCGCGGAAACGGCCTCAGCCACCTGCACAGGCTCCTCGACCTCGGCCACCGGCTGCGTTTCCGGAACAACCGTTTCCGCAGGGGCCACCCCGACGGCCACCTGGGCCTGGTGGGTGACCTGCGCGTCCCAGGGCGCGGCCGGGGGCGACGGCATCTCCGGCGCGCGCGGGGCGTCGAGGTACTCGGGGCCCGCGGCCGCCACGGGCTGTCGCAGCGGCGCGTCGGCCGGGCCGCGGTCGGCGAGGGAGCGGACCGGGCTGGCGGAGCTGTCCGGCAGCGGCGGGCCGAGGTGCAGCGGGCGTCGCGGAGTGACGGGCGGGATCGGCGGAGGGTCGGGCAGCCGGACGCCGCCGAGGTCGACCGAGCCGCTGTCGCGGCCGGAGATCTCGTGCGGACCCGGCTCGTGCACGGTCTCGGCGACCGGCTCCGGCATGGGCGGGGCGACCTCGTTGCCCCAGGCGCCCTGGGCGCCCGGCAACAGCAGCAGGTCGTCGTCCTCCGCGGTGGTCTCGGGCTCGGAGAGGTAGGTGTACGAACCGTGCGCGGGGACGCCCGGCTGCTCCACCATGCCTGCGTTCTCCGGCAGTCCCTCGCCCGGGACCTGGCCGGTGTCGGTCATGCGTACCCCTCGCCCAATCGGTTAGTGCTCCTACGACCAGCTCGCCCGGAACGGCGCACCGACCGCCCCGCAGTGAAGAACGAGCGTGCGTCCCCAGCGGCACGAGCGGCCCGCCCCAAAAAGGCGACAAAGCCATTCACTGGCATTGTCGCGGCCGTACCACCCTCGCGGCAGCTTGATCCGCGACGGTTCCGCTGTGGACTGCGCCACGTTGCGCGTCCCTCGGTTCTGCCGTACCACACACACCCCAAAACGGGCGGGTTTTCCGGACATTGGCCGACGAAGTGCCGGGCGTCCGGGTGCGGTGCAACGATCGGCCAGCCTACCGCGCGCAGTACGACAACCCGATCACGGGGACGGCGGCGGGATCAGGCGCTGCGCCTCGGCAGCACGCCGCTGAGCAGGAACGCGACGCTCCGTTCTTTCTCCGTCCAGGCCCGGGTGTCGAGTTCGACGGACTGCAGCAGGGCGCACTCGACGCCGTAGCCGTGCTCCGTCAGGTCGCGGCCGATGAGTTCGGCGGTGTCGCGGGTGCCGGCGTGGGTGACGATGCGCTGCGGGCGGCGGTCGACGACCGCGGAGACGACGGCCGCTCCCCCGCCGCCGACGCGGACGACGTCCGGTTCGGGGAGGTTCTCCAGGATGTGCGGGGCGGTGCCGTGCACGATCTGGAGCTGGACGCCGAGGCGGCGGGCGGCGGCGTCGGTGCGGGCGCAGGCGGCCCGGTCGCTGTCGACGGCGATGACGGCGGCGCCGGCGCGCGCGGCCTCGATGGCGAAGGCGCCGCTGCCGCAGCCGATGTCCCACACGAGGTCGCCCACGCGCGGTCCGAGGCGGGCGAGTTGGGAGGCGCGCAGCGGCTGGGTCTCGCCCTCGTCGAGGCGGGCGCCGTAGGCCTCGGAGGGCAGGGACCAGCCGCGGGGACCGGCGGACGGGTCGCGCCCGGCGATCCAGCCGCCGGTCTCCCCCGAGGTGCCGGGTCCGGCCGGGCCGCCGAGGACGATGACGACATTGGGGTCGCGCCAGGTGTGGTCGGCGGCCTTGTCGGAGCTGACGATCGTGACGCGCTCGCGTTCGGTGCCGAGTTCCTCGCAGATGACGAAGGAGCGGTGGACTCCTTCGAGGAGCAGGCCGAGTTCGGCCGGGCCGGCGCCGGGTGAGGTGAGGACGGCCACCTTGGTGTGGGCTCGGCATACATTCACCGCGCGGCGCAGGGTGCGGCGGTGTGCGACGACCACCTGTGCGTCGTCCCAGGGCATGCCGGCCCGGGCGAAGGCGGCCGCGACGGAGGAGACGGCGGGGACGACCTCCACCTCGAGGCCGAACTCGGGCGCCCGCAGGGTCTTCACGACGCCGAAGTAGCCGGGGTCGCCGTCGGCGAGCACGACGGCCGTGCCGCGGTGGCCGGCGATGCGGCGGGCGGCGAGGGCGACACTGCCGAGGCGGATGCGCTCGGCGCGGGCGGGGACCTCGGGGAGCGCCAGGTGGTGGGCGGCACCCGCCACGAGCGTGGCGGCTCCCAGGGCGGCGCGTGCCGCGTCGGTCAGCGGCGAACCGTCCCAGCCGATCACCGTGACCCGGTCGGCCATCGTCGTCAGTCTCCAGAGGATGTCGCGGGTCGTCTGCGTGTCGTGTCGCGGGCGGCCCGTGGGCGGGCTTGGTGAGAGTACCCGGTGGAGCCGGCGGAGGGGACGGCGGTGCGCTCGCGCACGGTGGCCGTTCCGGTCAGTTCCAGTCGCCGAAGGACGTGAAGCCGTCGGGGAGCCGGCCGCCGACGCCCTCCAGATCCTCGGGGAGCAGGCTCCAGACGATGAAGTCGGTGCGTACGTCGCTCCACGTGCCGTCCTCGGCACGGCTGCGGGCTATACAGGCGTTGCGCAGCACGCCCTCGCTGATACAGCCGATCTTCTGGGCGACCTGCTGGGAGGCGGTGTTGTCGGCCGCCGTGCGCAGTTCGATGCGCTCGAACTTCTGGTCCGAGAAGAGCCACCGGGCGGTGACGAGGGCGGCCTCGGAGGCGTAGCCCTCGCCCCTGGCCCAGGGGGCGATGATGTACGACAGCTCGGTGGAGCGTACGCGCCAGTTGGTCTTGCCGAGCTGGATGACGCCGACCAGGCGCTGGGTGAGGAACTCGGTGACCGCGAAGTCGAGGCCGCGGCCCTCGGTGCGCTCGGCGGGGGCGTAGTCGGTGATCCAGGTGCGGGCGCCCTCCTCCGTGAAGGGCTGGGGGACGGAGGTCCAGGCCGCCACCTGTTCGTCGTTCATCATCGCCGCCAGGGCGGCGATGTCGTCTTCGTCAAGAGGACGCAGCACCAACCGCTCCGTGCTGATGGAGACGTTGGGAAAGGTGCTCGTCATGCGCCGCTCCGTAACCTTCGGTGAACCTTCAGGGCCTGCTCAACTGCCCAGCATGCAGCATGAAAGCACTGATCCGCACCACGGGGCCCTCCCCCACCCGGTGAGGGAGGACCCCGTGCGGCGCGGGTGCCGGGCGGGCCTCAGAAGGAGGCGAGCACGGCGCCGTCGTACTTGTCCTGAATGAACTTCTTCACCTCGGGCGAGGTGAGAAGCTTCGCGAGCTTCTTCACCCGCGGGTCCTTCTCCTCGCCCTTCTTCACGGCGAGGAAGTTGCCGTACGGGTTGTCCTTCGGGGACTCCAGGACGAGGGCGTCCTTCGCCGGCTTGAGGTCGGACGAGAGGGCGTAGTTGCCGTTGACGACGGCGGCGTCCACGTCGTCGAGGGAGCGCGGGGTCTGAGCCGCCTCCAGCTCCTTGAACTTGAGCTTCTTGGGGTTCTCCGCGATGTCGGAGGGGGTCGCCTCGTTGCCGACGCCGTCCTTGAGCGTGATGAGCTTGTTCGCGGCGAGGAGCTTGAGGGCGCGGGCCTCGTTGACGGTGTCGTTGGGGATGGCGACCGTCGCACCGCTCTTCAGGGCGTCGGCCTTCTTGACCTTGTGGGAGTAGAGGCCGAGCGGCTCCAGGTGGACCGTGACGACGGGCACGATGTCGGTGCCGTTCTTCTTGTTGAAGTCGTCGAGGTACGGCTGGTTCTGGAAGTAGTTGGCGCCCACGGAGCCGTCCTGCGTCGCCGTGTTCGGCGTGACGTAGTCGGTGAACTCCTTGACCTCCAGGTCGAGGCCCTCCTTCTTCGCCAGGTTGTCCTTGACGTAGTTGAGGATCTCGGCGTGCGGAGTGGGGCTGGCGGCGACGATCAGGGGTCCGTCGGAGCCGGAGTCGCCCGCGCCGCAGGCGCTGAGCCCGAGGGTGAGGGCTCCGGCGGCGAGTACGGCGGTGGTGATCTTGGCGGTGCTACGCACGAAAAGTGCCTTTCCTTATGGCCTTGCGAGTGGTGCGGCCCCGTCGTGGGTGGACGGGGAGCTTTCAGGAAGCGGCCTTGAGCAGCCGCAGTTTCGGCGCGGGGCCGGAGTGGGCGCCGCGGCGGTGCAGGGAGCGGGCCGCGTAGTCGCCGGCGAACTGGATGAGCGAGATGACGACGGCGAGGATCGCGACGGTGATCCACATCAGCTGGGTCTCGAAGCGCTGGTAGCCGTAGCGGATGGCGATGTCGCCGAGGCCGCCGGCGCCGACCGTGCCCGCCATGGCCGAGTAGCCGATGAGGGCGACGATCGTGGTGGTGGTGCTGGAGATCAGCGACGGCAGGGACTCGGGGACGAGCACCTTGCGGACGATGGTCCAGGTGTTGCCGCCCATGGCCTGCACGGCCTCGACGAGCCCGTGGTCCACTTCGCGGACGGCCGTCTCGACCAGGCGCGCGAAGAACGGGATGGCTCCGACGGCGAGCGGCACGATGGCGGCCTCGACGCCGATGGTCGTCCCGGTGATGGAGCGGGTGAAGCCCATCAGCGCCACCATCAGGATGATGAACGGCAGGGAGCGGGCGATGTTCACGATCTGCCCGATGACCTTGTTGGCGGCGAGGTTCTGGAGCAGGCCGCCGCGGTCGGTCAGGACCAGCAGGATCCCGAGCGGAAGTCCGCCGATGACGGCGATGAGTGTGGACCAGCCGACCATGTAGAGCGTGTCCCAACACGCCTGTTCCAGCAGTGGCTGCATCTCGGACCAGGTCACTTGACACCCTCCTTCACCAGTTCGGCCTCATGGCCCAGGACGTCGATCTGCAGGCCCTGTTCGCGCAGGAACCCGATCGGTACGACGTTGTCCTCGTAGCGGCCGGGCAGTTCGATGCGCATCCGGCCGACCTGGAGGCCGCCGACGGTGTCGATGGCCGCGCCGAGGATCGATATGTCGATGTTGTAGGTGCGGGCGAGCTGCGAGATGACCGGCTGGGTCGCGCTCTCGCCCTGGAAGGTGACGTCGACGACGGTGCGGTCGTCGCCGGAGGCTTCGCCGCCGAGCGGGAACAGCGCGGAGGCCAGCTCGGAGCCGGGGGTCGCGAGCAGTTCGCTGACCGTGCCCGACTCGACGACGCGGCCGTTCTCCATGAGCGCGGCGGAGTCGCAGACCGACTTCACGACGTCCATCTCGTGTGTGATGAGCAGGACGGTCAGGCCGAGCTGCCGGTTCAGGTCGCGCAGCAGCGCCAGGATGGAGCGGGTGGTCTCCGGGTCGAGGGCGCTGGTGGCCTCGTCGGACAGCAGCACCTTGGGGTCGACGGCCAGGGCGCGGGCGATGCCGACGCGCTGCTTCTGGCCGCCGGAGAGCTGCGCGGGGTAGGCGCCCGCCTTGTCGGCGAGGCCGACCAGGTCGAGCAGTTCCAGCGCCTTGCGGGAGCGTTCCTTGCCGGACTTGCCGAGGATCTCCAACGGCAGCTCGACGTTGTCCTGGACGGTCCGGGAGGACAGCAGGTTGAAGTGCTGGAAGACCATGCCGATCCGGCTGCGTGCCTCGCGCAGTTCCTTTCCGGCGCGCGGGCCGCGGCCGGCCAGGGCGGTGAGGTCCTGTCCGGCGACGGTCACGGTGCCGGAGGTGGGGCGTTCCAGCAGGTTGACGCAGCGGATGAGCGAGGACTTGCCGGCGCCGGACTGGCCGATGACGCCGAACACCTCGCCCTCGCGGACGTGCAGGTCGACGCCGTCCAGGGCGGTGACCTCGCGGCCGCGCGAACGGTAGACCTTGGTCAGGTCCGTTGTGGTGATCACGTGGGTTTCCGTCACTGTCGAGTGCGCGGGCGTGGGTGTGCCCGGGCACAGATGCGTTCGTTCAGGGACGCGACACGGTTCTCGCTGGGGCGGGGAACCGGGGAGAACATGCGCGCGGGGCGGCTTGGCGTCTCGCACCGCTCAGGGCGTGCGGACCTGCCGCTGTCTCGCTTCGGGGCGCGAGCTCAGGGGGTGGTGCGGGGGCCCTCTAGAAGGCGCACATTCGACACATACAACGAGCACCGGGCGTCATGGTCGCCTCGGTCGCGGGGATGCGGTCGCTCGTCGTGGTCATGGTCGCCAGTAAAACACGCGTACGGTCCTGACAGTCACGCCGCTGTCCGCATGCTGGACAGCGGTGAACAGGGGCCGGCAGGCGTCAGCCGCGGAGGGAGATTTCCACCCCCTGCTCGGTGACCAGTGCGGACAGGGCCGACAGGTTCTCGACGATCAGGTCGGCCTCGAGTTCGTGGGCCTGGTGGGTTGTGGTCAACGCCACGGTGGTCATACCGGCGGCCCGGCCGGCCGTGAGACCCGCGGGGGCGTCCTCGAAGACGACGCACCGGGCCGGGTCGACGCCGAGGGTGCGGGCGGCGAGCAGGTACGGCTCGGGGTCGGGCTTGCCGCGGGTGATGTCGTCGGCGGCGACGAGCGTCTTGGGGAGGATGCCGACGGCGTCGAGCCGCGCCTCGGCCAGCCGCCGGGTGGCGGAGGTGACGACGGCCCAGCGCTCGGCGGGCAGGGAGTCGAGGAACGCGCGCGTCCCGGGCAGGAGGTGCACACCGCCGTGGGGCACGTCCTCCACCTCCAGGTCCTCGATCCGCGCGAGGGCCTGCGGCACGATCGCGGCGGGCAGCAGGTCGGCGGCTATCTCGACGGCCGGCCGGCCGTGCAGTTCGACGCGTGCGAAGTCCTCGGCCGTGATCCCGTACTCCACGGCCCACCGCGTCCAGCAGCGGTCCACCGAGTCGAGGGAGGAGACCAGGGTTCCGTCGTTGTCGAACAGCAGGGCTTGCGCGTGGATCTTCATGCCCCCGACCCTACGGTGCGGGCCAGGGCCGGAAGCATCGGGCCTTTTCGGCCGTAATAAGGTCGCAGCATGCTTGCTGCTCTGACGCTGGTGACCGGCGTCGCCGCGCTGCTGCTCGCCGCCTGGTGCGGCCTCGCGGCCTACCGTGACCAGCCGACGAAGGACTGGCACTTCATCGGGATGGCCGTGGTCACCCTGCTGTCGCTGGTGCAGCTGGTGGTGGGGATCGTGCTGCTGGCGCAGGGCGAGAAGCCGGAGCAGGGCACGACGATCTTCGTGGCGTATCTGCTGGGGGCGTTCGCGTGCGTCCCGGCGGCGGGGTTCATGTCACTGGCCGAGCGCACGCGGTGGGGCTCGGTGACCGTTGCCGCCGGCGGTGTGGTGCTGGCGGTGCTGGAGGTGCGGCTCTATGACATCTGGGGAGGCTGAGGTGACTCGGCAGCGGCTGATCAGTGGGCCGGGCACGCTGCTGGTCTGGCTGTACGGCGTGATGGTCGTCGGGGCGGTGTCGCGGTCGGCGTATCAGATCGCTACGGAGTTCGACCGGGCGCCGCTGGCGTACTCGCTGTCGGCGGTGGCGGGGCTGGTGTACGGGTTCATCACGTACTCGTTGGTGCGGGGTGGGGAGACTGCGCGGCGGGCGGCGCTGGTGTGTTGTGTCGCGGAGTTGGTGGGTGTGCTGACGGTGGGGACCTGGACGTTGGTCGAACCGTCCGCGTTTCCTGACGCGACTGTGTGGTCGGACTTCGGGATGGGGTATCTGTTCATCCCGGTGTTGTTGCCGCTGTCCGCCATTTACTGGCTTCGGGCTTCGCGTTCGCGGGATGGGGATGCCGCCTGAGGTGAGCAGGCGGCCGCGGGCCGGATGTGGCTTGTCGCGCAGTTCCCCGCGCCCCTAAAAGGCCGGCATCAAGCCGTCGCCGCGTAGGCGCCGGCCGGCTTCTCCAGGACGATCATGGGGATGCCGTCCGCGCCCTGGGACGTGCCCACCGTTTCGTAGCCCACCTTGCGGTAGAGGCGGAGGTTGCCCTCGTTGCGGTGGCCGGTGTGGAGGCGGAAGCGCTTGGCGCCGTGCTGGCCGGCGAGGGCCGATTCGGCCGCTCGGAGGAGGCGGGCTCCGATGCCGTGGCCCTGGAGGCGCGGGTGGACGCAGAGCTTCCCGATCGCGGCGGCGCCGTCCTCGGTGACCGAGCCGCGGACCGAGCCGACGACCTCGTCGCCGAGCCGGGCCACGAAGACGCAGTCCCGGGTGACCTCCTCGCGGACCGAGTCGAGGGTTTGGACGAGCGGGTCGATGCGGTAGTTCCCGTACAGCGCCGCCTCCCGCTGGAAGCACAGGTACTGCAGCCTGAAGATCTGCTCCGCGTCCTGCTCGGTCGCCGCAGAGATGGTCACGCTCATGCCCATGTGCGCACGCCTCCCGCTCATCTGATCACCTGTCGTCCCCCACTCCTATCCCCGTCCTCAGTGGGCCGCAACCTCCGGCGCGAGCAATCTGCGCAGACATCCCAGGCATCTGGAACGTTCCGGGCCAAGACTCCCCTGTGACATACCCAACTCCCCTGCGATTTCCCGGTATGTCAGGTCCTGTGGGGAGAGCAGCGCCTCGATCAGCCGGGGGCAGCGGCCCGGGAGGCGGCGTACGGCCGCGCGCAGGGCACGGCCGCGGGCGGCGGTGAGGGCGAGCTGCTCGGGGTCGCGGTCACTGTCGTCGACGGGTTCGCCGACGTACGGCCGTTCGAGGCGGCTCGTACGGCGGGTGCGGCGGGCCTCCGAGCGGACGGCGCGGCGGAGCCACCCCTGGGGGTCGAGCGGCGGGTCGTCGGCGTCGAGGCGCTCCAGCAGGCGGAGCCAGACCGCCTGCTCCAGGTCGCTCGGCTCGGTTCCGGCGGCATATGCCTCCGCGGAGGCCTCGGCGGTGAGCAGCGGGCTCAGGGCGGTGACCAGGTCGGGCGTCATATGCGGAGCGACGCGGCCGCCCGGGCGGCGGGTTGCCCGGGCGGCCGAAGCTCACTCGACCGGGTGGTGTGAGCTCAGCTGTTGACGAAGTCCTCGCGGGCCAGCACGCCTGTGTCGGGCTGGTCGGTGAAGACGCCGTCGATGCCGGTCGCGAAGTACGCCTTGTACGCGCCGAAGACATCACCGTAGGCGTCCGCTTCCGTGCCCTTGCGGAAGTTCGCGGGCAGGAAGGGGTTCTCGTTGCGCAGGGTCCACGGGTGCAGGATCAGCCCCACCTTGTGCGCGTCCGCGACGAGCGTCGTCGGCTGCGTGAGATTGCCCTTGGCGTCGCGCGGGATGACCAGGTCGAGGGTCGGGCCGATGCCCTGCGCGTAGGAGGCGATCTCCCGGAGGCCGGCCGGCTTGACCAGGTCGGCGACGGTGCGCGGGTCGCCCGTCTCGACGAAGTCCCAGGGGCGGGTGTCCGCCGACGACAGCAGGACGACCAGGGGGTTGTCGACGAGCTTGTTGAGGCGCTCGATGCTGGTCGGCTCGAAGGACTGGATGACGACCGGGGAGGTCCGCCGGTCCTTGCGGTACTTGCGCAGCACCTTGGCGACCCGCTCCTCCAGCGGCAGGCCCTGCTTGCGGAAGTAGGTGGGGTGCTTGATCTCGGGGTAGATCCAGACCTGCTTGCCGCGCTTGCGGGTCTGCTCGTCCTGCCACTTCAGGACTTCTTCGAAGGTGGGGATCTCCCAGCGGCCGTTGTAGAGGGTGTTGTGCGGGCGGTTGGCCGGGATGCGCTCGATCGCGCGCAGCGTCTTCAGCTCGGCGAGCGTGAAGTCCTCGGTGAACCAGCCGGTGGTGGAGACACCGTCGAGGAGCTTGGTCTTCTTGCGGCCGGCGAACTCGGGGTGGTCGGCGACATCGGTGGTGCCGCCGATCTCCGGCTCGTGCCGGCAGACCAGGTGCCCGTCCTTCGTCGGCACCAGGTCGCCCGCCTCGACGATGTCGGCGCCCAGGTCGAGGGCCAGCTGGTACGAGCCCAGCGTGTGCTCCGGGCGGTAGCCGCTGGCTCCGCGGTGGCCGACGATCGTCGGCTTGGGCAGGCTCCCCAGTCCGCCGCGTCCGCCGCCGTGCCGGGAGCCGTCCGCTCGCGCGGTGCCGGTCATGCCGAGGACCGCTCCACCGGCGGTGAGCACCGCCGCGCCGAGCAGGGCCCGCCGTCCGGTCCCGCTCGTTTCTTCGTTCGACTCCTGCGTTCCCATGTGAGCGCCCTCCCTGCCGTTCGACTCGTCACTGCGGGCTGATCGTAGGGGCGCGTACATGACGGGTGGGAGACCCCGCGCGGAACACGCGGGTGACGCCGGATGTCGTAGTGGCTGGTGGGGAGGGTGATCTGACGATTCGTCGCACCCCGTTCGATTCGGCGCGGCGGTTCTGGGAACGCGTCCGGTGGCGTCCGAGGCGATGTCCGTCACATCATGGCGGCCGGGTTACAGACCGCCGATGAGGCGCCACCGCAGGTAAACACGCGTCAACAGTGCGTAAGGCCTCGGTTAAGTCGTCGTGCCCGATGTGCGCGACCCCCGGGGCCACGAGTATCGTCCCCACCTGCACATACTCATACAGATTCCCTTGACACCGGAGGGTCCGTTGTCCCGCTTCGCGCTCATCAAGGCAGTGCTCGGTCCGGTCATGCGCCTGATGTTCCGCCCACAGGTGGAAGGTGCGGAGCACATTCCCGGCGACGGTCCGGTCATCCTGGCCGGCAACCACCTGACGTTCATCGACTCGATGATCCTGCCGCTGGTCTGCGACCGGCAGGTGTTCTTCATCGGCAAGGACGAGTACGTCACCGGCAAGGGCCTCAAGGGCCGGCTGATGGCCTGGTTCTTCACCGGCGTCGGCATGATCCCGGTCGACCGCGACGGCGGCCGGGGCGGGGTCGCGGCCCTGATGACCGGGCGCCGGGTGCTGGACGAGGGCCGGGTGTTCGGCATCTACCCGGAGGGCACCCGCTCGCCCGACGGGCGGCTGTACCGGGGGCGTACCGGTATCGCCCGGCTCACGCTGATGACGGGCGCGCCGGTGGTGCCGTTCGCGATGATCGGCACGGACCGGCTGCAGCCGGGCGGCGCGGGTCTCCCCCGCCCGGGCAAGGTCACCGTGCGGTTCGGTGAGGCGATGGAGTTCTCCCGGTACGAGGGGATGGACCGGGACCGCTATGTGCTGCGGGCCGTGACGGACTCGGTGATGAGCGAGGTCATGCGGCTGTCCGGGCAGGAGTACGTGGACATGTACGCCAGCAAGGCCAAGGAAGCCGCCTAGTTCTGCGGGCCGCGGGGGTGTGAGGGCGACAAGCTCTCACACCCCCGCGGGCTTTCTCAGTGTTCCGTCCCGCTCTCCAGTCGCTGCCCCCGCATCAGGAACCACGCCGCCACCGCCGCGGCCAGCAGGACCGCCGCGCCGACCCCGGCGGCGAGGGCCAGGCCGTCGACGAAGGACGTGCGGGCCGCGTCCAGCATCACCGCCGCGCTGTGCGCGGGCATGCTCGCGGCCGCCTCGACGGCACCGCCGAGTGACTCGTGGGCCGCGGCCGGGGTGCCCGCCGGGCCGGTGAAGTCGCGGTAGACGCCGGTCACGATGGAGCCGAGCACGGCGATACCGAGGGCCGCGCCGAGTTCGTACGCCGTCTCGGACACGGCCGAGGCGGAGCCCGCCTGCTCCTTGGGCACGCTGGAGAGGATCACGTCGGCGGTGACCGTGAAGGAGAGACCGGCACCGACGCCGACGACCAGCAGCGCGGACCCGAGCAGCGGGTAGCCGGTGGTCTGGCCGATCACCGTGAGCGCGGCCAGCGCCAGGCCGATCGCCGCCAGACCCCCGGCGACGACGGCCCGCACCGAGAAACGGCGGGCCGCGCGCCCCGCGGCCAGTCCGGCCACCACCGCGCCGATGGCGGCGGGCAGCTCGGCCAGACCCGCCTCGAAGGGGCGCCTGCCCTGGACAAGTTGCAGGTACTGGGAGAGGAAGAACACCAGCCCGGACAGGCCGAGAATGGTCAGCAGGTCCGCCAGTACGGCTCCGCTGAAGCCGCGGTGGCGGAACAGCCGCATGTCCAGCAGCGGGGCGGGGAGCGTGAGCTGACGGCGTACGAACCCGTACAGGGCGGCCGCGCCCAGCAGACCGGCGGCCAGGGTGGCCCAGGCGAAGCCGTGGGTGGCGGCCTCCTTGATCGCGTACACGACACCGACCATGCCGACCAGCGACAGCACGACGCTGACCAGGTCCCAGGGCCCGGCGTTCGCGGTCCGCGACTCGGGCAGCAGCTTGATGCCGACGAGGACCAGGACCGCCATCACGGGCAGGTTGATCAGGAAGACCGAGCCCCACCAGAAGTGCTCCAGCAGGAACCCGCCGACGATCGGGCCCACGGCCGTACCGGCGGAGGCGGTGGCGCCCCAGATGCCGACGGCGAGACTGCGCTCGCGCGGGTCGTGGAAGAGGTTGCGGATCAGCGCGAGCGTGGCCGGCATCAGGGTGGCACCGGCGACGCCCAGCAGGGCCCGCGCGACGATCATCATCTCGGGGGTGGTGGCATAGGCGTTGAACACGGATATCGCGCCGAACGCCGTGGCACCGATCAGCAGGATCCGCTTGCGGCCGATGCGGTCGCCGAGGCTGCCCATGGAGACGAGCAGACCGGCGATGACGAACGAGTAGACGTCGCCGATCCACAGCAGCTGTGTGCCGGAGGGCTTCAGGTCCTCGCTGATGTAGGGGGTCGCGAGACCGAGCACGGTCGCGTCGACGGCCACCAGCAGCACGGCGAGCACGAGGACGGCGAGTGCGAGCCAGCGGCCCGGGCGCTTCACCGCCTCGGTCGCTTCCGCCGTCTGCAAGGTGCTGGTCATGGTTCCTCTCTCCGTAGTGCGCCGCCGAGCAGCAGCTCGACGATCATGTGCTGGAAGTCCTTGGGGGCACCCTTGCCGCTGTGCACCATCCAGGCGCCGGAGGCCATCAGGCCGTAGAGCGCCTCGGTGAGCCAGGCCGGGGTGAGGTCGATACGGAACTCGCCGCCGAGCTGGCCGCGCCGGAACAGGGCGGAGATCCGGTCGTCTATCAGGGTCCAGCCCGCGTTCATCTCCTCGCCCTCGAACAACTGGTTCTCGGAGTAGAGGAACGCGAGCAGTCCGGCGACGGGCTCGATGGCCCCGACCAGTCGGCGTACGGCGTCGCTCGCCGTGCCCTCGTCGAGCCGGGCCGCGTCCAGGGCGGCCTCGCACTCCGCGATGCCCAGCGACTCCAGGGCGCGGACGAGGACGTCCCGTCCGGCGAAGTGGCGGTGCAGCGTGGCGCGGCTGATCCCGGCGGCCTTGGCGACCTCGTCCATGGTCGCGGTGGATTTACGGGTCAGCAGGGCCGCGGCGGCGCGCAGCACGTGATCAGGATCGACAGCCATGAGACGAGCATAGCCCAGATGAGACAATGATGTCTCATCCCGGGCATGCTTGGCTCACGGCCGGCGGTTTACGGAGAGGTGATGCTCAGTACTCAGCGCTCAGTGCCAGGGCAGCTGACCGCGCCGCTCCCAGTACGCGTGCGGTTCCTCGACCAGCGTGGCGAGGCGGGTCAGCTGGTCGTCGTCGAGGTCGACGGCCGCGGCGTGCAGGTTCGAGGCGAGCTGGTTGGTGGTGGCGGCGCCGGATAGGACCACACCGGCCCAGGGCTGTCGCAGGATCACGGCGAGGGCGACGGCGTCGCAGCCAAGGTCCGCTTCCTCGGCGACCTCCCGCAGTACGTCCGGGGCGTGCGGCCCGGCGAGCCGGCCGTTGGCCATGCCCTCCTTGACGATCACGGTGAGCCCGGCGTCGTGCGCCTCGGCGAGGGCGGGCGCGGCGGAGGTCTCCAGCGCGTTGTACGTGGACTGGACGGTACGGAAGAGGGGTTCGCCGTCGACCGTCACGGCGAGGGCGGCGCGGATGGCGTCCGCCTGGGCCGGGCCGCTGGTGGAGAAGCCGATGGTGAGGCCCTGGGCCGCGGCCTCCGCGAGCTTCGCGTGCAGTTCCTTGTCGGTGAGGGCCGGGCTGTCCGGGGTCACCGAGTGGATCTGGTAGAGGTCGAGCCGGTCGCCGAGCAGCTCGTCGCTCTCCGCGCGCTGCCGTTCGTAGGTGGGCAGGGCGTGGTCCTTGACCTCGTGGTGGTCGGCGTCGGTGGACCAGTCGGCGGTGTAGGTGTAGCCCCACTTGCTGCCGACGACGATGTCGTCGAAGGCGGGCCTTGCGTGGAGCCAGTCGGCGAGGAACTCCTCCGAGCGGCCGTAGGAGCGGGCGGCGTCGAAGTAGCGGACGCCTTGGGCGTATGCGGCGTCGAGGAGTTCGTGGGTGCGGTTGCGGAGTGTCTCTACGCTGCGGTCTTCTCCGAGGTCTTCGTCTCGGCCGAGGTTGATGTAGCCCGGGCGTCCTACGGCGGCGAGGCCTAGTCCGATGTGACAGGTGGGAGTGGTTGCGGTCGCGAGGCGGGCGAAGGGCATCGCGGGCTCCGTTCGGTCGGCTCCGGTTCGGCTTCGACCCAACGTAACCCGCGATGACCTTCGCCTCAGAGCTCGGGACTTGCGGTGTTTTGCGGGTGCGGGGTTGTGGGGGCTTGTCGCGCAGTTCCCCGCGCCCCTAGAGGGCGATTCCCTCAGGCCTGCTTCTTGGCCACTGCCCACTCGTGCTGGGCCGACACGTCCGCCTTCACCTCTGTCAGCTGGGTGGCGACCGCGCTCGGGGCCGTGCCGCCCCTGCCGTTGCGGGAGGCCAGGGCGCCGGGGACGTTGAGGACGGTGCGGACCTCGGGGGTCAGGTGGGAGGAGATCTTGGCGAACTGCTCGTCCGTCAGCTCGTCCAGTTCCTTGTTCTCCGCCTCGGCGACCTTCACGCACTCGCCGGCGACCTCGTGGGCGACGCGGAAGGGGACGCCCTGCTTGACCAGCCACTCGGCGATGTCCGTGGCGAGGGAGAAGCCTGCCGGGGCCAGTTCCTCCATGCGCTCGCGGTGGACCGTGAGGGTGGCCATCATGCCGGTGAAGGCCGGCAGCAGGACCTCCAGCTGGTCGATGGAGTCGAAGACCGGCTCCTTGTCCTCCTGGAGGTCGCGGTTGTACGCGAGGGGAAGGGCCTTGAGCGTGGCCAGCAGGCCCGTCAGGTTGCCGATCAGACGGCCGGACTTGCCGCGGGCCAGCTCCGCGATGTCCGGGTTCTTCTTCTGCGGCATGATCGACGAGCCCGTGGAGAACGCGTCGTGCAGGGTCACGAAGGAGAACTCCTTCGTGTTCCAGATGATGACCTCCTCGGCGATCCGGGAGAGGTTGACCCCGATCATCGCCGTGATGAAGGCGAACTCGGCGACGAAGTCACGCGAGGCCGTACCGTCGATGGAGTTGCCCGCGGAGCCGTGCTCGAACCCGAGGTCCTTCGCCACCGCCTCCGGGTCCAGGCCGAGGGACGAACCCGCCAGGGCGCCCGAGCCGTAGGGCGAGACGGCCGTGCGCGCGTCCCACTGGCGCAGTCGCTCCGCGTCCCGGGAGAGGGACTGGACATGGGCCAGGACGTGGTGCGCGAAAAGGACCGGCTGCGCGTGCTGGAGGTGCGTACGGCCGGGCATCGCCACGTCGGGGTGCGCCTCGGCGAGGCCGATCAGGGCGTCCTGGAGCTCCGCGATCAGGCCGCCGACGACCCGGGCGTGGTCGCGCAGGTACATCCGGAAGAGGGTGGCGACCTGGTCGTTGCGGGAGCGGCCCGCGCGCAGCTTACCGCCGAGGTCGGGGCCGAGCCGCTCCAGCAGGCCGCGCTCCAGCGCGGTGTGCACGTCCTCGTCGGCGATGGTGCCGACGAAGGAGCCGTCGGCGACGTCCGCTTCGAGCCGGTCCAGGCCTTCGAGCATCCTCGTCAGCTCGTCGTCCGTGAGCAGTCCTGCCTTGTGCAGCACGCGCGCGTGCGCACGCGAACCGGCGATGTCGTACGGCGCGAGCCGCCAGTCGAAGTGGACGGACGCGGACAGCTTCGCCAGGGCCTCGGCGGGACCGTCGGCGAAACGGCCGCCCCAGAGCCGGACGTCACCGCTGTTGCTGCTCACTTGCGTTGCTCCTAGAGAGGTGTGGATGTGACGCGGACCTGTGGATGCGGGCCGTAGGACGAAGACCTTTATACGCCCGGGCCGGGTCCCGTGAACGCCTACGCGAGGTCGCGCTTCGCCGCGATCTTCGACGACAGGCTGTAGATGTCGATGAAGCCCTTGGCCGCGGACTGGTCGAAGGTGTCGCCCGTGTCGTAGGTCGCGAGGTCGAAGTCGTACAGCGACTGCTGCGAGCGCCGGCCGGTGACGACCGCGCGGCCGCCGTGCAGGGTCATCCGGACGTCGCCGGTGACGTGCTGGTTCGCCTCGTCGACGAAGCCGTCCAGGGCGCGCTTGAGCGGGGAGAACCACTGACCGTCGTAGACCAGCTCGCTCCAGCGCTGCTCGACGCCGCGCTTGTAGCGGGCGAGTTCACGCTCGACGGTGACGCTCTCCAGCTCCTGGTGGGCGGTGATCAGAGCGATGGCGCCCGGGGCCTCGTAGACCTCGCGCGACTTGATGCCGACGAGCCGGTCCTCGACCATGTCGATCCGGCCGATGCCCTGGGCGCCGGCGCGCTCGTTGAGCTGCTGGATCGCCTGGAGGACGGTGACGGGCCTGCCGTCGACCGCGACCGGGACGCCCTCCTTGAAGGAGATGATCACCTCGTCGGGCTCCCGGGGGAGAGCCGGGTTCTCGGTGTACTCGTAGATGTCCTCGATCGGCGCGTTCCAGATGTCCTCGAGGAAGCCGGTCTCGATGGCGCGGCCGAAGACGTTCTGGTCGATGGAGTACGGCGACTTCTTGGAGGTCGCGATCGGCAGGCCCTTGGCCTCGCAGAAGGCGATGGCCTTGTCGCGGGTCATGGCGTAGTCGCGGACCGGGGCGATGCACTTCAGGTCGGGGGCGAGGGCGACGATGCCGGCCTCGAAGCGGACCTGGTCGTTGCCCTTGCCGGTGCAGCCGTGGGCGACGGTGGTGGCGCCGTGCTTCCGGGCGGCGGCGACGAGGTGCTTGACGATCGTCGGCCGGGACAGGGCGGAGACCAGCGGGTAGCGGTCCATGTAGAGGGCGTTGGCCTTGATCGCCGGGAGGCAGTACTCCTCGGCGAACTCGTCCCTGGCGTCCGCCACCTCGGCCTCGACGGCACCGCAGGCGAGCGCGCGCTTGCGGATGACGTCCAGGTCCTCGCCGCCCTGGCCGACGTCGACCGCGACCGCGATGACCTCGGCGCCCGTCTCCTCGGCGATCCAGCCGATGGCGACGGAGGTGTCAAGACCGCCTGAGTAGGCGAGTACGACGCGCTCGGTCACGGGTTCTTCCCCTCATACTGCGAATACCGACCTGCATGAGTATGCAGAGCGCTGCATGATTCGTCAATCCGATGCGGGTCCGGGCGCGAAGCCGACAGCGGTTATTGGTCAGGCCGAGAAGAATTTGAAGATCCTTTGAACGCGGGAAACCGCTTACTCGTACCTCTCGCCGAACGCAGGCGCCGCGTTTCAGCACACCGAGGACACCCCCGTCCCCCGACCCCTAGTGAGGCATCCGCATGTCCAGGGCTCTTCCGAAGTACAACAAGCGTCGCGTCGCGTTCATCGGCGGCGCCGCCGCGGTGGCACTGTCCGGCACGGTGATCGCCGGCTTCGCCCTCGCCGGGGAGGAGACGCCCGCGAGCGGTGGGACGAACGCCCGGACGCTGGCGGGCCCCGGCACCATCTCGTGCCCGGACGTCACCGGGCAGCTGCCCGCGGTGCCCGCTTCGGCGCAGGCGGAGGTCGACAGCAACCTCGCCCAGCTGAACACCCAGATCCAGGAGGCCAACAAGCGCCTCGTCGACACCGTCGGCCAGGGCGGACCCAACTTCGTCCAGAACGCCATCCTCGGCCCGCTGGAGGACAAGCGCGTCGCCGCCCTCAACCGCATCGAGACCGCCATCGGCCGCGCCGCCGAGAAGCCCGAGGGGCTTGAGGCCTTCGCCGCCTGCCAGCTCGACGCCGACGGCGGCGCCGGGGCGGGCGAGGCGGCCGAAGGCGAGGCGGGCGCCGGTGAGGAGGCCGGTGCCGAGGCAGGTGCGGGCGCCGAGGCCGGAGCGGAGGCGGGCGCCGAGGCCGGAGCCGAAGCGGGTGCGGGTGCCGAGGCCGGTGCGGGTGCCGGCGAGGACGCGGGCGCGGGTGCGGGCGAGGCGGGGAACGCCGGCGCCGGTGCCATCAGCTGCCCGGACGTCACCGGCGAGCTGCCCGCGATCCCCGCCTCCGCGCAGGCCGAGGTCGACCGCAACCTGGCGCAGCTGGACACCCAGATCGCGGAGGCGAACAAGCGCCTCGTCGACACCGTCGGCCAGGGCGGACCCAACTTCGTCCAGAACGCCATCCTCGGCCCGCTGGAGGACAAGCGCGTCGCCGCCCTCAACCGCATCGAGACCGCCATCGGCCGCGCCGCCGAGAAGCCCGAAGGCCTCGAGGCCTTCGCCGCCTGCCAGCTCAACCAGTGAGGTGACAGGCGCTGTGGCCGCCCCGAGTGAGCGCCGGCCGGGGCGGCCACGGGCCCCTCGCTCATAATTCCTTAGACAGTCGAAAGACCTGCGCCCATAATCGTTTGACATGGGAAAGACTCATGAGCGCATAGACGGCCGGCTCCGCTCGTTCATCGAGGCGCAGCCGGTCTTCTTCACCGCCACCGCTCCCCTGTCCGCCAACGGCACGGTCAACCTCTCCCCCAAAGGGCTCAAGGGCTCCTTCGCGGTGCTCGACGAGCACACCGTCGCCTACCTCGACTTCGCCGGTTCCAACGCCGAGACCATCGCCCATCTGCGGGAGAACGGGCGGATCACCCTGATGTGGTGCGCCTTCCAGGGCCCGCCGAACATCGTCCGCGTGCACGGGCGGGGCGAGCCGGTCTTCCGCGACGACCCGCGCTTCGGGGAACTCCTCGCCCGCTTCCCGGACATCGACCCGTCCCAGCACGGCCTGCGCGCGATCATCGTCGTGACGGCCGAACTCGTCCGTGACACCTGCGGCTACGCGGTGCCCTTCATGGAGTACGAGGCGGAGCGCGATCTGCACTCCAAGCGCTTCGCGCGCGAGGACGACGCCTCGCTCGACGCCTACTTCACCAAGAAGGAACACATCGCGACCAGCCTGGACGGACTACCCGGGCTGCCGTTGCCGCTGCCTCCCTCTACGGTCTGAGACATGCGCCCCGGTGCCGTCGCCCTCGCCGTCTCCTCCCTCCTCACGCTCGGGGCCGTGCCGCCCGCACAGGCGGCGCCCCTGCCGGACCGGATGGCGGACACCGGCGGCGGCACCCAGCTCCTCACCGCGGTGGCCCCGGAGCGGGCCTCCACCAAGGGCACGGTCACCTGGTGGGACCGCAAGGGCGGGCGGTGGGTGAAGGCCGGCTCCGCGCCCGCGCGCTTCGGAGCGAACGGCCTCGTCGAGGGCACCGCCCGCAGGCAGGGCACCGACACCACACCCACGGGCCTGTACGGACTGCCGTACGCCTTCGGCATCAAGGCGGCGCCGCGGGGGACGGCGTACACCTACCGCCGGGTGCACCGGGACTCCTGGTGGTGCCAGGACAACGACTCCCGCTCCTACAACCGCTGGACCGAGCCGCGCGCGGCCGACTGCCGGGCCGCCGAGTCCGAGCAGCTCATCACCTACCGGGCGCAGTACGCGTACGCGCTGGTCATCGACTTCAACTACGAGCGTCCCGTCCGGGGGCGTGGCGCGGGCATCTTCCTGCATGTCGACGGGCGGGGAGCGACGGCCGGCTGCGTCTCCGTGCCGAGGGACGCGATGCGGCGGATCCTCGTCTGGGCCGATCCGGCGAAGCATCCCCACATCGCCGTCGGGACGAAGAGCGGCACCACCGGCGTCACGCGCTACTGACGCGGGGACGCCAAGCGGGCGCGCGGGCGTATTACCGCCGGTCACTTCCGTCCGCACATGACTCGGTACGCGGCTGAACACTCCCGTGTCCCGACACGTATCTGTGGGCCAAGGGTCAAGTCCCCACGGAGGAACCGTGACCACCACGCTCGCAGGCGGCCGTGCCGCCCGTCGCCAGACGATGCGCCGCATCCGCCCGCGCCGCTCCCCGGCCGTCCCGCTGCTGATCGCCCTGTGGGCGGGAGCGGCGGCCGTGCTGTGGCTGTGGTGGGACAACACACCGTCCCTCGCGGACAACGCGAGCAAGATCCTGGCCGCCGGCCGGATCACCGGCCTGCTCGCCGGCTATCTCATGGCGCTGGTGGTGCTCCAGATGGCCCGGGTGCCCGCGCTGGAGCGCCGGGTGGGTACCGACCGGGTCGCCCGCTGGCACGCCATGACCGGCCGCTACACGCTCTGCCTGGTCCTCGCGCATGTCTTCCTCACCATGTGGGGCTACGCCCTGCAGGCGGGCAAGGGACTCGGCGACATCGTCCAGCAGACGACCGACTCCATCAACCAGCTGCCTGACATGGGCAAGGCCGCCATCGGCACGGGCCTGCTGTTCGTCATCGGGATCCTCTCGATCGGCGGGGTGCGCCGGATGATCGGGTACGACACCTGGTACCACGTGCACCTGCTCACCTATGTGTCGGTGTACATGACGTTCTGGCACCAGATCACGACCGGCAACGAGTTCGCCGTCGAGCCGGCCGCGAAGACCTTCTGGTACGGGCTGTACGGCGTGGTGACCGCGCTGGTGCTCTGGTACCGGATCATCACCCCGATCCGTCTGAACCTGCGGCACCGTATGCGGGTCGAGGCGGTCATCGAGGAGACCCCGGGCATCGTGTCGGTGCTGATCGGCGGGCGCAAGCTGCACCGGATGGGCGCGGAGGCCGGGCACTTCTTCCGCTGGCGGTTCAAGGCGCCCGGCATGCGCTTCAGTTCGCACCCGTACTCCCTGTCCGCGGCGCCCCGACCGGACATGCTGCGGATCACCGTCAAGGCGATCGGCGACCACACGTCCCGGCTGCGCGAGCTCCAGCCCGGCACCAAGGTGTGGGCCGAGGGCCCGTACGGCGCGATGACCGCGCAGCGCCGCAGCCGCGGCAAGGTACTGCTGGTCGCGGGGGGTGTCGGCATCACTCCGATGCGGGCCCTGTTCGAGACGCTGCCGGGCGCGTCCGGCGACATCACCCTTCTCTACCGGGCCAATACCACCCAGGACCTGGCGCTGTGGGGCGAGCTGGCCAAGATCGCCGACGAGCGCGGCGCGCGGCTGATGTACGCAGTCAACAGCCCCGACGGGGAGCGCCCCGACATCTCCGCGGAGTCCCTCCAGCGGAAGATCCCCGACGTCGACGACCACGACGTCTTCATGTGCGGGCCGCCCGGCTTCGCGCAGTCGGTCTACGAAGCACTGCGCGGCGCGGGAGTCCCCGCCCGCCGTATCCATCACGAGTCGTTCGAGATGTGAGCGACGGGACATCAACGGCCCTTCAGGAGCTTGAGAAACGATGAGGAAGTCTCACCCCGTCCGGCGTGCCGTGCTCGCCGGCGCAGCCACCGTCTCCGGAATCGTGCTGCTGCTGTCCATGAAGCCGGCCTCCGACCCGGGCGGTGCCCAGGCGGCCGGCGGCCAGGTCCCGCCCGCCGCGGCCGGGCAGGCGCCGCAGGGCGGCGTGAACGGCGCCGTCACCGGTGACGCGCAGCAGACGGAGTACGGCCCGATCCAGGTCCGTCTGACCATGAGCGGCGGAAAGATCACTCAGGCCGAGGCGGTCCAGGCCCCCAAGGGCGGACGCAGCGACCAGATCACCGCCAGCTCGGTACCCCGCCTCAACCAGGCGGCGGTCGCGGCGCAGAGCGCGGAGATCGACGCCGTCTCGGGCGCCACCTACACCAGCGCCGGCTACAAGAAGTCCCTCCAGTCGGCCCTGGACAAGGCCAAGGCCGCGGGCGGTGCAGCGCAGGGCTCGGGCAACGCCCAGACGCTCACCGGCGACGCGGTGCAGACGGAGTACGGCCCGGTCCAGGTCCGTGTCACGGTCGCGGGCGGGAAGATCACCAAGGCCGAGGCGGTCCAGGCCCCCAAGGGCGGACGCAGCGACCAGATCACCGCCAGCTCGGTGCCCCGCCTCAACCAGGCGGCGGTCGCGGCCGGGAACGCGCAGATCGACGCCGTCTCGGGCGCGACCTACACGAGCGCGGGCTACAAGAAGTCGCTCCAGTCCGCGCTGGACAAGGCTCCGGCAGGGGGCGGCGGCGCCGCGCAGGACTCCGGGCAGGGCGCAGGTGCGGGTGCGGGAGCGGGAGCGGGTGCCGGGGCGGGCAGTGCCCAGGCCAAGACGGTCACGGGCACGGCCGCGCAGACCCAGTACGGTCCCGTCCAGGTCCGGATCACCGTCGCGGGCGGGAAGATCACCAAGGCCGAGGCGGTCCAGGCCCCCAAGGGCGGACGCAGCGACCAGATCACCTCCTCCTCCGTCCCCCGCCTCAACCAGGCCGCCGTGGCTGCCGGGAACGCGCAGATCGACGCCGTCTCCGGTGCCACCTACACCAGCGCGGGCTACAAGCAGTCCCTCCAGTCGGCGCTGGACCAGGCCGGTGGCTGACACGGTGGCCGACTCCGCACAGGCTCCCGCCGCGGCACGTCATGTGGAAGAGACGATGGGGACCGTCTTCTCCCTCGACGTCCGCGGCGGGGAACCGGCCGCCGTGCGCGCGGCCCTGGACGAGGCCGTCGCCGGACTGCACCGCGTCGACGAGGTGTTCAGCACCTACCGCGAGGACAGCCAGATCGCCCGGCTGCAACGCGGTGAACTGACCGTCGCGGAGTGCGATCCCGAGGTCGCCGAGGTCCTGGAGCTGGCCGCCGAGGCGGAACGGCTGAGCGACGGCTGGTTCAGCACCACGTACCAGGGCCGGCTCGACCCGACCGGCATCGTCAAGGGCTGGGCGGTCGAGCGGGCCGCCCGGCGGTTGTCGGCGGTGCCGGGCGTGTGCGGGGTGAGCGTCAACGGCGGCGGCGATGTGCAGCTTCTCGGGGCGCCGGGGGCGCAGCGGCCGTGGCGAGTGGGGGTGTCGGACCCGTTGCGGCCGGGGGGTCTCGCGGCGGTCATCTCGGCCGCCGGGGTGGACGAGTTGTCCGTGGCGACGTCCGGTACGGCGGAACGGGGCGCGCACATCCTCGACCCGCGCACGGGGCACTCGGCCGTGACCGACCTGGTCGCCGTGACGGTGGTGGGCCCTCGACTCACCTGGGCCGACTGCTGGGCCACTGCGGCGTTCGCGATGGGGTCGCGGGAGGGGTTGGCGTGGCTGGAGTCCCTGCCGGACGTCGAGGCCTTGCTGATCACGGCTGGTGACGAGGTGCGCTGTACTGGGGGGTTGGCGGCGCGGCTGGGGTGACGTCGGGCTGAGGTCGGGTGTGTCGCTCACCCGCGCTGGCGGGGTGCCGCTGCGCCCACCCGTGCCGCCCCTAGCGGCACGCATGCCCGCAGCTAAGGCTGGCCTTTCTTAGGGGCGCGGGGAACTGCGCGACCAGCCACAGCCCACCCGCACACAACCACGGCGCTCAATGCCCGTTCTGCGCCAACCTCAGCAAATGCTCCGCCAGCGCCTGCCCCCCATCCGGCTCCCGACTGATCAGCATCAACGTGTCGTCCCCGGCGATCGTCCCCAGAATGTCGTGCAGCTCCGCCTGATCGATCGCCGACGCCAGAAACTGCGCCGCCCCCGGAGGGGTCCGCACAACCACGAGATTCGCCGAAGCCTCCGCGGAGATGAGCAGTTCCTGCGACAACCGCCGCATCCGCTCCTCCTTCGCCGAGCCGCCCAACGGCGCCCGGGGCGTACGGAAACCGCCCTCGCTGGGCACCGCGTAGATCAGGTCGCCGTCGGTGTTGCGGATCTTCACCGCGTTCAGCTCGTCCAGGTCCCGGCTGAGCGTCGCCTGCGTGACGCTCAGCCCGTCGTCGGCGAGCAGCTTCGCGAGCTGGCTCTGCGACCGCACCGGCTGCCGGTTGAGGATGTCCACGATCCGGCGGTGGCGTGCGGTGCGGGTCTGCGGCACGGCGGGCCCGTTCGCCCCCTGCTCGTGGTCCTGCGCCTGGCTCATCGTCGTCTCATTCTCCGGATCGTCCGTCCCCGCGCACTGCCTGGAGGATGCCGGGCAGCGCCCCGAGGAAGGCGTCCACCTCGTCGTCGCCGAGGTTCAGCGGCGGCATCAGCCTGACGACGTCCGGGGCGGGCACGTTCACCAGGAATCCGGCCTCCTGAGCCGCCTGGCGCACCTGCGCCGCGAGAGGCTCGGTGAGCACGATACCCAGGAGTAGGCCCGCGCCCCGGACAAAATCGATCAACTCGTGGCCGAGGCCTTCGATCCCGTCCCGCAATGTCGCGCTCTGCCGCTTGACGTTCTCCAGCAACCCCTCGTTCTCGATGGTGTCGAGGACGGCGAGCCCGGCCGCGCAGGCGACGGGGTTGCCGCCGAACGTCGTGCCGTGGTGCCCGGGCTGGAGCAGCCCCGCGGCCCGTCCGAAGGCGACGGTCGCGCCCAGCGGCAGCCCGCCGCCGAGCTGCTTGGCGAGGGTGACGATGTCGGGCAGGACACCCTCGTGGGCCTGGTACTCGAACCAGTGCCCGGTCCGGCCGACGCCGGTCTGCACCTCGTCGAGGACGAGGAGCGCCCCGGTCGAGGCGGTGATGGCGCGGGCGGCCTTGAGGTAGCCGGCGGGCGGGACGACGACGCCGAGCTCGCCCTGGATCGGCTCGATGATGACGAGCGCGGTCTCCTCGGTGACCGCGGCGGCCAGTGCCTGCGCGTCGCCGAAGGGGACGTGGGTGACATCGCCGGGCAGCGGCAGGAACGGTTCGCGCTTGCCGGGCTGGCCGGTCATCGCCAGGGCGCCCATGGTCCGTCCGTGGAAGGCGCCCTCGGTGGCCACCACATGGGTCCGCCCGGTCAGCCGGCCGATCTTGAAGGCGGCCTCGTTGGCCTCGGCGCCGGAGTTGCAGAAGAAGACCCTGCCGTCCCGGCCGAAGAGCCGGAGCAGCCGCTCGGCGAGGGCGACGGTGGGTTCGGCCATGAAGAAGTTGGAGACGTGGCCGAGGGAGCCGATCTGCCGGCTCACGGCCTCGACGATCGCCGGGTGGGCGTGGCCGAGGGCATTGGTCGCGATGCCGCCGACGAAGTCGAGGTAGGAGTTGCCCTCGGTGTCCCACACGCGGCTGCCCTCGCCGCGCGTCAGGGGCAGCAGCGGGGTGCCGTAGTTGTTCATGAGGGCGCCCTGCCACCGCGTGGTCAGTTCCTCATTGCTCATGACTCCCCCTGTTCGCCCGGTCCCTCGGGCGTCTCGTCGGGCACGACCATCGTGCCGATGCCCTCGTCGGTGAAGATCTCCAGCAGGATCGAGTGCTGGACCCGGCCGTCGATGACGCGGGCGGTGGTGACGCCGCCCCGTACGGCGTGCAGACAGCCCTCCATCTTCGGCACCATGCCGGAGGACAGGTCGGGCAGCAGCCGCTCCAGTTCGGAGGCGGTGAGGCGGCTGATCACCTCGTCGCTGTTCGGCCAGTCCTCGTAGAGTCCCTCGACGTCCGTGAGGACCATGAGGGTTTCGGCGCCCAGTGCAGCAGCGAGTGCCGCAGCCGCCGTATCAGCATTGACGTTGTAGACATGTCCATCGTCCTGGGAGCGGGCGATCGAGGAGACGACCGGGATCCGGCCGTCGGCGAGCAGGGCCTCGATGGCGCCCGTGTCGATCGCGGTGATCTCGCCGACCCGGCCGATGTCGACGAGTTCGCCGTCGATCTCGGGCTGGTGCTTGGTGGCGGAGATGGTGTGGGCGTCCTCGCCGGTGAGGCCGACGGCCAGCGGGCCGTGCTCGTTGAGCAGCCCGACCAGCTCCCGCTGGACCTGACCGGCCAGCACCATGCGGACGACGTCCATGGCGTCCTCGGTGGTGACCCTCAGGCCCGCCTTGAACTCGCTGACGATGCCGTGCTGGTCGAGGGCGGCGCTGATCTGCGGGCCGCCGCCGTGCACGACGACGGGCTTGAGTCCGGCGTGGTGCAGGAACACCACGTCCTGGGCGAAGGCGGCCTTCAGGTCCTCGTCGACCATGGCGTTGCCGCCGAACTTGATGACGACGGTCTTGCCGTTGTGCCGGACCAGCCACGGCAGCGCCTCGATGAGGATCTGCGCCTTGGGCAGGGCGGTGTGCTTACGCGTGACGCTCATGAGGAGTAGGCGCTGTTCTCGTGGACGTAGTCGGCGGTGAGGTCGTTGGTCCAGATGGTGGCGGTCTCGGAGCCCGCGGCCAGGTCGGCGACGATGTGGACCTCGCGGTAGCGCATGTCGACCTTGTCGCGGTCCTCGCCGACGCCGCCGTTCTTGCACACCCAGACGCCGTTGATGGCCACGTTGAGCCGGTCCGGCTCGAAGGCGGCGGACGTCGTGCCGATCGCGGAGAGCACGCGGCCCCAGTTGGGGTCCTCGCCGTGGATGGCGCACTTGAGGAGGTTGTTGCGGGCGATGGAGCGGCCCACCTCGACGGCGTCGTCCTCGGTCGCGGCGTTGATGACCTCGACCTTGATGTCCTTGCTGGCTCCCTCGGCGTCCCGGATGAGCTGCTGGCCGAGGTCGTCGCAGACCTGCCGTACGGCCTCGGCGAACTCCTCGTACCCGGGGGTCACGCCGGCGGAGCCGGAGGCGAGCAGCAGCACGGTGTCGTTGGTGGACATGCAGCCGTCGGAGTCGACCCGGTCGAAGGTCGTCCGGGTGGCCGCGCGCAGGGCCTTGTCCAGGACCTCGTCGTCCAGGTCCGCGTCGGTGGTGAGGACGACGAGCATGGTGGCGAGGCCGGGGGCGAGCATGCCCGCGCCCTTGGCCATGCCGCCGACGGTCCAGCCGTCCCTGGTCACGACGGACGTCTTGTGGACGGTGTCGGTGGTCTTGATGGCGATCGCGGCCTTCTCACCGCCGTGCTCGGAGAGCTGGGATGCCGCTGTCTCGACGCCCGGGAGCAGCTTGTCCATCGGCAGGAGGAGGCCGATGAGTCCGGTCGAGCAGACGGCGACCTCGATGGCGCCCCGGCCGAGCACCTCGGCCACCTTCTCGGCCGTGGCGTGCGCGTCCTGGAAGCCCTTCGGACCCGTACAGGCGTTGGCGCCACCGGAGTTGAGGACGACGGTGGACACCTGGCCGCTCTTCAGCACCTGCTCGGACCACAGGACCGGCGCGGCCTTCACACGGTTGGAGGTGAAGACGCCGGCGGCGGCGCGGCGAGGGCCGGTGTTGACCACGAGGGCCAGGTCGGGGTTGCCGTTCTCCTTGATCCCGGCGGCGATCCCGGCCGCCGTGAACCCCTGTGCTGCCGTCACACTCACGGCGCGACTCCGATCGTCGTCAGTCCCGTGGCCTCGTCGAGACCGAGGGCGATGTTCATGCTCTGGACGGCACCGCCCGCGGTGCCCTTGGTGAGATTGTCGATGGCGCTGATCACGATGATCCGTCCGGCGGCCGCGTCGTACGCGACCTGCACCTGAACGGCGTTGGAACCGTAGACGGACGCCGTGGCGGGCCACTGCCCCTCGGGGAGCAGATACACGAAGGGCTCGTCGGCGTAGGCCTTCTCGTAGGCGGCGCGCACGGACTCGGCCGTGACGCCCTCCCGCGCGGCGGCGCTGCAGGTGGCGAGGATGCCGCGCGGCATCGGCGCCAGGGTGGGCGTGAAGGACACGGTGACCGGCTCACCGGCGGCCGCGCTGAGGTTCTGGGTGATCTCGGGCGTGTGCCGGTGCCCGCCGCCGACGCCGTACGGGGTCATCGACCCCATGACCTCGCTGCCCAGCAGATGCGGCTTGGGCGCCTTGCCCGCGCCGGACGTGCCGGAGGCGGCGACGATCACGGCCTCGTTCCCGGCGAGCCCGGCGGCGTAGGCCGGGAAGAGGGCCAGGGAGACGGCGGTCGGGTAGCAACCGGGCACCGCGATGCGCTTGGACCCCTCCAGCACAGTGCGGGCACCCGGCAGTTCGGGAAGGCCGTAGGGCCAGGTTCCGGCGTGCGGCGAGCCGTAGAACTTCTCCCAGGCGGCGGCGTCCGTCAGCCGGAAGTCCGCGCCCATGTCGACCACCAGCACGTCCGGGCCCAGTTGCTCGGCGACGGCGGCGGACTGCCCGTGCGGCAGAGCGAGGAAGACGACGTCGTGACCGGCGAGGACCTCGGGGGTGGTCTCCTGGAGCACTCGCCCCGCCAGGGGCAGCAGGTGCGGTTGGAGCGCACCGAGTTTCTGCCCCGCGTTGGAGTTGCCGGTGAGGGCGCCGATCTCCACCTCGGGGTGGGCCAGCAGCAGACGCAGCAGTTCCCCGCCCGCGTATCCACTCGCTCCGGCCACTGCCGCACGTACCGCCATGGAACCTCCTCCTTAGAGGGCATGACTATACGTTTCTCTGCACGTTTATGCAATCCCCGAGGTGGCCAGCGGGCCCTGTCCGGCGGTCCCGGAAACCCGCTTTGTCGGGACCATGACCACAGGTTAAGGTCCCTCGGCACTTATCGGGGGATCTTGGCGGGTGGGGGACATGACCGAAGAAGGCGGCACGCACATCAGCGGCGCCAGAGCATGGGGGCAGGCGCTCGCGGCGGTGCTGGTGACGGGGGCGCTCGGCGCCGGTCTGTGGGCGCAGAACGAGATGGCCGGGGCCACCGGGACCGCCGAGCCTCGACCCGCCACCTGTTCCGACGGGGAGACCGAGCCGCCGAAGGGCAGGAACCTCTCCGGAGCCGAGCTGTGCGAGGCGCTGAACCGTTCCGACCTCGGGGCTCTGCTGGGCACCCCCGCCGAGACCGCGAAGACCGCGAGCGGCAGCGACAGCTCCTTCGGGAAGATCGCCACGCCCTCGGCGCAGGTCGAGTTCGAGACCTACACGGTGACGCTGGCGGCGACCTACGACGGCCGTCCGGTGGCCGGGTCCGCGGCGTCGCTCGGGGAGGAGGCGCGGCAGCGGACGATGCTGGGGCGTCCGGCGGTCCTCTACTCGGACCGCACCATCAGCATCCGCTTCCGCCTCGACGGGAGTGACAGCGAGAGCGGCCCCGGTGTCCCGGCGCGGGCGCTCACCGTGGCCCGGGACGCGAAGGACGGCGGCGGTTCCCTGGATGTGACGCTGTGGCGCGCGGACGGGACGGTGCCGGACGACGCGGTGCTGCTGCGGGTCGCCGAGAAGGTGCTGCCGACCGTCCGGGGATGGGCCCCCGCCGAATGACCGGGCCGGCAGGTGGCCGGCCCGGCAGGTGAGGGCCGGGCGTGGGCCGCTGCCCGGGGGACAGCGGCCCACGCCGACGGGTGCTACCTCTGCTTGATCCTCAGGAACGTGACGGAGTCCGCCGGGAAGGTGTACGTGAACTTCCCGGAGACACCCCTGGCGGTGGATGTCACGGGCGTCACCGGTGTGTCCGTCTCGGTGTTCACCGCGTCCGGCTCGGCGGCCAGGGTGGTGACGCGGGCGGTGGAGGCGACCTTCGCCCCGCCCAGGTCGACGGCCGTACGGGCCTCGGCGGACTGGGCGTTGACGACCTTGACGATCAGGTCACCGGTCTTGGCGTCCTTGGTGACGACCTGGCGGAACGGCTCGGCCGGCTTGTCGTCGGTGAAGCTGCCCCACTCCTTGCCGTCGAGGAACAGGGTGACCTGGCGGCCGCGCACCTTGATGTCGATGTCGTAGGCACGGCCGGTCTCGATCGAGCCCGCCTTCGTCATCAGCGTGCCCTTGCCGCCGTCCACGGCCTGCTCGATCGCGGACTGGGTGTTGTTCCAGCCGCCCAGGTTCCACCAGTAGTAGTTGCCGGTGTCCTTGACGCCGAAGGCGACCAGGAAGCCCTCCTTGCCGGACTTCTTGGTGGCCTTCACATGCAGGTCGTAGTCCTTCCAGGCCGGATCGCCCGCCGTGACCATGGTGTTCTCGGTCGCGGCGTCGGTCTGGACGTAACTCCCGTCCTGGATGCTCCAGCTGCCGCGGCCGCTGCCCGTCCACTTCGAGGCGTCGCCCGAGAAGTCGTCGCTCAGCAGGGTGGAGCCGTCCGCCGAGGTGACCTTCACGTCGTCGTACGCGGCGCTGGTGGCCCAGGTGGACAGGCCGACGGCGCCGGTGATGGGGCCGCTGACGTCGGGTGTGGTGGTGGCCTTCGACGGGACCACGCGGTCGCCGACGTTGGTCATGAACAGCTTCTGGACCTCGTAGTTGGCCGAGTTCCAGGAGGCCCGGTTGTTGAACCAGATCATGTCGGGCCGCCACTGGACGTAGTCCTCGTTGGCGAGCAGCGGGGCGTACGACGCGAGCTTGACGATGTCCGCGTTGCGCTCCAGGCCGGTCATGTACGCGGCTTCGGAGAGGCCGTTCTTCCAGGCGTTGCCCTGGGAGGCGTACTCGCCGAGGAAGACCTTGGGGCCCTTGCGGTCGTAGGAGTCGTAGCGGTCGTTGTTCTGCAGGAACCAGTTGGGGCTGTTGTAGTAGTGCTCGTCGACCATGTCGACCTTGCCCTCGCGGTTGAGCTGCCAGGCGGTGTCGAAGGTCGTGCCGGCGTCGTCCGGGCCCGAGTTGGAGATGACGGTGATGTCCGGGTACTTGGCCGCGATGGCGGCCCGGAACTGCTGGAAGCGGGCGAAGAACTCCTTGGGGAGGTTCTCCTCGTTGCCGACCCCGATGTGGGTGAGGTGGAAGGGCTTGGGGTGGCCCATCTTGGCGCGCGCCTTGCCCCATGTGGAGGTCGCCGGTCCGTTGGCGAACTCGATGAGGTCGAGGGTGTCCTGGATGTGCCGCTTGAGCAGGGCGTCGTCGTCGGTGGCCTTGTTCTGTCCGCAGCCCGTGACCAGGGCCGGGACGACGGGCAGCGGCATGGCGCCGATGTCCTCGGAGAGACGGAAGTACTCGTAGTAGCCGAGGCCGTAGCTCTGGTTGTAGCCCCAGAAGTTGGAGTTGGTGGCGCGCTCCTCGACCGGGCCGATGGTGTCCTTCCACTGGTAGCTGCGCTTGCGCTGCCAGTTCGAGGCCTCGCTGTAGTCCTCCATGGAGCCGGTGTTGACCAGGCAGCCGCCGGGGAAGCGCACGAAGCCCGGCTTGAGGGCGGCGATCTTCTCGGCGAGGTCCTTGCGCAGGCCGTTCGGCTGGTTCTTGTACGTCTCGCGCGGGAACAGCGACGCCTCGTCGAGCGCGGCGGCGTTCGTCGAGGCCACGGCGAGGCGGCCCCGGTTGCTGGTGCGGGTCGCGGTGAAGGTCGCCTTGTACTTGGCCCAGCCGCCCTTCACGGCGACCTGGCGTGCGGTGGCCAGCGTGCCCGCGGTGTCCTTCAGCGAGACGGTGAGCGTGCTGCCGCTCTCGGCCCGGGCCCACACCGAGAAGTCGTACCGCTTGCCCTGGTCGACCCGGATGCCGGTGTTGTAGCCGGCGTTCGTGACGGACGAACCGGCGCCCAGGGAGAGGTAGTTGCGGTTGCGCGCGTTGAGGCGGCCCGAGTCGTTCACGACCTCGGCCGTGCCGCCGACCGCCCAGGAGGTCAGGGGCGTGTAGGAGCCGTTGTCGGCGGTGGAGTACTCGAAGGACCGGTTCTGCACGAGCTCGGCGTACAGACCGCCGTCGGCGGCCCGGTTGATGTCCTCGAAGAAGACGCCGTACATCGTGTCGTCGATCGCCGCGCCCTGGGCGGAGGGGTCGACGGTGATCGCGTAGTCGGTGACGTCCTCGGCGTGCGCGGGGGCCGGTACGAGGGCTGCTGCCGTCAGGAGGGCGGTGGTCGTGAGACCGACTCTCCATCGGGTGCGGGCGGTGCTTGGCATGGATACTCCGCGGCTCTCTGGTAGAGGAGTGTTCGAAATATCAGACATTGATCAGCACTTCGAACGGCAAGATAGGGAGGGGGCTGTGGCGCGTCAATGGGTCGCGCAGCAACGGTTGGGACGGAGAGCGGGACGGAATGGGCGAGTTCTGGCCAGTGCCGGACGCAGTGGCGTATCTGGCCGGACGCTGGGGCGTGACGCGGTCGGTGCGGGATCTCGCGAGCGGCGCGGAAGGGGAGTTCGCCGGAACCACCGAGTTCCGCGCGGAGGCGGCCGGCGGCCTGCTGCACCACGAGTCCGGCACCTTCGTCTGGCAGGGCGTCGCCCGGCCCGCCGAGCGGATGCTGCGGTTCCTGCCGGGCCCGGACGGCACCGCGGACGTGCGGTTCGCCGACGGACGGCCGTTCCACGACCTGGATCTGACGTCCGGGCGGTATGTCGCCGACCACCCCTGCTCGGCGGACCTCTACCGCGGCGAGTTCACGGTCCTGGACGCGGACCACTGGCGGACGGTGTGGCGGGTGCGCGGCCCGGCCAAGGACCTGGTCTTGCGCACCGACTACGCGCGCGAGGGCTGAGCGGACGCCCCGTCGAAGCGCAGGTGCCAGCGCCCGCCCCGGCCCGTCACGGCGGTCGTCGACAGCGGGCGGACGTCGATGTTCCAGTACGTCGAGGGCGGCGCCTTCAGGGCGTAGACCAGGGCGGCACGGATCACGGACGGCTCGGCCACCGCCACGACACGGCAGCCGTCGTCGACGGGCCGGGTGTCGAGCCAGCCGCCGACCCGGGTGATGAAGTCCATCAGCGACTCACCGCCGTGCGGTGTGGCACGCGGGTCGGCGAGCCAGGCGTCCACGGCCTCCGGCTCCCGGGCCATCGCCTCGCCCAGGGTCAGCCCGCGCCAGCGGCCCATGTCGCAGTCCCGCAGGGCGAGCTGCACCAGCGGCGCGTACCCGAGCCCCTCCCCCGTCGCACGGCTGCGCGGGGTCGGCGAGCAGTAGCGCAGCTCGGCCGCGGCCAGCGGCAGCAGGCCCTGGGCGGCGTGCTCCACCTCTCCCCAGCCGGCCTGGTCCAGCGGCCGGTCGTCCTCGAATCTCTCGGCGAGCAGCGAGGAGCTGCGTGCTGCGGCGACGAATGTGACCCGAAGTGGCATGCGGCGATCGTGGGTGCCGCAAGTGCGCAGGTCAAGAGGTGTTACCTGGGAGTTACCCAGGGTGCCCCGGCCCTCACTGGCCGAAGAGGAGCGCCATCCAGTGCTCGGGGTGCTCCAACTCCGCGAACCCCAGCTTCTCGTAGACGCCGTGCGCGTCGTGCGTGGCGAGCAGGACCCGACGCACCCCGAACCGCCGCACCTCGTCCCGTACGGCCGTCAGGAACGCGGTGCCCATGCCCTTGCCGCGCATCGAGGGGTCCACGTACACATCGCACAGCCATGCGAAGGTGGCCCGGTCCGTGATGACCCGGGCGTAGGCGACCTGCTCCCCCGAGACCGTCTCGTACACGCCGAAGTTGAGCGAGCCCTCGATCGCCCGGTCCTGCTTCTCGCGGGTCCGGCCCAGCGCCCAGTACGCGTCGGTGGACAGCCAGTGGTGGACGCGCTCGGCGTCGAGGCGGGCGGGGTCGGTGGAGATCTCGTAGCCCTCGGGCAGGCTCGGCGTGTCGGTCATGACGGGATGCTCGCAGGCCACCGCGCACGCGTCGAACCCTTATCCCAGCACCTCGTCGCAGGCCGTACGCAGCCGCCGTACGCCCTCCGCGAGCTCCCCGGTCCCCGCGACCGCCGCGAAGCTCAGCCGGACGTGCGCGGCCGGCGGCTCGGCGCTGAAGTAGGGGCGGCCGGGGGTGATCGCGACGCCCGCGCGCAGGGCCGCGGCGGTCAGGGCGGACTCCTCCACTCCGTCGGGCAGCCGCGGCCACAGGTGGTAGCCGCCGGACGGGACGTGCGGCAGGGCGAGTTCCGGCAGGTGCAGTGCGAGCGCGGTGGTCATCGCGTCCCGGCGGGCCTTCAACTCGGCGGAGACGGACCGCAGATGACGCGGCCAGGCGGGCGAGCCGACGAGTTCCAGCGCGGCCTCCTGAAGGGGCCGGGGCACGAAGAAGGTGTCGACGACCTGGATGGCGCGCAGCCGCTCCAGGACCGGACCGCGCGCGGCCAGGGCGCTGACCCGGAAGCTCGGCGAGGTCGCCTTGGTCAGCGAGCAGACATGGACGACGACGCCGTCGGGGTCGTCTGCGGCCAGCGGGCGCGGCAGCGGCCCGGCGTCCTCGTGCACGAGCCGCCGGACGAAGTCGTCCTCGACGACGAACGCGCCCGCCTCCCGGGCGATGCGCAGCACCTCGTGGCGCCGCCCGGGCGCGAGCGAGGCGCCGGTGGGGTTCTGGAAGAGGGGCTGGCAGACGAAGACCGGGGCGCCGCTGGCCCGGAAGGCGTCGGCGAGCAGCGCCGGCCTCACACCGTCGGCGTCCACCGGGACGGGCACCGGGCGCAGGCCCGCGGCCCGGGCGATGGCGAGCATGCCGGGGTAGGTCGGCGACTCGACCAGCACGGGGGCGCCGGGCGGGGCGAGGGCGCGCAGGGCGGTGGTGAGCGCGGACTGTCCGCCCGCGGTGATCAGCACCTCGGCGGCGGTGAGGGACCCGCCGATGCCGCGCGCGAACCACTCGCGCAGCTCGGGCAGCCCTTCCATGGGCGGGCGCCCCCAGGCACCGGGACGCCGTCCGGCGCGCGAGAGGGCGGCGGCCATCGCCCGCTCCGGCTGCAGCGACGGGTGCAGATAGCCGCCGGTGAACTCGATCACGCCCGGCGGCGGGGTGGCCAGCGTCGCCAGCACCCCGGAGGCGTCCACCGAGCGCGGGACGAGGTCGGGGGCGCCGTCCGCGCTGAGCGCGACCTCCTGCCAGGAGGTGTCCCCGGCGGGCGCCGGTGCCGTCCGGGCCTCGGCGCGGAACGCGCCCGCGCCGGGCCGGGTGACCACCAGCCCCTCGGCGGCGAGCTGCGCCAAGGCCCGGGACACGGTCACGGGGCTCACCCGGAACCGCTCGACGAGGGCCCGGCTCGACGGCAGCTTTCCACCGGGAGAGTAGCGGTTGAGCTCCCTCCGGAGCTGTTCCGACAGTTCAGCGACGCTGCTACGCTCTTGCATGAGAGTACAGAGTAGCGCTACTACCGCACCCCGGATAGCAGTCGCCGCGGACCGGGACCGCTCCGGCCTCGGCACCCTCCAGGCCGCCCTCGGCGTCATCGCCTTCTCCCTCACGTTCCCCGCCACCGCCTGGGGTCTTGAGGGCTTCGGGCCCTGGTCGCTGGTCGCCGTCCGGAGTGTCCTGGCCGCGGTGATCGCGGGCGGCTGTCTGCTGGCCCTGCGGGTGCCGCTGCCCGACCGACGGCACTGGCCGGGTCTCGCGGTCGTCGGGGGCGGGGTGGTGCTCGGCTTCCCGCTGCTGACCACGCTGGCGCTGCAGACCTCGACCACCGCGCACGCCGCCGTCGTGGTCGGCCTGCTCCCCCTCACCACCGCCCTCTGCTCCGCCCTGCGCGTCGGCACCCGGCCCTCGCGCACCTTCTGGACGGCGGCCCTCGTGGGAGCTGCGGCGGTGCTGGCCTTCACCGTGCAGCAGAGCGGCGGCGCCCTGAGCACGGCCGACCTGTACCTCTTCGGCGCGCTGCTGGTGTGCGCGGCCGGCTACACCGAGGGCGGCCGGCTGGCCCGGGTCATGCCGGGCTGGCACGTCATCGGCTGGGCGCTGGTGCTGTGCCTGCCCCTGACCGTGCCCGTCGCCGCGCTCGCCCTGGCGCAGGAACCCGTGCACCTGACCGCGCACAGCGTCATCGGGCTGCTGTGGGTCGCGGTCGGCTCGCAGTTCGTCGGCCTGGTCGTCTGGTACCGGGGCATGGCGGCCATCGGCATCCCGAAGGCGAGCCAGTTGCAGCTCGCCCAGCCCCTGCTCACACTGGTGTGGTCGGTGCTGCTGCTGGGCGAGCACCTGCCGGTGGCCGCCCCGCTGACGGCAGCGGCGGTGCTGGTCTGCATCGCCGTCACACAGCGGGCGCGCGGCTGAACGGGGCGCGCCCGGCACCCTGCCGAGCAGCGCCCCCAGCCGTAGACTCGAAGGCCACGGACCGCTGCTCCGCACCTCGTGAGGAGGCCCCAGATGCGCGCAACCGTGGGCGACCAGCTTGTCCAGCACGGCAGGGTGGTCGGTCAGCACGACAAGGTCGGCGAGATCGTCGAAGTGCTAGGCCAGGAGGGCAATCCCCCGTACCGCGTCCGGTTCGAGGACGGGCACGAGGGAGTGTGCTCACCGGGACCCGACACCGAGATCCGGCACCGGGAGACCACCACCGGGCCGTGACGCGGCCCGTGGGCGGCCCCTACTCGTAGTGGTCGCCCCTACTCGTAGTGGTCGCCCCTACTCGTAGTGGTCGGAGACCACTTTCGCCATCGCCCCGATCCGATCGGTCGCCACGTCCTTGGCGGCGAAGAAGACGTGTCCGCGCACCTGTGCGTAGTCCTCGGCCAGCGCCAGGTGCCGGGACAGCTCGGCCGGGTTCTGCCAGGCCGCGGGCTGCGCCGGGTCACCGGCCTTGTACAGCGCCTCCCCCACGTAGAGCTGCGTCGAGGTGCCGCGCGCGACCTCCGCCCACCAGGGCACCAGCTTCGCGTAGTCGGCGGCGGCGAAGCCGATGTTCCAGTAGAGCTGCGGGACGATGTAGTCGATCCAGCTCTCGCGCACCCACTTGCGGGTGTCCGCGTGCAGATCGTCGTAGGTCTGCACGCCGGCGCGGGTGTCCGAGCCGCGCTTGTCCGTGGCGGCGTTGCGCCACACGCCGAAGGGGCTGATGCCGAAGCGGGCGCTCGGCCTGACCTTCTTGATGCGGGCCGCCGTCTCCCGCACCAGCTTGTTGATGTTGTCCCGCCGCCACGCCGCCCGGCTCGGGAAGCCGCCGCCGTACTCGGCGTAGGCCGCGTCGTCGTCGAAGCGCTGGCCGGCCACCGGGTACGGGTAGAAGTAGTCGTCGAAGTGGACGCCGTCCACGGGGTACTTCCGCACCGCGTCGAGCATCGCGTCCTGCACGAAGGCCCGGACCTCGGGCAGCCCCGGGTTGTAGTAGAGCTTCCCGCCGTACGTCACCACCCAGTCCGGGTTCCGGCGCGCGGGGTGCGAGGCGGCGAGCCGGGACGGGTCGGCGTGCGTGGCGACCCGGTACGGGTTGAACCAGGCGTGCAGCTGCAGACCCCGGGCGTGGGCCTCCTCGACGGCCGTGCCCAGCGGGTCCCAGCCCGGGTCCTTGCCCTGGGTGCCGGTGAGGTACTGCGACCACGGCTCGTACGGCGAGGGCCACAGTGCGTCCGCCGTCGGCCTGACCTGGAAGAACACCGTGTTGAGCCGCCTACGGACCGCCATGTCGAGGTGCCCCCGCAGCTCGGCGCGCTGCTTCGAGGCGCTCAGCCCCGGCTTGGACGGCCAGTCGCGGTTGGCCACGGTCGCCAGCCATACGCCCCGCATGGCGGCAGCCGCCCTGTCACCTCCCTTGCCGTCCCACTCCACGTCCCCCTTGGGCGCGGCCGACGCCGGAGGCACCATCGTGAAAGCCGACAGCGCCGCCACCGCGAACGCCCTGCGTGACACTCGTCCCATCCGCATGCCCCAAAATGCCGCGGATCCGCCCGGTCGCGGATCGCTCCGGGCCCAGAATGCCCGACTCTGAGCCGACCCCCGCGATCGATCATCGATACTTGGGAGTAACGTGCTCGAACGGAGCAGGCACCCGACCACGGAGCACCTGCCCGGACGTGGATCAGCAGCGAAAGGGACGATGTGACGGACACCCCAGCGGGAGACATTGCACGCGTCGGAGTCGTGGGCTGCGGTCAGATGGGCGCGGGGATCGCCGAGGTGTGCGCCCGGGTCGGTCTGGACGTCATGGTCGCCGAGACCACCGGCGAGGCCCTGGAGATCGGCCGGACCCGGCTGTACAACTCCCTGGCCAAGGCAGCGGAGCGCGGCAAGATCACCGAGGAGGAGCGCGAGGCCACGCTGGACCGGCTGAGCTTCACCACGGACCTCGGCGAGTTCGCCGACCGCGACCTGGTGATCGAGGCCGTCGTCGAGAACGAGCACGTCAAGACCGAGATCTTCCAGGTCCTCGACCAGGTCGTGACCCGGCCGGACGCCATCCTGGCCTCCAACACCTCCTCCATCCCGCTGGTGAAGCTGGCGGTGGCGACCTCCCGGCCCGACCGGGTCATCGGCATCCACTTCTTCAACCCGGCCCCGGTGCAGAAGCTCGTCGAGCTGATCCCGGCGCTCACCACGTCCGAGGACACCATCGGCCGGGCCGAGCAGTTCACCGAGAAGCTCCTGGGCAAGCACGCGATCCGCGCCCAGGACCGCTCCGGCTTCGTGGTCAACGCGCTGCTGATCCCGTACCTGCTCTCCGCGATCCGCATGTTCGAGACGGGCATCGCGAGCCGCGAGGACATCGACAACGGCATGGAGATGGGCTGCGCCCACCCGATGGGCCCGCTGAAGCTCTCCGACCTCATCGGCCTCGACACGGTCGCGTCGGTGGCCCAGTCGATGTACGACGAGTACAAGGAGCCCCTTTACGCCGCTCCCCCGCTGCTCCAGCGCATGGTCGACGCGGGCCGCCTGGGCCGCAAGTCGGGCTCGGGCTTCTACACCTACGACTGACCGGCCGGCCGACGCCGCCACCTCAACGCCGCCGCTCCTCCGGCCACGGCCGGACCCGGCGGCGTCCCCATTCCGCGGCCTGCTCGTTGAGGCGGCGGCGCAGCCAGCCCATCCAGAGGGCGAGCGGAGTGGCCGCGAGAGCGAGCAGTAGCGCCGTGCCCCACCCCTGGCCGCCGCCGGAGAACCGGATCACCACGGCCAGCAGCGCGTAGAGCGCCAGCGCATACGCCGCGGTCTTCTGCCACTTCGTCATACGCCCCGGATACCCCCCGAGGCCGATTACGGACGGTCAGATTTCGGCCAAGTCGCGGGCCCGGCACCGGAATGGGTGCCGGGCCCGCGGTATTCACACACCGTGTGCGCGCCGGGCTCGCATATGCCCCTCGCACACTCTCCCCAGGCGCCCACCAGGCGAGTTGACTCCAGATGCGTTGCAAGGGATGTGAAACGACTACGGAAAGGAGCGGACTCGTGGCCGCCGATCCCGAGCATCCCGTCGTATCCGGAGAACTCGCAGAGTTACGGCGCCGCCTCGACGTGGCCTATGCCCGCGTCGAGGGCGGGCTGGCTCTGCTCAGCCACCGCACCGAGGAGACCGCCAAGGAGATCGACGAGCTCAACACCCGGATCCACACGCTCGAACACACGCGCTGGCCGCTGCCCGCGGTCGCCGCCCTCACCGCCGTGGGTGCCCTCGTCCTGGCGATCTGGCAGGCACTGGGACGCTGAGGCCCGCCGGCCTAGGGCAACGCGTCCTGTCCGAGCCTGAGATGGTGCAGCAGAAGTAACGCGGCCGCCATGTTGGCGGCCGGGACCTCGCCGCGGGCGACCATGTCGGGGACGAGCTTGAGGGGAACCCATTCCCGGCGGTCCGACTCGAAGTCGTCCACGGGGTGCCCGACGTACTCGCCCTCGTCGGCCCAGTACACATGGTGCCGGGCGTCGGTGAGCCCGTTGGACGGCTCCACGCTCATGAGATGGTGCAGCGGTCCCGGCCGCCAGCCGGTCTCCTCCTCCAGTTCCCTGGCGGCCGCGCGGGCGATGTCCTCGCCGTCCTCGACGACGCCCGCCGCGAGTTCCCACCCCCAGCTGTCCGTGATGAAGCGGTGCCGCCAGAGCAGCAGCACCTCGTTGGCCTCGTTCACCACCGTGGCCACCGCCACCGGCCGCAGCCGTATGAGGAAGTGGTCGAGGTGCCGGCCGTCCGGTAGTTCGACATCCGCGAGATTGACGCTGAACCAGCGATTTGAGTACACAGTTTGTTCGTTGTGTTTCGTCCACTGCACGGTTCTGCCACCTTCCGTCGAGTAAGTGGCAATATCGCAGCAGGGACGTACGGACAGCAGGCGCACAGGACGTCGCTCGGTATGACGCGGACGCCGCTGCCCCGGATCTACAACGGTACGCGCAGCGCCCCGTCGATGAGTTCGGCGGCCTCGGCCGTGCCCGCGCCACCGCTGCGCACCAGATGCTCACGCACCGCGCGCAGCCGGTCCCGGAGCCGCTGGGACTCCATGCCGCGGGCCTGCTCGGCCATCTGCACGGCGATCACCACCGCCTTGTCGGCATTGCCCTGCCGCAGTTCGATGGTGCTCAGCATCGCCAGCCGGTGCACCCGGCCGCGGTCGTGCGCCGGGTTGTCGACGGCGGCGGCGGCATGCTCCCCGGCGGCCGCGAGCTCCCCGAGACTGAGCAGCGCCTCCGCCACCTGGACATTGACGAGCCCCGGCTGGACATAGCCCGTCTCGTCGGGCTCGTACCCGCGCCGGATCCGCTCGGCGGACTGCTCGGCCCGCCGGATGCAGGACAGCGCGCTGGTGCCGTCGCCGAGATGCGCGTACGCCTTGGCCTGCATCGCGTACAGGTCGGAGGAGAGCGCCGGGGTGATCTGCTTGCCGGCGGCCCGCAGCGCGGCCTCCGCGAAGGCGACGGACTGCCGGTACTCCCGCATGAACAGCGACTGGTTGACGAGCAGGGCGATCACATACGCCCCGAGCCCCCGGTCCCCGCTGGCCTTCGCGAGGCGCAGCGCCTGGTGGAAGTAGCGCTGCGCGAGGCCGTGGGCGTCGGAGTCGTAGGCACAGATCCCGGCGACGGCCACCAAGCCGCCCGTCGCACGGTGCAGTTGACGCCCCGTCTCGTCGGTGTAGCTGCCGCGCAGCAGCGGGGCGGCCTCGGCGTTGAGGAAGCCGACGATGCGGGCCCGGGTCGCGATGCCCCCGGCCTTGCGGTACATCTGCTCGTAGTGGGTCCGGGCCGAGCGCAGCATCTCCAGGTCGCCCGCGGTGACACGGTGTCTGCCGCCGCGGGAGACGTCGACGTCCTCGGGCGGGTTCTCCCACTCCCACACCGGCATCACGGCGGGCGTACCGGTGAGCGCGGGCGCGCCCAGGATGTGCGGGCGCTGCTGCTGGTCGGAGCGCCACAAGGCGGTGGCCCGCTCGACGAACCCGGACAGCGAGCCGGTGTGCGGGGCGGCCGGCTCGCCGGGCAGGCCGAGACCGATGTCGTCGAGGGTGACGTGCCGTCCGAGCCGGGCGGCGAGCACCTCGCAGATCAGGTCGGGCACCTGGCCCCTGGGGCGCTGCCCCTTCAACCACCGGGCGACGGCGGTGTGTTCGTACCTCAGGGACAGGCCCCGTGCCCGTCCCGCCTGGTTGACGTGTGCGGCCAGCCCCGCGTGCGAGACCCCGGCTTCGTCCAGGATCGCGTCGAGCAGAGTGTTGGGCTGCATGTGGGCCCCCCGGTGGCTCGGTGCGGCCAGATTAGTGGTTCCGTCTTCACACGGGGTGTGAACGGAGTGCTCGAATCCGCGCTGTGCGCGCGCTGTCGCGCAGAGTCGCCGGCCGGTTGACTGAAATGCCTCGCAAGAGGCCGGCCGGGCCGCCGGCTCCCCCTCGTACAGTGCGGCGGCCCGCTTCCGCCGTCCGCCCGGCCGCCTGCCCGACACTCCGTGGCGGGGCGGACGGCATCGCCGGCCGGCCGGGCGAGTCATCGCCGGTGGGTCAGAGGTGCGTTGTCGGCTGCGGGTGCGTGGTGGTGGTTCGCGCAGGTCCCCGCACCCCTGGGGGCATGAACCCCTCGTTCCTCAGGACCAGCAGGGCGATGTCGTCGGCCGGGGTGCCCTGGGAGTGGTCGACCAGCGCGCTCTGGACACCGCGCAGTACCGCCTGGGGTGCGAGCGGCTCCTCCCGTGCGACGCTCGCCAGCACGAACGGCAGGGGGAAGAACCGGCCATGGGCGTCCCTCGCGTCCTGAGCACCGTCCGTGTAGAGGAACAGCGCGTCCCCGGGCGGGAGATGACCGAGAGCGACGGTCGCCGGAACGGCCGGCAGGGGAAAGACGCCGAGGGGCGGGTACGGGTCGGCGGGGGCGAGCTGTTCGACGCGGGTACCGCTCAGCCGGTACGGCCACGGGTGCCCGCAGTTCAGCGCGACCATCTCGCCGCCGGCGCGGATCTCCACCAGGAGCAGGGTCACGAACTCCTCGGCGACGCTTCCCGGATGCTCCTGGCGCAGATGGCGGTCCAGGGCGCGTTCCAGCCGGCGCAGCACCCCGCCGAGGTCCGCCTCGTCGTACGCGGCGTCGCGGAAGCAGCCGAGCACGGCGGCGACGGTCCCGAACGCGCCGATGCCGTGCCCGCGTACGTCGCCCATCACGGCCCGGACGCCGTGCTCGGTGGCGAGGACCTCGTACAGGTCACCGCCGATCGCGGCGCCATGCTCCGCCGACACCTGGGCGGCGGCGACGTCGAGCCCGCCGATACGCGGGGGCAGCGGCCGCAGCACCGCGTTCTGCGCGGCGGCCGCGACCCGGCGCAGTTGCCGCAGCTCACGCATCAGCGTCCGCCGCGCGCGAAGGATCACCCCGGTACCGACCGCGAAGAGGAGCACTGCACCGGGCAGACCGAGGCTGCGCACCCGACCCTTGAAGCGGATCATGCCGATGGCCCCCCAATTAGGCCCTGACACACAGAATCGGACCGGCCCAAGTGGGCCGGTCCGATTCTGTCGACAGGGAGCCGGAAAGGGCAGGATTACCTGCCTTTACCACCCGGATGGGTGATCCGGAGCTAGCTCCGCAACTCGGCTCCCACCTGCTCACCGGCAAGCGCCACGGCCGCGTCCCGGGCCGCCGACGCCTCGTCCACCGTCAGCGTCCGGTCGGCCGCCCGGAACCGCAGCGCGTACGCGAGGGACTTCCGCCCCTCACCCAACTGCTCGGGGTTCTCGTACACATCGAACAGCCGGATCGACTCCAGCAGCTCCCCGGCACCGGCGCGCAGGGCCTCCTCGACCTCCGCCGCCGGAACCACCGCGTCGACCACCAGGGCGACATCCTGCGTGGCCACGGGGAACGCGGAGATCCGGGGTGCCGTCAGCGCGGCGTCGCCGGCCTTCTCCACCGCGTCCAGGTCGATCTCCATCGCGCAGGTACGCGCGGGCAGTCCCAGCGCCTTGACGACGCGCGGGTGCAACTCCCCCGCGTGACCGACGACCCGCTCGGCACCGTCCACGGTGATCGCCAGCTCGGCGCACCGGCCCGGGTGCCACGGCCCGTACTGGCCCTTGCGGATGATCAGCTCGGCGCCCGCCTCGCGGGCGACGGTCCGCGCGGACTCGACGGCGTCGGCCCAGTCGGCCGGACGGCCCTTGCCCCACCAGCCGGCCTGCTCGCGGGCACCGGCGAGGACGACGGCGGCGTGCCGCGGCTGCACGGGCAGCGCGGCGTTCAGCTCGGCGATCTCCTCGTCGGTCGGCCGGCGGTCGACGGGCAGCCGGACGGCGACGGGCTGCTCCTCGCGCGGCTGGAAGACCAGGCCGGTCTCGAACAGCGCGAGGTCGTGCGAGCCCCGGCCGTCGTTGCGCCGCAGGGCACCCAGCAGCCCCGGCAGCAGCGAGGTGCGCAGCGCGGGCTCCTCGTCGCTCAGCGGGTTGCTGAGCCTCACGACACGGCGGGCCGGGTCGTCGGATTCCAGGCCGAGCCGGTCGAAGACCTGCTCGCTGATGAACGGGTAGTTCGGCGCCTCGACGTACCCGGCCCCGGCCAGGGCCCGGCCGACGCGGCGGTGCAGCCGCTGCCGGTGGGTCAGGCCACGGCCGGCCGGCGGCCTGGGCAGCGTGGAGGGCAGGTTCTCGTAGCCCTCCAGCCGGATGACCTCTTCGGCCAGGTCGTTCGGGGCGGTGAGGTCGGGCCGCCAGGACGGCACGGTGACGATCAGCTCGTCCTGGCCGTACACGTCGCAGCCGACCTGCTGGAGGCGGCGCACGACGGTCTCGCGGCCGTACACGACGCCCGCGACCTTGTCCGGGTGGTCGGCCGGGACGGTGATGGTGTGCGGCGCGGTCGGGGCTTGGACCTCGGTGACACCGGCCTCGGCGGTGCCGCCCGCGAGCAGGACCAGCAGGTCGACGGTGCGCTGCGCGGCAGCGGCCGCGGCCTGCGGGTCGACGCCCCGCTCGAAGCGCCGGGACGCCTCGGAGGACAGCCTGTGGCGGCGGGCCGTACGCGCGATGGACACCGAGTCGAAGTGCGCGGCCTCGATGACGACGTCGGCCGTGGCGTTCTCCACGTCGTCGTGGTCGGCGATCTCCGTGTTGGCGCCGCCCATGACACCCGCGAGCCCGATCGGGCCGCGGTCGTCGGTGATCACCAGGTCCTCGGCGCCCAGCGTGCGCTCGACACCGTCGAGGGTGGTGAGCTTCTCGCCCTGCTCGGCGCGGCGCACGCCGATGGTGCCCTGGACCAGACCGCGGTCGTAGGCGTGCAGCGGCTGGCCGAGCTCCATCATCACGTAGTTGGTGACGTCGACGGCGAGCGAGATCGGGCGCATGCCGACCTTCTGCAGCCGGCGCCGCAGCCAGATCGGGGACCGGGCCTCGGCGCTCAGACCGGCCACCGTGCGGGCCGTGAAGCGGTCGCAGCCGGTGGGGTCCGAGACCTGGACCGGGTAGCCGTACGCGTTCGGGCCGGGCACGTCGAGCAGGGCCGGGTCGCGCAGCGGCAGACCGTAGGCGATGGCGGCCTCGCGGGCGACGCCGCGGATGGACAGGCAGTCGCCGCGGTTGGCGGTGACGGCGATGTCCAGGACCTCGTCGACCAGCTCCAGCAGCTCGACGGCGTCCTTGCCGACCTCGGTCTCCGGCGGCAGCACGATGATGCCCTTGGTGCCGTCGTCGCCCATGCTCAGCTCGTCGCTGGAGCAGATCATGCCGCGCGACATCTTGCCGTAGGTCTTGCGCTCGGCGATCTGGAAGTCACCGGGCAGGACAGCGCCGGGCAGCGCGACGACGACCTTGTCGCCGACGGCGAAGTTGCGGGCGCCGCAGACGATCTCCTGGAGTTCGCCGGTTCCGTTGGCCTGGCCGACGTCGACGGTGCAGAAGCGGATCGGCTTCTTGAACTCCGTCAGCTCCTCGATGGTCGCCACCCGGCCCACGGCCAGGGGACCCTTGAGGTCGGCGCCGAGCTGCTCGACGGTCTCGACCTCCAGACCGGCCGAAATCAGCTTGGCCTGCACGTCACGACCGGTCTCCGTCTCCGGCAGGTCGACGTACTCCCGCAGCCAAGAAAGCGGGACCCGCATCAGATCTCCATCCCGAACGGCCGGGTGAACCGGACGTCACCCTCGACCATGTCTCGCATGTCTTCGACGTTGTGGCGGAACATCAGCATCCGTTCGATGCCGAACCCGAAGGCGAAGCCGCTGTACTTCTCCGGGTCGACACCGCAGGCCCGCAGCACGCGCGGGTTGACCATGCCGCAGCCGCCCAGCTCGATCCAGCCCTCGGACGAGCAGGTGCGGCAGGACCGGTCGGGGTTGCCGACGGAGGCGCCGCGGCACACGTAGCAGACCATGTCCATCTCGGCGGACGGCTCGGTGAAGGGGAAGAAGTTCGGCCGCAGCCGGGTCTTCATGCCCTCGCCGAACAGCGACTGGACCATGTGGTCCAGGGTGCCCTTGAGGTCGGCCATGGTGAGGCCCTCGTCGATCGCGAGCAGTTCGACCTGGCGGAAGACGGGCGTGTGCGTGGCGTCCAGCTCGTCGGTGCGGTAGACGACACCGGGACAGATCACATAGACCGGCAGCTCGCGGTCGAGCAGGGAGCGGATCTGTACGGGCGAGGTGTGGGTGCGCAGCACGACACCGGACTCGGTGCCGCCCTTGGCGCCCTTGACGAAGAAGGTGTCCTGCTCGCCGCGGGCCGGGTGGTCCGGGCCGATGTTCAGGGCGTCGAAGTTGAACCACTCGGCCTCGACCTCGGGGCCCTCGGCGACCTCGTAGCCCATGGCCACGAAGATGTCCTCGATGCGCTCCGACAGCGTGGTGAGCGGGTGCCGGGCGCCGGCCGGTACCCGGTCGTGGGGCAGCGTGACGTCCACGGCCTCCTCGACGAGCACGCGGGTGTCCCGCTCGGCCTCGAGTTCGGCCTGGCGGGCGGCGAGGCCCTTGTTCACGGCGCCGCGTGCCTGGCCGACGCGCTTGCCGGCCTCCGCCTTGGCGTGCGGGGGCAGGGCGCCGATCTCGCGGTTGGCGAGGGCCAGCGGGGAGGTGCCGCCGGTGTGGGCGACCTTGGCCTCCTGGAGTGCGTCGAGGGAGTCCGCGGCGGCGAAGGCGGCGAGCGCCTCGTCCCGCATGCGCTCGATCTCTTCCGGTTTCAGTGTCTCGACCTCGACCGGGTCGTACGACTTATTGGGTGCCGACATCTCTTCCCGTGCTTCCGATTGGCTAACTGAAGGTCCCCGTCACCGACTCCGAGACTCCGCGATGGGCCGTGTGCAGGACACATGGGTGCCAATGGCCGAGTCTAACGGGGTGGAGGTATACGAATGCGCCCGCGGGCGGCTCAGGCGAGATAGGCCGGAGCGCTCACGGGCAACGTAAATCGGAACTCGGCGCCGGCGCCGGGCGCGCGGCCGACCGTGATGGTGCCGCCGTGGGCCTCGACGATGCCCTTGACGATGTAGAGCCCGAGGCCGGTGCCACCGCGCTTGCTGCCCCGCCAGAAGCGGGTGAAGACGCGGTTCATGGACTCCTCCGGGATGCCGGGCCCCTCGTCGCTCACCGTGACCGACGTGGCTGCGTTCTCGGCGAACTCTCCCTCGCGGAGGGACGCCGTGGCCGTGACGTCGATCGTGACAGTTCCCTCGCCGTGCCGCACGGCATTTTCCAGGAGGTTGCTGAGCACCTGGTCGATCTTGTCGGGGTCGGCCCACAGATCGGGCAGCGGCTGCTGGAGGCGCAGCAGGAACCGGTCGGCCGCCTGCCCGGCGGCGACGTAGGCCTGGATGTGCCGTCCGACGGCCGCGCCGATGTCGACGGGCTGGCGGCGCACCTCCAGCCGGCCGGAGTCGATCCGCGAGATGTCGAGCAGCTCGGCGATGAGCCGGGTGACCCGGTCGGCGTCGGCGTCGACGGTCTCCAGCATCAGCCGCTTCTGGTCGTCGGTGAAGCGTTCCCACTTGGCGAGCAGGGTGGCGGTGAAGCCCTTGACCGAGGTGAGCGGGGAGCGCAGTTCGTGGGCGACGGTGGCGATCAGCTCGGCGTGGCTGCGCTCGGTGCGGCGGCGGGCCTCGGTGTCGCGCAGGGTGACGATGAGACGCCGGACGGGCCCGGTGGGGCGGCTGCGGACGTAGCGCGCGGAGACCAGCACCTCACGCCCGCCGGGGAGCAGGAGGTTGCGCTCGGGCTGTCCGACCCGGATGGCGAGGCCGCCGTAGGGGTCGGTGAGCTGCCACCAGCGGCGGCCTTCCAGGTCCTCTAACGGCAGGGCTTTCTCGAGCCGCTGCCCGAGGGCGTCCCGGGCGGTGACGGCGGTGATGCGCTGGGCGGCGGCGTTGAAGCAGATGACGCGGCCCTGCTCGTCGGCGACGACGAGTCCGTCGGGGAGCTGGTCGGGGTCTATGCCGAGGCCGGCGAGATCACCGGGCGGCCCGAACGCGGCGGGCGGGTTCCCGGCGTCCTGGGCTCCCGGTGCGCTGCTCGTGCCGACGCTCATCCCCGTTCCCCACCTCTCAGGTTCCATGGGGGTCCCCCCTGCTCGAGCGCAGCCGACAGCTTGGGGGAGGGTCCCTGAGCTGGTCACCCTACTAGTTCCCGGTGACGGAACGGCACCCTCCGGCGGCGCGCTGTGCACGCGCGGACGCATAGAGACATACGGCCGCGGCGGTGGCGAGGTTCAGGCTCTCGGCCTTCCCGTGGATCGGGACCCGCACGACGGCGTCGGTGAGGGCGCGGGTCTCCTCGGGGAGGCCCCAGGCCTCGTTCCCGAAGACCCAGGCGGTCGGCTCGCCCATGGTGCCCTTGTCGAGCTCCTCGTCGAGGTCGCGGTCGCCCGCCCCGTCGGCGGCGAGGACCCGGACTCCGGCGGCCCGCAGCCTGTCGACGGCCTGCTCCACGGGGACGCCGACGGCGACGGGCAGATGGAACAGGGAACCGACGGAGGCGCGGACGGCCTTGGGGTTGTACACGTCGACGGAGGCGTCGGTCAGGACGACCGCCTCGGCGCCGGCGGCGTCCGCGCAGCGCAGTACGGTTCCGGCGTTGCCGGGGTCGCGGACGTTCGCGAGGAGGGCGACGAGCCGGGGCCGCGCCTGGAGGACCTCCTCGAAGGGCGTGTCCAGGAACCGGCAGACGCCGACGAGTCCCTGCGGGGTGACGGTGGTGGAGATGTCGGCGATGACCTGCTCGGAGGCGAGGTGCACGCGGGCGCCGGCGTCCCGGACCGCCCCCACGATGTCGGCGTACCGCTCGGCGGCCTCCACCGTCGCGAAGAGCTCCGTGAGCGTGGCCGTGTCCCCGGACCGGTGCCCGGCCGCCTCGCGCACGGCCTGCGGCCCCTCGGCGAGGAACAGCCGCTCCTTCCCCCGGAAGTTCCGCTTGGCCAGCCGCCGCGCGGCCAGCACGCGGGGTGAGCGGGGGGAGATGAGCTCGGGCGTGGCGGGGGACATCCTGTTCACTTTCTGCTCGCTGCACAGCAGGACCCGCAGGCCGTTCGGCCTGCGGGTCCTTGAATCACGTCGGCTTGCGGCCGGCGCGGCGTCACGCAGCCTTGGGCGCGTTGACGTCGCTCGGCAGCGCCTTCTGGGCGACCTCGACGAGCGCGGCGAACGCACCGGCGTCGTTGACGGCCAGCTCGGCCAGGATCTTGCGGTCGACCTCGACGTTCGCGGCCTTCAGACCCTGGATGAAGCGGTTGTACGTGATGCCGTTGGCGCGGGCAGCGGCGTTGATGCGCTGGATCCACAGCTGACGGAAGTCGCCCTTGCGCTTCTTGCGGTCGTTGTAGTTGTAGACCAGCGAGTGGGTGACCTGCTCCTTGGCCTTGCGGTACAGGCGCGAACGCTGACCGCGGTAGCCGGAGGCCTGCTCGAGGATCGCCCGGCGCTTCTTGTGGGCGTTCACTGCCCGCTTGACGCGTGCCACTTTTTAACTCCTTGTAGCGGGGCCGTGGTGGTCGTCACACGGCCCGAAATCGATTGGGTCCCGGTCCTGACGTACGGCGCTCGCGCGCCGATGCGTCACTTGCCGAGAAGCTTCTTGATCTTCTTGGCGTCGCCCGGGGCCATCTCGGCGTTGCCGGTGAGGCGGCGCGTCACACGGGACGACTTGTGCTCGAGCAGGTGGCGCTTGCCGGCACGCTCACGGAGCACCTTGCCGGAGCCGGTGACCTTGAAGCGCTTGCTGGACCCGCTGTGCGACTTGTTCTTCGGCATAGCGCCGTACTCTCCTCGTCGGTGGCGCTCCGGTGCCCGGTCGTGAAACCGGGCACGGTGGAGCGTCGTCTTGTTTCGATTGCTTCCTCGGGACTCGCGTCCCCAGGGGTCACGCCTCGGCGGGCTCCTCGGCCGGCGCCTCGACGTCCGCGTCGGCTTCCGCGGCGTTCTGCGAGCGGCCGGGGTTGGCCTTCGCTTCCGCCTTGCGGGCCTCCTGCGCCTGGCGAGCCTCGGCCATCGCCTCGGTCTTCTTCTTGTGCGGACCGAGGACCATGATCATGTTTCGGCCGTCCTGCTTCGGGTTCGACTCGACGAAACCGAGGTCCTGGACGTCCTCCGCGAGACGCTGCAGCAGTCGGTAGCCCAGCTCAGGCCGGGACTGCTCGCGACCACGGAACATGATCGTGATCTTGACCTTGTCGCCCTGCTTGAGGAACCGGACGACGTGACCCTTCTTGGTGTCATAGTCGTGCGGGTCGATCTTCGGCCGGAGCTTCATCTCCTTGATGACCGTGTGCGCCTGGTTCTTGCGCGCCTCACGGGCCTTCATGGCCGACTCGTACTTGAACTTCCCGTAGTCCATGAGCTTGCACACGGGCGGACGGGCATTCGCCGCGACCTCGACCAGGTCCAGGTCGTACTCCTGCGCAAGCTCCAGTGCCTTGGCCAGGGGGACGATGCCCACCTGCTCGCCACTGGGACCGACAAGTCGCACCTCGGGAACGCGAATCCGGTCGTTGATGCGGGGCTCGGCGCTGATGGATCCTCCTCGGTAGCACCACGCGACGGTCTGGCGGACGGCCGCGTAACGTCTCTATTCGATAGACCTAACCGCGCCGAAGCAGAAAAAATGCCCCGGACGATCCCAGGCGGGGCTCCTCGAACTACCGGAGCACCGCCGCGGTGACCGCGGGGCGCGCTTTCGGACGGATCGCCGCCGCTGGGACGGGATCGTCTGACCGGTGACCCGCCGCCCTGGGGGCGATCAGGTGGGAGTTCGAAAGCCTCCACTTGTGGGTCGGGCTCGCGGGCCGTGAGGCATACGGGTCCGACCGGTCGTTACACGAGGTTACCAGCAATGGCCAGGAACGGCTAATTGGTGCGCCGTGGGGCCTGGTGCGGCAGGGGGCCGCCCTGCGCCTATCGTGTGGGGCATGAGTGAGACCCCTCCTGAATCCCCCGACTTCGACGCCATGGCCCGCGACATCGCCGAGGTCCCGGCGGTCGAGGTGATCGTGACGGTCGCCGTCAACCTGATGAGCGCCGCCGCGGTGAAGCTCGGTCTGACCGAGGAGGGCGACAAGCACAAGGACCTGGACGAGGCCCGCAAGCTGGTGCACGCGCTGGCCGGCCTGCTGGACGCCTCCGCGACCGAGATCAGCTCCTTCCACGCCTCGCCGCTGCGCGACGGCCTGAAGTCGCTGCAGCTGGCGTTCCGCGAGGCGTCGCTGAGCCCGGACGAGCCGGGCCAGGGGCCGGGCGAGAAGTACACGGGCCCGGTCTACGGCTAGCCACTTCCACGGCCGGTCGCTTCTACGGCGGGTCACTGAGGCCGGCCGGGAGCGGCAGGTCCGTCAGCGTTCGAACAAGGGCTCGCCCGGGGGCGTCGCCTCGGCCGGCAGAAGTGCCAGGTCGAGGCCGCGCACCAGGCGGGCCCTCAGCGTTTCGTCGGCGGCGAGCCGCTCGGCGACGGACCGGGCGGCCTCGGCCGGGGTCGCGGACGGGGCGAGGACCAGAGCGAGGGTGCCGTCGGCGCGGCCCGGTCCGAGATGGGCGCGCAGGACGGCGGGCTCGGCGGCCACGGCCGCGCGTACGGCCGTGATCACGGCCGGGTCGGCCAGCGGGTCGGTGGTCGAGCGGCCCTCCGCGAGGGCGAGCAGCGCGGAGCCGGTGAGTTCGAAGGGCACGGGCCCGGCCAGATCCAGCACGACCGTGTCCGCCTTCTCGTGGGCGGCGGCCTGGAGCGCCTGGTGCAGGGGCACGGCGACGGGGCGGGCCGCCGGGTCCCAGCGGGCGAGGGACTCCGTGGACGTGAAGGCGGGCAAAGCGGTGCGGCTTCCGGCCTTCAGCGTCGGTACGGCCATGTCGCTGGTCTTCTCGTGGCGCAGTCCCCGCTCGTCCTCCTCGACCTCGCCGAGCACGGCCACGACGGGGACGAGCAGCCGGGCGCCCTTGAGGGCGTCGAGGACCGGGCCGACCGCGCCGCGGTCCTCCGACCAGGCGGTGAGGGCCGCGCTCAGCCGGGGGTCGGCGGAGCCGTCGTCGTCGGAGAAGCCGGAGTCGGGGATGTTCTTGTTCGCCACGGTCGTCGACCCTATCGGCCGGGTGCCGCCGCCTCGGCAGGGGTTGGGGTCCCTCGACGGCTAGAAGTCGTCGCGGTGCGTACGGCGGCCGCGCCACAGGACCACGGCCGCCACCAGCAGGACGCCACCGGCACTGCCCGCGAGAGGGGCGGCCCAGTCGGCGGTGTCGCCGCCCAAGGACTCGTCGTCCGGGCCGCTGCCGAAGTACTTCTCGCTGTGCGACACCGCGCGCAGGCCCTCCGGCTTCAGCCCGTCGGCGGCCTTGATGGCGGCGGCCGGGTCGATGAAGCCGAAGCCCCGGGAGTCGTCGCGGCCCCCGACGGGGGCGTTGCGGGCGGTGTCCTCGAGGAGCGACTTGATCTGGGCCGGGGTCAGGTCCGGGTGGGCGGCCTTGACCAGGGCGGCGGCGCCGGAGACGAAGGCGGCGGCGGCGCTGGTGCCCCAGCCCTCGTAGTACTTGTGGTCGGGGTCGGCGATGACGACGTCGACGCCGGGGGCGCTGACGGTGGCGTACCAGCGGCGGGTGGAGAAGGTGGCGCGGGTTCCGGAGCGGTCGACGGCGGTGGCGGCGATGACGCCCGGGTAGGCGGCCGGGTAGGAGATGTGGTCGCCCTTCTCGCCGCCGTTGCCCGAGGAGGCGACGACGACCACCCCCTTCTTCAGGGCGTACTGGATGGCCGCGTCCTCGGTGGGTTCGGGGTGGGCGGAGGCGGAGTCGTCGCCGAGGGAGAGGTTGATGACGTCGGCGCCGTGGTCGGCGGCCCAGCGGATGCCCTCGGCGAGGGCGTTGCCGCGGGTGCTGCGGGCCTTGGCGCGGGAGGGGTCGCCGTCCTCCAGGATCACGCGGACGGGGAGGATCTTTGCCTCGGGGGCGATGCCGAGGACGCCGTCGGCGTTGCCCGGGCCGTGTCCGTGGCCGGCGATGATGCCGGCCATGGCGGTGCCGTGCCGGGCCCAGGCGCGCTCGCCCGGCTCGGCTCCGAAGCCGACCAGGTCCTTGCCGGTGAGGACATTGCCGACCAGGTCGGGGTGGTCGGCCTCGACACCGGTGTCCAGGACGGCGACGGTGATGCCGTCGCCCTTGGTGGTCTGCCAGGCCTCCTGGGTGTGCATGGCCTCCAGGGCCCACTGCTGGGCGCGGATGCTGTCGGCGTGGGCGGCGGGGGCGGGCAGGAGGACGAGGCCCGCGGCGAGCAGGACGCCGAGGGCTCCGGCCCGCCGGGTCGCGACGGCTCGCCGTGGCGCGAAGGCTTGTCCGGCCGGGCGGCTTACGGCTTTCACGACGGCTGCTCCGTGGCCGAGCGGACGTTTCTGCGGAGGTCGCGTTCGACGCGGTCGGCGAGGCCCTGCGCCTCGTTGCCGAGGCCGGCCTGGGCCGGGGCGGTGGTGGCGTTCGGCTCCATGGCGTCCTCGGCGGGCTGCGGGTCGTCGACGGTGCGGCCGTCGGCCCAGCCGGAGACGGCGTAGACGACGACCGGGGCCTCGGTGAGCACGGAGACGGTCCAGGCGGCTCGCTGTCCCCTGCCGAAGTCGGCGGCGGGGGTGTTCTTCGCGGCGTACGGCAGGGGCATCAGGTCGCTGCGGCGGTCCAGGCGCTCCTTGCGGAAACGGTTCGCGAGGGAGGTCATGCCCGGGGCGTCGGCCGTGGTGAAGAGCAGGCCGACGGTGGTCACGTAGCTCTGGGTGGCGTCGGTGTAGGTGGCGCGCAGGAGCCGCTCGCAGCCGACGGGGGCGAGGGCCTTGCGCAGCAGGGGGTCGAAGGCGTCCTCGCAGCCGCTGTCGGGGGCGACGGCGATACGGGTCCAGGTGCGGTCGGCGCCGCCGGGGCCGGCGCCCTTGCCCTGCACGGTGGGCGGGAAGAGCTGGTCGACGGGGACGCTGTGCCAGAGGCTCCCGGCCGTGGAGAAGGTGCTGCGCGAGCCCTCCTCGCCGGAGTCCCCGATCAGCCAGCTGCCGGTGACGGCACCCGAGATGAGTCCCAGCCCGAGCACGAGACAGGCGGCGGCAGCGGCGGCCTGCGACGCACCGCGTCGGCCGAGCAGGCGGGGCCGGGCGTCGTCGTCGTACACCTCGGGCTGCCCGAACGACACGACGGGCCGGGCGCCGGTGAGTGTCCCGCCGGGGGTCAGGGGGCCGCTCGCGCTCCAGGAGAAGGCCGGGTCGGGCGAGACGCGGGGGGACTCCGGGGGCGGAGGGGCCGGGGTCGCGGGGCGGGGGCGCTGGGTGGGCGCGGGCGGCATGCTCATCGCGGGCATGGCACCGGAACCGGCATCGGCTCCGCCGAGCAGGCCCGTACCGGCCTGCGGCTCACGGGTGGGGCGCGGCGGGGTGCCGGGGCGTACGGGACCGGGACGGCCGGAGGTTCCGGCGGTTCCGGCGGTTCCGGCGGTTCCGGCGGTTTCGGCGGGTGCCGGGTCTGCGGGGATCGGCCGCAGGCGCCGGGTCGTCTCCGCCGCGTCCTCGGCGGGAGCGCCGGCACGGCGCGGCGCGGGGAGCGGCCCGGGCCGTCCGGAGGCGCCCGGCAGGTGACCGGGGCGCGGAGGGGTGGCAGGCGGTGTGGCCGACTTGTTCGACTCAGGGCGGACGCCGAGCGGGGTGGACGGCCCATTCGACTCGGGGCGGGCGCCGGGGGGCGTGGACGGCCTGTTCGACTCGGGGCGGACGCCAGGCCGGGTGGACGGCTTGTTCGGCTCTGACCGGGCCTCGGGGCGAGCGCCGGGCGGCGTGTCCGGGAAGCGGGCGGAGGCGAACGGCGGGGGCGTGGACGGCCTGTTCGACTCGGGGCGGACGCCGGGCCGGGTGGACGGCTTGTTCGGCTCTGGCCGGGTCTCGGGGCGGACGCCGGGCGGCGTGTCCGGGAAGCGGGCGGAGGCGAGCGGCGGGGGCGGGGTCGTCGACTCCGTGCGCTCGGGCGCGGTGGCACCGAGGCTCGGGAAGCGGGGGCGCCCGTTCGAACCGCCAACGGAACCGGAGGAGCCCGGACCGGTGCCGTCGCCTGACGATGAGCCACCCGCGCCGATACGCCCACGGGACGTGGCCCGGTCCTCGGTGGCAGAGTCCGTCGAGGTGGCCTCGCGCGCCGAGGAGGGGCCCTGCGTCTCTGTCGTCATGCCGCCGGCGTCGAAGAACCCACGCCCGTCCGACACACCACGCGTCCTGGTCGGCCGGCCGGGGTCAGAAGAGTCGAGCGGGTCCGCGGGCGACGCGGCGTCGTCCGTGGGTGTCGTGTTCTCCGGGGGGTGTGGGGGACGCGGTGGGCTGGTGGGGCGTGGGGGGAAAGGGGCACGCCGCGCTTCCGTGCTCATGCACCCCCCGTTTCCTCGTGCCCGGGCCGCTGCGTTCTGCGCGGGCCGGTGGCGTCCTGCCCGAGGCCCGGCACGTAATCGTCCCGGGCACACATACCCGTACGGACGGAGCGTCATCCCGGCGCGGATCCCCGGCCGGCCCGTTCCGCCGTACGTGCGCGTCACTCTACGGCTTGTTCCTGCGGATACGGGAACCAGTCCACGAGCCCGGGGCATCTGCCCGGAACGTCCCCCTACCCTGCGGTAATCCAGTCTGGCAGGCTGCGTTCATGACTGCGCGCGCCGCCGACCGGGCCCGTTACGACCGGGCCACAGCCCATCTCGACGCCCCTCTCGCGATCGTGGACCTGGAGGCCTTCGACGCCAACGCCGCCGATCTGGTCCGCCGCGCCGGGGGCAAGCCCGTACGGGTCGCCAGCAAGTCCGTGCGGTGCCGGGCGCTGCTGGAACGCGTCCTGGCCCGGGACGGTTTCGCCGGGATCATGTCCTTCACGCTCGCCGAGTCGCTGTGGCTGGCCCGCTCGGGGTTCGAGGACGTGCTGCTCGCCTACCCGTCGGCCGACCGTGCCGCGTACGCCGAGCTGGCCGGTGATCCCAAGCTCGCCGCCGCCGTCACCGTCATGGTCGACGATGTCGCGCAGCTCGATCTGATCGACGCCTCGCGGGGCGGTGGGCGTGAAGTGGTGCGGGTGTGCCTGGAGTTGGACACGTCCCTGCGGCTGCTCGGTGGGCGCGTGCGCGTCGGGGCCCGGCGTTCGCCGCTGCACTCCCCCGCGCAGGTCGCGGACGTGGCCCGGGCCGTGGCCCGGCGGCCCGGCTTCGAGGTCGTGGGGATCATGGCGTACGAGGGACACGTCGCCGGTGTCGGGGACGCGGTGGCGGGGCGCCCGCTGCGCTCGCGTGCCGTGCGGCTGATGCAGGCCGCCGCCAGGCGTGAACTCGCCGAGCGGCGTGCGGAGGTGGTGCGCGCGGTGCGGGCCGTGGTGCCGGGGCTTGAGTTCGTCAACGGCGGCGGCACCGGCTCGGTGCAGCACACGGCGGCGGAGGACTCGGTGACCGAGATCGCCGCCGGCTCGGGGCTGTACGTGCCGCGGCTGTTCGACAACTACACGTCGTTCAGCGGCCGTCCGGCGGCCCTGTTCGCCCAGCCGGTCGTACGGCGGCCCGGGGTGGGCGTGGTGACCGTGCTCGGTGGCGGGTATCCCGCGTCCGGTGCCGCCGGGGCGGACCGGTCGCCCGTGCCGTATCTGCCCGAGGGGCTGCGCTACGACCCTCAGGAGGGGGCCGGTGAGGTGCAGACGCCGCTGCTCGGCTCTCCGGCCGACGATCTGCTGATCGGTGACAAGGTCTGGTTCCGGCACGCGAAGGCCGGTGAGCTGTGCGAGCGGTTCGACCAGCTGCGGCTGATCGAGGGCGACGCGGTGACGGCGACCGTGCCGACCTATCGCGGCGAGGGACACACCTTCCTGTAACCGCGTCAGTCCGAGGGGCCGATGCTGCTGCCGACGCCGCCGCCCGTGTCCGCGTCGCCGACCGGGCGGATGCCCTTGGTGACGCGGTCCATGTCGGCGAGCGGCGGTCCGTCCTCGCCCGCGTCGAAGACGTACCGGACGAGGACCGGTGACTCGGTGCCGACGCTGGAGGGGAAGACGAGCGACTGGACGTAGCCGCCCGGCCCCTTGGCGGTGTGGACGCGCCAGCGCACGAAGTACCCGGCGCGGCCCGCCACCGCGACCGGCCCGGACTTCACGACCTCGTGGGATTCCATGCCCCCGTGCGGCTTGCGGCCGATCCGGTCGCGGTCGTAGGCCTCCTCGGCCGCCTCGGAGATGTCCGCCTTGGCGAGGGCCTCGGGGGACTTCTCGTCGTTCGCGGTGACCGTGCGGGAGACGACGAGGCCGTGGCGGCAGACGGTGCCGTCGCCGGGGCAGTCGTATGTGCCGTCCGTCGTCATGACGACGTCGTCCTCGGCGACGTGCTGCGGGCGGACCCAGCCGTCGAGCAGCGGGAAGGTGACGCCGTTGAGCTGGTCCTCGACGACGGCCGGGTCGTCGGCGGAGGGCTCGGAGGAAGACGTCTCCGGAGTCGGCTCCGAGGGGTCCGACGCCGTGGGGCCGGGGGCGGTCGGAACCGTCCTCGTCTCCGCGCCGCTGTCGTCGCCGCCGGCGAGGACCAGGGCTCCGGTGACGATCGCCGCGACCAGGACCGCCCCGGCGGTGACGAGGGCGACCGTCTTCGCGCGCCCGGTGCCGCCGCCCGGGGGCGGGGGCACCGGGCCCGCGGTGCCCCCCGGCGCGCGGCGGTGCTCGGTCCAGGCCGTGCCGTCCCACCAGCGTTCCAGATGGGGGCCGTGCGGGTCGGGATACCAGCCGGGCGGCGGCGTCATGCTCATCCCGGCACTCTAGAGCCAGGGGCCTAGAGGGGTGTCACGTACGCCCCCGCGATCCCGCCGTCGACCAGGAAGTCGGTGGCGTTCACGAAGGAGGAGTCGTCGCTGGCCAGGAAGGCGACGGCGGCGGCGATCTCCTCGGCCTCGGCGAAGCGGCCGACCGGGACGTGCACCAGACGGCGCGCGGCGCGCTCCGGGTCCTTGGCGAACAGCTCCTGGAGGAGCGGGGTGTTGACCGGACCGGGGCACAGGGCGTTCACGCGGATGCCCTCGCGGGCGAACTGCACGCCCAGTTCGCGGGACATGGCGAGGACGCCGCCCTTGGAGGCCGTGTACGAGATCTGGGACGTGGCGGCGCCCATCCTCGCCACGAAGGACGCGGTGTTGATGATGGAGCCCTTGCTCTGCTGCCGCATGTAGGGGATGGCGGCCTTGCAGCACAGGTAGACCGAGGTGAGGTTGACCTCCTGGACGCGCTTCCAGGCCTCCAGGCCGGTCTCCAGGATGGAGTCGTCGTCGGGCGGGGAGATACCGGCGTTGTTGAAGGCGATGTCGACACTGCCGTACGTGTCGTAGGCCGTCCGGAAGAGCGCCTCGACCTCCTCGGGGTCGGTGACGTCGACCTTGACGAAGGTGCCGCCGGTCTCCTCGGCGGCGGCCTTGCCGCGTACCTCGTCGACGTCGCCGCAGACGACGTGCGCGCCCTCGGAGGCGAGGCGGCGCGCGGCGGCGAGGCCGATGCCGCTGCCGGCTCCGGTGATGACGGCCGTACGGCCGACCAGTCGGCGGCAGATGTTCTCCTGAGCCTGGGTCACTGTGCGGGGCCTTCCGTGCTGATGAAGACGTTCTTGGTTTCGGTGAAGGCGGCCAGGGCGTCGGGGCCGAGTTCACGGCCGACGCCCGACTGCTTGTAGCCGCCGAACGGGGTCCAGTAGCGGACGCTGGCGTGGGAGTTGACGGACAGGTTTCCGGCGCGGACCGCCTGGGAGACGCGGAGGGCCCGGCCGACGTCCCTCGTCCAGATGGAGCCGGAGAGGCCGTAGGGGGTGTCGTTGGCCAGGCGGACGGCGTCCGCCTCGTCGGTGAACGGCAGCAGGACGGCGACCGGGCCGAAGATCTCCTCGCAGGCCGCCGCCGAGTCGGGCCGCTCGCCGGTGAGCACGGTCGGCGGGAACCAGAAGCCGGGACCCTGGGGGGCGCTGCCGCGCAGGGCCGGGGCGTCGTCGGGGACGAAACTCCGGACGCGGTCGAGCTGCTGCCGGGAGATCAGCGGGCCCATCTGGGTCTTCTCGTCGGCCGGGTCGCCCACCACCACGGCGGCCAGGGCCTCGGCGAGCATCTCGCGGACCTCGTCGTACACCGGCTCCTGGACCAGGATGCGGGTGCGGGCGCAGCAGTCCTGGCCGGAGTTGTCGAGGAAGGAGAAGGGGTCGACGGCGGTCTTGAGGTCGGCGTCGGCGAAGACGATGTTGGGGCTCTTGCCGCCGAGTTCGAGGGTGACCGGCTTGACCTGCTCGGCGCCGATCGCGGCGACGCGCGCCCCGGTGCGGGTGGAGCCGGTGAAGACGACCTTGGCGATGCCGGGGTGCCGGACCAGGGCCTCGCCCGCGACGGCGCCGTGCCCCGGCAGGACCTGGAAGAGGTGCTCGGGGAGCCCGGCCTCCAGGGCGAGTTCGGCGAGGCGCAGGGCGGTGAGGGGGGTGGTCTCGGCGGGCTTGAGGATGACCGCGTTGCCGGCCGCGAGGGCGGGGGCGGTGCCCCAGGCGGCGATCGGCATGGGGAAGTTCCAGGGCGCGATCACGCCGACGACGCCGAGCGGTTCGAGGATCGTGACGTTCAGGCCGCCGGGCACCGGGATCTGCCGGCCGGTGAGCCGCTCCACTCCCCCGGCCGCGTAGTCCAGCAGGTCACGGACGTTGCCGGCCTCCCAGCGGGCGTTGCCGATGAGGTGGCCGGCCTCGCGGACCTCCAGGCGGGCCAGTTCCTCCAGGTGCTCGTCGACGGTGGCCGCGAAGCGGCGCAGCAGCCGGGCGCGGTCGCCGGGTGCGAGGGCGGCCCAGACGGTCTGGGCCCGGGCGGCCAGGGTGACCGCCGCGTCGACGTCGGCCGGGCCGGCCGCCGCGATGGCCGCGACGACCTCCTCGGTCGCGGGGTTCAGTACTTCCAGAAGGTGCTCGGAAGACAAGGGGGGCCTCACATACGTTCGAAGGAGCGGCGCAGCTCCCAGTCGGTCACCGCGGCGTCGAAGGCGTCCAGCTCGACCCGCGCCATGTTGCGGTAGTGCGCGACGACCTCGTCCCCGAAGGCGGCCTTCGCGACGGGGCTGTTCTCCCAGAGCTCGGCGGCCTCGCGCAGGGTGGTGGGGACGTGGGCGAAGTCGGCGGTGTAGGCGTTGCCGGGACAGGGTTCGGGCAGCTCCAGCTTCTGTTCGATGCCGTGCAGTCCGGCCGCGACCAGTCCGGCGACGGCGAGGTAGGGGTTGACGTCGCCGCCGGGCAGCCGGTTCTCGAAGCGCAGGGAGCGGCCGTGGCCGACCACCCGCAGTGCGCAGGTGCGGTTGTCGTGCCCCCAGGCTACGGCGGTCGGGGCGAAGGAGCCGGGCTGGAACCGCTTGTAGGAGTTGATGTGGGGGGCGTAGAGCAGGGAGAAGTCGCGCAGGGCGGCGAGCTGTCCGGCGAGGAAGTGCCGCATGACGTCCGACATGCCGCCCTCACCGTCCCCGGCCATGGCGTTGCCGCCGTCCGCGTCCGCGAGCGAGAGGTGGATGTGGCAGGAGTTGCCCTCGCGCTCGTTGTACTTGGCCATGAAGGTGATCGACATGCCCTCCTGGGAGGCGATCTCCTTGGCTCCGGTCTTGTAGACGGAGTGCTGGTCGCAGGTGACCAGGGCCTCGTCGTAGCGGAAGGCGATCTCGTGCTGGCCGGGGTTGCACTCGCCCTTGGCGGACTCGACGGTGAGGCCGGCCGCCGCCATCTCGTTGCGGATCCGGCGCAGCAGGGGCTCGATGCGGCCGGTGCCGAGGACCGAGTAGTCGATGTTGTACTGGTTGGCCGGGGTGAGGCCGCTGTAGTTGGCGTCCCAGGCCTGTTCGTAGCTGTCCTTGAAGACGATGAACTCCAGCTCGGTGCCGACCTGGGCGGTGTAGCCGAGCTCGGCCAGGCGCTCCAGCTGGCGGCGCAGTATCTGGCGGGGCGCGGCGACCACCGGGGAGCCGTCGCTCCAGGCGAGGTCGGCGTGGAGCATGGCCGTGCCCTCGTTCCAGGGGACGCGGCGCAGGGTGCTCAGGTCCGGGTGCATCGCGAAGTCGCCGTAGCCGCGGTCCCAGGAGGACATCGCGTAGCCCTCGACGGTGTTCATCTCGGTGTCGACGGCGAGCAGGTAGTTGCAGCCCTCGGTGCCGTGCTGGAGCACCTCGTCGAGGAAGAAACGGGCGGCGAACCGCTTGCCCTGAAGCCGCCCTTGCATGTCGGGGAAGGCCAGGACGACAGTGTCGATCTCACCGCCCGCGACGAGGGCGTGCAGCTCCTCGACGCTCAGCGGGGGTGTGCGGTCTGCCACGGGAAGGCCTCCTAGGCTCCTTGGATCCGCTGCCTTGGATCCGCCGGGAGCCATAAGGTATTGCGGAGAACCATTGCTTGGGAAGGGGGTACGGCCACATGCCGGAGGAACCTGGGGGCGAGATGCGGGACGGGCTGACGCCGGTGCTGCGGCCGGTGCGCGCGGGCAACGGCTTCGAGGAGGCGCTGGAGCAGATCCTCCAGGTCCTGCGGCTGGGCCTGGTGGCGGGGGGCGAGCGGCTGCCGGCCGAGCGGGAGCTGGCGGAGCGGCTGGGGGTCAGCCGGGTGACGCTGCGCGAGGTGCTGAAGGTGCTCCAGGACCAGGGTCTGGTCGAGTCCCGGCGCGGGCGCTACGGCGGCACGTTCGTGCTGCCGCGCACGGACGCGGGCGGCGAGGACGAGCTGCGGCGGCGGATCGCCGAGGTCGACATAGAGGACGTACTGCGCTTCCGGGAGGTGCTGGAGGTGGGCGCGGCCGGGCTGTGCGCGGCGCACGGGCTGGACGAGAAGCAGGCGGAACGGCTCCGGGAGGCCCTGGCGCGCACGCACGACGCCCCGCTCGCCGACTACCGCCGCCTGGACACGCTGCTGCACCTGACGATCGCCGAGCTGTCCGGCTCCCCCACGCTCACGGCCCAGTACGCGGGCGTCCGCGCCAGCGTCAACGACCTGCTCGACTGCATCCCGCTCCTGGTGCGCAACCTGGAGCACTCCCAGCGGCAGCACACCGCCCTGGTGGAGGCCGTGATCGAGGGCGACGCGGATCAGGCGCGGGAGATCATGCGCGAACACTGCGGGGGGACGGCGGCGCTGCTGCGCGGGTTCCTCGGCTGAGCCGGGCCGCGTTCCCGCGCGGCGGCTGAGCGAGGCGGTGGCGCGGTGAGGATTTACGGGCGATTAACGCACGGGTCTTGCCTTCCCTCGGTCCGCACCGCAAAGGTATGGCCTCATTCCATTGAGGGAGTCTGCCCATGTCCCAGGAACCCACCACCACTCCCGTCGCCCCGGAGGGCGACGACTATCTGGAGCGCAGAGCGCTCCGCCGGGGCAGCGCCGGCTGGGTGCTGCTGACCGGCCTCGGCGTCGCCTACGTCGTCTCCGGCGACTACTCGGGCTGGAACTTCGGCCTGGCCGAGGGCGGCTTCGGCGGGCTCGCGATCGCCATGGTGCTGATGGGCGCGATGTACGCCTGCATGGTCTTCGCCCTCGCCGAGCTGTCCTCGATCCTGCCGACGGCGGGCGGCGGCTACGGCTTCGCCCGGCGGGCGCTGGGCCCATGGGGCGGCTTCCTGACGGGTACGGCGATCCTCATCGAGTACGTCCTCGCGCCCGCCGCGATCGTCATCTTCATCGGGGACTACGTCGAGTCGCTCGGCCTGTTCGGCCTGGAGTCCGGCTGGCCGATGTACCTGGTCTGCTTCGCGATCTTCCTCGGCATCCATCTGTGGGGCGTGGGCGAGGCGCTGCGGTTCAGCTTCGTCGTCACCGGCATCGCGGTCGCCGCCCTGATCGTGTTCGCGCTGGCGGCCCTGCCCGACTTCTCCTTCGGGTCGCTGGACGACATCCCGGTCGACGCCTCGGCGGCGGGCTCGAACTCCTGGCTGCCGTTCGGTCTGCTCGGCATCTGGGCGGCGTTCCCGTTCGGCATGTGGTTCTTCCTGGGTGTCGAGGGGGTGCCGCTGGCCGCCGAGGAGACCAAGGATCCGGCCAGGACGCTGCCGAAGGCGATCCGCTGGTCCATGGGCATCCTGGTGGTGCTGGCCGTGGTCACGTTCTTCGCGGCGGCGGGCGCACGCGGTTCCGCGGCGGTCCAGGAGGCGGGCAACCCGCTGGTCGAGGCGCTGCAGCCGGGCGGCGAGGCGACGACACTGAGCCGGATCGTGAACTACGCGGGCCTGGCCGGCCTGGTGGCCTCGTTCTTCTCCCTGATCTACGCGGGCTCGCGCCAGCTGTTCGCCCTGTCCCGCGCGGGTTACCTGCCCCGCTTCCTGTCCCTCACCAGCCGCCGCAAGGCGCCGTACCTCGGCCTGCTGGTGCCCGGCACGATCGGCTTCCTGCTGGCGGCGCTGTCGGGCAACGGCGCCCGCATGCTGAACATCGCCGTCTTCGGCGCGACCATCTCCTACGCGCTGATGTCCCTGTCGCACATCGTGCTGCGCCGCCGCGAGCCGGAGCTGCCGCGGCCGTACCGCACGCCGGGCGGGGTGGTGACCTCCTCGATCGCCCTGGTGCTGGCCTGTGCGGCGCTGGTGGCCACGTTCCTGGTGGATGTGACGGCGGCCGTCATCGCGCTCGTGGTGTACGTCGTCGCCGTCGGGTACTTCGGCCTGTACAGCAGGAAGCGGCTGGTGGCGAAGGCGCCGGAGGAGGAGTTCGCGGCGCTGGCGGCGGCCGAGGCAGAGTTGTCACGGGACTGAGGTGGACCGGGGCGTCGAGATGAGGGAGTTTCTGTGTCCAGGCCGTTGATCGGGGTCAGCACGTATCTGGAGTCGGGTGCGCGCTGGGGCGTGTGGGAGCTGGAGGCGGCGCTGCTGCCGGCCGGTTACCCGCGGCTGGTGCGTCAGGCGGGCGGCCTGGCCGCGATGCTTCCGCCGGACGACCCGCTGCACGCCGCCGATGTCGTGGCCCGGCTGGACGGGGTGGTCATCGCGGGCGGGCCGGATGTCGAGCCGGTCCGCTACGGCGCGGAGCGCGAGGCGCGGACCGGGCCGCCGGCGCGGGAGCGGGACGCGTGGGAGCTAGCCCTGATCGACGCGGCGCTGGCGGCGGGGGTGCCGTTGCTGGGCATCTGCCGGGGCATGCAACTGCTGAACGTGGCCCTCGGTGGCACGCTCGTCCAGCACATCGAGGGGCATGCGGAGGTCGTGGGCGTCTTCGGCGGGCATGCGGTCAAGCCGGTGCCGGGGAGTCTCTACGGCGGTGTCGTACCGGAGGAGACGTTCGTACCGACGTATCACCACCAGGCCGTGGACCGGCTGGGCGAGGGCCTGGTCCCGTCGGCCCACGCGACGGACGGGACGATCGAGGCACTGGAGCTGCCGGCGCACCCGGGGTGGGTGCTGGGGGTGCAGTGGCACCCGGAGATGGGTGAGGATCTGCGGGTGATGCGGGCGTTGGTGGAGGCGGCGGAAGCGAGCTGACCTCGGTGCGCGCACAGCACCAGGGGGCTCCGCCCCCTGGACCCCCGGCCTATGCCCACCCACCACCCGAATCGGTCGGTCAAGAGGCCGGGCTCGGCCCCCCAGCCCGTCCGGCGTTTGAGGACGAGGCCGTTCAGGCCGAAGCGGGGTCGAAGGGGCAGCGCCCCTGGGGATGGGACGGGTAGGGGCGGCGGGGGCGAAGAACTATCCCCGCGTCAGCGACAGCAGGTCCCGCGCCGGACCAGTCGGCCGATGCCCCGTGGGCCACACCGCCCGCAGATCCCGCGCCAGCGCCACCCCCTCCACCGGCACGCTCACCAGCCGCCGCATCGCCAGCTCCTCCCCCACCGCCAGTTCGCTCAGCACCGACGGCCCCGCCCCGCTCACCGCCGCCGCCTTGACCGCCGTCGTCGAGGACAGCTCGATCAGCGGCCGGGCCAGCCCCCCGAGCGCCGCGTCGAGGACCTGCCGCGTCCCTGAGCCCTTCTCGCGGAGGATCAGCGGCGTCGACGCCAACTCCCCCGCCGCCAGCGGCCGTCGACGGCGCGCCCAGGGATGCCCGGGGGCGGTGACCACTATCAGCCGGTCGTGGGCGATGACGACCGAGTCCAGCCCGGTCGGGACCGACAGCCCCTCCACGAAGCCCAGGTCCGCCTCGTCCGACAGCAGCCGCTCCGCCACCACCGTCGAGTTGCCGGCGTGCAGGGACACCGCCGTGTCGGGCCGCTGGGCGCGCAGCGCGAGCAGCCAGCCCGGCAGCAGATACTCGGCGATCGTCATGCTCGCCGCCACCCGCAACCGCGAGTCACGGCGGTCGCGCAACGCCTGCGCCCCCACGTCGAACGCCTCCGCCGCCTCGACGATCCGCCGCGCCCAGTCCGTCACCAGCGCACCGGCGTCCGTCAGCCGGGAGCCGCGCGGCGAGCGGTCGACCAGCGCCACGCCGAGCTGCCGCTCCATCGACCGGATGCGGCTGCTCGCCGCGGGCTGGGTGATGCCGAGTTCCCGGGCCGCTCCGCCGAGGCTGCCGAGCCGCGCCACCGCCAACAACAGCTCCAGCGCCCCGAGATCCGGCACCCGGTGCGCCAGGGACCCGGTCCCGGTGGTCGGAGCGTCACCCTGCTCATCCGTCCTGCTCATAAACCCAGCTTATGTCGCCATAGAGGCATACTCCCTGGTGGTACGGCCCCGGCGGCACGACCGTTGGGTCATGGTCACCGCAGCCCAGCCCCTCGCGTACCCACTGTCGGTCCGTCATCTCGGACCCAACTGGTACGCCACCGTGATGGGCACCTCCGTCGTCGCCACCGCCGGAGCCGCCCTGCCGTCGCACCTTCCCGGGCTGCGCCCCGTGCTCGCCGGTGTCTGGGTCCTCGCGTTCGTCCTGCTCGGGGCCCTGCTCGGGGCCCGGGCCGTGCACTGGTCCCGCCACCGGGACCAGGCCCGCGCCCATCTCCTCGACCCGGCGACGGCCCCCTTCTACGGCTGTCTCGCGATGGCCCTGCTCGCCGTGGGCGGCGGTGCTCTCACCGTGGGCCGGGACGTGATCGGCCTGCGGGCGGCCGTCGCGCTCGACACCGTGCTGTTCACCGCCGGTACGGCTCTCGGGCTGGCCGCCGCCGTCACCGTGCCGTATCTGATGGCCGTACGGCACCGGGTGGAGCCGGGGCAGGCCACCCCGGTCTGGCTGCTGCCGCTGGTCGCGCCCATGGTGTCGGCCGCCGTCGGGCCGCTGCTGGTTCCTCATCTGCCCGCCGGTCAGCCCCGGGAGACGCTGCTGCTGGGCTGCTTCGCGCTGTTCGGGCTCAGTCTGCTCGCCACGCTCGTCATGCTGCCGCTGGTCTTCGCACGGCTGCTCACCGGCGGGCCGCTGCCGCTCGCCCTCACGCCCACGCTGTTCCTGGTGCTGGGGCCGCTCGGGCAGTCGACGACCGCCGTCGGCGCCTTCGCGGACACCGCCCCCGGAGTCGTACCGGCGCCGTACAGCCAGGGCTTCGGTGTGCTCGCCGTGCTCTACGGCGTGCCCGTGATGGGGTTCGCCCTGCTGTGGTTCTGCCTGGCCACCGTCCATGTGCTGCGCGCCAGGCGGGAGGGGATGCGGTTCGCGATGACGTGGTGGTCGTTCACCTTCCCGGTCGGCACCTGTGTCACGGGCGCCGAGGCCCTGGGCCGGCACACCGGGCTCGTGGCGTACGAAGGGCCGGCGGTCGTGCTGTACGCGGTGCTGGTCGTCGCGTGGGGCACCGCAGCCGCCGGGACGGTACGCGGGCTGCTCAGGGGCGAGCTGCTCGCAGGGCCCGCTCCAGCACCCGTGGTGCCTCGGCCAGTGACGGCCCGTACCAGGTGAGGTGCCGTCCGCTGACGAGCGCGCAGGGCAGGCCGGGGAAGGCCTCGGGTCCGTCGTCGGCGGCGAAGCGGTAGGGCTCGTCCGGGAGGATCACCACGTCCGGCACCGCGGCACGCAACTCCTCCAGCGGGATGCGGGGGTAGCGGTCGGAGTGCGCCGCGTACAGGTGGTCGATGCCGAGGCGGGCCAGGACGTCGCCCGCGAAGGTGTCACGGCCCAGGACCATCCAGGGGCGGCGCCAGATCGGCACGACCGCCGTCAGGCGGGTCACCGGCTCCGGCAGGGACGACCAGGTGTCCTCCGCCTCGTCCAGCCAGCGCGGGCGCCCCGCCACCCCGCAGGCGTCCAGGACCCGGGCCAGCTCCCGGAAGGCCCCCGGCACATCGCGGATCTCCGTCACCAGGACCTCGACGCCCGCCTCGCGCAGGGCCGCGAGGTCGGGCTCGCGGTTCTCCTCCTCGTTGGCGATCACCAGGTCCGGGGCGAGGGAGACGATCCGCTCGGGCTTGGGGTTCTTCGTACCGCCGACGCGGACGACGTCCAGGCCGGACGGATGGGTGCACCAGTCGGTGGCGCCGACCAGGGCGCCGGGCGCGGAGAGTGCCACCGCCTCGGTCAGCGAGGGGACGAGCGAGACGACCCTCACCGGCGTGGCCGGTCCCGGACGGCCTCGATGTGCTCCGCCACGGCGACGACGATCACGCGGGTGTCCGACTCCGTGGCCCGCCAGCGGTGCCGTACGCCACCGGTCAGGTACAGCGTGTCGCCGCGGCCGAGCCGGTAGGCGCGGCCCTCGGCCTCGATCTCCACGGCCCCGTCGGCGACGTACATCAACTGGTCGTTGCGGTACTGGAATTCACGGCCCGCGTCATGGTCGCCGAGGAACTCGGAGGCGTGCATCTGGTGGTGGCCGCGCACCAGCGACCGGGTCCGGGGCCGGGGCAGCGGTTCGACGTCCTCGGCGCGGACGACGTCCACGCTGCACGCCGGGTCGGCGGCGGCGAGGAGTTCCACGGCGGTGGTGCGCAGGGCGTCGGCGACCTTCTCCAGCGAGCTTCGGCTGGGGCGCGCCCGGTCGTTCTCGATCTGACTCAGGAACGGGACCGACAGGCCGCTGCGCTCGGCCACGGCGGCGAGGGTGAGCTCCAGCGCGCGGCGCCGGCGGCGCACGGCCGCGCCCACTCGAAGGGACTGCTCTTTGTGGTCGCCCATCGCTCCGGCTCCCTCCTTCGCCCGTCGTTCCGGTCCCCGTGCACCAGTGTCCCGGAGCACTGCTTCTGTTGAGTTGTCTGCACCCTACGCATGTTCGGCAAACCGTTTCATGCGCCCGTCACATCGCCGTCATACAGGGCGACGCGCGACCTGTCACTTCGCGCCGCTCTGTGGTGTCCGGATCCCGCTCGTGGACACGAGTGCGGGGCGGGACGCGTCGTATCGCGTCCCGCCCCGCACCCCTCACTACGACGTCACTGCGGCGTCATGCGCTCCACCATGTCGGGGTGCTCCTTCAGCCACGCGGCGACGGCCTCTTCCTCATGGCCCTGACCGCGGTTCTTGATCTCGCTCTCCAGGGTGCCGAGCTCGTCCTCGGTCATCTTGAAGTTCTTGATCCACTTCGTGAGCCGCGGGTACTCCTCGGGGAACTTCTCGTTGGAGATGGTGCGGATCGTGTTGCCCTCGCCGAAGGCCTTCTTGGGGTCCTTCAGCTTGGTCAGCTCGTAGTCGCTGTACGCCCAGTGCGGCGACCAGAGCGTGACGGCGATCGGCTCCTTCTTGGCGTAGGCGCGCTTCAGCTCGGCCAGCATGGCCGGGGTGGAGCCGTCGACGACCTCGTACTCCTCGTCCAGGCCGTAGCCGGGCAGCACCTTGTTCTTCAGCAGGTCCATCTCGCCGGTGCCCGGCTCGATGCCGATGATCTTCCCCTTGAAGGTGCCGGACTTGCCCTTGAGGTCCTCCAGGGAGTCGACGCCCTTCACGTAGGACGGGACGGCGAGCTCCAGGGAGGTCGGTTCGTACCAGGTGCCGAGGTCCTTGAGCCGGTCCTTGTTCTTGTCCCAGTAGTTCTTCTGCGCGTAGGGCAGCCAGGCGTCGAAGTTGAGGTCGATGTCGCCCGAGGCCAGGCCGGTGTAGACGGGGCCGACGTCCATCTGCTTCAGGTTCATCCTGTAGCCGCGCCGCTCCAGGACGTTCTTCCACAGGTAGGTGACGGCGATGTCCTCGTCCCAGGGGAACCACGCCACGTCCAGGGGCTGCCTGGCCTCTGCCGGTGTGCTGCCGCCGGCGTTCTCGACCGGGGCCATCTTGTCGGCGAAGCCGGGGTTCTGCTTCAGCCAGGCGCGCACGGCCTCCTGCTGATTGCCCTTGCCCGCCTTGTTGATCTCGGCTTCGAGGCTGGTGAGTTCCTTCTCGTTCATCTTGAAGTTCTTCAGCCACTCGGCGACCGTCGGGTCGTCGTCCGCGAAACCCTTGCGGGACAGGGTGTGCACACCGTCGCCCTTGCCCCAGGCACCCTTGGGGTCCTTGAGCTTCTTGAGGTCGTAGTCGTTGTACGCCCAGTGCGGCGACCAGAGCGTGACGACGATCGGCTTCTTCTGGGCGTAGGAGCGCTTCAGCTCGGCCAGCATCGCGGGCGTGGAGCTGTCGACGACCTCGTACTCCTTGTCCAGGCCGTACTCCTTGAGGACCTTGCTCTTGAGCAGGGCCATCTCACCGGCGCTGGACTCGATGCCGGTGATCTTGCCGCCGAACTGCGAGGCCTTGCCCTTGAGGTCCTCCAGGGAGTCGATGCCCTTCATGTAGGAGGGCACGGACAGCTCCAGGGACGTCTTGTCGTACCAGGCGCCGAGGTCGTCGAGCTGCTTGCCGTACTTCTTCCAGTACTGGGCGTGCGTCGTGGGCAGCCAGGAGTCCGTCTGGAAGTCGACGTCGCCCTGGGAGAGGGAGGTGTACAGCGGGCCCGCGTCGAACTGCTTGGCCTCGACCTCGTAGCCGCGCTGTTCCAGGACCTCCTTCCACAGGAAGGTGGAGGCGACGCCCTCGTCCCAGGGGATGTAGCCGATGCTGATCTTCTTGCCCTGGCCGACGTTCTCGCCGCCCGCCACGGCAGTGGAGTCGGTGCTCTTGCCGAAGACACCCATGCCGCCCGCGGCGAGCGCGAGGACGACGACACCGATCACGGCGACGACCGGGCGGGGCCGGTAGGACCAGATCTTCAGCCCCTGGGTGGCGCGCAGCTTGGCGGCGGCGCGGCGGCCGAGCGGGGAGACCTGGGTGCCCAGGGCGCTGGTCATGCGGTCCAGGTAGATCGCGAGGATCACGATGGCCACACCGGCCTCGGAGCCGAGGCCCACGTTGAGCTGGCCGATGGCCTCGTTGACGTCGCCGCCGAGGCCGCCGGTGCCGACCATGCCGGCGATCGCGGCCATCGACAGGCCGAGCATGATGACCTGGTTGACACCGGCCATGACGGTGGGCAGGGCGAGCGGGAGCTGGACGCGCAGCAGGGTGTTGCGGGGCGTGGTGCCGAACGCGTCGGCGGCCTCGACCAGTTCCTTGTCGACCTGCCGGATGCCCAGCTCGGTCATGCGCACGCCGGGTGCGAGCGCGAAGATCAGCGTGGCGACGATGCCGGCGGGGGCGCCGGTGCCGAAGAACAGGATCGCCGGGATGAGGTAGATCATCGCGGGCAGCGTCTGCATGAAGTCCAGGACGGGCCGGACCAGTCCGCTGACGCGGTCCGAGCGGGCCGCCCAGATGCCGACGGGTATGGAGATCACGAGCGCGATGACGGTCGCCACGAGGACGAGCGCCAGGGTGATCATCGCGTTCTCCCACAGTTCGAGGGAGTCGATGAACGCGAATCCGACGAACGTGAGGACACCGGCGAGCGTGCCGCGCAGCCAGAAGGCGATCACGGCGAAGATGCCCGCGAGGAGCAGTGGTTCGGGGGCCTGGAGGACGGCGTTGATGCCGTCGTAGAGGCCGAGGAAGACGGTCTTGCAGAAGTCGAACAGCCACGCCATGTGGGTGGTGAGCCAGTCGACCCCGTCGTTGACCCAGCTGCCGAGCTCGATCCTAGGCACGGGCGGTCACCTTCTCTCCGCCCTTGTCCCGCGGGGCGTCGCAGGGCTCGGGGGTGGTGTCCTGCTCGTCGCCGAGGAAGCCGATCAGACGCTGCCGGGGGACGACGCCGATCTGCTTGTTGTCCTGGTCCACGACCGAGACGGGGTGGGAGAGCCCGGCGCTGATCGCGCACAGTTCGGTGAAGGGGGTGTCGGCCGTGGCGGTCCGGCAGTGGCAGCCGGGGTCGTCGGCGGTGACCGAGGGGTCCATGATCTCGCCCGCGGTCAGGACGCGGGAGCGGTCGACGTCCTGGGTGAAGGAGGCGACGTAGTCGTTCTCCGGCCGCAGCAGGATGTCCTGGGCGGTGCCGATCTGGACGATCTCGCCGTCGCGCATGACGGCGATGCGGTCGCCCAGGCGCATGGCCTCGTTGAGGTCGTGGGTGATGAAGACGATCGTCTTCTTGAGCTTCTGCTGGAGCTCAAGGAGCTGGTCCTGCATGTCGCGGCGGATCAGCGGGTCCAGGGCGCTGAAGGACTCGTCCATCAGCAGCAGGTCGGCGTCGGTGGCGAGCGCGCGGGCGAGTCCGACGCGCTGCTGCATGCCGCCGGACAGCTCGTCGGGCCAGGACTTCTCCCAGCCGGCCAGGCCGCACAGGGCGAGCGCCTCGTCGGCGCGGCGTACGCGCTCGGCGCGGGGCACGCCCTGCACTTCAAGACCGTAGGCGGCGTTCTCGCGCACGCTGCGGTGCGGGAAGAGCGCGAAGTGCTGGAACACCATGCTGATCTTCTGGGAGCGGACCTTGCGCAGCTCGCGGTCGCCGAGCGTGGTGAGGTCCTGGCCGTCGAAGCGGACGTGCCCGGAGGTCGGCTCGAGCAGGCCGTTCAGCATGCGCAGCAGGGTGGACTTGCCGGATCCCGACAGACCCATGACGACGAAGATCTGGCCGGGTTCCACGGTGAAGGACGCGTCGATGACGGCGGCGGTCGTGCCCTCGGCGCGCAGTTCCTCCCGGTCGGCCCCGTCACGGAGCCGCTCGACCGCTCGGTCCGGTCTTCTGCCGAACACTTTGTACAGGCTCTCTGCCTGAAGCCTCGCTGACACGTGCACCTCAATCTCGACGGCAACAGAAGAGAGCGAGGACAGGGCCCCGCAAACAGTTGAAATGCGCAACCAGCCTCGCTCTGCGGCGGCGCCTCCCCTGGATCGCGGAAAGCAAACCCACAAGTGGGGCGCCTCACACAGAACGCACACACCGCAACGCGCTGCGCAGCGGCGAGTGGCTGTCAGTGACGTACGGCATGATGCGTGGCGTGACCGGACGACTGATGCTCCTCGACACCGCCTCCCTGTACTTCCGCGCCTACTTCGGCGTCCCGGACTCGGTCCGGGCTCCGGACGGCACACCGGTGAACGCCGTGCGCGGACTGCTCGACTTCATCGACCGCCTGGTCAAGGACCACCGGCCCGACCAGCTCGTGGCCTGCATGGACGCCGACTGGCGGCCGCAGTGGCGGGTGGAGCTGATCCCCTCGTACAAGGCGCACCGCGTCGCCGAGGAGCGCGCGGCCGGCCCCGACGAGGAAGAGGTGCCCGACACACTGTCGCCGCAGGTGCCGGTCATCGAGGCGGTGCTGGACGCGCTGGGCATCGCGCGCGTGGGCGTCGCGGGGTACGAGGCGGACGACGTGATCGGCACGTTCACCGCGCGGGCGAAGGGCCCGGTCGACATCGTCACGGGCGACCGGGACCTGTATCAGCTGGTGGACGACGCCCGCGGGGTGCGCGTCCTGTACCCGCTGAAGGGCGTGGGCACGCTCCAGCTCACCGACGAGGCATGGCTCCGCGAGAAGTATGGGGTCGCCGGGAGCGGGTACGCGGATCTGGCCCTGCTGCGCGGCGACCCCAGCGACGGCCTGCCGGGCGTGCCGGGCATCGGAGAGAAGACGGCCGCCAAGCTGCTGGCCGAGTACGGGGACCTGGCCGGGATCATGGCGGCGGTCGAGGACCGGCGGTCGAAGCTCACGCCGACCCAGCGCAGGCGGCTCGACGAATCGCGCCCCTATCTCGCGGTCGCGCCGAAGGTGGTCCGGGTCGCGGACGACGTACCGCTGCCGGACGTCACCACGGCGCTGCCCCGGTCCCCGCGCGACCCGGAGGAGCTTCGGACCCTGGCGACCCGCTGGGGACTGGGCGGCTCACTGGAGCGTCTGCTGACCACGCTGGAGGTGTGACGGGGGCGGGCCGACGGCCTTCCGGAGGCCGACGGTGTTCATGAACCTCTCATTCGGGAGGTGTTAAGTGGGGGCGAGGTGCTAACTTAGGTAAGCCTAACTATGCGAGACAGGGAGGTCCTCATGGCAGAGCGACCCGGACGCCAGCCGCGCAAGCCGCATTCCGCTCAGGTCGTCCGCACCGAGCGGCTGACGCCGCACATGCAGCGCGTGGTGCTCGGCGGCGAGGGCCTCGCCGACTTCGCGGCGGGCACGTGCACCGACCACTATGTGAAGCTGCTGTTCCCGCCCGAGGGTGTGACCTACCCGGAGCCCTTCGACATGCAGCGCATCCGCGACGAGGTGCCCCGCGAGCAGTGGCCGGTGACCCGGACGTACACGGTGCGCCAGTGGGACGCCGAGCACCGCGAGCTGACCCTGGACTTCGTCGTCCACGGCGACGAGGGCCTGGCCGGTCCCTGGGCGGCCCGCGTCCAGCCGGGCGAGACCGTGCGCTTCATGGGACCGGGCGGGGCGTACGCGCCCGACCCCGACGCCGACTGGCATCTGCTCGTCGGTGACGAGAGCGCGCTGCCCGCGATCGCCTGCGCCCTGGAGGCCCTGCCGCGCGGCGCCAAGGCCGTCGCCTTCGTGGAGATCTCCGGCCCCGAGGAGGAGCAGAAGATCGACTCGGACGTGGACGTCGTCTGGCTGCACCGCGGCGACCGGCCCATCGGCGAGGCGCTGGTCGAGGCCGTGCGGAACCTGGAGTTCCCCGAGGGCCGGGTCCACGCCTTCGTGCACGGCGAGGCGCACTTCGTGAAGGAGCTGCGCCATCTGCTCCGGGTCGAGCGCCAGATCGCGCGCGAGGACCTGTCGATCTCCGGCTACTGGCGGCGCGGCCACAACGAGGACGGCTGGCAGGCCTCGAAGCGGGACTGGAACGCGCGCATCGAGGCGGAGCAGGAGAGCAGCCCGGCCGCCTGAGCGAGGCGAGCCCGACACCCTCCCGGTCTCAGTCGCCCCGCACCCGCGCGTGCAGATGCATGTCGTGCCGGCCGTCCGGATGCAGCACGGCACCGCGCTTCGTGCCCTCCAGGGTGAACCCCGTCCTGGAGGCGACGCGGCAGGACGCCTCGTTGCGTACGGCGTGCAGCAGTTCCAGGCGGTGGAAGCCGGTCTCGTCGAGGGCCCAGCGGGTCAGCGCGCCCGCGGCGCGTACGGCGATGCCCCGCCCCCGTGCCGCCGGGACGGTCCAGTACGCCACCTCCGCCGTACCGTCGTCGAGCCGTATCTCGCGCAGCGCGACCCGCCCCAGCAGCGAGCCGGAGTCCGCGTCGGTGACGGCCCAGTGCGCCTCCCGTTCCTCCTCCCAGGCCCGGTGCCAGTCGCGGATCCAGCCGGCGACCTCCTCCTCGGAGTCGGCGGCCCGGGCGTGCCACTGGTGCATCACGGGATCCTGGAACACCTCATGCACCGCGGGCGCGTCCTCGGCCCGCCAGGGGCGCAGGAGGAGTCCGTCGCCGCTGGCGAGGGTGGGCTGCGGGCGGCGGGCGAGGGTCCCGGCGGTCAGGACCGGGCTGGTGAGGAACGGCATGCCCCGCATCCTGGCAAGGACGTGAGGCACGGCCCCAATGGTTTTCCGCCCGGCGCACCGGGCCTCGTACGCTGGGCCGCGATGAGACGCAAGCCGCGCATCCCGCCCTCGCCCCTGCCGCAGCGCCACGGCGTGGATCCGGTGCGGGTGCGGCTGCCCGTCGTGGGGGCATGGGCCACGGTGCGCGAGTACTTGGTGGAGCGGCTCAGCGGGGCGGGTGCCGGGGTCGTCGACGGGCTGTTCGACGCGGGGCGGATCGTCGGGGCGGACGGACGGGCCGTGGCGGCGGACGCACCGTACCTGCCGGGCATGTTCGTGTGGTTCCACCGGGACCTGCCCGAGGAAGTGCCGGTGCCCTTCCCGCTGGAGGTCGTGCACCGGGACGAGCACATCGTCGTCGTCGACAAGCCCCACTTCCTCGCCACCACCCCGCGCGGGAGCCACGTCACCGAGACCGCGCTGGCCAGGCTGCGCAGAGAGCTGGGCATCCCCGCACTCGGCGCCGCACACCGTCTGGACCGGCTCACCGCGGGGCTCGTGCTGTTCACCGTGCGCCCCGAGGAGCGCGGCGCGTACCAGACGCTGTTCAGCAACCGCCTGGTTCACAAGGAGTACGAGGCCGTCGCCCCGTACGACCCCGCCCTCACCCTCCCCCGGACCATGCGCAGCCGGATCGTGAAGGAGCGCGGGGTGCTCCAGGCCCAGGAGGTGACGGGCGAGCCGAACGCCGTGAGCCGTGTCGAACTCCTCGGGCACCGCCCGGAAGGAGCCGACGGACTCGCCCGGTACCGGCTGGTGCCCGGCACCGGGCAGACACACCAGCTCCGGGTGCACATGACCGCGCTGGGCGTGCCCATCCTCGGCGACCCGCTCTACCCGGAGGTGACCGACCCCGTGCCGGCCGGTGACTTCCGGCGCCCGCTCCAACTGCTGGCACGGGCCCTCGCGTTCACCGACCCGGTCACGGGCGAGGAACACCGCGTCCGCAGCGGCCGGGAACTCGCGGCCTGGACGTCGTACGACCGGTGGGCCGCCGGGACGTACGACGGCCCGTCAGCCGGTCAGTAGCCGCGCCACCAGCTCAGGAAGCGCTGCCAGGCGCCCTTGCCGCGGACCGGTTCCTGCGCCGTCGGCTGAACCTGCGGGTACACCGGGGCCGACTGGGGCTGCGCCGGAGCCGGATACGGCTGTGCGGCGGCCGGTGACGCGGGCTGCGCGACGCTCGGTGCGGCTTGCGCGGCGGCCGGTGCGGCCTGCGGCTGCGGGCTGCCGATCTGCCAGTCGGAGCGCTGCGCCGGGACCTGCTTGTGGCTCGGCGGCTCCGTCACGTCCTGCGGCGGCTTGGGCGAGAACTGCACCGGCATCTCCACCAGATGCCGGGAGGCGATGGACGCCGTCCAGCGCAACTCCTCCTCGTCGCAGTCGAGTTCGACATCGGGCAGCCGCATCAGCAGCGCGTCCACGCCGACATCGGCGATGGAACGGCCGACGTCCTGCCCGGGGCACTCGTGCGGCCCGCCGCCGAACGCGAGGTGGGAGCGATTGCCCTGCATGCTGGCGGACAGATCGGGCCGGACCCGAGGGTCGACGTTGGCCGGGGCCGGGGCGAAGAGCAGTCCGTCGCCCCGGCGGATGCGCTGACCGCCCAGTTCGGTCTCCTGCTTGGCGAAGTAGGCGAAGACCGTACTGAACGGCGGCTCGTTCCACAGGGACTGCTCCACCGCCTCCGGCACCGTCATCTGGCCGCCGTTGAGCTGGGCCCGGAAGCGCGGGTCGATCAGCACCGTGAGCAGCACGTTGGACAGCAGATTGGTGGTGGCCTCGTAGGCGGCGAAGAGCACCAGGCGCAGGTGCTCCCTGACCTCGTCGTCGGTCAGCCGGGCCGGGTGGGTGATCAGGTAGCTGGCGAAGTCCTCCTCCGGCTGGGCGCGGCGCCGTGCGGTGAGCCGGCTCAGGGCGTCCATGACGTAGGAGTGGCTGGCGATGGCGGTCTCGGTGCCCTTGAGCGCGTCGCGGGCGGCCTCGACGAGACGGTCGTTGTACTCGTCGGCCATGCCGAGGATCTCGCACATCACGGCCATCGGCAGATGCTCGGCGAACTGGCCGACGAGGTCGGCCTCGCCCTGCTCGCAGAAGCGGTTGACGATGGCCTGCGTGCTGCGGTTGATGTAGCGGCGCAGGCTGCGGAAGTCGATGGTCGAGATGGCGCCCATGACAGCGCCGCGCAGCCGCTTGTGCTCATCGCCCTCGGCGTGCGAGGCGATGGGCTGCCAGGCGATGTGCGGCATCAGCGGGTGGTCGGGCTTGACCAGGCCGTCCTTCAGCGGGGTCCAGATACGGCTGTCCCGGCAGAACTGCGAGGGCGAGCGCACCATGTGCAGGTTCTCGGCATGGCCGAGGACGACCCAGATCGGTACGTCGTCGTGGAGCAGCACGGGCGCCACGGGGCCGTGGTCCTTCCGCAGCTGCTCGTACAGCGCTCCCAGATCCTCCGACTCGTGCAGCCGGTGCAGTCCGCCGGGCCCGAGGCCGTGTGCGGGGCAGCCTGGGGGCGGGCCGGGGCGGGAGGCGTCCGTGTCGGTCGGGGCGTGGGATTCAGGCGTCACAGTGGTCGCTCCGAAACTGAAGTGAATCCAGGTGTCTGGGGGGGGAATGTGGGGGTGGGTCGAACAGGTACGAACAGGGACGGGCGGGCGCGGGATCAGCGGCGCGCGCCCGTCATGGCGAGCGAGTGCAGGAAGCGCATGAGGGTCATCAGGACGTCACGGCTGGAGGCCCGGCGGCGTACGTCGCACTCCATGATCGGGATGTCCGGGGTGATGTCGAGGGCCGTGCGCAGCTCCTCGAGGTCGTAACGGGGCGCGTCCGGGAAGGAGTTGACCGCGACGACGAACGGCACGCCGCGGTCCTCCAGGCGTCCCATGACATCGAAGCTGACCTCCAGCCGACGGGTGTCGACCAGCACCACCGCACCGAGCGCGCCCTCGAAGAGGCCGTTCCACAGGAACCAGAAGCGCTGCTGGCCGGGTGTGCCGAAGAGGTAGAGCACCAGTTGGTCGGTGATGCTGATGCGGCCGAAGTCCATGGCGACGGTGGTGGCCGTCTTGGACGCGGAGCCGAAGTTGTCGTCGACACCGATGCCGGCCTGCGTCATGGTCTCCTCGGTGGTCAGCGGTGTGATCTCGCTGACCGAGCCGACCATGGTGGTCTTGCCGACGCCGAAGCCACCCACGATCACGATCTTGGCCGCGGACTGTGCCGTGTGGGGCAACTGGTCCTCGGCCCGGGGGCCCGGGATGGTGTCAGAGCCTTTGAAGTCCATTCATCACCGCTTCGAGGAGGGAACGGTCGGTGCGTGACCGGCGCACGATCGGGGCGCGCGCCTGCACCAGTTCCGCCGTCAGCAGCTCGGTGAGCAGCACGCCCATCGCACTGAACGGCAGGTTGAGGTAGGCCGACAGCTCGGCCACGGACAGGGGGGCGGCGCAGAGCCGGAGCAGCGCCGCCTGCTCGGGGGAGGCGGAAGGCGGCGGGTCTTCGGCACGCGCCACGATTAACGTGACCAGGTCGAGCTCGGCCCGTTCGCCGTCGGGGCCCGCCACCACGTACATCCGCTCCGGGTTCCTGGGCTTGCCCTCGCCGTCCTGCTGCGGGGGCGGTTCCGGGGTGGTGGGGTCGCGCCGCTGGCGTTGCGGAGGCGTCATACGATCTGCCCGTTGCGCCGGGGCGGACTGGTCAGATGACCGCCGATCCGGACGACGAGGTCGCGCATCATCGCGCTCATCCGGCCCGGTTCGCACCGCACGTCGGAGAGCACCGCGAGGAAGGCGTTGGCTCCGGCGTTCATCAGATAGAAGTAGCCGCGGTCGATCTCGATCATGACGAGCTTCATCTCGCCGTCGCCGACCGTGAGTTCCTGGCAGATGCTGCCCGCGAGGGACTGCAGGCCGGCGCAGGCCGCGGCGACCCGGTCGGCCGCGTCGGGCTCGCCGCCGTGGCGGGCGATGCGCAGTCCGTCGGCCGAGAGCACCACGATCATCTCGATGCCCGGCACGCCGTCGGCGAGTTGCTTGAGCATCCAGTCGAAGTTGCCTCGCTGCTGGATCACTTGAGGTCCCCCTCGTCGTCGGCCTCGCTGGGGGCCGGGTCGTTGATCAGGTGCAGGTACTTGGTCGGGTTCCGGATGAAGTCGGTCGGGTGCGTGCCGGGTTCGATGCCCTGCTTGAGTCCCTCCCAGAAGGCCTCGAGGCCCTTGCCGGGGGCGTCGGGGGCCGACATGTCGCGCAGGGGCTTGGTCTCGGGCTCCGACATCGCCGCCCAGGGGTTGTACTCGCCCCGTTCGGCGGCCTCCCGGTCGGCCTTCTCGTTGGCGGCCTGCTGGGCGAGCCGCTCGGCGAGCGGCGTCTTCACCCGGCTGCGGCGCTGCGGCAGACCGTTCGTCGTCCACTCCGTCACCTCGGGGACGTCGTCGTCCTCAAGGGAGACCGTCGCGGGGATCTTCGGCATGGTGGGGCGCCGCCTCTTGGGTGCGCGCTTGGGGCCCTCGGGGATGCCGACCGTCATGGGGATGCCGGTGGCGCCGATGCCGTGGGCGAGTCCGACGCCGGGCTCGTGGGTGATCATCTCGCTCGGCACGATGAGGATGGCGCGGACGCCGCCGTACGCGGAGGCCCGTAGCGAGACCTGCATGTTGTACGCCGTGCAGAGGCGGCCGACGACGGCCAGGCCCAGTCGCGGGTGCTCACCGATGTCCTGGAGGTCGACGCCCGCCTTTGCCGCCTCCAGCATGCCCTCGATCCGGGCCCGTGCCTCCTCGTTGAGGTTGACACCGCCGTCCTCGATCTCGATGCAGACGCCGGTCTGCACCTCGGTGGCGGTGACGTGCACCTTGGTCTGCGGCGGCGAGTAGCGCGTGGCGTTGTCGAGGAGTTCGGCGGCGGCGTGGATGACGGGCTCGACGTAGATGCCCTTGACGCTGATCTTGGCGATGGAGGACAGCTGGATGCGCCGGTACTCCAGGATGCGGGACATGGCGCCGCGCAGCGTGCTGTACAGGGACACCGGCTCGGGCCACTGCCGGCCGGGGCGTCCGCCGCCGAGGACGGAGACGGAGTCGGCGAGGCGGCCGATCAGCGCGTTGCCGTGGTCGATGCGCAGCAGGTCGTCGAAGACCTCGGGGTTGCGGCCGTGGTCCTCCTCCATCTCCCGGAGTTCCTCGGCCTGCTGGTGGGCGATCGCCTGGACGCGGCGGGCGACCGTGACGAAGGAGCGAGCGGCGGCGTCACGCATGGTCACTTCGTGGTCGACGATCCTGAGCACCGTCAGCAGCGTCTCGACCTCCGGCGCGGGGAGGTCGCGGTAGGCGGGGTTGGCCAGGCCGAGCTTGCGGATCACCTCCCTGGGGGACTCTCCGGTGCGCAGCAGGTCGAGCGCGGCGGGGACGATCTCCCGTGTGAAGCGGACCAGTTCGTGCTCGTGGCCGGCGATCCGCTGTTCCAGATACGCGCTGTGACGGGCGTGCTCGGCACGCTGGTTCCGCAGGGCACGGCCGCGGCGGACCGCCTCGGCTGCCGTCGCGATCACCAGCGCGGTGGCGAGGCCGCCGCACCAGCCGACGGCGAGCCGGGCCGACTCCGTCACCAGGGCGACGGCGGTTCCGGACGCCGCGGCCATCGCTATGGCCGGCAGCAACAGCACGCGCGCGTAGGGAAGTTCACGGCGAACGGGAGGGGATTGAACACTCACCATGTAGGCCTTCTGACAGGAGTCGGCTGGAGTTCCGCACAATTGGGGAACAAGCGCACGAATTCATCTCAAGCCGGTGCGCTGCGGGCGAGCTTAGTCCGACCGGATCATCGCCGTGTCATATTCGGCATCCACCGGAAACCGGACGCGAGGGGATAGTACGCTCGGTCGTTTACACGCTGCGAGATCATTCGAATGCCGTACGTAACGACGTACGGGCATACGAAAACCACTCACCGTGACGAGTGAGTGGCCTTCAGAACATCGCCCCTTAAGGGGCGCGGGGAACTGCGCGAGCAACCACATCCGGGCGGACACCCGCGCAGCAAACGATCACCCCACCGACGAGTAGGCGACAACCCCCCGCAGCAACAGATCAACAGCCTTACGCGCGTTCTTCACCACGGAAGACCCCTGCGGCGCCGCCGCCGCGATCTGCCCCAGCACATCGATGACCTGCTTGCACCACCGCACGAAGTCCCCCGCCGGCATCTCCGCCTCGCGCAGCACCTCGTCCAGCCCCGCCCCGGAGGCCCACATGTACGCGGCCCAGGCGAACCCCAGGTCCGGCTCACGCTGCCCGACACCCTCGGTCTGGGTGATCCGGAACTCCTCCTCCAGCGCGTCCAGCCGCCCCCAGATCCGCACCATCTCGCCCAGCGCGGCCTTGGCCTTCCCCGACGGCAGCTTCGGCGCCATCGCGTCGTCCGCCGCACGCGCCTCGTACACCAACGCCGAGACGCAGCCCGCCAGTTCGGCCGGACCGAGCCCTTCCCAGACGCCCTCGCGCAGGCACTCGCTGGCGAGCAGGTCCAGCTCGCCGTAGAGCCGCGCGAGCCGCTTGCCGTGCTCGGTGACCTCGTCGGCGCGCAGATAGTCGAGCTCGGTCAGCAGCGCGACGATACGGTCGAAGGTCCGCGCGATGGTGTTCGTACGGCCCTCGATGCGCCGCTCCAGCTGCCCGGTGTCCCGCAGCAGGCGGTGGTAGCGCTCGGCCCAACGGGCGTGGTCCTCACGGTCGTCGCACCCGTGGCAGGGGTGCGCGCGCAGCTCGGTCCGCAGCCGGGCGATCTCGCGGTCGTCGGCCGCCTGGGAGCGCCGCTTGCGGTGCCGGTCGGCCGGGATGTGCCCGGCCTTGGTGCGCAGCGCGGAGGCGAGGTCCCGACGGGACTGCGGGGAACGCGGGTTGAAGGACTTCGGGATCCGCATCCGCTCCAGCGGCTCGACCGGCACCGGGAAGTCCATGGACGCCAGCCGCTTCACCTGCCGCTCGGCGGTCAGCACCAGCGGGCGCGGCCCGTCGTGGTGCTCGAAGCCCCGGTGGCCGTTCGACCGGCCCGCGGGCAGGCCCGGGTCCAGCACCAGCGCCAGGCCCGCGTACTTGCCGGTGGGCACATGGATGATGTCACCGGGCTTCAGCTTCTCCAGCGCGACGGCGGCCTCGGCGCGCCGCTGTGCCGCGCCCTGCCGCGCCAGGTCGTTCTCACGGTCCTTCAGTTCGCGGCGCAGCCGCGCGTACTCCTCGAAGTCGCCGAGGTGGCAGGTCATCGAGGCCTTGTAGCCCTCCAGACCCTCCTCGTTGCGCTGTACCTGGCGGGAGATGCCGACGACCGACTTGTCCGCCTGGAACTGCGCGAAGGACGTCTCCAGCAGCTCGCGCGAACGGTGCCGGCCGAACTGCTCGACCAGGTTGACGGCCATGTTGTACGACGGCCTGAAGCTGGAGCGCAGCGGGTAGGTGCGCGTCCCGGCCAGACCGGCGAGGTGCTCGGGGCTCGAACCGCGCTGCCAGAGCACCACCGCGTGGCCCTCGACATCGATGCCGCGTCGCCCCGCACGCCCCGTCAACTGTGTGTACTCGCCCGGGGTGATGTCCGCGTGCTGCTCGCCGTTCCACTTGACGAGCTTCTCCAGCACCACCGAGCGGGCGGGCATGTTGATGCCGAGGGCGAGGGTCTCGGTCGCGAACACGGCCTTGACCAGGCCGCGTACGAAGAGCTCCTCGACGACCTCCTTGAAGGTCGGCAGCATCCCCGCGTGGTGGGCGGCGATGCCGCGCTCCAGGCCCTCCAGCCATTCGTAGTACCCGAGGACATGCAGGTCCTCGGTCGGGATGGACGACGTGCGCTCCTCGACGAGCGCGCGGACCCGACCGCGGGCCTCGTCGGCGTTGAGCCTGAGGCCCGCGTACAGGCACTGCTGGACGGCGGCCTCGCAGGCGGCACGGCTGAAGATGAAGGTGATGGCGGGCAGCAGCCCCTCGGCGTCGAGCCGTTCGATGACCTCGGGCCGGCTCGGCGTCCACACCCGGGAGCGCTGTCTGCGGTCGCGCTCGCGGTCGGCCTCGCGCATGGACCGGCCACGGCGGCGGTCCTGGTACGACGGCCGGCTCGCCTCCATGCGCGCCATGCGGGTGAGGTCGGGGTTGACGGCCTTCTTGTGGCCCTCGCCCTCCTCGAACAGGTCGTACATCCGCCGCCCGGCGAGCACGTGCTGGAACAGCGGCACGGGCCGGTGCTCGGAGACGATCACCTCGGTGTCACCGCGGACCGTGTCGAGCCAGTCGCCGAACTCCTCGGCGTTCGACACGGTCGCCGACAGCGACACGAGCGTGACCGACTCGGGGAGGTGGATGATCACTTCTTCCCAGACGGCGCCCCGGAACCGGTCGGAGAGGTAGTGCACCTCGTCCATGACCACGTAGCCGAGGCCCAGGAGGGTCTGCGAACCGGCGTACAGCATGTTCCGCAGCACCTCGGTGGTCATCACGACCACCGGGGCGTCGGAGTTGACGCTGTTGTCGCCGGTGAGCAGGCCCACCTTGTCCGTGCCGTAGCGGCGGCACAGGTCGGCGTACTTCTGGTTCGACAGCGCCTTGATGGGTGTCGTGTAGAAGCACTTCTTGCCCTGCTGGAGAGCGAGGTGGACGGCGAACTCGCCCACGATCGTCTTGCCCGAGCCGGTGGGTGCGGCGACCAGGACGCCCTTGCCCGCCTCGAGCGCCTGGCAGGCCTCGATCTGGAAGGGGTCGAGGCCGAAGTCGTACATCTCGCGGAAGGAGGCGAGCGCGGTGGCCTGCTCGACAGCACGCTTGCGGGCTGCCGCGTACCGCTCGGCCGGTGAGAGGTCCTCTGTCATCGTGCTTTCGAGCGTACCGGGCCGCACTGACAACAGGACGATCATTATCCGGATCCATTCCTGTGAAACCGGGGATCGGCGCAGTTCAGGGGCCGACGACGCGCACGCCCCCGCGCACGCAGCGCGCGCTCAGCGGCAGCGGGCCGAGCGGCTCCCCGTCCGCGTACCCGGTGATCCCCTCGGCGGCGATCTCGACCCGGGCCGCGCGCATGACGGTCACCGCCGGATGTTCGGCGTGGGTCCCCCGGTACACCTTCGGAAACACCCGCAGCAGGGTCCTGCGGCTGCAGTCCCCGACCACGGTGATGTCGAACAGCCCGTCGGTGAGGTCGGCGCCGGGGCAGATCCGCATTCCGCCGCCGTACGACGAGCCGTTGCCGACGGCCACCAGAGTCGCCTCGATCTCACGAAGCTCCCCGTCGTCGAGCCGGATGCGGTACGGGACGGGCCGGAACTCGGCGAGTTCGGCGATCATCGCCAGGTCGTACTTGAGGCGGCCCGAGGGCCAGCGCATGCGGTTGCCCCGGTCGTTGACGCGGGAGTCGAAGCCGGAGGCGAGGACCGTGCCGAACCAGCGGTCGCCGACCCGGCCGAGGTCGATGTCGCGGATCCGGCCGCACTTGAGGGCGTCGGCGATCATGCGGCCCGCGGCGGCCGGCTCGCGCACGGGCAGGCCGAGGGCGCGGGCGAAGTCGTTGCCGGTGCCGACGGCGACCAGGCCGAGCGGGGTGCGGGTGCCCGCGACCGCCCGCAGCGCGAGGTTGGCCATGCCGTCACCGCCGACGGCGATCAGCGCTCCGGTGCCGCCCTCGACGGCGGCACGGGCGCGCACCAGGGCGTCGGCGGCGTCCTCGCCGAGCACCGTACGCACCGAGAATCCGGCCGCCCGCAAAGCGGAAGCGGCCGGCTGCGCCGCGCGGGCGCCCCGGCCGCGGCCCGCGGTGGGGTTGACGAAGAGGGTGATCTCGCTGGTCACGCGACCGACCCTATGAGCTGCCTGCCGATCTTCAGGTCACGTCGTCATAACCGTTGACCCGGTCCGAGCGGTCCGAAGTCGCCTGCTCGGGCAGAGCGGCCCGGCTGGTGGTCACGGGTTCGATCTCGCCGATGTCGTCAGGCGTGAGATCCAGCTCGGAGGCCTCGTCGTCGTCGGGGCCCAGGGCGTCGCGGCGGCTGCGGCGGCGGTCGTTGAGCAGGGAGAACGCGACGGCCGCGAAGTACAGGACCCAGATCGGCCCGGCCAGCATGAGCATGGTCAGCGGGTCGGTGCTGGGCGTGGCGATGGCCGCGAAGACGGTGATGCCCATGATCATGCCGCGCCACCAGCCGAGCATGCGCTTGCCGGTGAGCGCTCCGGTGAGGTTGAGCATGACCAGCAGCAGAGGCAGCTCGAACGAGAGGCCGAAGACGAGCACCATCCGCATGACCAGGTCGAGCAGGTCGTCCAGCGGGAGAAGGTTGGATGTGCCGCCCGGGGTGAATTCGAGGAGCACCTTCGCGGTGGTGGGAAGCACCGTGTAGGCGAAGTAGGCGCCGATGATGAACAGCGGGGCGCCCGTGCCGACGAAGGCGTACGCGTACTTCCGCTCGTGCCGGTGCAGGCCCGGCGCGACGAAGGCCCACAGCTGGTAGAGCCAGACCGGCGAGGCCAGCACGACACCGGCCATCAGGGAAACCTTCAGTGCCAGCGTGAAGGGGGCGATCAGACCGTTGATGGTGATCTGCGCACACGGCTTGGAGGACTGCGACCTGGCGAGTTCCTCGAAGGTCTTGTCACAGCCGACCGAGTCGAGGATCGGCTTGGTGATCAAGTTGATGATGTCGTTGTAGAAGAAGGCGGCGACGATCGTGATGACGACGATCGCCAGCATCGCCTTGGCGAGCCGGTTGCGGAGCTCGCGAAGGTGCTCCGCGAGGGGCATCCGCCCCTCGGGATCCTTCTCCTGCTTGCGGGCAGACTTCAGCAACCCACGTTCCCATCTCGTGCGGCGGGCCGGAGGTCACCGGCCCGGCTTCAGCGCTTCGTCGTGTCCGTGGGCTCGTTGACCGGACGCGAGCTGGTCACGTCACCGGGCGCTGCCTGGATGGTGCGGTGCGAGGACTGCTCGTCGTTGTTGGGCGGGCCGGCCGGGGTCGTGGACGACTTGTTCTCGTCCTTCATCGCCTTGGCCTCGCTCTTGAGGATGCGGGCGGACTTGCCGAGCGACCGAGCCATGTCCGGAAGCTTCTTCGCGCCGAACAGCAGGATGATGACGACGAGGATGAGAATGATCTCGGGGGCTCCGAGCCTTCCGAACATAAGTCTTTACCTTCTCACCGAGGCGGCTGGGGGTGGGGTGCTGTCCGACCGGTCGGACATATGTCCGAACGATCGTGTTGACAGCGATCGTAACGCTCAGGGGTAAACGTGAGGCAATCCCTCTGCATCCCCTGTGCGTACTCCCGTCCGCGGCCAGTGCCTCGTTAACCGGGCCGCGACCAGCAGCGTACCTGTCCGGACCACGGAGGTGACAGGGCGAAGTGGCCCAAAGCGCAACTCACAGCCGCCTGCTGAACGGCTCACAGGGCGTCCACAGACCGGGCCGCGCTGCCCGCGGCCCGCTCCAGATCCTCGGCGGCCCGGTTGATACGGCGCGCGGAGTCGGTGACCTGCCTGCCCAGGCGCTGTGCCTCCACGAAGACCCGGACGGCGAGCACCCCGAGCACGGCGAGACCCACGAACCCCACGGCTACCGCGAACATCGGCCAGAACATGCCGTCGAGCCTAGACCCTCCCGGAGGGGCGGACGCCCAGACCCTCAGGGAGTCGGAGCGAGCCGCAGGGTCCGCACACCGCCGCCGGTGAGCAGCTCGACGATCCGCTCCCCCGCGGGCTTGCGGACGGACGCGCCGCACTCCGGGCAGGTGAAGGAGTAGAAGGTGGTGCGGCTGGTGGCACCGATGGCGAGGCGCAGCGCGGCCGCGGTGAGCTCGAAGCGCTCCCGGCAGTCCGGGCAGCCCGCCTTGAAGACCACCGGGGACACGCTCGTCATCCCGGCGAACGCGGACTCCACCGTCATGCCACGCACACCGGGCGCCACCGACTCGCTCACAGCCCTCGCTCCTCTTCCTCGGGCGACACGCCTACGGTCCACCCGGCTGACCCGCCTACGCTCCGCCCGGCTGACATCCGACCAGCCCGCCTCACCACAGACATCGGCCAGGCCCGCACCCCGGCACCGCAGCCGATGCCGAGGGGGCCACACCCAGCCGCCGACAACCCCGGCTCACCACCGATCTCAGCCCGGCCCGTGCCCCAGCACCACGGCCCATGTCAGGGGCGACAGCACGCGGCCGCCGACGCCCCCGGCTCACCGCCGATCTCGGCCAGGTCCCCGCCCCGGCACCGCAGCCGATGCCGAGGGCGGCCGCACTCGGCCGTCCACGCCGCGGGCACCCGCGCGTCACTCGCGTCCGCCGTCCGGCCCGTCCGGAACGGGGCGTGCCGCGCTCATGCCGCGCGGCTCACCGGCCTCGGCCGGCTGCACCCCGCCGGACGCCCCGGCCGTCTCGATGCCGTCGTAAGCCGCCAGTGCTTCGCGGGCCGCTTCGCGGGCGCTGTCGGCGAGCTCGGGGGGCGAGACGATGCGGCCGTCCCGGCCGAGCCGCAGTGCCAGGCGGCGGAGCGATGTCGGGTCGGGCGTGCGCAGGGTGATCCGCAGGCCGCCGTCGGGCAGGTCGTCCGCGCTGTCGTGCGGGTAGTACTCGGCGACCCAGCGGCCGCCGGGTCCGACCTCGACCACGACCTCCGGGTCCTCGGCCGCGGGCTGCACCAGGGCCTCCGACAGGTCCCGCAGCTCGATCTCCGGCGGTGCCGACGGCTCGTCCAGGATCTTGATCTCGGCGACCCGGTCGAGCCGGAACGTACGGCGCGCCTCCGAGCGCCGGCACCAGGCCTCGACGTAGGTGTGTCCGACGCTGACCAGGCGGATGGGGTCGATCTCCCGCTCGGTGACCTCGTCGCGCGCGGGCGAGTAGTAGCGGATCCACAGGCGGCGGCGCTCGGCGATCGCCCGGTCGACGTCCGCGAAGACCCCGCCCTCGGATTCGAAGGTCACCGACAGGCGCGAGCTGGCGCCCGCGGTCTCGCCGGCCGCGGTCTCCACCTTGGCCGTCGCCCGCAGCAGCGCCTGGCGGTCGCTCTCGCGCAGTCCGGGCAGCGTGGCCACGGCCCGGGCGGCGACGAGCAGGGCGGTGGCCTCGTCGGCGGCGAGTCTGAGCGGCTCGGCGGCCTCCGCCGCCAGGGCGGCCGCGTTGTGCCACCAGATGCGCTCGCCGTCGGTGTCGATGTCGAGCAGGTCGCCGCCGCGGAAGCTGGTGCCGCACATGGGCAGCACATCGAGGTCGGAGACCAGCTCGTCCTCGGTGATGCCGAAGGCGCGCGCGACGTCCTCGACGCGGGCGCCGGGACGCTCCTTCAGATACGTCACCAGCGAGAGCATCCGCCGGGTCTGGTCGATGGCGTTCACGGGCCTGACCGGTTTACCTGCCACTGTTCTGCTCCGCTCCCCCTCAGCCCTTGGCCACGGCGCGCAGCCGGTCCACCACGTCGGCCCGCAGCTCCGCGGGCTCCAGGACGACCACGTCCGGCCCGAACTCCACCAGCCAGGCGTCCAGCCCGTGGCCGTACGGAATCTCCAACTCGTCCCAGCCGTCCCCGAGTTCCCGTACGGCGGTGGCCTTCGCCCGAAGGGGGTAACCCGCGCCCGAGCGCAGCCGGATCCGGGCGGAGCGGTCGGCGATCTCCCCGGCCCAGCTCGCCACGGTCTCACGGACGGTGACGACGTCCGGCACGTCGGCGGTGTACCGGCCGCCGCGTGAGCGGACCTTGCCGGTGATCCGGGACAGCCGGAAGACGCGCTCGGCGCCCCGGTCGCGGTCCCAGCCCGCGAGGTACCAGTGGCCGCGCCAGCACTCCAGCGCCCACGGCTCCACGTGCCGCTGCTCGGGGTGGGCGGCGGTGGCCTTGCGGTAGTCGAAGACGACGGGGCGGCGGTCCCGGCAGGCGAGCATCAGCGGCTCGAACGCCGCCTCGTGCACGGGGATCCGCGGCTCCAGCGCGCCGTGCGGCCCGTAGGGGTCGACGTCCTCGGGCAGGCCCGCCGCGCGCAGCTTCTGCAGGGCACCGCTGGCCGCGCCGGCGAGCCGGGCCTGCTGCCACACCTTGGCGGCGACCCCGAGGGCCGCGGCCTCCTCGGCGTCCAGGGTGATGGGCGGGAGGCGGTTGCTGTCGCGCCGGGCCAGGTAGCCGATCTCGCCTTCGAGGCTCTCGACGGTCTCGATGACCAGTCCGAGTTCGCGCAGGTCGTCCTTGTCGCGCTCGAACATGCGGTTGAAGGAGTCCTCGGACCCGCCGGCGCCGTTCCCCGGTCCGAAGGCCTCGACGTAGGCCTCGATGGAATCGCGCAGCTCACGCTTGCTGAGCGGCCGCCGCGTCCCGAGCAGACACAGCGCCAGGTTCATCAGCCGCTCTGCCTTGGCAATGGCCATCGGCGCCCTTCGCCTCCCTATGGTGCTTGACGACGATGACCGTACCGCCCCGCGGTGGCCCGGCAAAGCCGAGGGCCCATGCCCGAACAGGCATGGGCCCCACGTGATCGAGTCTGTACGGACCTTGCTCAGACCCCGAGCAGGTCGACCACGAAGATCAGCGTCTCGCCGGGCTTGATCAGAGGAGTCGGGCTCTGGTTGCCGTACGCGAGGTGCGCGGGGACGGTCAGCTGGCGGCGGCCGCCGACCTTCATGCCCTGCACGCCCTGGTCCCAGCCCTGGATGACCCGGCCGCCGCCCAGCGGGAAGCGGAACGGGGTGCCGCGGTTCCAGCTGGCGTCGAACTCCTCGCCCGTGCTGAAGGCGACTCCGACGTAGTGGACGGTGACGGTCTGGCCGGCCTGCGCGACCGGGCCGTCGCCCTCCCAGATGTCCTTGATCTCGAGGTCCGCCGGGGGCTCGCCGCCCGGGAAGTCGACCTCGGGCTTGTCGATGCTCACGTCTGTAGCTCCTGCTTGTCTGCGAAAAGGCGAACACGCACAGTCTTACATCCCCCGCACGTCACAGCTTCGCGAGGATGTCCACCGAAAAGACCAGCGTGGAGTCCTTCTTGATGCCGCTGCCCTGCGGCGGGTTGTCGCCGTAGCCCAGGGCCGGCGGGATGACGATGAGGACCCGGCTGCCGACCTTCTTGCCGGTCAGGCCCTGCGCCCAGCCCTTGACGACCTGCTGGAGCGAGAACGACACGAGCTGCTTGTTGGCGTACGAGGAGTCGAACTCCTTGCCGCCGTCCCAGAGCACGCCCTTGTACTGCACGAGGACGCTGTCGTCGGCGGCGACCTTCTCGCCGTCACCCTCCAGGATGTACTCCGCGACGAGCTTCTTCGGGGCGGTCGCCTTGGGCACCTCGATGGAGGGGGCCTTGCCGTCGGTGTTGGTGCCGACCTTGGGCAGGTCCGCATTGTCCTGGGCGACCTTCTCGCCGTCGGCGGAGCTCTTGGAGTTGAAGGTGTCCAGCACGTCGACGACGAAGACCAGCGTGTCGGTGCCCTTGATGCCCGCCTGCGGGTTGCCCTGCGAGCCGTAGCCCCAGGTGGGCGGGACGGCCATCTCGACGCGGCTGCCGGCCTTCTTGCCGGCCAGCGCGTACCGCCAGCCGTCGATGATCTGGCCCTGGGTGAGCTGGATGGCCAGGCGGGTCTTGCGGTCGTAGGAGTTGTCGAAGACCTTGGCGGTGCTCCAGACCTGGCCCAGGTAGTTCGCGACGACGAAGTCGTTCTCCGCGATGCTCTTGCCGCTGCCCGCGATCAGCGTCTTCACCGCGAGCTGCTTCGACGGCTCTCCGCTGCCCTTGGCGATCGTCGGCTTCTCGTCGAACTTGGTGCCCGCGGTCACCGCCGGCAGCGGACCGTCCACGATCTTCGGCGGCGGCGCCGAGGACGGGGCCGATGCCGAGGGCGAGGGCGAAGGGCTGTCGCTGGCCTTGCTCGAATCCGACTTGTCGTCGCCGCACGCGGCGAGTGTGGCCAGTCCTGCGGGTACAGAGATGAGAAGTGAGCGTCGGCGCACTGTGGGGGCCTCGTAATCGATCGATCTCGTTGATGGCGTGCGCGCAACTCTACGGCGTGAGCAGGGCGCCGTACTTGTAACGTACGGCGCCCGTGTGGCGTTCCGGCTAATTCCGCGCCGGAGCAATTCCTCACATTCCGGCGATCAGCTTCTCCACCCGGTCGTCCACCGAACGGAACGGGTCCTTGCACAAGACCGTGCGCTGGGCCTGGTCGTTGAGCTTGAGGTGAACCCAGTCGACCGTGAAGTCACGGCGCTGTTCCTGGGCGCGCCTGATGAAGTCGCCGCGCAGCCGGGCCCGAGTGGTCTGCGGCGGAACCGACTTGCCTTCGAAGATCTTCAAGTCGTTGCAGATCCGTGCTGCCTGACCCTTCTTCTCGAGCAGGTAGTACAGGCCACGACGGCGGTGGATGTCGTGGTAGGCGAGGTCTATCTGCGCGACCCGCGGGTGCGACATGGTCATGTTGTTCTTGCTGCGGTACCGCTCGATGAGCTTGTACTTCATGACCCAGTCGATCTCGGTGCCGATACGGTCGAGGTCCTCGGCCTCGATCGCGTCCAGCGTGCGGCCCCAGAGCTCCAGGACCTGCTCGACGGTGCCGGTGCGGATGCCGCGGCGCTCGCAGAAGTCCACGGCCTTCTCGTAGTACTCGCGCTGTACCTCGAGGGCGGAGGCCTCGCGGCCGCTGGCCAGGCGCACCTTGCGCCGGCCGGTGATGTCGTGGCTGACCTCGCGGATCGCCCGGATCGGGTTCTCCAGGGTCAGGTCGCGCATCACGGTGCCCGCCTCGATCATGCGCAGCACCAGGTCGGTGGCGCCGACCTTGAGCAGCATGGTCGTCTCGGACATGTTGGAGTCGCCCACGATGACGTGCAGGCGACGGTAGCGCTCGGCGTCCGCGTGCGGCTCGTCGCGCGTGTTGATGATCGGCCGGGAGCGGGTCGTCGCCGAGGAGACGCCCTCCCAGATGTGCTCGGCGCGCTGGCTGACGCAGTAGACGGCCCCGCGCGGCGTCTGCAGCACCTTGCCGGCACCGCACAGCAGCTGCCTCGTCACGAGAAACGGAATGAGAATGTCCGCGAGTCGGGAGAACTCCCCGTGCCGGGCGACCAGATAGTTCTCGTGGCAGCCGTAGGAGTTGCCCGCCGAATCGGTGTTGTTCTTGAAGAGGTAGACGTCGCCCGCGATTCCCTCCTCGTGCAGGCGTCGTTCGGCGTCCACCAGGAGTCCTTCGAGAATGCGCTCGCCCGCTTTGTCGTGGGTGACCAGTTCGGTCACGTTGTCACATTCCGGTGTGGCGTATTCCGGATGTGAGCCCACGTCGAGATAGAGGCGGGCGCCGTTTCGCAGAAAGACATTGCTGCTGCGGCCCCATGACACGACACGGCGGAAGAGGTACCGCGCCACCTCGTCAGGAGACAGGCGGCGCTGTCCCCTGAACGTGCACGTGACGCCGTACTCGTTCTCCAGCCCGAAAATGCGGCGGTCCATGAGGGAACATTACGCCCGATCCCCTGAACTGAAACGGGGTTCGGGGGCACGGTTTGGATCATTTTCCGAACCGGACACAACAACCCCTCCCCCGCCGGGAGCTGCGAGTACCCGTCCTGTGGCGGCCAAAACCAGCAGGGACACGCCACCCGCGACACCCGGCACGGCGAAGCCCCACAGGGCCCCGCCCGTCTCCACGACGGGCCCCGCGACGCCCGCTCCGACCGAGTGGCCCACGGTGAACGTGGTCACCAGCCAGGAGAACGCCTCGGTGACCGTGCCGCGCGGGGCATGACGGTCGACCAGGACGAACGCGCAGGCGATGGCGGGTGCGAGGAAGACACCGGCGAGCGCGGTCAGCGCCACCATGGGCACCGCGTCCGGCATCAGAAGCAGCGGCAGGTAACACACCACCAGAAGGGCTACCAGCACCTGGAGTCGCCGCGCGGGCTCACCGGCCCACTGCCGGGCCCCGTAGACGGTGCCGCCGACCAGCGCACCGAACCCCAGGGCCGCCATCATCCAGCCGTACACGGCGTCACCGCCGTGCGCGTCGGCGTAGGGCACCGAGGCGACGGTGATGGATCCGAGCGCCATCCCGATGAACAGGAACGCCGCCAGCAGCGCCAGCAGCCCCGCCGAGCGCAGCGCGCCCAGCCAGTGCGCCTCCCGCGGCGCCGACCGCCAGGCACGCGAGGGCGGCGAGACTGCCACGGACAGCGCCCCCAGCACCCCGACCACGTTCACCACCAGCAGCGCGACCTGGGCCGACCACAGGGACACGCACAGCGTCACGAGCAGCGGCCCGACGGTGAACATCACCTCCTGGGCCACGGCGTCCATGGCGTACGCCGTGTGCACCTGGTCCTCCTTCCGGAGGACCGACGACCACAGGGCCCGCAGCCCGCCCTCCAGGGGCGGCGTGAAGAGCCCCGCGCCCGCGACGGCGGCATAGGCGACCGGCAGCGACCCGATCCCGGCGAAGGCGAACACGGCCATGGCGAGCCCCGACAGCACAGCCGCCGGCAACTGCACGCGCGGCTGCCCGCGCAGGTCCACGAGCCTGCCCAGCACCGGCTGCCCCACGGCGTTGGCGACGCCGTACATACCCGCCAGCGCCCCCGCCAGGCTGTACGAACCGCCTTCCGCCCGCACGAACAGCAGGATCGCGATGGCGCCGGTGGCATTGGGCAGCCGGCCCACGAGCGTGCCGACGAGCAGCCGGGCGGCATGCCGCGCCCGAAGGATCTCCAGGTATCCCGTAGCCATGTCCCCGCCCTAGGTTTTACGTATAACGTCAACGATTCATACGTACCATGTCCGCTGTTCGACAGTCCAGACGAAGGAGCGGCCCGACGGTGGCACGAGGCAGCACCCGCCCCACGAGCCGGGACGTCGCCCAGGCCGCCGGCGTCTCCCAGGCGGCGGTCTCCCTGGTCCTGGGCGACAAGTGGCGCGGCCGTGTCTCGAAGACGACGGCGCAGCGGGTCCGCGAGGCCGCCCGCGACCTCGGCTACCGCCCGAACCTGGCCGCCCGCAACCTGCGCCTGGGCCGCACCCGCACGGTCCTCCTGGTGGTCCCGGCCCTCACCACGGAGTTCTTCGCGGGCGTCTACACGGGCGCCGCCCGCGTCGCCGCCGAGCACGGTTTCGGCGTGGTCCTCTACCCCTCCCCCGAGGGCGTCGGCCCCGCCCGCGACCCCTTCGCCTCCGCCCAGGCCGCCCTGGACGGCGTGATCGCCTCCTCCATGGCCGCCGACGCGCTCACCGCGATCCGCGGGGACCAGCTGCCGCTGGTGATGCTGGACAGCGACCCTGCGGGGAGCCTGGGTGCGGCGACCGTGAATCTGGACATCGCCGACGGTGTCCGCCAGATCGCGGAACACCTGCTGTCCCTCGGCCACCGCCGCTTCCTCCATCTGGCGGCGGATGTACCGTCCTGGACCTTCGAGGTTCGGGCCCGGGAACTGGCGAGCCGGCTTCGCGAAGTCCCCGGTACGTCGATCCGCACGGCCCGCGCACCGATCTCCATCGAGGGCGCCGTGACCGCCACGGAGTCCGCCCTCTCACTCCCCGGTCCGCGCCCCACCGCCCTGGTCTGCGACGACGACAAACTGGCCGCCGGCGCGTACAAGGCGATCCGCCGCCTCGGCCTGCGCGTCCCGGACGACGTCTCGGTCACCGGCCTGGACGATCTGGCCCTGGCCACGGCGATCGACCCGGAGCTGACGACGGTCCGCCTGGACGCGGAACTCTTCGGAGAACGGGGCATGCGGGCCCTGCTGGCCGTCATGGAGGGCCGTCCCCCCGAGGCCGGTGACATCCCGGTGACGCTGGTCGTACGGGGCTCCACAGCACCACCAGGCCTGCCCTAGCCCCTGGGCGTCGCTGCTGGTGCCGGGTGGGTGCGCAACTCGGCGCGACGAGGTGCCGCTGCGCCCACCCGTGCCGCCCCTAGCGGCACGCATGCCCGCAGCTGAGCGGACCCGCAGGCGCCGGACCACGGAAGGGGACGTGTCGGGGGGTGTCCGCCCGCAGCGGTTGGCGCGTCAACGCCAGTCAATTGGTCTCTCACCCCATCGCGCCGTTCCGAGGACGGACACCCCCCGGCGCGGCCCCGACCCACCACCCGGCGATAGGCGCTACCCGCACCCGCACAGGCGCCGCAGGCACACGCACCGCGCGCCCCGGCCGCACCAGCAACCAGGACGCGCGACGCGAACGATCGAACCGAACTACTCGGCGTCCTCGGACGCCGAGTCCTCCTCGCCGCCGTCTCCCTCCGCGCCCAGGAGACGAGCCAACTGCCGCCCCCCGATCCGCTTGAACTTGCGCTTCTGCGGCCGCGTACGGTCCAGCACCGCCACCTCCAGCCGCTCCGCGGGAATCTCCCGCTCCGTGCCGTTGGTGTCGCGCGACAGCGCCTGCACCGCCAGCTTCAGGGCCTCGGCCAGCGTCATACCGTCCTGGTGGCGCTGGTCCAGGTAGCTGCTGATCTGCTCCGCGTTGCCCCCCACCGCGACCGAGCCGTGCTCGTCCACGATCGAGCCGTCGTGCGGGAGACGGTAGAGCTGGTCGCCCTCCCGGGTCTCCCCCACCTCGGCGACCACCAGCTCCACCTCGTACGGCTTCTCACCGGCGGAGGAGAAGATCGTGCCCAGGGTCTGCGCGTAGACGTTGGCCAGGCCACGGGCCGTGACGTCGTCGCGGTCGTAGGTGTACCCCCGCAGGTCGGCGTACCGCACCCCGCCGATCCGCAGGTTCTCGTACTCGTTGTACTTGCCGGCGGCCGCGAAACCGATCCGGTCGTAGATCTCGCTGAACTTGTGCAGCGCACGGGACGGGTTCTCGCCGACGAACACGATGCCGTCGGCGAACTGCAGCACGACCAGGCTGCGGCCACGGGCGATGCCCTTGCGGGCGTACTCCGCCCGGTCGGCCATCTGCTGCTGAGGTGAAACATAGAACGGCGTCGACACCGGTTATCCGTCCCTTTCTGTGGATGTCACTGGATCACCTGACAAGAACCGGCTGACAAGAACCGGCCGCTGCCTACAGCAGCGAGGCCCGCGGGCCGTCCGGCTGCTCCAGACGCCGCGCCAGGATCGAGCGGGCGATCTCGGAGGATTCCTCGTCGGTGAGCCGGCGGAAGCCGTCCTCGGTGATCACGGTGACGATCGGGTAGATCCGGCGGGCGACATCGGGACCGCCCGTCGCCGAGTCGTCGTCGGCCGCGTCGTACAGGGCCTGGACGACGAGGGTCGTGGCCTCTTCCTCGGTCAGGTCGTCACGGAAGAGCTTCTTCATGGCGCCGCGCGCGAAGATCGAGCCCGAGCCGGTGGCCGCGAAGTTCGTCTCCTCGGAGCGGCCGCCCGTCACGTCGTACGAGAAGATCCGGCCACTGTCGCGGCCCGTGTCGTACCCCGCGAACAGCGGCACCACGGCCAGGCCCTGCATGGCCATGCCGAGGTTGGAGCGGATCATCGTCGACAGCCGGTTCGCCTTGCCCTCGAGGGAGAGCTGCGCGCCCTCGACCTTCTCGAAGTGCTCCAGCTCCAGCTGGAACAGCTTCACCATCTCCACGGCCAGACCCGCCGTGCCGGCGATGCCCACCGCGGAGTACTCGTCGGCCGGGAAGACCTTCTCGATGTCCCGCTGCGCGATGACGTTCCCCATGGTCGCCCGGCGGTCACCGGCCAGCACTACGCCTCCGGGGAACGTCACGGCGACGATGGTGGTCCCGTGCGGTGCCTCGATCACGCCCTGGGTGGGAGGCAGTTGCCGGTTGCCGGGCAGGATCTCCGGCTGGTGCTCGGAGAGGAAGTCCATGAAGGAGGAGGACCCCGGCGTCAGGAAGGCAGCTGGTAGACGCCCGGTGCTACGAGTGTTGGCTTCCACGCGATTCCCTCCACGTATGCGACAGCCCGCCTTGTGACGTCGGGCCGATCCTTGGAACAACCCCGGTCCGGTTGCGACCGGGGGCACGGTATGCCTCGGACCCTACCCGTCCTTCGGCGGTGATCCACATGTCCGGCGGGACCAACTCCACCGGATCGACGCCGCACTTGCCGGCCGCGCACGACCGGCGGAGGCCGCCCGGGCCCGGGACGGCACCGACGCCCGGAGCGCCGCACACGAGGGCGTCACTCGCTCACTGCCCCGCGCACAGCGCTCCGCGCCCCGCCCGTCCGTCACCCAGACCCGCTCACCTTCGGAATGAAGGCAAAGGCGCCTTACTGGCCACCCTTTTGAACGAAGGAGCGCACGAAGTCCTCGGCGTTCTCTTCGAGGACGTCGTCGATCTCGTCCAGGACCGAGTCCACGTCGTCGCTCAGCTTCTCCTGACGCTCCTTGAGGTCCTCGGAAGCCTGCGTCTCCGCCGCCTGCTCCTCGACCTCCTCGGTGGACCGGGTGGCCTTCTGCTGTCCGCCGCCGGTGTCCTTGGTCGCCATATCCCTCACCCCGCTCGGTTCGCCCGACACAGTTGCTCGGTCAAGATCAGACCCTACTCGCCGGGTCTGACAATGGCCCCGCAGTTGCTCCAACGTACGGGGACCACCTCGATGATTCCCGGACCTGGGATTTTCCACCCTGTCCGGCCGCCTCCTCCCGAGTACCCACTGAACACGATCATCCGCCGGACAGGACCCTGACCAGGTCTTCCGCCGTGCGGCAGCGGTCCAGGAGCTCCTTGACGTGATTACGCGTTCCGCGAAGCGGTTCCAGGGTTGGAACCCGCTGCAGGGAGTCGCGGCCCGGCAGATCGAAGATCACCGAGTCCCAGGAGGCCGCCGCGACGTCGTCCGCGTACTGCTCCAGGCAGCGACCGCGGAAGTACGCGCGGGTGTCCTCAGGCGGCGCCGTACGGGCCCGCTCGATGTCCGCCTCGGTCAGCAGCCGCTTCATGCGCCCGCGGGCCACCAGACGGTTGTACAGGCCCTTCTCGGGCCGCACGTCGGCGTACTGGAGGTCGACCAGGTGCAGTCGCGCCGCGTCCCAGTCGAGGCTGTCCCGGCGCCGGTAGCCCTCCATGAGCTCCCGCTTGGCGACCCAGTCCAGCTCGCCGGCGAGACTCATCGGGTCGTGCTCCAGACGGGTGAGGGTGTCCTCCCACCGCGCCAGGACGTCCTTGGTCTGGTCGTCCGCGTCGGCCCCGAACCGCTCCTCCACGTACTTGCGGGCGAGCTCGTAGTACTCCATCTGGAGCTGGACCGCGGTGAGCGTCCTGCCGCTGCGGAGGGTGACCAGCCGCTTGAGCGACGGGTCGTGCGAGACCTGGTGCAGGGTGCGGACGGGCTGGTCGACGGCGAGGTCGACCGCGATGAAACCGTCCTCGATCATCGACAGGACGAGAGCCGTCGTGCCCAGTTTCAGATAGGTCGAGATCTCCGAGAGGTTCGCGTCGCCGATGATCACATGCAGGCGGCGGTACTTCTCGGCGTCCGCGTGCGGCTCGTCGCGGGTGTTGATGATCGGGCGCTTGAGCGTCGTCTCGAGGCCGACCTCCACCTCGAAGTAGTCGGCCCGCTGACTGAGCTGGAAGCCGTGCTCGTGCCCGTCCTGGCCGATGCCGACGCGGCCCGCCCCGGTGAAGACCTGACGGGAGACGAAGAACGGCGTCAGATGGCGCACGATGTCCGAGAAGGGGGTCTCCCGCTTCATCAGATAGTTCTCGTGCGTGCCGTAGGACGCGCCCTTGTTGTCGGTGTTGTTCTTGTACAGATGGATCGGCTGGGCACCGGGCAGCTGCGCGGCCCGCTCCGCGGCCTCGGCCATGATCCGCTCGCCGGCCTTGTCCCAGAGGACGGCGTCCCGGGGGTTGGTCACCTCGGGGGCGCTGTACTCGGGGTGCGCGTGGTCGACGTAGAGCCGCGCACCGTTGGTGAGGATCACGTTGGCCAGGCCGATGTCCTCGTCGGTGAGCTGGCTGGAGTCGGCGGCCTCGCGGGCGAGGTCGAAGCCTCGCGCGTCCCGCAGCGGGTTCTCCTCCTCGAAGTCCCAGCGAGCCCGGCGGGCCCGGTGCATCGCAGCCGCGTAGGCGTTCACGATCTGGGACGAGGTGAGCATGGCATTGGCGTTGGGGTGGCCGGGGACGGAGATCCCGTACTCCGTCTCGATGCCCATTACTCGCCGTACGGTCATGCGGCCCTCCTTGCCCGGCGGCACCCTCGGTCGTGGGCGCCACTCAGATACCGCTGGCGCTCGGTTGCGTGTGCGGTGCCCGTCCCCGCACTGCGCGACTCGGCGGTACGGAAGAGCCTAGAACGCCTTTGCGCTGGTGGGGAGATCATTTGCGTCATTGCGTTGCTCCAGCCGTGGCCTGAAAAACAGTCGGCTGCGGGTACCCGCCGAGGGCACCCGCAGCCGCCCTGCCTTTTACAGGTACTGACCGGTGTTCGCCACCGTGTCGATGGAGCGTCCGGTGTCCGCGCCCTGCTTTCCGGTGATGAGCGTACGGATGTACACGATCCGCTCGCCCTTCTTTCCGGAGATCCGGGCCCAGTCGTCCGGGTTGGTGGTGTTGGGCAGGTCCTCGTTCTCCTTGAACTCGTCCACGCAGGCCTGGAGGAGGTGGGAGACGCGCAGACCCTTCTGGTTCTTCTCGAGGAAGTCCTTGATCGCCGACTTCTTGGCACGGCCCACGATGTTCTCGATCATGGCGCCGGAGTTGAAGTCCTTGAAGTAGAGGACTTCCTTGTCACCATTGGCGTAGGTGACCTCCAGGAAGCGGTTCTCCTCGGACTCGGCGTACATCTGTTCGACGGCCGTCTGGATCATGCTCTGGACCGTGGAGGCCTTGGAGCCGCTGTGCTCGGCGACGTCGTCGCCGTGCAGCGGGAGGCGCTCGGTGAGGTACTTGCCGAAGATGTCCTTGGCCGCCTCGGCGTCCGGACGCTCGATCTTGATCTTCACGTCGAGCCGGCCGGGCCGCAGGATGGCGGGGTCGATCATGTCCTCACGGTTGGAGGCGCCGATCACGACCACGTTCTGCAGGCCCTCCACACCGTCGATCTCGGCGAGGAGCTGCGGGACGATGGTGTTCTCCACGTCCGAGCTGACACCGGAGCCACGGGTGCGGAAGAGCGACTCCATCTCGTCGAAGAAGACGATGACAGGGGTGCCCTCGCTGGCCTTCTCACGGGCCCGCTGGAAGACGAGGCGGATCTGCCGCTCCGTCTCACCGACGTACTTGTTCAGGAGCTCGGGGCCCTTGATGTTGAGGAAGAAGCTCTTGCCCGCGGCCTGGCCGGTCACCTCGGCGACCTTCTTGGCCAGCGAGTTGGCCACGGCCTTGGCGATCAGGGTCTTGCCACAGCCGGGGGGCCCGTACAGCAGGACGCCCTTCGGCGGCCGCAGTTCGTGCTCCTTGAACAGGTCGGGGTAGAGATACGGGAGCTCGACCGCGTCGCGGATGGCCTCGATCTGGCCGCCGAGACCGCCGATCTGCTCGTAGCCGATGTCGGGGACCTCTTCGAGGACGAGCTCCTCGACCTCGCTCTTGGGCACGACCTCGTAGACGTAGCCGGAGCGGGGTTCGAGCAGGAGGGCGTCGCCGGGACGGATGGTGACGTCCAGCAGCGGCTCGGCGAGCCGCACCACCCGCTCCTCGTCGGTGTGCCCGAGCACCAGGGCCCGCTCGCCGTCCTCGAGGATCTCCTTGAGAGTGACGATGTCTCCGACGCTCTCGTACTCCATGGCCTCGACCACGTTGAGCGCTTCGTTGAGCATCAATTCCTGGCCGCGCCGGAGCTCGTCGAGCTCGACGCTGGGGCTGACGTTCACCCTGAGCTTGCGGCCGCCCGTGAAGATGTCGGCGGTGCCGTCCTCGTTCGCCTGCAGAAAGACCCCGAAGCCGGCCGGCGGCTGCGCGAGCCGGTCGACCTCCTCCTTGAGGGCCACAATCTGGTCACGGGCCTCACGGAGCGTGTTGGCGAGCCGCTCGTTCTGCGCGGACACGCCGGCCAGATTGGTCTGCAGCTCGACGATCCGCTCTTCGAGAATCCTCGTGTGCCGCGGAGAGTCGGCGAGCTTGCGCCGCAGGACGGCGATCTCCTGCTCAAGGTAGGCGATCTGCCCGGCCGGGTCGTCGGACCCGCGTCCCGGGCGGATGCCGCGGTTCATGTCGTCGTCGTGGGCTGCCACGGTCCTCACCTCCTCCAAGGGGAGCTGGACGCTTCCAGACCCTACCTGGGCGGGTGTCGATTGAAACCCCTAGATCACAAAGACGGTCGGGGTGTGTCCGATCTTCACCCTTGCGCTCTCCCTCACGCCAGGGGAATACCCACCGAACATGAATGGAACCCAGCCGGAGGTAGGGTCGAAGCGTTCAACACCCGTCAGAGCTGGCCGGATTCCCGATACGGCTCGACGCATGAAACGGCAGGAGACATGAGCGTGCAGCAGGAGGCCGGGGTCGACGGCGAGGCGCTGGAGGTCTGGATCGACCAGGACCTGTGTACCGGCGACGGCATCTGCGCCCAGTACGCGCCCGAGGTGTTCGAGCTGGACATCGACGGTCTGGCCTATGTGAAGAGCGCCGACGACGAGCTGCTCCAGGACAAGGGCGCCACAACGCCCGTACCGCTGCCGCTTCTCACGGACGTGGTCGACTCCGCGAAGGAGTGTCCGGGCGAGTGCATCCACGTACGTCGAGTTTCGGACAGGGCCGAGGTCTACGGACCGGACGCGGAGTGACTCTTTCCGCACACTCCGTCACGGCTGTCTGATATCTCACACACGCCGGCGCACTCGCCTCACACGCTGTGGGCGCCCGACGGAGTCGAGCGGACGAACGCGCCGTTCTGCCAACGCCATTTCACGTCGCTCTTCACGTCGGGGCAGCAACGCGGCACATCGGCCGACGAGTAGCCGAAGAGCGTGGCCGTGACGGCGCCCTGACGTACGGCGAAGTCACTGACGGTGTTGCCGTCCTTGGGGTCGAGCAGGGTCGCCACCACGCGCGGCTTGCCGCCGTCGCCGTCCCGGGTGAGGACGTAGACGCCGTCCGGCGGGGTGCCCATCGGGGAGTCGCAGTGGACCACGGCCACCGTCTCGGGGGAGCCGTCGCCGTCGAGGTCTCCGGAAGCCCGCTTCTTCACCACGGCCTTCACCGGGCCGCACTCGATCGGGAACGTCACCGCGGCCGGATCGGGCGGCGCGAGGGCCGCCGGAGCGCTTCTCGTCTCGGGGCCCGCCGCCTGGGCCGCTGTCGCCGCACCCGGCTGGAGGAACGAGGAGAGGGCCATGACGCCGGCGACAGCCGTGGCGGTGGCGAGCCAGTGGATGGGGCGGGTGTGGGTGTGGGCGAGCTCCGGGACGGCGGAAGGCTGCACTAGGAGTGTCTCCTGAGGGCTGTGCCGGTGGGATGGTGGCCAAGGGGGGATGGCCAAGATGGTGCCACACGTCACACCACGTGGGAACGGCGGGGTATGGCCGTCCTGTGCCGGGGAAGTCAGAAGAGTTACGGTTCCTGCCGCTCTGTCAGCGGACCCGCTGGAGCGCGGGCCGCTGCCGCCGCGCATCGCGCCGGTGGGGCGGGCCGCGGTCGTGTTCTGTCAGGTCAACCGATAAACGCCGTGGTTCACCCGCGACTGCCACCGGGCACAGCGGATGAGACAACAGAAGGGCGCCGTGGCGGAGTTCCCGAAGTGGATTCGGGAACTCCGCCACGGCGCCTGTGCGTTGGGTGCGGCGGCGGGTCGCCTCAGCGGCCGGAGCCGCCGTCGGCGTTGGGTCCGGCGTAGTCCTCGCCGTAGGCGCCCTTGGCGGGGCGGCGGCGGCGCATGGGCGGCTCGACGCCGTCGGCGAGGCGGCGGGCGGTGAGCAGGAAGCCGGTGTGGCCGATCATCCGGTGGTCCGGGCGGACGGCCAGGCCCTCGATGTGCCAGTTGCGGATCATCGACTCCCAGGCGCTCGGCTCGTTGAAGCAGCCGATCTCGCGGATGGACTCGACGGTCCGGGCGAGCTGGGTGGTGGTCGCCACGTAGCAGCAGAGGATGCCGCCGGGGACGAGCGCCTTGGAGACGGCCTCCAGGCACTCCCAGGGGGCGAGCATGTCGAGGATGACGCGGTCCACGTCGGCGTCGGACAGGTTGTCCTGGAGGTCACCGACGGTGAGCTGCCAGGCGGGGTGCGGGCCGCCGAAGTAGCGCTCGACGTTCGCCTGGGCGATCTCGGCGAAGTCGGCGCGGCGCTCGTAGCTGTGCAGCATGCCCTGGTCGCCGATGGCGCGCAGCAGGAAGCTGCTGAGCGAGCCGGAACCCACGCCGGCCTCGACGACGCGGGCGCCGGGGAAGATGTCGGCGAAGGCGAGGATCTGCCCCGCGTCCTTCGGGTAGACGACGGCTGCCCCGCGGGGCATGGACAGGACGTAGTCGGGGAGCAGGGGGCGCAGCGCGAGGTAGGCGACGTTCCCGGTGGTGCGGACAACGCTGCCCTCGGGAGCGCCGATCAGTTCGTCGTGGGGGAAGGAACCCTTGTGGGTGTGGAAGTTCTTCCCGGCCTCGAGCGTGAACGTGTAGTGGCGGCCCTTGGGGTCGGTCAGCTGAACCTGGTCCCCGACCTTGAAGGGCCCGCGCCTGCGGGCGGCACCGGTCGGTTCGGACATGTGAACAGCCTACCGGTCCCCGGAGGGGGCGCCGACCACTTCAGCTGGGCCTGGCCATGGCCTTCACGAAGGCCCGCTCCACGTCGGCCGCCGACAGGACTCCGTAGATCTCGCCGGTCTCCTCGACGACGAGGTACTCGGTGGCGGGCGTCGCCCTGAGGGCGTCGAGGAGTTCCTCCCCCGACAGTTCCGCGGAGACGCGCATGCCGTCGGTGAGGTCCTGGGCGAGGCCGCTGACCGCGACCCAGGGGCGGCGGTGCTCGGGTACGCCGACGATGGCGGCCTCGCGGACCAGCGAGAGGGGCTTGCCGTCGGCGTCGACGACGACCAGGGCGCGGGCTCCGGCACTGTTGGCGCGGCGCAGGGCCTCCGAGAGCGGGGTGTGGGTCTCGACGGGGACCGCGCGGCGGGTGAGCGCGCGGGCGCGCAGCTCGGGGAGGTGCTCGCGCAGCCGGGCCATGCGCAGGCTGTTGCCGGCGCCGGTCCAGATGATCGCGGCGAGGATGGCGGCGAGCAGGGCGTCAAGGACGGTGTCCATGCCGACGTTGTCGACGGCGTCGGAGCCGAGGGCGCCGGACTGGGTCAGCAGCGGCAGGCCGATGAGGACGCAGACGGCGAGGGCGCGGCCGACCCAGGCGGCGGCGACGGTGCCGGCCATCGGCTTGCCGCTGATCTTCCAGACGACGGCGCGGAGCATGCGGCCGCCGTCGAGGGGCAGGCCGGGCAGGAGGTTGAACGCGGCCACGATGAGGTTGGAGATCATCAGGCCGGCCAGCAGGACGCCCGGAACGGTGCCGGGGTCCACGGTCTGCATGGCGAGGTAGAAGACGCCCGCGAGCAGGAGGGAGAGCAGGGGCCCGACGAAGGCGAGCACGAACTCGCGGCCGGGGGTCTCGGCCTCCTTCTCGATCTCGGAGACGCCGCCGAAGAACTGGAGCTGGATGCGGCGGACCGGGAGCTTGAAGCGGAGGGCGGCGACGGTGTGGGCCAGTTCGTGGACGAGCACGGAGGCGTAGAAGGCGACCGCGAAGAAGAGGGAGACCAGGTAGCGGGCGGCGCCGAGCTCGGGCAGGACGCGCTCCAGCTGCCCGCCGAACACCCAGGTGATCAGCGCGGCGACGAGGAACCAGCTCGGCGCGACGTACACGGGCACCCCGAAGGGCCGTCCCATGAGCAGCCCGCCCCGGGGCTCCGGAGGCCGCTGGGGCGCGGGCCCCTTGCCGTCGGCGGAGTGGGCGAGGGGGCGCTCACCGGTGCCGGGCGCTGCGGGTTCGGTACGGCTGTTCGGGTCAGGGGCGGGGGCCCCACCGGCGTTCGGGCCGGTCGCGGAGTCACCTGCCGGGCCGGGCTTGCGCAAGGAGGGGCGGTCTCCCTCGGCCGCGCCGCCGGAGTCCCGGTCCGGGGTGGGGAACGCACCGGCGTTCCGGCCGGTCGCGGAGTCGTCTTCCGGGCCGGGCTTCCGCGACGAGGGACGCTCTGCCTCGGCCGCGCCGGAGTTCTGGTCCGGGGCGGTGTCGTCCTCGGGCCCCTCAGGGCCTGCCGCCGGGGTGTCCTCGTGCCGCTCGGGGGTGAAACGCCCTCCGTCCGTGGGCTGTTCGTCGGCGGCGGTCGGGTCGGTGACCGGGGCCGGAGCCCCCGCGTGGCCCTCGGCCGGCTCGTCGTTGCCGGACCGCGGCTGCCCGCGCCCGCCGCTCTCGTCCACCGGTGTCCCCTCGTTCGAAGCGTCTCCCGCGCCTGCCGGCCGGGAGGGTCTCGAGTCGATGGTATGCGTCCGTCGAGGTGCCTTCCGCCCCGGCACCCCTGTGTTTCCCGTCCCTCACGTCCCTTCCCGGCTCCCGGCGTCGCACACGGACCGCCCGCGACTGGGTCACTGTCAGTGGCGGCCCGTATGGTCTGGGGCATGGAGACGAGCACCGAGGGCGCCGCGCAGCCCGACAGCAGCCCTGCCCCGGCGGTGGATCCGCCGGTCCCGGCCGGGTCCGTGGAGGCCGTCATCGAGGCGGGGGTGGAGACGGCGGCCGTGGCCGCGGCCGCGCCCGTCGCCATAGCCCCCTCGACGCTGTCCCCCTCGCGTGCGAGCGACTTCATGCAGTGCCCGCTGCTCTACCGCTTCCGGGTCATCGACCGGCTGCCGGAGAAGCCCAGCGAGGCGGCGACCCGGGGCACTCTGGTGCACGCGGTCCTGGAGCGGCTCTTCGACGCCCCGGCGGCCGAGCGCACGGCGCCCCGGGCGAAGTCGCTGATCCCGGGCCAGTGGGACCGGCTGCGCGAGTCGCGGCCGGAGGTCGTGGAGCTGTTCGCCGACGATCCGCAGGGCGAGCGGCTGGCGCGCTGGCTGGGCGAGGCGGAGCAGCTCGTCGAGCGCTGGTTCTCCCTGGAGGACCCCAGCCGGCTGGAGCCCGCCGAGCGGGAGCTGTTCGTCGAGACCGAGCTGGAGTCCGGACTGCGGCTGCGCGGGATCATCGACCGGGTCGACGTGGCCCCCACGGGCGAGGTCCGGATCGTCGACTACAAGACGGGGAAGGCACCGAGGCCCGAGTACTCCGAGGGCGCCCTGTTCCAGATGAAGTTCTACGCCCTCGTGGTCTGGCGGCTGAAGAACGTGGTGCCGCGGCGGCTCCAGCTGGTGTATCTGGGCAACGGCCAGGTGCTGACGTACGACCCGGTCCTCGCCGACCTGGAGCGGGTAGAGCGCAAGCTGCTGGCACTGTGGGAGGCGATCCGGCTGGCGACGGAGACGGGCGACTGGCGGCCGCGCCCCACGAAGCTGTGCGGCTGGTGCGACCACCAGGCCCACTGCCCGGAGTTCGGCGGCACTCCCCCGCCCTACCCGCTGCCGGTGAGGGCGGCGGAGTCCGGCGGGCCCGCGCAGGGCAGAATGGGGCCGGACTAGCTAAGGAGACTTACGTGGCCATCCGTGTCCTACTGGTCGACGACCAGCCGCTGCTCCGCACGGGCTTCCGGATGATTCTGGAGGCCGAGCAGGACCTCGCGGTCGTCGGCGAGGCCGGAGACGGCCTCCAGGCGCTCGACCAGGTGCGGGCCCTGCAGCCCGACGTGGTCCTGATGGACATCCGCATGCCGCGGATGGACGGTGTGGAGGCGACCCGGCAGATCACGGGCCCCGAGCGGGACGGCCCGGCGAAGGTGCTGGTGCTGACCACCTTCGACCTCGACGAGTACGTGGTGGAGGCGCTGCGCGCCGGTGCCAGCGGCTTCCTGCTGAAGGACGCCCCGGCCAACGAGCTGGTGCAGGCGATCCGGGTCGTGGCCGCGGGCGAGGCGATGCTCGCGCCGAGCATCACGCGCCGGCTGCTCGACAAGTACGCCACGCATCTGCCCTCCGGCGACGAGCCGGTGCCGGACACGCTGCACACACTCACCGACCGCGAGGTCGAGGTACTGAAGCTGGTGGCGCGCGGGCTGTCCAACGCCGAGATCGCCGCCGACCTCTTCGTCAGCGAGACCACCGTCAAGACGCACGTCGGGCACGTGCTGACCAAGCTGGGTCTGCGCGACCGGGTGCAGGCGGCGGTGTACGCATACGAGAGCGGGCTGGTGCGCCCCGGCGCGCAGTAGGCCGCCCCGCTACCGACAAAAAGAGGGCGCCCCCTGCCTCGGCAGGGGGCGCCCTCTTGTCTCACGGGTGCGTCAGGAGTCCTTGCTCAGCTCCCAGAAGCGGAACACGGTGGACGCGTCGAGGCAGTACTCCAGTCCGTAGACGCCTTCGCGCGCGACCGCGTACTGCTTGGCCTGCCACACCGGCAGGACGGGGAGTTCGTCGGCGACGATGTCCTGCAGCTCCCCGAACTCCTTGTCGGTGGAGGCGCGGTTGGTCAGGGCCGCGGTGCTCGGGATGAGCGTGCCGGTGATGGTGTCGTTCTCGTAGTTGTTGCCCAGCACATTGCCCTTGCCGAAGAAGGGGGCCGTGAAGTTGTCGGCGTCCGGGTAGTCGGGCACCCAGCCCTTGACGTAGACGCCGTACTTGCCGGCCGCGATGTCCTTCTCGTACTGGGCGAAGGAGACCGACTTGACGTCCGCGTCGAACAGGCCGCTGGCGTTGAGCTGGCCGGCGATGGCCGTCAACTCCTGGTCGGTGGCGGGGCCGTAGCGGGACGGGGTCGACCAGAGGGTCAGCTTGACCTTGCCGTTGACGCCGTCGGAGCGCAGGGCGGCGGCCGCCTTGGACCGGGAGGGGCGGGCTCCGTAGGTGTCGAAGAAGGCCGTGTTGTGGCCGGCGACACCGGCCGGGATGATCGAGTACAGCGGGGTCGCGGTGCCCTGGTAGACGTCCTTGATGAGGGCTTCGCGGTCGAGCAGGTGGGCGATGGCCTTGCGTACGCCGATCTTTCCGGCGACCGGGTCGTTCATGTTGAAGACCAGGTGCTGGACCTCGGCGCTGCTGCCCTCGACGACCTCGGTGCCGGTGCCGTCGTCGGCCTTCTCCATGTCGGCGATGTCGCCCGCGGTGAGGCCGCGGTAGGCGATGTCGACCTCTTCCTTCTGGATGGCCTGCTTCAGGGCGGTCTGGTCGCCGTCGAAGAACTTCAGGGTCACGCCGGTGTTGCTCACCTTGGCGGTGCCCTTGTAGTTCTCGTTGACGGAGAAGACGGCCTGACCGTCGTCGATCGAGTCGAGCTTGTAAGGGCCGGAGCCGACGGCCTTGCCGTCCTCGCGCAGCTTGCCCGCGTCGTACTCGTCGTGGTTGACGATGGAGCCGGCGCCGGAGGCGATCTTGCTGGGGAAGGTGGCGTCGGACGTGTTGAGGTGGAAGACGACCGTCGTCTCGTCCGGGGTCTCCACCTCGTCCAGCGTCGGGAACATGATCGCGGGCCCGTCGGGGTCGTTGATCTTCAGCATCCGCTCGAAGGAGAACTTGACGTCCTCCGAGGTGAGGGCGTCGCCGTTGCTGAACTTGAGGCCGTCCTTCAGCGTGCACCGGTAGACCGAGGTCTGCGTGTCGGTGAAGGAGCAGCTCTCGGCGGCCTCCGGCTGCGGTTCCGTGGCGCCCTTGGGGAAGCTGAGCAGCGACTGGAAGACGTTGTTGAACAACAGCCAGGAGCCGGGGTCGTAGCCGGAGGCCGGGTCGGTGGCCAGGACGTCGTCGGACATCCCCACCACCACGTTGGAGCCCTCCCCCGCGGAGTCCCCGCTCTCCGTGCCGCAGCCGGTCAGCAGGCCGGAGGCGAGTCCCGCCACGATCGGCAGGACCGGCCACTGGTTGCGTATGTTCACGTGTGCGCCTTGTCGTCGGTTCTCGAGAACGCCCGGAGCATGTCTCTGGCTCCGGGGCACGGCTCCCCGGGGGCCCGCGGTCACAGGCCCCGGGTTCCAGCGGGTACGTCAGCCGCTCACGCCCCGGCCGAGCTCCCACAACTGGAGCGTCGACGCGGAGTTGAGCGCGTACGCGGTACCCGTGATGTCGTCGCGCGCGGCGACGTACTGCTTGCCCTGCCACAGCGGCAGCACCGGCACGTCGGAGGCGACGATGTCCTGAATGTCCGTCAGGCTGGAGGAGGCGGACAACCGGTCCGCCTCGCGGCGGGACTCCGGGATCAGGGTGCTTCGGATCTGGCTGTTGTCGTAGGGCGAGCCAAGCGTGTTGTCCCTGTCGAGGAACGGCGCGAGGAAGTTGTCCGCGTCCGGGAAGTCGGGGAACCAGCCCATGCCGTAGACGTCGTACTCACCCTTCTTCTCGGCCGGGCGGAAGGTGTCCCACGGCGTTCCCTTGATACCTACGTCGAACAGGCCGCTGGAGTTCAGCTGGTCGCGCAGGACCTCGAACTCCTTCTTGGTGGCCGGGCCGTAGTGGTCGGTCGTGTAGTGCAGGGTCAGCTTCACCGGGGTGGTGATGTTCGCCTGATTCAGCAGGGAGCGCGCCTTGGTGACGTTCGCGTCGCCGTACTTGTTGAAGAACGAGTTCGAGTGGCCCGTGACGCTGGCCGGGACCAGCGAGTACAGCGGCTCGGCCTGGGAGCCGTAGACCTTGGAGACCAGCTCGCTGCGGTTGACGACCTGCGCCATCGCCTGGCGTACGGCCTTGGACTCGACGGCCGGGGCGTCGGTGTTGAAGCCCAGGTAGCGGATCTCCAGGCCGGGCATCTCGACGAGGTCGACGCCGGTGTCGGCGTCGCCCGAGAGCTTGCGGATCTGCTCCGGCGACATGGTGCGGGTCATCAGGTCGATGTCGCCCTTGTCGAGCGCCTCGCCCATGGCGTCGGCGTCCTTGAAGGAGACCATGTCGATCTTGTCGTTGTTCACCTTCAGGTTCCCCTTGTAGTCGGGGTTCCGGGTGAACTCGGCCCTGACCAGCTCGTCGTTCTCGACGTCGGCCTTGAGGGTGTACGGGCCGGAGCCTTCGAGGTCGAAGCCGTCGCGCAGCTTGTTCTTCGGGTAGTCGTCGGGGTCGACGATGCCGGCGACCGGGGTCGAGAGCTTGTACGGGAAGGTGGCGTCGGCGGTCTTCAGATGGAAGATGACGTCGCGTTCGCCCTGCGTCTCGACGGTGTCGATGGTGGACAGCAGCGCGAACACGCCGCTGTCGGCCTTGAGGGAGCGGGCGCGGTCGATGGAGTACTTCACGTCGGACGCGGTGACGGGGTCGCCGTCCGCGAACTTCAGGCCGTCGCGCAGGGTGCAGGCGTAGCGCTCGTTGCCGTTGTCGGTGAAGCCGCACTTCTGCGCCGCCTCCGGCACCGGGTCGCCCTCGCCGCGCGGCTGGATCATCAGGGTCTGCACGGTCTGGCGCAGGATGTTCCAGGTGCCGACGTCGTAGGCGTACGCCGGGTCGAGGGGGGCGGGGGCGTCCTTCGAGGCGGTGAACCGGTCCGTGGTGCCGACGACGATCGCGTCGCCGCCGTCGCTCCCGCTGTCGGACCCGCCGCAAGCGGTGAGCACCGGCGCGAGCAGGCCGATCACGGCCGGCAGCACCAAAGTCTTGCGGTTCATGCTCGAGTTTCTCCAGAGCTGTCGACTCCGTGTATCCGGCATGCAGGGGTGGCGCAGCGGATCACGGGGGTGGGGCGTGGTTCTCGCAACGAGATTAGTCGGGGCCGGCAGGAAGGTTCGCAGCGACCGGAGTTGAGCCCTCATCACGCTGCGGAACCGGGCGTGGACACACCGAAAACCCGATGGCGGAAGCTTTGGTGCAGCGTTCCACCAATCGGGACACAAGGGCACGTCAACAGCCCCCCACTGCACACGCGGGGTCCGCTGTCGACCCCCGAATGGGTGGGGAACGTCACATCGCAAACAGGTTCCGGAGACGGTAATTCGACCGCCCCCGGATGGACCGGAGATCACCGGGAGATCATCCGGAGAGGGTCGAATTCAGCTGCGGAATTACTGACTTAACCGCACTGCACGCTGGGTGAACGGCTAGCGCATTTCCGTCATCAGCCCATGCAGAAATGTCAGGTCGACCTCTTCGAGGGAGGTCACGACCGTACGCCGGAGGGCCGGGGCGATGGGGGCCACGGAGGGCACCGCCACGACCCGGCAGCCCGCGGCCTCGGCGGCGGCGACCCCGGTCGCGGTGTCCTCGATGACGGCGCACCGGGCCGGGTCCGCGCCGAGTCCGGCGGCGGCCGCCAGGTACGGGTCGGGGTGGGGCTTGGTGCGCGGCACCTCGTCACCGGCCACCGTCAGCCCGAAGTGGTGCGCGCCCAGCGAGGTCAGCACCCGGTCGATGATGCGCCGGTGCGAGGCGGAGACCAGGGCCGTCGGGATCTCGTACTCGTACAGCTCTGCCAGCAGCCGGCCGGCGCCCGGCATCAGCGGCAGGGCGCGGTCGATGCGGTCCTCGAAGCCGTTGTTGAGCAGCACGGTGAGTTCGTCGAGGGTGATGTCGGCGCCGGTGGCCTCGATCAGGAATCCCGCGCTGCGGGTCATGGGACCGCCGACCACGACATGGCGCCAGGAATCGTCGAGGGTGTGGCCGAGGGAGGCGAAGACCTCGGCCTCGACGTCCCACCAGAAGCCCTCGGTGTCCACCAGGGTGCCGTCCATGTCGAGGAGCACCGCCTGCAGGGCGGAGCCCTCGGCCGTGCGGGTTCCGAGCGCGGGGACCGTACTGGTCATCCACGTACCTCCTTGAGGGACGTTCAGGCCGGCTCCCACGGGGGGAACCGGCCTGCGGTGGACCGACCAGTCTACGTCGTGCGCGGAAGAAGCGCCTCTTTTGGCCCGAGTGCCCGGTGGGGCGGCTCAGTGGGGCGGTTCAGCGCGACGGCTCAGCGGGCGTTGAAGTACTTCGCCTCCGGGTGGTGGATCACGATGGCGTCCGTGGACTGCTCGGGGTGCAGCTGGAACTCCTCGGACAGGTGGACGCCGATGCGCTCCGGCTGGAGCAGGTCGGCGATCTTGGCGCGGTCCTCCAGGTTGGGGCAGGCGCCGTAGCCGAGGGAGAAGCGGGCGCCCCGGTACTTCAGCTCGAACATGCCCTGCATCTCGTCCGGGTCCTCGGCGGCGTAGCCGAGTTCGGAACGCACGCGCGCGTGCCAGTACTCGGCGAGCGCCTCGGCCAACTGCACGGACAGCCCGTGCAGTTCGAGGTAGTCGCGGTAGGCGTTGGCCTCGAACATCCGGGCGGTCTCCTCGCCGATGCGCGAGCCGACGGTGACGATCTGGAGGCCCACGACGTCCGTCTCGCCGGACTCCTCCGGGCGGAAGTAGTCGGCCAGGCACAGTCGGCGGCCCCGGCGCTGGCGCGGGAAGGTGAAGCGGGTGCGCTCGTTGCCCCGCTCGTCCAGGAGGATCAGGTCGTCGTCCTTGGAGACGCACGGGAAGTAGCCGTAGACGACGGCCGCCTCCAGCAGGTTCTCCGTCTGGAGCTTGTCCAGCAGGCCGCGCAGCCGGGGCCGGCCCTCGCTCTCGACGAGTTCCTCGTACGACGGGCCCTCGCCGCTGCGGACCTGCTTCAGGCCCCACTGGCCCTTGAACAGGGCGCCCTCGTCGAGCCAGCTCGCGTACTCCTTGAGCTGGATGCCCTTGATCACGCGCGTGCCCTGGAAGGGCGGCTCGGGGACGGGGTTGTCGGTGGCGACGTCGGAGCGGACGTGCCCCTCCTCGGGGCGCTCCTCGACCACGGCCTGGGCGGTCGCCCGGACGCGGCGCTGCTTCAGCTCGGGCAGCTTCGCTCCCGGCACGCCCCGCTTCACGCCGATCAGGGCGTCCATCAGGCGCAGGCCCTCGAAGGCGTCTCGGGCGTAGCGGACCTCGCCCTCGTAGATCTCGTGCAGGTCCTGCTCGACGTAGGCCCGGGTGAGGGCGGCGCCGCCGAGGATGACCGGGAAGTTCGCCGCCAGTCCGCGCTGGTTCAGCTCCTCCAGGTTCTCCTTCATGATCACGGTGGACTTGACCAGGAGCCCGGACATGCCGATGACATCGGCCCGGTGCTCCTCGGCGGCGTCCAGGATCGCGGAGACCGGCTGCTTGATGCCGAGGTTGACGACGTTGTAGCCGTTGTTGGACAGGATGATGTCGACGAGGTTCTTGCCGATGTCGTGCACATCGCCGCGGACGGTGGCCAGGACGATGGTGCCCTTGCCGTCCTCGTCGGTCTTCTCCATGTGCGGTTCGAGGTGGGCGACGGCCGTCTTCATCACCTCGGCGGACTGCAGGACGAACGGCAGCTGCATCTGGCCGGAGCCGAACAGCTCGCCGACGACCTTCATGCCGTCCAGCAGGGTCGCGTTGACGATGTCGAGGGCGGAGCGCTCCTGGAGGGCGTCGTCGAGGTCGGCCTCCAGGCCGTTGCGCTCGCCGTCGATGATGCGCCGCTTCAGGCGCTCGTCCAGCGGCAGGGCGGCCAGTTCCTCGGCCTTGCCGGCCTTGAGGGACTTGGCGGTGGCGCCCTCGAAGAGCTGCATGAGCTTCTGGAGCGGGTCGTAGCCCTCGGCGCGGCGGTCGTAGATCAGGTCCAGGGCCGTCCGGACCTCCTCCTCGCTGAAGCGGGCGATCGGGAGGATCTTCGACGCGTGCACGATCGCCGAGTCCAGGCCCGCCTTGACGCACTCGTCGAGGAAGACGGAGTTGAGCAGGATGCGGGCGGCCGGATTGAGGCCGAAGGAGATGTTGGACAGGCCGAGGGTGGTCTGCACCTTCGGGTGGCGCCGCTTCAGCTCGCGGATGCCCTCGATGGTGGCGATGCCGTCCTTGCGGGACTCCTCCTGGCCGGTGCAGATGGTGAAGGTCAGACAGTCGACGAGGATGTCCTCCTCGTGGATGCCCCAGTTCCCGGTCAGGTCGTCGATGAGCCGTTCGGCGATCTCGACCTTGTTCTCGGCGGTGCGGGCCTGGCCCTCCTCGTCGATGGTCAGCGCGATGAGGGCGGCCCCGTGCTCCTTGGCGAGCTGGGTGACCTTGGCGAAGCGGGACTCGGGGCCGTCGCCGTCCTCGTAGTTCACCGAGTTGATCACCGCGCGGCCGCCGAGCTTCTCCAGGCCGGCCTGGATGACGTCGATCTCGGTGGAGTCCAGCACGATCGGCAGGGTGGAGGCGGTGGCGAAGCGGCCGGCCAGCTCCTCCATGTCGGCGGCGCCGTCCCGGCCGACGTAGTCCACGCACAGGTCGAGCATGTGCGCGCCCTCGCGGATCTGCTCCCGGGCGATCTCCACGCAGTCGTCCCAGCGGGCCTCCAGCATGGCCTCGCGGAACTTCTTCGAGCCGTTGGCGTTGGTGCGCTCGCCGATGGCCAGGTAGGAGGTGTCCTGCCGGAACGGCACGCTCTGGTAGAGGGAGGCGGCGCCGGGCTCGGGCTGCGGGCTGCGCTCGCCCGGGGCGACGTCCCGGACGCGCTCGACCAGCTGGCGCAGGTGCTCGGGGGTGGTGCCGCAGCAGCCGCCGACCAGGGACAGGCCGTAGTCCTGGACGAAGGTCTGCTGGGCGTCGGCCAGGCCCTCGGCGTCGAGCGGGAAGTGGGCGCCGTCCTTGGTCAGGATCGGCAGGCCGGCGTTCGGCATGCACAGCAGCGGGATGCGCGAGTGGCGCGTCAGATACCGCAGGTGCTCGCTCATCTCGGCGGGGCCGGTGGAGCAGTTCAGGCCGATCATGTCGATGCCGAGGGGCTCCAGCGCGGTCAGCGCCGCGCCGATCTCGGAGCCGAGCAGCATGGTGCCGGTGGTCTCGAAGGCCATCGAGCACAGCAGGGGCACGTCGAAGCCGGTGGCCTCCATGGCCCGGCGGGCGCCCAGGATGGACGCCTTCGTCTGGAGCAGATCCTGCGTGGTCTCCACGAGCAGCGCGTCGGCGCCGCCTGCGAGCATGCCCTCGGCGTTGGCCTGGTAGCCGTCGCGGATGGTGGCGTACGCGACGTGGCCGAGGGTGGGCAGCTTGGTGCCGGGGCCGACGGAGCCGAGCACCCAGCGGGGCCGGCCGTCCTTCGCGGTGTACTCGTCGGCCACCTCGCGGGCGATGCGGGCGCCCGACTTGGACAGCTCGTGCACGCGGTCGGAGATCTCGTACTCGGCCGCGGCCGTGTGGTTGGCGCCGAAGGTGTTGGTCTCGACGCAGTCCACGCCCACCGCGAAGTACGCGTCGTGGACGGAACGGACGATGTCCGGCCGGGTCAGGTTCAGGATCTCGTTGCAGCCCTCGAGATTCTCGAAGTCCTCGAGTGTGGGGTCCTGAGCCTGGAGCATGGTGCCCATGGCTCCGTCGGCCACCACCACACGGGTGGCCAGGGCCTCTCTGAGCGCGGCCACACGGGTCCGGCTGTCTGCGGAAGGGGTCAGCGGCAACGAGGCCATGTAAAGGGCTCCCTCGGATGCGACGGCTGTCGGCTTTGCGGCTTCCCGGACATCCGGAGGGCATCCGGGGAAGGGCGCACCGCGCCAGCGTAACCGGGAGTCGGCTTGGATGGGCAGCGCGTCCACGGGGCGGACGCCGATGGCGCCGGGGCGGCCGTCGGGCGTCCGATGAACCCGGACCTGAACCGCCTGTGACGCAACAAATGGCGTCCCGCCATTAGCGAGAGGTCGGCAACGACCGGTAGTGTTCGACATTGCCGAACAAGGGCTGCGGCGCCGCTTGTCGGCGGTCGAAGGGGACGGAGGCAGTACGGCGATGGCACGGAACATCCAGTCGCTCGAACGGGCGGCCGCGATGCTGCGGCTGCTCGGGGGCGGCGAGCGACGGCTCGGCCTGTCGGACATCGCCTCGTCGCTGGGCCTGGCCAAAGGCACCGCCCACGGCATCCTGCGCACCCTCCAGCAGGAGGGCTTCGTGGAGCAGGACGACGCTTCCGGGCGCTATCAGCTCGGCGCGGAGCTGCTGCGCCTGGGCACCACCTACCTCGATGTGCACGAGCTGCGGGCGCGCGCCCTGGTGTGGGCCGACGACCTGGCCCGTTCCAGCGGCGAGAGCGTCTATCTGGGCGTCCTGCACCAGCAGGGCGTGCTGATCGTGCACCACGTCTTCCGGCCCGACGACAGCCGGCAGGTCCTGGAGATCGGGGCCATGCAGCCGCTGCACTCCACGGCCCTGGGCAAGGTGCTGTCCGCCTACGACCCGGTGGCGCACAGCGAGGCCCTGGAGAACGACCGCAAGGCGTTCACCGACCGGACCGTGTGCGAGCCGGAGGACTTCGAGCACATCCTCGACCTCACGCGCGCGCGTGGCTACGCGGCGGACGTCGAGGAGACCTGGGAGGGCGTCGCCTCCCTCGCCGCACCCATCCACGACAGACGGCGCATGCCCGTCGGCGCGGTCGGCATCACCGGCGCCGTGGAGCGGCTGTGCCGGTCCGACGAGGAGGGCGCGGTGCGGCCGGAGCTGATCGCGGCCGTCCGGGACTGTGCCCGCGCGGTGTCGCGGGACCTGGGCGCCGGGCGGTTCTGAGAGCTCACAGCGGGACCGGGGCGCCGTACGGCGTTCCGGTCCTCGGCATGTCCGCGCCTGCGGGCGTCGGACACCCATGGGACGGGCAGCGATCAGTAACGATCGTGTTTTCGACTACAGAGCCCTTGACGTGCTCGTAACCCCGAAGCAAGACTCCCGTCCATCGGTCGACATTGTCGAACAGCTACCGGCAATACGCGCTAGAGTGGGACAACGCCAGGCCGGTATCGAACTTCCCCCCTGGACGAAGGACAAAGGAGTCGCGGGTGTCCAGCTCCGACATCTTCATCGGCGAGACCATCGGTACCGCCATACTCATCCTCCTCGGCGGCGGAGTCTGCGCCGCCGTCACACTGAAGGCTTCCAAGGCCCGCAACGCCGGCTGGCTCGCCATCACCTTCGGGTGGGGCTTCGCGGTGCTCACGGCGGTCTACACCACGGCGCCGCTCTCCGGCGCCCATCTGAACCCGGCTGTGACGCTGGCCATCGCCATCAAGGACGGCGACTGGAAGAACGTCCCGGTCTACTGGGCCGGACAGGTGCTCGGCGCCATGATCGGCGCGGGTCTGGTCTGGATCGCCTACTACGGTCAGTTCCACGCCCACCTCACCGACCGCGAGATCGTCGGCGGTCCGGGCGCGCAGGCCACGACCGCCAAGGCCGTCGAGGCGCAGGAGAAGGGCGCCGGCCCCGTGCTGGGCGTCTTCTCCACCGGGCCCGAGGTCCGGGTCGCCTGGCAGAACCTGGCCACGGAGATCATCGGCACCATCGTGCTGGTGCTCGCCGTGCTCACCCAGGGCCTGAACGACAAGGGCAACGGCCTGGGCACCCTGGGTGCCCTGATCACCGCGCTCGTGGTGGTCTCCATCGGTCTGTCCCTCGGCGGCCCGACGGGGTACGCGATCAACCCGGCCCGTGACCTCGGTCCGCGTATCGTGCACGCCCTGCTGCCGCTGCCCAACAAGGGCGGCTCCGACTGGGGCTACGCCTGGGTCCCCGTGGTGGGTCCGCTGATCGGCGGCGCCCTCGCGGCAGGCATCTACAACGTCGCGTTCGCCTAGAGATCCTCGCGCTCTCGCGAAACTCTCGGCACGCGCCGTACGTAAAGCCCCATAAACACGGAAACCTCCAGGAGCACACAGTGACCGACGCGCACACCGCCGGCCCCTTCATCGCCGCCATCGACCAGGGCACGACCTCCTCCCGCTGCATCGTCTTCGACCGCGACGGCCGGATCGTCTCCGTCGACCAGAAGGAGCACGAGCAGATCTTCCCGAAGCCGGGCTGGGTCGAGCACAACGCCACCGAGATCTGGACGAACGTCCAGGAGGTCGTCGCCGGGGCCATCGCCAAGGCCGGCATCACCCGCGACGACATCAAGGCCATCGGCATCACCAACCAGCGCGAGACGACCGTGCTGTGGGACAAGAACACCGGTGAGCCCGTCCACAACGCCATCGTCTGGCAGGACACCCGCACCGACGCCCTCTGTCGCGAGCTCGGCCGCAATGTCGGCCAGGACCGCTTCCGCCGCGAGACGGGCCTGCCCCTCGCCTCCTACTTCGCCGGCCCCAAGGCCCGCTGGCTGATCGAGAACGTCGACGGCCTCCAGGAGCGCGCCGAGGCGGGCGACATCCTCTTCGGCACCATGGACACCTGGGTCATCTGGAACCTGACCGGCGGTGTCAACGGCGGCAAGCACGTCACGGACGTCACCAACGCCTCCCGCACGATGCTCATGAACCTGCACACCATGCAGTGGGACGAGAAGATCTGCGAGTCCATCGGCGTCCCGAAGCAGGTCCTGCCCGAGATCCGCTCCTCCGCCGAGGTCTACGGCGAGATCACCGGCGGCACGCTGGGCGACCTGCTCGGCGGCATCCCGGTCGCCTCCGCGCTCGGCGACCAGCAGGCTGCCCTGTTCGGCCAGACCTGTTTCGCCGAGGGCGAGACCAAGTCGACGTACGGCACCGGCACCTTCATGGTGATGAACACCGGTGACAAGATCATCAACTCGTACAGCGGCCTGCTGACCACCGTCGGCTACAAGATCGGCGACCAGAAGACGGTCTACGCCCTGGAGGGCTCGATCGCCGTCACCGGCTCGCTGGTGCAGTGGATGCGCGACCAGATGGGCCTGATCTCCACCGCCGCCGAGATCGAGACCCTCGCCCTGTCGGTCGAGGACAACGGCGGCGCCTACTTCGTGCCGGCCTTCTCCGGCCTGTTCGCCCCGTACTGGCGCTCCGACGCCCGCGGTGTGATCGCCGGCCTCACCCGGTACGTCACCAAGGCGCACCTCGCGCGCGCCGTCCTGGAGGCCACCGCCTGGCAGACGCGGGAGATCGCCGACGCCATGACGAAGGACTCCGGCGTCGAGCTGACCGCCCTCAAGGTCGACGGCGGTATGACCAGCAACAACCTGCTGATGCAGACGCTCTCGGACTTCCTGGACGCCCCCGTGGTGCGCCCGATGGTCGCCGAGACCACCTGCCTCGGCGCCGCCTACGCCGCCGGCCTCGCCGTCGGCTTCTGGAACAGCACCGACGACCTGCGCGCCAACTGGCGCCGGGCCGCCGAGTGGACCCCCCGCATGGACGCGGAAATCCGCGACCGTGAGTACAAGAGCTGGCTCAAGGCCGTCGAGCGGACCATGGGCTGGCTCGAGGACGAGGAGTAAGAAACAGCATGACCACTCAGTCCACCCTGCAGTCCGTGCCTGCCCTGGGGACGCACCCGGCCTCCGGCTCGAACCCGAGCCGAGCCGAGACCAGGGAGCAGCTCGCCAAGGCGTCGTACGACCTTCTCGTGATCGGCGGCGGCATCCTGGGCATCTCCACCGCCTGGCACGCCGCGCAGTCCGGCCTCAGGGTGGCTCTGGTCGACGCCGGCGACTTCGCCGGCGCGACATCCTCCGCCTCCTCCAAGCTGCTCCACGGCGGTCTGCGCTACCTGCAGACCGGCGCGGTGAAGCTGGTGGCGGAGAACCACTTCGAGCGCCGTGCGGTCTCCCGCCAGGTGGCCCCCCACCTGGCGAACCCGCTCACCTTCTACCTCCCCGTGTACAAGGGCGGGCCGCACGGCGCGGCGAAGCTCGGGGCGGGCGTCTTCGCCTACTCCGCGCTCTCCGCCTTCGGTGACGGCGTCGGACACCTGCTCTCGCCGGCCAAGGCCGCGCAGGACGTCCCGGAGCTGCGCACCGAGAACCTCAAGGCCGTGGCCGTGTACGGCGACGACCAGATGAACGACGCGCGCATGGCGCTGATGACGGTCCGCGGCGCCGTGGAGGCGGGCGCGGTCGTCCTCAACCACGCCGAGGTGACGGGCCTGCGCTTCACCAAGGGCCGTGTCACGGGCGCCGAGCTGAAGGACCGCCTCTCGGGCGACGAGTTCGGCGTCAGCGCCCGGCTGGTCCTGAACGCGACCGGCCCGTGGGTCGACCACCTGCGCAAGATGGAGGACGCGAACGCCGCGCCGTCCATCCGGCTGTCGAAGGGCGCGCACCTGGTCCTGAAGCGCACCTCCCCCTGGAAGGCCGCGCTCGCCACCCCGATCGACAAGTACCGCATCACGTTCGCCCTCCCCTGGGAGGACATGCTGCTCCTCGGCACCACCGACGAGGAGTTCGAGGGCGACCCGGCGGATGTCTCGGTCACCGAGAAGGACATATCCCAGATCCTCGACGAGGCCGCCTTCTCCGTCCGCGACCAGCAGCTCAGCCGCGACCTCATCACCTACTCCTTCGCGGGCCTGCGGGTGCTGCCGGGCGGCCCCGGCGACACCTCCAAGGCCAAGCGGGAGACGGTCGTCACCGAGGGCCGGGGCGGCATGCTGTCCGTCGCGGGCGGCAAGTGGACCACCTTCCGGCACATCGGCCGGACGATCATGCAGAAGCTGGAGTCGCTGCCGGGCCACCCCCTGGGCGACGACTTCGAGCCGATCAGCTCGCTGCCGAAGAAGCTGCCGCTGCCCGGCATCGCCAACCCGCGCGCGGTCGCCCACCGGCTGCTCACCGACCGCCCGGCGCCCGGCCCCCGCATGGGAGCCGACACCGCCAAGCACCTGGCCACGCACTACGGCTCGCTGGCGTTCGACATCGCCCGCCTGGCCAACGACAACCCGGAGCTCGCCGAGCGCGTGCACCCGGACGCCCCGGAGATCTGGGCGCAGGTCGCCTGGGCCCGGGACCACGAGTGGGCCGAGACGCAGGACGACGTGCTGCGCCGCCGGACGACGCTGACGATCCGGGGCCTGGCCACGGACGACGTCCGCGCCAAGGTCCAGGACCTGCTCGACAAGAAGTAGGCGCGATACGGGCCTCGTGCACGAAGGGGCGGCTCCCCGCCGACGGAGCCGCCCCTTCCTTGTGTCCGTGGCCGCATAATGACGTGATACGTCGGAGGTCTTAGGCGACAGGAGGCCGACCATGGCAGTCACCGACGAGGCGATCGAGAAGATCAAGGGAATGATCGTCTCCGGGGCGCTGCGCCCGGGCGACCGGCTGCCCAAGGAGAGCGAACTCGCCGCCGACCTCGGCCTGTCCCGCAACTCCCTGCGGGAGGCCGTCCGCGCGCTGTCGCTCATCCGGATCCTGGACGTCCGCCAGGGCGACGGCACCTATGTGACGAGCCTCGATCCGCAACTCCTGCTGGAGGCCATGAGCTTCGTCGTGGACTTCCACCGCGACGACACGGTCCTGGAGTTCCTCGCCGTACGCCGCATCCTGGAGCCGGCCGCGACGGCCATGGCCGCGCTGCGGATCAGCGAGCAGCAGCTGGACGCGCTCACGGCCCAGCTCGACAAGCTCGGCGACGCCCCGTCCGTGGAGGATCTCGTCGCCTGCGACCTGGAGTTCCACCGGGGCATCGTGCACAGCTCGGGCAACTCCGTGCTGTGCTCGCTGCTCGACGGGCTGTCCGGCCCCACCACCCGGGCCCGGATCTGGCGGGGCCTCACCCAGGAGGACGCCGTGGGCCGCACCCTGCGCGAGCACCGGGCGATCCTCGCCGCCCTGCGCGACCGGGACGCCGAGGCGGCGCGCTCGTGGGCGACCGTGCACATCGCGAGCGTGGAGCAGTGGCTGCGCTCCACGCTGTGACCGCAGCCTCACGGACAGCTCGGATGAATCCGGGGTGTTCAGGGGCGGATCACGGGGCAGTGATGGGGTCACTCCCCCTGCGAGGGGGCTGCGGGCGCCCCCTTGGCACGCCGTAAGGTTGGGGCGTTCGCGAGGGTACGTCGGAAGGAGGCACTGGGTGATCGAGCTCGAGGGGGTTCCCGAGCTGGTCGACCCGGTCATGGTGGCCGCGTTCGAGGGCTGGAACGATGCCGGCGACGCCGCCTCCACCGCGGTCGCGCATATCGACAGGGAATGGAAGGGCGAGGTGTTCGCGGCGCTGGACGCCGAGGACTACTACGACTTCCAGGTGAACCGCCCCACGGTGTTCATGGAGGCGGGCGTCCGCAAGATCACCTGGCCGACGACACGGCTGTCGGTGGTCCGGGTCGGCGGGGACAAGCCGCGTGATCTCGTGCTCGTCCGGGGCATCGAACCGTCCATGCGGTGGCGCTCGTTCTGCAACGAACTGCTGGGCTTCGCGCACGAACTGGGCGTGGAGCTGGTGGTGGTCCTGGGCGCCCTGCTCGGCGACACTCCGCACACCCGTCCGGTGCCGATCAGCGGGACGACGTCCGACGCCGACCTGGCCCGCCGCATGGACCTGGAGGAGACCAAGTACGAGGGCCCGACGGGCATCGTGGGCGTCCTCCAGGAGGCCTGCACCCACGCGGGCGTGCCGGCCGTGTCGCTGTGGGCGGCGGTGCCGCACTACGTGTCGCAGCCGCCGAACCCGAAGGCCACGCTGGCTCTCCTGAACCGCCTGGAGGACCTGATCGACGTGCGCATCCCGCTGGGCGAGCTGCCCGAGGACGCGCGCGCCTGGCAGGTGGGCGTGGACCAGCTCGCCGCCGAGGACAGCGAGGTCGCCGAGTACGTCCAGTCGCTGGAGGAGGCCCGGGACACCGCCGAGCTGCCGGAGGCCTCGGGCGAGGCCATCGCGCGCGAGTTCGAGCGTTATCTGAGACGCCGGGACGGCGGCGGACCGACCGCCTCCGGCGGACACGCGACGGCGGACGGCAGCGACAGCACGTCGTATCTGCGGGACAGCCCCAGCGGCCGTACCCGACCGCCGAAGCCGCCCAAGGCGGGCACGGACGACGGGGAGTCCTCGGCCCAGCCCAAGCCGGGCACGGACGACGAGGAGTCGTCGGAGGACTGAGGCACACAGACACAGCAGAAGGGGCGCTTCCCGGCCGGGAAGCGCCCCTCTCTCTGTTCTCGGCTACAGCGCTACGCCCAGCAGCGCGTCCACCGCCCGGGACACGACACCGGGAGCGCCGATGTCCGTGCCGCCGCTCTCCTCCTGGAGGGCGGCCCAGCGGTCGACCGCGGCGAGCGCGGCCGGGGCGTCCAGGTCGTTCGCGAGGGCCTCGCGGATCTCCTCCACGAGCGCCTCCGCGGCCGGGCCGTCGGGCCGGGACACGGCGGCGCGCCAGCGGCCGAGCCGGGCGACGGCGGCCCGCAGGACCTGGTCGGTCCACTCCCAGTCGGCGCGGTAGTGGTGGGCGAGCAGCGCGAGCCGGATGGCGGCCGGGTCGACGCCGTCGTGCCGCAGCTTGGAGACGAAGACCAGGTTGCCCTTGGACTTGGACATCTTCTCGCCGTCGAGGGCGACCATGCCGGCGTGCACATACGCCTTGGCCATGGGGAACTCGCCGGTGAGGGCCTGGGCGTGCGAGGCGCCCATCTCGTGGTGCGGGAAGGCGAGGTCCGAGCCGCCGCCCTGGATGTCGAAGCCCATGCCGAGGTGGTCGAGGGCGATGGCCACGCACTCGATGTGCCAGCCGGGCCGTCCGCGCCCGAGCGATCCGCCGTCCCAGCTCGGCTCGCCCTCACGGGCCGCCATCCAGAGCATCGGGTCGAGGGGGTTCTTCTTGCCCGGCCGCTCCGGGTCGCCGCCGCGCTCGGCGGACAGCAGACGCATCGCCTCGGCGTCGAGGTTCGAGACCTTGCCGAAGTGCGGGTCGGACTCGACGGAGAAGTAGACGTCCCCTTCGAGTTCGTAGGCCGCGCCCGCGTCCCGCAGCCGCTCGACGAGCGGGACGATGCCCGGTATCGCCTCGACGGCTCCTATGTACTGCCGCGGCGGCAGCATCCGCAGGGCCGTCATGTCCTCGCGGAAGAGGACCGTCTCCTTCTCGGCGAGGGCGGCCCAGTCGATGCCGTCGCGCTGCGCCCGCTCCAGGAGCGGGTCGTCGACGTCGGTGACGTTCTGGACGTAGTGAACCTGCCGCTGGGTGTCGAGCCACACGCGCTGCACGAGGTCGAACGCGTTGTACGTCGCCGCGTGTCCCAGGTGGGTGGCGTCGTACGGGGTGATGCCGCAGACGTAGATACGGGCGACGGGACCGGGGTCGAGGGTGACGAGGCCGCCGGTCGCGGTGTCGTGGATCCTCAGGTCGCGGCCCTGACCAGGCAGGGCGGGGACCTCGGAAGCGGGCCAGGCATGCATGTCATGAGCGTAACCGGACTGCAGTTCCATATACGAATGGGAGCGGTCCGGACGGCCGAGAAGGCGTTCTTGCGCGACCTCGACCTCTGTGCTTCTACACGGGTGGCCAGGGAATCGCCGGCCACTCCCCGCTCGGTTCCGGATGCGTCCCCGAGGCGAGCAGCGCACCGACACGCGCGCGTACGGCGTCGATCTCTACGGCGGTGATCAGCGGTTCCAGCCGCGCGGTGAGGGCCCCGCCCTCCGCCAGACCCTTCCTGAGCCCTTCGAGGACGTCGGCGGCCTCCGGGGTGAAGGGCTCCCCCGCCCAGCCCCACAGCAGGGTCCGCAGCTTGTTCTCGGCGTTGAAGGTCACCCCGTGGTCGATCCCGTACAACCGCCCCTCGCCGGTGGGCAGCAGGTGCCCGCCCTTGCGGTCGGCGTTGTTGATCACGGCGTCCAGCACCGCGAGCCGCCGCAGCCGCTCGTCGTCGGCGTGCACGAGCAGGGCGGTACGGCCCTCCCCGACCTCGGCGAACCCGATCGCCTTCCAGCCCGGCTCCGGTTCCTCCCCGTCGACCAGGGCGAGCAGCTCCGCGTCCGGCGCCGCCTCGATCCACAGCTGGCACATGCCCTCGCCGTAGGGGCCGTCGCGCAGCACGGTGGGCGGGACGAGGCCCCAGCCGGTCGCCTCGGAGACTTCGTACGCGGCGACCTCGCGCTGGGCGAGGGTCCCGTCGGGGAAGTCCCACAGGGGCCGCTCCCCGGCGACCGGCTTGTAGACGCAGGCCGCCTCCTGGCCGTCGTAGGCCACCGTGCAGTACAGGGCGGCGTTGGAGGCGTCACGGATGCGTCCGCGTACGGTGATCTCGCCCCGGGCGAGCAGCTCGGCGGAGGCCTGCGGCTCGGCGGGGTCCTCGGGAGGTGTCACGCTCCGCGGCGGTATCCGTTCTGGCGCGGACATACGTGTCCTTCCGGGTCGAGCGGGAGGCTGCACAGCGGGCACGGCGGCCGCCCGGCGTTGACGACGTCGAGGGCGCGCTTGGCGAAGGCCCTCGCCTGCGCGCCGGTGAGCCGGACCCGCAGCATCGGCGGCCCGTTCTCCTCGTCCTGGAGCAGCCGCTCCTCGGCCTCGGCGAGGTCCTCCTCGGAGTCGGCGTCGAGCTCGACGAGCGCCTGCGCCTCGACGATCATGAGCTGCTCGTCGCCGTCCCAGGCGAGCGCCATGGTGCCGACCCGGAACTCCTCCTCGACGGGGGTGTCCAGCGGGGCGCTGTCGTTGATCTCCGTCGGTGCGACGGCGGGGACGGAGGCGCTTCCTCCGCTACGGCGTACGACCTCGTCGAGGAGCTCGTCCATGCGCTCGGCGAGCGCGGCGACCTGGGTCTTCTCCAGGGCCACGCTGGTCACCCGGGTGCCGGCCGAAGCCTGGAGGAAGAACGAACGGCGCCCGGGCAGCCCGACCGTACCGGCCACAAAACGCTCCGGATGGTCGTAGAGGAACACCTGACGGGACACGTCCTGTCTCCATTGGAATCGTGGGGGCCGTGTGACAACGGCACTGCTGCGACCGCTTCACCCTACTGCGGCGAACGATCACGGTGCGCCCGCACCACCCCCGACTTGGGCGTCGTCGCCCGGCGCCTCCTCACGCGGCACCAGGGACGTGAAGTCGCCGGTGTCGCCGAGGCGGACGAGGAACGGCCGCAGTCGTGTGTAACGGATCGCGGTGATGGAACACGGTTCGACGGAAATCCGCTGGAAGAGGTCCAGATGAAGTCCGAGTGCCTCGGCGACGAGCGACTTGATGATGTCGCCGTGGGAGCACATCAGGTAGACGGCGTCGGCGCCGTGGTCGCGCTCCACGCGCGCGTTCCACTCGCGCACCGACTCGGCGGCACGCGTCTGCATGGCCCGCATCGACTCGCCGCCGGGGAAGGCCGCCGCGGACGGGTGCGCCTGCACCACCTCCATCAGGGGCTCGTCCTTGAGCTCGGCGAGCTTGCGCCCGGACCAGTCGCCGTAGTGGCACTCGCCGATGCGCTCGTCGGTGTGCGGGGTCAGTTCCGGCCGGGCCTCCAGCAGGGGCCCGATCGTCTCCTGGCAGCGCTGGAGCGGGCTGGCGACGATCTCGGCGAGGGGCAGTTCGGCGAGGCGTCCGGGCAGCGCGGCGGCCTGCGCGGCGCCGCGTTCGTCGAGGGCGACACCGGGCGTCCAGCCGGCGAGCAGTCCCTCGGTGTTCGCGGTGGAACGTCCGTGCCTGACGAGGATCAACGTGGGCATGCGATCCAGCGTAGGCGCACGCGCGCGTACGGTGTCGTTCGAGTGACAGGAGACTCGCCTCGTGATCGTCGACTGTGCCATCTACCGCGACGGACACCGGACGGAGGGGCCCGAGGACTTCTCCGACGCCCTGGGTGAGGCCCGTACGGCGGGCGGTTTCGTCTGGATCGGGCTGCACGAGCCGACGGAGCGCGAATTCGACCATGTCACCCGGGAGTTCGGTCTGCACCCGCTGGCCGTCGAGGACGCCCTCAAGGCCCATCAGCGGCCCAAGCTGGAGGTGTACGACGACTCGCTCTTCGTGGTCCTCAAGCCGGTGGTGTACGAGCCGCGCAGCGACACCGTCTCCTCCGGCGAGATCATGATCTTCCTGGGCGACGCGTTCGCCGTCACCGTCCGGCACGGCGAGGGCGCCCCGCTCAAGGCCGTACGCAACCGGCTGGAGCAGGAGCCGGAGCTGCTGGGCAACGGCCCCACGTCCGTGCTGTACGCGATAGCCGACGCCACCGTCGACCACTATCTGGACGTCGCGATCGAGTTGCAGGCCGATCTGGAGGGGCTGGAGGCGGAGGTGTTCTCGCCGCTGGACGGCGGCTCACGGAACACCGCCTCCCGGATCTACGACTTCAAGCGCCAGGTCCTGGAGTTCCGCCGGGCGACCGGACCGCTGGCCTTGCCGGTGAGCCGGCTCGCGGGCACGGCGCAGTCCGGTGCGACGGTGCCGTTCGTGGACGACCGGGCCCGGCCCTTCTTCCGGGACGTCGGCGACCACCTCACACGCGTCAACGAGTCCGTGGAGGGCCTGGACCGGCTGGTGTCGGACATCCTCTCGGCGCATCTGGCGCAGATGAGCGTCCGGCAGAACGACGACATGCGGAAGATCTCCGCGTGGGCGGCCATGGCCGCGATCCCCACGATGGTCGCGGGGATCTACGGCATGAACTTCGAGCACATGCCCGAGCTGCGCTGGGAGTGGTCCTACCCGGCCCTCGTCCTGCTGATGGTCGTCCTGGAGGTGCTGGTGTTCCGGCTGTTCAAGCGCCGGGGGTGGCTGTAGACCGGCTGGTCTCAGGCGAACTCGGGTGCCGCGGAGGCCGGGCCGCCGAGGGCGTCGCGGCGCTCGGGCATCTCCAGGGACACCATCCGGCGCCATCCGCCCAGCCGTTCGTAGGCGTACATCGCGTGGATGCCCGCCGCGAGCACCGCCGACTTGGCCTTCGACCAGCCCAGGATGCGCCCCATGTTCGCCATGACCGCGAGGCTGACGTCCCGGTAGACCCGGATCTCGGCGAGCGCGCACTCGCGCAGGGTCCGCTGGATGGCCCGGCCGTGCCCCGCGTAGGCGAAGCGCAGCAGTTCCTCGTGGCAGTAGGCGAGGTGGTTGTCCTCGTCGCCCGAGATCTGCTTGACCGCGCGGCCGATGTCGGGGTCGTCCGCGAAGTGCTTGCGGAGCAGATCCATCTGCTCGGAGGCGCGCTGTTCGGTGACCCGGCTGTGCGAGAGGTACGTGACGATGTCCTGGACCGCGAGCCGCTCGTCACGCCCCAGCTGCTCGTGCGCGAGGCCGATGCCGTTCTTCTCCAGGAGCATCGTGTAGTCGGTCTCCGGCGGGACCGGGACGGGGTCGAGGCCGCGCTTCTTCATCAGGGCGTTGAAGATCCGCCCGTGCTTGTCCTCGTCGGCACCGTGGCGGGTGATCTTGGGGGCGAGTTCTCGCTCGCTCTCCGGGACGAGCGCGGCGATCCGGGCGTTCTCCCAGCCGCCCTGGGACTCGCCGCTCGCGGCGATGGAGCAGAACAGGGCGAAGGACTCGTCGTTGGCGAGGATCTCCTGGAACAGACTCTTGGCCGAAAGCATCGTGGGCACCTCTCCCGCGCGCGTGCGCGTGCTGCAGGATTCCGCAGTTTCCGCAAAGAACGAGTCAAGTGCGGGCTGCGCGGTGCTGCAACAGGTACGACGGACAACTCCGCCAAATGGAGGACGTAACCCTCGGCTGCTCCCCGCGTTGTTCTGCGTGACGGCCGTGGCGGGGAAGACCCCCGAGCCCCCACCACGGCCGCAGAAATCTTCTAGGCGAGCCCGGCGCGCTCCAGGGCCTCGCTGCCGGCGCGCAGGGACGCGATCCGCTCGTCGAGCGTGAAGCCCGCCGGAGCCAGGGTCAGGGTGGTGACACCGGCTTCCGCGTAAGCCTTCATCCGGTCCGCGATGCGCTCCACGGAACCGAGCAGGGTCGTCTTGTCGATCAGGTCGTGCGGCACGGCGGCCGCCGCGCCCTGCTTGTCGCCGGACAGGTACTTGTCCTGGATCTCGGCGGCTTCCTTCTCGTAGCCCATGCGCTGGGCGAGCTGGTTGTAGAAGTTCTGCTTGCGGCTGCCCATGCCGCCGACGTACAGCGCGGTGTAGGGGCGGAAGGTGTCGGCGAGCACGGCCACGTCCTTGTCCTCGCCGAGGGCCAGGGGCAGGGTCGGGCAGATGTCGAAGCCGTCGAGGGTCTTGCCCGCCTTCTCACGGCCGGCCCGCAGATACTGGATCGCCGTGTCCTCGAGGTGGTCGGCGGAGGGGAAGATCAGCAGGGCGCCGTCGGCGATCTCACCGGTCTGCTCGAGGTTCTTCGGGCCGATCGCGGCGATGTAGAGCGGGATGTGCTCGCGCTGCGGGTGCACGGTCAGCTTGAGGGGCTTGCCCGGGCCGCCGGGCAGCGGCAGCGTCCAGTGCTGTCCCTCGTACGACAGACGCTCGCGCGTCATGGCCTTGCGGATGATGTCGACGTACTCACGCGTGCGTGCCAGCGGCTTGTCGAACTTGACGCCGTACCAGCCCTCGGAGACCTGCGGGCCGGAGACGCCGAGGCCGAGCCGGAAGCGGCCGCCGGAGAGCGAGTCGAGGGTGGCGGCCGTCATGGCGGTCATCGCGGGCTGGCGGGCCGGGATCTGGAAGATCGCGGAGCCGACGTCGATCCGTTCGGTCTGGGCGGCGACCCAGGTCAGTACGGTGGCGGCGTCGGATCCATAGGCCTCGGCGGCCCAGCAGACGGCGTATCCGAGCCGGTCGGCCTCCTGGGCGACGGCCAGATTGTCGGCGTCCATGCCGGCACCCCAGTAGCCGAGGTTGATACCGAGCTGCATCCCGATTCCCCTTACCGATCAGTAACGTGCCTTGTCCGCAGACCATAGCGCGCGGAAATCCGTCGTCCACAGCCCCCCACACCGTAGGTTCTGGCCAGTAATCTCGGCGTTCATGGAGCAGAGGCATCTCGGCCGCACCGGCCTTCGTGTGTCCCGGATCGGGCTCGGCACCCTGACCTGGGGGCGGGACACCGACGAGCACGACGCCGCGGACCTGATGAAGACGTTCTGGGAAGCGGGCGGGACCCTCGTCGACACCGCGGACGTGTACGGCGACGGAGAGGCCGAGTACCTGCTCGGCCGACTCATAGACGGCCTGGTGCCCCGCCGTGACCTGGTCATCTCGACCAAGGCCGGCAGCGTACCGGACCCCGACCGCCGCTTCGACGGCTCCCGCGGACATCTGCTCTCCGCGCTGGACGCCTCGCTCTCCCGCCTCGGCACCGACTACGTCGACCTGTGGCACGTGCACGCCTTCGACCCGGACACCCCGCTGGAGGAGACCCTCCAGGCCCTGGACCTCGCGGTCGCCAGCGGCCGTGCCCGCTATGCCGCCGTCTCCAACTTCTGCGGCTGGCAACTCGCCAAGGCCGCCACCTGGCAGCTCGCCTCCCCCGGCACCCGGACCCGGCTGGCAGGCACACAGTTGGAGTACTCGCTGCTCCAGCGCGGCGTCGAGCGCGAGGTGCTGCCGGCCGCGCTGGACCTCGGCATCGGCCTGCTGCCCTCCTCCCCGCTCGGGCGCGGCGTGCTGACGGGCAAGTACCGGGGCGACACGACGCCCTTGGACTCGCGCGGCGCCTCGGAGCATCTCGCCCCGTTCGTCGCGCCGTACCTCGACGACACCGCGAGCCGCATCGTGGACGCCGTGACGACCGCGGCCGACGGCCTCGCGGTGACGCCGCTCCAGGTCGCCCTGGCGTGGGTCCGCGACCGGCCGGGCGTGGCCGCTCCCGTCGTCGGCGCGCGCAACGCGCAGCAGCTCACGGCCGCGTTGTCAGTGGAGACCCTTAGTCTTCCTGACGAGATCTGCCGGGCGCTCGACGATGTGTCGGCGCCCGTGCACCGCTATCCCGATCACGACTGGAGCACGCTGTGAGCACGGAGCCGGAGACCACGGAGGACGCCGAGCCGGGGACGCCGACCGGTGGTGCGGAGCCCGAGGAGACCGAGCAGGCCAAGGAGGGCGCGGCCGATGCCGGTCAAGTGTCCGAGGCCGAGGCCGAGCTGCGGGCCCAGCAGGCCGAGCGGGAGCGCATCGAGCAGCGGAAGGCCGAGAAGGCACCGATCGAGAGCGGCACCAAGCTGAGCGGCAAGGCCGCCGATCTGCTCGCCGCCGTACGGGCCGTGGAAGGCGGCGAGAAGCCGTCCGCGACGGTCTTCGAAGAGCCCGCGCCCGCCCCCCGGCGCCCCGCCCAGCCGGTACGGCGACCGCAGCCGGTGCCGTCGGCCGAGACCAGCGCCGCTTCGTCGGCTCCCGCGCCGGAGGCGGTGCAGGCCGTGGGGCGGGTGCTCGGCGAGGGCGGCGCCCCGGAGACGCTCGCGCCGCAGGTGACCGAGGCACTCGGCGAGAGCGCGGACGAGCGGCTGCGCGCGGACCCCTGGCAGTTGCTGCGGGTCGCCGGCGTGCGGCCCGAGCAGGCCGACGGGTTCGCGCGGGCCCTGCTCGGCTCCGAATGCGCCCCGGACGACGAGCGACGGGGCCGGGCCGTCACCGTCTGGCTCCTGGAGCAGGCCGCGCTGGCCGGGCACACCGCCCTGGAGATGCCGGCGCTCCTCGCGGCCTTGGCGCAGCGGGGCGTTCCGGAACCGGACGGCGCGGTGCAGGACGCCCTCGCGGAGGGTGACGCGCTGGTCTTCCAGGACGCCCTGGAGGAGACCGGCGCACCGGCCCCGGCGCAGCAGAGCGACGCGGAGCAGGACGACTCGGAGGAGGACGACTCTGAGGACGAGGGGCGCCCGGTCCGCGTCCTGGTCGGGCTGGAGCGGTACGCCCTCGCGGAGGAGAGCCTGGCCGACGGTCTGGCCCGGCTCGTCAACTCGGCGCCCAAGCAGGACGGTTCGGCCGAGGAGTGGGAGCGGGCCGCCGCGGCGAAGGGGTCGGCGGGTGAGCTGCTGCGCGCGGTCGCCGGTCATGGCCTGGTCCTGCACACCGGCGGGGAGGCGTCCCTGGCCGAACCGGCCGCGCTGCTGACCGCCGCGCACTCCCTCGGGCTGCGCGCCTGGGCAGCCGCCCATGGCCCGATCGGCCGGAACCGTTTCGCGGCTCTGCTGCGCTCCGGTCCGGACGGCGCAGCGGATGAGGACCACTCCCCCGTCGCCACCGTCTCCGGGCTGCTGGCCGGCCTCGAAGGACCCGGCCGGGATGCCGAGGGGGCGCTGGATCTCGATCTGCTCGTCGTGCTCGACGCGCCGCAACTGGACGTCGAGACGGCGGCGCTGCTGACGGAGTCGCTGCCCGACGGGGCGCGGCTGGTGCTGGCCGGGGACCCGGCGGTGCTGTGGTCCGTCGGACCGGGCCGGGTCTTCGCGGATCTGCTCGCGGCGCGGATCTGCCCGCAGATCGCCTCGCGGCGGCCGGATCCCGGGCCGCTGGGCGAGCTGGTCTCGGGGATCGGCGTCGGCGAGCTGAACCAGGTCGAGGCCCCCGGCAAGGAGGTCGTGATCGTGCCGGTGCGGGACGCGGGCGAGGCGGTGCACCGGGCGGTGCAGCTCGTCGTCGACTCGGTGCCGCGGGCGATCGGCGTACCGGCCGAGGAGACCCAGGTGATCACACCGGGGCACGGCGGCGCCGTCGGCACCCGCGCGCTCAACACGGCGTTGAAGGAGCGGCTCAACCCGGGCCCGGGCCGCTTCGGCGGCTTCGACCCCGGTGACCGGATCGTCTACTCCCCCGTTCCGGGCCGTGCGCTGCCGGGGCGTGTGGTGAAGGCGGACGCCGAGGGGCTCCATCTGTCGTGCGAGGGCGAGGCCGTCGTCGTACCGAAGGAGCGGGTGGAGCAGTCCGTGCGGCACGGCTGGGCGCTGACCGCGCACCAGGCGGTGGGGAGCCGGTGGCCCGCGGTGGTCGTGGTGCTGCCCGGCGATGCCGCGCAGGCGCTCAGCAGGCCCTGGGTGTACACGGCGTTCGGGCGGGCCGACCGCCATCTGTCCGTGGTGCACGGCGTGGAACAGGCGCTGCCCCGGGCCGTGGCCGAGGTTCCGGCGAAGCCCCGGACGACCCGGCTTCCGGTGCTGCTCGCTCCGCAGGTCGACGGAGGCTGACAACGGCGGTGGTCACGGGGACGGCCCCCGTGACCACCGCCGTCGGGTGACCAGCGGGTGCGCTCAGCGGCGGTCCGCGTCCAGGCGCTCCAGATCCTCGTCCTCGTCCCCGTCCAGGTCGGTGTCGAGGCCCTCCAGGTCCTCCCCGTCGTCGTCCTCTTCGTCCTCGTCGTCATCGTCCTCGACGTCGTCGAAGACGGCGCTGACGTCGAATCGGCAGACCACCTGCTGCGGATCGACCTGCTCGAAGGGGGCCTCCAGCCACTCCCCGGGGTCGGCCGGTTCGTCCGCCGCCATCACCCAGAGCGTGGAGTCGCCCTCCTCCAGCCCGAACTCCTTGTGCCGGGAGGCGATCTCGTCGGGCTCGAACTCGCCGAACAGCAGCCCGAGCGCGCCATGGGTCGTCCCGGACGCGGCCGGGCCGTCCTCGCCTTCGGCGGCCTCGATCCGCTGTGCCTGCGCCAGGAGGCGCTGCGGCTCCGCCACCGCGTAGTCGCGGCGGATCAGTACGCTCAGCGCGTTCGGTTCCTCGGGGCCCGCGTACGGGGGCAGCGCGTCCTCCGCACCGGGGATCTCGAAGGGGGTGACCTCGTCGTATCGGTCGTAGAGCAGCTCGTCGTACACCTCTGCGGCCGCGGCCAGCTGGTTGAACGCCTCGTAGACGGCCGGGTCGTCCTCTCCCGACCTGCCCTCGACCGCGGCCAGGTGGCGGTCGAGCGCGGTCTTGACCGCCTCGGCGGCGGCGCGTACCTCGGCAGCGGTGGGCTGCGCAGCATCAGACATAGTGCAGACGCTATCCGTACCAGGCCCCAGCCCGCACAATAGATGCGATGCCGGAATACGAATTTGTCGACGTGTACGTACCGCGCGGGGTCTCCCGCAAGGAAACGGCACGTCTGCTGACGGACCACGCCGAGTACGGACACTGGGAGTTGCACCGTCTGAGCCTGCTGCGGGACGGCAGCCGCAAGGTGCGGTTGCGCCGGCGGATCATCCGCCAGGTGCGGGCCACGTGGTGAGCTGGGACGGCGCACCGGGAGAAGGCATACACGGGAGCGGGCCCCGCATCGGCGGGGCCCGCTCCGTTTGCCGTGGGGGTCAGGCCGAGGCACGCGCCTTGCGGTAGAGGACCGCGCCCGCCAGCAGCGCGCCCGCGCCGGCGGGGAGGGTGAGGCCGAGCGGCAGGCCGCTGCCGGTCTCCGCGAGCTGGGCGTCGCCCTCGGGCTGGGTCACGAACTGGCCGCCCGGCTTGTTTCCGGGGTTCTCGGGGTTGCCCGGGGTACCGGGGTTACCAGGTTCACCGGGGTTTCCGGGCTCACCCGGGTTTCCGGGCTCACCGGGGTTGCCAGGCTCCCCGGGTTCACCGGGATTTCCGGGCTCACCCGGCTCGCCAGGCTCCCCCGGGTTACCGGGCTCACCCGGTTCACCGGGGTTCCCGGGCTCACCCGGGTTGCCAGGCTCCCCCGGCTCCCCGGGGGGTGTCTCGTATCCGCCGCCGGGCGGGTTGCTGTGACGCCTGCCGGAGCCGTTCGCGCAGTCGTTGCCCGTGGTGGAGTTGCCGACGCCGATGACGTCGACACTGTTGCCGCAGGCGTTCACCGGCACATGGATCGGCACCTGGACGTGGTTGCCCGAGCCGACGCCGGGCGAGTCACTGGCCCGGCCGCTCGCGTGCGAGCCGCCATGGCCGCCCGAGGACGATCCACCGCCCTTGTTGGCACACGAGTTGCCCACCGACGGGTTGAGGACACCGATGACGTTGACCGTGTTCCCGCAGATGTTGACCGGCGCGTGCACCGGCGCCTGCACCGTGTTCCCGGAGAGCACGCCGGGCGAGCCCGAACTGGAGCCGTGCGCGCCCGAGTCGGCATAGGCGGAGCCGCCCGCGGCGGCGATCACGCCGGTCGCGGCCGCCACGGTCATCAGACCCTTGCGGGTGACCTGTCGCATTGCTGAATACCTACCTTCGACCCTGTCTCGAATTCTTATCGAATTACTCGAAAGAAGCGTTCGGTCCCGGAGCGCATGGCACGCGCTCCGGGACCGATGGCTTTTGAGCTCCCCTCAGAGAGGGGGAAACGTCACTTGTTGACGCAGGTGTTGCCGAAGGCGGGGTTCAGCAGCCCGATCACGGAGACCGTGTTGCCGCAGACGTTCACCGGGACGTGAACGGGCACCTGGACAACGTTGCCGGACAGGACACCCGGGGAGTGCACGGCGGCACCCTGGGCACCCGAGTCGGCGACGGCCAGGCCCGCGCCCGCGAGAACCAGCCCACCGGTGGCAGCCGCAGCAGCGACGACCTTCTTGATCATTATTCCTCCTAGTTGGCAAAGCGACCCATCTTGCGATCGCATTACCTGTAACGAGGAGGGAGTAATGAGGCTACGAGCTTATGGTCGCATTCACTCTTCCCAGTCTGTTCCGTACGGGCGAGCGAATATCTCCGTATCGGAGGGCCGATTCAGGACGCGTCGATGAAACGGTCGAGGACCCGCACACCGAACTTCAGGCCGTCCACCGGCACCCGCTCGTCGACGCCGTGGAACATGCCCGCGAAGTCCAGCTCCGGGGGCAACTTCAGCGGTACGAAGCCGAAGCCCCGGATGCCCAGGTCGTCGAAGGACTTCGCGTCGGTGCCGCCGGAGAGCATGTAGGGGACGGCCTTGGCGGTCGGGTCCTCGGCCAGCAGCGAGGACTGCATGGCCTCGACGAGCGCCCCGTCGAAGGTGGTCTCGACGGCCTTGTCGGCGTGGACGTCCTCGCGCCGCACCTTCGGGCCGAGGATCCGGTCGAGGTCGGCGAGGAACTCCTCCTCGTGCCCGGGCAGGAAGCGTCCGTCGACGTGGGCGGTCGCCTCGCCCGGGATGACGTTGACCTTGTAGCCGGCGCCGAGCTGGGTGGGGTTGGCCGTGTTGCTCAGGGTGGCGCCGATGAGCTTGGCGATGCCGCCGAGCTTGGCGAGGGTCGACTCCATGTCCTCGGGGTCGAGTTCGGTGCCGAACGCGTCGCCGAGTTCGTCGAGGAAGGCGCGGGTGGTCTTGGTGACCCGCACCGGGAACTTGTGCCGCCCCAGCCGGGCGACGGCCTCCGACAGCTCGGTGATCGCGTTGTCCCGGTGGATCATCGACCCGTGCCCGGCCGTGCCGGCCACGGTGAGCTTCATCCAGTGCATGCCCTTCTCGGCCGTCTGGATCAGATACAGCCGCCGCTGCTCGCTCACGGTGAACGAGAATCCGCCCACCTCGCTGATCGCCTCGGTGACCCCCTCGAACAGGTCGGGGTGGTTGCGGACGAGGTGCTTGGCGCCGTACGTGCCGCCCGCCTCCTCGTCCGCGAGGAACGCGAGGACGATGTCGCGCGGGGGCTTGCGCCCGCTGCGCAGCCGGTCGCGGACGACCGCGAGGGTCATCGCGTCCATGTCCTTCATGTCGACGGCCCCGCGGCCCCACACGCAGCCGTCGGCGACCTCGCCGGAGAAGGGGTGGTGGGTCCAGTCGGCCGCGTTGGCCGGTACGACGTCGGTGTGGCCGTGGATGAGGAGTGCGGGCCGGGACGGGTCCTCGCCCTCGATCCGGGCCACCGTGGAGGCGCGGCCCGGGTGCGACTCGAAGATCTGCGGTTCGAGCCCGACCTCCGCGAGCTTCTCGGCGACATACTCGGCCGCCTTGCGCTCGCCCGGACCCGAGTGGTCGCCGTAGTTGCTGGTGTCGATCTGGATCAGCTCGCGGCAGAGGTCCACGACCTCGTCCTCGCCGGTGACGCTCCTGGCCGTGTCCGTCTCGCTCACGTGCTTCCTCCCGCTGTCACTGCTGGTGGGTCCCCCTCATCCTCTCTCTCCGCGGCCCGCTCCCCAAGACCGCTTGCGGCCCGTCACGCGCCGTTCACACCTCGCCGGGGCTCGGGCGGGGGGTGATCGGCCACCCCTGAAAGCCTGGTAATGTTTACGTCGTCGCCGCGGGGAGAACCCACGCGACAGACACCTTGTCCGGGTGGCGGAATGGCAGACGCGCTAGCTTGAGGTGCTAGTGCCCTTTATCGGGCGTGGGGGTTCAAGTCCCCCCTCGGACACAGAGCGAAAGGCCCCTCTCGTCGAGGGGCCTTTCGTCGTATCCCGGGAAGTGTGGGCGACATCTCGCCCTGCCGGGAAAAGCCCAGGTGGGAGGGGGTGGCTTCGCACCTGCGCGGTGTCTCGCGTTTGCCTCCGAGTGGCGGACATGACAGGACGAAGTAACCCGACCACTAGAGTATTGGGCTTGTTCGCGCCGGAACGGAACATCCCCAGGCAGACCTGCGGGCCCGTCGGCGCCCCGGACCGTCCGGGCTGGAGACGCGAGGATCCGATGGCCGCCCTGTTCGAAAGCCCCGACCTCACCGTGCTGGACCAGGAGTGGAGCACAGGCCTCAGCGACCTGGCCCGCTTCTCCGCCGGTCCCGCGGCATCGCCCCGCACCCTGGTCGACGTCTTCGAGGCGTCCGTACGGTCGTATCCCGACGAGCCGGCGCTCGACGACGGCCATCGGCTGCTCACCTATCGCGCGCTGGCGATCGAGGTGGAGCACCTGCGGCGGAAGCTGGCCGCGGCGGAGGTCGGGCTCGGGGACCGCGTCGGGGTGCGGGTCCCGTCGGGCACCAATGATCTGTACGTGGCGATCCTCGCCGTGCTGGCCGCCGGTGCGGCGTATGTGCCCGTGGACGCCGAGGATCCCGACGAGCGGGCCGCGCTGGTCTTCGGCGAGGCCGGGGTGCGGGCGGTCATCGGGGCCGGTCACGAGCTGACCGTCGGCGATGCCGCCGGGCATGCCGCCGCCCGGCCCGGTGTCGGGCACGACGCGTGGATCATCTTCACCTCCGGCTCCACCGGGAAGCCCAAGGGCGTGGCCGTGAGCCACCGCGGCGCCGCCGCCTTCGTGGACGCGGAGGCCGCGCTGTTCCTGGCCGAGGAGCCGATCGGCCCCGGTGACCGGGTCATGGCGGGGCTGTCCGTCGCCTTCGACGCGTCCTGTGAGGAGATGTGGCTGGCGTGGCGGCACGGGGCCTGTCTGGTGCCGGTGCCGCGCGCGCAGGTCAGGAGCGGTGCCGATCTGGGGCCCTGGCTGGTCGAGCAGGAGATCACCGTCGTGTCCACCGTGCCGACGCTGGCCGCGCTGTGGGAGCCGGAGACGCTCAACGACGTACGTCTGCTGATCTTCGGCGGCGAGGCGTGCCCGCCCGAGCTGGCGCAGCGGCTGGTGACCGAGGGGCGCGAGGTGTGGAACACCTATGGGGCCGACCGAGGCGACCGTGGTGGCCTGCGCGTCTTTGATGAGCGGCGAGGAGCCGATCCGGATCGGGCTGCCGCTGGACGGCTGGGAGCTGGCCGTCGTGGACGAGGCCGGTGAGCCGGTGCCGATGGGCGGCAGCGGTCAGCTGGTGATCGGCGGGGTCGGACTCGCCCGGTATCTCGACGCCGAGAAGGACGCGGAGAAGTACGCGCCGCTTCAGTCGCTGGGCTGGGAGCGGGCGTACCGCAGCGGTGACCTGGTGCGGGCCGAGCCGGAGGGGCTGGTCTTCCTCGGGCGGGCCGACGAGCAGATCAAGCTCGGCGGGCGCCGTATCGAGCTCGGTGAGGTGGACGCGGCGCTTCAGGCGCTGCCCGGGGTGGCCGGGGCGGCCGCCGCGGTGCGCACGGCCCGCAGCGGCAATCAGCTTCTCGTGGGCTATGTCGTCGTCCAGGACGGCTGGGACCCCGCGAGCGCCGTCGAGCGGCTGCGTGCCGAGCTGCCCGCCGCCCTGGTGCCGCTGCTCGCGCCGGTGGACGAGCTGCCGACCCGTACGTCGGGCAAGGTCGACCGCAACGCGCTGCCCTGGCCGCTGGAGGGGCTGGAGACGGGCGGCCCGGCCGAGCCGCTGTACGGCACCGAGGCGTGGCTCGCCGAGCAGTGGACGGACGTCCTCGGTATTCCGGTGTCGTCGGCCTCGGACGACTTCTTCGCGATAGGCGGGGGCAGTCTGGCCGCCGCCCAGCTCACGACGAGGCTGCGCACGCGCTACCCGAGCGCCGCCGTCTTCGACATCTACCAGCGGCCGGTTCTGCGGAAGCTGGCCCGGCATCTCGAGGAGTCGGCACAGGACGACAACGCCGAGCGGGTCGTGGCGCCGGTGCCGAGGCGTGCCCAGCTCGTGCAGCTCCTGCTGCTGGTTCCGCTGTTCACGCTGCTCGGGCTGCGCTGGAGCGTGGTGCTCGCCGCGCTCGGGAACGTGCTGCCCGCCTACGCCTGGCTGCCGACCGCGCCCTGGTGGCTCGTCGCGGCCGGTGCCGTGCTGCTCTTCAGCCCGCCCGGGCGCCTGGCGCTCGCCGCGGGCGGGGCGCGGCTGCTGCTGCGGGGGGTGCGGCCGGGCCGGTACCCGCGCGGCGGGAGTGTCCATCTGCGGCTGTGGACGGCCGAGCGGCTGGCCGAGTTCAGCGGGGCGACCTCGCTGACCGGTTCCTGGCTGGAGCGGTACGCGCGGGCGCTGGGCGCCAAGGTCGGGCAGGACGTGGACCTGCACTCGCTGCCGCCGGTCACCGGCATGCTCAAGCTGGGCCGGGGCGCCGCCGTCGAGTCCGAGGTGGATCTGTCCGGGTACTGGCTGGACGGCGACCGGCTGGAGGTCGGGACGGTGAAGGTGGGCGCGCACGCCGTCGTCGGCACGCGCAGTCTGCTGTTCCCGGGCGCGCGGGTGGGCAAGCGGGCCGAGGTGGCGCCGGGTTCTGCGGTCTCCGGGCAGGTTCCCACCGGGCAGCGGTGGGCCGGCGCGCCCGCGGTCAAGCTGGGCCGGGCCAAGCGCAACTGGCCCAAGGAGCGGCCCGGGCGGGGCGCCCTCTGGCGGGTGATGTACGGCGTGACGGGTGTCGGGCTGACCGCGTTGCCGGTGCTCTCGGCTGCCGCCGCGCTGCTGGTGGCGGCGCTGTTCGTCGCTCCGGACACCGGGCTGGGGGCGGCCCTGCGGGGCGCCGCTCTCGCGCTGGTGCCGGCGACGCTCGCGTTCGGGCTGGCGTACGCGCTGCTGATCGTTGTCGCCGTACGGCTGCTGAGCCTCGGGCTGCGGGAGGGCACGCACGCCACGCACAGCCGGGTGGGCTGGCAGGCCTGGACCGTGACGCAGCTGATGGACCGGTCGCGGGACGTGCTGTTCCCGCTGTACGCGGGGCTGGTCACGCCGGTGTGGCTGCGGCTGCTCGGGATGCGGATCGGGCGGCGGGCCGAGGTGTCCACCGTGCTGGCCCTGCCCAGTCTGACCACGGTCGGCGAGGGCGCGTTCCTGGCGGACGACACCCTGACCGCGCCGTACGAGCTCGGCGGCGGCTGGCTGCGGATCGGGCGTGCGGAGATCGGTCGGCGTGCCTTTCTCGGCAACTCGGGGATGACCGGGCCGGGGCGGAGCGTGCCGGACGGTGGCCTGGTGGGGGTGCTGTCGGCGACGCCCAAGAAGGCGAAGAAGGGCAGCTCCTATCTGGGGCTGCCGCCGGTGAAGCTGCCGCGGGCCGCGTCCGACGGCGACCAGAGCCGCACGTACGAGCCGCCCGCGCGGCTGCTGTGGGCGCGCGGGCTGGTGGAGCTGTGCCGGATCGTGCCGGTGTTCTGCTCGGCGGCGCTGGCGGTGGCGACGGGAGCGGCGCTGTGCGTGCTCGGGGTGTGGGCTCCCCTGCTGTCCGGTCTTGTGCTGCTCGGGGCGGGCTGTGCGGCGGGGCTGGTCACGATCGCGGCGAAGTGGCTGCTCGTGGGGCGGCACCGGCGGGCCGAGCACCCCTTGTGGAGCGCGTTCGTGTGGCGCAACGAGCTGGCGGACACCTTCGTCGAGGTGCTGGCCGTGCCGTGGCTGGCCGGCGCCGTGCCGGGGACGCCGCTGCTGTCGGCGTGGCTGCGCGGCCTCGGTGCGCACATCGGCAGGGGCGTGTGGGTCGAGAGCTACTGGCTGCCGGAGACGGATCTGGTGACGCTCGGAGACGCCGCGACCGTGAACCGGGGCTGTGTGCTCCAGACCCACCTCTTCCACGACCGGATCTTGCGGACGGATACTGTGGTACTCCGTGAGGGCGCCACTCTGGGCCCGGGCGGAATCATCCTGCCCGGCAGCGCCGTCGGGGCCCGCGCCACGCTGGGTCCGGCGTCCCTGGTGATGGCCGCGGAGTCCGTGCCCGACGACACGCGCTGGCTGGGCAACCCGATCGAGGCATGGCGTCGCTAGGCACAACCCCCTCGGGGCCGGTGGACGTCGTACGAGCGCAGTGCAGGGAGCAGACGCAACAGTGGCGGTTCAGCAGTCAGTGGGGCAGGACCCGTACTTCCCGGGCAACGGTGACCTCCGGTACCGGGTGCACCGGTACGAGCTCACGCTGGACTACCGCCCCGCGCCGAACCGGCTGTCGGGAACCGCGCGGATCAACGCCATAGCGGGCCGCGGCCAGCTCACCGAGTTCCAGCTCAACCTCGCCGACTTCCGGGTGGGCCGGGTGAAGGTCGACGGCCGTACGCCGCACTACACACACCGGGGCGGCAAGCTGCGCGTGCGCCCCGCGAAGCCGGTGCGCGCCGGTGCGGCCTTCACCGTCGAGGTGCAGTGGTCGGGCAACCCCCGGCCGGTGAACAGTCCCTGGGGCGGACTCGGCTGGGAGGAGCTGGAGGACGGGGCGCTGGTGGCGAGCCAGCCGGTCGGGGCGCCGTCGTGGTACCCGTGCAACGACCGGCCCGCCGACAAGGCCTCGTACCACATCTCGGTCACGACGCCGTCGGCCTACGCGGTGGTGGCCGGTGGTCGCCTGCTCACCCGCACGACGAAGGCCTCGACGACCACCTGGGTGTACGAGCAGGCGGCGCCGACGTCCAGCTATCTGGTGGGGCTGTCGATCGGGAAGTACCAGACCGTGCTGCTGGGTGATCCGGGCCCGGGCGGGGTTCCGCAGCACGGGCACATCCCGGCGCATCTGCTCCCCCGGTTCGCCCGGGACTTCGCGCGGCAGCCCGCGATGATGGAGCTGTTCCAGGAGCTGTTCGGGCCGTACCCGTTCGACGAGTACGCGGTCGTGGTGACCGAGGAGGAGCTCGACGTCCCCGTCGAGGCGCAGGGGTTGTCGCTGTTCGGGTCCAACCATGTGGACGGCGAGCGGGGTTCGGAGCGGCTGATCGCGCACGAGCTGGCGCACCAGTGGTTCGGCAACAGCGTGTCCATCGCCGACTGGCGGCAGATCTGGCTGAACGAGGGGTTCGCGAAGTACGCCGAGTGGCTGTGGTCGGAGCGCTCGGGAGGCCGGAGCACCCAGCAACTGGCCGCCGTCGCGCACCGGTTGCTGTTCTCGCTGCCGCAGGACCTCCGGCTGGCCGATCCGGGGCGCAAGTCGATGTTCGACGACCGCCTCTACCAGCGGGGCGGGCTCGTCCTGCACGCGGTGCGGTGCGCCCTGGGCGACGACGCGTTCTTCCGCATGCTGCGCGGGTGGGCGGGGCAGCACCGGGGCGGGGCGGTGACGACGGCGAACTTCACCGCGCACGTGGGGCGGTTCACGGACGAGCCGCTGGACGCGCTGTTCGACCTGTGGCTGTACGGGACGACGCTGCCGCCGCTGCCCTCGCCCCGGACGGGTGGGGCCGTCTAGGAGAATGTCCGGCATGACGACACGTTCCTGCACCTGTGGCCGCCCAGGGACTTACGACGACTGCTGTGGGCGCTATCACGCGGGAGCAGCCGCGGCTCCGACCGCCGAGGCGTTGATGCGGTCGCGGTACAGCGCCTTCGTGAAGGGGGACGCCGGGTATCTGCTGCGGACCTGGCATCCGCGGACGCGGCCCGGGCGGCTGGACCTCGATCCCGGGATGCGGTGGACCGGGCTGGAGATCCTGGACACGAGTGACGGGTCGGCGTTCCACACGACCGGGACCGTGACGTTCCGGGCCTCGTACCGGGGCGGATCGCTGCACGAGCGGAGCCGGTTCGAGCGGGTGGACGGGGCGTGGGTGTACGTGGACGGGGAGATTCTTCCGTAGGGAACTACGGCGCCAGGATGTCGAGTTCCTGGAGGGCGCCGACCGTGATCTCGCGGGTCAGTTCCTCCGCGCGGACCGCGTCGCCCGCGCGGACCGCCTCGGCGACCTGGACGTGCAGGGTGACGGCGGCCGGGTCGGGGTCCTCGAACATGACGTCGTGGTGGGTGCGGCCGGCCAGGACCTCGGCGACGACGTCGCCGAGGCGGGCGAACATCTCGTTGCCGGAGGCCGCCAGGACGGCGCGGTGGAAGGCCACGTCGTGGACGAGGTACTCCTCCAGCTGGTGACCGCGTGAGTTGGCGACCATGCCGAGGGCGCACTCGGTGAGTTCGGCGCACTGCTCGGCGGTGGCGTGCCGGGCGGCGAGGCCCGCCGCGACGGGTTCGACCGCCGAGCGCAGCACCGTGAGGGACCGCAGCTGCTGTGCGCGGTCGGCGCCGGCCAGGCGCCAGCGGATGACCTCGGGGTCGTAGACGTTCCACTCCGACTTGGGGAGGACCGTGACGCCGACGCGGCGGCGGGACTCGACCAGGTGCATGGACTCCAGGACGCGGACCGCCTCGCGCATCACCGAGCGCGAGACATCGAAACGCTGGGCCAGCTCGTCCGTGCGCAGCACGCTGCCCGGCGGGTAATCGCCCGCCGTGATCTCGGGGCCGAGGGTGTCCAGAACATGGCCGTGCAGCCCTCGACCCGGTGTGCTCATGCACTCAGCGTACGGGGTAGATCACGGAGACAAAAAGTCAGACTTATTTGTCACGGGCTCTTGAATTAGTCGTACCTAATGGGTTTCAGTGGCGTCGACATCACGTGTCGACGAAGACAGCAGACAGTGAGGCAGCGATGAACACCCCCCACGTCGTCGTGGTCATGGGCGTCGCGGGCACCGGCAAGACCACCATCGGTCCCCTGCTCGCGGCCCGGCTCGGCGTTCCGTACGCAGAGGGCGACGACTTCCACCCGCAGGCCAACATCGCCAAGATGTCGGCCGGTACCCCGCTCACCGACGAGGACCGCTGGCCCTGGCTGGACGCCATCGGCGCGTGGGGGCACGGGCGGGCCGGACTCGGCGGGGTGGTCAGCTGCTCGGCACTGAAGCGGTCGTACCGCGACCGGCTGCGGGCCGCCGCACCCGGCGTGGTCTTCGTGCACCTCGCGGGCGACCGCGCGCTGATCGAGGACCGGATGTCGCACCGGCAGGGGCACTTCATGCCCACGGCGCTGCTCGACTCCCAGTTCGCCACGCTCCAGCCGCTGGAGAGCGACGAGGCGGGGGTCCGCGTGGACGTCCTGGGCAGCCCGGAGGAGATCACCGAACGGGCGGCGAGCGCCCTCGAGGATCTCCCCGAGACCGTCCAGTAGCCCCTCACTCCCTTCCTACGACTCCCCTCACCCCCAAGGACACTCCCCCGTGACCAGACTCAGCGTCGAGATGCTGGCAGCGGACGCACCCGAGCCGATCACCTCGGCCGGCCACGCTCAGCTGGGCATCGCCGTTCTGGCGGGCATCGCCGTCATCGTCCTGCTCATCACCAAGTTCAAGCTGCACGCCTTCCTGGCGCTGACCATCGGGTCACTGGCGCTCGGCGCGATCGCCGGGGCGCCGCTGGACAAGGTCCTGCTCAGTTTCAGCGCAGGACTCGGCACCACGGTCGCCGGCGTCGGCGTGCTGATCGCCCTCGGCGCGATCCTCGGCAAGATGCTCGCCGACTCCGGGGGCGCCGACCAGATCGTCGACACCATCCTGGAGAAGGCCGGCGGACGGTCGATGCCCTGGGCGATGGTGCTGATCGCCTCCGTGATCGGGCTGCCGCTCTTCTTCGAGGTCGGCATCGTGCTGCTGATCCCGGTGGTACTGATGGTCGCCAAGCGGGGCAACTACTCGCTGATGCGCATCGGCATCCCGGCGCTCGCGGGCCTGTCCGTGATGCACGGCCTGGTGCCGCCGCACCCCGGTCCGCTGGTCGCGATCGACGCGGTCGGGGCCGACCTCGGCGTGACGCTGGCGCTCGGTGTCCTGGTCGCCGTCCCCACGGTGATCATCGCCGGTCCGGTGTTCTCGAAGTACGCGGCCCGCTGGGTGGACGTGCCCGCCCCGGACAACATGATTCCGCAGCGCGCCTCCGAGGACCTGGAGAAGCGTCCCGGCTTCGGCGCCACGCTGTTCACCGTGCTGCTGCCGGTGATCCTGATGCTCGCCAAGGCGCTGGTCGACATCGTCGTGGACGACCCGGAGAACCCGGTCCAGCGCGTCTTCGACGTCATCGGCGCCCCGATGATCGCGCTGCTCGCCTCGGTGCTGGTCGGCATCTTCACGCTGCTGCGGCCCGCCGGGTTCTCCAAGGAGCGCGTCTCGCCGCTCGTCGAGAAGAGCCTCATGCCGATCGCGGGCATCCTGCTGATCGTCGGCGCGGGCGGCGGCTTCAAGCAGACGCTGATCGACACCGGCGTGGGGCAGATGGTCCTGGAGATCTCCGAGGACTGGTCGATCCCGGCGCTGCTGCTGGCCTGGCTGATCGCGGTGGCGATCCGGCTGGCGACCGGTTCGGCGACGGTGGCGACGGTCTCGGCGGCCGGTCTGGTCGCTCCGCTGGCGGCCGATATGTCGACGACGCACGCGGCCCTTCTCGTCCTGGCCATCGGCGCCGGCTCGCTCTTCTTCAGCCATGTGAACGACGCCGGGTTCTGGATGGTGAAGGAGTACTTCGGGCTGACCGTCGGTCAGAACATCAAGACCTGGTCCGTCATGGAGACGATCATCTCGGTGGTCGCCGGCGGCATCGTCCTGCTGTTGTCCTTGGTGATCTAGGAGAGGTACGGCCATGACTGCTCACCCCCTGTTCGACATCGGCGGCCGTACGGCCCTGGTGACCGGCTCCAGCCGGGGTATCGGGCTCGCCCTCGCCCGTGGTCTGGCGGAAGCCGGCTGCACGGTCGTCCTCAACGGACGCGACAAGGACCGCCTCGCCGAGGCCGCCGCCGGACTGCCCGGCGACAAGGTGCACACGGCCGCGTTCGACGTGACCGACGGATCGTCCGTGGCGGACGGGATCGCCGACGTCGAGGAGCGGGTGGGCCCGCTCGACATCCTCGTCAACAACGCGGGCATGCAACTGCGCGCCCCGCTGCTGGAGTTCACCGACTCCGACTGGCACCGGATCCTGGACACCAACCTGACCAGTGCCTTCCTGACCGGCCGTGAGGCCGCGCGCCGGATGACGGAACGCGGCCACGGCAAGATCATCAACATCTGCTCGCTGCAGAGTGAGGTCGTACGGCCCGGGATCGCGCCGTACGCCGCCACCAAGGGCGCGCTGAAGATGCTCACCAAGGGCATGTGCGCGGACTGGGGCCCGAGCGGAGTGCAGGTCAACGGGCTCGGCCCGGGCTACATCGAGACCGAGCTGACCAAGCCCCTCGTCGACGACGAGGAGTTCAGCGCCTGGGTGCGGCGGCGTACCCCGGCCGGGCGCTGGGGCCGTACCGAGGACCTGGTGGGCGGGGTGCTGTTCCTCGCCTCCCCGGCCGCGGACTTCATCAGTGGGCAGGTGCTGTACGTCGACGGCGGTATGACGAGCGTGCTCTGACATAGCTGTGTCATCGCCGGGGCCATTGCTGTGACGATTCAGGAGGTTGTGATGCTGGGTTGTGTGATTCACGGTCAGGACGACCTCCGGGTCGCGCAGTTGCCGGTGCCGGAGCCCGGGCCGGGGCAGGCGCTGGTCGCCGTCCGGTACGGCGGGGTGTGCGGGTCCGATCTGCACTACTGGCGGCACGGCGGGGTCGGTGACTTCCGGCTCCGCGAGCCGATGGTGCTCGGGCACGAGGTCGTCGGGACGGTCCTCGGGTACGGGGACGGCGCCTCGGGTCCGGCTCCGGGTACGGCCGTGGCCGTGCACCCGGCGACCCCGTGCGGGGTGTGCCCGGAGTGCTCGGCCGGGCGGCGGAACGTGTGCCGGGACACCAGTTATCTGGGCAGTGCGGCGCGTTTCCCGCATGTGCAGGGCGGGTTCGCGGCCCAGGTCGTCGTGCCCAGTGAGCAGTTGCGGGCGCTGCCTGAGGGTCTGGAGCTGCGCCGGGCCGCGCTCGCCGAGCCGCTGTCCGTCGCGCTGCACGCGGTGCGGCGGGCCGGGGACGTGGCCGGGCGGCATGTGCTGGTGACCGGGGCCGGGCCGATCGGGTGTCTGGTGGTCGCCGCGGCGAAGGCGGCGGGGGCGGCGCAGGTCACTGTGACGGACCTGCTGCCCGAGGCGCTGGAGTATGCCCGGGTCGCCGGTGCGGAGACGGTGGTGCGGGCCGATGACCCCGACGATGCCGGGTGGCCCGACGAGGTCGATGTGGCGATCGAGGCGTCCGGGGTGGCCGCGGGGCTTGACGCGTGTCTGCGGCGGGTGCGGCGGGGTGGGGTTGTCGTGCAGTTGGGGATGTTGCCGCCGGGGCAGAGTCCGTTTGCGGGGAACCTTGTGGTGAGCCGGGAGATCGAGCTTCGGGGGGCGTTCCGGTTCGATACGGAGTTTGATGCGGCGTTGGAGTTGTTGGCTGTGGAGCCGGCGTTCGATGGGCTGGTGAGTGCGGTGGTTCCTGTGGGGGATGCCGAGTCTGCTTTTGCTTTGGCCGCTGATCGGAGTCGGTCTTGCAAGGTGCTGTTGGATTTTTCCGTTGCGCCGTAGGTGGTTGATGTTGTCCGGGGGCTGCGGGTGTGTTGTGGCTTGTCGCGCAGTTCCCCGCGCCCCTGAGGGGCAACACCTACCGGCGCCATAGAGGGTGCTGGCGGTCCGCCCAGTCTCTGCTCACCTTGCCCGTTCTCATTCCTCTGCGCGCTTCCGGGTCCGCTGCCGCCATGCCGATGTGGCCGGCCAGGACGATGCCGATGGTGAGGGCCAGCCAGTCGTGGACGAAAGTTGCGCTGGTGCGCCAGAGCAGGGGGGTGAGGTGGGTGAACCACATCATCAGGCCGGTGGCGAGCATGACGAGGGTGGCGCCGGCGATCCAGGCGGCGTAGATCTTCTGGCCGGCGTTGAACTTGGCGGCGGGGCGGGAGTCGGGGCGTCTGTCGCGGTGCAGGGCGGCGCGCAGCCAGGTGCGGTCGTGGGGGCCGAAGCGGTTGAGGTGGCCGAGGTCGGCTCGGAAGGCTCGGGAGGCGAGGCCTGCCAGGACCGGGACGGGCAGGGCCAGGCCTGACCACTGGTGCAGGGTGACGACCAGGGCGCGGCGGCCCACGAGTTCGGCGAGCTGGGGGACGTAGAGGCAGGCCGCCGTCAGGACGCACAGGCCCATCAGGGCGGCCGTCGTGCGGTGGATCCAGCGCTCGGTCCGGGTGAAGCGGCTGACCTCGGCCGCGGTGTCAGCTCGTGGGGGCATCGTCGCGTCCGTTCGAGCGGCCCACCCAGGCGTCGATGTCGTAGCCGCGCTCCTCCCAGTAGCCCGGGTCGACCTCGTCGGTCAGGGTGATGCCGGAGAGCCACTTGGCGGACTTGTAGAAGTACATGGGCGCCACATAGAGGCGGACCGGGCCGCCGTGGGAGTGGCCGAGGTCCTTGTCCTGCATGCGCAGGGCGACCAGGACGTCCGCGCGGCGGGCCTGGGCGAGGGTGAGGCTCTCGGTGTAGGTGCCGTCGAAGCAGGTGAAGCGGATCGCCTTCGCGGTGGGGCGTACACCGGCCGCGTCGAGGAGCCGGGAGAGGCGTACGCCTTCGAACGGGGTGTCCGGGACCCGCCAGCCGGTGACGCACTGGACGTCGCGGACCATGCGGGTCTGCGGCAGGGCTTTCAACGCGTCCAGCGTGTAGGTCGTGGGGCGGTCGACCAGGCCGTCGATCCTGAGGCGGTAGGTGTCGGCGTTCTTGCGCGGGACGGACGAGGCGACCGAGTAGTAGCGGAAGCCGCCGCCGTTCGGGAGCAGTCCGGTCAGGCCGGTGGGGTCCTTGTCGGCGGCGCCGCCGAGGAAGCCCTCCAGGCCGCTCTGCAGCTTGGGGGCGGCGACGACGCCCAGGGCGCCCGCGGCGAGGGTGCCGAGGAAGACGCGGCGGCCGACCGGGGTGCCCCGCTCCTCGGGGTGTCCGTCGTTCACGCCGTCTTGTACGTCCCCGTGCACGCCCCCATTCACATCCTCGTCGCCCCTCTTCGCGTTCACGTTCTCATTCGAACACCCGCGGCCCCGGCAGGACAGGGATCGCGGGTGCTCGTCAGACTTCCGTAACCACTTCTTACGCGGGCCGCCTCAGGACGAGGCCGCCTTGTCGAGCTGGAACGCCTCGTTGCCGAGGCCGATCCGGGCGTGCTTCTCGGGGGCGCGGGCGCGCAGCACCAGGCCCAGGACCAGGCCGGCGACGAGGGCGAGGCCGATGACTCCGGGCAGGACCCAGAGCAGCGAGGAGTCCGGGCCGGCGCCGACCAGCACCTCGAAGTCCTTCACGGTGTAGCCGGCGATCACGAGCAGGGCGAGGCCCGACAGTGTGGCGGTGACCAGCCGCCAGGCCTGGGCTCCGGCGGCGCCGCGGCGGACGAAGAAGACGACGACCGACAGGGAGGCCGCCGCCATCAGCAGGATCACACCGAGGGCGCCGATGTTGCCGAGCCAGGTGAAGAGCTGCAGGACGGGCGCGGTCGGGTCGCCGGCCGGCTTGTCGTCGGCGATCGCGAAGGCGGCCACGACGACCAGGGCGATGACGGTCTGGAGCAGCGAGCCGGTGCCGGGGGCGCCGCTGGTGCCGCTGGTGCGGCCGAAGGCGGCGGGCAGCAGGCCCTCGCGGCCCATGGCGAAGGCGTACCGAGCGACGACGTTGTGGAAGCTGAGCAGGGCGGCGAACATGCCGGTGACGAACAGGACGTGCAGGACGTCGGTGAAGGTGCCGCCGAGGCGGGACTCGGTGAGGAAGAACAGCAGTCCGGCGCTCTGCTTCTGGGCCGTGCCGACGATCGCGGAGGGGCCGGTGGCGACGGTGAGGGCCCAGCTGCTCAGCGCGAAGAAGACGGCGACCCCGCCGACGGCGAAGAACATCACGCGCGGCACCAGGACGTGCGGGCGGCTGGTCTCCTCGGCGTAGACGGGGGCCTGCTCGAAGCCGAGGAACGCGGCGATGCAGAAGCACAGGGCGGTGCCGACGCCCGCGCCGGTGAGCGTGTCGGGGTTGAAGGCGTGCAGCGACAGGCCTTCCTTGCCGGGGTCGGCGAGGGCGGCGATGTCGAAGATCACGACGAGGAGCACCTCGATGACCAGCAGCACACCGAGCACGCGCGCGTTGACGTCGATCTTCAGCCAGCCGAGCAGTCCGACGGCGAGGGCGGCCACCAGGGCCGGTATCCACCAGGCGATCTCCACGTCGGCGTAGGTGGCGAGGAGGCCGGAGACCTCGAAGCCGAAGATGCCGTAGATGCCGATCTGGAGCGCGTTGTAGGCGACGAGGGCGACCAGGGCGGCGCCCGCGCCGGCGGTGCCGCCGAGGCCGCGGGAGATGTAGGCGTAGAAGGCGCCGGCGTTGTGGACGTGGCGGCTCATCTCGGCGTAGCCCACGCTGAACAGGATCAGGACGACGCCGAGGAGGACGAAGAGCAGCGGCTGGCCGACGATGCCCATCACCGCGAATGTGGTGGGCATGACACCCGCGACCACCATGAGCGGGGCGGTCGCCGCGAGGACGGAGAGCAGCAGTCCCCCGGTGCCGAGGCGGTCGGCGCGCAGGGCGCGCTCCTGTCCCTTGAACGTACTGATGCCGCCGCCGGCGGCGGACGTGCTCGTGCTCGTGCTCGAACTGTCCGTGGTCATCGGGAGAGCGTCCTCACTTCGGGGGGTGGCGGGGTCAGGTCGTGCCGAGCGCGCCGGCGCGGGCGGCGGCGAAGGCGGTGTGCGGGTCGCGGTCCGGATACGACCAGGGCGCCGGGGTGGCGTACCGGCCGATCCGGTGGAACAGGGCGGCGGCCTCGGCGCCCCGCCCCTCGCAGAACTTGGCGTGGGCCAGGAAGTTCAGGTCGATCAGCCGGCGCGGGTGGCCCTCCAGCTCCCACTCCAGCCACCAGTCGAAGGCGGTCTTCATCACCTGCCGGGCGCGGCGGCCGGCCCAGTGGCCCGAGACGGAGGGGTCGGCGGGCTCGTACCCGGCGGCCGCCAGGACGCGGTAGCGCTCGGCGTGGGCGATGACGGGCAGGATCGCGAGCGGGGAGTCGGCCGGTGCCTGTTCGGCGGCCCAGTTGGCGAAGTCGTAGACCTCGTGCAGCGGGTCCGGGCCGGCCTCGATGCGGCGTGCGGCGAGCCGGGCGACCATCAGGTGGTGGGCGTGGTGGTGGTCGGCGTACCGGCCGCGGACCGCCTCGAAGCGCCGGACCACGTCCATGTCGGTGCCGGTCGCGCACTCCAGCATCAGCAGGCCGAGCCAGGGGGTGGGGTCGGCCGGGGCGCGGGTGACGGCGCTCTCGCAGGCCTCGCGGGCGCGGACCGGCTTGCCCTTGCCGCGCAGCACCCGCCGTACCTCGGCGAAGGCGAGCAGGACGGAGGCGTCGGCGGACTCGGGTTCGGCGAGCAGCCACTCACGGGCCCAGGCGGCGCAGTAGGACTCGGCCGCGAGGACCGTGATCCGGTGGCCGCGGCGGTCCCAGTCGTCCCCGGTGCGCACCAGCAGGGAACGGACGTGCTGCCAGCGGCCCTGCGCCAGCGCGGCGCGCGCGGCCACGAGGTCGGCGTCGTCGAGGGCCTCGTCGAAGGCCTGTGCCGCACGTCTGCGGCCACGGCCGAGGGGAGGCGGGGGTGGGGACACCGCGGGACTTCCTCACGCGCTCTTCTGGTGTTTCGGCTCACGGCGGTCGATGGGGCGCGGGTGTGCGCAATGCCATGAACTGATCACGCACAGCCAACCCCCCGCCAACGGTTGACGTCAAGGGCCGTCGTCGCGTTACACGCGTCAAGTGGTGTTACTTGTGAGGGAGTTGTGATCAAAGGGGAGCGGGAGGAGCATGTGACCGGCATCCGATTTATCCGTTTCGCCCTTTGTGACGTACGTCATAGCGTTAGCCGGTTTTGACCCGGACCATGGCAGGACGTACGGGCGCGCCGGGCGGAGCCGGCCGGTACAGTCGGCCCCTACGCAACCGTGAACCCGACCTGATGATCGAGGTACACCGCGTGTCGGTTCTAGTTCTCGTGCTCGCCCTGAGCGCCGCCTGCTGTCTTGGCTTCGGCTTCGTCCTGCAGCAGAACGCGGCCCAGCGGGCACCGCTGAGCGACTTCCTCTCCTTCCGTCTGCTGATCGACCTGGTGAAGGTGCCGCGCTGGCTCGGCGGCATCGCGCTGATGGTGGTCGGCATGGCGCTGGGCGCCGCCGCCCTGGGCCAGGGCGAGCTGTCCCTGGTGGAGCCGCTGCTGGCGACGAACCTGCTGTTCGCGCTCGCACTGTCCCGCAAGCAGACCAAGCAGCCACTGGGCCGCCAGGGCTGGGCGGGCCTGCTGCTGCTGGCCGGCGGAGTGACCGCGTTCATCGTGGCGGGACAGCCACAGGGCGGCGCCGCGACGGCCGATCCGGTGCGGCAGTGGCTGATCATCGGGGTCATGGTCGGGCTCGCGCTGCTGCTCACCACACACGCCAAGCGCTCGCGGCTCAGCTCCGGACCCGTACTGCTGGCCCTGGCCGCCGGGCTGCTCTACGGCGTGCAGGACGCGCTGACCCGGGTCAGCGGCCAGAAGTTCTCCGAGGGCGGCTTCGCCGAGCTGCTGACCGGCTGGCAGCCGTACGCGGTTCTCGCGCTGGGCGTCACGGGGCTGGTCCTCGTGCAGAGCGCCTTCGAGACCGCCTCCCTGCGCAAGTCGCTGCCCGCCCTGACCGCGGCCCAGCCGCTCGCCGGGATCATCTGCGGCGTCGGCTTCCTCGGCGACCGGCTACGCACCGACGCGGTGGCCCTGAGCTGGGAGGCCGGCGGTCTGCTGGCCGTGGTCGCCGGGATCGTGCTGCTCGGGCTGCATCCGGCGATGCCGCACGGCCTGACGGACCGGGCCCGCGTGGGAAAGCTACCGGCACAGCCGCAGCCGCAGCCCCAGCCGCAGTGATTCCGGCGCCGCCCCCCTGCTTGGATGAGGGCATGAGCGCTGCTGACGAGATCCTCGACATCGTCGACGAGAACGACCAGGTCATCGGGCAGTTGCCCCGAGGCGAGGTGTACGCCGGGGGCCTGCGGCACCGCTGCGTGTTCATCCAGGCCCGGGACGCCCAGGGGCGCCTCTTCGTGCACCGGCGGACCCCCACCAAGCTGGTCTTCCCCTCCCTCTACGACATGTTCGTCGGCGGAGTCGTCGGCGCGGGCGAGGCCTACGACACGGCGGCCCTGCGCGAGGCCGAGGAGGAGCTGGGCGTGACCGGCCTGCCAAAGCCGCGGTACCTCTTCAAGTTCCTCTACGACGACGGCGGCGGCCGGAGCTGGTGGTCGGCGGTGTACGAGGTCCGCTGCGAGCTTCCCGTGCGGCCGCAGGCCGAGGAGGTGGCCTGGCACGACTTCCTGCCCGACGACGAGGTGGAGCGGCGCCTCGGGGAGTGGGAATGGGTGCCGGACGGGCTGGCGGCGTACGAACGGCTCAAGGCGTTCCGGTCGAGGCCGTAGCGGGCGGCAGCGCCCGGCCAGGACCTCCCAGGTAGGGTCGCGCAGGTGATCGAGTTCGTACGGAACGTCCGTTTGTGGTTCGCGCCCGCGGAGGTCCGGCAGGACGGCGAGACGCCCGACTACCGGTTCTCGCTGGCGAACGAACGCACCTTCCTGGCCTGGCTGCGCACCGCGCTCGCGCTGATCGGCGGCGGCTTCGCCGTGGACCAGTTCCTGCCGGACCTGCGCTGGGGCTGGCGGGTGGGGCTGGCGCTCGCGCTGCTGGCGGCGGGGGTGCTGTGCTCGCTGCGGGCGGTCAACCACTGGGTGCGCTGCGAGCGGGCCATGCGCCGGGGCGAGGATCTGCCCGTCTCCCGGTTCCCGGCGCTGCTGAGCCTCGTCGTGGCGGTCGTCGCCGTGGCCATGGTGCTGGTGGTGCTCGTGGGGTGGGAGGGGTGAGCACGGCTCACAGCGCGCCCCGCACCCCCGACCGCGACCCCGGGCTCCAGCCCGAGCGGACCCGGCTCGCGTGGCGGCGTACGACGCTCTCGGGCACGGTCGCCGCCGTGCTCGCCGTGAAGACCGCGCTGCACGGCGGCGCGTCGGTGGCCGGGGTGGTCGGATGCGCCCTGTGCTGTGTCCTGTGGCTGGGCTTCCTCGGCGTCGCCCACCGCCGTATCCGCACGCTCTCAGCCTCGGGCAGCCCCGCGGCGTTCGCGCCCCGGCACGCGACGGCCGCGGTGCTGTGCACGGTGGCGATGGCGGTGTGCGGGGCGGCCCTCGTTCTCTAGGCCGCATCCGCGGGCCAGGGGGGTTACGCGCCCTCCGTCTCCCAGTCCACCGTGACGACGATCTTGCCGCGGGTGCGGCCCTCCTGGTTCAGCAGGTGCGCGTCCGCCGCCCGCTCCAGCGGGAAGGTCTCGGAGACATGCACGCTCACCACGCCCTGTTCCGCCAGGTCGGACAACCGCTGGAGGTCCTCGGCGTCGGGGCGCACGAAGTAGTAGCGGCCGCCGTAGTTCACGACGTCGCCGTCGGCGATCGACGCCAGGCGGCCCTCGGGGGCCAGCAGGTTCGCCGAGGCCTTCAGCGCGTCACCGCCGATGGTGTCGAACACCGCGTCCACGCCCTCGGGCGCCAGCCCCCGCACCCGCTCGCCCAGGCCCTCGCCGTACGTCACCGGCTCGCCGCCGAGGCCCCGCACGAAGTCGTGGTTGGGCTCGCTCGCCGTACCGATCACCCGGGCGCCGAGGTGGGTGCCGAGCTGGACGGCGATCGATCCGACGCCGCCGGCCGCCGCGTGCACCAGGACGGTCTCGCCGCGCTTCACCTGGAGCACCTTGAGCAGCACCTGGTAGGCGGTGAGCCCGACCAGCGGCAGCCCGGCCGCCTCCTCGAAGGAGAAGTTGCGGGGCTTGCGGGCGAGGGTGCGCAGGGGCGCGGCCACGTACTCGGCGAAGGTGCCCCGGGAGAGGAAGTCCTCGCGCACGTACCCGATGACCTCGTCCCCGACGTCGAACTCCGAGACGGCCACGCCGGGCCGTACGACGACGCCCGAGACGTCCCAGCCGGGCACCACGGGGAAGACGGGTTCGAGGATGGCGTCGAGGTAGCCCTCGCGGGCCTTCCAGTCGACGGGGTTCACGGACGCCGCCCGCACCTTCACCAGCACGGCGTCCGGGCCGACCTTGGGATCGCGGACCTCCCCGAACGCCAGCACCTCGGGTCCGCCGTACCGTGAGTAGCTGATGGCCTTCATGGCTCCGACCTTCCGGGCTCCCCGGACGGCACGCAAGCCGGATGGCCTGAACGTAGCGGTCCAGGCATCTCCTGACGGGCCCCTGGACCTCCCCGGCGTCCCATGGGAGAGGTCGTCGGCCTATCGTGGCTCCGATCACGTTTCGGCCCCCCTCTGGACGACATACCGACCGGTCGGCATCATGAGTCGGGAACCGTCCATCTCCCCGTAGGAGCGACGCATGAGCCCCGACCACCCGCCCGGACTCGATCTCGACCGGCTGCGCGGCCTGCTCGACCGGGAGCGCCCCGGCCTGGTGAACGGCCCGCTGTCCGGCCGGCTGATCGAGGGCGGCCGGTCGAACCTCACCTACGCGGTCTCCGACGGCACCGCGCGCTGGGTCGTGCGGCGGCCTCCGCTCGGCCACGTCCTGGCCACCGCGCACGACATGAAGCGCGAGCACCGGGTGATCAGCGGTCTGTACCCGACCGCCGTGCCGGTTCCCCAGCCGGTGTTGCTGTGCGAGGACGAGGAGGTGCTCGGGTCGCCCTTCTACGTCATGGAGTTCGTCGAGGGCACCCCCTATCGCACCGCCGACCAGCTCGTGCCGCTCGGTCCGGAGCGGACCCGGGGCGCGGTGCTGAACCTGGTGGACACGCTGGTGGAGCTGCACGCCGTGGACCCGGGTGAGGTCGGGCTCGCGGACTTCGGGCGGCCCGAGGGCTTCCTGGACCGGCAGCTGCGGCGCTGGGGCAAGCAGCTCGACGCCTCCCGCAACCGCGACCTGGACGGCATCGACGAACTGCACGCCGCCCTCGGCCGGGACCTGCCCCGCTCCCCCGCCCCGGCCGTCGTGCACGGCGACTACCGGCTCGACAATGTGCTGATCGGCGAGGACGACACCATCCGGGCGATCCTCGACTGGGAGATGTCGACGCTCGGCGACCCGCTCACCGACCTCGGTCTGCTGGTCATGTACAGCATGCCGCTGGGCATGCCCGACTCCCCCGTCTCCACCACCGCCGAGGCCCCCGGGCATCCGGCACCGTCCGAACTCATCGAGCGGTACGCCGCGCGCTCGGGGCGCGACGTCTCCGCGGTCTCCTGGTACACGGCGTTCGCCTGGTTCAAGCTCGCCGTGATCCTCGAGGGCATCCACTACCGCTACACGCTCGGCCAGACGGTCGGGCGCGGGTTCGACCGCATCGGCGACCTCGTGCCCGTCTTCGTCCGGCACGGGCTGACCACGCTTCACGAGGGCCTTCAGGAGGGCTGATCCGTATGGACTTCGCGTTCGACGCACGCACCGAGGAGCTGCGCGCCAAGCTGCTCACCTTCATGGACGAGTACGTCTATCCCGCCGAGGCCGTCGCGGAGGAGCAGCGCGCCCTGCTCGCCTCCCCGTGGGACACGCCGGCGGTCGTGGAGGAGCTGAAGGCCGAGGCGCGCAGGCAGGGGCTGTGGAACCTGTTCCTGCCGGACTCCGAGTACGGGGCCGGGCTCACCAACCTCCAGTACGCGCCGCTCGCCGAGATCATGGGCCGCTCCCCGCATCTGGCGCCGACGGCGACGAACTGCGCGGCGCCCGACACCGGGAACATGGAGGTGCTCACCCAGTTCGGTGACGAGCAGCAGCGCAAGCAGTGGCTGGAGCCGCTGCTTGCCGGTGAGATCCGCTCGGCGTTCGCGATGACCGAGCCGGAGGTGGCCTCCTCGGACGCCACCAACATCACCACGCACATCGAGCGGTCCGGCGACGAGTACGTCATCACCGGCCGCAAGTGGTACATCTCCGGGGCGATGAACCCCGACTGCAAGATCTTCATCGTGATGGGCAAGACGGACCCGGACGGGGACGACATCCGCCGTCAGCAGTCCATGGTGCTGGTGCCCCGTGACACGCCGGGTGTGACCGTCAAGCGCGCGATGCGGGTCTTCGGCTACGAGGACCACTCCCACGGCGGCCACGCCGAGGTCATCTTCGACGGGGCGCGTGTGCCGGCGTCGAACCTGATCGGCGAGGAGGGCGGCGGCTTCGCCATCGCGCAGGCGCGGCTCGGTCCCGGCCGGATCCACCACTGTATGCGGCTGATCGGCATGGCGGAGCGGGCGATCGAGCTGATGTGCCGGCGGGCGGTGTCCCGTACGGCGTTCGGCAAGGCGCTGGCGCAGCAGGGTGTGGTGCACAACTGGATCGCGGACGCGCGGGTGACGGTGGAGCAGTTGCGGCTGCTCGTGCTGAAGACTGCGTGGCTGATGGACACGGTCGGGAACAAGGGCGCCCACACCGAGATCCAGTCGATCAAGATCGCTACGCCTCGGGCGGTGGTGGACATTCTCGACCGGGCGATCCAGTTGCACGGGGCGGGGGGTGTCAGTCAGGACTTCCCGCTGGCGGAGCTGTATGCGGCGGCGCGGACGCTGATGATCGCGGACGGGCCTGATGAGGTGCATCAGCGGTCGTTGGCTCGGCGGGAGTTGAAGAAGTACGTGTAGGTGGGGCGGGCGGTGGGGGTTTTCTCGCCCCCGCCGCCCCTACCCGTCCCATCCCAGGGGCTCCGCCCCTTCGACCCCGCCAGGGGGCTGCGCCCCCTGGACCCCCCTTCGGCCTGAACGGCCTCGTCCTCAAACGCCGGACGGGCTGGGTGGGACTCGGCTCGGCGTTTCGAGTTCGGCCTCTTGACCGGCCGATTCGGGTGGTGGGTGGGCATAGGCCGGGGGTCCAGGGGGCGGAGCCCCCTGGGTCAGGGGCGCAGGGCCCGCATCAACAAGTCGGCCAGGTGGTCGGCTACCTGTTGCGGGCTCATCGGGCCATCCGGCCGGTACCACGTCGACAGGTGGTGGACCGAGCCGAAGTGGTAGTCGACGACCAGGTCCGCCGGGGTCGTCCTGGAGAAGATGCCCGACTCCTGGCCCTCCTCGACCAGCGCCCGGAAACGCTCGTGGTAGCGGCGCCGCTCGGAGCGGACCTGCTTGTTCTTCTCGGGGCTGAGATGGTGCATCGACCGCCAGAAGATCATCGCGTCGTCGAGATTGTCGATGGTCGTCACCACGACGTCCGCCGCCGCGGACCGCAGCCGCTTCTCCACCGGCTCGTCCGCGTCCGCGATGACGTCCAGCCGCTCCTGCTGGATGCGCAGCACGCGCGCGTACACCTCGTGCAGCAGGTCGTCCTTGGAGCCGAAGTAGTGGTACAGCGCCCCCTTGGTGACGCCGGCCGCCTCGACGATCTCCTGCACCGAGGTGCGGTCGTAGCCCTGCTCCGCGAAGAGCCGGGTGGCGGCGGCCAGGAGCCGCTGAGGCACGGGGGTGCCGTCCGAGTCCGTAGTCCTGGGCACTGCCGCCACCTGCCTTTCCGTACTGCTGTCAGTTGTCTTGCGTACGGGAACGAAGTTCCCGACGGAGGATCTTCCCACTGGCCGTCTTCGGCAAGTCGGGCAGGATCTCCACCTGGCGCGGGTATTTGTAGGCGGCCAGTCTCTCCTTGCAGTAGGCGGCGAGCGCATCCGGGTCCGTCTCGGCGTCCGGACGCAGGCTGATGTACGCCTTGACGGTCTCCCCGCGATACCCGTCGGGCACCCCGACGACGGCGGCCTCGCGCACCGCCGGGTGCGTGTAGAGCACGTCCTCGACCTCGCGCGGCCACACCTTGAAGCCGGACGCGTTGATCATGTCCTTCTTGCGGTCGACGACGTACAGCCAGCCCTGTTCGTCCATGAAGCCGATGTCGCCGGTGCGCAGTTCGGCGCCGGGGAACGTCTCGGCGGTGGCGTCGGCGCGCCGCCAGTAGCCGGGCACGACCTGCGGGCCGCGTACGGCGATCTCGCCCTGCTCGCCGAAGGGCACCTCGTCGCCGTGGTCGTCGACGATCCGTACGACCGTGTCGGGGCCGGGCAGGCCCACGGCGAGCGTCCCGGAGGCCGGGTCGACGGGTGCCTCCAGGCCGGGCGGCACGGAGGCGCAGGGCGCGGTGCACTCGGTCAGTCCGTAGCCGTTGCGGATGTACGGCCCGAAGCCCGAACGGAACTTCTCCACCAGCGCGGGCGGCAGCGGGGCGCCCCCGGAGGAGATCACCCGGAAGGAGGAGAAGTGGTCGCGGGTGACCGTGGGGTGGGCGGCCAGCGCCATGAAGGCCGTGGAGGGGCCGACGGTGTAGTGCGGCGCGTGCTCGGCGAACGCGTCCAGCACCACGCCCGCCTCGAAGCGGTAGGCCAGTACGAGCGTGCCCCCGCTGTTCAGACAGGCGCCGAACTGACAGACCATGCCCGTGATGTGGAACAGCGGCGCCATCGCGAAGTACACGGGCCGCTCGGGCAGCCCCAGGCCGGTCCGCTGCCGCTCGGCGTTGTACATGATGTTGCCGTGCGTGTTGGTGGCGCCCTTGGGGGTGCCGCTCGTGCCGGAGGTGTAGCTGATCAGCGCGATGTCGGAGGGCCCGGGCACCCGGTCCGCCGGTGCCTTGTTCCCGGCGCGCGCCACCGTCACCAGGTCATCGGCGTCCGGGGCCTGCGGCAGCCGCTCGAAGGTCAGCACGCGCGCGTCGTCACGCGTCTGGAAGTCCCGCTCGCATCCGGTGAGCACGATCCGCACGGGCGAGTCGGCCGCCGTCTCGCGCAGATACGACTCCCACGCCCGGTCCGAGCAGATCAGCGCGGCCACCTCGCCGTCCCGCAGGACGTGGGTCACCTCGCCCGACTTGTACATCGGGTTGACGGGCACGACGACCGCGCCCGCCTTCCACGCGCCGAGCACGGCGAGCACGAAGTGCGGGGAGTTCTGCAGCAGCACCGCGACCCGGTCACCGCGCTCCAGGCCGCGCGCCGCGAGATGCCCGGCGACGGAGTCGCTGAGCTCGTCGACCTCCCCGTAGGTCAGCCGGCCGTCGAAGTAGGCCAGGAAGTCGTTGTCCGGCGTCTCGGCCACCACCCGTCGCAGGGCGTGCACGAGGGAGCCGGCGGGGCTGATCGGGCCCTTCTGGGCCTCGCCGAGCAGGGCGAGCCAGGGTTTGGCCGCGTAGCGGGACTCGGTCACCGGGTCTCCTCCCACTGCTGCTGGATGCGGTTCATGCCGGTCAGCCACCGGTCGGGGTCACCGGCCCGGGCCTGGTGATAGGCGGCTACCTCCGGGTGCGGAAGGATCAGGAAGCGGTCCTCCTCGATGCCCTTGAGCAGGGCGTCCGCGACGGCGTCCGGCTCGATCGCGGTCGGCTGCAGCACCAGGTCGCCCGCGCTGCCGGTGGCGGCGAGCATGTCGGTGCGGACGCCCTGCGGGCAGATCGCGTGGACCTTCACACCCCGGTGCCGGTACGTCAGCGACAGCCACTCGGCGTAGGCGAGGGCGCCGTGCTTGGTGACGGCGTAGGGCGCGGCACCGATCATGGTGAGCAGCCCGGCTGCGGACACCGTGGACACGAACCGGCCGCTGCCGCGCTCCAGCCAGGCCGGCAGCAACTGCTCGGCGGCCCGGACATGGGCCATGACGTTCACGTCCCAGGACGTCGACCACGCCTTCTCGTCCAGCGCCCGACCGGAGTCGACGCCGTCGAAGGCGACACCGGCGTTGGCGCAGTACACGTCGACGGTCCCGCCGAGCGCGTCCCGGGCGTCCCCGACGATCGCCGAGGCGTCACCGGGCACGGCGATCCCCCCGACCTCGTCCGCGACGTGCTTGGCCCGCTCGGCATCCAGGTCATTGACCACGACCCGGGCCCCCTCGGCGGCGAAGCGCCGGGCCAGCGCGGCCCCGATCCCGCCACCGGCCCCCGTGACAACGACTCCGGCCCCTTGAAAGGCTCCCACCATCGGTCTCCTTAGACGCGGCTCAGCAATGGCGCCAGACTAACCGGTCGGTATGTACCACGGAAGGGGTATCGGCAACGCCCCTCAAGGGGCGCGGGGAACTGCGCGAAGGACCACAGACGGCCCGCAGCCTCCCCACAGCCCGCGGAAGCGCATACCGTGCCCATGCCGACCGTCCCCGCTCAAGGAGGTCACCGCATGCGCCCTTCAAGACGAGCCGTACTCACGGCGGCCACGGCGGCAGCCGTATCAGCGGCACCCCCCACGGCCGCCGCCCAGCGCCACAAAAAACTACGCACCGGCTTCGAACGACTCGCCCAGGACGGCTACACCCCGCTCGACAGCCAAAAGGTCGGCATCGTCACCAACCCCACCGGCATCACCCGCGACGCCCGCCACATCGTCGACGTCATGCACGCGGACGACCGCGTCGACCTCACCGCCGTCTTCGGCCCCGAGCACGGCTTCCGAGGCACCGCCCAGGCCGGCGGCTCCGAAGGCCGCTACGACGACCCGGCGACCGGTCTGCCCGTCTACGACACGTACCTCAAGAGCGGCCGCCCCCTCGCCGACATCTTCACCGCGTCCGGCGTGGACACGGTCGTCTTCGACATCCAGGACGTCGGCGCCCGCTTCTACACGTACATCTGGACCCTGTACGACTGCATGGAGGCCGCCCAGCTCGCCGGCAAGCGGTTCGTGGTGCTGGACCGGCCCAACCCGGTGACGGGTCGCGCGGCCCTCGGGCCCGTGCTGCACAAGGAGTTCGCCACGTTCGTCGGGCGGCAACCCGTCTCCCAGGCCCACGGGATGACCGTCGCGGAGCTGGCGCGGCTGTTCAACGGCGAGTTCCTCACCGACCCCGTGCCGCTGGAGACCGTGATGATGTCGGGCTGGAAGCGCTCGGATTTCTACGACGCCTCCGGTCTGCCCTGGGTGCCGCCGAGCCCGAACATGCCGACGCCGGAGACGGCCCTGGTGTACTCGGGGACGTGCCTGTTCGAGGGCACGAACCTGTCGGAGGGGCGTGGCACGACCCGGCCGTTCGAGCTGCTGGGCGCGGAGGGGATCGACCGGCGCTGGGCGGCCGAGGCGAACGAACTCGGGCTGCCGGGCGTGCGGTTCAGGGAGGCGTACTTCGCGCCGACCTTCTCGAAGTTCCAGGGCAAGACGGTCGGCGGCGTCCAGCTCCATGTGCACGACCGGGCCGCGTTCGACCCCGTGCGCACGGGAATCGCCCTGCTCGTGACCGCCAAGCGGGTCTGGAGCGGCTTCGCCTGGCGTCCCGACCACTGGATCGACAAGCTCACCGGCTCCACGCGCGTACGCACGATGATCGACGCGGGCGCGGACACCGACGAGGTCGTGGCGGGGTGGCAGCAGGACCTGGCGGCGTTCCGGCGGACGCGACGGGAGTACCTCGTCTACCGCTGAGCACGGCATACGGGCCCCCAATGCGCCCGTGACGTATGGCCAATCGGCCCGGTTGGCAGGACGATGCGCCCAGATCGCGGCGTCACCCGGGGGCTAGGGGGCCTGTCATGGCGGATCCGGCGATGAGTGTGACTCCCTACTGGGAGCTGACCTTCGACGCGGACGGGGACCCGGTGGGCCGCCAGCGGGACCGGTTGCTCGCCGGGGTGGCGGAACGCAGGGTGCGCGACCTGATCGTCTTCGCGCACGGCTGGAACAACGACCGATCGGGCGCGACGCGGCTCTACGACCGTTTCCTCGCGCCCTTCCCTCGGCTGGCCCCGGCGGCCCGGGTCGGGTACGTCGGGGTGCTGTGGCCGGCGATGCGGTTCTCCGACGAGCCGATCCCGGACCTGCCCAGGGCCGTGGCGGCCGAGGCCCCCGGGCGGCCCGTGCTCGACAAGGACACGCGGCACGCGCTGCTGGAGACCTTCCCGGGCCGGGCGATCCTGGTCGACCAGATCGCGCGGCTGCTGGAGCAGCAGCCGCCGGAGGAGGCCGAACTGGAGGAGTTCGGGCGGCTGGTGCGGCTGCTGGTGGAGGTGGTGGCGCCCGGGCCGCAGGAGCTGTTCGCGGCGGACACGGTGGCGGAGGGGGTGCCGCAGAGCGAGCCGGAGATGTTCGCCGGATCGTCGGCGGCGGCCTGCGAGGAGTTCGCTCAGGCCCTCGCGGAGCTCGAAGCGTCCGGCGGACGGCGGGACTTCCGGCTCCCGAACCCCTGGGACGGTGCGCACGAACTCCTGCGGCAGGCGACGTACTACGCGATGAAGCGGCGCGCGGGAACCGTCGGCGAGCGTGGCCTCGGCCGGGTCGTCGGGCAGCTCGCCAAGGCGGCGCCGGATGTGCGCGTGCACCTGGTGGGGCACAGCTTCGGCGCGCGGCTGGTGTCGTTCGCGCTGCGCGGACTGCCCGAGGGCGTGCGCTCGGTGAAGTCCGTGACACTACTCCAAGGGGCGTTCTCGCACTACGCGTTCGCGGCCCGGCTGCCGCACGACCCGCGCGCGGGAGGGGTCCTCCAGGGGCAGCAGAACCGCATCGACGGCCCCCTGGTGTGCTGCCACTCCCGGCACGACACGGCCCTCGGCACGATCTATCCGCTGGCGTCCCGGATGGCGGGCGACAGCCGGTCGGTCGCCACCGGCCTCGACCTGAGCCGGGCCCTGGGCGAGAAGTGGGGTGCGATGGGCTGCGGCGGGGCGCGGGCGGTGCCGGGCACGCGCGCGTACACCCTCGCCAAGGCCCTGACGGTGAAACCGCCCGCCTCGGGGTGCGTGAACGTCGACGCGTCGGCGGTGGTCAGACGCGGCGGCCCGCCGGCCGGGGCGCACAGCGACATCCTGCACGAGGAGCTGGCCCGGCTGGTGCTGGCGGCGGGCCGCGTGCGCTGACCCGCCGCCTGTTGTCGGAGCTGCCGGGTCACCGGTGCGAGGTGAACTCCACGACCTGCTGGTAGGTCGGCCGGTTCTGCCAGCTGATCTTGCCGTGCTTGATACCGCCGAGGGTGCGATGGATGACCGAGTCGGCACACCACTGGTCGCCCGCCGCGCACTGGTCGTCGCCGGGGTAGACCTGGGCGGCGGTCTTTCCGGCCGCCTCCTTCAGGGTGCCGACGAGGGTGTCGCGGCAGGCGCCGAGGCTGCCGTCGCCGCAGTACTTCCTGGCCAGCGGCCCCTGCACCTGCTCGCCGAGCACGGCCCGGAGGTCCTTGTCGACATAGCTCCACCAGCCGTACTGGAAGGAGCTTCCGGCGTGCGAGCCGGTCGGGCCGTGGGCGGCCGACGGGGACTCGTCGACGGGCAGGTTCGCGGTCATGGCCTCGTACAGCTCACTGCCGAGGCCCGGTTCGAACTCGGCCTTGACCAGCAGCGGCCACCAGGCGTCCAGGATGCGGATCGCGTCGGCGTCGGCGTACTTCTTGGAGCCGGCCGAGGTCTCGGTGCGCTTGCCGCCTGCCGCGACCCAGGCCTGGAGCTTGCCGACGGCAGCGGCGGTGGCGGAGTCGGTGACCGGCGAACTCGTGACGACCTTCAGCAGCCTGGGCAGGACGTCCTCCGCCCGCAGATCGGCCGTCCCCGCGTCGGCCATGGCCTTCACCAGCGAGGCCCGGGTCACCCCGCCCTGCCGGACCAGCTTCTTCACCCGGTCCTCCAGGAGGTTGCCACGGTGCACGGACCCGTTGCCCCAGGGCGCGGTCGTGTAGTCCTTGGCCTGCTTGTTGTTCCAGGAGATGTAGTAGTCCTGGTCGATCGAGTTCGGGTGGGCGGAGGGCGGGGTGTAGTCGGCCGTGTTGGCCGCCGGGTCCCAGCCCCGCCACTCGTACGCCGGCCGCGCCCACACCGGGAACTCGGCGTCGACGCCGTTCGCGCGCACCGGGTTGTCTCCGCTGTTGTAGTACGCGGTGTGCTCGGAGTCGGCGTAGAACCAGTTGAAGGTGTAGTTGATGTGCTGCACCGCCTTCTGGAAGGACTCCGGGCCCTTGACGTAGCCGGGGTCGTTCAGCATCTGGAAGCCGATGATGGAGTCGGCCTCGTGCATGAAGGACGAGCGCAGGGTGGTGTAGGCGACCTTCTTGCCGCCGACCGTCGCGCGGTATTCGACCGGGCCGTACTTCGTGCGCCAGACGCGCATCGTGTACGAGCCGGCCGCGGTGCCGTCGGCGGTGGTGGGCTTCCAGGCGTTCTTCTGCTCGATCTTCTCCATCGGCGTGCAGGTGCCGCGGTACAAGTAGTGGTGGTCGTCCTGGCACAGTTCGACGGCGTAGGTGTCGATGATGTCCTGGCCGGAGGTCGTGGCGCTCCACGCGTAGTCCTGGCCCCGGCCGAGTTCCACGTACATGCTCAGGCCCGCGAAGGAGGCGCCGCGGGCGCTGATGCCCGGGCCCTGGATCTCCTGGAGCAGCAGCAACTGCGGGGCGAAGTAGCCGGTCTGCGGGCCGAACACGGCGACGGGGTGGCCGCTGGCGGTGTGCTCGCCGCCGACCACGAGGGCGTTGGACATGCCCCGCTTGGCGGACGACAGGGCCGTCTTCGCCGCCTCGCCGGAGGCGCCGGTGGCACCGGCCGTCGCGGCGCTGCCGGTGCGGTCGTACACGAGCGGCTCGGGCTCCACCGAGCCGGCGTCGGGCAGGGCCGTGCCCTGCGGATCGTCGGGCTTGGTCGCGTACGGGAAGCTGCCGTCGTGGACGGTGAGGACGGCCTCCGGGTCGTTGCGCTCGCGGAACGACTCCCAGACCTTGGTGCCCTCGGCCACGCCGTACTTCTCCTGGGCGGCCAGCAGCGAGAGCGCGTTGTTGACCTCGCCGCCCCCGCCGGAACCGAACAGCGCGCCGATGACCGAGCCCAGCGCGACCAGGTCGGTGATCTTGAAGTGCTCGATCGTCCCGGCGTTGGTGACGGAGTCCTTGTGGCCGGTGAGGACGTACTCGCCGGGGAAGTAGCGGCCGCTGTCGGAAGCGTCGATGTAGGAGTTGATGCCGTCGAGATAGGCCGTGGCGTCGGCGAGGGCCTGCTTGCCGCGCTCGCCGCCCGTGGCGACGGCGTTGTCGATCTGCGCCTGCAGATCGGCCTCGGTGTACGGGGCGTGCCGCCAGAACTGCTGTTCCAATCCCTGGTTGGAGGGCGCGCCGCCGGCGAATGCGGTGAGCCGGCCGCGCCCGACATGGCGGAAGACGTCCATCAGCCAGAGCCGGTCCTGGGCGGCCGCGTAGCCGGCCCCGAACTCGGTGCCGTACCGGGTAGTGCCGGTGATGTGCGGCACACCCGTCTTCTTGTCACGGACGATCGTCACATCGGCCCGCCCGGCGGGCTTGACGGTGGAGGCGACCTGGTCCGCCGGGACCCCGAAGGAGGCGTCGTTGAAGAAGTCGTTGATCTTGTCGTTAGTGAGGCCGGTGTAGCCCTTGGCGAGGTTCGCGTAGGGCCCGAGCTGGTCCTCGGCGTGCTCGGGCTGGGTGCCGAAGGCCTGATTGAGGAGGATCTGGGCGAGGGTGGCGTTGCCGTTCTGGCCGGGCGGAAGAATGTCCGAACACTGGTTGCCGCAGTAGTCGTTCACCGAGGCCGCGACCTGCGCGGTCGCTGTTTCCGAGGCGGCCGCCGGGGCGAGCGGCGACAAAAGTCCTGCGATCAGGGCGCATACCGAAGCGGTCTTCAGGAACCCGGGGATTCCCCGGGGAGTTCTCATTCTGCCGAGAGCGGTGCGTGGGGTACGCCGTGGCATGGGGGGCTCCTCGCGAGGGGGTGGCCGGATGTTACCGCCGGTATCCCCGGCTTTGAAGATGAACAAGCGTCACTTCTTGGAGTCAGCACAACAGGCACACGGACCACGGCAGTCGACTCGCGAGCCCCTTAGGACGGCTTATGGAGGGCATTTGAAATCGGATGGAGCCGATTCGCTTGTCGATACGTCTATTCGGCGACGTCCGTACGACGACGCCGAAGTGACCGGATTACAGGTGCAGGTGTGACGGAGGTGCAGGACGATGGCCGGTTTCCGGAGTCTGGCGAGACAGGTCCGCGATCCGCGGTGCGATCTCGCATTGCGGCGCTATTCGCTGCGCAAGTGCCTTGAGAGGTTCGCCCCTTACGGGCACAGGGCGACCTGGGACCATTTGTGCTCCCGGGCAGGGTTCGGTCCCGAGGACCGCTCCCCCGATCCAGTGCGGCTCGTGGCCGCACTGGACGAACTGGAAGAGGCGCGGGCGGTCTGGCTGGCCTACGAGGTCGACTTCGCCGAGCGCCGCAAGAAGGAGAAGCACGACGGACTGCGCCGGCCGGGCAGTGTGGACGACTGGCACCGGCTGACCTGGGGCGGGTTCGGTGTGGCGTGGTGCGACGATCCGGCGGTCCATCCCCGTGAACCGCTGGCCGAGGTACTGCGCCGGCTGATCGCCGCGCTGGAGCGCGAACCGGGCTCGGCGTGCCCGGTGTGCGGCGGGGGGCAACTCGCCTGGAAGTACGACCTGGACCACGAACCATCGGCGGGTCCGGTCTGCACGGACTGCGGAATCCTGGTGCCGCGTCCCGTGCTCACGCCCGAGTCCCTGGCGTTCGCCAGGCGGGCGAGGCCACTGTTGATGTCGGCTTGACGAACGCGGGTGCGCGGGGGGTGCGCCGGGGATGCCGCACCCCCACTGTCGCCGCCGGGGCCGGTTGTCAGTGGTGACTGGCACCATCGGGACATGGTGCAGGTGTGTCTGAACGGGGCGCGGGGAGCCGCCGACGGTGCGGCGGTGCCGCTGACGCCCGAGGCGATGGCCGAGTCCGCGGCGGAGGCCGTCGCGGCCGGGGCCACGGACATCCATGTTCACCCCAAGACGCCGTGCGGACGGGACACGCTGTCGCCGCGCGTGCTCGCGGTGACGCTGGAGGCGATTCGGGCGCGGGTGTCGGTGCCGGTCGGGGTGACGACGGGGGCGTGGGCTGAGCCGGACCCCGCCGCCAGGGTGGAGCGTGTCCGGGGGTGGACGGTGCTGCCCGACCACGCTTCGGTCAACTGGCATGAGCCGGGGGCGGAGGAGGTGGCCGCCGCGCTTCTCGATCTCGGGGTGGGGGTGGAGGCGGGGATCTGGTCGGGGACGGACGGGGCGGAGCGGTTTGCCGCGTCTTCGCTGGGGCCGAGGGTTTTGCGGGTGCTGGCCGAGGTGACGGACACGGATGCGGGGAGTGCCGTTGCCTCTGCGCGGGGGTTGCTGTCCGAGATCGGTTCCGCCCATGGCCGTCCTGTGTTGTTGCACGGGGAGGACGGGGGTGCTTGGCCTGTGCTGCGGCTCGCGGGGCGGTTGGGGGTGGGGGCTCGGGTCGGGCTTGAGGATGTGCTGGTGTTGCCGGGTGGGGGGCGGGCTCGGTCCAATGCGGAGTTGGTTTTGGCGGGGTTGGGTGAGTACGCGCTTGGTCGGGCGGCGGGTGCTCGGCGTTGAGGCTGGGGGCGGGGGGTGCGCAGCCCGGCGGAGCGGGGTGCCTCCCCCACTCTCGGCTTCGCTCGAGCGGGGGGACCCCCACCGCCCACCCGTGCCGCCCTGGGGGCACCTCCCAGGCCCTTAAGGCACTGGGGGAGGCACGCATGCCCGCAGCTCTGGCTATGCGCGGTTCTTGTCCACCATCAGGCGGGAGCCTGTGCGGCGTTCGCCGAAGGCGTCGTCCGGGTTGGAGAGGACGCAGCCTTCGAGGGAGAGGCAGCCGCAGCCGATGCAGTCGGTGAGGTGGTCGCGCAGGCGGTTCAGTTGGGCGATGCGCTCGTCCAGTTCGGAGCGCCAGGCTTCCGAGAGGTGCGCCCAGTCCTCCCTGGTCGGCGTGCGCTCCTCGGGGAGTTCCGCCAGTGCCTCGCGGATCGTCGCCAGCGGGATGCCGACCCGTTGCGCGGCCCTGATGAAGGCGACCCGGCGGAGCGTGTCACGTGAGTAGCGGCGCTGGTTGCCGGAGGTCCGGCGGCTGCCGATCAGGCCCTTGGACTCGTAGAAGTGCAGCGCGGAGACGGCCGCGCCGCTGCGCGCCGCGAGCTGGCCGACCGTGAGCTCATGGATCTGCTCTGGAATCTGGGGCACCCATCGAACCCTACCCAGTCCGTTGACACGACCCCCCGCGGCCGACCATGCTAAGCAGTCGCTTAGAGAAGTAGAGACATCAGCATCCCTGACATGCGAGAGGCCGGGACATGGCAGAGCCGAGGATCTTCACGTCCGTCGACGACCTGAAGTCGGCGGTGGGCGAACAGCTCGGGTACACCGACTGGCTCGACATCGACCAGAAGCGGGTCGACCTCTTCGCGGAGGCCACCGGTGACCACCAGTGGATCCACGTCGACCCCGAGAAGGCCGCCGCGGGCCCGTTCGGCACGACCATCGCGCACGGCTATCTGACCCTGTCGCTGCTCCCCCTCTTCGGGCCGCAGCTGATCGCGGTCGAGGGCGTGAAGATGGGCGTCAACTACGGCACGAACAAGGTGCGTTTCCCCGCGCCCGTGCCGGTCGGCTCCCGGCTGCGCGCGACCGCCACGATCACCGGCGTCGAGGACGTGACCGGCGGCGTCCAGGTCACCGTCGCCTTCACGCTGGAGCGCGAGGGCGGCGACAAGCCCGTCTGCGTCGCCGAGTCCGTGGCGCGCTACTACTTCTGAGCCGGCGCCGGCTCCCCGGCTCCGACCATCCGCAGCACGAGGTCGGCGTACAGCGCGCCGACCTCGTCCGGCGTCCAGGGCCCGTCGACGTTGAACCAGCGGGCCACGTCGATGCAGAGGGAGAGCACCGCGAGGGTGGTCCCCTTGACGTCGAGCACATCGAACTCGCCCGACGCCACGCCGTCCACGATGACCGCGTGCACCTCGTCGTCGCACTGCCGGCGCAGCGCGAGGATCTCGGCCCGGGCGTCCGGCCCGAGCGAGTCCAGCTCGTACTGGACGACCCGGGCCGTGGTGCGCCCGCCGGCGTGCCAGCGGACGAAGGAGCTGACCGCGTCGGCCAGGCGCTCGCGGGCGCTGCCCTCGCGCCGGGCCGCCGTCCGCAGGATCTCCAGGGCCTTCGCGTGCCCGATCCTGCTGATGCGGTGCAGCAGCTCTTCCTTGGTCTTGTAGTGGATGTAGAGCGCGGCCGGGCTCATTCCGGCGCGGCCCGCGATGTCACGGGTCGTCGTGGCGTGGTACCCGCGCTCGGCGAAGGCCTCCACCGCGGCGATCAGCAGCCGTCGCGCCGCGTCGGGCGTGACCTCGCCCCACGCCTGCGCCTCGCCGCCGGCCGTCTCCTCCGCCGTACCCATCACGTGCCCCTCTCCACTGGCAGGTGCACCACCATACCGCCGAAGGTGAGCGGGCGCTTAGTGCGCGTTCGGCCCCGCGACCGCTCAGTGCTTCTCGAAGGGGGTGTAGGTGGGCGCCGAAGCCCCGTCCTGCCGGTCCCGGATCACCTTGGCCAGGGTGAAGGCGGAGGTGACCAGGTACAGGACGGCGATGGCGAGGAAGCCGCGGACCCAGGCGTCGGCGCTGAGCTGGTAGATGCCGATGGCGGTGGCCGCCATGGCGACGGCGAAGGAGGCGACGGCCTGGCCGTAGAAGGCCGCGGTGTTCTGCTTGCCCGGTGTGTCACTCATGGGGCCAAGCTTCGGCCGAAGTGGCCCGCGCCACATCCGCCGAGGTACTCAGGAAGGTACTCAGAACGCCGAAACCCCTGTCAGCGCCCGCCCGATGACCAGTTTCTGGATCTGGCTGGTGCCCTCGTAGAGGGTCATCACGCGGGCGTCCCGCAGCAGCTTGCCCGCCGGGTACTCGTCGATGTAGCCGTAGCCGCCGAAGACCTGGAGCGCGTTGTTCGCGGCGCGGACGGCCGCCTCCGAGGCGAACAGCTTGGCCTTGGAGGACTCGACGGCGAACGGCTGACCCCGGTCGATCAGATCGGCGACCCGCCAGGTCAGCAGCCGGGCTGCGTCGACGTCCACGGCGATGTCGCTGATCAGCTCCTGGACGAGCTGGTGCCCGGCGATGGGCTTCCCGAACTGCTCGCGCTCGCCCGCGTAGCGCACCGCCGCGTCCAGTGCGGCCTGGGCTATGCCGACACAGCCGGCGGCGACCGACATCCGGCCCTTGGCGAGGGCGGACATGGCGATCGAGAAGCCCTTGCCCTCCTCCCCCAGCAGCGCCGAGGCGGGCACGCGTACGTCCTCCAGCACCAGTTCGGCCGTGGTCTGGCCGCGCAGCCCGAGCTTGCCGTGGATCGTGCGGCGCGTCAGGCCAGGAGTGTCGGTGGGGACCAGGAAGGCGGAGACGCCCTTGTGGCCGGGGGCGTCCGTGGAGCGGGCGAAGAGCAGGACGACGTCGGCCCAGGTGCCGTTGGTGATGAACATCTTGGTGCCGTTGATGACGTAGTCGTCGCCGTCGCGTACGGCCCGGGTCGCGAGGTTGCCCGCGTCCGAGCCCGTGCCCGGCTCGGTCAGGCCGAAGCAGCCGACCGCCTCGCCGGCGGTGAGCCCCGGCAGCCACCGCCGCTTCTGCTCCTCGCTCCCCCAGGCGGCGACGGTCTTGGCGACGAGCCCCAGCGAGACGGAGACGACGCCGCGCACGGACGAGTCGCCCCGGCCCAGTTCCTCCGTGACCAGGCAGTACGCGAGGTGGTCGCCGCCTGAGCCGCCGTACTCCTCGTCGACGGCCAGGCCCAGGAAGCCGACCTCGCCGAGCTTCTTGACGACTCCGCGGTCGACTTCCTCGGCGCGGTCCCAGGCGATGACGTTCGGGGTGATCTCGCGCTCGACAAAGTCCCGGGCGAGCTGCCGCATGGCGGTCTGTTCCTCGCTGAGCTCCAGGTTCACCACAGGCACCCCACTTGAACACGGTACATTTTAATTAGCACTGCTAGTTTCCGTCGGCAGCCCTACTATGTGCGCCATGGCCCGACCGCGCAAGCCCTTGCTCTCCACCGACCGGATCGTCGAGACGGCCCGCGCGCTCGTGGACGCGGAGGGCCTGGCGGCCGTCTCCACGCGCAGGCTCGCCGCCGAACTGGGCGTCAGCGGGCCCTCGCTCTACAACCACTTCCGCACCAAGGACGAGATCCTGGAGGCGGTCGCCGACTCGGTGAGCGGCCAGGTGGATCTGACGATGTTCGAGGACGGCCGCGACTGGCGGACCGCGCTGCACGACTGGGCCGTCTCCTACCGGGCCGCGCTGCGCGACCATCCGAACATCGTGCCGGTGCTGGCCCGCGGCCCCGGCCGCCGCCCGGCGGGACTGCGCCTCGCGGACGCGGTCTACGGCGCGATGGTCGCCGCGGGCTGGCCGCCGGCGCAGGCCACGTCCATCGGCGCGCTGATGCGGTACTTCGTGATGGGTTCCGCGCTCGGCTCCTTCGCCGGGGGCTTCGTGGACGACGCGAGCGCCTACGACCCCGCCGACTACCCCCATCTCCAGCAGGCCCATCTCCTCGCCGAGCAGCAGGAGAAGATCGACGAGCGGGCCTTCGAGACGGGGCTGACGGCTCTGCTGGACGGGCTGGCAGGGCAGTACGAGCAGGTACGGCGGACCGCGTAGGGACACTTCGGCGGCGGCCGAACGGTCCGTGTTCCATGCTGGGGCCATGACGACGAGGGATCCGCGGGCCACCGGCCTGGCACGGCTCGCCGGGCTGTTCGCGGACGAGACCCGGGCCGCGTGCCTGCTGGCGCTGCTCGACGGGCGGGCGTGGACCGCGAGCGAGCTGGGGCGGCACGCGGGGGTCACCGCGTCGACGCTGAGCGAGCACCTGAGCAGGCTGGTCGCGGGCGGGCTGCTCGCCGAGGAGCGCCAGGGCCGGCACCGGTACGTCCGGCTGGCAGACGCGCGGGTCGCGCAGCTGTTGGAGGACCTGGCCGCACAGGTCGCGCCGGGCACGGCCGCCGTACGGCCGCGGAGCCTGCGGGAGTCGAGCGCGGGCTCGGCGATGGCCCGGGGCCGCACCTGCTACGACCATCTCGCCGGCCGGCTCGGCATCGCGGTCACCGAGGCGTTGACGGCCCGCGGGCTGCTGCAGCAGGAGACCGGATTCGCACTCACCGACACGGGCCTGGCCTGGTTCGCCTCGGCCGGCATCGGCCTCGAACGGCGTGGCAGACGCCCCCTGGCACGCGCCTGCCTGGACTGGACCGAACGCCGCCCCCACCTCGCGGGCGTCGCGGGCGCGGCCCTGTGCCGACACGCCCTGGACACGGGCTGGTGCGTCCGCATCGGCTCCGAGCGAGCGGTGAAGGTGACGGCGGCCGGTGAACAGGCCCTCTTCGAGCTGCTGGGGGTGGAGGCGGCGACACTGCGCTGATCCCTGGCCGGGCCTGCGGCGCCTTCAGCCGTGGCACGGCGACCGACACCGACGACGCACGCGTCCACCGCAACGCCCGAGGCGCAGGGCCTTGGTGAGGGCCCGGGAGGCATCGCATGGCGCAGCCAGGGCACCGCACCGGACACAGCGCCTTCGGCGGGGACGCACCCGCCGACACGCTCCCCGCCCACCCCACACCCACCTTGGTGGGGGGCCTGGGAGGCATCGCCTGGCGCAGCCAGGGCACCGCACCGGACACAGCGCCCTGGCCGGGGCGCAGGCCTTCGGCGGGGGCGCACCGGCCAACGCGCCCCCGCCCACCACGCACTCGACGGGACGCAGCGCCTTGGCCGGGGCGCCCGGCATGGCCGCACGCCCCCGGCTGCCGCGCCACCCGAGGCCCGCCCTCGGCCCTCAAGCGCCGACCCGCACCGCCCGAGCCTCGGCCCCCGGCCCGAACCGCCGCTCCCCTCCCGTCCGAACCCCTCGTCCGAAATCCGCGAGCGTCCGGCCCTTCGCCACTCCTAGCCTCTGGAGCATGATGAACACCTCCCCGTCCCGCCCCGACCGCCGGGCGGAGCTGCTGGCCGCAGGTGCTGCCGCGGTCACCGTCGTGTTGTGGGCGTCCGCGTTCGTCTCGATCCGCAGTGCGGGGGACGCTTACTCGCCGGGTGCGTTGGCGCTGGGGCGGCTGCTGGCGGGGGTGCTGGCGCTGGGGGTGATCTGTCTGGTGCGGCGGGAGGGATGGCCGCCGCGCGGGGCCTGGCGCGGGATCGCGATATCGGGGGTGCTCTGGTTCGGCTTCTACATGGTCGCCCTCAACTGGGGCGAGCAGCAGGTCGACGCGGGCACCGCCGCCCTGGTCGTGAACACCGGGCCGATCCTGATCGCGCTGCTCGGTGCCCGGCTGCTCGGGGACCCGATGCCGCCGCGGCTGCTGGCGGGGATGGCGGTGTCGTTCGCCGGTGCCGTGACGGTGGGGCTGTCGATGTCGGGCGAGGGCGGATCCTCGGTGCTCGGGGTGGTGCTGTGCCTGCTGGCGGCGGTCGCGTACGCCGGTGGCGTCGTGGCGCAGAAGCCCGCGCTGGGCTCGGCGAGTCCCTTGCAGGTGACGACGTTCGGGTGTCTGGTCGGCGCGGTGCTGTGTCTGCCGTTCGCCGGGCAGCTCGTCGCGGAGGCCGCCGACGCGCCGGCGTCCGCGACGCTCAACATGGTGTACCTGGGCGTCTTCCCGACCGCCCTCGCCTTCACCACGTGGGCGTACGCCCTGTCCCGGACGACCGCGAGCAGGATGGGCGCGACGACGTACGCGGCGCCCGCGCTGGTCGTCCTGATGTCCTGGCTGTTCCTCGGCGAGGTGCCGGGGCTGCTCACCCTGGTCGGCGGTGTGCTGTGCCTGGCGGGTGTCGCGGTGTCCCGGTCGCGGTCGCGGTCGCGGGCGGCGGCTCGGGGCGGGGCTCCGGGAGCGGCTCCGGAGCCCCGGCCCGAGGAGGCCGCGGACTCAGCCCGCTGACTCGGCCTCCGTCGCCGGCTCGGGGGCGGGTTCCGCCGCCGTTTCCGCCGCACGGGCCCGGTCCGCGAGGACCTTGATCGAGACCAGCGCGATCACCGAGAGCACGATGATGTAGCCGGACACGGCCATCGAGGTGCCCGTCGCCTCCAGCAGCAGCACCATGACGAAGGGCGCGAGCCCGCCGCCGGCGACGGCCGCGATCTGGTAGCCGAGGGAGGCGCCGGTGTAGCGCATCTCGGGCGTGAACAGCTCCGCGAACAGGGCGGCCTGGGGGCCGTACATGATGCTCAGGAAGCAGCTGGCGACGAACGTGCCGACCGCGAGCCACAGCAGCGAGCCGGTGTCGATCAGCAGGAAGAGCGGTACGGCCCACAGCGCGATGCCGACCGCGCCGAGGGCGTAGATCCGGATGCGGCCGAACTTGTCGGAGAGCGCGGCGGCAGCCGGGATCAGCACCAGCTGGGTGAGGCTGATGCACAGCGAGACCATGAGGACGGCGCTCTTCTTCATGCCGAGTTCGCGGGTCGTGTAGTCGAGCACGCCGGTGATGATGATGTAGAAGGTCGCCGTGTTCACGGCGAAGGAACCGCCGGCGAGGAGCACCGTACCGAGGTGGCCGCGCAGGATCGTGCGCAGCGGAGAGGACTGCTCGCCCTTCTCCTTCTCGGCCAGCTTCTTCTCCGCCTCCCGGAATTCGGGGGTCTCCTCGACGCGGGTGTGGATGTACCAGGCGAGCACGAGGACGAGCAGGCCGACGAGGAACGGCACACGCCAGGCCCAGGCCGCGAACTCGGAGTCGGTGGTGAACGCGCCGGCCAGCAGGAACACCGTGTTGGCGGTCACCACGCCGATGGGGACGCCGAGCTGGACGAAGCTGCCGTAGATGCCGCGCTTGCCCTCGGGGGCGTACTCGGTGGCCATCAGCATCGCGCCGCCCCACTGGGCGCCTACGGCGATGCCCTGCAGCACGCGGAAGAGGACCAGCAGGATCGGGGCCGCGACGCCGATCGTGTCGTACGTCGGCAGCAGGCCGATGCCGGTGGTGGCCACGCCCATCAGGGTGAGGGCGAGGACCAGCATCGGCTTGCGGCCGCGCTTGTCGCCGAGGTGGCCGGCGACGATGCCGCCGATGGGGCGGGCGAGGAAACCGACGGCGAAGGTGGCGAACGAGGCCAGGACGCCGGCGGTGGGGCTGCCCGCGGGGAAGTAGAGATCGCCGAGGACGAGGGCCGCGGCGATGCCGAAGACGAAGTAGTCGTACCACTCGACGGCGGAGGCGAGCGCTGCCGCGGTGGCGACCCGGCGGCGGTTGCCGGCGGCCGGGGTGGTGGAGGCGGGCTGAGCGGAAGGTGCCGTGTCCATGCGGTGCACGCTCCGGTGGGTGCGGGGACGGAACGGGGGGTGGCTCGGGTTCCGGGAACGTACTGACCGGACGGTATGGACGTCAACGGGTCGCGCACCAGGACTTTTACCTGTACTTGGCACCGACCGCGCGGGCGGGCATGCCTGAGGCCCCGGCCTCGCACGGAGGCCGGGGTGGCGGGAGAGCCGGTCTAGAAGACGACCAGGGCCCGGCCGCCCTTGCCCGCCAGCATGTTCTCGAACGCGGCCGGGATGCCCTCCAGGGAGATCCGCTCCGTCACCAGCGCGCTCAGGTCGAGGCGGCCCGCCCGGATGTGTTCGGCGAGCACCGGGAGGTCCTCGGCCGGGTCGGAGTTGCCGTAGACGCAGCCGGAGAGGGTGCGGCCCCAGTGGAAGATCTCCAGGGCGTTGAAGGTGACCTGCTGGTCCTCGCCGCCGATGCCGACGACCGTGGTGCGTCCGCCGCGCCGGGTGGAGTCCCAGGCCGTGCGGATGCTGACCGCGCGGCCGGCGCACTCCACGGCGACGTCGACGCCCTGTTTGCCGGTGAGGGCGCGGATCTCGCGGGCGGTGTTCTCCGAGGCGATGACGTAGTCGGTGGCGCCGGCCGCCCGGGCCAGTTCCTCCTTCTCGGCGGAGACGTCGACCGCGACGATCTTCGAGGCGCCCGCGATCCGGGCGGCCTGGAGCGCGGCGAGGCCCACTCCCCCGACGCCGAACACCGCGACCGTCTCGCCCGGCCGGACCTGGGCCGAGTGGTGGACGGCGCCGTAGCCGGTGAGGACGGCGCAGCCGAGGAGGGCCGCGTCGGTGAGCGGGACGCCCTCGGGCACGGGCAGGACGCAGGCGGCGGACACGACCGTCTCCTCGGCGAACGCGGCGACGTTCAGGCCGGGGTGCAGGTCGGTGCCCTCGGCGGTGCGGGCGTAGACGTCGCCGGCGCCCTTCAGGGCGTTGGCGCACAGCCAGACCTCGCCGAGCGAGCAGGCGTGGCAGGCGCCGCAGGACGGGGCCCAGTTGAGGACGACTCCGTCGCCGGGCGCGACGTGACCGACTCCCTCACCGACGGCGACGACCGTGCCGGCGCCCTCGTGGCCGAGGACGGCGGGGACGGGGACACGCATGGTCCCGTCGGACAGGGAGAGGTCGGAGTGGCAGACCCCGGCGGCGGCGAGCCGGATCCGGACCTGTCCGGGTCCGGGGTCGGGCAGGTCGATGCCGGTGATCTCCAGCGGGGAGCCGACGGCGGGCAGAACGGCGGCGCGGACAGCCATGGCGGAAGGGACTCCCCTGGTTCTAGAACTGGAGGGACTTGGTCTGGAGGTACTCGGCCAGGCCGTGCACACCGAGCTCGCGGCCGACGCCCGACTGCTTGTAACCGCCGAAGGGCGCGAGGGGGTTGAACCGGCCGCCGTTGATGTCGACCTGGCCGGTCTCCATCCGGCGCGCGAAGGCCACGGCCTCGGCCTCGTCCCCGGCCCAGACGGCGCCGGCCAGGCCGTAGACCGTGCCGTTGGCGATGCGCAGGGCGTCCTCCTCGTCGTCGTAGGGGAGGATCGACAGGACCGGGCCGAAGATCTCCTCCTGGGCGATGGTCATGTTCTCGGTGACGTCGGCGAAGACGGTCGGGCTGACGAAGTACCCGGTCTCGCGCGGGGAGTCGGGGCCGCCGGCGACCAGGCGGGCGCCTTCCGCGACGCCCTTCTCGATGTAGCCGCGCACCCGGTCCTGCTGCTTGGCGTTGACGACCGGGCCGATGCGGTCGCCGTACTTGGCGGCGGCCTCGGCGGCGAGTTCCACGGCCTCGTCGTACCGCTCGCGGTGGACGAGCATGCGCGTCCAGGCGCTGCAGGTCTGCCCGGAGTTGGACATGACGTTGGCGACGCCGACGTTGACCGCCTTGGCCAGGTCGGCGGTCGGCAGGATGACGTTGGCGGACTTGCCGCCGAGTTCGAGGGCGACCTTCTTGACCTGCCCGGCGGCGATCGCTGCGATCTGCCGGCCGACGGCGGTGGAGCCGGTGAAGGAGACCAGGTCGACGCCGGGGTGTTCGGCGAGGGCCTGGCCGGCGACCGGGCCGAGGCCGGTGACCAGGTTGAAGACGCCCGCCGGGATCCCGGCCTCGTGCACCGCGTCGGCGAAGAGGCGGGCGACCAGCGGGGTGTCCTCGGCGGGCTTCACGACGACCGTGCAGCCCGCCGCGAGGGCCGGGGCGACCTTGGCGACGATCTGGTGCAGGGGGTAGTTCCAGGGCGTGATGGCGCCGACGACACCGATCGGCTCGTGGTGCACGACCGAGTTGCCGGTCTTCTCCTCGAAGGCGTACGTCGCCGCCAGCTCGGCGTAGGAGCCCGCGACGGCGATCGGCACGCCCGCGTGGACGGCCTGGGAGAACTTCAGGGGCGAGCCGAGTTCGGCCGTGACCGTCTCGGCGATCTCGTCGGCGCGGGCCACGAGCACGTCCCGGAGGGCGGCCAGGCGCGCCGCGCGCTCGGCGGGCGGGGTCGCGGCCCAGCCCGCGAGGGCGGCGCGGGCGGCCCGTACGGCGGTGTCGACGTCCTGGGCGGTGCCCGCCGGGACCGTGCCGATGACCTGCTCGTCGACCGGGTTCACGACCTCGATCACGTCCTGGCCGGCGGCCGGGCGCCAGGCGCCCCCGATGTACATGCCGTCGTATGCCTTCATCGCGCTTCCTCCGGGGGCGGGGCGTCGTCGTCCGGCACATAAACTAGCGACGATAGTTTTCTGACGCCAGACACCCCGGTCACGGGTGCCGGGTCATGGGTGTGCCACTGCTCACCTTTCCAGGTCGGGCAGGCGTGCCGGATGCGGGCAGATGCGGTCGCCGTCCTGGTCGAAGACGAAGAGGTGGGCGAGGTCGACGAGGAGCGGCACCTGCATGCCGTGGCGGAGGGCCAGGTCGGGGGTGGTGCGGACGATGAGGTCCCCGGGCAGGCGGGGTTCGGCGGGGGCGGGGGCGGCGGTCTCGGGGTGGTCCAGGGCGACGACGGGTCCGGCCCGTCCGGCCGCGGACCGCTCCCGCAGCCGGGTGAGCACCGAGCCCTCGCGACGGCGGCGCCGGGCGGCTCGGCCGGGGCGGGGACGCGGGGCCTCCAGGTCGGGGACGACGGCGGGGCTGGAGCCGGTGTTGAAGTGGACGAGGATCTCGTGCCCCTGGAACTCCACATGCTCGACCAGGCCGGTGATCGGCACCTCGCCGGGCCGGGCCGAGGAGTGCTTGGCGATCCGGACGGCTTCCGAGCGCAGGCCCACGATGACCCCGCGGCCCTGCTGGACCCGCAGCAACTGGTGGTCCAGGGAGAGCGGTTCGGGCAGGCGCAGGAACTGCTTGCCCAGGCTGATGGTCATCGCGCCGTCCAGCGGGGCACGCACCAGTCCGCGCAGGAGGTTGATGCGCGGGGTGCCGATGAACGCGGCGACGAAGACATTGCTGGGCAGCGCGTACACCACGCGCGGGCTGTCGGCCTGCTGGAGCACACCGCCGCGCAGCACGGCGACCCGGTCGCCCAGCGACATGGCCTCGGCCTGGTCGTGGGTGACGTAGACCGTGGTGACGCCCAACTCCCCGGTGAGCTGGGCTATCTCGGCGCGCAGATGGGTGCGGAGCTTGGCGTCGAGATTGGACAGCGGCTCGTCCATCAGGAACGCGGAGGGGTGGCGGGCGATGGCCCGGCCCATGGCGACGCGCTGGCGTTCACCGCCGGAGAGCTGGGCGGGCAGGCGGTCGAGGAGGTCCTCGATGCCGAGCAGGCGGGCGGTGGCGTCCACCCGCGGCCGGGGGTCCGTGCCCGGGTCCTCGATGCGCAGCGGGAAGCCGATGTTGGCCCGGCCGGTCATGTTGGGGTAGAGGGCGAAGTTCTGGAAGACCATCGCCATGTCCCGGCCGGACGGCGGCAGGTCGTTGGCGTACTCGCCGTCGAGCAGCAGCTCGCCCTCGTCGATCTCCTCCAGCCCGGCGATCATTCTGAGCACGGTCGACTTGCCGCAGCCGGACGGGCCGAGCAGCACGAGGAACTCGCCCGGGGTGATGTCCAGCGACAGCCGGTCCACCACGCGGGAGCCGCGCGTGTAGGCCTTGCTCACGTCGTGCAGGGAGATGGCGCGTGTCATGCGTGCCCCCGAGGGGTCTTCAGGGCGCTGGTGCTCCGCGGGTCGGAAGCCCCGTGCGGGTCGTACGGGGCTGTGAGTCACGGAAGTTAACGGAATGTGTACGGCCGGGGGAAGACACCGGGCGGGATCGGGGGCTCCGGTCCAGCTGGTGAGAAGGCGGACGGCCTGATTCGGCCAGGTCGTCAGCGGACGGCGGTGAGATGGGCGAAGACCACGACGTTCCCGGAGTAGCCCTTCCTGCGGTCGTAGGCGCCGCCGCAGGTGATCAGGCGCAGCTCGGGGCGGCCCCGGGCGCCGTACACCTCCTGGCTCGGGAACCGTGCCTTCTCGTACGACTTGATGGCGTCGACCGTGTAGACGGCGGTCCGCCCGTCGGCGCGGCGGGCCTCGACGATCCGGCCCCGCTTCAGCTCCGTCAGCCCCGCGAAGACGGCGGGACCGCGGTCCGTGTCCAGATGCCCGACAGCGACGGCGACACCCTGCTCGCCGGGCGAGGCACCGTGCCGGTACCAGCCGACCAGTTTCGGTTTGCCCTCCGGGGGCGCGGTGAGACGGCGTTCGCGGTCGAGGCCCAGGGGCATGATCGGGGCGTTGATACGGAGGTAGGGGATGAGGAGGCGGGTGGCCGGCGAGTGGGGCAGCGGGCCGGGGGCGGAGGGACGCCGGGTGCGGGTGGGGGGTTGGGTGCGGGGCGGACTGGGGGTGCCGGCTGAGGGACGTGAGGGCGGGGCGGTTCGGCCGGCGGTGGGGGGCAGGGAGGTGTGGGGGCCGGAGCCTTGGGGCGGGGCCGTACGGGACGCGGGTGCCTGGGGCGTGCCGGTGCCGGGGCCCGTGCCGGGGGTTCGGGAGGTGCCGGGCCGGGCGGACGGGGAGCCGGAGGAGTTGGCGGGGAGGGTGGGGGGTGTGGCGGAGCGGCTGGGCGGAGTGGCGGTGGCGCCGACGTCGTCCGAGGGGGCCGGTGCCGTGCCGGAGGTGCCCGGCAGGGCTGCCGCGGCGGCTTCTGCGGAGCTGGTCGGGAGGGCCGTGACCGTTGCGGACCCGGGTACGTCGCCCGGGTCCCAGCAGACGGCGAGCAGCAGCAGCGAGAAGGCCACCGCGATCGTCCGCGCCAGCCGATAGGCGCGCGTCCGGTACCAGGGCCTGCGAGACCGCCGCGGCCAGGCCTCGGGGCCTCCGCCCCCGGCTCCACGACGCCCTCCGGTCCCACCGGGCCCACCGGGTCCACCGGGTCCCCCGGACCCACCGCGGGCCCCGCCCCTGCGCCGAACCACCGGCTCGGCACCCGAACCGACCCCGCCCCTGCGCCGACCCGCAGCGGTGGCGACAGAACCAGCCCCACCTCGCGTAGACCCCGGGCCTCGCGACGACCCCGGACCTCGCGAAAACTCCGTGCCTCGCGCAGACCCCGGCGAGGCAACGGTTCCGGCCCCACGGCGACTTACCGGTACCGGTACCGCGACGGATCCGGCCGCCCCGGACCCCCGCCGAGACACCGAGCCGCCGACGGCCCCGGCGCCAGCCCCACGCCGCGACACCGAGGCAGCCTCGGACCCTTCCCCGGCCGTACGCCGCCCCACGGCACCAGAACCGGACCCGGCCCCACGCCGCCCCACCGGAGCGCCGCCGGAACGGGAACCGGCCCCACGCCGGACCTCCGGGACGGCTCCGGATTCACCCCCGCCCCGCGCCGAACCCGCCCCGGACTCGCGCCGCCCCACGGAAGGGGCGGCGCGATACGCGGAAGGCGTCCTACGCCGCGCCATCGGGGCGGCGGCGGAGGCGGAACCAGACCACTCCGGCGACGGCGGCCAGGCCTACGGCGGCGGCGCCGGCGACCGGGGTGAAGGCCTCGGCGCGGGCGATGCCGCCACCGCCCGCCGGGGCGCCGCCGTTCGGGGTGATGGTGGCCTTGGAGTCCGGGCAGGCGACCTGGAACACCTTGAACTTGCCGGCGCCGTGGGCCCGGTCGGTGAGCCATGTCAGCTTGTACTGCCCGTTGGGCAGGTCGATGAGGGGGCTGCGGCCCGCTCCGGCCGCGTTGAGGGTGACCGAGCCGCTCTTGGCCGGCACCTCGGGCAGGGCCTGGATGGTCCAGTTGACCGTCTCGCCCGCCTCGAAGTCGAACGCGGCGAGGTAGAAGTCGCAGACCTTCGGATCGTTGCGCCGGTCTCCGGCGGCCGTCTCCGTGGCGTGGATCTTGACGTCCCCGTTGTCCCCCGGAGCGGCGACAGCGGGCACCCCGCTCAGGGTGGTCCCGGCGAGGGTGAGAGCGGCGAGGACGGCGGTGCGGGTGCCGGCACGGCGCGCGAGGGGTACGACGGGCATGAACATGCCTCCAAGTCAGATGATTTTCATACAAACACCTCGTCACCTGACTATCTGCCACATGTCACCCGGAAACGCCGGAGCAGCGCCCACGACGCGTCAGATGTCGCTCTTCCGGCCCAATGGCATCCCGTTCCGCCGGGGTTCGGGGTCGCCCGCTCCGTCCGCCTCCTCAGCCTCCTCCGGCTCCCGCGGGGACCGCACCGCGACCCCCGCCGACGCCAGCAACAGCACCCCCAGCATCACGAACGGCGCCGCGACCCCCGCGACCCCGGCGATCAGCCCGGCCGCGGCGGGCGCGGCGACCTGGCCGAGCCGGTTGCCGGTCAGCCGCAGGGCGAGCGCCGTGGAACGGGCCTCGTCGGGCGCGGCCTGGACGACCGTCGTCATGGACAGCGGCTGCCCGACGCCCAGGCAGAAGCCGAGCAGGACGAGCAGCAGCCCGAGCGCCCACACCGGCACCGGCAGGGCGATCCCCGCGCACAGCAGGGCCGCCAGCAGACACGTCACGGTGAGCAGCAGGGTCCGGCCGAGCAGCCGCAGCAGGGGCGTCAGCACCAGACGGCAGGCGATGGTCGCCGCCGCGCGCAGACTGAGCAGGACGCCGATCACGGACGGCGCGATGCCCCGGTGCTCGCCGACCACCGGGAGGTAGGCGGTGAGGATGTCGGTCGCGGACAGCACGGCGAGGCTGATGAGGATGCCGGCGGGCACGCCCCGGGTCCGCAGGATGCTCCCGACCGGGACCCGGGCGCCCTTGTCCGCGCGGGACGTGTCCGCCGTACGGCGGTGCTCGATACGCCACAGCGAGGTGAACGCGACCGCCGCGACCCCGCCCGCGACGATCAGGGCGAGCGCGCTGGTGCCCGCCATGTCCCCGCCGCCGATCAGCGCGCCCGCCGCGATGGGGCCGACGAGTTGGCCGAGGGCCGCGCCGATGGTGAAGTGCCCGAAGTTGCGGTCCTGTTCGTGCGGCGCGGACTGGCGCGCGACGAGGGACTGTGAGCCGATGACGAAGCAGAGATGGCCGAGGCCCATCACCCCGCTCCACAGGGCCATCGTCCCCAGGGAGCCGGCGACGCCGCTGAGGGCGCAGCCGCCGGAGATGAGGACGACACCGAAGGGCAGCAGGGGCGCGCAGCGGCCGTGGTCGGTACGGCGGCCCAGGGGGACGGCGGCGAACAGCGGAAGCAGCGCGTAGACACCGGCGATCACACCGACGGCACGTTCGTCCGCGCCCAGCGCGAGGGCCCGGTAGGAGACGGCGGGCCGGGCCATCGACACCGCCGCCTGCGCGAAGCTGAAGGCGATGACGAGGCGGAGCAGCCAGCCGCGGTTCCCACCGGGCCTCACGATGTACTCCAACGGGGATCGGACAAGGTCAGATGATCCCGAACAGGATGCCCGCGCCGAGGATGACCAGGCAGGTGAGGGCGGCCCACTTCACGACGAACTTGGTGTGGTCGCCGAATTCGACCTTGGCCATGCCGACCAGGACGTAGACGGCCGGGACGAGCGGGCTCGACATGTGCAGGGGCTGGCCGACCAGCGAGGCGCGGGCCATCTCCACCGGGGAGACGCCGTGCGCGGCACCGGCCTCGGCGAGGACCGGCAGGACACCGAAGTAGAAGCCGTCGTTCGACATGAAGTAGGTCAGCGGCAGGCTCAGCACACCGGTGACGATGGCCATGTGCGGGCCCATGCCCGCGGGGATGACGTCCACCATCCACTTGGCCATGTTGTCGACCATGCCGGTGCCCTGGAGGACGCCGGTGAAGACGGCGGCGGCGAAGACCATGCCGGAGACGTTCAGGACGTTGTCGGCGTGGGCGGCGAGGCGCGCCTTCTGGTCGGGGATGTGCGGGAAGTTCACGGTGAGGGCCAGCGCGGCACCGAGCAGGAACAGCACCGGGATCGGCAGCCACTCCATGATCATGGCGGTGAGCAGGGCGACCGTGAGCAGCGCGTTGAACCAGTAGAGCTTGGGGCGCAGGGTGGCCCGGTTCGGGTCGAGGCCCTGGAAGCTGTCGTCCTCGGCGTCGTCCTCGGCGTCGGCGCCACCGCCGGAGCCCGCGTCCGCGTCGGTGCCGGCACCCGAGCCGCCGCCCTTGCGCATGGAGACCTTGCCGTCGCCCGAGTCGCCGGAACCGCCGGAGCCCACGAGGACCGTCTCGCTCTCCTTCTCCTCCTCCAGCACCTCGTCCAGCGTCAGCATGCCGAGCCGACGGCGCTCACGGACACCGAGCACGTAGGAGAGACCGAAGACGAAGAGCAGGCCCACCAGGAGCGCCGGGATCATCGGGACGAAGATCTCGCTGGCGTCGAGCTTGAGCGCGGTCGCGGCGCGGGCGGTCGGGCCGCCCCAGGGGAGGGTGTTCATCACGCCGTTGGCCATGGCGGCGACACCGGTCATCACGACCAGGCTCATCTTCAGGCGCTTGTACAGCGGGTACATCGCCGAGACGGTGATCATGAAGGTGGTGGAGCCGTCGCCGTCCAGCGAGACGATCGCCGCGAGCAGGGCGGTGCCCACGACGATCCGCATCGGGTCCGCTTTACAGAATTTGAGGATCCCGCGGACGATCGGGTCGAAGAGACCGACGTCGATCATCACACCGAAGTAGACGATCGCGAACATGAGCATCGCCGCGGTGGGGGCGAGGTCGGTCACGCCGTCGAGGACGTAGTCGCCGAGGTGGGCACCCTTGCCGACGAACACGCAGAACAGCGCGGGAATCAGCACGAGCGCCGCGATCGGCGACATCTTCTTCATCATGATCAGGACCAGGAAGGTCGCGATCATGGCGAAGCCGAGGATGGTCAGCATGAGTGGATACCTAACGTTCGCCCTTGAACATCCCACCAGGGCCGGCGGTTCCCGAGACGTTAGGTCCCGTCAAGCAGCGTTAACAAGACGTTGACGTGCGAGCAATAAGCGCAAAACTGCTGGTCACAGCTTTGCTCAGGTCAGGGGCATGAGCTTTTCGGCCGCCGGGGCGCATGCGACGGGCACTCCGTTGAGGACCGCGTTGCCCGACAGCGGGTCGAGCAGCCGGCCGTCGAGGAGCTGGTTGACGTTGACGCCGGGGTCGGTCGAGGCGTGGCCGAGGCGGGTGCCGGGCCGGTTGTGGCCCCAGCCGTGCGGGAGGCTCACCACGCCCTTGCGGACGGCGTCCGTGACCTCGGCGGGTGCGGTGACCTCTCCCCCGGCGCCCTTCACCCGCACCGGCGCCCCGTCCTCGACGCCCAGCCGTTCGGCGTCCTCGGGGTGGATGTGCAGGGTGCAGCGGTTGGAGCCGCCGGTGAGGGCGGGCACGTTGTGCATCCAGCTGTTGTTGGAGCGCAGATGGCGGCGGCCGACCAGGACGAGCCCCTCGGGGCGTTCTGCCAGGGCCGCGCGAAGGCGGGGCAGGTCCCGCGCGATCGGCTCCGGCAGCAGCTCCACCAGGCCGCTGCGGGTCTTCAGCGGCTGCGGGAGCCGGGAGGCCAGCGGGCCGAGGTCGATGCCGTGCGGATGCGCGAGCAGCTTCTCCAGGGTGAGCCCGTCCGGTCGTACGCCGAAGCCGTCGCCGTAGGGGCCGAGGCGCAGCATCATGTCCAGCCGTCGCTCGGGGCCGGTGTCGCCGGTGAGCTGTGCGGCGAGGTCGCGGGGGTCGCGGTCGTATACGGGCGAGTGGGGTTCCGTGACCGCCTTGCCGAGGGTCTGGTCGATGACCATCCGGTCGACGGCGGCGGGGTCGGTCCCGTGCATGCCCGTCGCGGCGAGGATCAGCCGGGCCAGGATCTCCGTCTCCGCCATCCGTCCGGGTTCCAGCGGGACCGCGGGGCGGGTGTAGCGGACCTGGTTGCGGACGGCGAGGGTGTTGAAGGCGAAGTCGTGGTGCGGGCTCTGGGAGGGCGGGGGCGGGGGCAGCACGACATGGGCGTGGCGTGAGGTCTCGTTGAGGTAGGGGTCGACGCTGACCATGAAGTCGAGCGAGTCGAGCGCCTTGTCGAGCCGGTCGCCGTCGGGCGCGGACAGGACGGGGTTGGCGGCGACGGCGACGAGCGCGCGCACCGGCTCGCCCTCCTCGGTGGCGGTGTCGATCTCCTCGGCGAGGGCCGACAGGGGCAGCTCGCCCTTCGCCTCGGGGTGCCGGCTCACCCGGGAGTGCCAGCGCCCGAGGGCGAAGCCCCGTCCGGGCCCGGCGGGGCGCGGGGTCCTGTCGGTGGCGGCCTGCGGGAAGAGCGCGCCGCCCGGCCGGTCGAGGTTGCCGGTGAGGATGTTCAGGACGTCGACGAGCCAGCTGGCCAGGGTGCCGTGCGGGACGGTGCAGCTGCCGATGCGGCCGTACACGGCGGCGGTGGGGGCGGCGGCCAGTTCACGGGCGAGGGTGCGGATGAGCCCGGCGTCGACGTCACAGGCCGGGGCGACGGCCTCGGGGGTGAACTCCTCCAGGGCGTCGGCCAGTTCCTCGACGCCCTGGACGTGCGGGGTGGGCTCGACGAGGCCCTCGGCGTAGAGCACCTGGGCCATCGCCGCCAGCAGCAGCGCGTCGGTGCCGGGCCGTACGGCGATGTGCCGGTCGGCGAGCTTGGCGGTCCGGGTGCGCCGCGGGTCGATGACGACGAGGGTGCCGCCACGGGCCTTGAGCGCCTTGAGCTTGCCCGGGAAGTCGGGGGCGGTGCACAGACTGCCGTTGGACTCCAGCGGGTTGGCGCCGATCAGGAGCAGATGGTCGGTGTGGTCGAGGTCGGGCACGGGGATGGCGTTCGCGTCGCCGTAGAGCAGTCCGCTGGAGACGTGCTTGGGCATCTGGTCGACCGTGGAGGCGGTGAAGACGCTGCGAGTGCCGAGCCCGGCGAGCAGCAGCGTCGGGTACAGGGCCCCGGCCATGGTGTGCACATTGGGGTTGCCGAGGACGACGCCGACGGAGTTCGGGCCGTACCGCTCGACGACCGGGCGGATGCCGGCGGCGACGGCGTCGAAGGCCTCCTCCCAGGTGGCCTCGCGCAGTTCGCCGTCCCGGCGCACCAGCGGGGTGCGCAACCGGTCGGGGTCGGAGTCGACGGCGCCGAAGGACGCGCCCTTGGGGCAGACGAACCCCGCGCTGAACACATCGTCGCGGTCACCTCGGGCACGGGTGACGCGCGTCCCCTCGATGGTGAGGGTCAGGCCGCAGGTGGCCTCGCACAGGGGACAGATACGCAGGGCGGTGCGGGACACGGGTCCTCCCGGGGGCGGCGGCTACGGTGACGCACGAACGCGCCCGAGCATACCGACCGGTATGCATGGAGGGGAGGCCCTGGAGGAACCGGATCGCCCGACGGGTCCAGGACGCACCAGGTCAGTCGAGCACCCGGGACAGATACGCCCGCAGCATCTCCCGCATCTCCTCGATGACCTTCGGGTCTCCGTCCGGCGCGACCCGGAAGGCCAGGTGCACGAGTGTGTCGGCGGTCTCGACGGCGATGAGGAACACCCGGCGCAGATCCTCGTCGGGCTCACGGTCGAGATAGCCGGAGAGGAGTTCGCTGAGGCGGTCGGCGACACGGTGGTTGGGTTCGCTGTGGCGGGCGCCGACGGGGATCTGGTTGCCGAAGTCGACGAGGGAGAAGCCGGGCGCGGTGCGCTTCATCTCCAGGTACTCGTCGAGCACGGCGTCCATGGCCACCCGCCAGTCCCCGCCGCCCGTCTCCCGCAGGCGCTCGGTGACGCGGGCGGAGTACCGCTCGAGGTTGCGCTGGGCCAGCGCGTCGGCCATCTGGCGTTTGTTGCCGAAGAAGCGGTAGACCGAGCCGATGGGGACGCCGGCCCGCTGGGCGACGGCGCGGGTGCTCAGGTCGTCGTAGCCGACCTCGTCGAGGAGGTCGGCGCAGGCGTCGAGGATCCTGGTCAGGCGTTCGGCACTGCGCCGCTGCACGGGCGCACGACGGAGCGATGTCGCGTGGGGCACGGGCTTCATGATGCCTTTCCGGCGCGGTCGGGTGAACCTCGCCCCCCGATCCGGGGCCGGGCGTCCGTCGCGTGCGTCCGCGCTTCCCCCGGGGCGCTCGCGCTCGGCTTCGCGCCCGGGCCGGGTTGTGACGCGGTGATGTCGGCCGTGCTCTCCACGGGCCGCCCGTCCACCGCCCAGGCGGTGCCGTCGTCGGCGTAGAGGCGGGCCGTGACGTGGTGCGTGCCGCGCGGCACGAGGTGGGCGGCCAGCCGGTACTCGGTGGTGCGGAGCCGGGCGACGAGGCGGCCGTCCACATAGAGGTGCGCGAGTCCGCGCCCGGCCACCGCCTCGTCCGCCGCACCCGCCCCCGAGAAGCGGAACTTCCGGACGGCCAGCCGGACGTCCCAGTCGCCGGCCCCGTCGGGCTGCACCTCGATGCCGACGTCGGGGGCGTCCCGCTGGGCCACCTGACGGTAGGGCCGCCCCTCCGGGTCCCGGTCCTCCAGGAGCGTGCCCACGGGCGTGGGCGAGGCCCCGCTCCCCCGCTCCGGCTCCTGGCCGGAGCCGCAGCCGGCGGCTCCGGTCAGCAGGACGCAGACCGCGAGCAGGGCGAGAGGTCCACGTGTCCACGTCATGTCCGCGAGCGTAGAGCGCGCCCCAGGCCCGGCGGATCGTCCTCAAGTCGGGTTCAGGTCATCCGTCGTGAGGAGGGTGCGTGTCCCTCTTGCGTCGCGGAAAACGCAATCCTACGGTGTTCCATAGGAATCGGATGGCAAGGGAGCAGCGATCATGGGCGATGGGGGTACCTCCCGCGCAGGCGTGTCCGAGCGCGAGGGAGCGCGGAAGAGGGCCGAAGGGCTGACCTATCTCTCCGGCTTCGGCAACGAGCACGGCTCCGAGGCCGTCCCGGGCGCGCTGCCCGAGGGCCGCAACTCGCCGCAGCGGGCCCCGCTCGGGCTGTACGCGGAGCAGCTCAGCGGTACGGCCTTCACCGAGCCGCGCTCCCACAACCGCCGCTCCTGGCTGTACCGGATCCGCCCGTCGGCCGCGCACCCGGCGTTCACCCGGGCCCACAACGGCTCGGTCCGCACCGCTCCCTTCACCCAGACCGTGCCCGACCCGAACCGGCTGCGCTGGAACCCCCTTCCCGACCCGGCCCCCGAGACCGACTTCCTGGCCGGCCTGTGGACGCTGGGCGGCAACGGCGACGCCACCCAGCGCACCGGCGTCGCCGTGCACCTCTACGCGGCCAACGTCTCGATGGAGCGGGTGTTCAGCGACGCCGACGGCGAGCTGCTGATCGTCCCGGAGCGCGGCGGGCTGCTGCTGCGCACCGAGTTCGGTCTGCTCCATGTGGAGCCGGGCCATGTCGCGCTCGTCCCCCGTGGGGTCCGCTTCCGTGTGGAGCTGCTGGACGGATCCGCCCGCGGCTATGTGTGCGAGAACTACGGCGCGCCCTTCCGCCTCCCCGACCTGGGCCCGATCGGCGCGAACGGCCTCGCCCATCCCCGGGACTTCCGCGCCCCGGTCGCCGCGTACGAGGACGTCGAGGGCCCGGTGGAGGTGGTGAACAAGTTCTGCGGCAACCTCTGGACGGCCACCTACGACCACTCCCCGCTCGATGTCGTCGCCTGGCACGGCAACCATGTGCCGTACGTCTACGACCTGCGCCGTTTCAACGCGCTCGGCACCATCACCTACGACCACCCGGACCCGTCGATCTTCACGGTGCTGACGTCCCCGTCGGACACCCCGGGGCTGGCCGGGGTCGACTTCGTGGTGTTCGCGCCGCGCTGGCTGGTGGGCGAGGACACCTTCCGGCCGCCGTACTTCCACCGGAACGTGATGAGCGAGTACATGGGCCTGATCGAGGGCGCGTACGACGCGAAGGCGGAGGGCTTCGTGCCGGGCGGCGGTTCGCTGCACAACATGATGTCGGCGCACGGCCCGGACCGGGAGACCTTCGACCGGGCCAGCGCCGCCGAGCTGAGGCCCCAGAAGATCGACGACGGACTGGCGTTCATGTTCGAGACCCGCTGGCCGCTGACCCTCACCCCGCACGCGGCCCGGGCGGAACACCTCCAACAGCGTTACGACGACGTCTGGCAGGGCCTGGAGCGGCACTTCCGTCCCTTGCACTGAGCACCCCTGACCGGTACGGATGGCCCGTGACCTCCTTCGCCCCGGACTCGATCGTCCTGAACCGCAAGCTGCCGCTCTGGTACCAGGTGTCGCAGTCGCTGCGCGCCTCGATCCTCGGCCGCTCGCCCCAGGACCCGCTGCGCCTGCCCACCGAGGAGCGGTTGGCCGGGCACTACGGCGTGAGCGTGCTGACCATGCGGCAGGCGCTGAAGGAGCTGGAGGACGAGGGGCTGATCACCCGCCATCGCCGGCGGGGCACCTTCATCGAGCCGCACGCGCGCCGGGGTTCACCGGTCCGGCTGCTCGGCTCGGTGGACGCGATCGTGGCCCAGCAGTCCGGCATGACGTCCGAACTGCTGGACCACGGCACGATCCCCGTGCCGGGCGAACTCGCCGAGTTCTTCCCGGAGACGCGGGAGGTCTCGACGTACCACCGGCTGCGCAGCGACGAGAAGACGGGCGAGCCGACGAACCATGCGCGGAACTACGTCCGTCCCGAACTGGCCGCGCGCATCGACCTGGACGACCTCGTGCGGTGGCCCATGACCAAGGTGCTGCGGGATGTCGTCGGGGTGGACATCAGCCGCATCACGGACACGGTGGAGGCCCGGCTCGCCGACCCGGAGACCGCGAAGCTGCTCCAAGTGCCGCTGCTCAGCCCGATCCTGCACTACACGGGCATCACGTACGACACCGGCGGCCGGCCGCTGGACGTGGCCGTCATCCAGTACCGGGGCGACCGGTTCTCCTTCACGGTGACCCTGGACGCGTAGCGGTCGCCCCGCGTGCCGGTGGGGCCCTCGCAGGGTTCCCCGCGCCCCTCGGGGGCGTCGTACGATGCCCTGCGTGACGCACGACGACGCTCCGCCGCTGGCGGACCTCATGCCGTGGTCCGTCGCACCGCCGCGGCTCGGCCGGGGCTGGCCGGCGGCCCCCGACGCGGCGTCCCTGAAGGCCCGCTGGGACGCCTTGGTGAAGGCCGAGGGACCCGACCGCGAGACCCTGTTCGAGCCGACCCGCTCGCGCACGCTGCACTCGGCGGTCGGCCAGCTGCCCGGCCGGAGCGGCGGCACGGAGAAGCTGCTCCGCGCCTCGGGCCCGTGCCCGGAGCCGGTGCGCGTGCTGCGCGCGCCCTTCGACGAACAGTGGCTGATCCCCGACCAGCGGCTGATCGACGCGGCCCGCCCGGAGCTGTGGCGGGTGGCGGACGGGCATCAGGTCTTCGTGGTGGAGGCGCCCGAGGCCCTCGCCCCTCCCCTCCTCGTCACCTCACTGCTCCCGCTGCTCCGCCCCGGCCGCGTCCGCCCGCTGTTCCGCCGGCCGGGCGGGCGGGAACCGAACCTGGCCCCCGGCCTGCTGGAGCACCTCGGCTCACGCCTGGGCGCCGCCCCCGCCCCACTGGACGTCCTGGCCTGGATCACGGCCACGGCTCGCCCGGATCTCACCGTCCCGCTCACCGGTGACGCCGACGAGTGGGCGCGGGGCGTGGAGCTGGGCCACCGCCTGCTGTGGCTGATGCGCCGCGACGGCGAACGCCCGAAGCTCCCCGGCGGCCGCCGCCCCTACGTCCGCGCCCCGCTGCCCGCGCGACCCCTGACCCTGGACTACGACAGGGACGAGGAGGCCCTGCTGCTGGGCGACGGCCGCATCTCCCCGGTGCCGCCGGAGGCCTGGGACTTCGAGGCGGACGGGGTGCGCGTCCTGGAACAGTGGTTCGCGGCGCGTGTCACCGAGGCCGAGCCGGGCACCCTCGCGGCGATCCGCCCGGCGACCTGGTCGCAGACCTGGACGTCGGAGCTGCTCGAACTGATCACGGTCCTCGCCCTGCTGGCCGCACTGCGCCCCCTGGACGACCTGACGGTCCCCGACCCGATCACGCCGGCCGAACTCCGCGAGGCGGGCCTCCTCCCCGTCCCGGCGACGGCCCGCCGCCCGGCCTCGGTGCTGGACGGCCCCGAGGAGGGCCCGGAGGGCCAGCTCGCGCTGCTCTAGCGCGAGCCGGCGTCGCGGCTCCTACCGCAGGGCGGGATCGAAGGCGTCCAGGACGCGTTCGAGCGCCCGCCGGAACACCGCGTTCAGATCGACCGGCCCGCTCTGCTCCCCGAAGGCAGCGGCGAGTCGCGGATAGGCGCCGGTGGCCACCTGGCTGCCCAGATAGGCCATCCGCACCGCGTTCTCCTCCTCCTCGGACCACGGCATGGAGCGGGTGCGTTCGACGGTCGCGATGTCGTTCGCGGTGTAGGTCGCCACGATGCCGTTGAGCAGCGCGATCAGCTCCGTCTTCGTACCGGCCGGGACGTCGAGCGGTTCGAGGCAGGCCAGGCAGTGCTCCAGGTAGCGCAGGGTGTTGGGGCTGAAGCCGTGCACCCCGGCCATCAGGCGCGGCACCCAGGTGTGGCGGTACATGATGGCCCGCGTCTCCTCCGCGTTGCGGAGCATGTCGGCGCGCCAGTCGCCCGTGGGTTCGAACATCTCGTGCTCGGCGCCGACGGCGTCCACCATCAGCTCGTACAGGTCCTCCTTTCGGGGGACGTAGTTGTACAGCGACATCGTGCCGCAGCCCAACGCCGCGGCGACATGCCGCATGGACACCCCGTCGAGCCCCTCCGCGTCGGCGATCCGCACCGCCGCCGCCGCGATACCGGCGCGCGTGAACGCCGGTTTCGGCCCACGGCCGGTGCGCTCGGGGCGCGCCCAGATCACTTCGGGTACGGCCGCTCGGCCCGCCATCGATCATCACCTCGGCCACCATCCTAGTTACGTACAGCGTACGTAGTGCGCTATGGTCGAGCCATGACTTCTACGTACGCTGTACTTAGTGAGGGTCTGGAGAAGCGATTCGGGGAGGTCCACGCGGTGCGCGGACTGGACCTCGCGGTGGCCGAGGGCACGGTGTGCGGGGTCCTCGGGCCGAACGGGGCGGGCAAGACCACGGCCGTACGGCTGCTGACCACACTGCTGCGGCCGGACGCGGGCTCCGCGCGGGTCGCCGGGCACGACCTCGTCCGCGAGGCCGCCGCCGTACGGAGCCGGATCGGTGTCACCGGGCAGGACACCTCGATCGACGGGGACCTGACCGGACGCCAGAACCTCCGGTTGTTCGGCCGGCTGCACCGGGTGCGCGGCCCGGCCGGCCGGACCGCGGAACTCCTCGACCGCTTCGGGCTGACGGAGGCCGCCGACCGGCCCGCGTCCACCTACTCGGGCGGCATGCGCCGCCGCCTGGACCTGGCGGCGAGCCTGATCCGCCGCCCCGACGTGCTGTTCCTGGACGAGCCGACCACCGGCCTCGACCCGGCCAGCCGCAATCTCATCTGGGACGTGGTGCGCGAGCTGACCGCCGAGGGCACGACCGTGCTCCTCACCACCCAGTACCTGGAGGAGGCCGACCGACTCGCCGACGACATCGCCCTGGTGGACCGGGGCCGGGTCGCGCACACCGGGTCGCCGGCACAGCTCAAGGCGCTCGTCGGGGCGCACGCCGAGGTCGTGGTGACGGACGCGGACGTACTCGTGCGGGCGGCGGAGGTGCTCGACCGGATCACGGGCGGGCAGCCGTCGTTCGACCATGAGCGGGGCGCCGTCGGCGCGGTCAGCAAGGACCCGACCCTCACCCTCCCGCGTCTGGTGCGCGCACTGGACACGGCGGGCGTACCGCTGCTCGACGTGAGCCTGCGGCCACCGACGCTGGACGACGTGTTCCTGCGCCTGACCGAGACCACCGACGAGGAGAGGGAGGCTGCCGCATGAGCACGCTGGCGTACGACGGGACCGCGATGCTGGGGCGCCAGTTGCGGCGCATGCGGAACAACCCGGGGCTGCTGATCATCACCCAGACGATGCCGGTCAGCATGCTGCTGTTCTTCGGTTATGTCTTCGGCAGCGCGCTGGCGATGCCGGGCGAGGCGTACCGGTCGTTCCTCGTGCCGGGCCTGCTGGTGGCGACCGCCGCGGGCGGCATCATGACCGGCATGTTCCAGGCGGCCCAGGACACCCACCGGGGCGTGACGAACCGCTTCCGCACGCTGCCGATGAGCCGGGCGGCCGTACCGCTCGGACAGGCCGCGGCGGACCTCGTGGTCACAGCCGCCGGGACGGTGCCGTTCCTGCTGGTCGGACTCGCGGTGGGCTGGCGGATCGAGGGCGGCCCGCTCGAAGCGGCGGGGGCCGTCGGACTGTTGCTGCTGTTCCGCTTCGCGTGCACCTGGGCCGGGATCTACCTCGGCCTGCTCACCCGGAACGAGGAGGCGGCCGGTCAGCTCGGCGGGGCGACCTTCCTGCTGCCGCTGCTGTCCAGTGCGTACATCCCGACGACGGGACTGCCCGGGTGGCTGCGGACGGTCGCCGAGTGGAATCCGATCAGCGCGGTCGCGACGGCCCTGCGGGACCTGTTCTCCCCCAAGCTCTCGGCTTCGCTCGAGCAGGGAGGTGCCCCCATCGCGCCGGTGCCCGGCGGAGCGGCCTGGCCGGTGGCCCACCCCGTCGCGGGGTCGCTGATGTGGTGTGCCGTACTGCTCGGGATCTTCGTGCCGTTGGCCGTGCGTCAGTACGCACGCGGGGAGCGATAGATCGGGGAGGGGGGAGGACGTACCGCGCTCGGGAGACACCTGGCGCTGCCGCGTGCCGTGGGGATGACGGACGACGAGTGCGCAGCGTGACGCCAGGGGCGGTGTGACCGCCCGAGCGCGGGCCCCTACCTGCCGCCGAAGAGCGAGCGGCGCAGGCGGCGCAGCGGTGCGAAGAGCGAGACGCGACGTACACGCGCTCCCCTGCCACTGCGGTCGTGCGGCTGGCGCGCGGTCAGTTCACGCATCAGCGAGGTCGCCTCGACCGTCTCCCGCTGCGGGACGGCGGGACCGCCCAGCACCGACAGATGGCGGTCGAGGCGCGAACTGGTCGCGCTGCTCCCGCAGGTGATCGCAGGGACCCTCGCCCTGCTGCGCACTGTTATCTGTTCCATGTCACTCCCCACCCGTACGAGTCCACCCGGCCCGGGCAGGTTAACCCTATCGCCCCGCCCGGGCACTCGTGTATCGCGGTCACAGGATTCACCTTCCCCATAAGGGGGTTGACGATGTATCTGCGATTACTCTCCGAATCCGACAGATTTCAGGGCGAGTTGGACGATGGGCTGCGTGGTGGGCTGCGGCGAGCCGCCGGCGGGCTCGACGGTTACGGCCAGTGACGTCGCGGAGGAGCCGAGACGTGTCGCGACCAGGGGCGTGTCGCCTTTCAGGAGCCCCAGGGAGCGTGGTTGCGCGCCCGGGCGCATGAGCCACAACTGGTGCACTCGGCCGCCCGGCGGGGTGCTGTATCCGCCGAGGGTGATCACCGCACTCCCCTCCGTCGCGGAAGCGATCACTCCGATGGTTCGGCCCCGCGCGTCCCGGCCGCTGCTCGCACGTGCGTCCGGAGCGGCCAGAACGTGGGCGATCTCACGTGACCGGTCCCGCTCGGCGGTCAGTTCGTCCTGGGTCCGGTTCGCCTGGACGGCGAACAGCGAGGCGACCACGAGGGCCGCGGCGGCGGTGGCCGTGGCGAAGGGCACGAACAGCGGGATCCGGCGCCGCGTCCGCTGCCGCGGCGGCGGCTGGGTGCCCCACACGTGCGGCGGCAACTGTGTCGCACGCGCGCGTGCGGGCTCGCGCACCGCCTCCTGGGGCACCGGGTCCTGCGGAGTCGTCCGTACGGCGGCCATGACGCGGTCGCGCATCGCGGCCGGGGCCGGGGCGGCCGTGGACCAGGCGAGCCGGACGGCGTCCTCGGACAGGTCACGCACCTCGGCGGCGCAGCGGTCGCAGTCCTTCATATGCCTCTCGAAGCGGACCCGCTCCGGGGGTTCCAGGGCGTCGAGCGCGTAGGGCGCGGCGAGCGAGTGCGGGTCCTCGCGGCGGAAGAGGCTCATGCCACGCCTCCCAGGCACTCGCGCATCCGGGTCAGCCCGTCGCGCATCCGCGTCTTGACGGTGCCCAGCGGCAGGGAGAGCCGCTCGGCCACTTCACGGTAGGTGTAGCCCTCGTAGTAGGCGAGGGTGACGGACTGCCGCTGGAGGTCGGTGAGACGGTCCAGGCAGCGGCGGACCCACTCGCGTTCGAGTCCCGCCTCCACCTCCTCGGTGACCTGGTCGAAGGCCGGGAAGTGGGCGCGCCAGGCCTCGCGCTGCTCGCGCTCCCCCGCCGCGCGGGCGCTGCGCACCCGGTCGACGGCACGGCGGTGGGCGAGGGTGAGGATCCAGGACAGCGCGCTTCCCCGGTCCGGGTCGAACTTCGCGGCGGACCGCCACAGTTCGAGCAGCACCTCCTGAGCCACCTCCTCCGACTGCGCCGGATCGCGCACCACACGCCGTACCAGGCCGAACACCGGGCCGGACACCAGTCCGTACAGCTCCTCGAAAGCCTGGTGGTTCCCGCCCGCCACGAGCAGCAGCAGCTCGTCCGCCTCCACTCGTTCCCCCTCTCCGAGGCCGCATCGGGCCTGTCCCCTCACACGAGGTATTCGCAACGCACACACCTCCGGATGGGGTTACGGATCAACTCGCCGAAAACGCGGGTCGCCTGGCGATGAAACAACTTTTGAGTCGCGCCGTAAGAACGTTTGAGATTCGACCAATCCGCTCTGCCGACCACTCCGAATGGCGTGTGTCAGGCAAGTTGGCACCGAGGACGGACGGCATGACACCTACCTTCAGGACCGGCGCGGGGCGCCGGAGCATAGCGACCGTGATCTGTGGTGCGCTGGCATCCGGCGGCCTCGCCGCCGCCGGTGTGACCGCGCTGGCACCTGAGGAGGCCTCCGCCTCCAGTCACCGCGAGGCCCCGCTGATCTCGGGGACCCCGCAGTTCGACAACACCGACGTGTACGCCTTCGTCAGCCCGGACAAGCCGGACACGACGACCATCATCGCGAACTGGATCCCCTTCGAGGAACCGGCCGGCGGGCCCAACTTCTTCACGTTCGCCGAGGACGCCCAGTACGACCTGCGCATCGACAGCGACGGTGACGCGCAGGAAGACCTGCTGTTCCGCTACACGTTCAAGACGCACACGAAGAACGACAAGACGTTCCTCTACAACACGGGTCCGGTCGAGAGCCTCGACGACCCCGACCTCAACATCACGCAGACGTACGACCTCGAGCTGATCAAGCTGCGCGATCTGAAGGCGGTGTCGAAGACCAAGGTCGCCGACGACGTGCCGGTGGCGCCGTCGAACGTCGGCAAGGCGTCGATGCCGGACTACAACACCCTGCGCAAGCAGGCGATCCACAAGCTCGCCGGCGGCGCCCAGACCTTCGCCGGGCAGGCCGACGACCCGTTCTTCCTGGACCTGAGGGTCTTCGACCTGCTGTACGGCGGGAACCTCTCCGAGGTCGGCAACGACACGCTCAAGGGCTACAACGTCAACTCGATCGCCCTGCAGGTCCCCAACAGCTTCCTCGCCGAGTCGCACGAGCAGCCGATCGTCGGCATCTGGTCGACGACCCAGCGCAAGAACGCCAAGGGCTACTTCTCGCAGGTCTCCCGCCTCGGCATGCCGCTGGTGAACGAGGTCGTCAACCCGCTGAAGGACAAGGACAAGTTCAACGCGTCCGCGCCGCGGGACGACGCCCAGTTCCTGGAGAACGTCACCAACCCGGAGCTGCCCAAGCTCATCGAGGCGATCTACAAGATCCCGGCGCCCGACGAGCCGCGCAACGACCTGGTCGACGTGTTCCTCAAGGGCGTCAAGGACCTCAACCAGCCGCCGCATGTGACGCCGTCGGAGCAGCTCCGGCTCAACACCTCCATCAAGCCGGCCGCCAAGCCCAAGCGGCTCGGTGTCCTGGACGGTGACACCGCGGGCTTCCCGAACGGGCGCCGGCTCACCGACGACGTGATCGACGCCTCGCTCCAGGTGGTCGAGGGCGAGCTGCTCGGCGCCAAGAACGACCTCGGCGACGCCGTGAACAAGAACGACAAGAAGTTCGGCAAGTCCTTCCCGTACCTGGCCAACCCGACCGAGGGTTCGCGCGGCCCGCTCGCCAAGGGCGTGGACGGCGGCAACGACGTCCGCAGCCAGCTCGGCGACGCGCTCCAGCCGACGAACGCGCAGGGCTCGGACGACATGCGGCTGATCGCCGCGTCCGCCGGGGCCGGCGCGGGCGGCATCGTCCTGATCGGCGCGGCCCTGATGTGGTGGCGCCGTATGCGGAACCGGGCGTACTGACCCGTTCCGCTCCCCCTGCTGGCGCGGCCCGTTCCCACCCATCCCCCACGGCACGGGCCGCGCCTTCCCCCTCCCCACACCTGCACCCGCACAGCCGACTGAGGAGAAACATGCCTCCGCGTACGACGGACAGCGCACCGGAGAGGCGCGACGACGACCGCCCCCGCCCGGACCACGAGCGGGCCGCGGAGGCCTCGGAGGCAGGGGCCGAACACACCGCCGAACCGGCCGTCGAGCCGGAGGCCGAAGCGCCGGAGGCCGACGCGGCGGCGGGGCGTGACGCGGAGGCCGGTGCGGAACAGACCGCTACGGACCAGGCCGGTGCGGAGGACGCCCCGTCGGACAGCGCCGGCGCGCCTTCCGCCGACAAGGACGTCGACCAGCGCGTGGCCGCGCTGCGGCGGACCGCTGACGGCGCCCGGCGCTGGCGGGCGGCCCACCTGGCCGGGTGCGCCGCGCTGCTGGCCGTCGCGCTCACCGGTGGGGCCATCGCCTTCGGGGGTGCGGGAAACGGCCCGGCGGGCGCCGACGCGGCCGCCGTGTCCGCGGCCGGGGCACTGTCGCCGGGCGCGCTGGCCCGGGGTGATCTCGACGCCGGGATCGCCTCCCTGCAGAAGCATCTCCGTGCCCAGCCGAAGGACTTCGGCAGCTGGGCCACCCTCGGCGTCGCCTACGTCGAACAGGCCCGGACGAAGGGCGACCCCTCGCGCTATCCGCAGGCCGAGCGCGCGCTGAAGCGGTCCCTCGCCCTGGAGCCCGGCAACGACCCGGCCCTGGCCGGCCGAGCCGCCCTCGCCGCGGCCCGCCACGACTTCCCCGGCGCCCTGAAGTACGCCGACCGGGCCCTGAAGCAGAACCCCTACAACGAACGCGCGCTGTGCACCCGTATCGACGCCCTCGTCGAACTGGGCCGGTACGGCGACGCCGAGAAGGCCGCCGACACCGCCGACGACCGGCGCCCCGGCGTGCCCGTCTTCACGCGGTACGCCTATGTGCGGGAGCTGCGCGGCGACGTCCGCACGGCACGAGAGGTGCTGGAACGCGCCCTGGACTCCGCCGACTCGCCCGCCGACATCGCCTACGTGGCCACCGCCCTCGGGCAACTCGCCTGGAACCAGGGCGATTACAAGGCTGCCCTCGACGGCTACGCCCGCGCGCTCGCCGCCGACGACTCCTACCTGCCCGCCCTGGAGGGCCGTGCCCGCGCCGAGGCGGCGGACGGTGACCGCGGGGCCGCCGTGAAGAACCTGGAGCAGGTCGTCGGCCGCTTCCCGCTGCCCGGCCCGCTCGTCGCCCTCGGCGAGCTGTACGAGGACCGCGGCGCCGACGGCGACCGGGCGAAGGCCGGCGACCAGTACGCCCTGGTCGACGCCTGGACGGCGCTGGCCCGTGCCGGCGGTGTCAACGCCGACCTCGACTCGGCCATGGCCGCCGCCGACCACGGCGACAAGAAGGAGGCCCTGCGCGCCGCCCGCGCCGAGTGGGAGCGCCGCCACAGCGTGCACACCGCCGACGCCCTCGCCTGGGCCCTGCACGTCAACGGCCGCGACGAGGAGGCCCTGCCGTACGCCCGCCGGGCAACCGCCACCGGCTACCGCAACGCCACGTTCCTCTTCCACCGCGGGATCATCGAACGCGCCACCGGTGACGAGCGCGCGGCCCGCGACCATCTGAAGGCCGCGCTCGACCTGAACCCCGGCTTCTCGCCCCTCGGTGCCCGCGAGGCCCGTACCGCGCTCAAGGACCTGGAGAAGAACCGGTGACCCTGCGCCGACTGTTCGCGTCCGGCGCCGCCGTCCTCACGGCCGCCTGCGCGCTCACTCTGCTGCCCGCCGCCACGGCGAGCGCCCACCCGCTGGGCAACTTCACCGTCAACCGCTACGACGGTCTCGTCGCCGCCCCCGGCGAACTCCGGGTCCAGCACGTCGAGGACCTCGCCGAGATCCCGGCCACCCAGGCGAAGCCGGACATCGAGCGGCTGGGCATCGCACTGTGGGCCCGCGAGCGGTGCGCCACCGCCGCCGCGGACAGCAAGGTGACCGTCGACGGCCGCGGCGCCGCCCTCACCGCCGAGCGCAGCCGGGCGCGTGTGCGGCCCGGGCAGGCGGGGCTCGACACCCTCCGCGTGGAGTGCGAGCTGACCGCTCCCCTCCCCTCGGACAAGGAGAGCGTGTCGCTCGGCTTCCGCGGCGCGGGCGCCTCCTCCGGCCCGGGCTGGCGGGAGGTCACGGCCCGGGGCGACCGTATGACCCTCGCCGCGTCGGACGTGCCCGAGAAGTCGATATCGGCGGAACTGACCAAGTACCCCGAGGAGTTGCTCTCCTCTCCGGCCGACACCGCGTCCGCCGCGCTGCGGGTGCGTCCCGGCGGGGCGGCTCTGGCCGAGGAGGAGTCGGACGCCCCCGCCGCCTCCGTGCTGCCGCGCGGCGCCGACCGCTGGACGCGTGCCCTGGACGAGCTGGTCGCCCGGCACGACCTCACCGCGGGGTTCGCCGCGCTGGCTCTCGGCATCGCCGTCGTCCTCGGCGCGATGCACGCGATCGCCCCGGGCCACGGCAAGACCATCATGGCCGCGACGGCGGCGGCCCGGGGTGGTCAGGCCCGGATGAAGGACGTCCTGCCCATGGCCGCCTCGGTGACGGTCACCCACACCCTGGGCGTGGTCGCCCTGGGCCTGCTGGTCACGGCCGGTTCGGCGGCGGCCCCCTCGGTCATCGCCTGGCTCGGCGTCGCCAGCGGCCTGCTGGTGACCCTGGCGGGCGCGAGCCTGGTCCGCCGCGCGCTGCGCAGCCGCGCGCACGCCCACGGACACACCCATGGCGGCCACACGCACACCCACTCCCACGACGACAAGGGCCACACCCACAGCCACGCGCACGACGACCACCACCATCACGACCACAAGCACGATCACGCCCACAAGCACGACGACGACCACGACCACAGCCACTCGCACGGCCATGACCATGACCATGACCACAAGCACGACCACCCCCACTCCCACTCCCACCCGCACACGGTCGTGCACACCCACGGCGGCTTCACCCACTCGCACCCCGTCGCCCCCACCCTGCGCGGCACGATCCTCATGGGCTTCGCGGGCGGGCTCGTGCCCAGCCCGTCCGCCGTGGTGGTGCTGGTCGGGGCCGCGGCCCTCGGGCAGGCCTGGTTCGGTCTGCTGCTGGTCGTCGCGTACGGCCTCGGGCTGGCGCTCACCCTGACGGCCTGCGGATACGCCGTCGTCAAGGCGGGCAGCGGGATGACCCGGCTCCTGGACCGGCGCCCCCGCTGGACGGCGGGCCCGATGGCGGCCCTGGTGCGCCGCACCGCCCCCCTCGGTTCGGCCTTCGCCGTGGTGGTGCTCGGCGCCGGACTCGTGTTCAAGGGGGCGGCATCCGCACTCGGCTGAGCTACGTTCGTGAGAAAACAGGCGTCAAAGGGAAAGCGGACGTCGTGAGGAAAACCGACCTCGTGGGGAAAACAGACCTCATGGAGATTTCGCCCGGCTGCGAATGGGGGCTCCGTGTCCGAAGAACCGGGCCATGAGCGTGTGATCGCGGGCCGCTACCGGCTCCTGGCGCCGCTGGGCGAGGGCGGCATGGGGACGGTGTGGCGCGCCCGCGACGAAGTGCTGCACCGCGAGGTCGCCGTCAAGGAGGTGCGCGCCCCGGCCGGCATCGCGGCCGACGACGTACAGCGGATGTACGCCCGGCTGGAGCGGGAGGCGTGGGCGGCCGCCCGGGTCGCCAGCGGGAACGTGGTGACCGTATACGACGTGGCGACGGACGGCGGCCGGCCGTGGATCGTCATGGAGCTGGTCCGCGGGCTCTCGCTGGCGGAGGTGCTGGACGCCGAGGGCCCGATGCCGCCGCAGCGGGCCGCGCACATCGGCGCCGAGGTGCTGGCCGCGCTGCGGGTCGCGCACGAGGCCGGGGTGCTGCACCGGGACGTGAAGCCGGCCAACGTGCTGATCTCGAACGACGGCCGGATCGTGCTCACCGACTTCGGGATCGCCATGGTCGAGGGCAGCTCCGCGCTGACCATGACCGGGGAGGTCATCGGCTCGCCCGAGTTCCTCGCCCCGGAGCGGGCGCTCGGCCGCACGCCGGGTCCGGAGTCCGACCTGTGGTCGCTCGGGGTGCTGCTGTACGCGGCGGTCGAGGGCCACTCCCCCTTCCGTCACGACACGCCGCTGAGCACCCTGCGCGCGATCGTCGACGAGGAGCTGCCGCCGCCGTACCGGGCCGGTCCGCTCGCCCCCGTCATCGAGGGACTGCTGCGCAAGGATCCCGAGCAGCGGCTGCCGCCCGAGCGGGCCGAGCAGGACCTGCGGGTCATCGCGGCGGGCGGCGCGCCGGGCGCGGACACCACCCGGGCGGTCCCGTTCCCGCCGCCGGCCGCGGCCCGGCCCGAGCCGGCCGCCACGCCCCCGATGCCGTTCCCCGGGCAGTCGATGTCCTCGGGGTCGGGCTCGGGCTCGACGACGACGGCCACCGGTCATGGTCGCGACCGTCGGACCGGCCGGGTGCTGGTCGCGGGCGTCGTCGCCCTGGCCCTCGCGGTGGGCGGGCTGACGTACGCGCTGCTGAACCGCGGGGGCGGTGACGGCTCCGGGGACAACGACCAGGGGGCCGGGGCGAGTACACCGGCCGAGACCGGACCGAAGGAGAACACCGGGACCGGGAAGTCGAGCCCCTCCCCGACGCCGAGCGAGAGCGAGACCGAGAAGAGCAGTCCGCCGCCGCAGTCGGTGCGGGTGGCCCTGGAGGGCAAGCGCACGGACTACTCGGGCCCGTGCCCGCCGCCGAACGCCCAGGCGCCGCAGTTCACGGCGTCGTTCACGGTGGGCCGGCTGCCGGCCGAGGTGAGCTACCGCTGGCTGACGCAGGACGGCTCCGAGCTCGACGGGGGCTGGAAGACGCTGTCGTTCCCGGAGGGCGGCGGGCGTACGAAGCAGGACGCGGTGACCGTGACGACGGACGCGGAGAGCGGGGCGTTCGAGAACGAGATCAGCGTCGAGGTGCGGGAGCCGGTGCGGACGACGTCCGAGGGGGTGCCGTTCTCGGTGACCTGCGAGACGGAGACCCCGACGGACGGGGCCTCCCCTTCTCCTTCGGGCACGGACACGGACACGGGTTCGGACTCGGGTTCAGGTTCGGACTCCGACTCCGACTCCGGGTGACCGGTCAGTCGTTGGCGTTGAGCACCGGCAGATAGCCACCCGACTGGCCGGGGGCCTTCGGGTGGTAGGACTCGCCGATGTTGAGCCAGCTGACGCTGTGCAGCCAGGAGTCGCCGGAGCAGATCTCGTGGCCGGTGAAGGTGGTGCGTACGTCGCCGAAGACGAAGCCGTGGTCGGCGGCGCGCTTGGCGATGGCGGTGTCGAGGTGGTCGGCGGCGTCGTTGATGGCCTTCCGCTTGGTTTCGGAGAGGCCGAGACAGGTCGTGCCGAGCTTGTAGAAGCGGGGGTATCCGAGGACGACGACGCGTGCGTTGGGTGCCTTGGAGCGGATCGCCGAGTACACGCCGTCGAGCTTGCCGGGCAGCGTGGAGTCGACGTACGCGCGGGCGGTGTTGATGCGGGAGACGCAGGAGCTGTCGGACTGGGTCACACAGGTCGTCATGACGTCGGCGAATCCGGCGTCGTTGCCGCCGACGCTGAGCGAGACGAGGGCGGTGGCGCTGCTGAGCGGGCCGAGCTGACCGGACAGAACATCACCCGTTCGGGCGCCCGAGCAGGCCGTGAAGTCGAAGGTCGAGGGGGAGTGGGCGGCTGCCCAGAGGTAGGGGAATGCCTTGGTGCTGCGCTTGCAGTCGCCGCTGGAGCCGATGTAGCTGCCGGCGCCCACTCCGGAGGAGTAGGAGTCACCGAGCGCCACATAGCCGCCAGTTGCTGCGAGTGAGGACGCCTGCGCCGTCGCGGCCCCGGTGAGGGCGGTGCCGACGGCGAGGAGGAGCGAGCTCACGAGGACGACAAGTCGGGAACGTCTCATGGAACCTCCCTTTAGCAGGATCTCTGCCTTAACCGTCGTAGCAGCTACGCGTGTTGACAGGAAGTGTCCATGCCAACTCTGTTGATTTATTTCGTGCTCATGACAGATTTGTTGACTAGTGCTCAACTCTCTTGTTCTACGCCGGTAGATGGTCGACGCTTTACTCCGGCCGAGAGCGGAACGCGACGCTCCCCGGCCGTAGTGCGCGAGCACGCGCACCACCCCCACATGACGCGCGCCCCACCCAGGCGCGCGCCGCCTAGAGGAGGACTCCCTCGTAATGGCACAACTGCGCAGCAAGAGACTCGGACTCGCCGCGATCACCTCGGTGGCGACCGCCGCCCTCGTGGGCGGGTTCACCGCCCTGCCCGCCCAGGCCGCTCCCGCCGAGGGCCGGGTGCTCGCGGCGAACTCCCCGACCGCGATCAAGGACAGCTACATCGTCACGCTCAAGAAGAGCGCGGGGCTGAAGGCATCCTCGGCCGCGGGCAAGGGCCTGGTGAAGGAGTACGGCGGCACGGTCCAGCGGACCTTCGGCAAGGCGCTGAACGGCTACTCCGCCGCTCTCTCCGCCACCGAGGCCAAGCGGCTCGCCGCCGACCCGGCCGTGGCCGCGGTCGAGCAGAACCAGCGCGTCCAGGCCGACGCCACCCAGACCAGCGCTCCCTGGGGTCTGGACCGCATCGACCAGACCTCGCTCCCGCTCTCCGGCACCTACACCTACCCGGACAGCGCGGGCAGCGGCGTGACGGTCTATGTGATCGACACCGGTGTGCGCGTCACCCACCAGCAGATCAGCGGCCGTGCCGCGCACGGCTACGACGCCGTCGACGGCGACAACGACGCCTCCGACGGCAACGGCCACGGCACCCATGTGGCCACCACGATCGCGGGCACGACCTACGGTGTCGCCAAGAAGGCGAAGATCGTCGGCGTGCGGGTGCTGAACAACAGCGGCTCCGGCACCACGGCCGGTGTGATCGCGGGCATCGACTGGGTGACGCAGAACCACTCCGGCCCCTCGGTCGCCAACATGTCGCTCGGCGGCGGCGCCTCGGCCTCGCTGGACACGGCCGTCCGCAACTCCATAGCCAGCGGCGTCACCTACGCCGTCGCCGCGGGCAACAGCAGCACCACCGCCTCCTCGTCCTCCCCGGCCCGGGTCACCGAGGCCATCACGGTCGGCGCCACGGCCAACACCGACGCCAAGGCGAGCTACTCCAACTACGGCTCGGTCCTGGACATCTTCGCGCCCGGCTCGTCCATCACGGCCGGCTGGCACACCAGCGACACCGCGACCAACACCATCTCCGGCACCTCGATGGCGACCCCGCACGTCGCGGGCGCGGCGGCGGTCTATCTGGCGGGCCACACCTCCTCCACCCCGGCCCAGGTCGCCTCGGCCCTGGTCGCCGGCGCCACCACCGGCAAGGTCACCAGCGCGGGTACGGGTTCGCCGAACCGGCTGCTGAAGCTCGTGCAGTAACCAGCACCTGAACAAACGTTCCCCGGAGGCGGGTCGCGCCTCCGGGGAACGGCTGTTTCTGTGACCGGAACCTTTCAACTTACGACCCACAAAAGACATCCAGTAACGGCCAAACCAACAAAAACGTGAGGGGCCGTTCCAGGTCTTGCCATACGGGTTCAATCGTCAATACCGTCATACATCTCACCCGCATCGGTCCGTCAGTACGCGGCTCTAGGGGAGGGCTCAAGGACCGCGACGTACCGGCGCGGGGCGCGGTAGGGGGGTGCCGTGCTCGGTGACCGCTTTTGGTGGCCGGGCCGTGCCGCGCGGTCGGCTGCCGTTTTCGCGGTCGGCCAGCTTTGCCAGCTCACCCGGCGTGCCCGAAGCTCCATCTCGGCGTGCCACGGGTGAGAACCCCCCTTTCGAACCGGACTGGATCCGGACTGCCCTGGGGGGGCGGTCCACCGGACGAGAGGGCCCCAGACTCATGAGCTCAGTTCTGCAGCCGGCCGCCGCGGAGCAGCATCCGCCGGTCGTCTCCAAGTACCGACCCGTCTCCTCTCACCTGGCCATCGCGCCGCCGGTGAGCGTGGTCATCCCGGCCATGAACGAGGCGGAGAACCTTCCGTACGTCTTCAAGACCCTGCCCGACTGGATACACGAAGTGGTCCTGGTCGACGGGAACTCCACCGACGACACGGTCCGGGTGGCCCGCGAGCTGTGGCCCGAGGTCAAGGTCGTCGAGCAGCGCGGCAAGGGCAAGGGCGACGCCCTGATCACCGGCTTCCAGGCCTGCACCGGCGACATCATCGTGATGGTCGACGCGGACGGCTCGGCCGACGGGGGCGAGATCCTGTCGTACGTCTCCGCCCTGGTCTCCGGCGCGGACTTCGCCAAGGGCTCCCGCTTCGCCAACGGCGGCGGCACCGACGACATGACCTTCATCCGCAAGCTCGGCAACTGGGCGCTGTGCTCGGTCGTCAACCGCAAGTTCGGCGCCCGCTACACCGATCTGTGCTACGGCTACAACGCGTTCTGGCGGCACTGCCTCGACAAGATCGACCTCGACTGCACCGGCTTCGAGGTCGAGACCCTGATGAACATCCGGGTCGTCAAGGCCGGGCTCAAGGTGCAGGAGATCCCGAGCCACGAATATCTCCGCATCCACGGCACCAGCAATCTGCGGGCCGTGCGGGACGGGCTGCGCGTGCTGCGGGTGATCCTCCAGGAGCGCTCCAACCGCCGGGCGCTGCGCCGCCGTTCGCCCCGGTCGCCGATGGTGGACGCCCTGCGGGGAGAGGTGTCTTGAGCGGTCCCGGCATCTCCGTCGTGATCTGCGCGTACACCGAGGACCGCTGGGAGGACATCCTCGCGGCGGTCTCCTCGGTGCGGGCGCAGTCACGGCCGGCCCTGGAGACGCTGCTGGTCGTCGACCACAACGACACGCTGCGGGAGCGGCTGGCCAAGGAGTACAAGGAGTACCAGGAGCCCTCCGAGGGCGCTGTGGTGCGGGTGCTCGCCAACGCGGGCCCCCGCGGCCTGTCCGCGGGCCGCAACACCGGGATCGCGGCGGCGCACGGTGAGATCGTCGCCTTCCTCGACGACGACGCCGTGGCCGAGCGCGACTGGCTGCGGCACTTCGCCGAGGCGTACACCGACCCGCGGGTGATGGCGGTCGGCGGGCGCACGGTGCCGGTCTGGGCGTCGGGGCGGCGGCCTGACTGGTTCCCGGAGGAGTTCGACTGGGTGGTGGGCTGCACCTACCGGGGTCTGCCGCGCGGCCGGGTCCGGGTGCGCAACGTCCTCGGCGGCAACGCCTCGTTCCGCCGCAGCGCCTTCGACGCGGCGGGCGGCTTCGCCACCGGCATCGGCAGGGACGGCGACAAACGCCCGCTGGGCTGCGAGGAGACGGAACTGTGCATCCGCCTCAGCCGCGCCCGGCCCGACGCGGTGCTGCTGATCGACGACCGGGCGGTGATCCATCACCGGGTGCCAAAGGTCCGCGAGCACTTCCGCTACTTCCGTACGCGCACCTACGCCGAGGGCCTGTCCAAGGCCCTGGTGGCCCGGAGCGTCGGCGCCGGGAAGGGACTCGAGTCGGAGCGCCGGTACACGACCCGGGTGCTGCCGGCCGGGGTGGCCCGGGGTCTGCGGGACGCCCTGCTGGCCCGGCCGGGCGGTGTGGGGCGGGCGGGCGCGATCGTCGCCGGGGTGCTCACGGCGGCGGGCGGATACGTGGTGGGGAGCGTGCGGGCCCGCCGGGGCGGGGCGACGTTCTCGGTGCCCTCGGTGGAGGAGGCCGTCCGTGAGTGACACAGCCGTACCGATCCTCATGTACCACGCGGTCGCGACCGATCCGAACGAGGCGACCCGCGCCCTGTCGGTGACCCCTGAGGCGTTCGCCGAGCAGATGGCGGTGCTCGCGGACCGGGGTCTGACGCCGCTCACCACGGCCGGACTCGCCGCGTGCTGGCGCTCCGGCCGCCCGCTGCCCGCGCGGCCGGTCCTCATCACGTTCGACGACGGCTACGAGGGCGTGCACCGGCACGCGCTGCCCGTGCTCGCCAAGCACGGCTTCCCGGCCACGCTGTTCGTCTCGACCGGGTGGCTGCGGGGGCCGTACGACACCGGCGGCGGCCTGGACAGGATGCTGGACTGGGACCAGGTCCGCGAGCTCGCCGCGGCGGGCGTCGAGATCGGCGGGCACAGCCACAGCCACCCTCAGCTCGACCAGGTCTCCGACGCCGGCTTGCGGTTCGAGCTGATCCACTGCAAGGAGATCGTCGCGGACCAACTGGGCACCGTACCGGCCTCGTTCGCCTACCCCTACGGCTATTCCAGCCGCCGGGTCCGGCGGGCGGTGCGCGAGACGGGGTACGCCCAGGCACTCGCCGTGGGCAACGGCCTCGCGCGCCGCGCTCAGGGGCCGTACGCCCTGCGGCGCGTGACGGTGCGCCGCGGCACGGGGATCGAGGAGTTCGAGCGGGTGGTCGAGGGCCACGCGATCGCCCGTACGTTCGCCAGGGACCGTGCCCTGACCAAGGGGTACGCCCTGGTCCGCAGGACCCGGCAGGCACGCCGGCTGGTGTCGCGCTCAGGGGTCTGACCTGCGCGGGCTTGGGGCCTGAGCCGCACGGGCTTCGAGGCACGGCCCGCGCACGGGGAACTGCCGCGCGCCCCGGGAAACCGGGTGCACGCGGCGCCCCTGTGCCGGATCATGGCGGCATGTCTGGAAACCCGCACGAGGCGCTGCCGATCCGGCTCAACGTCGACGACTCCGACTCCCCGTCCGATGTCGTCGACGCGCTGTTCCTCGGCCGCTTCGCGACGGGCGAGCAGCCGTACTCCCACGCGGCGAACATCGACCGTGTCCGGTCCGGGGCGACGCTGATGCCGTCCGGCGCCCAGGTGCTGCGCGTCGCCCGGGACGACGACCGCAGCGCCACGCTGGCGGAGGGCGACGGCTGGACGCTGCTGGTCTCCCGCTGGAACCGGGGCGCCGATGTCACGGTCACGGCGACCAGCGCCGAGCTGGCGCAGAAGGTCCTCGACCAGGCGACGGACGGCGCGGCGGACGAACCCGAACCGCAGCCGGAGAACGTCACGATGGGCTTCTGGTACGTCTCCCCGCGCCGCGGCCCGCACCGCACGACCCGCCAGATCGCGGCGGGCACCTGGGACGAGGTGCGGTCCAACTACACCGCGCCGGTGGCGGACGCCATGGACCGGCTGATGAAGACCACCCCCGAGGACATCGCGGGCCGGCTGCTCCTGCTGCACGGCCCGCCGGGCACCGGCAAGACGTCCGCGCTGCGCACCCTGGCCCGTTCCTGGCGGGACTGGTGCCAGGTGGACTGCGTCCTGGACCCCGAGCGGCTCTTCTCCGACGTCGGCTATCTCATGGACATCGCGATCGGTGAGGAGGACGGGACGGGCAAGGGCCGCTGGCGGCTGCTCCTGCTGGAGGACTGCGACGAGCTGATCCGCGGCGAGGCCAAGCACACGGCGGGCCAGGCGCTGTCGCGGCTGCTGAACCTGACGGACGGACTGCTCGGCCAGGGCCGCAACGTCCTGGTCGGTGTCACGACCAACGAGGACCTGGAGCGCCTGCACCCCGCCGTCGTCCGCCCCGGCCGCTGCCTCGCCCGGATCGAGGTGGGTCCGCTGACCCGCTCGGAGGCGGTGGGCTGGCTGGGCCACGAGGACGGCGTCGGCCGCGAGGGCGCGACCCTGGCCGAGCTGTACGCGCTGCGCCGGGGCACGTCCCCGACGGCCCTGCCGGAGCCGCGCGGGGACGCGGACGCGGGGCTGTATCTGTAGAAGGCCCCTGGCAGCGGGTGTTTCATGAGGGTATGACCCTGTTCATCGGCACGTCCGGGTGGCAGTACAAGGACTGGCGGGACGTCCTGTACCCGTCCGGGCTGCCGATGCGGCTCTGGCTGGAGGAGTACGCGGGGCACTTCGCGACCGTCGAGATCAACAACGCGTTCTACCGGCTGCCGGCGCGGGAGACCTTCGAGGACTGGCGGGGGCGAGTGCCCGGGGACTTCGTCGTGGCGGTCAAGGCGAGCCGCTATCTGACACACATCAAGCGGCTCAAGGACCCCGAGGAGCCGGTGCACCGCCTGATGAGCCACGCGGCGGGCCTGGGAAGCCGCCTCGGCCCGGTCCTCCTCCAGCTGCCGCCCAACCTGCGCGCCGACCCGGGCCTCCTGGACGCCTGCCTGGCCTGTTTCCCCGCCTCGACCCGGGTGGCGGTGGAGCCCCGCCATGACTCCTGGTGGACACCGGAGGTCCGCGCGGTCCTGCGGTCCCGGGGCGCCGCCCTGTGCTGGACCGACGTCCTGGCCCGTCCCGCGACACCGCTGTGGCGCACCACCGACTGGGGCTACGTCCGCTTCCACCAGGGCCGCGCCCACCCCTGGCCCCGCTACGGCCGGCGCTCCCTGGCCACCTGGCTCGACCGCGTCGCCACGACCTGGCCCGACGGCGAGGACGTCCACGCGTACTTCAACAACGACCCGGGCGGCGCGGCGGTGGAGGACGCGAGGGTGTTCGCACGGCTGGGGAGGTCGGCGGCCCTGGAGACCACCCGGACCCCGGGGCGCCTGACGCGGACCGGCTGAACAGGTACGTCGGCTGCGGCACCGTTGTGGCCAATCGCGCAGTTCCCCGCGCCCCCTAGGGCGACGCCCTCAAGGGGCGCGGGGAACTGCGCGAACAACCCCCACCGGCCCGCACCCGGAAGACAGCCCAACCCGACCATCAGCCCGACCAGCAGCCCCGACGCCCTACTCCCCGTAAGCCGCCCGCAGGGCATCCCGTACCGCCGCCAGTGCGTCGGCCTCCGTGAGCCCGAGCCTCCTCGCCCGCTCCACATAGGCCTGCGCCGCGGTCGCCAGTTCCCGATCCGCCGCCGAGCCGGCGGCAGCCACAAACGTGCCGTTACGCCCCCGCGTCTCGATCACGCCGTCCGCCTCCAGCGCCCGGTACGCCTTGGCGACCGTGTTCGCGGCGAGCCCCAGCGACTCGGCCAGCCCCCGCACCGTCGGCAGCCGATAGCCCACCGGCAGCGCTCCCGACCGGGCCTGCTCGGAGATCCGCGCCCGCACCTGCTCGTACGGCGGACCACTGTCATCGATGTCGATCTTCAAGGTCACAGGCCGATTGTCCCGTACCCGGCGGAAAATGAGAGGCAGCCGGGGTGCGCCCCCACGTAACGTCCGCCTCCATGACTGTGATCGTGCGCGACCTGCGTCCCGACGTCCGAGCCGATGCCGAGGGGTTCTCCCACACCCGTCGCCTCGCCCTTCCCTACATGCTGTCCACCCCCGAGTCGGTCGTGCACACCGTGACGCACGCCCACCCGAACGCCCACTTCGGCCAGCTCGTCGCCGAGGAGGACGGCGAGATCATCGGCACGGCCCAGATCAGCGTCGCCCACGACAGCCCGGAACCCGGCCAGGGCTCCGCCAACATCTACGTACGCCCCGACCGGACCCGCCGCGGCGCCGGTTCGCTGCTGCTGCGCACCGCCGAGGAGCGCTTGGCCGCACTGGGCGTCACCAAGCTGTTCGCCTGGGTGCTGGACGAGCCGGAGAACCGCGCCTTCGCCGAGCGCAACGGCTTCCGGGCCAGCCGCTCCGCGTACTTCCTGCGCCTGGACCTGACCGGCGCGCTGCCGCCCCGCCAGGACCCGCCGGCGGGCGTCGAGCTGCGCACGGCCGCCGACTTCGCGGACGACCCGCGCCCGGTGTTCGAACTGGACGCGGCGGCGTCCTCCGACGAACCGAGCGACATCGAGACCGAGTTCACGGACTACGACGCCTGGCTGGCGGAGACCTGGCAGCACCCCCTGCTGAACCGCGACCTGACCACGGTCGCCGTCGTCGACGGCCGGCCCGCCGCCTTCAGCGTGGCGTACACCGACGGCGGGGCCCGCTACGGCACGGCCATGACCGGGACGGCCCGGGAGTTCCGCGGCCGGGGTCTGGCCAAGCTCGCCAAGAACGACTCCCTGCACCGGGCCCGCGCCGCCGGCTGCACGGAGGCCTTCACGGGCAACGACACCGGCAACGAGCCGATGATCGCCATCAACAAGTGGTTCGGCTACGAGATCTGCGCGAAGGAAGTGCGCTATGTCCGTGAACTCGGCTGACCGGCCCGGCGAGGTGGACGTCGTGCTCGTCAAGGCGGGCCGTACGAAGATCCGTTACACGGGCGAGCTGCTGGCGGACGACGGCACGCGTGTCACGGTCCGCGCCCCGTGGGCGGGCAGCGGCGTACGCGACTTCGGGTTCGTCCGCTTCGAGCCCGGGGACGTCTTCACGGAGTACTACTGGCGTGACCGCTGGTACGCGGTGAAGGAGGTCCGCTCCGCCGCCGGCACGCTGAAGGGCTGGTACTGCGACATCACCCGCCCCGCCGTCCGGTCCGGCCCGGAGCTGGTGGTCGAGGACCTCGACCTGGACCTGTGGCGCTCCGCCGACGGCACGGACGTACGCCGCCTGGACGAGGACGAGTTCGCCGACAGCGGCCTCACCGAGTCGGACCCGGAGGCCGCGACGGCCGCCCTGTCCGCACTCGACGAACTGGAGACCCTGGCCCACGGCGCCGACTTCACCACACTCCTGACCTGAGCCCCCGCCGCCCCCGCTTCAGCCCGTCACCGCGACCACCGCGTACCGCTCATCGGCCACCTCCCCGCCCCACAGCAGCGGATCGTCCGAGAGCCGTTCCACGCGCACCTGCCCGGCGATCGGGTCGAGGAGCGCGGTGAGCCGCTCCGCCGGTATCCCGACCGGATCGGCCGTCCCCCACACGCCCTCGACCAGCACGAGCCGCCCTCCCGGCCGCAGCAGCCCGGCCCAGTGCCGCAGGGCGCGGCCGGGGTCGGGCAGGGCCCACAGGACATGCCGTACGAGAACGACGTCGAAGCGCCGCTCCCCGATCCGCGGGGCGGCGGCGTCACCGACGAGGAACACCGCGTCGCGCCCGGCCAGTTTCTCCCGGGCGAGCGTCACCATCGCCGGGGAAAGGTCCACGCCCGTCACCCGGTGTCCCTGCTCGGACGCGAGGAGCGACAGACTGCCGGTTCCGCAGCCGAGATCGAGGACATCGCCCGCGCGCCCGGGCAGCCAGCCGCGCAGCCGCCCGGACCAGGCGCGGCGCACCCCGGGGTCGCGCAGCCCGTGGTCCGGCTCCTCGTCGAAGGACGCGGCCCGCGCGTCCCAGTCCACGTCCGGACAGGGCGTATTCGCCGAGGTCATGGCCTCGCTGTCGTTCGTCATGGGCCCAAGAGTGACACCCGCCACTGACACTCGAATGGTGACAGCCGCCACAGACAGACCGGGAGCGATGAGGAACTCTCCCCCGAAAGGTCTACCTCCGTGAGAACGCGGAACCCGGTAGCCCCCAAGGAGGCAGCCATGCGCCGTGTGACCGTGCAGAAGCCCCTGAAGAAGTCGGACGTCCGCAAGGTCCGCGAGGAGACCGACGAGTGCCCCGGCGGGCGCCCGGAGGTCCGCAAGGACGTCGCACGCACGTGGTGGCCGGAGAGCTGACCGGCCGGTGCCGGTCATGAGACGCGTTCAGAGCAGCCGCTTGCGGTAGTGGACGCGGTCGTAGGGCCCGTCCACTCTGCGCTCCACGAGTTCGTAGCCGTACCTCGGGTAGATCTTCTGGTTCTCCCACATCATCGCGTTCGTGTAGAGCCTGATCTCGGGCAGGCCCAGCGCACGCGCGTGTGCGTCGACGAAGCGGAGCAGCCGCCGCCCCACTCCCCTGCCGTGCGCGGTGGGGTGGACGGCGATGGTGTCGAGGAAGAGATGGTCCTCGAAGGCCTCGATCACGACGAGGCCGGTCACGGGCTCGCCCGTCACGAACACCTTCCCCGCGGCCACGTTCGCCGCGTGGTCCTCCTCCATGGGCTGCGGCACCCGGCCGATGCGCTCGATGTAGGGGCGGAAGGCCGCGTCGATCACGCCCTCGACGGCCGGTACGTCGGCGGCTCCGGCCGGCCGGATCTCCTCGTCTGCCATGCCGCGACGGTACCTACCTGATGCCAGTCTGAGCACTCCCTTAACGCGGCCATAAGGATCTCCTCCACCCGTGCCCAGCAGGCGATTTCACGGTTCTCTGGGGCTAGCTTCGGATCACCCCACGGGATCCGGCCCCACTCGGGCCGACCCTGCCCCATGAACCGTTTCGAGGAGTTCCCGCATGTCCGCACGCCGCGCCGCAGCCACCGTCGTCGCCCTCGGCGGCCTTCCGCTCGCCCTGACGGCACTGACCGCCACGCCGGCGGCCGCGCACGGCTCCATGGGCGACCCGGTCAGCCGAGTCTCGCAGTGCTACGCCGAGGGCCCCGAGAGCCCGAAGTCGGCCGCGTGCAAGGCGGCCGTCGCGGCGGGCGGCACCCAGGCCCTCTACGACTGGAACGGCATCCGCATCGGCGAGGCGGGCGGACGGCATCAGCAGCTCATCCCGGACGGCAAGCTCTGCAGCGCGAACAACGCGCAGTTCAAGGGGCTCGACCTGCCCCGCGCCGACTGGCCCGCGACCTCCGTACGCCGCGGCTCGCACACCTTCAAGTACCGCGTGACGGCGCCCCACAAGGGCACCTTCAAGGTGTACCTCACCAAGTCCGGCTACAACCCGGCCAAGCCGCTGGCCTGGAAGGACCTGGATCTGAAGAACCCGGTGGCGACCTCCACCGACCCGGCCGCCAAGGGCGGTTTCTACACCTTCTCCGGCACCCTGCCCCAGCGTTCGGGCAGACACCTGCTGTACGCGGTCTGGCAGCGCTCGGACAGCCCGGAGGCGTTCTACTCCTGCTCGGACGTCACCTTCGGCGGCGGCGGTGACACCGGGAAGGGCGGCACCGCCCCGGCCCCGACCGCCTCGGCTCCCACCAAGAAGCAGATCGAGGACGGCAGCGACAAGTCGACCGTCGAGAACCACGGCCACGGCGACCACGACGCCAAGACGTCGGCGAAGCCGGCCGCCGCTCCGGAGAACACCCCGGACAACGTCAAGGACACCGCCGCGGACGAGACCCCGGCCAAGGCCCCGACCCAGGCTCAGAACCGCCCGAAGGCGGCCGGTGCCTCCGAGAACCTCGCCGAGACCGGCGGCGACACCAGCACGACGTACCTCGCGATCGGCGGCGCCGCCGCGCTGGCGCTCGGCTCGTCGGCCCTGTTCCTCACCACCCGGCGCCGGGCGGCGAGCGGCGGACGCCACGGTCGCTGACCAGCGTCAGCCCCTCTGACTCGGGGCCTGTCCGGCGGCTCAGGCCGGACAGGCCCCGAAACGTTTCCCCTACACGTGTCAGCAGACACGTGTCAGCGGTAACCGCGTCAGCGTTACACGTGTCATTCGAACGCCGAAGCACAGGTGGTGGGCCGAGCCCGCCCCGGATCCAGCGCGTTGGCCACCTCGTGGAAGGCGATCCGGTCGAACAGCCCGATGGCCACATGCTCGGACAGATCCAGCGGGCACAGATCCTGGAGCAGGACGTTGCGCACGTCCGGCCCGCTCAGGTACTGGCTGCGCCACGGCGTGACCACCTCGTCGTACTTGGTGGCGATGACGGTGTAGCTCACGCCGGGCACGGTGTCGCCGCCGGCGTTCAGCCGCTTGAGGAAGTCGGAGCCGGCGACCTGGTCGGCGAGGGCGGGGGTGTTCTTCGCCAACAGGTCCGCCGCGCCCGGGAAGTAGGGCAGCAGGTTGGTGAAACCGTTCAGGGTGGTGCCGTGGTTGGAGGGCGCGATGCCGACCAGGGCGTTCACCTTGGCGGCTCCGCCGAGGAAGCGCAGGTACCAGCGGGGCATCATGCCGCCCTGCGAGTGTCCGACGACGTCGGTCTCGGCGGCGCCGGTCGCGGCGAGCACCTTGTCGACGAACTCCTTGAGCTGTCCGGCGGACTTCTCGACGGGGCCGAGGCCGTGGAAGAAGGGGACGCCCTCGAGCCGGCCGTAGTCGAGGGAGAAGACGCAGTAGCCGCGGACCTTCAGATAGGGGGCGAGGCCCAGCCAGTTGTCGACGGAGTTCCCGAGGGTGCCGTGGACCAGGACGACGGGACGGGGATGGGCGGCGGAGGGCTTGCAGGAGTAGTCGTTCCAGCCGGCGCTGGGGGCGGCGGCGGCTTGGGCGGTGGTGGCGGGGACGGTGACGGCCGCGGCGGTCAGCAGCAGCGCGGCCAGGGGTCTGAGCACTCGTTTCCAGGGCAGCATCGAGTGATCTCCTTGCGGGTCAAGGGAAGTGCGACGGCACGACGCCTGTGATCCGGATCACGAGGATGCTGTTCACTCGTCAAGTTACGAGCGAGTAGCCAACCTGGGAAGTTACGCGTCAGTAAAAACTTCCGGCGGCAACCGGCACCGACCGCCCCACCCCTGCCATCGCCCTCACCAGGCGGGCCGCACGGGTCCCTGCGGCGCGATCCGCAGCAACTGCTCCCGCAGCACCCGCGCTTCCCCCTCCCCCAGCACCGCGCCCCACTCCCGCACCGCCTCCGCGGCCGCCTCCTCGGCCGCCCGCGTACAGGCCCACCCGCGCTCGGTCAGCACGACCAGCCGCGCCCGCGCGTCCCCGGGATGCGCCCGCCGCTCGGCGTACCCCTTGCGCACCATCTCGTCGACGAGCTGGCTGGCGGCCTGCTTGGTCACCCCGAGATGGACGGCGAGGTCGGTGGCCGTCGCACCGTCCGGAGCGAGCCGGGCGAAGGCGAAGCCGTGCGCGGGCCGCAGCCCCTCGAAGCCGCGCGCGACCACGCCCTCGTGGATGCGGTGCGTGAGCTCGCCGGCAGCGGCGAGCAGGGCGGCGGAGAGGGCCATGGCCTCGGAGTTCTGCACGCGTGCATTGAAACACCCTTGACGTGACAGTCAAGCAGCTTGACCATATAGTCAAGTTACTTGACGATCTCACCTCACCCAACCAGTCGACCGGAGGCAGCCATGCCCGTCATCCGCTCCTCGGAAGCCGTCACGCACGAGATCCACGGCGTCCGTTTCGTCTCGTACGCCACACCCCTGAGCGGGAGCGAGGAGTTGTGCGCCTGGCGCGGTGAGATCCCGCCCGGCCTCAAGGCCCCCGCGCACACGGTCAGCCGGGAGGAGATCTTCCATCTGCTCGACGGCGAGCTGCTGATCACCCTCGACGGCCGCACCGACCGGGTCACCGCGGGCGACACGGTGATCGTCAACCCCGGCGCCACCCTGACCGTCGAGAACCCGACCGGCCGGACCGCGTACTCCTGGGTCACCACCTCCATCGGCCTGGAGGCAGAGCTGGCCGACGGCACCCGCATCGCACCACCGTGGGCCAACTGACGTCATGCGGAGGGATTCACGCCGCCAGTCCCCCCAGCCCCCCGGGCATCACCGCCCGCGGCCCGAACTTCGCTCGCGCGCGGTCGGCGACCTCCTCGATACGGCGGACCCGCTCGTCCACGGGGTCGAAGGTGAGCTGGTAGGAGGCCTGGTCGGCGGGGTCGAGCCCCTCGGCGCGCAGGACGATCGCGCGTACCCGGGCGCGCTGCAGCCCGAGCGCCTCGTACATGCCGTACGCGGTCCTGGTCAGCGCCGGTGAGTGCGCGGTCGGTTCGGTCAGGGTGCGGCTGCGGGTGGTGGCCGACCGGTCGGCGTAGCGCACGGTGAGGGTGAGTGTGCGGCAGACCTTGTCCAGGGCGCGCAGCCGGGCGCCGATCTCCTCGGCGGCGGACAGCAGGGCCCGGCGGTGCCGGTCCGGGTCCAGTTCGTCGCGCTCGAAGGGGCGTTCCGTGGCGAGCGAGCGGGAGACGGCGTTCGGGACGACCCGGCCGCGGTCGACGCCGTTCGCCTTCTCACGCAGCTCGCGGCCGGCCTTGGCGCCGATCAGCCGCTGGAGCGTGGACAGCGGTGCGGCGGCGACCAGGCCGAGGGTGTCGAGGCCGTAGTCGCCCAGCGTACGGGCGGTTCTGGTGCCGATGCCGGGCAGCGCGGCGACGGGCTTGTCCGCGAGGAACTCCGCGATGGCGTCCCGCTCCTCGGGCACCGCGGACGTCACCCCGGGCACGGCGTCGCCCAGCGCGACCCGGGCCAGCATCGGCCCGGGCCCGGCGCCGATCACGCAGTCGACGCCGTACAGCGCGAGCGAGCGCACCCGGATCACCGAGGCCAGTTGGACGGCGTCCCGCCCGAAGTACCGCTCGGCGCCCCGCAGGTCGGCCAGCGCCCCGTCCGGTGGCAGAGCCTGGACGACGGGGGTGAACTCCTCGAGCATCCCGAGCAGTCGGGGCAGATCGGCCTCGCGCGTCGGAGGCAGCTGGAAACGTACGCAGAGGATGGTCATCCCGCACTCCCCGGACTCTGGTGCCACAACTTCCGTCCCACCGCGGGCCCTTCGCCCGCGGGACGCAGATCGGCCCAGGGGTGCATCTCGTACCCCGTGGGCATGCGGATCTTCCGCTGGTCCGTCGGCTCCTGGTCAGCGGAGTCCGCCGGTCCGGGCGCTCCCTCACCGCCATCACCGGAATCACTGGCGTCGGCCAGCCGGGCCGCGACTCCCTCCAGCCCTTCCTCCCGGCGCACCTCCAGCAGTTCCGCGAGGTTCCAGGCGGCGGCGCCCACCACGCTGAGGCTGCGCGGGCCGCGCCGCTGCACCACCCCGCGCACCAGCAGCAGCCAGGAGTGGAAGACGGTGTGGGCGCAGGCGTCGTGGGAGTCGTCGAAGAAGGCGAGGTCGACCAGGCCGGTGCCGTCGTCCAGGGTGGAGAAGATGACCCGCTTGCCGGACCGGATCGGCGGCGTCTGGGTGGCCGCCTTGGCGCCCGCGACCAGCACCGTCTCCCCGTGCCGTGCCTCGCGCAGCCGCCGTGCCGAGACCACGCCCAGCTCGTCGAGGAACGCCCGGTGATCGTCCATCAGGTTCCGTGAGGCGTCCATGGACAGCACGCCCAGTTCGGCGCTGAGCCGCTCCGAGGAGGTGAGGTCGGGCAGCCCGGCCGGGGCGGTCTTCCGCCCTCCGGCCATCGGGAGCTGGCCACCGCCCGCGCCCCGCGCGCCCCGGTGCAGCTCGGTCAGATGCAGTTGCAGATCACGGCGGTTGGCGCCGAACGCGTCCAGCGCCCCCACCTGTGCGAGCCGCTGGGCCAGCGGACGGCTGGGCCGGCCGCGCTCCCAGAAGTCGACCAGCGAGGCGTACGGCTGCCCCTCGGCGATCCGCGCCGCCTCGGCCTCGCTGATGCCGTGCACATCGGAGAGAGCGAGCCGCAGCCCCCAATTACCGGACACCAGTTCGATACGGTGTGCGATCCCCGACGCGTTCACATCCAGCGGCAACACCGGCACGCCCCGCCGCCGCGCGTCGGCCAGCAGCAGCCGCTTGGGATACATCCCGGGGTCGTGCGTCAGCAGCCCGGCATAGAAGGCGGCCGGATGATGCGTTTTCAGCCATGCCGACTGGTACGTCGGCACGGCGAAGGCGACCGCGTGCGCCTTGCAGAAGCCGTACGACCCGAAGGCCTCGATGATCTCCCAGGTCCGCTGAATCGTTTCCGCGTCATAGCCGTTCGCCGCCGTGTGCTGCGCGAACCACACCTTGATCCGCCCCTGCGACTCCGGATCCGACAACCCCCGCCGCACCCGGTCCGCCTCACCGCGCCCGCACCCGGTCATGATGTCGACGATGTCGATGATCTGCTCATGGAAGACGACGACCCCGTACGTCTCCTTCAGCGGACCCTCCAGATCCGGATGCGGATAACGGATCGGCGCCCGCCCGTGCCGTGCCTCGATGAACGGCCGCACCATGTCGGCGGCGACCGGCCCGGGCCGGAACAGCGAGATGTCGACGACGAGATCGTGGAAGGTGGCCGGCTGGAGCCGCCCGACCAGGTCCCGCTGGCCCGGCGACTCGATCTGGAAGCATCCGAGCGTCTCGGCGGACCGCACCAGCCGGTACGTCTCCGGGTCACCCGGCGCCAGGGCGTCCAGATCGACCCGGACACCCGACACCCGCCCCACTTCCGCCACCGCGTGCGCCATCGCCGACTGCATCCGCACCCCCAGCACATCCAGCTTCAGCAGCCCGAGGTCCTCGACGTCGTCCTTGTCGAACTGCGACATCGGAAAGCCCTCGCCGCTGGTCGGCATGACCGGCGTACGCGCGAGCAGGGAGGCGTCCGACAGCAGCACCCCGCACGGGTGCATGGCCACCCCGCGCGGCAGGGCGTCCAGCCCCTCGACCAGTTCCCACAGCCTCCCGTACTTCTCCTTCTCCCCGGCCAGCGCGCGCAGCTCGGGCAGTTCCTCAAGGGCCGCACGGGCGTCCCGCGCCCGGATGTGGGGGAAGGACTTGGCGACCCGGTCGATCTCGGCCGGATCCATGGACAGGGCGGCCCCCACGTCCCGGATGGCGTGCCGCACGCGATACGTCTCCGGCATCGCGACCGTCGCGACCCGCTCGGTGCCGAACCGGCCGATGATCGCGCGGTAGACCTCCAGCCGGCGCGCGGACTCCACGTCGATGTCGATGTCGGGCAGCACGACCCGCTCCTTCGACAGGAACCGCTCCATCAGCAGCCGGTGCTCGATCGGATCGGCGTGCGCGATCCCGAGCAGATGGTTGACGAGCGACCCCGCACCGGACCCCCGGGCGGCCACCCGGACCCCCATCCCCCGCACATCGTCGACCACCTGGGCGACGGTCAGGAAGTAGGAGGCGAAGCCGTGATGGGCGATGATGTCCAGCTCATGGTGCATCCGCTCCCAGTACTCCCGCCGCCGGTCGTACCCGCGCAGCACCATCCCCGCCACCGCCCGCGAGGCCAGCGTCCGCTGGGCGGTACGCCGCCCGGCGCCGACCAGATGCGGCTCGGGGAAGTGGACGGTGCCGATCCCGAGGTCGTCCTCGGGGTCGACCAGGCACTCGGCGGCCGCGGCCTCGGTCCGCTCCACCAGCCGGTGAGCGGTGTCCCGCCGGAACCCCGCGGCCTCCACGATCCGCTCCGCCGCCCCGAACATGGCCCCCGCCCCCTTGAGCCAGGCCTCGCCGGAGTCCAGTTCCTTGGTCGGGTCGATGGGCACCAGCCGCCGGGCGGAGTCCAGGACGTCGGCGACCGGCCCCAGCCCCGGGTCGGCGTACCGTACGGCGTTGCCGAGCACGGGCCGGACACGCTGCTCGGCGGCGAACCCGACGGTGCGGGCGGCCAGCCGCAGGGACCCCGGACCCGTACCTTTTCGGCCATGCCAGACGGCCTCCAGCCGTAGATCGTCGCCGTAGACCTCCCGCCAGGGCACGAGCAGCCGCGCCGCACGGTCGGGACGCCCCGCGGCCAGGGCGCGCCCGACATCCGACTCGGGCCCGAGCAGCACGGTCAGCCCCTCGGCCCGATGGTGCTCCCAGGGCAGCAGAGGCGTGGGCCCCTCCCCCGCGTGCGCCGCCGAGACGAGCCGGCACAGCTCGGCCCACCCCCGGGCGCCGTCCCTGGCGAGAAAGATCACGCGAGGAGCCGACTCGTCGACGAAGGCCCCGCCCCGCACCGGAGTCCGACGCCGCCCCCGCCGGTCCCCGGTCTCCGGAGCCTGGGGGCCCGCCACCGCCAGATCCGCCCCGAACACCGGACGGACCCCTTCCTTCGCACAGGCCTTGGCGAACCGGACGGCACCGGCGAGCGTGTCGCGGTCGGTGAGAGCCAGGGCGTCCATGCCCCGCTCGGAGGCACGCTCGGCCAGCCGCTCCGGATGCGAGGCTCCATAGCGCGACGAGAATCCGGAGACGGTGTGCAGATGCGTGAACCCCGGCACACGCACCTCCCGCACTCGTGAGCCGTACCAGCTCTCGAACATCTGTTCCCAGCTACCTCACCCCCACCATAGACCAATTTTCGAATGTGTGTGCGACATCCGTTCGGCCCCGCCCCACCTGCGGAAACACCCGGCCGCACCCGACCGTGGAGGCATGCCGCAGAGCTCGTTCCTCAGCGAGGTGAAGGACGCCGTCACGCCCCGGGCCACCCTGCTCATCCTCGGCGTGATCGCCCTCCAGCTGCTCTTCATCGCCTCGTACGTGGGGGCACTGCACGACCCGAGACTCAAGGACGTGCCCTTCGGGGTGGTCGCCCCCCAGGCCGCCTCCGCACAAGCGGTGACCCGACTGGAACGACTGCCCGGCTCCCCGCTGGACCCGCGCGCACTGCCCGACGCGGCCTCGGCCCGGGACCAGATCAGGAACCGGGACATCGACGCCGCCCTGATCATCGATCCGGGCGGCACCGACACCCTCCTCGTGGCCTCCGGCGGCGGCAGGGTTCTCGCCAGTACCCTGACGACTTTCGTCACCACGCTGGAGAAATCGGAGAACCGCAGATTCCGCACGGTCGACGTCATCCCGTCCGCCGCCCACGACCCCAACGGGCTCTCGTCCTTCTACCTGGTGGTCGGCTGGTGCGTGGGCGGCTATCTGGGCGCCGCGGCCCTGGCCATCAGCGCGGGTGCGAAACCGTCCAACCTCGAGCGCGCCGCGATCCGCCTGGCGGTGATGGCCCTGGTCGCGATCGTCGGCGGCCTGGGCGGAGCCCTCATCGCCGGCCCGATCCTGGACGCCCTCCCCGGCAGCACGGCGGCCCTCTGGGGCCTGGGCGCTCTGATCATCTTCGCCGTGGGCGCGGCCACCCTCGCCCTCCAGGGCATCTTCGGCACGATCGGTATCGGCCTGGTGATCCTGCTGGTGGTGATCCTCGGCAACCCGAGCGCCGGCGGCGCCCTCCCGCCGCCCCTGCTCCCGCCCTTCTGGAAGGCGATCGGCCCGGCACTGCCGCCGGGAGCGGGCACCTGGGCGACCCGTTCGATCGCCTACTTCGAGAACAACGCCATGACCACAGCGCTGCTGGTGCTGGCGGCCTGGGCCGTGGCGGGAGCGGCCCTCACCCTGGTAGCCGCCGCGCTGCGAAAACGAGCGGACACAACGCCCCCGGCGCAAACGCCGTAGAGCGCACACAAAAGCCCCGCCCCTCACACAAGGGGCGGGACTTCGCGAAGCTGTGCGTGTCAGCCGATCTCGGTACCGGTCGCCGACAGCGCCTCGGTCACCGGCTGGAAGAACGTCTCCCCGCCGGAGGTGCAGTCACCGCTGCCGCCGGAGGTGAGACCGACCGCCTTGTCGCTCGAGAAGAGCGCGCCGCCGCTGTCACCGGGCTCGGCGCAGACGTCGGTCTGGATCAGACCGTTCACGATGTCGCCGTTGCCGTAGTTCACGGTGGCGTCCAGCCCCGTGACCTTCCCCTCGTGCACCTGGGTCGTCGACCCGCTGCGGGTGACCGCCATGCCGACGGTCGCGTCGGCGGCGCCCGAGATCTTCTGGGTGGAGCCGTTGTAGAGGTTCACCTCGCTCGGGTGATCCACCTCGGCGGTGTACTTGACCAGGCCGTAGTCGTTGTCCGGGAAGCTGGAGTCCGCGTTGGTGCCGATCTCCTTGCCGCTGGAGTCCGACCAGGTGGAGATGCCCTCGGTGCAGTGCCCGGCGGTCAGGAAGTGGGGCTCGCCGCCCTTGACGACGTTGAAGCCGAGCGAGCAGCGGCCGCTGCCACCGGTGATCGCGTCGCCACCGGCGATGAAGGGCTTGTACTCCCCCTTCGACCTCTTCAGCTCGGCCTTCGCCCCGAGCCCGTCGACGACCTTCGTCAGCGTCGCCCACTCGGCCTTGGAGACCGTACGGTCGGCGGTCACGACGACCTTGTTCGTGGTCGGGTCGGTCACCCAGGCGGTGCCGGGGATCGTCGCGTCCGCCTTCAGCGTGCCGCGGGCGCTCTTCAGCTCGGCGAGGGAGTTCGCCACGACTCTCGCCTTGGCGCCGGCCTTCTCGACGGCCTTGGCCGCGGCCTCGTCGAGCACGTTCACCACGAGGTTCTTGCTCTTCGTGTCGTAGTACGTACCCGCCGAGTCGGCGCCCAGGTCCTTGGCCAGCGTCGAGGCGAGCTTTCCGGCCGCGGAGACCGACAGCGTCTCGGGCTCGGAGGCCTTCACGGGCTCACTGGCGTTCGCAGACTGGAAGGTCACTCCGGCGGCGACCAGTGCGGCGACACCCGCACCTGCCAGGGCTGCGCGCCGCTTGGGTATGCGTCGGTGCTTCAACTCACGTCCTCCTGTGGGGGGTCGACCCGGGAGGTTGTGGGGACCTCGCGGGCCGGAAGGCCTTGTTGACGAGCGCCCACTATTCCGAGGACAACGGGGAGCACACAAGGTCGAGTTCAGGACGCGCGTAGATTACGGGCCCCACGCCCCCACATTTTGACCGCGCACGGTCAAATCGGACCCAATTCGCACGCGCTTCACACGCGTTCACACTGCAAACATTACGCGCGAGTAATGTGTGCGCACTCTGTGAGGTCTGGCCATGGCTGAAAATCGCCCAACCAACCGACCCCAATCAGCATCCGAGGGGCGGATATTGATGCACCTTTCCTCTGTACTCACCCTGAACCATGACAAGAAGCCACAAACTCTCCACCCACACAGAAGAGCCCCCGCACGCGATGCGTGCGGGGGCTCGAAACGCTGTCTGCTGCTGCCCGGTAGGGCCTAGTACACGCTCACCCCGTAGGCGCTCAGGGCCTCCGTGACGGGCTGGAAGAACGTCGTGCCGCCGGAGGAGCAGTTGCCGCTGCCGCCGGAGGTCAGACCGTACGCGGTGCCGTTGCTGCCGTAGAGCGAGCCGCCGGAGTCGCCGGGCTCGGCGCAGACGGTGGTCTGGATCAGGCCGGAGACGATGTCGCCGCCGCCGTAGTTGACGGTGGCGTTGAGGGCGGTGACCCGGCCGCTGTGCGTACCGGTCGTGGAGCCGTCGCGGATGACGGTGGTGCCCACGCTCGGGGTGGCCGCGCGCGTGATGTCCACGCCGTTCGCGGTACCGGGCCGCGCGACGGACCCGCTGTAGCGCACCAGGCCGTAGTCGTTGCCCGGGAAGCTGGAGCCGGCGGTCGAGCCGATGACCGTGGTGCGCCCGGAGTTGGAGTACCAGGTGCCCGCGCCGTCGGTGCAGTGGCCGGCGGTCAGGAAGAACTGCTGACCGCTGCTGTTCTGGACGTTGAAGCCGAGGGAGCAGCGCCAGCTACTCGCATAGATGGCGTCGCCGCCTTGGATGAGCTTGTTGAACTGGCCGGGGGTGCGCTTGATCGTGAGCGCGTCGGCGTTGGCGCCGGCCTGCTGCTTGATCTTCGCGATCTCGGCCTGGGTGACCGTGCTGTCGACGGTGACGAGCACACGGTCGGTCTTGCTGTCGACGGCCCAGGCGGTGCCCGGGATGTCGGCCTTCAGGATCGAGCCGCTCGCGCTCTTGAGCTCGGCGGCGCTGAAGGTGGTGGGGGTGTCGGACGCGTTCGCGCTGGGGATCGCGATCGCTGCGGCGGCGACGAGGCCGGTGGAAACGGCGATCAGCCGGGTCCGTCTCGAGATGCCGCTGCGGGGGGTGGTGCGCTTGATCCTCACTTTTCGTTCCTCCACAGGGGAAGTAGGGGGCCCTCGTGGGGTCTCGGGCCCGTGAGGCGCAGCCTGGGACCGCGCGTCCGGTTCCCGAACACGCCGTGCCCCTGACAAGCGCTGTGGGGGAGTATTCGGCCGAACGGCCGGTAGGCGCAAGGGTGCCTTTCGGCCGTCAACCTTTGAACGACCTTTGCAACGCGCGCCCCCACCACACCTCAAGCGCCGCCCAGCCACGCCTCACGCCGGCGCTCGGTCCAAGTTCCGTACGCCCTCCGCGCGCCGGTCAGCAGGGCCGCTTCGCCGAGTCCCGCCGATGCCGGTGCCGGTGTTGGTGCCTCAGCAGTTGCAGCCGCAGTCGCAGCCGTCGCAGCCGCAGTTGTCACAGCAGTTGCCGCAACAGTCGCAGCAGCTGCAGCAGTCCCCGCATCCGCTGCAGTCGCAGTTGGCGCACTGCCCTTCCTTGCGCTCGCCGGTCCACGGGTCCTGGTACGTGCCGCAGCACATCTGACACGTACAGGCGAGCCCGAGCCACACCGCGCACCCGGCGAGCAGCCCGCGCCGGTTGTCGCGCGGCGGCTGTGGCGGCGGGGCGCCGGGACCGCCCGGGGCGCCGGTGCCGGGCGGCGCATACGGACCGGCCGCCTCGGGACCTGCGGTGTGAGCGCAGCGGGCCGTACCGAAGGCGCGGTCGACGGAGGTGCGCAGCTCGTGCACGAGGAGCCGGTGGACCAGCCGGCCGTCGCTGAACTCCGCCTCCCGCAGCGCCAGCCGGACGCCGTGCACCGCGTCGTCGGCGAGCCGCCGGGCCTCCACGAGGGAGGTACCGGTCGCGGTGATCGGGTTCCAGGCGCCTGACGCGGCGTCAGCGTGCCGGTCCTCCACGGCGTCCAGCAGATGGGCGAGGCGCCCGAAGTGGCGTCCGGCCTCGGCGAGCGGCCCGGCGTTGTACGGCCGGCCGGCGAGGACCGCGGTGTGCGCGAAAGCGGCGGCGGTCGCGGTCTCGGTGGGTTCGGTCACCGTCAGGATCGGCGTCCCGGGCCCGGCGAGCGCCTCGATGCCGCCCTGCCGGTCCACGGCGTCGACCAGGACGGCCGTGTCGAACCCGACGGCGGAGCCGGTCCGTGCTCCGGCCCGGTCCCAGCCCTTCGCGACCCGGCGCGCGGCGCGCGCCACCGGCGCACGGGCCAGCAGCCCGTCACCGTCGGCGACATGGTCGCGCACCTTCGCGGAGGCGAGCACCAGCGACACGGCCGCCGCGAGCCGCGCCCCCTCACCGTGCGCGACGGACGCGGTGCGCATCCCGCGCAGCGGACACGGACCCGCCGTACGCCGCCCCATATCCCTCGACCCGCCGGTCACAGGGCGTGTCTGAGCCTCCGTCAATACGGAGACGAGAAGCCCGTCATAGTTCGTCACGATGCGCGCGAACTGGCCGTGATCCCCGCGCAGCGCGAGACACAGGCCGCACAAATGCGCCATCCACTGAGCGGTGAGGCTCTCCCCGAGGCGATGCCGACAGGGCCTGACCATTCCGAACACGACGTCCCCCGCGTTCCGTACGACGTTTGAGCGCCCGCATATTATCGGCCAACCCGTTCACCCGTACGCACTGCCCATCACCCAAACGCCGTGAAGAATCATATTTCACTCACAGTCAGCAGTCGTTTACGGCAAGGCCCTTGGGAAACACGGACTCTCGACGGAATCGCTGTGCACCAGTACCGTCACAAACCCCCCGTGCGGCGTCTATCCACTTGGCGCGCCATCCGCATCATGGACGACCATAGGGATGCGGAAAGCAGAAAGACCGCTGTGAGAGGAGGCGTCCATGGGATCGGTACGCAAGGCAAGTGCCTGGCTTGGCCTCGTCGACGACAACGAAGACGAGCGTTACTACGACGACGACTACTCCGACGGGACCGAGTCCGGGGAGGCCTGGGTCACCGATCCGCGTGTCAAGGTGGCCTCGGACGTCGCCGAGGAGAGAGGCCGTCGCATCGGCACGGTGACGCCGGACAGCTTCCGGGACGCCCGCGCGATCGGCGAGCTGTTCCGCGAGGGCGTCCCGGTCATCATGAATCTCACGGCCATGGACGCCGCCGACGCCAAGCGCGTGGTCGACTTCGCGGCCGGGCTGATCTTCGGGCTGCGGGGTTCGATCGAGCGGGTGTCGACCCGTGTGTTCCTGCTGACCCCCGCCAACACGGAGATCGTGAACGGCGACCCGGCCGGGCACCGCACGGACGGCTTCTTCAACCAGAGCTGAGGCAGGGCCGCTCACCGGCCCTGCCCCCCCCTCGGGGTTCACCGGACGGCGTCTAGCGGAAGGCGTCGAGTCCGGTGAGCGCCTTGCCCAGCACGAGCTGGTGCATCTCGACGGTGCCCTCGTAGGTGAGCACCGACTCGAGGTTGGTCGCGTGCCGCATCACGGGGTATTCGAGCGAGATCCCGTTGGCGCCGAGAATGGTGCGGGCCGTGCGGCAGATCTCGATCGCTTCTCGTACGTTGTTGAGCTTGCCGAAGCTGACCTGTTCGGGGCGCAGGCGGCCGGCGTCCATACGCCGCCCCAGATGATGGGCGAGCAGAATCCCCTTGTGCAGTTCGACCGCCATGTCGGCGAGTTTGGCCTGGGTGAGCTGGAAGCCGCCGATGGGCCGCCCGAACTGCTCCCGCGACTTCGCGTAGTCGACGGCGGCCTCGAAGGAACTGCGGGCCGCGCCCATGGCGCCCCAGACGATTCCGTACCGGGCGTGGGACAGACAGCTGAGCGGCCCGCGCAGGCCGGTGCCCTCCGGGAGTACGGCGTCGGCGGGCAGACGTACGTCGTCCAGGACGAGTTCGCTGGTCACCGAGGCGCGCAGGGACCACTTGTGCTTGATCTCCGGCGCGGAGAACCCGCTGCTGCCGGTCGGTACGACGAACCCTCGGATGCCGTCCTCGGTCTGCGCCCAGACGACGGCGACACCGGCGACCGAGCCGTTGGTGATCCACATCTTGCGGCCGTTGAGCACCCAGTCGGAGCCGTCGCGCTTGGCGTACGTCCGCATGGAGGCGGGGTCGGAGCCGTGGTCGGGCTCGGTGAGCCCGAAGCAGCCGATGACCTCGCCGGAGGCCATACGGGGCAGCCATTCCCGCTTCTGCTCCTCGCTCCCGAAGCGGTGGATGGCGTACATGGCGAGGGAGCCCTGCACGGAGACGAGGGACCTGATGCCGGAGTCGGCGGCCTCCAGCTCCAGACAGGCGAGCCCGTACTGCACGGCGGAGGCGCCGGCGCACCCGTACCCGCTCAGCGACATCCCGAGCGCCCCGAGCCCCCCGAGCTCCCTCGCCAGCTCCCGGATCTCCGGCAGCTCCCCCTTCTCGTACCAGTCGGCCACATACGGCAGCACCCGATCCGCGGCCCAGGCCCTGACCGTGTCCCTGATCCCGAGGTCCTCGGCATCCAGCAGGTCGTCGAGGCCGAGGGGGTCGCCGGGGTCGAAGGGGGGCAGCTTGGACGACACGGACATGACGACACCCTCCGAGACTCTTTAACTAGCACCGCTAACCACGACGCTACGACGCCTGCCCACCCCCGCACCACCCGTAGCTCCCAACTGAGTGGCCAAGGTCGCCGACCGGGGCAGAGCCCCATCGGCGCCTGCGGGCCCCTCGCACATGACGTCGAGCACCCCTGCGGGCTCCACCGAGGGCACCGGCATGGCTTCCACGCGCGCACGGCGAGTCCTTCGCCTCGGGCGCAGCCCAAGGAGGATCGGCTCCCCGATCCCCGCTCCTCGCTCCCCGCTCCCCGCTCCCCACGAGCCGGGGCCCAGCCCTGCCACCACCCACCTCCGCAAGCTGCCGACGCCGCCCCACCCCCACAGGCGGCCCGGACCTCCAGTCGGGAGTTACGGGCGGTGCGTGGGTGGGCGAGTCACACCGAGACGCGGGACTCCGCGGCGTCCCTGGGTGCGGGTACCTCCACCGCACCGCCCGCCTCCTCCTCGCACTGCATCGCCCGCGGCAACCGCAGCGCCATCGCCGCCCCGAGCAGCAACAGCCCCGCGCTCACCAGCAACGTCACATGCAGCCCGTGCACGAACGCGTCCCGGGCGGCATGCCGCAGCGCGGCCCCGGCCGACCCGCCCAGCCGCGCGGCGACCTCGTAGGCCTCCCCCAGCGAATGCCCCGCCGAGGAGGACGCCGACTCCGGCACCCCCGACACACCGGACAGTCCAGGCGCGTACGCCGCGTTCATCACGCTGCCGAGCAGCGCGATCCCGATGCCGGCCCCGAGCTGGTAGGACGTCTCCCCGATCGCCGCCGCCCCACCGGCCTGTTCCTGCGGCGCCTCGCTCAGCATCGACTCGTACGCCCCGAACAGCGTCGTCTCCAGCCCGAAGCCGAGCAGCACGAACGCGGTCAGCATCAGCGCGCACTGGTCCGTACGCCCCAGCGCCGTCAGCAGCAGCACCGCGAACGCCGTGACACAGAACCCGACGCTCACCATCCGCCGCGGCCCGAAGCGCCGCAGCATCCGCGCCCCGGCCAGCCCGGCCGCCATCGCCGCGAACGTCAGCGGCAGCAGCCGCAACCCCGTCTCCAGCGGCGACAGCCCGAGCACGAGCTGCAGATACTGCGCCGCGATCAGCTCCAGACCGACCAGCGCGAGCATCGCCAGCACGATGCAGCCGACGGACGTGCTGAACGCCGGCCGCGCGAACATCTTGAGGTCGACCAGCGGATACGTCCGCCGCCGCTGCCGCCGTACGAAGCCCACCAGGAGCGCGGCCCCGAGGACCAGCGGCAGCACGGTGAACATGCTCCACACCGGCTCCCCGCCCCCGAGCCGCTTGACGCCCAGCACCATGCCGAACAGCCCGGCCGCCGCCATCAGGGCGCCGATGACGTCCCAGGGGCCGGTGCCGTCGCCCTTCGACTCGGGCAGCAGCAGCCGCCCCACCGGAAGACTGACCAGCATCAAAGGAATGTTGACGAGGAAGACCGAACCCCACCAGAAGTGCTCCAGCAGGAAGCCGCCGAGCAGCGGCCCGACCGCCGCGCCCACCGCGGCCACGGCGCTCCAGATGCCGATCGCGAGCGCCCGCTCGCGCCGGTCCGGGAAGACCTGGCGCAGGATCGACAGGGTCGCGGGCATGATCATCGCGCCGCCCACGCCGAGCAGCGCCCGCGCCACGATCAGCACCTGGGCGTTGTCCGCCAGGGCCGCCATACCGGAGGCCACGCCGAACAGCGCGTACCCGAGGAGCAGGACCCTTCGGCGTCCGACGCGGTCGCCCAGCGTGCCGAAGAGGATCAGCAGCGAGGCGCAGACGAGCGGGTAGACATCGACGATCCAGAGCAGCTCGATCCCGCCGGGCCTCAGGTCCTCCGTGACGGCGGGAACCGCCACGTGCAGCACGGTGGCGTCGACGGCGACCAGCAGCAGGCTGACGCAGAGGACGACGAGAACCACCCAGCGGTTGGCACCGGCCCCGGCCGCCCGACGGCGCAGCGCAGCGGCAGCCGTGGTCGTCCCGGACATGTACGTACCTCCCAGATGTTCCCTCGCGATCGGCGGGCTCACGGGGTGGGGGACGCCCCCGCGACTCGGCCGGAGAGGAGCGGTGGTGGTGGTCTCCGGCCCGCGCAAACGAAAAGCGAGTGACACGTCAGAGTACGCGAGTCCCCGCCGGAGCCCAGTGGCGGACCTCTCACAGTTCCGGCGGAACGATGTGGCGTACGCCACTCCGTCGCCACTTCTCCGCCACTCCTCCGCCGCCCCCTACTGCCGCCCCCTCTGCCTCCACCACGCCCCGCCCGGCCGCCCGGTTCCGCCCCGGGTCGATAATCGGGCCCGTGACCGATCTCGAGACGCGCGCGGCCCCGCCATCCCGCGCCGGGGCGCTGCGCCGGGCGGCCCCGGCGCTCCTGGGGTACGCGGCCGTACGCGCCCTGGGCCTCGTCGCCCTGGCCGTGTGGAGCGCTGCCCGCGACAAGGACGCGTACACACTGCTGACCGCTCGCTGGGACGCGCTCTGGTACACCAGGGTCGCCGAGCTCGGCTACGGCTACGAGGTGCGCCTGGCCAACGGGGACGTGCACTCCAATCTGGCGTTCTTCCCGCTGCTGCCCTGGCTGGAGCGGCTGGTGACGGCGGTGTCCCCGCTGTCCCCCGCGGACGGGGGTTTCCTCGTCAGTCTGGTCGCCTCCCTCGCCGCGGCCTGGGGAATCTTCGCGGTGGCCGACCATGTGTACGGCCGCCGGGCCGGGGTGTGCGCGGTGCTGCTGTGGGCCGTCCTCCCGGTCGGGATCGTGCAGTCGATGGCGTACAGCGAGTCCCTGTTCACGGCGCTCGCCGCGTGGGCGCTGTACGCGGTCCTGACCGGCCGGCTCCCTGTGGCGGGCGTGCTGGCGCTGCTGGCGGGGCTGACCCGTCCGGTGGGGATGGCGGTGGTGGCGGCGGTGTGGGTGGCGGCCATCGCCTCTTTCGTGCGGGACCGACGCGCGAACGAGCCGGACGGCGCGCACATCACGCCAAGCGCCCCCGCCTCCGCCCTCACCTCTTCGTCCGCCTCCCCGTCCGCGTCCCCTTCCGTCGTCGCCTCCGCCTCGGCCGACGCCTCCCGTGTCCTCGGCATGCTGCTGGCCCCCCTCGGCACCGCCGGCTACGTCCTGTGGGTCGGCCACCACACCGGCAAGGGGCCGCTCGGCTATCTCGAGGTGCAGGCGGGGTGGCGCAACGGCTTCGACGGCGGTTACGCCTTCGCCCGGTTCGTCGCCGAGAAGTTCACGTCGTTCCCCTCGGCCCTGGCCGGCGTCGGGCTGATCGCCGGGGTCGTGTCAGTCGTCTGGCTGTATCTGGTCGGGGTACGTCAGCGCCAGCCGCTCCCGCTGCTGGTCTACACCGGGGTCGTCACCGCGCTCGCGCTGTGCGCGTCGAGCTACTTCGGCTCGAAACCGCGCCTGCTGGTGCCCGCGTTCCCGCTGCTCCTGCCCCTCGCGCTGGCCCTCGCCCGGCTGCGTACGCGCAGGTCAACGGTGGTGCTCGGGTCGGTGGCGGTAGCCTCCGCGGTGTACGGCGCGTTCTGGCTGAACGGCTCCGGTCCGCCCTGACCCGCTGTGAGCGCCGGGGTAATTCCGCACCATGCTCCGGTGAACGAATTCAAAAGCGCAATAAAACCCCCATCCGGAATGATCAAAGGAATTGAAGGCCGCAGCGGCCGACGATTGCAGATTCGGTGGAAATAAACGTCCTGCTGAGAGGAATCCCACATCACATCGTCATCACAAAGCCGTTGATTCGCCCGGGATCAGAGCTCACTCGCTGTAACGTCGATTGGGTGCGTACCGAACCGAAGCTCACCCGTCTGGACCGGGTGTTCGCCCGGCTGGATCGTGAGCCGGAACGACCCGCCCACATCGATGTGCCGAAGATGAGCAGGCACCGCATCGTGCTGTTCGCGGCCACCGCCGCGTTCTACGGCGCGATCGTGTGGGCCGTGGTGATCACGTCCTGGCTGGTCCGGCTCGACTGGCAGGTCATGTTCTTCCGGCCGTACCAGCAGTGGTCGGAGATCCACTGGTTCGTCGACTACTACGTGGTGCTCGGCCAGCGCGGCCCGACCGCGGTGATGGTCGCGGCCTGGCTGGGCTGGCGCTCGTGGCGGCAGCACACCCTGCGTCCGATGCTCGCCCTCGGCGTCTCGCTGCTGCTGCTGAACATCACGGTCGGCGCCGCCAAGTACGGCATGGGCCGCCTCGGACCGCACTACGCGACCATAATCGGCTCGAACGAGATGTGGCGCGGCGGCGATATATTTCCGAGCGGTCACACCGCCAACGCCGTGGTGACCTGGGGAATCCTGGCCTACCTCGCCTCCACCCCGAGAGCGCGCCGCTGGCTGTCCGCCGTCTCCGCCGTGACCTCGCTCGGCGTCGGGATGGCCACCGTCTATCTCGGTACGCACTGGCTGAGCGATGTGCTCCTCGGCTGGGTCGCGGGTCTGCTGATCCTGCTCGCCCTGCCGTGGTTCGAGCCGCTGATCGCCCGTGCCGAGGCCCGGATCTTCGACCTGCGCGACCGCTGGCGGTCCGGCCGCGACGGTACGGCCGCCGTCCCGGTCAGCGCGCCGCCCGTGGTGGTCACGCCGCTGCCCGCCGACCGGGAGGACGTCGCGGCCCGCTCGCCCCGGGCCCCGGCCTACCTGGCCCCGGGGCCGCACACGGCCCGCTCGGAGCGCACCCCGGTCACCCCGGCCGGCAGCCGCCGCCCTCCGCACCCGGAGCGGCACCCGCGCGGCTCGACCTCCTCGGCCCACCCCTGACAGACGCGCGAAGGCCCCGGTTCCACTGCGGAACCGGGGCCTTCGCGCGTGTCCTCAGCCCTTCCAGGCCCGCGCCACCCGGCCGCCCTTCACCTCGAAGTTCAGCCGTCCCACGCGGTACTCCATCGTGATGATCGCCCCCGGCGGCAGGGTGCGCACCGTCGGCCAGCCACGCTCACGCGCGAGGTGTTCGGCCCGGTCGGCCGCCAGGCCGACATAGGTGTCCGGGCTGTCGTCGGGTTCCGCGGAAGGTGTCGGAATGGGTGCCATGCCGCCACGCTACCCCCGGTGGCTGTCCGGCCCCGGTCACACTTCTGTCACAAGATCACGACAGCCGTTTCCCGCGATGTCCGTCACACGGAAGAGCGGTTCTGTAGGCCTTCCGTAGGCCTTCCGCAGGCATTCGATCGTAATTCCCGCGTGTCACATGAGCTCCTGGAAAAGCCCGGCGGAAAGTGCCGGGAGAAGTACCCCCGGAGCTCCATTCCATTCCGGCGCCGCCACCGGTCCGGCCGAACCGGCGCCGCACAGGAAATGCGTGGATCGGGCACACAGAGGCCGATACGCCCCTGTCGGAGCGCGCGGTGCCCCGAGCATCATGGCGTGAGCTCGCGGGCACCTGCGGCGCGGGCTTCGGCGGGCCCGGTACGCGATGAGCGAAGGGGCGAGCGAGCGATGGGGACGCAGACCGTACAGCCGACGGCGCCGACCGTGCCGAGGACACGGCACGGGCGGGTGGTGGTCGACTGGCTGACGACGACCGACCACAAGAAGATCGGCCACCTCTACCTGATCACGTCGTTCCTCTTCTTCCTGGTCGCCGGGGTGATGGCGCTGCTGATGCGCGCCGAACTGGCCCGCCCGGGACTCCAGATCATCGACAACACCCAGTTCAACCAGGCGTTCACGCTGCACGGCACGATCATGCTGCTGCTGTTCGCGACGCCGACCTTCGCGGGCTTCGCCAACGAGCTGATGCCGCTCCAGATCGGCGCGCCCGACGTCGCCTTCCCCCGGCTGAACATGCTGTCGTACTGGCTGTTCCTGTTCGGCGGGCTGATGGTGCTCGGCTCGCTGCTGGTGCCGTCCGGCCCGGCGGACTTCGGCTGGACCGCCTACGCCCCGCTCAACAGCGCGGAGCGCACCCCGGGAATCGGGGCCGATCTGTGGATCATGGGGCTGGCGCTGTCCGGCTTCGGCACGATCCTCGGCGCGGTCAACTTCATCACGACCATCATCGGGATGCGCGCCCCCGGCATGACGATGTTCCGGATGCCGATCTTCGTCTGGAACACGCTCTTCACGTCGATCATGATCCTGATGGCGTTCCCGGTGCTGGCGGCGGCGCTGCTGGTGCTGGAGGCGGACCGGCGGTTCGGCTCGCAGGTCTTCGACTCGGCCAACGGCGGGGCGATCCTGTGGCAGCACCTGTTCTGGTTCTTCGGGCATCCCGAGGTGTACATCATCGCGCTGCCGTTCTTCGGGATCATCACGGAGATCATCCCGGTCTTCAGCCGCAAGCCGATGTTCGGCTATCTGACCCTGGTCGGCGCGACGATGGCGATCACCGGCCTGTCGATGATCGTGTGGGCGCACCACATGTTCGCCACGGGCGCGGTGCTGCTGCCCTTCTTCTCCCTGATGAGCTTCCTGATCGCCGTGCCGACGGGCGTGAAGTTCTTCAACTGGACCGGCACCATGCTCAAGGGCTCGCTGTCCTTCGAGACCCCGATGCTCTGGGCGACGGGCTTCCTGGTGACGTTCCTGTTCGGCGGACTGACCGGGGTGATCCTGGCGTCGCCGCCGATGGACTTCCATGTGACGGACTCGTACTTCGTGGTCGCGCACTTCCACTACGTCGTCTTCGGCACCGTCGTCTTCGCGATCTTCGGCGGGTTCTACTTCTGGTGGCCGAAGTTCACCGGGAAGATGCTCGACGAACGGCTCGGCAAGATCCAGTTCTGGGCGCTCTTCGTCGGCTTCCACACCACGTTCCTGGTGCAGCACTGGCTGGGCGCCGAGGGCATGCCCCGCCGGTACGCGGACTATCTCGCCGCGGACGGGTTCACCGCGCTCAACACCGTCTCGACGATCGGCGCGTTCCTGCTCGGCATGTCGACGCTGCCGTTCCTCTACAACGTGTGGAAGACCGCCAAGTACGGCGAGAAGGTCGAGGTCGACGACCCCTGGGGCTACGGCCGCTCCCTGGAGTGGGCGACGTCCTGCCCGCCGCCCCGGCACAACTTCACGACGCTCCCCCGGATCCGGTCCGAGTCGCCGGCGTTCGACCTGCACCATCCGCAGTACGCGGCGGTGACTGCGCAGCCCGAGCCAAAGCGCCATCAAGCCGGTCGCGAGTCCTCCTGACCGCCTCGATCAGCTCCACCGGCTCCAGCACCTCGAACTCGAAGCCCAGCATCACCACGTGGATCACCATCACGTCGAGGCTCCCGGCGCCGCAGCGCAGCAGGCAGGTGTCGGGGCCCTCGGCCTCCAGCACCCCGGCGGAGGGCGAGATGTGGGCGGCGGCCTCCTCCAGGGGAGCCAGGAGCCGCACCACGGCGTGGGTGGCGTACACGCGGGTGGAGACGCCCTGGGAGACGTAGGCGGCCAGGTCCTCGGCGGGCGGCGGGCGGGGGACGAAGCGCGGGCCGTGCGGCGGCCGGGGCGTGACGCGGTCCACGCGGAACGTGCGCCAGTCCTCCCGCTCCAGGTCCCAGGCGACCAAATACCAGCGGCGCTCGGTGCACACCAGGCGGTGCGGTTCGACGCTGCGGCGGCTGAGGGTGCCGTCGTGGCCGCGGTACTCGAAGCGCAGGCGTTCCGCGTCCCGGCAGAGGTGGGCGAGCTCGGTCAGCACGACGGGGTCGACGGCGTCGGGCACGGGGCCGCGCAGCATCGGCACGGTGAAGGCGTTGAGGGCGCCCACCCGGCGGCGCAGCCGGTTCGGCAGCACCTGTTCCAGCTTGGCGAGGGCCCGTACCGAGGTCTCGCCGATGCCCTCGATGCCCTGCCCGGCGGCCGTGCGCAGCCCGATCGCCACCGCCACGGCCTCGTCGTCGTCCAGCAGCAGCGGCGGGAGTTCGGCGCCGGCGCCGAGCTGATAGCCGCCGCCCGTGCCGGGGCTGGCGTTGACCGGGTAGCCGAGTTCGCGCAGCCGGTCGACGTCGCGGCGCAGGGTCCGGGCGCTGACGCCGAGCCGCTCGGACAGATCGGCGCCGGACCACTCGCGGTGGGCCTGGAGCAGGGACAGCAGACGCAGCAGGCGGGCCGAGGTCTCCAACATGAGGGCGAGTCTGTCAGCCCTTGCGGACAGCCACTGTCCGCAAGGGCTTGCCGTCCTCAAGGCTCGTACGCCAATTGCGGCACGTCGAAGCAGGTGCGGTTCATGTCGCCCTGGCCGACCCAGCCCTCGCCGTCCTGCCAGCGGGCCACCGACAGGCAGGTATCCCGGGTCCTCGGGGGTTCGGCGAGCCGCCGGAACTCGACGGGCAGGAGCAGTCCGCCCGCCGTGTAGCCCTGGCTGCGGTCCATGTAGCCGTCGACGCACGCGCGCGTGATGCCGCTCTTCGCGCAGGACTTCGCCGCGTCGGTGAACCAGCGTGCGGCGGCCCATCCCTCCAACTGCCACTGGGAGTGCGTCTTCAGTCCCTTCGTCGCCTCGCGGAACTCCCGTACGGCCGGATGGCCGGTGTCGTCGAAGTCGCGGCTCGCGCCGGTCGCCCAGAGGGCGTTGCGGCAGCGCGGGGCGTCCTCGTAGTCGTCGGGGACGGTGGACGTCCAGCTCTGCACGTTGGTCACCTTGGCGGTGACCTGGGCGCCGACCTGGTCCATGGCCTGGCAGAGCCGGGCGTTGCCGTGGGAGTCGATGGCGTCGAAGACCAGGTCGGCGCCCTGTTCCTTCAGGTCGGCGGCGACGGCGCGGAAGTTGGGCAGGGCGAAGTCGACCTGCTCGGTGACGACCTTGTAGCCCTCGGCGCGCAGGCCCCGCTCGACGAGCCGGGCGTAGGCGGCGGAGGCGGACTGGTTGTAGGAGACGACGGCGGCGGTACGGGCGCCGTGCTCGCGTTTGAAGTAGCGGTAGACCTCGGTGCCGCCGTACAGCTTGCCGTCCCAGCCGGTGGTGCCGTCGCGGGGCGCCAGGCTGCCGTAGATGCCGTAGAGGTGCGGGTAGGTGTCGTAGGCGCCGCCGATGGGCTGGCCGCCGATGTCGGGCACGCGCGCGCGGGAGACGCGGGAGGCGCCCGCGTAGTCCAGGGCGGTGGTGGCGACCAGGGCGACGACGTCGTCCTCCTCGACGAGTTTGTGGACGCACTCGTTGTTGCCGACGCCGCTGCCGCCGTCGTCGCACAGGCGCACCTCGACGCGGCGGCCGTCGATGCCGCCGCGCGCGTTGAGCCGGTCGAACCAGGCCTTGGCGCCATCGCGCGGGCCGGTGAAGGCGTTGCCGCCGACCGGGCTGGTGGCGCTGGTGATGATGCCGACCCGCAGCGGGGCGGAGTCGCGGGGCGCCGGGGTGCGGTCGTCGTGCTCGAAGTCGCTCTCCGGGAGCCGGCTGCCGCAGGCCGCGCTCAGGGCGAGCAGCAGCACCGCGGCGATGATCTCAGCAGCCCGGGACCGGCGACCCATTGCCGCTCATCTGCACCAGCGAGCACAGCGTCTTGACGGACACCTTCCAGGTGCCCTCCTGCTCGACGGCTGTCCCGGAGGCGTCCGGCAGAGCGGTGGCCCCCTTCAGAGTGAGCGTGTACGTCACATCCGCGCCGGTCGCCGAGGTGAACTCGACCTTGGTGACCTGCGCCTCGACCTGCCCGCCGCGTTCGTCACCGCTGAAGGCCTGGAGGACCGGCCCCATCCGGTCGCCGTTCTCCAGGACGGCCTGCTTGTCCTCGGTGGAGGTCTGCGGGTCGAAGAACGTCTCCCAGTTCTGCTTGATCTCCTGCTCGGCCGCGGTCCGGTCCGCCGGCGCGCTCGCCGGGGCGCTCGTGGTCCGCTCCGCGGTCGGTGTGGGCGGCGTGCTCTCGCTGCCGCCGCCGCTGTCGTCGCTGCACGCCGCGAGGGCCGGGGCGAGGGCCAGGACCAGGGCGGCCGCGATGGCCGTGCCCCGTCCTGCGGCTCGCGGGCCCTCTGTCGCTCTACCCCGCCTGAGGTCGCTGCCGAGAACCATCTGGCTCACCACCGGGTGTCGGTCCGGGCCATGTGCGCCCGGTGCTTTCAGGGTCAGCTTCCACGGGGCATAGTGCAAGCGATCGCCGGACTTGAACAGGCAGCCAGCACACAGCCGAACCGACGTGTGGGAGCCAGCGATGCGAACAAGCCGACTGCGGACCGTGCATCCCGTTCTGTGGGCGGGCTGGGCGGCCCTGGCCGCGGGCGCGGTGCTGTGCGTCGTCGGCTGGTACGGCGTCTCCGGCGAGCGCTTCGCGGAACGCCAGCTTCCCTATCTCGCCTCCTGCACGGTCCCCGGCGCGGCGCTGATCGTCTCCGGGGCGGTGCTGCTGGCCCACGGCCGGGGCGCGATCGCCGCCGCGCGCGTGGAGGAGCTGTACGGCCTGCTGGTGGCCGCCGAACCCGACGGCCCTCGGGGGCGCGCCGAGACCGGGCAGGCCTCCCTCGCGCCGCTCGCGGTCAGCGGCGAGCGGTTGATGGTGCCGGGCGGCACGCTGTGGCACCGCGCGGACTGTCCGCTGGTCGCGGGCAAGGCGGAGGCGGTCCCGGTGGACTCCAAGCTGGTGGCGAGCGGTGAACTGGACCCCTGCCCGATCTGCGAGCCCACCGGGGAAACCGACTGAGCCCGGCCGATGTCCTCGCTGACGTACGACCTCACCCTGGCCGGCCTCTCGGTGGGCAGCGCGGCGGCGCTGACCGGGATCGGCCTGATCGTGACGTACCGAGCCACCGGCGTGCTCAACTTCGCGCACGGCGCGATCGCGATGGTGTGCGCGTATGTGCTGCGGCAGTGCGTGGTCGAGTGGGGCTGGCCGCTGTGGCTCGGGGCGACGGTGACCCTGCTGGTGCTGGCGCCGGGGCTGGGGGTCGTACTGGAGCGGTTCGTCTTCCGGCCGCTGGCGGTGCTCGGCGGTGATCCGGCACAGACGCTGGTGGCGTCCATCGGGGTGTTCGTGCTGCTGGTGGGCGGGGCGGCGCTGCTGTGGGGGCAGGGGGCGCGTGAGGACGCGCCGGAGCTGGTGCCGGACGAGCCGTGGGGACAGCTGACGGTGGTGCTGGTGCTGGCGGCCGGGGTGGCGGTGGTGGTCCGCCGGACGCGGTTCGGGCGGGAGCTGCGGGCCGTGGTGGACGACCGGCAGCTCGCCGTGCTGGGCGGCATCGACGCGGACCGGGTCGCGGCGGCGGGCTGGGCGTTCGGCTCGTTCACGGCGGGTCTGACGGGTGTGCTGCTGGCGCCGTACGTGCGTCTCGACCCGTACGGGCTGCCGCTGCTCGTGATGGAGGTCGTGGCGGTCGCGGTGGCCGCGCGGATGCGGAGCCTGCCGGTCGCGGTGGTGGTGGCGCTGGCCGTCGGGGTGGCGCAGAGTCAGCTCACGCGGCTGCATCCGTCGGGCTGGGGCGAGCCGCTGCTCCAGGCCGTGGGCACGAACCTGTTCGTCGTCGCGCTGCTGATCGCGGCCCTGGTGCTGCCGGGCGTGGGCACCCGGGACGCGCTGCCGCGCACCGCCACCGCCCGGGTCCCGACCCCGCCCGGCGCGTGGATCGTGGCGGCCGTGCTGTTCCTGCTGCCGCTGGGCCTGGCCGGCCGGGACCTGCACACCTCGGTCCAGGTGCCGGCGCTGGCCGTGATCCTGCTGTCCCTGGTGGTGGTCACCGGCCGGGGCGGCCAGATCTCGCTGGGCCAGGCGGCGTACGCGGGTCTGGGCGCCCTGTTCACCGCGCTGCTGGCGGCGGGCCGTTTCCCGGGGCTGCCCCGGCTGCCGGAGCTGGCGGCCCTCGCGGTGGCGGTCGTCCTGGTGGCGCCGCTGGGCCTGCTCACCGGCTGGCCGGCGATCGGCCGCCGGGGCCTGGCGCTGGCGCTGGCGACCTTCGCGGTCGGCGTGGGGGTGAGCCGGTTCGTCTTCGCCCAGCCGTACGCCACATCGGGCCTGACGCTGGGCCGCCCGGCAGGCTTCGACGGGGACCGTGCCTACTACGTCCTGGAGCTGCTCCTGCTGGCGGTCGCGCTGCTGGCCACGCACGCCCTGCGCCGAGGGCGGACGGGCCGGGCCCTGGCGGCCATGCGGGACCACGAGCGGGGCGCGCAGGCGGCGGGCGTCCGGGTGCCGTCCCTCAAGCTGCTGGCCTTCGTCGCGGGCGCCGCGCTCGCCGCGCTGGGCGGCGGCATGCTCGGCATGGGCCTGCGGGCCTTCGACGCCGCCGCGTACGACCCGGTGCGCGGACTGCTGTGGTTCGCGGCGGTCGTGGTGCTGGGCGCCGACAGCACCCTCGGCGCCCTCGCCGCCGCGGCCCTCCTGGTCGGCCTGGACGCGGGCACCCGGGGCGGTGTCGCCGCGGCCCTGATCGGCGTCCTGGCGATCCTCGTGGGCCGCTTCCCCGGCGGCCCGTACGAGGCCCTGCGCACGGCGGCGGAGCGCCTGCGGTTGCGCCGCACCCCGGCCCTGACACCGCTGGGCGCCCGGGCCCGCGCGCTGCTGCGCCCGGCGGAGCCAGGGGCGGCCCGGCCGGCGCCGGTGCCCACGGGGGCGACGGCGACGGGTGCGGCCGGAACGGCACCCCACGACAGCGGCAGCCGGCCGTCGGTGCCCCCGGACACCCCCGCATCCCCCGCCCCTGCCGCTCCCCTCCTCACCGCCCGCCGTCTCCACGCCCGCTACGGCGGCTTCACCGCGCTCGACGGAGTCGACCTGGACCTCTCCCCCGGCCGGATCACCGCCGTCGTGGGCCCCAACGGGGCCGGGAAGAGCACCCTGTTCCACTGCCTGGCCGGGACACTGCGCCCCGCGCGCGGAACCGTGCGGCTCGCCGGGCGGGACATCACCGCGCTCCCCGCTCACGCCCGGTCCCGGCTCGGTGTCGCACGGACGTTCCAGCAACTGGCCGTCTTCCCGTCGCTGACCGTGGCCGAGAACGTCCGGGTGGGCGCCGAGCAGGGCCGGGTCACCGACCCGGGCGCGGTGGAGCGGACGCTCAGGATGCTCGGACTGGACGGGCCGGTCCGTGCCCTGCCCGCCGCCGGGCTGCCCACCGGGACACTGCGGCGCGTGGAGCTGGCCCGGGTGCTCGCGGGCGGCCCCCGCGTCCTGCTGCTCGACGAGCCCGCCGCCGGTCTCGACAGCGCCGAAGTGGCCGCCCTGGCCCGGGTCCTGAAGGCCCTGGCCGCCGACGGCACGGCCCTGCTCGTCGTCGAGCACGACCTGGACCTGGTCGCGGGCCTCGCCGATGTCGTGCACGTGATGACCGCGGGCCGGATCGTCGCCTCCGGTCCGCCCGAGCACGTCCTGGACGCCCTGGGAACGGCGGCCGGGCGATGACGACGATCTCCCTGCGCCACGCGCGCGTGCGCTACGGCCCCCTGGAGGCCCTGCACGGCGTCACCCTCGCGGCGCCCGGCCCCGGCCTCACCGTCCTGCTGGGCCGCAACGGCTCCGGCCGCACCACCGCCCTGCGCGCGCTGGCCGGCACCGTGCCCCTGTCGGGCGGGGCGGTGGTGTGGGACGGCGCCGACGTGACCCGCGTACCGGCGTACGAGCGGGCCCGGCGCGGACTGTGCCTCGTCCCGGAGCGGCAGGCCGTGTTCGGCTCGCTCAGCGTGCGCGAGAACCTCGGACTCGCCGCCCCGGACCACATCCCGGCCCTCGACGCCTATCCGCAGCTGCGACCCCTGCTGGAACGGCGCGCCGGCACCCTCTCCGGCGGGGAGCAGCGCATGCTCGCCCTGTCCCGGGCCCTGCTGGCACGCGCGCGTGTGGTGCTCGTCGACGAGCCCGCCCAGGGCATGGCGCCCCCGGTCGCGGCCCGGACGTACGAACTGCTGGGCGCGCTCGACGCGTGCGTGGTGATCGCCGAGCAGCGGCTGCCGCCCGGTCTGCGGGACCGGCCGGCCATCGTCTACGAACTGCGCCGCGGGTCGGTCGTGTTCGCTGGGGAGGCGGCCGAGCTCCGGCGATGACCCGGCGCCCGCCCGCACTGCGGAGGTCCCGCCCGGTCGAGTGACCGGACGGGACCTCCGTGTCCCGGCGAGGGGGAGCAGCGGCTCAGATGGCGAGACGCAGGCCGGGCACGATCATGTTGGGGTCTGCGCCGATGGCGCTTTTGTTGGCGGCGTAGAGGCGCTGCCAGGTGGTTCCGTGCCGGGTGGCGACGCCGCTCAGGGTGTCGCCCTCGCGGACGGTGTAGTCGCCGCGGGACGTGCTGCGGTTCGGGTGCGGCGCGGAACGCTCCGGCGCCTTCCACTGCTTCTCCGGAGCGGGCTGGGAGGTGACCGGGTCGGCGGCGGAAGCCGCGGGTGCGCTTCCGCTCGCCCCGGCGCGAGCCGAGCAGGTCGGCCAGGCGCCCCAGCCCTGGGCGCGCTGGACCTTGGTGGCGACGGCGATCTGCTGGGACTTGCTCGCCCGGTCGGCGGTGGCCGCGTAGGCCGTGCCGCCGTAGGCGCTCCAGGTCGACGGGGCGAACTGGAGTCCGCCGTAGTAGCCGTTGCCGGTGTTGATGTGCCAGTTGCCGCCGCTCTCGCACTGGGCGATGCGGTCCCACACCCCGCTGTCAGCCGCCGCGGCGTTGCCGGTGGCCGCCAGCAGTCCGAGGGGCGCGAGCAGAGCCGCCCCGGCGAGGACCGCCGTCGTACGAACCGGGTTCTTCCGGGCGCTGTCGCGGGTGGTATCGGCACATTCGGACATGTGGTTCCCTCTCGAAACACCCGGGGTCCCCCAAGGCGGAACGCCACTCCCCGCGCCATGGGGCACGTGGGTCGCGCTCGCCCCGCCCGCCGGTGGTGGTGCTGCGCGGTTCCGGAGAACCGTGCGGCCGGCGGACGTACCCGAGCGGTGCTCGCTGCACACGGCGGAGGAATCTAAGGAGTTGACGGCCTGTCATCAACCAGCGGCCCGTCACGCCAGGCCAGTTCGCCGATACCTCGGGTAACGGCAATTTCAGGACACCCACTTCATTCCTGGATTTCATGATTTGTCGACCAACCGGCTTGGTGACGTGTGACCCACTTCACCACTTCAACGCCCTTTACAAACAAGGTACTTGACCGTGAGTGCGCGATTCCGTGCCGAACGTGACCCTGCGCGCTGGTTGGTTCGATTCCGTTCGCCCTGGGGCGTGACTCCCGCCACAGATCGCCCGTTGTCTTCTTCATGAGCCGGGGCCTACCCGGACCACGGGCCGGGAGCCACCCGGCTTTGCCACGCACCGCATCCCCGAGGGAGCCACCCGTGCCGCGCATGCTCGACGTCAGCGACGAGGTACGCGCCGAGATCGGCGACGAAGAAGCAGACCGACTGCTCGCCGGAGAGACCGCGCCGGGCAGTTACGACTGCACGTCCTGCCGCACTCCGGGCGACTCCGAGCAGGAGCGCACCAGCACCGTCCTGTTCATCGGTGACGAGACCGCAGTCCTCGCCTTCGCCCACTCCGGCTGCCTGCCCTCGCAGGTCGTCCAGGTGACCGAGGAGCAGCTCCGGGGCGCCGTGAAGTCCATCGCCGGTGACACCGGCGGCATGGTGTCCGACCAGTCGGCGCCCGAGCCGGCGGTGCTCGGCGTGACCAGCGGGCTCGTCCTGATCGCCGGGGAGCTGCACCCGGCCCTGGTGGTGGAGCCGACCGCGCCCATCGCCCGGGCCGGCACCACCGGCTCCGGCGACGACTTCCTGCCGCTGCTCACCGAGCAGGGCTTCATGCCGCTGGCCGACCTGTCCGCCGTACCGCCGGTGCTGCACGGCTGGTCGGTGCTGCTCGCCGTGGGCCAGCTGCACGCGGTGCTCCAGCCCGGTGCCAACGGCGGCCAGCCGGTGGCCTGGTGGCAGGCGCACCAGCCGCTCCAGGTGACCGACCCCTGGCGCGCGGCCGCCAACAAGCACCAGCAGGTGCTGATGTTCGCCGCGCCCGTCGGCTCGATCGGCCGCCAGCCGCGCGAGGACCTGATGCGGGACGCCCTGGACAAGGCGGCGGCGACCGGAGTGCTGGTCGGCGCGGCCCTGCCGCTGGCCGGCACCTGACCTGCGCGTCACCCACTCGCGCCGCACTGAGGCGAAAGCCGTACAAGGGCCGCATCTCCTGACCCTCGGGGTCGTTTGGACCTACGTGCACGCATACGACGTTCCCCGCCGCCAGTCCTTCTCGCCGATCCCCTCCGCGCGATCGGCTCAGGACTCCCTGGGCGGCCCATCGGCCACGCCGATCTACGACGCGCTCTACGCCGAGTACGTCAAGTCCTTCCGCGCACTGCCCGGCGACCGCAGCGGTGAGGAGAAGCTGGGCTTCACCGCCTTCGGAAGCATCCCGCACAGTACGGGCTCGTACAGCCATTCGTACGGCAGCTCGTACAGCGCGTACAGCGCGGGGGCCCAGAGCGCCCGCCACGCCGCACAGCAGCCGCACTGGCAGCGCGTGGGGACCGTCAGCGCGCACGGCACGGCGATGCACTATGTGCCGGCGGCCCTGCCGCCGGTACCCCGCAGCGGCATCTGAGCGAGCACCGGACAGTGAAGAGGGCGGCCCCGCGGGGCCGCCCCTCTTCACTGTTCCGCGCTACTTCTTCTTCGCGCCGCGCTTCTCACGCACCCGCACCGAGATGTGGATCGGCGTGCCCTCGAAGCCGAACTCCTCGCGCAGCCGGCGCTCGATGAAGCGCCGGTAGCCGGCCTCGATGAAGCCGGAGGCGAACAGCACGAACCGCGGCGGCTTGGTGCCCGCCTGGGTGCCGAACAGGATGCGCGGCTGCTTGCCGCCCCGGACCGGGTGCGGATGGGCGGCTACCAGCTCACCGAGGAAGGCGTTCAGCCGGCCCGTCGGGACCCGGGTCTCCCAGCCCGCCAGGGCCGTCTCGATCGCCGGGACCAGCTTCTCCATGTGCCGCCCGGTGCGCGCCGAGACGTTCACCCGCGGGGCCCACGCCACCTGGCCGAGCTCGGTCTCGATCTCCCGCTCCAGGTAGTAGCGGCGCTCCTCGTCGAGGGTGTCCCACTTGTTGAAGGCGACGACGATCGCTCGGCCCGCCTCCACGGCCATGGTGACGATCCGCTGGTCCTGCACCGAGATCGACTCGGCGGCGTCGATGAGGATGACGGCCACCTCCGCCTTCTCGACGGCGGCGGCGGTGCGCAGCGAGGCGTAGTAGTCGGCGCCCTGCTGGAGGTGGACGCGCTTGCGGATACCCGCCGTGTCGACGAACTTCCAGGTGACGCCGCCGAGTTCGATCAGCTCGTCGACCGGGTCACGGGTGGTGCCCGCCAGCTCGTTGACGACGACGCGCTCCTCGTTCGCCACCTTGTTCAGCAGCGAGGACTTGCCGACGTTCGGGCGGCCGATCAGCGCGATCCGGCGCGGGCCGCCGACGGCGGTGCCGAAGCTCTGCTCGGGCGCCTCCGGCAGGGCCTCCAGGACGGCGTCCAGCATGTCGCCGGTGCCGCGGCCGTGCAGCGAGGAGACCGGGTGCGGCTCGCCGATGCCGAGGGACCACAGCGCGGTCGCGTCGGCCTCGCCGCTCGGGCCGTCGACCTTGTTGGCGCAGAGCACCACCGGCTTGTTGGCCTTGCGGAGCAGCCGTACGACGGCCTCGTCGGTGTCGGTGACGCCGACCTTGGCGTCGACGACGAAGACGACCGCGTCGGCGGCCTCGATGGCGTACTCGGCCTGGGCGGCCACGGAGGCGTCGATGCCGAGGACGTCCTGCTCCCAGCCGCCGGTGTCGACGACCTTGAAGCGGCGGCCCGCCCACTCGGCCTCGTAGGTCACACGGTCGCGGGTGACGCCCGGCTTGTCCTCGACGACGGCCTCGCGGCGTCCGATGATGCGGTTCACCAGAGTCGACTTGCCGACATTGGGGCGGCCGACCACGGCGAGCACGGGCAGCGGGCCGTGTCCGGCCTCCTCGATGGCGCCCTCGACGTCCTCGGGGTCGAAGCCCTCTTCCGCGGCGAGCTCCATGAACTCCGCGAACTCGGCGTCGCCGAGCGCCCCGTGGTCGTGCTCGTGCGCGCCCTCGGAGGCGGCCGAGCCGTCGGGCTGGATGTGGTCGTTCATGAAGTCCGTACCTCGTCGTTCATCTTGGTGGTCGGTGGAGTACCCGCTGTCTTCCGGGCTGATCCACTACTCAGTGTTGCCTAGCGCCTGGTGAGGCGCCTGGCGTTTTCCAGGTGGGCGGCGAGCTGCTTCTGGATGCGGCCGGTGGCCTCGTCCAGCGCCTTGCGCGTACGGCGCCCGCTGCCGTCGCCCGCGTCGAAGGGCTCGCCGAAGACGACGTCGACGCGCGAGCGCAGCGGCGGCAGCCCCTTTATCAACCGTCCGCGCTTGTCGGTGCTTCCCAGCACGGCGACCGGCACGATCGGGGCACCGCTGCGCACCGCGAAGTACGCGAGCCCGGCGCGCAGCGAGGCGAAGTCGCCCTCGCCCCGGGTGCCCTCGGGGAAGATGCCGAGCACGCCGCCGCTGTCCAGGATGCCGAGCGCGTGGGTGATCGCCGTCCGGTCGGTGGTGTCGCGGTCCACCTTCACCTGCCCGATGCCGAGCAGGAAGGGGTCCAGCGGCCCGATGAACGCCTCCTTCTTGATCAGGAAGTGCGTCGGCCGGGGCGCCACGCCCATGACCATCGGGCCGTCGATGTTGTGGGAGTGGTTGACCGCGAGGATCACCGGGCCGCTGGTCGGCACCCGCCAGGCGCCGAGCACGCGCGGCTTCCAGAACCCGTACATCAGGCCGACGCCGATGCGCCGCCCGACCTCGGCACCCCGTACCGAAGGCAGCTCGGTCACTTCCCTGCCCGCTTCTCCTCGACGAGGGTGACGACACACTCGATGACCTGGGCCAGCGTGAGCTCGGTGGTGTCCACCTCGACCGCGTCGCCCGCCTTGGCGAGCGGCGAGGTCTTGCGGCTGGAGTCGGCCGCGTCCCGCTTGATCAGGGCCTCGCGGGTGGAGTGGACGTCGGAGCCCTTCACCTCGCCGCTGCGGCGGGCGGCACGCGCCTCCGGAGAGGCGGTGAGGAAGATCTTCAGGTCGGCGTCGGGCAGCACGGTGGTGCCGATGTCCCGGCCCTCGACCACGATGCCGTCCTGCGCGGAGGCCGCGATCGTGCGCTGCAGCTCGGTGATCCGGGCCCGCACGTCGGAGACCGCGCTGACCGCGCTGACCTTGGAGGTGACCTCCTGGGTGCGGATCGGCCCGGCCACGTCGACGCCGTCGACGGTGATGGTCGGGCCCTGCGGGTCGGTGCCCGAGACGATCTCCGGCTTGCCGGCCGCGGCGGCGATCGCGGCGGGGTCGTCGATGTCGATGCCGTTGCTCACCATCCACCAGGTGATCGCCCGGTACTGGGCGCCGGTGTCCAGGTAGCTCAGCCCGAGCTGTGCCGCCACGGCCTTCGACGTGCTCGACTTGCCCGTGCCGGAGGGGCCGTCGATGGCGACAATCACGGGCGTGGGGCTTTCCACAGTGGAGACCTTCCTGGACCGGGCTGGCGGGGTGAGGGCGCGAGGGCCCCGCACAAGGTTACTGGGTGCGGGTCACTCGTCCGGCCGCGCGTCGGACGGCCCTGTTCCAGGATGCCCTACTGCCGAATCGCCCAGCCCCGCTCGCGCAGCGCGGCGCTCAGCACGGGTGCCGCCTTCGGTTCGACCATCAGCTGCACCAGACCGGCCTGCTGCCCCGTCGCGTGCTCGATCCGTACGTCCTCGATGTTGACGCCGGCCATGCCCGCGTCCGCGAAGATCCGGGCCAGCTGTCCCGGCTGGTCGTCGATGAGCACCGCCACGACCTCGTAGACCCGGGGGGCGGAGCCGTGCTTGCCGGGGACGCGGATCTGCCCCGCGTTGCCGCGCCGCAGGACGTCCTCGATGCCGGTGCCGCCCTCGCGGCGCTTGTGGTCGTCGGTGGACTGCAGGGCGCGCAGGGCCCGCACGGTCTCCTCCAGGTCGCCGGCGACGTCCGTGAGCAGGTCGGCGACCGGCCCGGGGTTGGCAGAGAGGATGTCGATCCACATCCGGGGGTCGGAGGCGGCGATCCGCGTCACATCCCGGATGCCCTGCCCGCAGAGCCGTACGGCGGCCTCCTCGGCGTTCTCCAGGCGGGCGGCGACCAGGCTGGAGACCAGGTGGGGCATGTGGGAGACGAGGGCGACGGCCCGGTCGTGGGCGTCGGCGTCCATCACCACCGGCACGGCACGGCAGTGCGAGACCAGTTCCAGGGCGAGGTTCAGCACCTCGGTGTCGGTGTCCCGGGTCGGGGTCAGCACCCACGGGCGGCCCTCGAAGAGATCCCCGGTCGCGGCCAGCGGGCCGGACTTCTCCCGGCCCGACATGGGGTGCGTGCCGATGTAGGCGCTCAGATCGAGGCCGCGTGCCTCCAGCTCGCGGCGCGGTCCGCCCTTGACGCTGGCGACGTCCAGGTAGCCGCGGGCCGCTCCGCGGAGCATGGCGTCGGCGAGCACGTCCGCCACATGGGCGGGCGGGGCGGCGACGATCGCGAGGTCGACGGGCCCGTCCGGCGCCTCGTCGGTGCCGGCGCCGAGCGCGGCCGCCGTACGGGCCTGCTCCGGGTTCGGGTCGGCGAGGTGCACCACGACGCCCCGCTGGGACAGGGCCAGGCCGGCGGAGGTGCCGATGAGGCCGGTGCCGATGACGAGTGCGGTTCTCACTGGGCGATGTCCTTGCGCAGGGCGGCCGCGGCGCCGAGGTAGACATGGGCGATGCCGGCCCGGGGCCGGTCGGACTCGATGTGCGCGAGGACCCGGACGACCCGGGGCATGGCGCCCTCGATGTCGAGTTCCTGGGCGCAGATCAGCGGTACGTCGACGATGCCGAGCTTGCGGGCGGCGGCCGCCGGGAAATCGCTGTGCAGATCGGGCGTGGCCGTGAACCAGATGCTGATCAGGTCGTCGGCCTCGAGTTCGTTGCGCTCCAGGATGGCCGTGAGCAGGGCTCCGACCTGCTCGTCCATGTGCCCGGCCTCGTCCCGCTCGAGTTGGACGGCCCCCCGGACCGCTCGTACCGCCACGGCGCTGCTCCTTGCTGACGTGCGTGTCGCTCTACGTCCGTCCAGCCTAGTCAGCCCGCGCGAACGGGATGCGCGGCGCCCGCCCGATGAGACACCCGAATTACTATTCCTTGGGTATTTTCAGTGCCAAGATTCAGAAAAGTCCATTTTCTCCATTTTTGGCACGTTCGGAGTGACGACATGACCTACGACACCACGCGCCGGACGGTTCTCCTCGCCACGGGCGCGACAGGCGCGGTCGCACTGGTCGCGGCCTGCGGCGGGGGCGGCGACGGCAACGGCTCCACGTCGACGGTCTCCCCCACCGGCAAAGAGACCACGGACGCCCCCGCCGGTCAGGAGCTGGCCTCCACCGACGAGATCCCCGTCGGCGGCGGCAAGATCTTCAAGAACGAGGAGGTCGTGGTGACCCAGCCGGAGCAGGGCCAGTTCAAGGCCTTCTCGGCGATCTGCACCCACCAGCGCTGCCTGGTGACGACCGTCTCCGACGGCACGATCAACTGCCCCTGCCACGGCAGCAAGTTCCGCATCGCCGACGGCGCGGTCGCCCACGGCCCGGCGACCCGCGCCCTGCCCGCCGAGCAGATCACGGTGGAGGGGAACTCGGTCCGTCTCACCTGACCGTCACGCGTCCCACAGCGCCCCGAGCGTGAGCAGGTCGCTCCGGTACTCGATGCGGTCGGCCCACTCGGCCGGCCAGACCTCCGCGCCCAGATGCGCGCCGGCGAAGGCGCCCGCCAGGCAGGCGATCGAGTCCGAGTCGCCGGCCGTGCAGGCGGCGCGCCGCAGGGCGGTGACCGGCTCGTCGGGGAAGAGCAGGAAGCACAGCAGCCCGGTCGCCAGGGCCTCCTCGGCGATCCAGCCGTCGCCGGTGGCCAGGCACGGGTCGTCCTCGGGCGAGACGGTGCCCACGGCGTCCCGGAGCCGGTCGAGGATCGCCAGACACTCGTCCCAGCCGAGCGCGATGTACTGCTCGGGCGTCGGAGCCTTGGCCCGGCTCCACAGGTCGCCGAGCCAGCGCTCGTGGTAGTGGCTGCGGTTCTCCAGGGCGTACGAGCGGAGCAGGCCGATCAGCTCGGACGGCTCGGCACCCTGCGCGAGCAGGCGTACGGCATGCGCGGTGAGGTCGGACGCGGCGAGCGCGGTGGGGTGCCCGTGGGTGAGGGCGGACTGCAACTGGGCGGCGCCCGCGCGCTGTTCGTCGCTCAGGCCCTGGATCACGCCCAGCGGCGCGACGCGCATGTTGGCGCCGCAGCCCTTGGACTGGATCTGGCTGGCCTCCTGCCAGGGGCGGTCCGTGAGTTCCAGCAGGCGGCAGGCCCGCAGGCAGGTGTTGCCGGGGGCGCGGTTGTTCTCGGGCGAGCGGTTCCAGGCGATGAACTCCTGCCGCACGGCCTCGGCCATCCCCTCGGGCTCCAGCACGCCCCGGTCCATCGCCGTGCGTACGCCCCTGCCGAGCGCCAGTGTCATCTGCGTGTCGTCGGTGACGAGCGCCGGCGTCGGCAGCTCCAGCTGCCGCCAGGGGCCGAATCTGGCGACGATCCTGTCCACCGGGCTGAACTCGGTCGGATAGCCGAGCGCGTCGCCCAGGGCGAGGCCGGTGAGCGTTCCGGTGGCGGCTTGCTTGTGGACGAGGAGGGTCATGCGGGGTGGTTCCTTCCGGCCGTTCACGAACAGTTCCCCGCGCCCACCGGGCACGGGGAACTCAAGGATGTCGAGGTCGGCGCTGCGTCTAGAGATCGACTTCCTGCATCAGCATCCCCACCTCGGTGTTGGACAACCGCCGCAGCCAGCCCGACTTCTGGTCGCCCAGGGTGATCGGCCCGAAGGAGACCCGCACCAGCTTGTCGACGGGGAAACCCGCCTCCGCGAGCATCCGGCGCACGATGTGCTTGCGGCCCTCGTGGAGGGTGACCTCGACGAGGTAGTTCTTGCCGGTCTGCTGGACGACCCGGAAATGGTCCGCGCGGGCGTAGCCGTCCTCCAGCTGGATGCCGTCCTTGAGCTGCTTGCCCAGGTCGCGCGGGATGGGGCCGACGATGTGCGCGAGGTAGGTCTTCTTCACGCCGTACTTCGGGTGGGTCAGCCGGTGGGCCAGCTCGCCGTGGTTGGTGAGCAGGATGACGCCCTCGGTCTCGGTGTCGAGCCGGCCGACGTGGAAGAGGCGGGTCTCGCGGTTGGTGACGTAGTCACCGAGGCACTGCCGACCCTCCGGGTCCTCCATCGTCGACACGACACCGGCGGGCTTGTTCAGCGAGAAGAACTGGAAGCGCTGGGTGGCGACGGTCAGCCCGTCGACCTTGATCTCGTCCTTCTCCGGGTCGACGCGCCGACCCTGCTCCAGGACGATCTCGCCGTTGATCTCGACCCGGGCCTCCTCGATCAGCTCCTCGCAGGCGCGCCGGGAGCCGAAGCCCGCGCGCGCGAGGACCTTCTGCAGCCGCTCGCCCTCCTGCTCGGCGCCCGGGAAGGTCTTGGGGATCTTGACGTCCTTCTTCCCGGCGTACCGGTCGCGGTTGCGCTCCTCGATCTGCGCCTCGTACTCGCGAGCGCGGGCCGGAGCCGTACGCCCACGCTGCTGAGGCTGCTTGGGACCGCCCTTGGCGCCGCCGCGGGCGGCACCACCACGTCCGGCTTTGGGGCCGTCCTTCGTCGCCCCGGGGCCCACGTCGTAGCGGCGCTCCTCCGGGCGCGGCTTCTTCGGACGGCCGCTGCCCTGCTTGTCGTCGCGGTTGTTGCCGGCGCCGCGGAAGTTGCCGCGACCACCACCACTCCCGCCGCGGCCGCCGCTGTTGCCACCACGGCTCCCGCCGTTGTTTCCGCTGCTGTTCCTGCCGCTGCTGCTTCGCATCAAATTTCCGTCTGGTCGTCTTCGTCGTCGGTACCCGGGGTGACCGGGCGGCCCGGCACGTCGTCATCGGGTGCGTCCGGGTCGAACGACGGTACGCCCTCCTGGGTCTCGGCCTCGATCGCCTCCGCCTCCGGGAGGAAGGGCGCGAGCTCCGGGAGCTCGTCCAGACCGCGCAGGCCCATCCGCTCCAGGAAGTAGTTCGTCGTCGTGTACAGGATCGCACCTGTTTCGGGTTCCGTGCCCGCCTCCTCGACCAGACCCCGTTGCAGGAGGGTCCGCATGACGCCGTCGCAGTTGACTCCGCGCACGGCCGAGACCCGGCTGCGGCTGACCGGCTGCCGGTACGCGACGACGGCCAGGGTCTCCAGGGCGGCCTGGGTGAGACGGGCCTGCTGGCCGTCCAGCACGAAGCGCTCGACGGCGGGCGCGTACGCGGCGCGGGTGTAGAAACGCCAGCCGTTCGCGACGAACCGCAGTTCGAAGCCGCGTCCCTGGACGGTGTACTCGTCGGCCAGCTCGCGCAGCGCGTCCGTGATCTGGCGGCGCGGCCGGTCGAGGATCTTCGCGAGATGTTCCTCGGTCGCGGGCTCGTCCACGACCATCAGGACGGCCTCCAGAGCGGGCTTGAGGTCGAGATCGGCGACGGTACGCACTCCGGCCGGGATCTCGGTGATTTCTTCGCTCACGCCGGTTTCTCCTCCTTCGGCGGCTCGGGCGGCCGGTCGAACTCGTCGGTGACGGTCGGGGTCTCGTCCCCGTCCCCGCCGGTCCACCGCACGAGCAGCTCGCCCAGCGCGGCCTCCTGCTCCAGCTCCACGGCCTTCTCGCGGTACAGCTCCAGCAGGGCGAGGAAGCGGGCCACGACGGTGAGGGTGTCGTCGGTGTCCTCGATGAGCGCCCGGAAGCTGACCGCGCCCAGCTCCCTGAGCCGGGCCACGACGAGCTGGGCCTGCTCCTGCACGCTGACCAGCGGGGCGTGGATGTGGTCGACGTAGACCTGCGGTTTGGGCCTCGGCTGCATCGCCTTCACGGCGAGCTTGGCGAACCCTTCCGCGCCGATGCTGATGACGACCTCGGGCAGCAGCTCGGCGTGCTGCGGTTCGAGCCCGACGGTTCGCGGACAGCGCCGGGCCTCCTCGTCGAGCCGCCCGCTGAAGATGTCCGCGATCCGCTTGTACGCCCGGTACTGGAGCAGCCGGGCGAAGAGCAGGTCCCTTGCTTCGAGCAGCGCCAGGTCGCCCTCGTCCTCCACCTCGGCCGCGGGCAGCAGCCGGGCCGCCTTCAGATCGAGCAGGGTGGCCGCGACGACGAGGAACTCGGTCGTCTCGTCCAGATCCCAGTCCGGCCCCAGCGCCCGGATGTACGCCATGAACTCGTCGGTCACCTTCGACAGCGCGACCTCGGTGACGTCCAGCTTGTGCCGGGAGATCAACTGCAGCAGCAGATCGAAGGGACCCTCGAAGTTGGCGAGCCGAACCTTGAAGACCCCGTCGGCGACATCACCCGGTGCCTCGGCCCCCGCAGCGGCCTCGACGGGCACCACAGGCTCAACGGGCTCCACCCGCTCGGCCACCGGCCCCGAGGCCTCCGCCGCTGTCGGTTCAGCCGGTGCCACCGGCTCGAGCGGCGCGACCTCGGGCCACGCCTCCGCAGGAGACGGCGGAGGCGGTTCCGGCTCCACCCGCGGAGCGCCCGGCCCCCGCCCCAACGCGCGCCGACGGCCGGTCGGGCCGTCGGCGGGTGGAGGGGAAGCGTTCGAGGTCATGGCCCCCGCAGGCTACCGTTACCGCCCGCGCAGACGTCGTACGAGGATGCTGGCGTCCCCGCGGGTCTCCAGGTCGGCGAGGACCACGGCGACCGCCTCACGGACGATGCGGCCGCGGTCGACCGCCAGGCCGTGCTCGCCGCGGAGCACGAGACGGGCGTGCTCCAGGTCCATGAGCTCCTCGGCGGACACGTACACGGTGATCTTCTCGTCGTGCCGCTCGCGGCCGCTGGGGCGGCGTGCGGCCGCCCGTCCGCGCTTGCGTGGGCCCGCGCCCGCGGCAGCGGCGGCAGAACCTTCCTGCGCCGCCTGACGCCGCCCCGCGCCGGAGCGGTCCGCGGCCGCGGAGCGGCTGCGGGACTCGGCATCGGCCGACTCCGCGTCCGCCGCCACATGCTCGGCGCCCTCGCCGTCGCCGCCCTGTGCGGGCACCGACTGCGGCGCGTCCTCCGCGCCCGCCGCGGCGTCGCCCTCACCCGCCGGAGCGGGCACCCGGGCGTCGCCGTTGGCCTGACGCCTGGGCGAGGACGGCTGCAGCCCCATCCCCCCTGTCGTACGGAAGAGTTCGTCGGCCCCCGGCAGACTCACTCGGCGTGACACCGGGCGAGCACCTCCCTGGCGAGCTGGCGATAGGCGGCGGCGCCGACGGAGTTGGAGGCGTACGTGGTGATCGGCTCACCGGCGACGGTGGTCTCCGGGAAACGGACCGTGCGCCCGATGACCGTGTGGTAGACGTGGTCGTCGAAGGCCTCGACGACACGCGCGAGCACCTCACGGCTGTGCACCGTGCGCGAGTCGTACATCGTGGCGAGGATCCCGTCGAGCTCCAACTCCGGGTTGAGCCGTTCCTGGACCTTCTCGATGGTCTCCGTCAGCAGCGCCACACCGCGCAGCGCGAAGAACTCGCACTCCAGCGGCACTATCACCTTGTGCGCGGCCGTCAGGGCGTTGACCGTGAGCAGGCCGAGCGAGGGCTGGCAGTCGATGACGATGAAGTCGTAGTCGGGCAGCAGCGGCTTCAGGGCGCGCTGCAGTGTCGACTCGCGGGCGACCTCGGAGACGAGCTGGACCTCGGCCGCCGACAGGTCGATGTTGCTGGGCAGCAGGTCCATGTTGGGGACCGCCGTCTTCAGCAGCACCTCGTCGGCCGCCATGCCCCGCTCCATGAGCAGGTTGTAGACGGTGAGGTCGAGTTCCATCGGGTTGACGCCGAGACCGACCGACAGCGCGCCCTGCGGGTCGAAGTCCACGAGCAGGACCCGGCGTCCGTACTCCGCGAGCGCGGCACCCAGGTTGATGGTCGACGTCGTCTTGCCGACGCCGCCCTTCTGGTTGCACATCGCGATGATCTTCGCGGGACCGTGGTCGCCCAGCGGGCCCGGGATCGGGAAGTACGGCAGCGGACGCCCCGTCGGACCGATGCGCTCCCGGCGCTGTCTGGCCGCGTCGGGCGCGAGAGTGGCCGCGTACTCGGGGTCGGGCTCGTACTCCGCGTCGGGGTCGTAGAAGTGCCCCTCGGGCAGTTCGTCGTAGTCGGCGAGTTGGTTGTGGGGCGCGCCACTTCCGCCGCCGGCCATGGCGTTCACGTGATGGCCATCCATCTTCTGGTGTGCTGTGTGAGTCGCCTGCTGACTCTGGTGGGCTGCGAAGGTGCGCACAGCGACGGAGCCGACAGCCGCGAATCCCGCGGGCTCCTGGTCCCGTGCAGGCATTCCTGGCTGGCCACCCCCGGGAGTAAATGTCGACTCATTCACAAGTCGTCTTACCTCCTTGGTGACCAGGAAACTTCTAGACAGGTCAGCGTGGCACCATGCCGACGGTTGGCGACTCTATGGCGTGTCGGGCGTCCGCAGCAACACAATCCGCCGGACCCGGCCCGATGTGTCGGCAATGAAACATCCCGCTGTCAAGGGCGTACGGCCGTCGCACGGCAGGTTTCACCGGTGTGCGAATCGGTTGAAGGGTTACGTTCGAGGCGAGTTGCTCGAGAAGCGCGAAGTGACCATACACACATCCGGCCGGACCTTGTCGGGCAAGGTCCGGCCGGGCGCGCGGCGTTGACGTCCCGTGTTGACGTATCGCCTTTACGGGTTGATGACTTAGCCGATTTACCGGCCGTCGGACTCAGACGAGCAGCGAGGCCAGCTCCACGTGCTCCACGCCGTGGGCCTCGGCGACCTCGCGGTAAACGACCTTGCCGTCATGCGTGTTGAGACCCCGGGCCAGCGCCGGGTCGCGGCGCAGCGCCTGCGCCCAGCCGTGGTTCGCCAGCTCCACGATGTACGGCAGCGTGGCGTTGGTCAGCGCGTAGGTGGAGGTGTTGGGCACCGCGCCGGGCATGTTGGCGACGCAGTAGAAGACCGACTCGTGGACCGGGAAGGTCGGCTCGGCGTGCGTGGTCGGACGGGAGTCCTCGAAGCAGCCGCCCTGGTCGATCGCGATGTCGACAAGGACACTTCCGGGCTTCATCCGCGAGACGAGCTCGTTGGTGACCAGCTTCGGGGCCTTGGCGCCGGGGATCAGCACCGCGCCGATGACGAGGTCGGCCTCCAGGCAGGCCTTCTCCAGCTCGAAGGTGTTGGAGACGACGGTCTGGATCTTCGTGCCGAAGATCTTGTCCGCCTCGCGGAGCTTGTTGACGTCCTTGTCGAGCAGGGTCACGTGGAAGCCCATGCCGATGGCGATCTGGGCCGCCTGCCAGCCCGAGACACCGCCGCCGATGACGACGGCCCGGCCGGCCAGGACGCCGGGGACACCGCCGGGCAGTACGCCCCGGCCGCCGTTGGCGCGCATCAGGTGGTAGGCGCCGACCTGCGGGGCCAGCCGGCCCGCGACCTCGGACATCGGGGCGAGCAGCGGGAGCGCGCGGCTGGGCAGCTCGACCGTCTCGTAGGCGATCGCCGTGGTGCCGGACTGCAGGAGGGCGTCCGTGCACTCCTTGGAGGCGGCGAGGTGCAGGTAGGTGAAGAGCGTCTGGTCCTTGCGGAGGCGGTGGTACTCCTCGGCGATGGGCTCCTTGACCTTCAGCAGCAGGTCGGCGGCGGCCCACACCTCGTCGGCGGTGCCCAGGATCTGGGCACCGGCGAGGACGTACTCCTCGTCGACGATCGAGGAGCCGGCGCCGGCGCCGCGCTCGATGACGACCTGGTGGCCATGACGCACCAGCTCGTGGACGCCTGCGGGGGTGATGGCCACCCGGAACTCGTTGTTCTTGACCTCGCGGGGGATGCCGACCTTCACGTCGATCACGGTCCTTGGCTCAGAGGGTATGGGGGCATTACTAGACATACCCGGCCGCGCTCGGGCACACCGGGAGAGACCGCAGAGAACGTGCGGCAGAGCCAGTCTAATGAAGGTGTTCCCGCTGTCTAGCCTTTCATTGCATCAATCTTCAGCGGATGCGGTACGGATTTCGCAGGCGTCAGCGTCATCTGCCTGGTTTACCTCTCCGAGAAGCCGCTCGGCCGCGCCCCGGTGCAGCCCGGCCGACGCGGGGTCGCCGAGGTGGTCGAGGGTGTCGGCGACCCGCAGGTGCAGCGCGGCCTGCAGCCGTGTGTCCTCGGCGCGCCGCGCCCATTCCACGGCCTCCCGGCAGGTGCGCAGCGACTCGTCGGGCCGGCCCGCGTACTCCTGGACCCGGGCCAGTTCGCTCAGCGCCCGCGCCTGGGCGGCCACGTCGCCGAGCTTGCGATGCCCGGAGATCGCCGCGCGCCAGTTCCGCAGGGCCTCGCCGTAGCGGCCCGCGAAGGTGTGGGCGGCGGCGATCCGCCCGTACAGCCGGGCGGCGTCGGCACGCTCGCCCCGGGCAAGCCGCTCGGCCAGGGCCCGGCCGAACCAGTCGGCGGCCCGGTCGTAGTCGCCGAGCTCCAGATGCGCGCCGCCTACGGATTCCATCGCGCGTCCGGCCGCGTACGGGTCGTCGACCTCGCGTCCGGCGTCCAGCGCGGCCCGGTAGCGCACCAGCGCGTCGGCGGTGCGGCCGGTCCGGGCGTCGAGATCGCCGAGGTTGAGCAGGGCGGCGGCCCGTTCGCGGGGCAGCTCACGGCGCTCGGCCACCTCCAGGACCAGGCTGTGGATCTCGTAGAGGTCGGGCGCGGCCGCCTGGGTCCCGACATGCGCCACCATCGCCCGCACCAGCTGGGCCATCAGCCGCCGGGCCAGGGTGTCCAGCTCCCCGTCGCCGACCGCGAGCCGGGCCGAGGCCAGCAGGGCGGGCCGGGTCAGGCGCAGCCAGTCGGCAGCCGCCCGGGGGGTGGGAAAGCGCAGGGCACGCGGCATGTCGAGGAGCTTCTGGCGTGCCTGGGGGCTGTCGGTCTCGGTGATGGCTCGGCAGACCTGGAGCAGCCGTACGGTCCGCTCCAGCATCCGGGCACGGGCCACCTGGAGGTCGGCCGGACGCTCGTGGTGCCCGGCGAGGACGCGGAGCATCGGGTGCAGACAGCCGGGGACCTCGTACTGCGGCAGCGGCGAGTCCACCGCGTGCAGGAAGCCGAGGGCGACGAAGTCCTCCAGGGTGGTGCGGGCACTGTCGACCGAGCAGCCGACGAGGGCGGAGGCGGCCTGTGGGTCGACCAGTCCGGCCGGGGCGAGGGCGAGCAGGCGCAGCATCCGCGCGGCGGTGGCGGGCAGGGCGTCGTAGGCGAGGCGGAAGACCCGGCTCAGGGCGGTTCCCTCGGGGTCGGTGCGCAGTTGCTTGGCGAGGTCCAGGACGGCCGCCTTGGGGCGGGCCGCGAGCCAGCCGCCCGCCAGCATCAGCGCGGCGGGCTGCCCCTGGCACTCCTCGGCGAGGCCCTCGGCGGCCCGGGGGTCGACGGTGATGCGGACCGAGCCGGTGTGCCGGGACAGCAGCTCCACCCCGGACTTGGCGTCCAGGCCGCCCAGCGTGCAGGGGCGGACGTCCGGGATGCCGGTCAGCGGGCCCTTCGAGACCGCCACGACCAGGCAGTCCGGGGTGTCGGGCAGCAGGGCGTCGACCTGCTCGGCGTCGGCCGCGTCGTCCAGCAGGAGCAGGGCGCGGCGGTCGGCCAGGGCACTGCGCAGGGAGTCGGCCAGGTCGTCGCCGCAGGCCCCGGCCGGTGCCTGGTGCTCCAGGGCGGTGAGCAGATCGCGGGCGGCGCGCTCGACGGGTACGGGGGTGCCGTCCGGGTCGGTCAGCCGGGCGCGCAATACCCCGTCCGGGTAGCGGTCGGCGACCTGGTGCACGAGTTCCTCGGCGAGTGCGGTGCGACCCGAGCCGGGCCGGCCGGCGATGAGCAGCACCCGCGCGCGTGGGGGTTTGCGGCCGGCGAGGGTGTCCAGGCCCGCCCGCTCGATGTCGGCGCGCAGCTCCTTCAACTCCCGTGTGCGGCCCAGGAACTGACTCTCGCCGGCAGCGTGTCCGGTCAGCCGCACGTCGCCTGTCTCCACGACCTGATCCGTCACGGGCCACACTCCCGTCCCACGCACGCAAGCCCGCCGGGAATCCGGTTCGGGCGTGCCTCAGAGCCTAGTTCACGCTCTGCAACGTTCCGGGAGGAGCGCGACGGGGACGGCAGCCACATCCCCCGATCGGATCAGCCGATCTTCACACCTTGGAGGGGCGCGGAGGGGCGTGGAGGAGCAGGGCGGAGGCGCCAGGGCGAATTCAGGCCCATTTCACGCCCCCCGTCGGGCCCCGTCCGCTCACGCCCCGTCCGGCACCTTCCGCTCACGCCCCCGTCCGGCCCCGTCCGCTCACACCTCGAACGGCCGCGCCGGCCACGGCGCCTGGGCCGGGCGCAGCGCGTCCAGGCCGTCACCCGCGCGGGCGGCGACCAGGGACAGGACGCCCACCACGAGGCAGTTGTTGTGGAGTTCGCCGGCGAGTACGCCCCGCACGAGGTCCTCGACCGGGACCCGGTCGAGTTCCATGTCGGCCTCTTCCTCCTCGACCGCGAAGCGCTCGCCCTCGGCCTCGGACAGATCGCGGGCAAGGAAGATCCGTACGGCCTCGTCGCAGCCGCCGGGGGTGGTGTAGACGTCGGTCAGCACCCGCCAGTCCTCGGCCTTGACGTGCGCCTCCTCGTACAGCTCGCGCTGCGCGGCGTGCAGCGGGTTCTCGCCGGGGACGTCGAGCAGACCGGCCGGGATCTCCCACAGCTTGTGGCGCACGGGGTGGCGGTACTGGCGCAGGACCAGGACGCGGTCGGCCTCGTCGAGGGCGAGGACGGCCACGGAGCCGGGGTGGACCTGGTAGTCACGGCCGACCACGGTGCCGTCGGGCATGACCACGTCGTCGGTACGGACGGAGGTCTTGTTGCCGACGAAGGGGGTGTCCGTCGCCCGGACCTCCCACTCCTCCGGGGTGTCCTTGATCGTCATGCCTGTCCTTCCACGTACCCGACCCGACCTGCGGAAATGAAACCGGGGTGCACGCCCTTTGAAGGGATGCACCCCGGCCACCGTACAACTGGTGTGTTACTTCGAAGTCTTCCGCTCGACCGAGGCCTTGACGAGCCCGGCGAACAGCGGATGCGGACGCGTCGGGCGCGAGCGCAGCTCCGGGTGTGCCTGGGTGGCGACCAGGTACGGGTGGACGTCGCGCGGGTACTCGACGTACTCGACGAGCTTGCCGTCCGGGGAGGTGCCGGAGAACTGGATGCCCGCCTTCTTCTCCAGCTCGGCCCGGTAGGAGTTGTTCACCTCGTACCGGTGACGGTGCCGCTCCTCGACGTACTCCTTGCCGTCGTACACCTCGCGCACGATCGAGCCCTCGGCCAGCTTGGCCGGGTACATGCCCAGCCGCATGGTGCCGCCCATGTCGCCGTCACCGGCGACGATGTCGAGCTGCTCGGCCATGGTGGAGATGACGGGGTGGCCGGTGGCGGGGTCGAACTCGGTGGAGTTGGCGTCCTGGATGTCGACCAGGTTGCGCGCGGCCTCGATCACGATGCACTGCAGGCCGAGACAGAGGCCGAGCAGCGGGATCTTGTTCTCGCGGGCGTACTTGATCGCGCCGACCTTGCCGAGCACACCCCGGTCGCCGAAGCCGCCGGGGATGCAGACGCCGTCGACGTCGCCGAGCTGCTGGGCCGCGCCCGCCGGGGTCTTGCAGTCGTCGGAGGTGACCCACTTGATCTTCACGCGGGCCCGGTTGGCGAAGCCGCCGGCGCGCAGCGCCTCGGTGACCGACAGATAGGCGTCGGGCAGGTCGATGTACTTGCCGACCAGGGCGAGGGTGATCTCGTGGTCGGGGTTGTGGACGCGGTCGAGCAGGTCGTCCCAGGTGGTCCAGTCGACGTCCCGGAACGGCAGGTCCAGCTTGCGGACGACGTAGGCGTCCAGGCCCTCGCCGTGCACGGTCTTCGGGATGTCGTAGATCGAGCGGGCGTCGGGGCAGGCGACGACGGCGGCCTCGTCGACGTCGCACATCAGCGAGATCTTCCGCTTGATCGCGGTGGGCACCTCGCGGTCGCAGCGCAGCACGATCGCGTCCGGCTGGATACCGATGTTGCGCAGGGCCGCAACCGAGTGCTGGGTGGGCTTCGTCTTCAACTCACCCGAGGGGCCGATGTAGGGCAGGAGCGAGATATGGACGACGAAGACGTTGTCGCGGCCGACCTCGTGCCGGACCTGGCGGACGGTCTCCAGGAACGGCAGCGACTCGATGTCGCCGACCGTGCCGCCGACCTCGGTGATCACGACGTCGACCTCGTCCGTCGCCATGCGGCGGATGCGGTGCTTGATCTCGTTGGTGATGTGCGGGATGACCTGCACGGTGTCACCCAGGTACTCGCCGCGCCGCTCCTTGGCGATCACGGTGTTGTACACCTGACCGGTGGTGACGTTGGCGGAACCGTCGAGGTCGCGGTCGAGGAAGCGCTCGTAGTGGCCGATGTCCAGGTCGGTCTCGGCGCCGTCGTTGGTGACGAACACCTCACCGTGCTGGAAGGGGTTCATCGTGCCCGGGTCCACGTTCAGGTACGGGTCGAGCTTCTGCATCACGACGCGCAGACCGCGGGCCTTGAGCAGCATGCCGAGGCTGGAGGCCGTCAGGCCCTTGCCGAGCGAGGAGGCGACACCCCCGGTGACGAAGATGTGCTTGGTCGTCGAATTACGAAAAGCGGCGGGCGGCATGGCCAAGACGGGGCTCCCGTGGTCGCGGTCTGGGGGTGCGGTGCGGCTGACTGCCGGAGGCTTCTCCGGGGGTCGCCGTCGCTGCGGTTCGGGGGTTTACGGGCCCACCGGTCCACGGGCTACCAGCGTATCAGCGCCTCGGGGCGATGGCTTCCGGCCACGCTCCGCACACACACCGACACGGAGGCGATCACCGTTACCGGTCTCTCACCCGTTGCTCACTCGTTCGGCGTACCCGCCTTGTCCGGAGCGGCACACAGATCATCTGCGTGCGTCGTATCCTGCTCGGACACTCGCTGCCGAGCCCGCCCGGCCCGAACGGCACCACCCACCGCCCGTGAGCGCCGGAACAACGTGAGCTCGTCAGTTCGTTGAGCAAGAATTGGCGCTTTGCGTCACGGCTGAGTGACCTGTTTTGCTTCACAGCTCAACGACGCATTGCAAGACCTGCTGAAACCCCCCTTGACCGCACTAGCGACAGCCCCCTCGTGGGGTGACGTGGCCGTTCGACTGGAGTTGCACGTGGCCGGGCGCATCGAAGACTACGCACTCATCGGAGACATGCAGACCGCTGCCCTGGTCTGCCGGGACGGGACGGTCGACTGGCTGTGCCTGCCCCGCTTCGACTCGCACGCCATCTTCGCCGGCCTGCTGGGCACCGAGGAGCACGGCTTCTGGCGGCTCGGCCCCGCGTACGCCTCCGACCAGCAGCCACCCACCGCCGCCCGGCGCAGCTACCGCGGTGACTCGCTGGTGCTGGAGTCCGAGTGGGACACCCAGCGGGGCACGGTCCGGGTGACCGACTTCATGCCGCCGCGTGACGGCGCCCCGCAGCTGATCCGGATCGTGGAGGGCGTCTCGGGCCGGGTGCCGATGCGCTCGGAGCTCCGGATGCGTTTCTCCTACGGCCGGGTGGTGCCGTGGGTGCACAAGCACGACGGGCGCACGGTGGCCGTGGCGGGCCCCGACTCCGTGTGGTTCGACACATCCGCCGAGACCTACGGCAAGTCGCTGACGACGTACGCGGACTTCACGGTCGCTCCCGGTGACCGGATCGCGTTCACGATCTCCTGGCAGCCCTCGCACAAGGAGCCGCCGCCGCTGCCCGAGCCGGAGCAGTCGCTGGAGGCGACGGAGGACTTCTGGCGCGAGTGGGTCGACCACTGTACGTACCACGGCCCCTACCGCGAGGCCGTGATCCGCTCGCTGATCACGCTGAAGGCCCTGACGTACGCCCCGACCGGCGGCATCGTCGCCGCGCCCACCACCTCCCTGCCGGAGGACATCGGCGGCGTCCGCAACTGGGACTACCGCTACACCTGGCTGCGCGACGCGGCGATCACCCTGTCCTCGCTGCTGCGCACCGGCTACCGCGAGGAGGCCCGCGCCTGGCGCGAGTGGCTGCTGCGGGCGGTCGCGGGCGACCCGGAGAACCTGCAGATCATGTACGGCATCGCCGGCGAGCGCGAGCTGGGCGAGGCCGAGCTGGACTGGCTGCCGGGCTACGAGAACTCCGCCCCGGTCCGGGTCGGCAACGGCGCGGCCCACCAGCTCCAGCTGGATGTGTACGGCGAGGTCACCGAGGCCCTGCACCTGGCCCATATGACGGGCCTCGCGCGCAACGACTACGCCTCGCTGCTCCAGCTGAAGCTGATCCGCTACCTGGAGGACCACTGGCAGGAGCCGGACGAGGGCATCTGGGAGGTGCGCGGCCCGCGCCGCCACTTCGTGCACTCCAAGGTGATGGCCTGGGTCGCCGTCGACCGCACGATCAAGCTGATCGAGTCCGGCGACGCCGACGGCCCGCTGGAGCGGTGGCGGGAACTGCGCGACGACATCCACCGGGACGTGTGCGAGAAGGGGTACGACAAGGAGCGCAACACCTTCACGCAGTCGTACGGCTCGAAGGAGCTGGACGCCTCGCTGCTGCTGATCCCGCAGATGGGCTTCCTGCCGCCGGACGACAAGCGCGTCATCGGCACCATCGAGGCGATCCAGCGGGAGCTGTCCACGCCGGACGGCTTCATCCTGCGCTACCCGACGGAGGGCGACAACGCGGGCGTCGACGGTCTGCCCGGCGACGAGGGCGCGTTCCTCGCCTGCTCGTTCTGGATGGCCGACGACCTGGCGATGATCGGCCGCGTCGACGAGGCCCGCAAGCTGTTCGAGAAGCTTCTGGCCCTGCGCAACGACCTCGGTCTGCTGGCCGAGGAGTGGGACCCGCACCTCCAGCGCCAGGTGGGCAACTTCCCGCAGGCGTTCAGCCATGTGCCGCTGATCGACACGGCACTGCGTCTGACGGCCTCGGGCGCCTACGGCGGCTGACCCGGCCGGACAGCGGAGGGGCGCGCCGCCTCGTGTGACGGGCGGCGCGCCTCGTCATGTCGGCTTGAGCGCGGTGAGGGTGCGCTCCCCCGCCGGGTCGCCGGCCGTGGCCGGGACCAGGGCTATCTCGTCGAGACCGGCCTCGGCGTAGGCGTCGATCCGGGCGCGGACGGTGTCGGCGTCGCCGACGAGGGCGACCGTGTCCGCCGCCCGGGGCGGCAGGGCCCGCAGCAGGGTGTCCCGGTCGGCGCCCTTGGCGGCCAGTTCGACGACCTCGGCGAGTCCCGCCTCGACGAACATGTCGCTGTAGCCCGGCACGGCGAGATAGCCGACGACGCTGCGCAGGACCTGCGTGAGCGTCTCCGGCTCCGGATCCACGGCGGCGGGCAGCCAGGCGGCGAGCCGGGGCGGTGTACGGCCCGCCCGCTCGGCCGCCGCGAGCATGCGTGCCCGCAGGACGCGCACCTGCTCGGGCGAGACGATGTCGAGCAGCAGCCGGTCGGCGTACCCGACGGCGGCCGCGATCGCGCGCTCGCCGAATGCCGCGACGGTGATCTCGCCCCCGGGCGGGGGCAGCCGCCGCGGGAAGCCGCTGCCGGGCACGATCGGCTCGCCCGGCAGGCTGTCCCACAGTCCGCGCACGGCCGAAGCCGACTCCTCGAGGGCGGTGGCGGGCCGGGTCCGCGGGCGGCCGTGGACGCCCTCGACGACCCGCTTGCTGGACGTGCCGAGAGCCACTCCGACGGGCCGGCCGGTGACGGCCGCGGTGGACGCGGCGCCCCGGACGATGGTGAGCGGGTCACGCACCGACACGGGCACGGGCCCGGCCGTCAGCACGGCCTGCTCGGTGGCCGCGCCGATCGCCGCCGCCAGCACGAACGAGTCCCACGTGGGTCCCTCGCCCGCCCACACCTCCCGGTACCCGAGCCGGTCGGCGAGCACCGCGACCCGCAACGGCTCCTCGACCGGACTGTCGTCCTCCCGACCTACCGCCACCACGCTGAATTCCATGCCCGCGCATGTACCCGGAAGATCACGCCCTAATCCGGGGCATGATCGACTCCGTGGCCCGCCGGAGATGTCCGTCGGGCACCCGCGCGGGTAGCGTCCGGCACATGGACAGCGGGACGGACAGCGATCACGACACCCAGGGCGCCGGGATCAGCGTGCAGCGGGCTCTGGAGCTGCCGGGGCTGCGCAGCGGACTGCCCGAGGTGCTGGCGGGCGGCGACCGGCTCGGGCGGTCCGTGCGCTGGGTGCACGCCGGTGAGGTGCCGCACATCGCCTCGCTGCTCAAGGGCGGCGAACTGCTGCTGACCACGGGCTACGGCCTCGGCACCCGCCCGGCCGAACAGCGGGCGTTCGTACGCACCCTGGCCGAGCGCGGGATCGCGGCCCTGGTGGTGGAGCTCGGCCCGCGCTTCACACGGCTGCCCGCCGCCCTCGTCGACACGGCCCGCTCGGCCGGGCTGCCGCTGGTCCAGCTCCATCGCGAGGTGCCGTTCGTCACGGTCACGGAGGAGGTCCACACCGAGATCGTCAACGGCCACTACGCGCTGCTCCAGCGGGCGGAGGAGGTGCACCGGCGGTGTACCGAGGCCCTGCTGGGCGGCGGCGGTGTGCCTCAAGTGCTGGGCATTCTGGCGGACTTCGGCGGCAATCCCGTCTTCCTGGAGACGGCGGACGGGCAGTTGCTGTACGCCGCCGGGGCCGGTCCCGAGGGCGCGGACCCGCTCCAGGTGTGGGAGGGGCTGCGCGGCACGCACAAGGACGAGCCGCCGCTCGCGGGCTCGGTCCTGGTGGACGTGCCGGGCGGCGGGCCCGGCAGCGGCGGTGTCCGCGCGCGTCTGGTCCTGCTGCCGGTGCGGAGCCCGCTGGCGCCCGTGCACCGGATGGCGGCCGAGCGGGCCGCGGGCATCCTGGCCGTGGTGCTGATGCAGGCACGGCAGGAGGACGAGCTGGCGGCGCGCGGGCGCGGCGACTTCCTCACGGACCTCGCCGAGGGCCGGGTCACTCCGGAGGACGCCCCGGCGCAGGCACGTGTCCTGGGCTTCCGGCCGGGCGAGGGGCCGCTGCTGCCGATGGTCATGCGGCTCGGGGACGCCCTGTCCCCGGGGGGAGGCTGGGCCGTGCTGGCCCGGGCGGTCGCCGAGGAACTGGCGTCGGTGGGTGTGCCGGTGCTGCTCGGGGTGCGGCCGGTGGAGGGACGGGTGCCGGTGCTGCTCGGGCTGCGCTCGGAGTCGGAGCGGCCGACGGTCGCGGACCGGGTCGCGGCGGCGCTGCGGGCCGGGGTGGAGCGGGCCGGGATGCTGCGGCCGGGCGGGCAGCCGCCGGTGGTGGTCGTCGGGGTGGCCGGCGGCTGGACGGCGGCGGCGTCGGGTCTGCGGCACGCGGCGGAGACGGCGACCGCGGCCCAGGGCTTGGCGGACCGGCCCTGGTACGACGCCCGCCGGCTGGACATCGACCTGCTGCTGTGGCGGCTGCGCGACCACCCCGATCTGGCCGCCTTCGTCGACCGGGCGCTCGGCCCGCTGCTGGAGCACGACCGCCGCTCCCGGCCGCCGCTACTGCCCACCCTGGCGACCTATCTCGCCCACGCGGGACGCAAGGCGGAGACCGCCCGGGAGCTCCACCTGAACCGGCAGACCCTCTACAACCGCCTGGCACGCATCGGGGAGTTGCTGGGCACCGACCTCGACGACCCGCAGACGGTCCTGGCACTGAGCCTGGCGCTGCGGGCCCGCAGGCATGTCTCCCAGAGTCTCAGGTGACCTCAGGTGAGGGGCCGGGGCTGGGTCAACTCGTCGTAGACGCTGAGCACTTGGGCGACGGTCTCGTCCTCGCTCGGCCAGGTGGCCGCCTGCCGGGCGCTCTTCTCCCGCAGCGACTCCCGGCGCTCCGGGTCGCCGAGCAGGCGTACGACGGAGTCGGCGAGCGCCTCGGCGTTCCCGTGCGGGACGACCTCGGCCGCGTCGCCGACGAGTTCGGGAATGCCCCCGACGTCGGTCGCGACGAGCGGCACGCGCGCGTGGAGGGCCTCCTGGGCGAGGACGGAGCGTGACTCCTCCCACCGGCTCGGCAGCAGGGCGAGGTCGGCGGCGGCGAGCAGCTCGGTGATGTCGTCGCGCCGCCCGATGAGCCGGACGGGCAGCCCCTCGCCCTCGATCCGCTCCTGGAGCTCGCCGCGCAGCGGCCCTTCCCCGGCGATCACGACCAGCGGGACGGGGTCGAGCCGGCGCCAGGCGCGCGCCGCGTCCAGCAGCACGTCGTACCCGCGATGCCGCTCCAGGGAGCCGACGGCCATCAGCAACGGCCGTCCGATGGCGCCGAGTTCGGCACGCACCTTGGGGCGCAGCCCGTCGGGGTCGTCGGGCTCCACGGGCCTGCGGGGGCCGGGCAGCGCGACGGCCGCGAGCCGGGCGTCCCGGGCGCCCGTCCATCGGGCGCGGTCCACGAGCGCCGATGTCGTCCCCAGCACGACGCTGGCCGCCTTCACGACCCGCCGCTCCAGCACCCGCAGCAGATGGGCCCGCGCACCGTCGGCGTGCGCCCGGTCGTGCCACGTCACCACCAGCGGAGTACCCACGCGCCGCCCGCTGAGCGCGAGGACCGCACGGAACGAGGCGTGCAGCCCGTGCGCGTGCACCAGGTCGGCGTTGGCGCAGGCCGCCCGCAGTGCCGCCACCGACACCGGGTCACTGCTGCGCGGAACGTGCACGTGATCGGCCCCGACCCCGCTGAAGTCATAGGCGCGATCCGCCTCATAGGGGGCGCACACCGTGACTTTCACGCCCCTCGCGACGAGCCCCGCGGCCAGCGATCTCACATGCGCACTGCTGGCGGCGTTGCCTCCGCCCAGCACCTGCACGGTGCGCAGCGGCGACTGGCCAGGCGGTGAGTGGCTGCTCACGGGGGTCACGTGGGGCCGGGCTCCTGGTTCGGGTCGGGCGGTCACGACGAACGTACAGAACGAACGAGCGCGGGGAACGCACCGCGCGGTTTCCTCCGTGTACTCCGCCAAGGATGCCAGGACACCGGAGGGTTCCGGGAACGCCGGAACCCCGGCGGCGCGACAGTGGGGCGCGCCATCGGGAGGAATGCGCCGGGCCGCATCACCCACACGAGTGAAGATGGGGCACGCCTGCCCGACCATGCGACCGAACGCCAGTGCGCTTTCCCGCTACATGTCCGCCCGAGCCGTCGCCAGCAACTCCTCCGCGTGCGCCCGGGCCGTCTCGGAGTCCTCCTGGCCCGCGAGCATGCGGGACAGTTCCCGCACCCGGTCCTCCCCCTCCAGCACCTTCACACCGGAACGGGTGACCGAGCCGTCGTTGGTCTTCTCGACCAGCAACTGCCGGTCGGCGAAGGCCGCCACCTGCGGGAGGTGGGTCACGACCACGACCTGCGCGGTCTTCGCCAGACGCGCGAGGCGCCGGCCGATCTCGACCGCCGCCTTGCCACCGACCCCGGCGTCGACCTCGTCGAAGAGATACGTCGGCACGGGATCCGTCCCCGCGAACACGACCTCCACGGCCAGCATCACGCGCGACAGCTCACCACCGGACGCCCCCTTGGCGATCGGCCGCGGCGGCGCGCCCGGGTGCGGGGCCAGCAGCAGCTCCACCTCGTCGGCACCGGCGGGCCCGTACGCGACCGCGCGTCCACCGACCTCGACGCCCTCGGGGTCCTCGGTCTGCCGGATGTCGAAGGACACGCGCGCGTGCGGCATGGCGAGCGAGGCCAGCTCGGCGGTCACGGCGGCGGCGAACCGCTCGGCGGCCTCCGTCCGCGCGTCCGTCAACGCCTGTGCGAGCCCGCCCAGTTCGGACCGCAGCGCGTCCCGCTCGGCGGTCAGCTCCCCGATCCGCTCGTCGTCGCCGTCGAGTTCGGTCAGCCGGGCGGCACTCGTCTCGGCCCAGGCCAGCACCGTGGCGACGTCCTCGCCGTACTTCCGCGTCAGCCCGGTGAGCGCGGCCCGCCGCTCCTCGACGGCCGACAGCCGCAGCGGATCGGCCTCCAGATCGTCGGCGTACCCGGCGAGGTCCCCCGCCGCGTCGCGCAGCAGGATCCCGATCTCCCCGATGCGGTCGGCGAGCGCCGCCAGCGCCGGGTCGTACGACCGTACGGCGTCCAGGGCCCGCTGGCCGCCCGCGACGAGCGTCCCGGCGTCGACGCCCTCGGGGTCCTCCGGATTGCCCGCCAGTGCCGCGTGGGCGGCCGCGGCGGCGGATGCCAGTGCCTCGGCGTGCCCCAGCCGCTCGGCCTCCTCGGCCAGTTCCACGTCCTCACCGGCCCGGGGCTCGACGGCGGCGACCTCGTCGAGCCCGTAGCGCAGCATGTCGGCCTCCTGGGCCCGTTCCCGCGCGCGTGTGGTGATCTCGTCCAGCTCGACGGAGGCGGCGCGCAGCCGCTTGTACGCCTCGCCGTACTTGGCCAGGGGCACGGCGACGGCGTCGCCCGCGTACCGGTCGAGCGCCTGCCGCTGCCGGGACTGCTTGAGCAGCCCCTGCTGGTCGGTCTGCCCGTGCACGGCCACCAGCTCGTCGGCGAGCTCGGCGAGCACCCCCACGGGCACGCTGCGCCCGCCCAGGTGCGCCCGTGAGCGCCCCTCGGCGGAAACGGTACGGCTGATCAGCAGGGCACCGTCGTCGAGCTCGGCCCCGGCCTCCTCGGCGCGTACGGCGGCCGTGGCGTCGTCCGGGACGGTGATCCGCCCCTCCACGACGGCCTTCCCGGCCCCGATCCGCACGAGCGCCGGGTCGGCGCGCCCGCCCAGCAGCAAGCCCAGGCTGGTGACCACCATGGTCTTGCCCGCACCCGTCTCACCGGTGACAGCGGTGAACCCGGGCGACAGCTCGACCACGGCATCGTCGATCACGCCGAGCGACCGTATCCGCATCTCCTCCAACACGGACACGACCTTACGAGGTCGGAGCCAAGGATTGCGACTGGCCCACTCCTGTCACCCACGCGAGTGGTAGCTCTTGTTCCGCTAGTGCGGCGCCCCCCGCCACCCGCTGACAGGCAGCGCGAACTTGGCCACCAGCCGGTCCGTGAAGGACGCGTGGTGCAACCGGGCCAGCCGAACCGGCACAGCTCCCCGCCGCACCTCGACCCGCGCACCGGCGGGCAGCTCCACGGTCCGCCGCCCGTCACACCACAGCACGCCTGGCGGAATGTGTGGCAGAACCTCCACAGCCAACACAGAATCCGGCGATGTCACCAACGGTTTCGCGAACAGCGCGTGCGCGCTGATCGGCACCATCAGCAGCGCCTCGACCTCCGGCCACACCACCGGCCCGCCCGCCGAGAACGCGTAGGCCGTCGACCCGGTCGGCGTCGCGCACACGATCCCGTCGCAGCCGAACCCGGTGACGGGCCGCCCGTCGATCTCGAGGACGATCTCCAGCATCCGCTCGGCGGACACCTTCTGCACGGCCGCCTCGTTCAGCGCCCAGTCCGTGTGCACGATGTCGCCGTTGCGGTGCACCACGACGTCGACGGTCATCCGCTCCTCGACCTCGTACGCCTTGGTCACCACCCGGTCGACGACCTTGTCGAGGTCGTCGCGCTCGGCCTCCGCGAGGAACCCGACCCGTCCGAGGTTGACGCCGAGCATCGGCACGCCCGACGCCCGCGCGAACTCCGCGCCACGCAGCAGCGTGCCGTCGCCGCCCAGCACTATCAGCAGCTCGCACCCGTCGAGGCACTGCGGAGTGGCTTCCTTGACCAGCTCCACTTCCTCCGGCAACGGCAGGTCGCGCGCCTCGGCCTCCAGGACGCGCACGCCGAGACCGGAGCGCAGCAGCCCCTTCACCACGAGCTCGGCACTGCGCACGGCCGCGGGCCGGCCCGTGTGGGCGAGCAGGAAAACAGTACGAGCTCGGTTCTCGGTCAACGCGGCCCCTCCGCCACTGCACGGTCGACATCGGCCGGGTCCAGTTCCGGTGCCCCGGCCCGCAGCCACAGAAAGTATTCGACATTCCCCGACGGCCCGGGCAGCGGACTGGCCGTCACGCCCTTCACCCCGAGCCCCAGTCCCCAGGCCTTCTCGGCAACCCCCCGCACCGCCTCGGCCCGCAGCTGCACGCTGCGTACGACTCCTCCGCTGCCGAGGCGTTCCTTGCCCACCTCGAACTGCGGCTTGACCATCATCACCAGATCGGCGTCCGGTTTCACGCACCGCACCAGGGCGGGCAGGACCAGCCCGAGCGGGATGAAGGACAGATCCCCCACGACAAGATCCACAGGCTCCCCATCGATCGCTTCAAGCGTCAACTCGCGTACGTTCGTACGGTCTTTGACGGTGACGCGTTCATCGTTCCGGAGAGCCCATGCGAGTTGGCCGTATCCGACGTCCACGGCGACGACATGGGCGGCGCCCGACCTCAGCAGAACGTCGGTGAAACCGCCGGTGGACGCGCCCGCGTCGAGCGCCCTGCGCCCCTCGACGGCCAGTCCCCGCGGCACGAACGCCGCCAGCGCGCCGGCGAGCTTGTGGCCGCCCCGGGAGACGTAGTCGGGATCGCCGTCGTCCTGGGTCACCACGATCGCGGCCGCCGTCTCCACCTGTGTGGCGGACTTGGTCGCGACGGTCTTGCCGACGGAGACGCGCCCTGCGGCGATCAGCTGGCCGGCATGCTCACGCGAGCGCGCGAGCTTCCGGCGGACCAGCTCCGCGTCGAGACGGCGGCGTGCGACTCCTGCCACGTTCGGTTCAGCTCCTAGGTCCGTGCTGGTGCGACGGGGGCGCCGGAGGTCCCGGGCGTGCGTCGAGCGCGGTGAGCGCGTCGCGCAGCCCCCGGTGTACATCCTCGTACACCTCGATGTGTCCGTCCGTGGCGAGGTGGTCCGCGTCGCCGAGCCGGTCCAGGCAGGCGTCCACGTCGGCGACGCCCGTGGGGGCGCGGGGCACGTTCAGGGGCGCGGGGGCGGCCGGGTCGTACTCGGGCTCGGTGTCTTCCCGCACCGCCGCCGCTTCGGGCACTGCGTCGTCCATGCCCCGACGCTACCGCGAACCGCTGCGGTACCGTCGTCGCGATGGCCACGATCGAGGAGTGCCGCAGCGCACTCGACAAGCTCTCGGACAACATGCAGCGCGCCGAAGGGGACGTCCGCGACGCCGCGTCCCTGGACCGTTCGGTGAGCTGCCACATCACGGACCTGGACGTCACCTTCGTCGGCCGCATGCGCGGCGGGCGGATCCACGTGCACGAGACCGTGCAGGGGCCGCCGCCCGCCAAGGCCGAGATCAGACTCGCCATGGCCGGCGACGATCTGGTGGCCCTGGTCGACGGCGAGCTGAGCTTCGCCAAGGCCTGGGGCTCGGGCCGGGTGAAGCTGCACGCGGGCGTGCGCGATCTGCTCCAGCTCAGGAAGCTTCTGTAGCCACCTTCTCGGCCGCTGCCTCGGCACGTGCCCGCCGAGCCGCCGGCACCACCAGCGGTGTGCCCGTCTCCGGGTCGTCGATGACCTGGCAGCGCAGCCCGAAGACCTCCTCGACCAGTTCGGCCGTGACGATGTCCTTCGGCGCGCCCTCGGCGATGACGCTTCCCTCGCGCAGGGCGATGAGGTGCGTGGCGTAGCGGGCGGCGTGGTTCAGGTCGTGCAGCACGGCGACGAGCGTGCGCCCCTGCTCCTCGTGCAGCTCCGCGCACAGGTCCAGTACGTCGATCTGGTGCTGGATGTCCAGGTAGGTCGTGGGCTCGTCGAGCAGCAGCAGCGGGGTCTGCTGGGCGAGCGCCATGGCGATCCACACGCGCTGGCGCTGGCCGCCCGAGAGCTCGTCGACGTAGCGCTCGGCGAGTTCGGCGACGCCGGTCTGCCGCATGGACTCCTGGACGACGCGCTCGTCGTCGGTCGACCACTGGCGCAGGATGCCCTGGTGCGGGTAGCGGCCCCGGCCCACCAGGTCGCCGACGGTGATGCCGTCGGGCGCGATGGACGACTGGGGCAGCAGACCGAGGGTCCGCGCGACCTTCTTCGCGGGCATCGACTGGATGACCTGACCGTCGAGCAGCACCCGGCCCTCGCTGGGCTTGAGCATCCGCGACAGTGCCCGCAGGAGCGTCGACTTGCCGCACGCGTTGGGGCCGACGATCACGGTGAAGGAGTTGTCGGGTATCTCCACCGACAGCTGCTCGGCGATCACCCGCTGGTCGTAGGCGAGGGTGACGTTCTCGGCGGACAGACGGTTCACAGTGCTCCTTTGGTTCTTGCTCATATCCGGCCCGCCTTGCGCTCGGTGACCAGCAGCCACAGCAGGTAGACACCGCCGAGCACGCCGGTGACCACACCCACGGGCAGCTGCTCGGCGCCGAACGCCCGCTGCGAGAGCCAGTCGGCGGTGACCAGCAGGGCCGCGCCCATGCACAGGGAGGGCAGCAGGTTCGGGCCGGGCGAACGGGTCAGGCGCCGGGCGAGCTGCGGCGCGGTGAGCGCGACGAAGCTGACGGGACCGGCGGCGGCGGTCGCGGACGCGGTGAGCAGCACGGCCGCCAGCATCAGCAGCAGGCGCACCCGCTCCACCCGGACCCCGAGGGCGTACGACACGTCGTCGCCCATCTCCATCATCCGCAGCCCGCGCGCGTTGCAGAGGGCGAGCGGCACGAGCACGGCGCACAGCCCGAGCAGCGGCCACACCTGGTCCCAGTCACGGCCGTCGAGCGAGCCGGTCATCCACACGACCGCGCGGGCCGCGTCCACGATGTCGGACTTGGTGAGCAGATAGCCGTTGACCGCGGTGACGATCGCGGAGACGCCGATGCCGACCAGCACCAGCCGATAGCCGTGCACGCCCCGCTTCCAGGCGAGCACATAGATCGCGAGCCCGGTCACCAGGCCGCCCACGAGCGCGCCCAGGGCGATCTGGTTGGCGTCCCCGGAGAACAGCACGATCATCGTGAGCGCGCCGGCCGTCGCTCCCTGTCCGAGGCCGAGTACGTCCGGACTGCCCAGCGGATTGCGGGAGATGGACTGGAACAGCGCGCCGCCGAGCCCGAGCGAGGCGCCGACCAGCAGCCCGACCAGGACCCGCGGCAGCCGCAGCTCGTTGACGATGAACTCCTGGCCCTCGTTGCCCTGGCCGAACAGCGTCCGCAGCACATCGGCGGCCGGGATCGGGAAGTCGCCGGTGCCGATGAGCACGACACTCGCCGTGAGCGCCGTGGCCAGCAGCAGGAGCACGACGACCAGGGCCCGCACGTCCAGGCGTATCGAGAGACCGCCGGGGGACCTCACAGCACGGTTGGTGGTCTTCACAGCTGCGCCGTCCTCCGCCGTCGTACGAGATAGATGAACACCGGTCCGCCGAGGATCGCGGTCACGATGCCCACCTGGAGTTCCGCCGGCCGGGCCACGATCCGGCCGATGACATCGGCGCCGAGCAGCAGCACGGGCGACAGGATCGCCGCGTACGGCAGGATCCAGCGCAGGTCGGGCCCGGTGAAGGAACGCACCACGTGCGGCACCATCAGCCCGACGAACACGATCGGCCCGCAGGCGGCGGTCGCGGCCCCGCACAGCACGGTCGCGGCCAGCATGGACAGCGCCCGGGTCCGGTTCAGGTCGGCGCCGAGCGCCTTGGCGGTGTCGTCGCCCATGGCCATGGCGTTGAGCGGCCGGGCCAGGGCCAGCGCCAGGATCGTCCCGGCCAGCAGGAACGGCAGGACCTGTTCGATGGTCGAGTCGGTGGCAGCGGAGAGCGAACCCACCGTCCAGAACCGCATCTTGCCGAGCGCCGCGTCGTCCATGATCATCACGGCCTGGAGATAGCCGTAGAGCGCGGCGCTGATCGCCGTACCGGCGAGCGCGAGCCGCACCGGTGTCGCGCCCCGGCTGCCGCCGAGGAACCACACCAGCGCGCCGACCGCGGCAGCGCCGAAGAACGCGAACCAGACATAGCCGCTGAGCGAGGTGACCCCGAAGAAGGTGATCGCCGTGACGACCGCGGCGGACGCGCCGGCGTTGATGCCGAGCAGCCCGGGGTCGGCGAGCGGGTTGCGCGTGAGCGCCTGGAGAACCGCGCCGGCAAGACCGAGGGCGGCCCCGGCGAGCAGCCCCAGCACCGTCCGTGACATCCGCTCGGCGACGACGACATCGCCGTACGTCCCCGAGTCCTCGAACAGACCGTGCCAGACCTGCCCGAGGGACAGCTCTTTCGCTCCGATCGCGATACTCGCCATAGCGACGAGCACCAGGATCGCGACGGCCAGGACCAGCCCAAAGGCTCGTACCACCCGTCGAGTCGGGGGCGCGGGGGCGGTCTCCGCGCGCTGTTCGGGGGGACTCTCGACCAACACGCAGGTTAGGCTAACCTACCCTGCCTTTCGATCACGATTCCGGATCCGGCCGGGGTCCTCGGACCCACGCACAGCCGTAGCGTGCCCGCGCACCGCGCTTCCCAACCGGTGCTCAGAGGCCCAGCTTCGCCAGCGCCTTCCCCCCGTCCAGCTCGCACGCACCCTCTCCGACGGCCGTCCACGCCGCCGCGCACAGCGCGCGCAGCCCGTCCAGCGCCTCGCCGTCCCCGTCGAGCTCCAGCACCTCCGCGCCGGCCGTCGCCGTCCAGCCTCCGCAGCGGAATCCGCCGTCCTCCAGCGCCTCGATGTCCGGCTGGCCGCTGAGCATCCCCCGCAGATCGGCGTCCACATAGGTCGGCCGGTGCTGCGGCGGCGCGGCCAGCAGTCGCGCGCCGTCGGTGACGCCGGTCAGGACGAGCAGCGAGTCGACGTCCCCGTTGAACGCGCCCTCGATGTCCGTGTCCAGCCGGTCCCCCACCACGAGCGGCCGCCGCGCCCCGGTCCGCAGGATGGTCTCCCGGTGCATCGGCGGCAGCGGCTTGCCCGCGACCTGCGGCTCGGCGCCGGTCGCGATCCGGACGACCTCCACCGCCGCGCCGTTGCCCGGCGCGATCCCGCGCCCGCTCGGAATCGTCAGATCGGTGTTGGAGGCGAACCACGGCACACCGCGCGCGACCGCGTAACTGGCCTCCGCGAACCGGCCCCACGGCAGCTCGGGCCCGCCGAATCCCTGCACCACGGCCGCCGGATCGTCGTCAGCGGACTCGACGGGCACGAGCCCGCGCTCGCGCAGCGCCACCCGCAGCCCCTCACCGCCGATCACCAGCACCCGGGCGCCCTGCGGCACCTGCTCGCTGATCAGCCGCGCGACCGCCTGCGCCGAGGTGATGACATCGTCCGCGCCCGTGGGTATCCCCAGCTTGGTCAGATGCGCGGCCACGGTGTCCGGAGTCCGCAGCGCGTTGTTCGTGACGTACGCGAGCCGCATCCCGCCCGCCCGCGCCTCGGCCAGCGACTCGACGGCGTAGGCGATCGCGCTCCCGCCCGCGTACACGACCCCGTCCAGATCGAGCAGCGCCGTGTCGTACGCCTCGCTCAGGGCCTGCCCACTGCCCTCGGGCCTCGTCCTGACGCTCCGGCTCATCCCGCATCGCTCCTCGTTCGACGGCTTTTCCCCCGATCATCCCCCATGCCACTGACACCCGTACGATGCCGGGATGAACACAGCAGGTCACTCGGAGGCAACGGAGCACCGAGGCCTGGAACTCACCCCGTTCCGAGGCCTTCGTTACGACCCCGACCGGGTCGGCAGCCTTGCCGCCGTCACATCGCCGCCGTACGACGTCGTGGTGCGCCCCGACGGCCTGCACCACCTCGAGTCCTCGGACCCGCACAACATCGTCCGCCTGATCCTGCCCCAGGCCGCCACGCCCAGCGCCCGCAACGAACAGGCCGCCGAGACCCTGCGCCGCTGGCTCTCCGAGGGCGTCCTGGCCACCGACCCGGAACCCGGCCTGTACATCTACGAACAGCGGGACGGCGCCGGCATGCTGCAACGCGGCATCATCGGCACCCTGCGCGTGTCGGACCCCGGCGAGCAGGTGGTGCTGCCGCACGAGGACGTCATGCCGCACATCGTCGCCGACCGCGCGGCCCTGATGCGGGCCACCTCGGCGAACCTCGAACCGCTGCTGCTGACCTACCGGGGCGACGGCTCGGCGAACTCCACGGCGGACCTGATCGAGCGCACCGCCGACCTGCCGCCCCTCCTCTCCACCACCACGGAGGACGGTTTCAGCCACCGCCTGTGGTCCGTCACCGCACCCGCCGACCTGGCCGCGATCCAGACCGACCTGGCCCGTCACCAGGCCCTCATCGCCGACGGCCACCATCGCTGGGCGACCTACCGCCGGCTCCGCGCGGAACACCCCTCCCCCAGCCCGTGGGACCACGGCCTGGTCCTCCTGGTCGACACGGCCCGCTATCCCCTCCGGGTCCGCGCCATCCACCGTCTCCTCCACGACCTGCCGGTCGACCGGGCCGTGGCGGCCCTGCACGGCCTGTTCCGGGTACGCCGCCTGGTGGCCTCCCTGCCCGAGGCCCTTGAGGTCTTGGCGGACGCGGCCTGCGAGGGCAACGCGTTCCTGCTGGCCGGCGACGGTTCCTTCCATCTCGTCGACCGCCCGGACCCGGATCTCCTCGCCCGTACGATCCCCGCCGACCGCCCCGCCGCCTGGCGCACGCTCGACGCGACGGTCCTGCACGCCACGCTCCTCGAACACGTCTGGCACATCCCCGAGGACTCCCCCGCCCACATCGCCTACATCCACGACACGGCCGCCACGGTCGCCAAGGCGGAGCGCGACGGCGGTACGGCCGTCCTGATGCACCCGGTCCGCGAGGAGGTCGTCCGCGACCTGGCCCGCCAGGGCATCACGATGCCGCGCAAGTCGACATCGTTCGGCCCGAAACCGGCCTCGGGCCTGGTGCTGCGCACGCTGGACCTCTGAGAACCCCTGAACACAAAAAAAGGGGGGGCGGATCCCCACCGGGATCCGCCCCCCTTCAACTCAACCGGACGTCAGTCCTTCTGCTCCCCCTCGGAGGGGGAGTCCGCGTCGTCGCTCTTGTCGTCGGTGTCGCTCTCGTCGTCGGTCATGACGTCGACGAACTCCACCCCGTCCAGCTCGGCGAGCCGGTCCGACGCGTCCGTGCTGCCGTCCCGGTCGGCCTCCACGGCCTTCGCGAACCACTCCCGCGCCTCGCTCTCCCGTCCGGCGGCGAGCAGCGCGTCGGCGTAGGCGTACCGCAGCCGCGCGGTCCAGGGCTGCACGGAGTTGGCGGCCAGCTCGGGGCTCTGCAGCGTCACGATGGCCGCGTCCAGCTGCTCCATGTCACGCCGGGCACCGGCCGCGACGAGCCGCATCTCGACCTGTCCGGCCTTGTCGAGCTTGTGCACCTCGGGGGCACCGGCCATGTCCAGCGCCTTCTCCGGCCGCCCGAGCCCACGCTCGCAGTCGGCCATGACGGGCCACAGGTCGATGTTCCCGGTCATCCGCTTGGCGGCCCGGAACTCGGCCAGCGCCTCGCCGTACTTCTGGGTGGCGTACGCGGCGAACCCGGCGGCCTCGCGCACGGCGGCGACACGCGATGCCAGCCGCAGCGCGACCCGCGAGTAGCCGTACGCGCCCTCGGGGTCCTCGTCGAGGAGCCGCGCGACCATCACCAGGTTCCTGGCGACGTCGTCCGCGAGCGTCTTCGGCAGGCTCTGCAGCTCCTGCCGTACGTCCTTGTCGATCTCGTCGCCCGTGACGTCCTCGGGGATCGGCAGCCGCTTGATCGGCTCCCGGTCCCGCTCCCGCTCCTCACGGAACCGGCCGCCGCCACGGCGGTCGTCGCGCCGGTCGTCGCGGCCGCGGAAACCACCACGGTCACCGCCCTCACGCCGGAAGCCACGATCGCGGTCGTCCCGCCGCGGCCCACGGTCGTCACGCCCACGGAAACCACCACGGTCGCCGCGGTCCCCACCACGGTCGTCGCGACGGAAGTCACCGCGCTCGCCTCGAGGAGCGTCGTCGCGACGGAAGCCACCACCACGCCCGCCTCGACCGGCGTCGTCCCGACGGAAACCGCCACGCTCCCCGCGGTCGTCCCCACGGCGCTCGTCGCGCCGGTCGTCACGACGGTCGTCACGACGGAAGCCACCGCGGTCCCGGTCGTCGCGACGCTCTCCACGGTCGTCGCGCCGGAACGCGGGACGGTCACCGCGGTCGTCACGCCGGAACCCGCCGCGATCGCGGTCGTCCCTGCGCGGTCCCCGGTCCCGGTCGTCGCGCCTGTCGTCACGCCGGAAGCCACCGCGGTTGTCGTCACGGCCACGGCTGTCGTCACGCCGATCGTCACGACGGTCATCCCGTCGGAAGCCACCGCGCGGTCCACGGTCGTCTCCACGACGGGCATCGCCCCGGCGGTCGTCGCGCCGGCCGTAGCCGCCGCCACGGTTGTCGTCACGACCACGGCTGTCGTCACGCCTGTCGTCACGACGGTCGTCACGCCGGAAGCCACCGCGGTCCCGGTCGTCGCGACGCTCTCCACGGTCGTCGCGCCGGAACGCGGGACGGTCACCGCGGTCGTCACGCCGGAACCCGCCGCGATCGCGGTCGTCCCTGCGCGGTCCCCGGTCTCGGTCGTCGCGCCGACCGAAACCGCCACCACGGCTGTCGTCACGACCACGGCTGTCGTCACGCCGATCGTCACGACGGTCATCGCGCCTGTCGTCCCGTCGGAACCCACCGCGCTCACCGCGGTCGGCACGATCGCCTCGGTCACCTTCACGACGGCCGAAGCCACCACGGTCGTTGTCGCGGCGGTTGTTGTCGCGACGGAAGCCCCCACGGTCTCCACGGTCCCCGCGCTGACCGCCGCGGTCGCTCCGGTCCCCCTCCCGTCGCCGCTGGTCGCGCTCCGGTCGGTCGTCGGGAGAGTTGGTGGACATGGTGACTCCTGTCTTCGGTACCGCAAGTCATTCTCGCGCAGCCGGCTACCCGGTGCGCACCGCAAAAACAAAAAAGGACCCCTGGTCCCAGCTGAACGCTGGGACCAGGGGTCCTTTCCAAAGATTGTTCGGCGGCGTCCTACTCTCCCACAGGGTCCCCCCTGCAGTACCATCGGCGCTGTAAGGCTTAGCTTCCGGGTTCGAAATGTAACCGGGCGTTTCCCCTACGCTATAACCACCGAAACCCTAATGGTTTCGAGCGAACAAGCACACTCTTTAATTGTTCGTTCTGCTCAAACCGACAACTGTTCGTTGTCTCAGAACTGACACAGTGGACGCGAGCAACTGAGGACAAGCCCTCGGCCTATTAGTACCGGTCAACTCCACACGTTACCGTGCTTCCATATCCGGCCTATCAACCCAGTCGTCTACTGGGAGCCTTACCCTCTCAAGGAGGTGGGAATACTCATCTCGAAGCAGGCTTCCCGCTTAGATGCTTTCAGCGGTTATCCCTCCCGAACGTAGCCAACCAGCCATGCCCTTGGCAGAACAACTGGCACACCAGAGGTTCGTCCGTCCCGGTCCTCTCGTACTAGGGACAGCCCTTCTCAATATTCCTACGCGCACAGCGGATAGGGACCGAACTGTCTCACGACGTTCTAAACCCAGCTCGCGTACCGCTTTAATGGGCGAACAGCCCAACCCTTGGGACCGACTCCAGCCCCAGGATGCGACGAGCCGACATCGAGGTGCCAAACCATCCCGTCGATATGGACTCTTGGGGAAGATCAGCCTGTTATCCCCGGGGTACCTTTTATCCGTTGAGCGACGGCGCTTCCACAAGCCACCGCCGGATCACTAGTCCCGACTTTCGTCCCTGCTCGACCCGTCGGTCTCACAGTCAAGCTCCCTTGTGCACTTACACTCAACACCTGATTGCCAACCAGGCTGAGGGAACCTTTGGGCGCCTCCGTTACTCTTTAGGAGGCAACCGCCCCAGTTAAACTACCCATCAGACACTGTCCCTGATCCGGATCACGGACCCAGGTTAGACATCCAGCACGACCAGACTGGTATTTCAACGACGACTCCACCCACACTGGCGTGCGAGTTTCAAAGTCTCCCAGCTATCCTACACAAGCCGAACCGAACACCAATATCAAACTGTAGTAAAGGTCCCGGGGTCTTTCCGTCCTGCTGCGCGAAACGAGCATCTTTACTCGTAGTGCAATTTCACCGGGCCTATGGTTGAGACAGTCGAGAAGTCGTTACGCCATTCGTGCAGGTCGGAACTTACCCGACAAGGAATTTCGCTACCTTAGGATGGTTATAGTTACCACCGCCGTTTACTGGCGCTTAAGTTCTCAGCTTCGCCACCCCGAAGAGTGACTAACCGGTCCCCTTAACGTTCCAGCACCGGGCAGGCGTCAGTCCGTATACATCGCCTTACGGCTTCGCACGGACCTGTGTTTTTAGTAAACAGTCGCTTCTCGCTGGTCTCTGCGGCCACCCCCAGCTCAGAGCGCAAAGCTCATCACCGGATGTGGCCCCCCTTCTCCCGAAGTTACGGGGGCATTTTGCCGAGTTCCTTAACCATAGTTCACCCGAACGCCTCGGTATTCTCTACCTGACCACCTGAGTCGGTTTAGGGTACGGGCCGCCATGAAACTCGCTAGAGGCTTTTCTCGACAGCATAGGATCATCCACTTCACCACAATCGGCTCGGCATCAGGTCTCAGCCACAAGTGCGACGGATTTACCTATCGCACGGCCTACACCCTTACCCCGGGACAACCACCGCCCGGGATGGACTACCTTCCTGCGTCACCCCATCACTCACCTACTACCAACTTGGGTCACCGGCTCCACCACTTTCCTTTCCCCGAAGGGTCCGGAACGGCTTCACGGGCTTAGCATCACTGGATTCGATGTTTGACGCTTCACAGCGGGTACCGGAATATCAACCGGTTATCCATCGACTACGCCTGTCGGCCTCGCCTTAGGTCCCGACTTACCCTGGGCAGATCAGCTTGACCCAGGAACCCTTAGTCAATCGGCGCACACGTTTCTCACGTGTGAATCGCTACTCATGCCTGCATTCTCACTCGTCAACCGTCCACAACTCGCTTACGCGGCTGCTTCACCCGGCAGACGACGCTCCCCTACCCATCACAGCACCCGTTGGGGCTTATTGCTGCAATGACACGACTTCGGCGGTACGCTTGAGCCCCGCTACATTGTCGGCGCGGAATCACTAGACCAGTGAGCTATTACGCACTCTTTCAAGGGTGGCTGCTTCTAAGCCAACCTCCTGGTTGTCTCTGCGACTCCACATCCTTTCCCACTTAGCGTACGCTTAGGGGCCTTAGTCGATGCTCTGGGCTGTTTCCCTCTCGACCATGGAGCTTATCCCCCACAGTCTCACTGCCGCGCTCTCACTTACCGGCATTCGGAGTTTGGCTAAGGTCAGTAACCCGGTAGGGCCCATCGCCTATCCAGTGCTCTACCTCCGGCAAGAAACACACGACGCTGCACCTAAATGCATTTCGGGGAGAACCAGCTATCACGGAGTTTGATTGGCCTTTCACCCCTAACCACAGGTCATC